>NZ_JBGJZN010000002.1:0-658797 GCF_042610465.1 Paenibacillus diazotrophicus
TCACACTGACCGCCAAAGTGACCCGGGGCACGGAGGAGCAGACCAAGTCATTTAACCTTACTGTGCTGAAACAGAGCATAACAGATGCGGAGGCAGTGTCGGATGATCTGGCGTGGCTGCAGGTGGGTTACGCTCCCGGAGACACTGCGTCCAGTGTGACCCAGAATGTGAATTTATCTGGAACCGGGCCGAACGGTACGTCGATAACCTGGAGCAGCACCAACGCGGGGTTGGCTGCTCCGGACGGGACGGTCAGCCGTCCTGCATATAGCACTGGAGACAGTATGGTCACACTGACCGCCAAAGTGACCCGGGGCACGGAGGAGCAGACCAAGTCATTTAACCTTACTGTGCTGAAACAGAGCATTACAGACGCGGAGGCAGTGTCGGATGATCTGGCGTGGCTGCAGGTGGGTTACGCCCCCGGAGACACTGCGTCCAGCGTGACCCAGAATGTGAATTTATCTGGAACCGGGCCGAACGGTACGGCGATAACCTGGAGCAGCACCAACGCGGGGTTGGCTGCTCCGGACGGGACGGTCAGCCGTCCTGCATATAGCGCTGTGGACAGTATGGTCACACTGACCGCCAAAGTGACCAGGGGCACGGAGGAGCAGACCAAGTCATTTAACCTTACTGTGCTGAAACAGAGCCAGCCGCTGCCACAACCGCAACCGCAACCGCAACCGCAGCCGCAGCCGCAGCCGCAGCCGCAGTCCCCCGCCCCCGATCCCGCTTCTGTGGAACTCCAGTCGCTGGAGGCAGGAGAGGGGACATTGGAACCAGCCTTTGATCCAGGTATCATGAATTATTCTATTCAGGTGAGAAACTCACAGCTTTCGGTTCCCCTTAAAGCTGTAGCTGCCCACAACCATGGGTTGATATCTATCAATAATGGGAGCCCGGCCCATTCCGTGGAGATGGAGATTCCATTAACCGGCCCTGAGACAACGGTAAGCATCAGGGTCACCAATACGGATAGCTCACTGTACAAGGAGTATTCCATTCATATCTATCGAATACCGGCATTCAATGCCAATCTGGCGGATTTATCACTTGAAGGACAAATATTAAGTCCGGGTTTTTCACCGGGTATCCTGCAATACACGTTAAGCGTAGGGAATCAGACAAGCTCTGCCATAGTTCATGCCGCTCTCCAGGATCCCGCTGGTTACCTGTCTATTAACGGCAGCACACCCGTCCATGTCGTCAATGGTACGATCCTTCCTTTGTATGAGGGATGGAACACCATTGTGATTCAAGTCCTAACTCCCGGCGGGCTTGCTATACAAGAGTACAGAGTAACCGTTTTTCGCGCAGTCTTCTCTGATCCTCCGGGGCAGAACACAGAGATCTTCTCTGCAGCCGAAGACGATCCGGTTAAGACAAGTCAGATTGAAGTCTTTGTAGGTGATCATAAATACTTCCCGATGGGTGTGCAAAAGATTGAGCAGGAACAAGGAGAGAAAATAATTCGCATTGTAATGGACAGCAAGCAGTTGCTATCGGTAATAGCACAGCACGAGAATATCGATCTAACGGTTCCGGTTAAGGAACCCGGAGATCGGGTTATCCTTCATCTAACCGGTCAGATGATAAAACAAATGGAGTACAAGCAGGAACGTATTCAGCTAAAAACATCATACGGATCGTACACACTGGACTCAGGACAGATCAATATTGACCATGTAGCGGCCTCCTTCGGATCTCAGGTAGATCTGAAGGACATCGCAGTGGATGTATCGATCGGCAAGCCCTCACCGGGTATATCGCTTCTTGCAGAACCCAGTCCCGGCACTAAGGTACTCCAGCACGTCCAGTATACGGTGCAGGCTGGGTATCATGGCGATACAAGAACTATAAATGATTTCAATAAGTATGCAGAATTCAGCATCAACCTTCCAGCGGGGGGCGACCCGCATTCTGTCACTACAGCTGTCCTGCTCCGGGACGACGGAAGTTTTCTCCCTGTGCCGACGCGAGTCGTAACCGATCAGGAGCCATTCAAAGTTATAATACAGAGTCTGTCTAACGGAACTTTTATGCTGGTGCAATCCTCCTTGTCCATGGATGATTTGGTTGGTCACTGGAGCCGGGTGGACGTAGAGGATATGGCAAACCGGCAGATTGTTCAAGGTAAAGGGGCCGGCCGGTTTGACCCTGATGGGTCTATCACAAGAGCGGAGTTTGCAGCAATTGCCGTGCGTGCTCTGGGGATTGAGCCCAGATTATTGAAGCAGGACTTTCAAGATGTACGCGCGCAGGACTGGTATAGTAAAGTTATTCAGGCGGCAGTTGACTATAAATTCCTTAACGGGTACGGAGATCATACAATACGTCCGGATCAGCCTATTACCCGCGCCGAAAGCGCAGTGATCATGAACCGGATCAGAGCATGGCTGGAGAACCCGGCATATAATCAGCACTTGTCTATACCAGAGCAATATCGTGACCGGTCCGAGGTTCCCGTATGGGCCAGTGACGCCATGGCAGAAATGATAGCGGCTGGAATTATTAAGGGCAGCAATAATGAAATCTTACCAATGCGTCATGTTACCCGTGCAGAGACGACCGTGATGATCAGAAGGCTGCTTCAGGTTGAACAACTAATCAACTAAATGGCACTTGGATATCTTATGGATCTAGATTTTCTATGACGGGAGACAGTTCTCTTCTTCATAAAATCCACAAAAGTGAGCACAGCAGCGATTCTCGCGTATTGGAGAATCGCTGCTGTGCGTTTTTGGTCATTTGTGCTTCGCGTAGTCCTGGATTTTTTTTGCATCATGCTCCCAGCCACTGGTTCAATGGGCAACGGATTGCTGGAAGGCTGTCCAATACCAACGGACATTGAGAGCGTAAGCCGCAAAGAACAGTCTGGCCTGCTCGGCGCATATGCCGTCATATAGAGCGAACCGTCAGCGTCTCACGACTTATTTTTTTCAGGCATACATGGTATAATTTCCCTTAATTATTTGATTTGGCAGAAGCAGGCGAATAGCTGAACATCCATACTATAAAAGTGAACACGAATGCAGCTTATTTTTATAAAAGAAAAGAATCCATAGGAAGGAGAGACGCCCGATGATTCGATTGTGTGAGCAGAAAGACGAGGACAACATGTACCGGATTATCAACGATGCTGCCAAGGCATATCAAGGTATTATTCCGGAGGACCGGTACCATGAGCCGTATATGAGCAGAGCTGAACTTGTTCATGAGATGGAGGATGGGGTCGTTTTTTGGGGATTCGAAGACGGCGGAGAACTGTGCGGTGTGATGGGAGTTCAGGATAAGGGTGAAGTCGCCTTGATCAGACATGCTTATGTACGAACAGCCCAGCGCCAAGGCGGGATTGGAACGAAACTGCTAATGCACATTACAGAACGTACAGATAAGCCCATCCTCATCGGTACTTGGGAAGCGGCAGACTGGGCCATTTCCTTTTACATGAAGAATGGGTTCAAGCTAGTCCAGGCAGACAAGAAGCGGGATTTGCTGAGTAAATACTGGAATATCCCGGAGCGGCAGATCGAGACATCCGTGGTGCTAAGTAATGAAGACCGCTGAGGGAGCGGCAGCCTATCTTGAAGAAGTGGAAGGATAGCTTCTTAAAGTTACCTCCACTCTTCAACGTATAGCCCGGGCCCCATCGTTCCGGGGAGTGTTATGAGCAAGTTCAACATCACGATAACGAAGCTCTTGAGGACTGTGTACGATAAGAAGGTCTTGTTCTTGCGTAGTGATACAGGTTCCCGGCAAGCAGCCCCACAAATAAGTAGATCAAACCGCCGAAGTATGCATACACCAGAGCTCCCACAACAGCGCATAGAATACCAAAAATAATTTGATCCTTATACTTGGCCGGTGAGGTAGGCGGGTCCGTAAGCATAAACAGGGCAAAGAACAGGCTGGCATTGATATATGGAATCCGCAGGGCATCCGTGGCGTCACCGAACTGGAATATTCCCATGATCAGCAGCAGGGCGAAATATGTGCCGAGAAAAGAAAAGATCAAAGGGAATTTATTCACACGGTTCGTCACCAGATAACCGCCGATCAAGGGGAAAATCAAGGTCCAGGCCGGGAGGTCGCCGAAAGCCCCCCACCAGCTCTGCCCGGTTTGAAAGAGCAGACTCGATAGCAGCAGGCCGAGACTCGCAGGATTAAAAATGGCTTTTTTCTTATTCACAAACACATATTTCGGTACAATAGCGAGCAGGGAAGTCGCAGCGACAACGATCCATGAAGCGCTAGTGCTTAAGATCAGAGCGATGATAAGTCCTGTAATGATAGCACTATAGGGCGGAGTCCGTTTCTTTTTGACCAGAGATGTACATAGCATATCGGCGGCTACGGATATACTGACAGCAATGCCCGCGTTGATGATGCCTTTGATATCCATGGACCCGGCTGAAGCCAGAAGTACATAGCCAAGCATGCACAGGGTGACATACCCTTTGGGCGTTTTGATCCATTGTTTAACCTTTTTCAATGTGTATCCCTCCAAGCGTAACTGATGTTAAATCGGAAGTGATGAAGAGTCCCTTGAGCTTCACCTGGTCAATGAGCGCCGTCCCGTGCTCCACACCAGACAAGAAGCTGGCTGTCGAGAAGGCGTCCGCCATCATGGCATAAGGGGCAATCACACTGCAGCTAACCATTTCCTGTGGTGATTCTGTGCTGCTCGGGTCAATAATATGATGAGTCTCCGGGTGGATGGGGCTTCTGCGTTCATAGCTTCCGGAAGTGCAGATGGCCTCATTGGAAAGTTCAATCGTGTAAAGAATTTGTTCCGGATTCACAGGATGCTGAATGCCGATCCGCCACTTGCTCCCGGTTTCATTCAAGCCTCCGGCATACAGATCGCCCCCCGCATTGACGACAAAGCCATCAAAAGCCCGCAGCTCATGTGCGGCTAAATCAATGGCAAATCCTTTGGCAACAGCTCCTAAATCAATGACCAGCGGTTTCTGTAAATATAGCGTATGCTTCTCCTCGTCCAGGATAATATCCCGGTAGGAGGCGGAAGAAGAGGTAGAGCTGTGCATCGCTTGCCGGGTTAAATAATGCTCATTAAAACCCAAGTTCTCCAGCGCTTGTCCCACGGTGGGATCGAATAAGCCATCTGTCCATTCAGCCATCTCCAGGGCAAACTTCAGAGGTTCGTATAAAAACGGGCTAACCGGTACGGCGGTCTGAATCTGCCGTGCAGCCTGCATCAGCTCACTATCCGGGCTGAACCGGCTGCAGGCCTGCTCAACCTTGTGAAAGGCTTCGAACGCCCGGTCCAACGCTGCAGCAGCAGCTGATTCCTGTGCGCTGCCGGTAATAACCTGAATTTCCACAGTGGTATCCATATACAATTTGGTCCGCTTCATGATACCCTCCGTTAAGCGTTCAACGCTTGGTCCAGCGCATTTTGGATAGCGTCTCTGAATGCCCGGGTGCTGTAGGTTGCGCCTGATACATTGTGAACCTTAGCACTTTGATTCTGTATAATCTCTTGGGGTAAGCCGGCTATATAGCCTTGGGAGTAGCGCATTCTGTAATTAGTGACTTCTACGTCCGTAATTTTATCATTCTTGATGCTCACCGCTACCTGAATAGATCCCCGCCGGTTGTTTCCTGCGCCGTAGAAAGTTCCACTTTTATATTTGCTTTTGACCGTGGGAGCGGGGGAAGCAGTGGCAGCTTTGGGCTTGACCTTAGTACTGGCCGGATTGCTGGTTGGCTTGCTGACTTTAACACTGACCTGACTGCCAACCGGCTGGCTATCCAGCTTGCTGCTCTGATTCCCGGATGAGCCGCTTACCTGGCTATAGGGTACGGGCTGCTGAATAGCCGCCAGCGTGTCGGTTGAATAATATCCTGCAGTGTAGATCGCCCCAATTGCGGCGGAACACAGGATAACCCATTTGCTGTTCATCTTCGCCATATCGATTAATCCCTCCAATAGAATGCTCGTGTGAATACTCTAAGTATAAGAAGGGATTATTGAGATTTTCTTAAAAAGACACAGCCGGAGAGAACACTACAACTTTTTGGGGAAAATGAGCTGGAATTCTGTGCCGCTCCCCTCCTGTGAGGTGACACGGATTGTCCCGTTATGGGCAAGTACGATCCATTCGGCGATAGACAGGCCAAGGCCGGTTCCGCCTTCGGTGCGGGATCTGCTCTTATCTCCGCGATAGAAGCGTTCAAACACATGCGGAAGATCTTCCGGGCTGATCCCGCAGCCGCTGTCTTTCACGAGGACACGGACAGAGTGGGGAGAAGTGTGGCAGGTAAGCTTGATGAATCCATCCGGGGGAGTGAACTTCAGCGCATTATCCAATAAAATAATAAACAATTGTCTTAGGCGGTTGTCGTCACCCTCGATCTCGGCAGGCTGGAAATGGGAATGAATCTGAACAGACTTGGTTTCGGCCAAGAGCCCGAACTGCTCGGTGATCTCTTGAAGGAGGAGATGCAGCGGAACCGGGGCAGCGTGAATTTGAAGCTGGTTGGAGTCGGTTCTTGCCAGGGTCAGCAGATCATCAATCAGCCGGCCCATGCGTTTACTTTCTTTTAGGATCAGCGCAATGTTCTGGCTCTCCTCTTCAATAGTATGCTGGGGATGACGGAACAACAGCTCGGTGCGGGTCTGGATCACAGCAGTTGGCGTGCGCAGTTCATGAGAGGCATCCGCAACAAACTGCTGCTGCTTGTTCCAAGACCGCCGGATCGGAACAAGGGCATGCCCCGCCAGGAAGAAGCCGATGAGTATCGAAAAGAGTACGCCTGCGGCGCATCCTATAGCGAGGTCCATACGGAGTGAGCCGAGCATTTTGTTCTCATCTTCCAGATTTCTGACCACAACTACATAAGCGGCATGAAAGGCTGCAGGGGATCCAGCCGTTACTTCAGAGGGGTTAGCAAAACCCAAGGTCAGGTATTCCCGGTCGTCGCCGGTCTCCACAGTCCTGGGTGAACTCCCGGCGGCAGCATCTTTGAATCGCTGGGCCTCTTCACGGGTGAAGCCTTGCTTCGGATATTGAATCATCAGCTTTCCTTGCCGGTCCCAGAAGAAATAGGAGGTTCTCCGGTCGGCATCCGGTTCGGGGTGGTCTTCTTGAAGCATCTGGTCGATGGAAGCCCTTTGCATAGATTTGGCTGTATTCAGGATCGCTTCATCTGCTTCATGATATAACCGGTAGCGGAGATGGATATACAGGACGAAGCCTGATACAAGTAAAATGAATACAAGAACTGCTGAGTTCAGCAGTACTAACTGACGGCGGGTTCTACTGAACATGGGCTTCTCCTTTCAGCAGATACCCCACTCCGCGGATGGTCTTCAGATAGAGATCGCCTCCATACGGAGCCAGCTTCTTGCGCAGATGGTGGACATAGACATCCACGGCAGAAGAAGCCGATTCTGAATCGAAGCCCCATATCCGTTCGAAGATTTGTTCCCGCGATAAAATCTGATCTTTGTTGCACAGCAAAAATTCCAACAGCTCGTATTCTTTGGGGGTGAGCTTCAAAGCTTCCTCACCGGCATAGGCATCTCTCAAAGAAGAGATCAATTGAATCTCGCCGCAGGTCATATTACCTTCCGGATTCACGTTTCCCCGGCGCCGCAATACGGCCCTTGTTCTGGCGAGCAGCAGGCTTGCAGCAAAGGGTTTTGTCACATAATCATCTGCCCCGGCATCCAGTCCCCTCACAGAGTCCTCGACGCTGTCTTTTGCCGTAAGCATAATGATGGGTGTCGCCACCTGCTTCTCCCGCAGCCGCTTGACGATTTGAAGACCGTTCATTCCCGGCAGCATGATATCAAGCACGATAAGATCATAGCTTCCGTTCTCTGCCAAGTAGTAACCTTCATCCCCATTCGAAGCCCCTGTTGCTTCAAAGGATTCATTATCATAGATTTCAATGATCGCTTCGAGCAATGGAAGTTCGTCTTCAACAATTAGTATTTTCATCCGAATCCCCTCTGATTTCATTCTGCTTTCATTCTGCTTTCATAGTATCAGTTGCAGATTAATTTTTTATTAAAGCTGGGCCAGTAACCGCTTGACCTTGCATTATAGTTCATTGATAATCACAAAAAGTGCTCCTTAGCAGAGCACCCTTGTCTTAAGGCTATGAAGGTGATTGGTCTAGATAACGTAGGGGGTAGCCTCCATGGTTTCAGCCTTGGTTACGGCCTCCGCGAGGGTCATGCCCGTAAAAGCCTGTGCATGCAGGAAGCGTCCGCTTTTCTTGTCATCCACAAAAGCGCCCACTGCAATCCCGGGAATTACGCTTTCTACCGGGCTGGTGGCGTTCGGTCCACCGAGATCCGTTCTGCACCAGCCGGGATCGGTTAAGCTAAGGATGACATCAGTTCCATCCAGCCGGGATGCCAGATCTTTGGTGAATTTGTCGAGGGCGGCTTTACTGGCTGCATAACCTGACTGCTCAGGCTCGTTTTTGATGCCACTGGTGGTGTTGATTACCCGCCCGAAACCACGCTCGATCATTTTTGGAATAAAACGGTTACAAATGGTGGCAACGGAAATGAAATTAATCCGGAAACTTTGTTCATAATCATCAACCGGCGTGTTCCAGTAATCTGCTCTATAGGCAATTTGGACAGCTGCATTGTTAAATACAATATCCACAACCGTACGCTTATCCTCAATTTCATCCAGCATGGCAACCACTTCTTCATGTTTGCCAAGCTCGGCCTGCACACAATAGGCTTCAACCCCTAATGCCTTAACTTCTTGCTCCACTGTTGCGGTATGTGCCAGGTCTCTGCTATGAAGTATAAGATTGCAGCCTTGCTCCGCCATAAATAAAGCGGTCTGATAACCTACACCTCTGCTTGCGCCTGTAATCAATGCCCATTTTCCTTTTACATCTACCAACGAAATCATCTCTCCTTCTGCTGTATGATGACTGCTGTGGTTCATAGGGAGTTTCTGCGGCTCCATTCGCCAGTTTAGCATAATCAGTTGCTGGTATACAGGGATTCCCCTCAAAAACAGAAGGGGATGACCCAAGCCGATTGCTGGCTTTGGAGTCATCCCCATATTTCTAATTATTTGGCTGATACTGATTTGTACCAATCGTTGACCTCCTTCGTGATTTGGTCGCCGCCGTTAGCTTTCCAGTTGGTGACGAATTCATCAAAGGCATCAACCGGCAATTTGCCGTAGATGATTTTGTTGAAGGTTTCCATCTCGGACTGGCGCAGCAGATTCCACTTGGAGACCATAGTCGGCGTGGCTGCTCCTGTGAAATAGTTCTGCTTGCGGATATCCAGTTGCGACATTACGATCTTGGCGGCTGCCCAGTTCTCCGGCTTGCGGAACTCAGCCATTTGTTTCTCATAAGGGGTAACCGGCTTTTCGCCGTTTGCCAGCTTAACAAGTGTTTTCATGTACAGATCAGGAATACGGGCCGGACCAGTCAGGAACGGGAATTCATTGTTGAAGTCCTTAATCTTCTCTTTATCACTGGTAGGCTGGCCATCAATAATATCCCAGTCATACCCTTTGGCAAAGCCATATTCATAAGGGCTGCCTGCGGTCGGATTCGCCACGTTATCGAGCAAATAGTTATAGTACAGGAAGATTGCTTCCGGGTGCTTGGCATCTTTGTTGATCATGATACTGGCGTTGACACCGGAATTTTGCCACTTGGTGCCGATTTTGCCATCCGGTCCTGCGGGAACTGGATAAGCTTTGTACTTGGAGCCCGGCACATTCTTGAGCAGATCGGGAGCAGGCCAGTCTGGAACCCATTGGGCCCCTGGCAAAATGCCTGCCGTGCCTTTGGTCCAGCTCTCAGCGGATTTTCCTTCATCCCACAGAGCGGAGTCCGCATGGATATATCCTTTATCCATCCATTCTTTCAGCTTCGCCAGGGCTTGCTTGGCACCCGGGTTCACGGAGCCATACTCCAGATTGCCGTCCGCATCCTTGTTCCATTGCTCCTCGATGGTGCCGTAAGCTCCGAACAGCCAGTCCAGCGAACCCATCCAGGTATTCGTATTATTTTTCAGTGAAATAGCCAGTGGAAATACTTTATCAGGAGCCAGGCCGTCAGGGTTCTGGTTCTTGAATTTGTCCATGATATTATCTAAGTCGGCAATGGTCTTGGGAGCCTCAAGATTCAGCTTCTCCATCCAGTCCTCGCGGAGCCAGAGAAGGGTATCGTCATTGTCCGTATATTCCATGATCGGCATATTATATTTCTTGCCGTCTCTCATGAAAGGATACCAGAGCTCAGGGTGCGCTGCGGCGTGATCCTTCAGCGTCTTGTTGGCGTATTTGTCAAACAGCTCATCAATCGCAATGAACTGGCCGGAATCAATTAATTGATTAGTCAATACCGGATTGGTAGGTACCGATACGAAATCGGGAAGCTTCTCGCCTGAGGAGATCGCAAGCTGAAGCTTTTGTCTGTATTGGTCGTCATTTGCAGGGTACCAGGTATCTTTATGCTTGATTCCCAGGGTCTCCAGCATCCAGCGGTCATGTACATTGTTTTCCTTCGTGTCGCCCTGCACGTACTTCTTCGGCATTAAGACAGAGCTGATCTCAATCGGCGGATCATATTTGCCTTTGGCAAAGGCTGCGTCGGCTTCAGAGGTAGTGGCACTATTGGCGCTATCAGAATTAGAAGCGGCATTGCCTTTTGATGCATTGTCATTGGATGTTCCGCTACAGGCTGTCAGTGTGACGAGAGCTGTAACAGCGAGCAACGAGCCAAATTTTTGGAATGTATTCATTCATCATGTCCCCCTACTGTGTATGATGCTTACATGTGTACTGTACCAACTTTGAGGGGAAGGCATCTATATGAGTTTCTTAGTTTCGATAGGACTCTATCATGCTATTTTTTTCCGTCCCTGTATTCCTGCGGTGTTACCCCAAACTGGCGTTTGAATACCTTGATGAAGTAGGCGGGGTCCATGTACCCAATGTCTGTGCTGATCTCATACACCTTTTTGGCGGTAGTCTTCAGCATATGGCAGGCCCGGTCCATACGCAGGCGCGAGATGTATTCACTGATGCCTTCACCTGTTTCGATCTTGTAGATCTTGGACAGATGGGTGGGATGCAGGTTGACATGGTCTGCCAGCACCCGCAAGGACACATCCAGATGCAGATTCTTATCTGTAAACTCCTGGATTTTCTTCACGTAGAGGGAACGGATGTCTTTGATTTCGCTGGAGGTTCCCTCTTTCAGCTTGCCAAGCACGCTCACGGACCATACTCTGAGCTTGTTGATGGAAGAGAAGGCTTCCCCGCTCTGCAGCGCTTCAATATCTGTCCCCAGCAGCTTGCCGAGCGTATGTCCATTCCGGTGTGCGAGGTTAGAGAAGGCCGCCGAGATTAAGAACCCGGCCTCCATGCAGTGCTCCCAGGATTCAGGCCATTTCTCATCCAGTTCTGCACATACATCCATCAGCTTGGTCTCGGCAGCTTCCCAATGTCCGGATTCCAGCAGATGAATCAGGGAAGGCGGCGTGTAGAGGGCATCCAGTGGTCCTTGTTCTGCCTGTTCGCCAGGTTCACTGACCCGCATCACGAATTCCCGCTCATCCCCGACAATCTGGCGGAAGTAGGCTGAAGCCTGGCGGAACCGGTCAGACAGCTGCTCAGGGAACTTGAACCATTCTGTGATGACTATAGACAGTGAACCCTTCAGGAATTGTTTGACCTTATATTGCAGTTGTACAGACAACTGCTCCAGAAGGCCTTCCTTCCCCAGATCTGCTGCCCGCTCCTTCAGCTGAAGCAGAAAGACCAGATAGCCATGCTCTTCCTTAACGCCCCAGACCTCCATGAATTCGCCAATAATCTCTTCCGCCATATTGATGACTGCATACTCAATGAGGGGCTGCCCGTTATTCTTGTACTGTCCGAATTCTTCTTCCAGCCTGACCAGCATCAAGGCACCGTCCCCGCGGATGAAGGGAAGACCATAGCTCCCCAGCTTGCGTTCCCATTCGTCGGCTGACATCCGCTGCCCCTGCAGTGCGCTCAGAAGCAATTGTCCGCGCAGCAGGGGCAGGTTCTCTCTCAGCGTATATTGGGTACGCTCCAGGGAACTGACCAGCTCCCATTCTGCATTCAATTGATCAATGGCGGTTTGGACGGCACCGAGTAATTCATGGTCTGTCGGAGGCTTAAGCAGGTAGTCCACTGCACTGTGCTGGATGGCTGTTTTGGCGAATTCGAACTCTGAATGCCCGGTTAAGATGATGCACTTGATTTTCTTGTCCCGTTTCCGTATTCGCTCAATTAGTTCAAGTCCCGTCATTTCAGGCATCTGAATATCTGAGATCACAATATCGATAGGGTGCGTTTCGATGATCTGAAGCGCCTCGGTAGCGGAATAGGCCTTGTGTACTTGTTCGATGCCCAGCGTGTGCCAGGGTTTGGTCATGGATAGGTTATCTACCCAGTGGGCTTCGTCGTCAACGATGATCATTTGCATGAAGTGTGGCTCCTTGTAGGTTAGTGTACGGATACTGCTCTTCCAGGGCCGGAATTTCCCAGATAATCTCTGTCCGGAAACCGCCTAGCGGAGATTCCCTGAAATGTAGACGGGAGAGGCTGCCGAACTGGTGAATAAGCCGCTGATTCGTATTCCAAAGACCGCAGCCCATTTCCTCGCGCAGCGGCTCCCGCATCTTGCGGTTGAGCGCTTCCTGCTGGTCCTGGCTAAGACCCGGCCCGTCGTCGTCAATATACACCCGGCAGAAGCCTCCGGCACACTCGCCGCTGATCCGGATTTCACCGGAGCTGTAAGATTTTCCGACCCCGTGGATGACGGAGTTCTCCACAATGGGCTGTAGCAGGAGACGAGGTATGGTCTGGGTCAGCATCTCCTTGGGGATATCGATATGATACTCAATGCGGCCATTGCGCAGCTTTTGAATATCCAAATAGTTGACCAGCAGTTTGACTTCGTCGTCCAGGGTGGCTGTATCCCGCTCCATGCGGGTGGTATAGCGATAGTAAGCGCTTAAGTTATAGGCCATTGATACCACGGCTTCTTCATCTTTCATTTGGGCCATGTTGATAATATATCCCAGGCAATTGTACAGAAAATGCGGATTGATCTGGGCTTGAAGCTGCTTCAGGGTAGCCTCACGGGCCCGGATTTTTTCGTTGAATACATTTTCTATCAGATCCTGAATCTGATGAGACATATCATTGAACCGGTGGAAGAGAAACGAAAATTCGTTTTGTTCCTCGGAGTGGAGGCGTACCGTGTAGTCTCCCCGCTGCACACGTCTAAGCCCTTTGATGAGCTTTTTGATGGGCTGTTGAACATTTCTGTACAGCAGGATAGAAGCCGAGATTCCAACAACAAACAGCAGAAGCATGGATACATAGAATAAATTACGGCTGCCGGATATGGGCCCGAGGATACGGTCTAGCGGTACAACGTCAACCAGGTACCAGTCCAGATTGGAGGATTTCACCGAACTGACCAGATAATTTTTATTCTTCATTTTCACTACATGCTGTGTGCTGTTGTCCGGTGAATGCTCGTTCAGATAAGTAATCAGCTCACCCGTCAGTTGCTGGTCTGCACTGCGGTTCAGGATCGGCGCATTCCCTTTGTGATAGAAGAACGGATCACCTTGTCCCCCTGCCTTATACGTATCCAGCATGTTCTGGATATTCTCATAGCTGAAGCTGGCTTCAACCACCAGATCACTTCCCGTGAACGTTCCCTGCGGAGCAATAGAATCGCTATAGAACCAGTAAAAGGCCTTGGTCTGCCCCGGATAACCGGATTTGCCGTCGCTGTATGTCCATTTACCGCTCATATTTTGCTTCAAGTAGTGTTCATCATAACCTGTGGGCTTGTCGTAATTGGAAATGACATCCTTATTCTGCTGGGAATATACAGCGTATCTGGAAGGCCAGATATCCGTTAACCCGGACTGGAGCATCATCTTCTCCTGAATGACATAACGGGTCTGCATGTGGTCGTAACGGTCTTCCCACATATTCAGACCATTGAATTTCCTGACATTCGGATCTTTGGAGAATACCAGGCTGAAATCCATCATCTGGTTGATCCGTGAATCAATTTGACTGGACAAAAAAGTCAGCTGTTTGGTGTTGGACTCCTGCAGCTCTTTACTGACTACATCGAAGGTAACGTTATTGGAATACGTATATACGATGATGATTGGAATAAACAGCACAATAATCAGACTGTTCATTTTGGCGAACAAACTAAATCTGCTCCAGGATTTTTCTTTAACGAAATGAATAGCTGTACTTAGACCCATCGTTGTCCCCCCAGACGAAGCCCTAATAAATCCCTATACGAGCCTAATAAAGTAATATAGTCAAACCTGAGAAATGCTTGCTACTATTTATAGCAGAGATTCATACAACACACAAAATAATTTTTTGAAAGCGGGAGAGAGCGATGGAAGCTAACACTATACAGCAGGTGAATCCTGGAAAAACGCCGCGCTTATCGAGGAAAAAGAGGGTTAAGCAGCCGTGGGTGCTCCACTTTATGGTGCTGCCGGCGGCAGTTATGGTGTTTATTTTTTCTTATATCCCCATGGGCGGGATTCTTATGGCTTTTCAGGATTATAAGCCGGCGCTCGGATTCGCTGATTCTCCTTGGGTAGGACTCAAACATTTCGAATACATGTGGCAGAATGAATATTTCCTGCAGATTACATGGAATACGCTATTCTTTGCCTGCTCCAAGATGATCATGAACCTGGTCATTCCGTTCTTCTTCGCTTTACTGCTGAACGAGGTCAGAAAGATGGCGCTCAAACGAACCATTCAGACGCTGGTCTATCTGCCGCACTTTTTATCCTGGGTTACCCTGTCGGGGATTCTGATTGATATGCTTGCCCAGACGGGCCTGATCAACCAGTTCATCTCCAGTGTGTTCGGTGTTAAGCCGATCTTCTTCCTGGGCGACGGCAACTGGTTCCGGTTCACAATTATTTTCAGTGATGTCTGGAAGGAATTCGGCTTCAATATGATTATCTTCCTGGCCGCGTTATCCGGCATTAATCCTTCGCTGTACGAAGCAGCGGAAGTGGATGGGGCTGGACGCTGGAAGCAGACGATGTATATTACCATTCCGGCGTTGATTCCGATTGCCATCGTAGTGGCCACACTGGCACTGGGCAACGTGCTGAACGCGAACTTTGACCAAGTATTTAACCTGTATAGTCCTTTGATCTATCAGCAGGGCGATATTATTGACACCTTTGTGTACAGAGAAGGCCTGCTCAGCGGACAGTTCAGCTTTGCCACCGCGGTAAATCTGTTCAAATCGGCGATAAGCCTAATCTTGATCGTGATCTCCTATCGTCTGGCCTACCGGTTTGCCGGCTACAGAATCTTTTAGAAAGGATGACATTCTATGTATCACAAAACGGCGTCTTACCGCATATTCAGTATCTTCAATAATGTCTTCCTGACGGTTATTTCCGTGCTGTGCCTGCTTCCGCTGTATCATTTGCTGATGGTATCCCTCAGTTCGACGGCTCCGGCCAACGCAGGTCTGGTAACCTTTTGGCCTATCGGATTTACAATTGAGGCTTATGCAAAAACATTTAACAACAGCAACTTTCTCTCCTCCTTATGGGTGTCTGTAGAACGGACTGTGCTCGGAACGGCGCTTGCCCTGGTTGTGAATACCATAGCTGCTTACGCGCTCTCCAAGGAAACCCGTGTATTTCGGGCACGGAATATTTATCTCTGGTACTTTGTCGTCACCATGCTGTTCAGCGGCGGGCTGATTCCCGGCTACATTCTGATACTGAAGCTTGGGCTGATGGATTCCCTGATGGCGCTGATCCTTCCGGGACTGGTCGCTGTGTTCAATATTATCCTGCTGCTGAATTTCTTCCGTACGGTGCCAAAGGATCTCGAAGAAGCGTCCTTTATTGACGGGGCTGGGCAGTTCCGGACCTTTTACAGCGTGTATCTGCCGGTTTCCCTGCCTGTACTGGCCACAGTCTCCCTGTTTATTATGGTGGGGCATTGGAATTCCTATTTTGACGGGATTATCTATATCAGGGATGCATCCAAGCTCCCGCTGGCGACCTTTATGCAGACCATTATCGTGCAGGCCGACATGTCGAAGCTTGATCCGACCGCCGTTGCCAATCTGTCGCAGCGGACGATCCGGGCGTCACAAATATTCATCAGTGCCTTGCCGATATTGCTGGTGTATCCTTTTTTACAGCGGTATTTTGTAACCGGGATTGTGGTCGGTGCTGTTAAAGAATAGCCTTTAAAGTACAGCTTATCTGATCAGACGGATAAACCAAAGAAGCCGAGTCTCCCTTTTCAGGTGAGCATCGGCTTCTTTCTTGTGTAGATTATTTATGGTTTCCTTGTACAGGGGGGTTGACCGCAGCACCGTTAGCGGATACGCCTACACCATCTGTATACACCATTTTCCCGCCGTAATATCCGGTTCCGAGCACGAGGCCGCAAGAGACAAGAGAGAGGACCAAGTACAGCACAAGCGGAACCTTTACAAAAGCACGTTTGCCTTTCCAGAACATCAGCAATCTCCATACAACGATCAGAGAAACGGCCCAAGCAGTCAGGGTGGCGAGTGTCTCGTGGGACTCAAAGAATGAAGTCACGCCGCGGGCGTCATCTTCCGGTCCGGTCGCTATAGCGATCCAGGAGCCCACTGCAGCAAGAAGCCACATCCATAACCCTCCGGCAGGATTCAAAGTGCGTTTTTTCAGGGCGATTACCAGATCATACCCAAAACCGATGATGATGAGCGCGATAGGGAAATGTACGACAATCGGGTGGATGTGGTTAAAAACTTCAGAAAACATAGTAAAACCTCCATTTTATTAAAAGATAAGATTTATATGCTTCGCGCAAACAATTATCCTTATCTTTCTCGCTGAAACGGATACCGTCCTTATCGGTCGGCGTAGCCGTTTCTACTTGAGTGGTTGTCTAAGGATTCGTCTGGCTTCAGGAAGGATCACCGTAAATGTGCTCCCCTGATTCAAAGTGCTGGTTACGACGATTCTGCCGCCGTGCCTGCTGACGATCTCGTACGCAATTGCGAGCCCCAGCCCAGTGCCGCCATGCTCTCTTGTTCGGGCTTGATCTACCCGGTAGAACCGTTCGAACAAGTGGGGAAGATCCTCCGCGGAAATCCCGCAGCCCGTATCCTGAATGATTACATTTACAGTGCTGTTGTCATTCCGGGAAATCCCCAGCGTGACCGTGCCTCCTTCCGCAGAGTATTTAATGGCATTGTCCAAAAGAATATATAGAAGCTGGTCAATCTGTTCGCTGTCACCCATACAGGTAAAGGCATCTTCCGTAGCCGCAATGTGGAGCTGCAGCTTCACATTTTTCTCTTGAGCCATAAGCTGCATTCTTGCGGCTGCAAAAGAAAGGCTATGCTGCAGGTCGAATACCTCCTGTCTCATCTGCTGCAGAGAGGCATCATTTCTGGCCAGGGTAAGCAGTTGTCCGGTTAAACGGGTCATACGCTGTATTTCTTCTTTCATATCCTGAAGTACCGTCTGATGGACCGGTGAAAGCTTGTGCTGCTCCTCTTCCAGAATATCTACCGACAGCTGAAGTACACTTAAAGGTGTCCTTAGTTCATGAGAGGCGTAAGCCGTGAATTTCTGCTGTCTTGTGAACGCATGGTTAAGGGGGACCATAGCCCGGCCGGCCAGTATATATCCTACGATGGTGGCCACCGCCAGGAGGAGAAGGGTGATCCCGATGAGAAGCAGCCGCATCTCCTTCAATACATGTTCCTGTTTGCTCACCTCTTCCCCGAGCAAGAGAACAGGGTGCTTATTATCACCTGTCATCACACGCAGTATCGCATAATTCGCTCTGCTGTCCCCCGAAGAGATGCTTAAATGAACATAGTTGTTAATTCCTTGGGCATCCAGCAGCCGCTGGAAGGAAGGTTTGAGCAGCTGGTTATTTTCCCCTGGTGAATGAACGAAGATGGTCCATGAAAGATCTGTAATCACAGCAAATTGGTCACTCTGCAGATATTCCCATTCCATCCGTTGGCTGTTTTCCTGGCGCTGTTCCCGTATTTCCTCCTGTTCCTGCGGCTCCAGGGATGGATGGAGCCATTCGTTTACGGCCTTTTGCCCGGCGGACTCCAGATTATGACGCTCATCCCTATGCAGCACATCCGTTAGTACCCAATAGAAGGAAGCCGCCATGAGGAGCAGGATCAGTCCAATCATGGTGCTGTAAAAGATGGTTAATTGCCTGCGGGTATTAGGTATCATGGCTAGCTCCGGTATCTATCAGGCGGTAGCCTCTTCCATGCACACTCTTTATTAACTTCACGGGGAAGGGGTCATCCACTTTTTTGCGCAGCAGCTTGATCACCGCATCCACCGCATTCAGCGTAACATCGGCATTGTTGCCCCAGACATAATTAAGAATCCGCTCTCTGGACAGCACCTCATCGGGATGGCGCGCCAAAAACTCGAGAAGCTGAAACTCGCGATTGGTCAGGGTAAAAGTGACTCCGGCACGTTCTGCTTCCTGTGTCGCCGGGTTCAGCCGCAGGCCGCTGACCGCATATTGGTTCACATATCCCTGCGTTTGTTTTCTGCGGTCCAGGGAAGTAATGCGGGCCAGTAATTCTTCAAAGGCGAAGGGCTTGATCATATAATCATCCGCCCCGGTGAGCAGTCCGCTGACACGGTCCTCAACCTCGCCGCGTGCGGTCAGCATTAGAATGGCCGTGTTGTCATTCAGACGGCGCTGCTGTCTGCACAGCTCAAGGCCGGTCTTGCCGGGAAGCATCCAGTCCAGAATGTAGAGATCAAATTCTGCGGAAGAGAAGAACACTTCCGCTTCATCCGAGTTGCGGGCCCATTCTGCCAGATGTCCTGCAAGCTGCAGCTTGTATTGGATCATATACCCGAGTTTGGTATCGTCTTCTACTAATAGAATGCGCATGGTTGCCTCCTCAGGAGCTCTATATATGGCTCATTATATCCTGTAATCATGAAAAAATAATGAAATCACTGCAGACACCAAAAGGAGCAGCGTGCATCACTACGCTGCTCCAACAATAGTATTAGAGGGGGTCAGGGAATGGGATTCAGACTCCCGAGCGACTCTACTGCAAATACAGGCACGTACTGCTCTCCTGCATCGGTTCCTGCATAGTCGTAGCCATACTGGAATTGGCCGGTTGCCAAGGCTGGCCCGGTAACCGTGCCCACATTTCCTTGCAGGGCCAGCAAACGCCCATTCGCGCTTGCTACGGGCCGTCCGGTGGAATCGATATAAATATCCACCTTCAGGGTAACGGTCTCCAGGGGATGAAGCTCCAGCTCAGAGGCGTCAATAAGCGGATACTCCTGATAGATTTCGGAGAACTGGTAAGCTCCATTGGTCTGACGGAATATGGCAGTCTGGCCCTCGGAACCGTCACCCATATCTGCATTTGCGACACGGATGGAAGCATCGTCCGGCTGCAGCTCGTAGCTGTTACCGGCAAACGAGAACAGCAGGGAGATTCCTTCAGGCTTGACGGCATAGCCCGTGAAGGAGGTCCGCCCGTCTTCACGGCTGCCTGCAGCCACTACCACGGGTACTTCGGAGTAGGCGGACAATGGGTCATCAAAAGTAAGGCTGCTGAGACTTTCGAAGTCCGGCACAGCATCTCCGGTCCGTGTAGAAACGATGCCGTCATTGCTCAAATCCGCATAGTAAATGTGTCCGCTGCTGTCCGTTCCGGCTACAGCAATCCGTGCACCGTAACGCCCGCTAACGGAGACAACATGCGTATATTTACCCGGCTCCTCCCCGCCGGGCAGGAGCCGGACTGGCTCGGCAATGTTCCATGCGAGCTGTGCTGCGGCGATTTCTGCCGTTGTATCCTGAAGGGGAGCCAGGTCGCTATACCGCTGAATGGCCTCCGCGTACCCGCCACTGCGCACCAGCCGCGCGGCGCTTCGGAGCAGCTTGGAGGTGGTGCTGTCGATTAGAGTCATCACTTTGGAGGAAGCAATACCGGCTGAGGCGGCATATTGGCGGTACGCTGCAGCATGAGTGGAGAAGGCGGCAATCTGGTCACCATCCACATCTTTGTCCAGAATGATCTTGGCGCTCTTCTCAACCTGGCTGGCTATCCAAGGTGCTGTGTAGCTGTGGCTGCTGTAGGCACTGTTAAGGGACAACGCGAAATCCAGCATGGGAGAGAAGTTGCCTGCTGCTGCTAGAGCCTTGAGCCGGGTGGAGTCATGCACTTGGAATTGTGTATCCAGCAATTCTTTTTTGGCATCAGCTCCGCCTAAATATACATCGGGGATCCGAAGCAAATTCCATTTGAAGCTGTCATCGTCATTACCAGTATTGCTCTGGCTGGCTTGCAGCTCGGCAATGAACTGTCCCTTGAACTGCTGAAAACCTGTCCCCAGTTGATCCGAAATGCCTGAATCCGCTGACAGCTGGCGATAAAAAGCTTCATAGGGTCCGCCTGGTTTCAAATATTGGCTTTTCAGATTCACCAGAGAGGCATAGCTCTCCATAAAGCCGCCAAAATCCTTGGTCACCAGTTGGTCTTTAATCTTAAGTACCAGAGTGCTCAGTCCGCTGCGGATGGCCGTAATCGGAGCCAGCTCCTTAAGCCTTGCGGCAATTTGTCCTTCTTTGTAGAGAATGGAAGCATTCGATGCCGCCAGGCGGTACTGATTCTCTGCGGAAATAAGGTCACCGGCGGCATAGAGTCGCTCCGCTTCCCTCACGGTCTCTATCTTGTTCTGGAGCCTGAGGCCCTTCTGCCCCAGCAGCACCAGCATGAGCATACACAAAATGATCATAATATTCCGCAGGGTTAAGGCTTGTTTGATCGTCATACTATAGCAGCCCCTTTGTAATTCCAGTACTTATCCGGCTTGCAGTACTCTATTTAGAAATCGGGGTCCCAGCGGTATTTGGCTTCACGGACTTCCGCCACCTTGAGGTCGAGCCCGTTCCAGGCCTCGTAGGGACTGGCGGATATCATTCTGCTCAGACGCAAAAAACGGTCCTTAGGCAGATCCTGTATGTATCTCCCGATCATGCCGGAGTAGAGCAGTGCGTAACGCTTCAGCCGCACTGCCGCTCCAGCTACAGCAGCCAGAATGGCTGCGCCTTTATCCATTTGAAGAATCTGTACTTCGTAGGTTTTGACATAGCGCAGTGTGCGGTCCTTGATAAGCTCCGGACGCACTTTGGCAATCTCGCCGATATATTCAGCGAGTAGCGGTTCGAAGTCCTTAAGCAGCAGCTGCTCTAGCTCCAGATTCATATCCTTGCGTAGCTGGAAACCGTGCAGCAGAGCGACACGCTGGCGGGCGACCCGGTCGCCGCGCAGCAGGACCGAGAGTTCGCGCAGCTTCTCATAGGCCAGCACATCGTTCTCACGCAGTACAGATACTGCCTCCTGGCGGTTGATCTCCAGGCCTTCCCTGATGCTGTCTATGTTACGGCCCAGCAGCTCATTCAGGGCATACAGATTTTCGTTCTGCCGCACTTTCCGCTGCATGAACAAGAGCAGACCGGCCAGAACGATGCCACCGGCACCGCACAAGGCCATCTGCTGCAGGCTTTGGCCGAAATAGACCGATCCCAGGGTGAGCAGCAGAACGAGCAGAAGCCGCGTATGCATTTTGCGTCCCGCTAGGGAAACAGACTGCTTCTCCACCGGGGTCAGCGAGGCATGGCCGCATTTGCTGCACCGTTCTTCACCGAGCGCAGTATAACGGCCGCACCGGCGGCAGATACGCAGCTTGTCAAAGGCATACCTTGGAGTCTTGAAGGGCCGGAACGTCACGGGTTTCTTCTTATTTACCGGCATGGTCGCCTCCGTTCAGCGCAGCGAGCAAGCGCTCCTCAATATCATCACGGGTCAGCGGTTTTCGCTGCCGGAAGGCATAGATAATCATCTGAATAACTGCATAAAGAAACGTAATGCCGAGAATGGCGTATGAAATCATGTAACTCTTCCTTTCTGGTTGGAAGCTGGCCGCCCTAAAGTTGAAGTTTGCAAGGTTTAATTATATCATAATGGCATGCTATTGACAGAATTTAGCTATACCGACAACCCTGCCGTATTTGCCTAATTTAACACAAGAGGAGCCCTATTTATGCTTCGTACACCGATTCATATTTCAAAAACAGCCAAGAACATACTGCGGCATGTTCTCCCGCTGCTGCTGGTATTGTGCATCGCAGCTGCGCCGTTTGCAGCCGGGACAGCCCGCGCGGCATCACCCGCACCTTCCCATATTGATGCTGTACTGCTGATTGATGTCAGCAATTCAATGAATAAGAGTGACAAGAACAAGATTGCAAATGAAGCGATGAAAATGTTCATAGATATGCTATCCGCGCAAGGGGATAAGGTCGGAATTGTGGCCTATACCGACAAGGTGCAGCGGGAGAAGGCCCTGCTGCAAATCGGCTCCGCTGCCGACAAACAGGATTTGAAAGATTTCATTGACGGTCTGGACCGGGGCGCCTATACGGATATTGCCGTCGGGATGGAAGAGGCTGTAAAGGTACTGGAGAACGGCAGCGACCCGGCACATGAGCCGATGATCGTCATGCTGGCTGACGGCAACAATGATCTTAATGAAGCAACTGGCCGCACGCAGAGCCAGTCGGATCAGGAATTGGACGCTGCGGTAGCAACCGCCAAGCAGAAAGGCTACCCGGTCTATACTATAGGTCTTAATGCTGATGGAAAGCTGAATAAGGAGATTCTGGCCGGGCTATCCGACCAGACAGGCGGCAAGGCGTTCACCACCGATTCGGCGGATGACCTTCCGCAGATTCTCAGCGAAATTTTTGCCGACCATTTGAAACTGAAGGTGGTTCCGGTACAATCCATCACAGCCAACGGCAGCTACCAGGAGGTCACAGTAAATGTTCCTAATGGAAGCGTGCTGGAGGCGAATATCTCCATTATGTCTGCACAGCCGGTTACGGCGAAGCTTAGTGATCCCTCCGGCAAGGAAGTGGCTATTCCGTCTAAAGATGTGCTGCTCTCCAAGTCCAGCTCGTACAGCTTGATCAAGCTGCTGTCCCCGGAGCAAGGGGACTGGAAGCTTCAGGTCAAGGGTGTGCCGAAGGATAAGATCGATATTAATCTTGTATTCAACTATGATCTCGAGCTGAAGCTGGACGCACTTTCATCCAAAACCTACCAGAAAGGCGATACTGTAGATATCTCATCCCATCTGTTCAGCAATGGGACTCAGGTTACGCTCAGCAATTTGTATCAAGATATGAAGGCGGTGCTGCTTGTCACGGATACCGATACGGGTCAAGTGCTGGAGCTTCCGATGGATAACACCGGTGCGGTGTTCAAGGGTTCTTATAAGATTGCCGAGAACCATAAGTATGAGCTGAAGGTGCGGGCGGAGGAGAGCAGCTTCTACCGCGAAAGTGATGTGCTTGCGATCAATGCCAAGACAGGGACGGTGGCTACCGCCCCGCCAGCAGGAACGGGCAACGCTGAGCCTGCACAGGATAACTCTTCTAATAAAACGCTCTACTACATTATCGGCGGTGTTGTACTGGTACTGGCGGCGGCAGTGGTGCTGTGGATGCTCCGCCAAAAGTCAAACCGCGGATTCGTAGGGCAGATGATAGTGGAAGTTCTGGACGGCAATACCGGCGAGAAAACCTATCCGCAGTACAAGAAGCTCTCAGCTTTCCGGGGCAGATTCACCCTGCATCAGCTGCTGCAGCTGGCGCCTGAGCTGAAAGAGAGCGAGAAGCTTGTATTTACGCCGGGCAACAATGACCGTCTCATGCTGCGCGGCAGCGAGGGGATTTCGGTCGAAAAATCAGGACGCGCAGCCGATGTGACGCGCGGCCTGGAACTGAAGAGCGGCGACCGTATTTCCGTAGCCCTGGCTACGGTGGACAAGACGATTTTACTGGAGTATTTGATATAAGGGGGAGCACTTATGAAACCGGTAGTTAGAGAACATATTCAGCAGCTTGACGTATCGCTGGGCGGAGGAATCGTCAGCGACAAAATCCGGGTAGATACGATTGATAACCCTATCCTCATTATTGGCCTTGGCGGTACGGGCATTGACGCCCTGCTGCGGCTGAAATATCAGATTAACCGACGCTTCAAGCTGCCGGAGGATCCGTTGTCCAAGAAGAAACGGGATAAGCCCGATAATGTGGAGTTCCTTGCATTCGAGACTAATGAGCAGGATCGGGGGAAGAGGTACAAGGGCATCGGCCTCGACCCGCAGAATGAATTTGTGCTGCTGGCTAATGCAGAAATCGGCGGACTGCTGCAGAACCGCAGTATTTTGGAGCCTTACATTACGGATTGGCTGTCGCCGGAGCTGAGTATTACCGATGGCATGAACGGAGCTGCCGGAGTGCGCCAGGCCGGACGCCTGCTGCTGTTCACGAAGATCAACCAGGTTGTAGCGGCTATCGACAAGAAGATTAAGACGCTGTCTGTCGGCACCAGCAAGAAGCTGATGGTATTCCTGCTGACCGGCTTGTCCGGCGGAACAGGCAGCGGTGCTTTTCTGGATATCGCCTATATCGTACGCGGGATTATTGAACGGGACTATGGCTCAGCCGGTATCGACCGTGTGAATACGCTTGGATATCTGTTTACACCGGATGTGAATCTGGCGAACAAAAGCCTGAGCGAGCATACCCGCGAATATATCCGCAAGAATGGCTATGCGGCGCTCAAAGAGCTGGACTACTGGATGAACGTGGATAGCCGGGGGGAGCGGTTCCGCCAGCAGTACGGCAATATCCTGACCGTGAATTCGCCGCTGCCTCCGTTCAACCTGTGCCATCTGATCTCCGCGACTAATACCGAAGGCAAGCTGCTGGAGAATGCCTATGACTACTGCATGAATGTAACTGCGGAGAATATCACGAACTTCATGGCCAGCGAGGAAAAGCAGTCGGGTGAGGAATTCGCCATCCACGACTATATCAGCAACATCCGCACGAATATTGCGCAGATGAACAAGACGTATCCTGCCAATTATGAATACAACATCATCGGTGCTTCGTCTGCAGTACTGCCGATTGAGGAAATGACAACGTATCTGGCATTCCGCCTGTTTGACAAGATGGACAAAATGTTCCAGCAGGCTCCGGGACAGGAGGATGTGGAGAAGCTTGCGCGCAAGCTTGGGATTGATCTCGACAGCATGATCAAGACCTTCGAATCCCGTGTGCCAGAGCCGCTGCCCGGCTATGAGAACAGTGAACGCCTGAGCCACAGCAATGTCATTAAGCACCAGGTGGTGGACATGGATACGGAGCTGGAGCAGAACTTTCTGGCCCGTGCCCGTGAGGAATATATCAAGTCCAAGAAGCAGCTTCCCGGAGAGATTACCGCACGCTTCGGCGAGGAGCTGGAGCGTATCTTCCTGCATCCCGAGCAAGGTCCGTTCTATGTGTCACGGCTGCTCTATACCGAGAAGGGTTTCTGTATTCTGAAGCTGATTCAGTCCTATATTGAGGCGCTGCGCGAGAGCCTGCTGCGTCTGCCGCGCGATATTGAGACAGCGCAGGACAGCGCGCAGGAGAAGCTGGGCGATGCGCGGAGCGCTTTTGTCTCCAAAGAGAAGAAGAAGAATGCCTATATTGAAGCCAAGATCAATGAGTACTGGCTTCATGCCGACGTGGAACGCACTGAGCAGATGATTGAGTTCTATGAAGACCTGTTTGAGCTGCTGAATGAAGAGAATAACCGGATTTACGGTGTATTCACAGAGATCCTCAGTGCGCTTAGCACGATCTTCGAGAAGAATGGCGACATTCTGATTAATGGCGAAGAGCAGGCCGACCAAAAAGGCAACAAAACCTACTATTGGAATATCGTTAACGTGCCGGATATTGCCTCTACCATTTCCAAAGTGATGGATCAAAAGGATGGCGACGATCTGATCCGTGACTTCACACGGGAGATGCTGAAGCATTCCGGGCGCTGGGTCAAGGAGCAGGAAATCGACATCGTACGCTCTATTTCAGAGTTCCTAAGTGATAAATTCGGTGACCTGATTACCCGTTCCATGGAAGAATTCCTGGTGATGAAATATGGCCGTGAAGAGCCGCTGGACAAATTCGTGGAGCGGATTATCGCCGGACGTCTGGATGAGGATGCAGTGCCGATCTTCCACCTCAGTAACAGCTCCGGCAGTTTGCATTTTCCTTCGTGGGGTTTTGTCTCTGTACCGGTTAAGGCACCGGGCATTCTTAAGGGAATCCGGAATTACCAGAACAATGCGCTGGGCAAATCGCAGTTTACAATTAAGGAAAGCGAAGTCAAGAACCGGATATTCTGGCTCAATACGCGTAATGGGGTGCCGCTGTTCGTATATACGCCTCTTCGGGTATTCGAGGAGAATTATGAACGGACGATTCTGGACAAGGAAGGCATCGGCCGCCATCTGGTGATGACTGACAAGGACAACTGGACCTATCTGCCTTCGCCGATTCCGGAGAAATCATGGGGCGATACCTACATTAATACCCGTGTCCGGGATTATAATGCCAGAATCCGGGCTGATTTTGCCAGAGCGCTGGAGATCGGGGTTATTATTGAAAAAGGCCTCGACGAAAATACCAGCAGCCGCTTCTCAGTCGTCTTCACCAAGTCGTTTGATGTGGATAAAATGCTTAGCGGCTACGACCTGCAGCTTGGTATGTCGCGTCCGAATCTTGGCGAAGTGAAAAAGGCGGCCGATGAGCTGAAGTCGCTGCGGGTAAGCGGACTGGAACGCGAAGGGGTTAAAGACATTTTTGGCAGCATCAATAAGGATCTGGCCCAGGAAAATCTCATTCGTTCGCCGCAGTTGATTACGCGGGTCCGGGAGGAATTGGCCAAATATGATGCGCTGGCAGCGAAGGCGACCGAGCTGGATGGACTGCTCCATCAATATCTCGATGAAGACAAGTGGATCGATCAGTTTATGGAAGCTCTATATACGGATACCATCACCAAAAAGGGTGCCCTCTACGTCTATGACCGTGACGAGGACGAGGATGCCTGGGAGCCGTTCGCCAACTTAATGAAGGAACGCAGCTATGTGGAGTATGCCGTCTACCGCCATTTCCGCGGACTGGATGAGAAAAGCCGCAGCGTCTTGCTGCGCAAGGCGGCGCGCCGTGCCGGGGAAATGACTGCAGCGGAGGATGTGACTCCGCTGCTGTATAAGCTGGAAGGTCTGTATGTCACCTTCCTGGAAGCACGCGACAGTCTGGAATATGAGCGGGTAGAGTATGCGGACGGCGATGAAATGTACAGCTTCTACAAGAGCCTGACCGGCAAGCTTGGCAGCATCCGTAGAAAGCTGAAGTAGCCCTATGATCAAAGCACAGGCGTTAACCTATTCACAGCAATATGCGGCGCAGGAAGAGGCGCAGCGCAGTAAAGGGGACGGGCGCAGCAGTATTCATTATCCTGCCCTGTTCCTGTTCCTGGGTGACAAGGTGGCTCCGGCCATCGGCCCGGTGCTGGACAGCTGTGAGCGGAAATGGGACAATGCGGGCGGTATTATGGCGCTGCATGCCGCGTCCGGTGTGGACACAAGACAGACTGGCGGTGGCACTGAGGCTCACGGTCAGGTTCAGATTGAAGCCGGAAATGCCCGTTACGGAGATCAGGTGCAGTCTGAAAGCGGCAGAAGAGAGCGTGTTCTGGCCATGGCTCTGCCGGAAACGGCGGGGCGTGATCCCCGCACCGTTCGTCAGGATATCTATCGCGAGTTTCAGGAAGATCGCCGGTTCCTGGCCGGAATGAACCGGATCCTGCGGCGTTTAAGCAACAGCATAGCCGATTATGGACGGCTCTATTCTTCATTTGACGTCATCCATCTCACAATTATTACACGGGTTGATGACCCGCTTAATGTGCTGCTGCCGGAGGTTGCCCTGCTGGCCCGCGCTGTGCTCAGCCAATCGTTCAAGTCGGTGCAGACCGACCTGTACGCGCTGATCAATGAGCGGGAGCAGGGGGACAACTTTGGCTATTCCAGCTCGGTCGGGCTGGCTTTTCTGCGTGAGTTGGACGGGATGCAGCAGCCGGATTATGCCTTCAGTGCTCCATTACTGGTCACAGAGGACGGGTTGTCCATACCGGTGGCCCATAATCCTTCTCCGCTGTTCGATCTCGTCTATCTGCTCTCAGACAAGAATGAGCGGGGCATGATGTCCGCTCATGGCATGGACGACAACTATGCAATCATCGCTCATATCAGCCTGCTCAAGAACCGTGTACGTCCGGCTACAGATACGGCTACGGGACACGGCGGCTACAATAATATGACCTTCAAAAGCGGTATCCGGGGCAGCTCCGGAAGACAGGGGTATGCCTCCGCCGGGTTCTCGGCAGTGCGCAGGCCGAACCGGCAAATCGCTCTCGCGGTGCTGGCTCATGCTTTTCATTATCTGGCCGAAGCCCTGAAGGAAGGCGGGAACGTCAGTCTGCGCGAGCGGCAGGCATTGCTTGGCCTAAGCGCCGATTCCCTGCGGGAACGGACAGCTTCGCTGCTACCGGATGAGGCGGGAATTGAAGAGATGACCGGGCTGATGAGTCACGGCCGGCCCTCTTATAGTGAGCTGAAGCCGCTGTCGCTGCGCGAGGCCGAAGTGTTGCTGTTCGGAGACGGCGGGCAGGCCTATTTCCGCAGCAACTTTGCGGAGGTGGCATCGCGGCGGGCAGCGGCTTTGGACCCTGCCCGCGAGTGGGCCGCTGTACTGGCGGGTCAGGAACAGACGGTTCCGCCGCTGACCTTCTACCAGCTGGCGGAATGGACCGCCGAGCAGGGCGGCGGCAGTGTGCTGCATGCGCTGCGCCAGCATATGGCCGGACTCCGGTCGGCGATTCTCTCCGCGCAGGAGGAGCTGGACCAGCTCTACGCGGAGAGCGTGGAGCGCCAGCCGTTCCAGCGTGTGCCGCTGCTGGACAAACGGACGGTGCGCAATTTCATTCATTATTTATTCGCAAGTGTATATGGCAGGAAATATGAGCTGCTGCGCATGGAGAGTGAGCTCGCGCTATGCCTGCGCTACGATGAGGCGCTGGAGCAACTGCATGCGGACAGCAAAGCCAAGGTGTCAACCATGGAGGCGCTGGATGAGGAGCTGCGCAGCCTGGCGCTTGCCAGCATCGGCCGCACAAGCGAGACGGTGGAACAGAACATTATGGAGTATTACCGGACCGTCACGGAAGAAGTTATGCGGGATATAGAAGCGCGGCGGGGTCCCGGTGTTTTCTTCAGCGAGCGTTTCCTGGGGAGTGTCTCCGAGCTGCTTCGCCAAGGAGAGGCCGCAGTAGCTGAACGGCTGATTGAGTTGTGCCGCCGCGAGCTGCTGACGGCGGAGCCGTTCGCATTGCCGTTTGAGGAAGAACTGCTGCGGCGCGCCAATGTCGCGGCGGCTTACGAGAACCGTGAGATTGTCTCCAAGGAGGAGCTGTTCAAACGGCTCTACCGCAGCCTGGAGGAAGAAGCGAGCATCAACGTCCGCTTGTTCGAATATACGCAGGAGCACCGTCATGAGGAGAAATATTTCTTCGGTGACAGCGGCTCCGAATTCCTGCGTTATGCCTTCAGTGCCGATGAGACGACTCGCATATACCGTCTCGGTTTGGTGCATGAACAGCGCAGAAGCGGTGTCGAGAAGCTGAACCTGATGGGCGGCTTCCATCTGGAGGATCTGCTCTACTACCGCAACGGCAAAGTCTACTATGAGACCTACGCGAGCAACGGTTACCGGCTGCACGGAGTAGCCGAGGACCAGTTACCAGAGCTGAGATAGATGGAGTGGAAGCAGATCGGGATGGGCAGGGCCTGAGTGCTTATTGCAGAATTCCACTGGTGTAGCGGGCATTCAATTGCTGAAGGTGCAATTGAATAGTGCCACAAGAAGTCATATCTGCTCAATTCAAGCTTTTCCGGGAAAGGATGGTATCGATGCAGCGAAAAATCAATCTGCTATTGCTCCTCTTCAGTCTGCTGGGCGGTGGGGTTGCCTTTGTGCTGGGTGAGCTGCTGCTGGACAGCAGGCCTTATGATCTGCCGTCGATTGTACTGATCGGCATCTATTTTGCTATTGTGGCCCTTGGGGTCGGAGTGGGCAGCTTGCTTGCAGAGATCATTTCACCCAGACTGAACGGCTTGTCGTGGAAGCAGCGATATCTGGGGTTATCTTGGAAGCTGCTGCCTTTGACGCTGGTGCTGCTGTTCGCGGTTGGTACACTAACCGAATTCGTGTACGAGCTGAACTTCGGCGGAGTGCGACCGGTAAAAGATGTAGTCATGGTCATTGATGACTCTGGCAGCATGATGCAGAGCGATCCGGGCAACAGCCGCTACACGGCTGCAGAAGCATTGGTACAGCGCATGGATGAAGATAACCGGGTGGCAGTAGTAACGTTCAGTCAAGACGCCTCGGTGGTTCAGCCGCTGGTCCCGCTATCCAGCTCAGCGAACCGGGAAAAGGTAACCTCAGTCATCCGCAGTCTGCAGACTACAGAAGGCGGTACGAACTTCAGAGGTGCGCTTGCGGAAGCTATGGGTGTCATTAACAGTGACAATCCATCCGGGCGTGGAGCTATGGTTATTATGCTGTCCGACGGTTTCAGCCAATTGGATACCTCGAAGGAGCTTGCGGAGTATGTGGACCGCGGGATTAAGGTCAATACTATTGGTCTTGCACTGGATGATCCTTCGGGAGCAGCTTTGCTTCAGGATATCGCAACCACCACCGGCGGGCAGTATTATGATGTGACGAATGCGGAGCTCCTGGGCGGTGTGTTTCAACAAATCTATGACCGGCTGGGCGACCGGACGCTGCTGACGGTTCGCAGTGATTCAACGGCAGACAGCCCGTATTATGCCGGGGTGCGCATTCTGGCGCTGCTGCTTATAGGTACGGCTCTCGGGATCGGACTTGGCATTGTGTTTGACAACCGTCATCTGGCGCGGAGCTTTGGAGTAGGCGGCGCAGTATCCGGCCTGTTCGCCGGGCTGATTCTGGAATTTGGCCTGGACGGCCATGCCTTCGGGGACGCCATGACCCGGCTGTTGGCACTGCTTGTTCTAACGGCTGTGATTGCCTTGTTCACCTATGTGATTCCTGTCGGAGAAGGACGACTTTCCCGCAAAAGAGGAAGAAGTTCAGAAGGCCCCGGATCAACGACGAAAGGCTTACCATCCCCGCGTAGAAATCGGGGCAGCAAAGGGTTTTAACGCGGTTGCCAGAAAATCAGCTCGAATAATCGGGAGAAGAGCTTGGGTAACAGTTGTGAAGTCAAAGGGTTGGCAGATTGAAAAAAGAAGTTGATAAAGACGGCGAAAGGAGCCTACAGCATGAGGTACGCCGAAGTTGTTTCCTCCACATCGGCAATTACGGAGGTGACCTCCCGGGTGGAGGACAGGTTCTGTACGCTGCGTTGGCGGTGGCCGGACAGTGTGCAGGCGGTTTACATTCATAAGGCACCTGCGGAAGCGCCGGATAGCGGAGAGCTTCCGCCTTCCGGCATGAAGCTATACACCCGGGAGGAGTATAAGGCCAATAACGGATACCGCGACCGGCTGGACGACATCGGACTGATTGCATATACCGTGTATGCCCGGCTTACGGATGGAGGGGACACCCTGCTTGTACGCCAGCGTGATGGTGCGAACCGGACACTGGTCAGTGCGGGCAAAGCGCGAATCTATTACTCCATCCAGCAGAGAAAAAGCTTGTTCGGCAAGCAAAAAACAGTACATATGACGCTTACGGCCGAAGTGCCCGTATCCAAAGACGTACTGTGCTATGTGAAAAAAAGGGGCGGATTTCCGGCATCCAAAGAGGACGGTGTGCTCTTCCCGTTTGTCCAGGATTTCGCCGCCGGACGCAACGTTCTGCCGCCGATTGAAATCGGCAAGGAGGACACTGTCCGCATCTTTTTTACGGATGGCCGCAAATACGGTTTGTATTACGAACTGGTGCCGGAGTGAGCAGGACGGATACTTGGTTGAGAGGGCTCGCGGGAGCGGGTCGCTGCTCATCAGCAAGTTCAACAAACACATACAGGAGGACAAGAGATGTCTTTTTTCAACCGGTTTAAAAAAAAGAATCAGCCGCAGGTGCGGCCGCTTTTTTATGATATTGTCTGTCCGTATTGCTTCACCCGGTTCCAGCCGGAGGATGTTGTCTTTCGGGCTATGCACAGCCGCGAGGATGACGAGAATTATGCGCTGGGCGAAGACGATGCGCTGAATAAATACCGTGAGCGCTTCGGCCTCGATACGGTTGACGATATGGAAGCCATTCTGAATCCGGCAGATATTCCGGAGGAGTACCACCATTATACGGACCATGTACTGACCGGCATCACCGACCGCTATGGGGTGCTTACGCGCAGACGGCTCTGCCCGTCCTGCCACAATGAGCTGCCCGTGACGGCAGGCAAGGTGCCAAGCAATATTATTTCGATCATCGGCGCTTCCCAGGTCGGGAAGTCGGTGTATATGACCTCGTTGATCCATACGCTCCAGCATACGACGGCGGGGCATTTTGACGCGGCCTGCATGCCGCTTAATGCCGAGATCAGCCGCAAATTCCGTACGTTGTACGAAGAACCGCTGTTTGAACGGGGCGATCTGCTGGCTTCAACCCAGAAGGAGAAAATGCAGGAGCCGTTTATTTTCCAATTTGTATTCAAGGATGAATCCAAACCCCCGCTGACACTGGTATTCTTCGATGTTGCCGGTGAAGGGATGGTGGATCAGGATTATCTTGGGCTGCACGGCCAGCATATCAAGAACTCCGCGGGCATCCTGTTCATGGTCGATCCGCTGCAGATCCGCTCGGTCCGCGAGAAGATCCGCATCAACTTCGGGGACCGTCCGGGTGAATGGGTCTCGCAGTATGACGAGCCGCGGGATGTGGTGCTGACCATGTTCGGCGATTTCATCGCCTACCAGGAGAAGAGCAAAACCGATATTCCTACCGCTGTAGTGCTCGCCAAAAGCGACATGCTGCATTCCCTTAAGGATGAGGACGGCGACTACATCAAGTCCAACAGCAATGTATTCAACAACTATGTGCACCGCAAAACGCTCAATCTGGATGAGTTCCACAACATTGACGGTGAAATCCGCCGCTTCATTGAGAAGGTGGACCGTCCGTTCAAGGATACGATGGATGTGTATTTTGCGAATACGGGGTATTTTGCCGTCTCCGCACTGGGCAGCAATCCCGTGAATCAAAGGATAGAAGGTGTAGTCAGCCCAATCCGTGTGGATGAGCCTTTCATCTGGCTGCTGCACAAACTGAACTATATTGAGGGGAGCGACGGGCCGTGAACAGATTTTCAGGGTCCATGATCACCCAGCAGATGTATACCCGGGAGCGGCGCGGCGTGTACCGGACGACAGAAGGATTTGATACGGTAGCGAAGTCGGAGAGCCTGGACAATAATTTCATCAAAAAAATACTGCATCCCTTTTGCCTCTACGATGCTCCGGCAGAGCTGACGGCGCGCGGCGAGAAGGATGAAACGCAGTACCCTGCCGCCCTGCATCTGTTTCATACGGAAACGAATGATACCGTGATAGGGCAGAGCCGGTATTTGGTAGCCGATTTCACAGGGCAGCGGAGCGCTTTTTTTGCCCATAATTTCGTGGTGCCGCCCATCCGCTCTGAGGAGATTCTCGAGGGATACGGGCAATGGCTGAATGCCGGGTTTGCGCGGAGCTATGAGGGAGAGCCAGGCGGGATACTGCCTGAACTGGAAGCTATACCGGTAGAGGGCCGTGTGCATGCTGCGGACCCGCTGACCGTGCTCGGCAGCCTCGGCTTCACCGAGGAGCTGTTCAAAGCCTTACTGCAGGCGGTCATGCTGTCTGTAGCCGGGAAGAAAAAGATCTATGTGGCGCTCGATGTACCGATCAGTGAGTTGTCGCAGCGTGCGGTGGAGCTGACGGAGGTCATCTATGCTTCCCTGCCGTATGACTTCCGCCGCAGGCTGGGAGTGATCACTTATGCCAAAGAGCCGCAAAGCCGCAAATATATTCACCTGACCTTTGTGGAGAAGGGCTCCTTACGCCCGGGTGACCGCAATATTGAGAAGGATTATATCTTCGATCTGGCAAGCGGGCGGGTGCTTAATGCCGATTTCGGCGAGTCCCGGCAGACGTATGCAGACCTTGCGTGGAAGGCGCTTGGGCAAAAGGGCGGCGTTCTCAAAGATTTCGCCAGATTTGCCGATTCCCTGCTGCCTGGCGAAAGTGTGGACCGCAAGTTGTCACTGGCACTCTACAATGAGCTGGCTGTATTCTATGAGATTGAACAGGGCAATGAAGCCTTATATACAGAGAATAAGAATGCTGTGCTTGGCGGCCTGCTGTCCTACCTGAAGCCGGAAGGGGCGCTGGAATCCCGGGTCCGGCTGAACGACATGTTCCTGGAGCGGTTTGACCGCGAATATGATCTGATCCGCAAGAACGGGATTCCGTCGCCGGAGATTCTGGAACGGTTCAAGGAGTATTTTGCGCTGCCGGGCCATAACTACCGGGTCAAAGTCATCGATTATTTCATTAACGGGATGCTGAATTGCCGGAACGCAGGCCGAGAAGATGTGCTGGCTGCGGCCTACGGTATAATTGAGAGCGATGATGCGCTGAGTGAGGATTTCTTCAAAAGAATACTGCCTCAGACGATCTTCCGCAAAGCGCTGTTTGAACCGTATCTGGAATCCAGACTTGCCGCGGCAGCCGGAACGGCAGATGTGCTGCGTATAGTAGCCCACTTCGGCCGGCTTCTGCCGGAGGTGCTGCAGCAGGTTTTTGTACGCGATATGGTTAAGGAATATTTGCTGGAGATGCTGCAGCGGGACAATGATCCGGTTGCTGCGGTAGCCATGGTGCATGAGTCGATCCAGAAGGCGGAGAAGGACCGGCGCAAAGGCGGCGGAATCCATCCTGAGGCCTTGTCGCTGCTGCAGGAGCTGGGAACGGCTGCTGACCGCTTCCTGCTGAACCGGATCTCGCTGGACGAGCTCTCCTTGGAGCAGCTGCTGGAGATTTCTTTCCTGCGCTACCGGGATACGGCAGACTGGCAGCCCCCGCTGGATGCTATAGCGAAGCGTAAAGCTAATGCTCTGCGCGCTGCGTACCGCTGGTTCGGAGAGGAGAAGCCGGATGAGGAGATTTTTGCCGGGTTGTCTCCCCGAGAGCTGGATGATGTGCAGCTGCTCGGACGGCGCTGGTTGAAGGAATCGCACAGTATTGAGCCATTCGAACGTGTGCCATTGGCCTTTTATCATAATAGTGAGCGGCAGGATGGACCGCTGGATTATGAGACGCTGATGGAACTGCTGAAGCGCAAGGCGGGCGGGGATAAAGAGACGATCTACCGTTTCCTAGCCTGGTCGCAGGGCAATCCGCTATTTTCGATTTCGAATAAAAAGCTCTGGCCCGGGTATCGCCGGGCCGTTCTGAAGTACTTCCTGAACAGTGACCGCGAGGCGTTCAAAAGCCGCGAATTCCGCAAAAGCTATGCCGCCGCCGCAGGCCCGGCACTGCAAAATGTATACAACGAAGCGCGCTCCCAGCTGGCTTCGCCGCTGGCGCGGTGGGTTAGCCGCAGCCGATTTCAGATCCTGATCTCCGGCAGCATCCTGGGTATCATACTGATTATTGCCATCATCGCAATGAGCATGCTGCGCGGCAGCGGGGATACCGCTGCGCCGGCTGCGACCCTGAGCCCGGTTCGGGGCACCACCACGGATGCGGGGGGACAAGTTCAAGCCCCAGCCTCTGTACGGCTTGCCGGCAGCGGGAACGAAGGCAGCGGAACAGCAGGCGGCGGAAATGAAAACGCCAAGCTGGTGTTCAGCTTTGCCGATGAGGCGGATTGTATCGCATTCAAGCCGGCGCAGATCATTGTGATGTCCGGTAACAACGTTACGGACACTTACAAGGTTGTAGCAACTGCGAGCAGTTGCCTGGCCGCCGGAGCTGACGGCGGGACTGGGGAAGCAGCCGCAGGGAACAGCGGCGGCGCTGGTGAAGCAGCCTCAGGGGACGGCGGCGGCACGGGTGAAGCTGCCGCAGGGAACAGCGGCGGCATGGGTGAGGCAGCCGCCTCCCCGACAGCGGGAGCTTTGGGCGCGGGAACTCCTGCGCCCGTATATGAGGTGACGGTGGAGCTGGAGTCTGGAGCGAAGCTGGCGGAAGGTGATGTAATCACCGCCGGAGGCTATACGCTGAAGCTGCAGGCTAGTTCGGAGAGTACTCTGGATAGTACTCCAGATAGTAATCCAGATAGTACGCCAGAGGCTACAACTGGGATCGAGCCTACTCCTTCAGCCAGCCCGGGGGCGGATGGGAAATAAACAGCAGATTAGATTCTGTTATGTATAAGAAGTCACGGAAATTTTATTCCTATTCTGCTGTACAGAATACAATCAACCTGCAAATGCTGGTTCTCACTGGCAGTTAAGAATAACTAATTACAATCCTGAACTGCGTGATATGCCGTACTAGCCCGGTATATCACGCTGTTCAGTTTTTTTTGAAGTGAAGGGATAGGGGCGGCACAGAATTGAAACAGCTTGTCTATAGACATACAGGGAAATAGTAGATATGATTATGAATATTAAAATTTAATAAGCTTTAGAAAAAGGTGCGGATTTTCTTAGAAACGAGCTCTGCCTTTATATGGCGGCAAAGCGGTTTCTTTGTATGTAATCTGCTTAAAAGGGAAGGCCGGTGTAAGTCCGGCGCGGTCCCGCCACTGTAAATGCGGAGCAACTCTTGAAATGCCACTGTCTGCTGTTAGGATGGGAAGGCAAGGGAAGCAATGAAGCATGAGCCAGGAGACCTGCCTTTTTCGCTGTTGTTTCTATTCTTCGGGGGTAAGAATGCGGAACAGGTGCAATACAAGCAGACGGCTGCTTAAGAGTAATATCGTATAGCCGCCGCGCATTTTGTATCCTTCCCCGGCCGCCCTGTACAGGGCGGTCTTTTATGTGAATATAAGGATTTATACGCATCACGCCATTGATTATCCTTATATTTCCCGCAGAAACGGATACCGTCCTTATAAGGACGGCGCAGCCGTATCTGCTTGTGTTGCCGCGCCTAGCGGAGGACGAAGGCTTCATCCATTTTATCCAAAGAAAGAGGTTAGCTATGAAGAACAATCTATCATCCAGGTTTACACGGCTAGGTTTGATCGTAATCATGCTGTTCGCGGTTCTGGGAGCGGCTGTAGCTCCGGGAGGACAAGCTTTTGCGGAGACGGGTACTGCAGCTGCCGCGAACTCCGGAAGTGCCGCCTCAACTATAACTGCAAAACAGGCAGCCAGCGTAGCTGATGCGGTCTATGCGACTTCTGAGTTTGTGCTGAAGAACGGGGTACAGTCGGATTGGCAGGCCATCGGCCTTGCCCAAGCCGGTTACAAGGTCCCGGACAGCTATCTAAAAGCACTTGAAAGCAAAGTAACCGCAGCCAAGGGCGTATTCGCCAGAGCTACGGAATATGCGCGGATTACGCTTGCCGTGAAGGCACTTGGAGGCGATCCGGCTAATGTTGGCGGCTACAACCTGATTGAGAAGCTGTACAATAACGATAAAATCACCGGCCAGACGCTGAACAACGCAGCTTATGTGCTGCTGGCTCTGGATTCCGGAAGCTATAACATTCCTGCTGATGCCAAATGGACACCGGCCAAATTGCTGGCGGAGATTCTGGCTAAGCAGAATACAGACGGCGGCTTCACCCTGACTACGGGTGCAAGTGATCCGGATATGACGGCGATGGTGCTGACGGTGCTGGCTGGACATAAGGATGATCCGGCAGCGAAAACCGCCGGACAGCGGGCAGCAGCCTGGCTCGCTACCGCACAGGATAAGAATGGCGGCTACGGTGACAGCAGTGAAAGTGTTGCTCAGGCGATCATCGGACTGTCTTCCTTTGGTGTAGACCCTACGGGAGCGGAGTATACCCGTGGTAATGTGAATCTGATCGGTAAGCTGCTGAGCTTCAGCACAGCCGGCGGCGGGTTCACCCATACGGCTGGCGGAAGCTACAACCAGCTCTCAACCGAACAGGCGCTGGAAGCGTTGGTAGCTTACAGCCTGTACAGCACAGGCGGCAAACTGTATGATCTCAGCAGTGCGCCTGTGAAGAATCCTCAGGTTCTCGTGTCCGTTGCCATTGAAGGACCGGGTGGAACCCTTGGAGAGGGCACTGTATATGCAGGCAATGTGCTTAATGCGCTGGAGAAAGCGGCAGCGCAGAAGGGTGTGGCCCTGGTTAACGAAGCAGGCAATTACGTGACGGGGATCGGCGGCGTGACTGCCGGTGCTTTTGGCGGCTATGACGGCTGGATGTATGTGGTAGCCCGCGGCGGAGCGTGGATTTATCCAAGCGTAGGCATGGGCGATTTTACCCTGGAGGCGAATGACCGCGTACTCGTCTATTATGGCGGGGATAACACACAGGTGGTGGAATCCGTGACGGTATCTCCGGCACAGCCGAAGCCGGGACAGGATCTCACGGTAAAAGTGACTCAAAAGCAGTGGGTGTGGAATGAAAAGACCTTCACCTCCGATCCGGTCACATCACCGGCCTCCGGTGTGCAGGTAACCATCGGCGGTAAAACGGCTGTTACGGATGCAGCGGGTAATGCTATTTTTGCCGGCGGTCTGCCAGCGAATAAATATACGATTGTCATTACAGGGTATCTCAAAAACAGCACACCTGCGGTAGTCCGCTATTCGCAGCCGCTGACCGTGGCGTCTGCTACGGCGGACCGTGCTGCTTTTACCGATGTGAAATCGATCTCCCCTTGGGCCCTGGAGTCCGTGTATACGGCTTATGACCGCAAGCTGATGGACGGTGTCAGTAAGAACAGCCTTATATTTGCTCCGAAGCAGAAGATTACCCGGGCTGAGTTCGCGGCGCTGCTGCTGAGACTGACCGGCAATGAGCCGTCCCCGGCATCTGCTGCCCAAGCTTTCAGTGATGTTAAAGCGAATGCATGGTATTATGGAGCAGTGAATAAAGCGAAGCAATTGGGTATTATTAGCGGAGTAACAGGAACAACCTTCAAACCGGACGGCCTGGTTACCCGCCAGGATATGGCTGTGATGATGATGAGAGCGTTCAAGCTGGATGCTGCTTCTGCCGCGGCCGGAGCCGGTAAATTCACCGATGAAGACCAGATTAGCGGATACGCAGTAACTGCGGTACGCACTGTGACCGGACTTGGGCTTATGACAGGAGCGGGCGGGGAATTCAATCCTTCCGCAGCTGTAACTAGAGAAATGGCTGCAGTTGTGGCTGTCAGATTGCCTTAATGGAGTTGGAAAGCTTACCAGCAGGATGGTATGGGTGAATGGAGAAGCTGATAGATTACGCTGCGGGTGCCTGACCAGCTGATGGAGAATTCCTGCAGGCCCGGGGAAGGGCACGTTCAGCAGCAGGGAGTCTGATGCTCCCAATTCGCTTGTATAGATTTAGAAATCATAAGGTGTATGGACGGAACGGGGAACAGGCTGACTGCCCCCGTTCTTTTCCCTTTTTGTGGAGGTGTAGAAGGTAATGTTCAGTCTATCAAAACCAGGGCGGCGGAAGCTCTATCTGCTGCTTCCGCTCCTGACATCACTGCTGCTTGCCGGCTGCTCCCAGGCGCAGCCGGATTCCGCAGGCGGCGGACCTGTGCCGACCGCCGGTTCCCCGGCCGCGGCGTCTGCGCGGCCTGAGGGCACGGCCATACCCTCCGCTCCGGCGGACGGCATGGCCGCTTCAACCTCCGGCGCAGCATCCGCCGGAGCAGAGGCAGGGGCGGCGGATGCCACGCCGCCCGCTGACCCGGACGGCGCGGGCACAGACCGCGCGCCGTCAAATGCTGCGGGCGTAACGGTTACGCCCGCTCCGGCGTCTGCTGCGGCAGGCACGAAGCAGCCTGCCGCAGCGGCGTCATCGGTCGCTGCAACGCGCCCGCCGGCCACCGCCGCGCCAGCATCCGCCGGCAAGCCGGCGCCGACTCCGGCAGGCACGAAGCAGCCTGCCGCAGCAGCGCCATCGGCCGCTGCAACGCCCCCGCCGGCTACCGCCGTGCCGGTGAATGCGGTGACGCTCTCCATTGTCGGAGACAAGGAGCACGGGACGATTTTTGCAGCAGCCGATGTCGAAGTTAAGGACGGTGAGAGTGCGCTAGAGCTGCTGAAGCGCATCACCCGTAAGAATAAAATTCAGATGGAATATCAGGGAGCCAAAAGCTTCGCGTATGTGGAAGGAATCGATAATCTTTATGAGTTTGACCATGGGCCGGAGAGTGGCTGGATGTACAGGGTCAACGGTGAAATTCCCGGCAAAGGTGCAGGTAGTTACACACTGAAGCCGGGCGATACCGTGGAGTGGCTGTATACACTTGATCTCGGCAAGGATGTGGGAGCGGGTGTGCAATGAACAGCGGCTTTCGTTCGATGCACCCTTCGGTAGCGCTGGTCTATTATGCAGGGCTGCTTTTATTCGCCACCTTGCTGTTCCATCCCTTGTTCCTGGCAACGGAGATTGCCGGAGTAACGCTGTTGCTGGTGCTGCAAGGTCAGGGTCGCGGGCTGCTGCGCGGCCTGCCTTTTTATCTGCTGATGGCCGGTTCGGTGGCGGTACTGAATCCCTTGTTTTCACACAGGGGGGCGCATATTCTGTTTTATTTTATGGATCAGCCGATTACACTGGAGGCCGTGCTGTACGGGCTAATGATGATGATGGTGCTGCTGGCTGTCTTTATTCTGTTCATCTCTTACAATTACACGGTTACCACTGATAAATTCATGTACCTGTTCGCTAAGGCTGCACCCCGGACGACTCTGCTTACGCTCATGACCATGCGTTTCGTGCCATTGTTTCAGCGGCGGTTGCGGCAGATCACCCTGATCCAGCGGATCCGGGGAGTAGATACAGGCAAAGGCAGCCTGCGCTCCAGAATGAGGGATGGAATGACGCTGCTGAAGGTACTGCTGACCTGGTCGCTGGAGGAGGCGCTCCAGACGGCGGATTCCATGAAAGCGCGCGGCTATGGTACGGCCAAACGCAGCACGTACAGCATATTCAAGCTTGATTTGCAGGATAAGCTGGTTCTGCTGGTGCTGACAATCAGCGGCTTCATTACACTACTCTGCTGGCAGCAGGGTTACGGCACACTGGAGATTTATCCCCGCATGAAGAAGATGGATTATGGCTGGCAGGATGCAGTCATGTATGCCAGCTTCTGCTTGTTCGTGCTGACCCCGTCGGCCCTGGAAGGAAAGGAGAAATGGTTATGGAGATCCTCGCAGCGGAACGGTTATCCTTCAGCTATCCCGAGGAAGGCAGGGACTCGCTTCATGAGCTCTCATTTACGGTAGAGGAAGGGGAATTTGTGGTGCTGCTCGGCCCGTCAGGCTGCGGCAAAACCACACTCCTGCGCCATTTGAAGCGCGAGCTTGCTCCGGTGGGTAAGGTTAGCGGGTCAATCGCTTATAGAGGACAGCCTCTCGCGGATCTGCCTGCGGAACTGGCTGCAGGAGAGATCGGGATGGTGTTCCAGAATCCTGATGCCCAGATCGTGATGGACACGGTATGGCATGAGCTGGCTTTTTCGATGGAAAATATGGGCTATCCCCCTGCGGTTATGCGCAGCAGGCTGGCGGAGATCGCTGGCTTGTTCGGGCTGGAGCCGCTGCTGTACCGGCCCATACATGAGCTCTCCGGTGGTCAAAAGCAGCTGCTGAACCTGGCCTCTGTCCTGCTGCTGCAGCCGAAGCTGCTGCTGCTGGACGAGCCGACCTCACAGCTCGATCCGGTGGCTGCACGGGAATTCATCCAGACGATTCACCGGTTGAATGAGGAGCTGTCGGTGACGATAATCATCAGCGAGCACCGCCTGGAGGAAGTGCTGCCGCTGGCTGACCGGGTGCTGCTGTTGGAAGAAGGGGAGCTTCGGTTCCAAGGCACGCCCCGTGATTTCGTGCTTCAGGCCGGCAAAGCACCGGACCCTGCACATATGGCCTATTTACCGGCCGCCTCACGTCTCTTCCTCGCGCTTGAACCGGAGGCGGTATACACACCGCGGGAGAAGACCCCGCTGACCGTGCGGGAAGGCAAGCGCTGGCTGCATGCTCTGGACGGAATAACGGAAGGCGAGGTTGCGGCTCTATCTACAGCCTCTATCCAGATTCCTCCGGCCGAGCCGTTGCTCAGCTGCCGTGAAGTGACCTTCCGCTATACTAAAGACGGGGCAGAGGTGCTCAAAAAGCTCTCCTTATCACTGTACCGGGGAGAGCTTCTGGCCGTAATGGGCGGCAATGGGGCCGGAAAATCAACGCTGCTGCATGTCCTGAACGGTCTACTTAAGCCCCAGCGCGGCAAGGTCACACTGGAGAAAGGCATTACCAGCGGCTTTCTGGCCCAGAACCCGCTGCTTTATTTCAGCTATGACACGGTTCAGGAGGAATTGGAGCATATGGCAGCGTATGCCGGGCTGTCCGAGGAAGAGGCAGAACGGGAAATATCCCGGCTTCTCGAAATCTTTCTGCTGGAGAATCTTCTGCTCAGCCATCCGCATGATATCAGCGGCGGTCAGCAGCAGAAGCTGGCGCTCGCCATGGTTATGATGCTCGGGCCGGACATTTTGCTGCTGGATGAGCCGACGAAAGGACTTGATCCCGGCGCCAAAGAACGGCTGGCTGCCTTACTTGGGAACTTGCGCAGTCAAGGAGTCAGCATTGTCCTGGTGACACATGATGTTGAATTTGCTGCAGGGTATGCCTCGCGCTGCGCGATGCTGTTCGACGGGGGGATAACCTCTGAGGGAGCCCCGGCGGAGTTTTTCAGCAGTAATTATTTCTATACGACAGTGGTCAACCGAATGGTGCGTGATCTTCTGCCGCAGGCATTAACGATAGAGGATGTGATGACAGCGTGGTCCGCTTTCGCTTCCCGCTCTTAATTGCACTCGGATTGTTTGTGGCTGGGCTGGCGCTTACCTCTGCGCTGAAAGACCGCCATTATATGCTGCTAAGCCTTGTACTGCTGGCGGTGACTCTACTGCCGCTGTTCATTAGACTGGAACGCCGTCCGCTTGAATCCAGAGAGCTTGTGCTGCTGGCAGTACTCTCCGCGATCGCTGCGGTCAGCCGGATTCCTTTTGCTGCGTTGCCCAGTGTGAAGCCTGTATCCGCCATTGTCATTCTGTCAGCGTATGTCTTCGGTGCTGAAGCTGGCTTCATCATCGGCGCGGTGGCTGCACTGGTGTCCAATATCTACTTCGGGCAGGGGCCATGGACACCCTGGCAAATGTTCGCCTGGGGGATGGTCGGCCTGACGGCAGGCTGGTTGCGGAATACCTGGTGGATGAAGAAAAAGGGCGGAATGCTCGCCTTTGGTTTCATATGGGGTTTCTTGTTCGGCTGGATTATGAATATCTGGTATCTGATCAGTCTTCCTGACGCATTCAGCTGGGCGTTGGTCACTGCCGCATATGCATCCAGCTTTTATCTGGATCTGGCCCATGCCTTGTCCAATGTTTTTTTCCTGGCCATTCTCGCAGGAGGCTGGACCAAAGTGCTGAAGCGGTTTCGTAAAAAGTACGGGCTGCTCCAGGAATGAAACTGGAGTAATAGGTGTACCAGTCCCGGATTTTCAGGTGCACCCTGCTTGGGATAGCGGTTTAGTCCTATAGTCACAAGACGTTCTATATTGTTATCTTTTTCGACAAATTTCACACTCGAAATATCATACCTTCGACCTTAATCTCCGATAAAATAGGTACAGCAAGATTGGGAGAAGGCGGGAACAGGAAATATGAAACATCTTAAGGTTAGACATAAAATGGGTTTGCTGGTGACGGTTTTTGTGATCCTGCTCTTTGCAATTGGAGCTAACGGCATGCTTACCACCAATCAGATGGCTGACAGATCGAAGGAAGCTTACATTCAGAATCTGAAGCCGCTCTATCTGATTACAGAAATACGCGGAAACAACCGTGCGATTGAGTCGTTCCTTCTGGAGAATCTGCTTACCAGGAATGATACCCGTAACCAAGAGCTTGCCGCAGCCATCCAAAAGAAGATTAATATAAACAATACGCTGATTAGTCAGTTGAAGGCCATCTCCTTTGGTAATAAAGAAATTTCCAATAAAGTCTACGAATATCTGACGCTGCTGCCGGATTACCGGGCACAGCGTGACAATATCATCAAGCTTGCCGGCAAGAACTTCAACAATGAGGGATATCAGATATTTTCGGGTACCAGTTTCAATGAATCACGGAAGACCATGGTAGGTCTTCTTGAAGATGCAGCCGCTCTGTTGGTGCAAGAGGCTCAGGACCATAATGAAACGACATTGCAGAATGCCAAAAGCTCCATGGCAAGGAGTATTATTCTGATCATGACAGCGGTGCTTCTGTGTGCAGGCATCAGCTTCATTCTCTTAAGGCTGATTACCAAGCCGCTGGGAGAATTACAAATGCTGATGAAGCGTACAGAGACAGGAGATCTTACCGCAGCAGCCTCCTATGACTCGAGAGACGAGATCGGGCAAATTAATCGATCGTTCAATAGGGTGCTGGAAAGCCTGAAGCTGATGATGCAGGGGGTTTCGGAGAGTGCTGAAATGCTGTCAGCCTCCTCGCAGCAAATGAGCGCCAGTGCAGAGCAGACTGCCCGTGCTTCGCAATTCATCGCTGAAACCTCCAGTGGTATTGCCGCCGGGTTCGAGGTGCAGACGGAGACCATTGAACGTACTGCGCAATCCGTGCAGGTGATGGTGGAGGATGTTGCTGCTGTCGAGCGGAGCAGCAATGAAATTTCCGGACTCCTGCTGGATGCCTCAGCATCCGCCGATCATGGCGCCGGTGCAGTGGAAGCTATTCTTGCACAAATGAAGCATGCGGATTCCAGTGTCTCAGCCAGCCGGGACATAGTCAGTAATCTGGACAGACTGTCGGCAGAGATCAATCACATTATTACCGCAGAAGCGACGGAAAGAAGCACGCTGCAGATCACAGATATCCTTACCCATATTCAGGAACAGACTGAGGATGCTATACAATCGATGAATTTGGGTTCACGGATGATCTCCAGCAGTGTATTGCAGAGCGAGGCTGTATCCCGGGCATTCGTGGAGATTCAGGCATCTCTTAGAACCGCAGCGCATCAGACAGAGGAGACCCTGAGGACTATAGGGCATGTTTCTCTTGAGGCCTTGTCCGTGTCCAGGGCTATGGAGCAGGCAAGTAAAGTCTCGCGTAAGGGTACGGGGGATGTGCAGGCTACCAGCGAAGCCAGTGAAGAACAATTGACTGCTATGGGGGAAATGTCCATGTCAGCCCGGGATCTGGCCAGGCTGGCCGAGAATTTGCATATGGAATTGTCGCGTTTTAAACTTTAGGATGATCAATAGACAGCCCCCCGGGAGCCACTCCCGGGGGCTGCTTTATTTTGTATGGACGAAAAAGCGGCCTGCCCGGCAGTAAATACCGGAACAGACCGCTTTAGGTGCAGAGCTGAAAGATCAGTTTAATTCAAGTCTTAAGCGTACCAGCCCCATACGAAGATGAACAAGGTGCCGAAGATGGTGAACAGACCTACAAACAATGCGTATGCAATATTAATGTACAGCTCTTTCTTGGTATCTTCGGATTCCCCGATGTGCATGAACACGAATAGCTGCAGGGAAGCCTGGATAATCGCTGTAACCAGCAGTACGGCCATATTAGAGCCCTTGGACAGATCACCATAGATAACAATTAGCGCTGCGGCAGAAAGGACCAGAGAGGCCAGATAACCCATCACATGGCGAATTGGAAACAGTTGCTTCATCATGTCACATCAGTCCTTTCAGGTAGACGAAGCTGAAGATAAAGATCCAGACAACGTCCAGGAAATGCCAGAACAGTGAGAAGATAAATGCTTTATTGGCTGTAGCCGGGTTAATGCCCTGACGCCATAGTTGGATCATGATCGCTGTTCCCCACAGGAAGCCGAAGCTCACGTGAGCACCATGCGTTCCCAGCAGGACGAACAGACTGGAGAGGAAGCCGCTGGTTTGCAGCGTAGCTCCTTCATGTACGTAGGTAACAAATTCAGTGATTTCAATGCCGATAAAGCCCAGACCCATCAGCAGCGTGAGGGCCATGAAGACCATCATTGCTTTCTTGTAGCCGAGACGCATGGCATGGACTGCAAGACCGATCGTGAAGGAGCTGGTCAGCAGAAGGAAGGTTTCGATCAGCACCGGGCCGATTTCAAACAGCTCACTTCCGTTAGGACCGCTGGCGAAGCGGTCCACCATGACGAAGAAGACGGTAAACAAGGTTGCGAACAATGGAATTTCAGCTCCGAGAAACACCCAGAATCCGAAGATTTTGTTGCTGTTCTCTTCTGTTGAGTATTCAAGCGGCTTGGACGCATCTATTTTCATACAGTCTCACCCCGCATCAATTTCTTTTCTGTTGCAATAACTTCTTCCACTGGGATGTAGTAGCCGTGATCCCGGTCAAAGGACATCGCTGCCAGCATAATCAGAATGCCCACTCCGGCAACAATCGCTGGAATCCACATGCTGAAGACCAGGAAGAATCCGGCGAAGAAGAAGATTACACCCAGGATAAACGGTTTGCCAGTATTGCTTGGCATGTGGATCTTAGTAATTTTGTCCTCGAACAATGGCATTTTGTCCTGCTTGGCAGACCAAAAGGCATCGCGTGTCTGTACTTTGGGCACAACCGCAAAGTTGTAGACTGGCATAGGGCTATGCGTAGCCCACTCCAGTGTGCGTCCATCCCAAGGATCGCTTGTAGTATCTCTTGGCATGTAGCGTGTACTCCAGTAGATATTGTAGACCAGCAGTACAAAGCCTATCGCCAATCCTATCGCACCCACAAAGGACAGCATATTGAGCGGACCAAAGCCGGTTTCCTTGGAGTAGGTATACATTCGGCGGGTCATCCCCATCAGACCAAGGAAGAACAGCGGGAAGAAGGTGACGTTGAAAGAAATCACGATCCACCAGAAGGAATGCTTACCCAGACGTTCATTAAGACGGAAGCCGAATACTTTCGGGAACCAGTAGTGGAACCCGGCAATAACAGCGAAGACAGCACCCGGAATCAGTACATAGTGGAAATGCGCGACCAGGAACATCGTGTTGTGATACTGGTAGTCAGCACTGGCCATTGCCAGCATGACACCCGTTACCCCGCCGATGGTGAAGATCGGGATAAAGGCCAGTGTGTACAACATTGGTGTTGTGAAGGTAATGCGGCCTTTACGCAGTGTAAACAGCCAGTTGAATATTTTAACCCCTGTCGGAACAGCAATCGCCATGGTCGTAATCGAGAAGAAGCTGTTGACCATTGCGCCTTGACCCATCGTGTAGAAATGGTGGGCCCATACCAGGAAGGACAGAAGCGAGATAATCAGCATACTGAATACCATGGAGGTATAGCCGTACAGGTTCTTTTTGGAGAAGGTGGCGATAATTTCGCTATATATACCGAACGCCGGCAGAATAACGATATATACTTCCGGATGGCCCCATACCCAGAACAGGTTTGCCCAGAGCATATCCATCCCGCCGTTGGCCATAGTGAAGAATTGGGAGCCGAACAGACGGTCGAACATCATCAGTGCCAGTGCCACGGTCAGAACCGGGAAGGCGAAGACGATAATGATGTTAGTGATCAATACGGACCAGGTGAACATCGGCATCTTCATCAGCTTCATGCCTGGTGCGCGCATTTTGAGAATGGTTACGATAAAGTTAACGCCTGTGATTAGTGTTCCGAGACCAGCAATCTGCAGGGACAAGGAGTAGTAGTTGTTGCCGACCGTCGGACTGAACTCCAGACTTGCCAGCGGGAAGTAGGCCGACCATCCGGCATCCGGCGATCCGCCGATGACGAATGAAATGTTGAGCAGCATGGCTCCCATAAAGAAGAGCCAGAAGCTGACGGCGTTCAGACGCGGGAAAGCCACGTCTCTGGCACCAATCTGCAGCGGTACGATAACATTCATCAGACCGATAATGAACGGCATGGCCATGAATAGAATCATGATTAGGCCGTGGGTGGTAAAGACCTCATTGTAATGCTGGGCATCGAGGAATTTCATTTCCGGCGCTGCTGTCTGCAGACGCATCATCATCGCGTCCACGCCGCCGCGGAACAGCATGAGCAGAGCGGCCAGAATGTACATTACGCCGATCTTCTTATGGTCAACCGTTGTCAGCCATTCGCGCCAGAGGTAGCCCCATTTTTTAAAATAGGTAAGTCCGACGAGAATCCCGATAGTAGCGAGTGCGATACTGACCATGGCTCCGTATATCAAGGGTTCGCCGTGAACCTTAAATTTGTCTAAATCCATTAGGGTGGCTCCTTTCAGGTTGTTTCATCGAGCAATGCATTAAGAATTGCTGTTGTGCGTTTGTTCATCTACAGGTGAGCTTGGCAGTGGCTGTTCGACTTCCGGATTTGGTTTACTGTCGAACTCGGTCTCGCTGGAAGGTTCCGGTGAGGGATGGACATCTTTATTATCCTGATGATCCATATTTCCGTTATCCATATCCATCTCAGAGCCGTTACCGCTCATATGCTCACTGTGGTCTCCCGGAGGAGGGCTGAATTCCAGATGGGTGGAAGAATACGTTTTACGTCCAAGGAAATCGGTAGCAAGCAGGCCCTTGAATTCCTTTTCCGTAAGCTTCGGAGCCGTTTCCTTGACTTCTTTCACCCACTCATCATAATCCTTACTGCTCATAACAAGTGCTTCGAATTCCATGTGGGCGAAACCTTTACCGCTGAAGTTGGCATTCTTACCGATATAAGAGCCTTCTGTATCAGCAGAAAGGTGAAGCGTAGTGAGCATGTCGCTCATTGCATACTTTTGTCCGGCAAGCTGTGGAATCCACAAGCTCGTAATCGTGCCGAAGGAATACATTCTGAACTCTACCGCCCGGTGAACCGGCATATTGACATAGTTCACAGTCTCAATACCTTCCTCCGGATAGCTAAAATGCCATTTCCAGTTGGAAGATGAGGCATAGATGACCAGTGGAGTCTGGTCCTTATAATCCTCTGCCTGATTCTCGACGGCGTTGGTCGTTTTGACCGTTACGACTGACAGGAAGGCCACGATAATGATCGGGATAATAATCCAGATCGCCTCGAGCACTTTATTGCCCTCCTCATGCTCCGGAATATATCCTTCATTGCTTTTCTTAGCCCGGTATTTCACCAGTACAAAGATATATAAGATGTAGACAACGGCCAGAACACCGAGCATCACGAGAATGGAGAGGATGATGGTGTCAGACAAAGTTCGTGCAGACGGCCCCTTCGGGTTCAGAACAGCGAGTGAACTGCATCCCGGCAGGAGGAGGATGAGGCTGAGAAACAAAGCGTATAACGGTCCCTTTTTTTTCATATAGAACTCCTTCCTTCAATAGTTCTTTTCATTCGCCGAACGTTACGGGCAAACATTAACCTGTATCTATAGTAAGAATTACTTACCCATAATGCAAAATACATATTTTGTAATAAAACCTAGAATCGCCCTTAAAAATGTCCATTCAGTTAAATATGTGTGATCAATTTGTTACAACATCCTTAACGTATGATAAAGATCACAGTAACGGTGCGCCTTAAGGTTATTTTAAGAAAGTTCAAAATTTGTTCACTAATTCACAATTGTTACTATTTTCGTCACATATAATAAAGCCGGAAATGGCTCGTAAAGAGCGGATTTTGCTTGATATAACAGCATTCGACAGAATTTGAGTCTTTTCTGAAAACAATGACGATATGTCATTTATCACAACAGAACGGTTACAAACTTTTCTGCTTCCGGTTACAATCTCTCAAATTACGTTATATCTTTGTATGCTAATGTTATAGATAAATATACATAGATTGGAGATTGTGCCGGTGACTACTAAAAAGGTAATCCTCTTAATGATTTCTTTATTCCTGTGCTTCGGTGTCCTGCAGGCAACAGCGGGTGCAACGGAAGCCAAACATTCTTTGAAGCTGGGAGTGGGCGATACCTTGAGCGGCATCACAGCCGTTGCGCAACATGATACCTATTATGTTCCTCTCCGCGCTTTGGCGGCAGAACTGAAATGGACGCTTACTGGTCTTCCGGAGGGTATTCAGGTCGATGGCGGGGGACGTACGCTCCGGCTGCTGAAGGATAATGGGGGAGCTGAGCTCCAGGATGGAACAGTTGCCAAGGCAGATACCTTTCTTCAGAATGGATCATTAATGGTTCCGCTGAAAATAAGCGCCTACCTTGGATATATCATTTCCTTTGAACCGGAGAAATATTTACTGCGCGTCTATGATGCATCGGCAACACTAGATGACGCCGGGTTCTTAAGCAAATACAAGAGCGAACTGGCGCCGCCTGTCGCCCCAGAAGAACCTGCAAAAGCTCCTGCACCCAAACCGGGTACTACCTTGTATCTGACTTTTGATGATGGACCGTCAGCGACCACTTCAGAGCTACTGGATATTCTGGATAAATACGAGGTCAAGGCTACATTTTTCATGCTTGGACCCCATATGAACAGTTATCCTTCCCAAGTAAAAAGGATTGTTGAGGCGGGCAATGGTCTGGGCCTGCATGGCATGACGCATCGCAAAGAGAAGTTCTATGCATCAGCCTCTGCTGCGCTTGCCGAAATGAACGGGGACAATACAATCCTGAGAAAGATCACTGGCAAAGGCACAACGCTGATTCGTCCGCCATACGGCAGCAAGCCTTATTTCACTAAGGTATTCAGAGACAAGGTGCTCACTGAAGGCTATCATCTGTGGGACTGGAACGTGGATTCGGATGACTGGAAGTACAAAGAGGATAGTGACACCATCTACAACACGGTCATGGACCAGGTGCATAAGCTGCAACAATCCAGAACCAATCCGGTGATCCTGATGCATGACCAGAAAGCAACCCTCAAGGTGCTGCCGCGCCTGCTGGAAACTTTGAAGAAAGAAGGCTATACGTTCGAGATCATTACGAAGGATGTCGAGCCGGTGAATTTCTGGAAGGACAGACGGTGACGATCTCTGGGGTTGGAACTTTGAAAGGCAACTGATGGCCTTATTAATTTAATAAAAAAGAGCAAGCTGCAAAGTTGAATGAACTCCGTAGCTTGCTCTTTTATTGTGTCAACGAAGGGGAGTTCTGGGAGGCAAGTAAGCGGCAGGAATGCCGTTATTTCGGCCTCCGACTGAGCGGCTCACCGTGGTAGACACCGGACGGCCCTGTGGCCGTTTCTTTGTGTTGACATCAATACCTGACTGTATTAATAATAGTAGTACAGTTAATACACTGAGATGCTTGCCAGAAGACAGCATACGAAAGGAGGACTGTCATGTTCGAATTGGACGTCCGCAGCCGCAAACCGATCTATGAGCAGTTGACCGATAAGGTCAAAGAGATGATCATGCACGGAATTCTGCGGGCCGATGACCAGCTTCCGTCTGTAAGAACCTTATCCTCACAGCTTACTGTGAACCCCAATACGATTCAAAAAGCCTACCGGGAGCTGGAGCGGGAAGGCTATATCTATTCTTTGCAGGGCAAGGGAAGCTTTGTAGCACCTTCGCAGCAAGGGCAGAACGAGAGTAAAAGAGCGGAGCTTCGGGAGGAATTGCTGCGCCTGATGGCAGAAGCTGTCTATCTCGGATTCACAGAAAGCGAGATAGGAGCGCTGTATCGTCAGGTGCTGGATCAAAGAGAGAGAGGGGAGAAACTATGATCGAGATTCGCGGAGTCAGCAAAAGCTTTCAAGGTGAAAAGGCTGTAGACAGCCTGTCGCTGACGGTACATAAGGCAACCATTTACGGGCTGCTGGGCTCCAATGGTGCTGGTAAAACCACGCTGCTGAAGACACTCGCGGGAATCTACCGGCCTGAAGAGGGAACGGTTCGCATTGGGGGCCAACCCGTGTTTGAGAACCCGGAGGTGAAGCAAAGCCTGATCTTTATGCCGGACAGCCCGTACTTTTTTCCTCAAGCATCAATCATTAACATGGCCACGTTCTACCGCTCGATTTATCCGGGGTGGAGCGACAAGCGTTTTGAGGAGCTGGCTACAGTGTTCCGGTTGGATACGGCACGCAAGCTAAGCCGATTCTCGAAGGGGATGCAGCGCCAGGCAGCGTTCTGGCTTGCGCTAAGCTGTAAGCCGGATGTACTCATCATGGATGAACCGATTGACGGGTTGGACCCGGTTATGCGCCGCCAGATCAAAAACCTGCTGTTCCAGGAGGTCGCCGAGCGGGAGCTGACTGTGCTGATCTCTTCACACAATCTGCGGGAGATTGAGGATCTGTGTGATCATGTCGGTATTATGCACGGCGGCCGGATGCTGGTCGAGAAGGATCTTGATGATCTGAAGGCGGACACGCACAAGGTTCAGGTCGCTTTCCGAGATGAGCGCCATGCGGCGGCTCTGGGGGCCAAGCTGCAGATTCTCCATCAAGAGCGGCGGGGCAGCGTGAATCTGTATATCGTAAAAGGCGAACGGGAGCGGATTTCGCAAGCCTTTCATGTCTATGAGCCGTATGTGTTCGATCTGCTTCCCTTGACGCTTGAGGAAATCTTTATTTATGAAATGGGGGATGCCGGGTATGACGCGCAGCCGATACTTCTTTAACAGCGGTGTTATTCGCCAGAATGTGCGCCAGCACGGCTGGATTGGTATCATCTATACGCTTGGCCTGTTATTTTCGCTCCCGTTGCAGTTGTTCATGAGCGGCTATTCTGGTACGGAGCCCCAGAAGGTGGACGGCTTGTTCAGCGTCGGAGGAGATATGCAGGTGTTGTTCATCATCGTATTTCCTGTAGCTGCAGGCTTATTCGTGTTCCGCTATCTGCAGTCTAAAAGGTCCTCGGATTTGTGGCATAGTCTGCCGCTGCGCCGGGAGCAGCTGCTTACTGCCCATATGGCGAGCGGACTCTGCCTTTTGCTGCTTCCGGTCTGGCTGACGGCAGCGGTCACCGCAATCGTAACTCCGCTGGGCGGCAATATGTATATTTATTCTGGTGCTGATATTTGGAATTGGTGCCTGATCGTCAGTATTATTAGTTTGTTTCTTTTTGTATTCAGCACCTTTGTTGGCATATGCACGGGGCAGACGGTGCTCCAGGGAATAATCGTATATATTCTGCTCATTCTTCCAGCAGTATTGTTTCAACTTGTCAATTATCATTTGGGCACGTATTTATATGGTTACCCGGAAGGGTCCGGATCCAGCGACAGTCAGTTAATGTGGTCACCGCTGCTGCGTTTGGTCACGTATACCAATGATGTCTTCAGCGTAGTTGAGCTATGGATTTACTCGGTACTGTCGGTTTTGTTCGTTGCCTTATCCTTTGTGCTGTACCGCAAACGCCATGGAGAAAAGACAGGGCAGGCCATTGCCTTCACCTATTTCAATCCACTGTTCAAAGCGGGTGTCATGCTCTGTGCCATGCTCCTGTCGGGAACCTATTTTACAGCTGTGAAACCTCATCAGATAGGCTGGATGGTCTGCGGCTATATTACCGGGGCCATACTGGGTTATATCGCAGCCGAGATGATTATCCGTAAAACCTGGCAGATCCTAACGCGCAGAGTACCGCTGTAGTTTACGCTGTATGGAATTCTGCTAGGTCTGCTGATCTACATTCCGGTATCCGGATTAACCGGTTATGAGAGCCGGGTGCCAGCGGGGGAACGCGTCACGGGAGTGTATGCGGGAAGTAATTACCGGATGTATACGGATGATTCATTCCCAAGGGTGTATAGCTTCAGTGCAAATGCGGATTTTTCTCATTCCTCTGCGGAACAGGATGCTTCTCCGGCCAAGCCGGATTTCTACACTTCCGATAAACAATACATCGAAGCGGTTCGCAGACTTCACCATACCCTTGTAACGATGCAGCCGATGAACCAGGATTCATCGGGACACTATTCTCCTGGAGCCCATATGTTCACTCTTGCCTATCAACTGGACAACGGGCACAAGCTGGTGCGGCAGTACTGGATCCCGGGTGAGGGCCTTGAGCCTGAAATGAAATCTGTGATGGAAAGTCAGGGCTTCAAACAGAATGAATATACGCTGTATCAGCTAGACGAGGACATAGAAAGCATACGCCTTGGCTCCAATTACACATCTAAGGCCGTTAGCATCTCTGATCCCCAAGAGGTTAAGGAATTTACAGGACTATTAAGAAAAGAAATTCTGAATATGAGCTATGAAGACCAGACGGGTGATCAGAAATCCGTTGCTTCCATTCAGATGAACAGTAAGCCGGACAAAAGAGGTTATGGTTTCAATTATTCATTCGACTGGAAGCCTTCCTTTCATGAACTGGAGAGCTGGCTCGTTCAGAAGGGCTATGCCGATAGGGTCCGTCCTGCAGCACAGGATGTAAAGTCCGCTGAACTGATCAAAGATGATTATGCCGGTAAGCTTCCTGACGGGGCGAGGTTTGATGCTGAACAACATATGAAGCTGGCACGCAGTAAGAACCGCTCTGCTATGGTTAAGGACGCGGTACTGATTAATGATATCTTGAGCCGCCAGCGTAACTTCTCGGGGAAGAATGGCGATTACCTTGTGAAGCTGACCTATAAAGACGGATCGATAGATTATGCTGCGCTCAGCGAAAAAGATGTAACACCGGGTCTTCTAGCTCTGCTTCCATAGGACGTCTTGACAGAGCCTGGAAGCATGGATTATGCTTTTGGAAATATTATGATGCCCACAAAACTAAGCGGATGCTTTCGAAGCCAGTTTTGTTGTAGTAACTCAATGAAGCATAGCCCACAAAACTTTTAGGAGGTCAGTACAGATGAATGAACAAGGAAAACTTTCGTACCCGAATCATATTAATTTGTTTCCAATTTATCTGTCTGCCTCGTTCGGTAGGTTAGCCCCAGCAGCGGTGAAATGATAGCCGGCAGCATCACACAATGTGGTGATGCGGTAATCATCTTCCTGAATATGCACAAGGCTACGGCCTGGCCATGGACGATGGAGTCCATGGCCTTTTTTGTGATTATTTTGGATAAGGAAGGGAGAGATACATAATGTCTGAAATTCACAAATCCATTATCCGCGAGCTTCGCGCCATCGAATCTGAAGAGAATGTCCGTATCCTGTACGCTTGTGAGTCCGGCAGCAGGGCCTGGGGCTTCCCCTCCAAAGACAGCGACTATGATGTGCGGTTCCTTTACCTGCGCCGGCCAGAAGCTTATCTCTCGATCTTCGACCAACGGGATGTCATCGAGCGTCCGATCAGTGACTTGCTGGATATTAACGGATGGGATCTGAAAAAGGGACTTACCCTTTTCCGCAAATCGAATCCTCCGCTCCTGGAGTGGCTCCAATCAGGGGTCCGTTATGAAGAGAACTATACCGTAGCAGAGAGTATCCGCAGCTTGTCGCCGCTTGGGTTCTCGCCCAAATCCTGTATTTATCATTATCTGAATATGGCCCGGGGGAATTACCGGACTTACCTGCAGGGCAGCGAGGTCAAGATCAAGAAGTACTTCTACGTGCTCCGTCCAATGCTTGCGTGTGCCTGGATTGAGAAGTATCAGGAGGTACCGCCTCTGGAATTCACTGTACTGGTGAAAGATCTCATCCCGGAAGGAACGGAGCTAAGAGAAACGGTTGACCGGCTGCTGGTCCGCAAAATGTCAGGAGAGGAACTGAATCTGGAGCCGCGTCTTGAGGTTATTAACAAGTATCTTGAGCAGCAGATCAGCCATTTTGAAGAGGTTGCGGCCCGGTTTGGTTCTGGGAACGGGGTAGAGGACAACGTGCTGGATGAACTGTTCCGTTCCGCACTGCTTGAGGTGTGGGGCGGGGAAAGCCGCTGGACCCCGTAGAGAGACAATAAAGTAACGTTGTCTATATCAGGATGGCTTATAGCTGAACCTGCTTGCTTGTAGAGATGACAAATGAGGTGTAACAAATGTTGAACCAAGCTGCTGAGGTTTCACTCAGCAAATTTATGACCAAGCTGCTTCGGCATACCCCGGCAGAGTATGGCCTGCTGCTTGATCCTGAGGACGGCTCTTGTCTGCTGGACGATCTGCTGAGTGTCATCACCGCAGCCCCGAAGTGGACGGAAATCTCTGAAGAGGACATCCGTCAAGTTGTCCGAAACAGCGAGAAGCAGCGTTTCTCCATTGAAGGTGAGCGTATTAAAGCGCGGTACGGCCATAGCCATGCGAAGCTTGCATATGAGCCGGGAACCCCGCCGGAAGTGTTATATCATGGGACACATACAACCGCAATGTCCGCGATCCTAAAAGAAGGACTACAGCCGATGGGGCGGCAGTATGTACACTTGTCAGAGGGGCTCCATTTTGCCAGCTTGGCCGGGAGTCGCAGGGGCAAGCTGGTTCTCCTGACTGTGGATACGGTTAAGGCTGCGCATATGGGAGTAACCTTTTATTATGCGGGTAATGAAGTGTGGCTGGCGGAGCCGGTTCCACCTGCTTGTATTGCCTTGCGGGAAGAATCGTAGAAGGGTACCACCAGCTTCCAGCTTACAGGAGGGATATCCCATGGAAGAAGTGCCGGATCACCTTGACCACGGCTTGCAGATTGTATTTATCGGCTTCAATCCCAGCCCCCGTTCCGGTGAGCTGGGGCATCATTACGCCAATCCGCGCAATCATTTCTGGCGCATTCTGGAACGCTCCGACCTGACACCCCGCCTCTATGATGCTTCAGAGGACGGTGAATTGCTCCGGCTAGGCCTAGGCTTCACCAATATTGTCGCCCGCCCGACACGTGGAGCGGAGGACATTACCCGTGAGGAATATGCAGAGGGACGGCAGATTCTTCGGGACAAGCTTACCCGTTACCGTCCTGAGATCGCCTGCTTTGTAGGCAAGGGAGTCTATACGGAATTCACCCGCAGAGCAAAGGCGGATTGGGGGTTTCAGGAGGAACAGCCCCCGATCGTGGATGGCGTGAGGGAATTCGTCGCTCCTTCGTCCAGCGGCTTGGTACGAATGCCAATGCCGGAGATCGTAGCTATTTACCGCAGGTTGTATGAGTATATTCATGAAAATACGTAATTCCGGCCCTCTGACCGGAAACGTGCTGCATGAGCTGCAAAAACACCCTTGAACAAACATCAAGGGTGTTTTTGCCTTCTTATTACTAGGTCCGCCAACCTGTGCCAGCCCTAACCCCCGCCGTCTCAGGTCTGGATCAGCAGCAGAATAATCGAGGACAGCGACAGGCAGACGCTGGCCAGATACAGCACGGCAACGACCTGCTTCTGGTTCAGGCCGGCTTTGAGCAGGCGGTAATGGACCTGGGTCGCATCGGCCTGATAGATCGACTTGCCTTGCACGAACCGTTTGATGACGACAAACAAATTATCGAAGATTGGCACGCCCAGCGCGAGAATCGGGATGAATAGCGACAGGACCGTCGCCTGCTTGAATGCACCGTCCAGCGCAATTACAGCCAGGATATAGCCGAGAAAGGTGGCGCCTGCGTCACCCATGAAAATTTTGGCCGGAGCTTTATTGTAACGAAGATAAGCAATAGTGACGCCCACAAGAGTGATTGCCATCATGGCTGAGGCGGACTGCCCTTTGGCCAAAGCAACCACAAATAGGGTTACCGCGGAAATGGCCGTCAGGCCACCGGCCAGACCGTCCATGCCGTCTGAGAAATTAATGACAGTAGTCACGCCGAAGATCCAGAGAATAGTAAGCACAAATTGCAGGATAACCGGCAGCGAGATATAATCCCCGGAGAAGGGATTAAAGAATCCTGTGAAGGCGTTGCCCGACAGAAAGACCAGAATCGCAGCCGCGATCTGAACAATGAACTTTGGCAGCGCAGGGAAATCCTTGCCTTTGGTTTTGTACCAGTCATCGATGGTGCCTATAGTCAGCAGGAGCACACCGCCAATGAACAAGGCGAGTGTACCGAGCGAGAGATCACGGGTAAACAGCAGATAGGTAATGAAAAATCCGATGAATATCGCATAGCTGGCTGTCAGCGGAATGGGCTCCCTATGTATTTTGCGTTCCACATCCTGCCGGGGCTTGTCCACAAAATCAAGCCTGAATGCAAGCCTGCCAAGCGGAGGAATAAGCAAATACACGATGCAAAAGGACACCAGAAACGCTAGAACGTATAAAATGATAATCACCGCCATTACTTTTTTTGAAAAAGCCTCTCTGAATTATATCGCAGATGGCTGGTGGTTGTCGACGAGACGCGAAACTTGGAGGGAATATGGAAATATGAAATATGATGTTATTTTATTTGATGCCGATGATACCCTGTTTGACTACGGAATGGCTGAGAGCAAGGCGCTGTACAATGCTTTTGTCCATTTTGGCCTGCCTACCGGTGCTGAGGATTATGCTGCAAGTTACCAGGAGATTAACAAAGCGCTGTGGAAGGATCTGGAACAAGGACGGACCACATCTGCCGTGCTGCGGGTCGAACGGTTCAACCGGCTGTTTGCCGCACATAAGCTCGAACTCAGTCCTGAGGCATTCAGTGAAGCGTATTTAAAGTTTCTGGGTGAGGGGACATACCTGATTCAGGGGGCAGTGGAGCTGTGTCAGGAACTGGCCGGATGCAGACTTGCGATTATTACCAATGGGATCAAGGATGTACAATTATCTAGAATTCAGGGTTCGCCGCTGAACAATACCTTTGAGCAGATTATTATCTCCGAGGAGACGGGTTACCAGAAGCCGGAAGCGGGAATTTTTGATTATGCTTTTAATAAGCTGGGGATCTCTGACCGGAGCAAAGTGCTGATTGTTGGGGATTCGCTGACCTCTGATATTCAAGGCGGAATGGGATATGGTATCGACACATGCTGGTTCAATCCGCTGGGCAAAGCAGGCGATCCGGGCATACAACCGACCTATGAGATCCGGGAACTGTCTGAGCTTCTGAAGATTATACGTTAATCCCGGATGATGTAGTTCTGAGGTTGAAAACTTTTCCATGTGTTAAATATATTAAGATACAATACTCATACTCTATCGCCAAATCTATACGGGGAGAGGATCTAGATGAACAAAAAATGGCTGATTACCACCGTCGCCGCAGGCATGATGATCACCGGATCGGCAGGTGTCTATGCTGGAGCTAAGCTGGAGTCGATCAAAGCCTATCTGAATCACAGTATTGGATTTGTGGTGGATGGCACCCCTTACTGGCTGAAGGACGGAAACGGTAAAACCCTGACGCCGATCACTTACCAAGGAATTACTTATTTGCCGATTCGCTCGATCGCCGGTGCCCTGAATGTACCGATAACTTATGATGCTGCGAACTACAAAGTGAGAATTGGCAGCGGCGCCGAGACGGGCGGCAACTCTGGAACGGACGGCACGGCTACAACTCCGGTGGAGAGCACCATGCGGCCTCTGAACTTGCCGAAGGATTTCCCGATACCCCCAGATGCTCTGATTGCGACTACACTGGATACGGATGCAGACGGGGTGAAGAAGGTGGCTTTTACCTATTCTACACAGGAGACTCTGGAAATGATGGGGTTTGTATACGGTGAATATGTGCGGATTAAAAGGCTGGAGAATGCTTCCCAGACCGTAAGCGCCACGACGGTCCGAATCTCAGGCAGATTGGGTGGGACAAGCCCGTTGTCCATCACTGGCAAAGCTTCAACCGCGCGTCCGGGCTTCAATATCTTCACCATTACTTTTTCGGAGAGCTGATTAGGAGGACGCTTATTCGCTAAAACAGCTGCGCCTTCTGAAGGGCGCAGCTGTTTCTGTTGAATTATCCCTGCTGCCGTGTATCCAGCGGCTTCAGGTGAGCTTCAATCTGCTCGCGTTTTGGCTCAAGGAAAGGCGGCAGAGCCAGGGATTCGCCCAGATGCTCAATATCCTCATCTGTGGCAAAACCGGGGCCGTCGGTTGCCAGCTCGAACAGGATTCCACTCGGTTCACGGAAGTACAGGGAGCGGAAATAGAAACGGTCCACGAAACCCGAGTTCGGGAGCTGGTAGCTGCCGATCCGTTCGATCCACTCGTTCAGCTCTTCAGCGTTGTCTACGCGGAAGGCTACGTGATGAACACCGCCGCGTCCGAGCCGTTCCTGAGGCAGATCCTTGCGTTCTTCCAAATGGATCTCCGACCCGGAACCGCCTTCGCCGGTTTCATATACAATGACATCCGGTTGTCCGGCAACTTGGGAAGGATAGCTGCCTTTGCGGCGGAATCCGAGCAGCTCCACAAGCACCTTTGCAGAAAGCTCTGCCGTCTCAACAGTCAAATGAACCGGCCCCAGACCGAGAATGGCGTATGCAGCCGGAACCGGACTTTTCGCCCAAGGCTTGCCGCCTGCAACACCCTGATTATGTTCATCCGATACAAGAATCAGGCGCTGTCCCTCGTGATCCCGGAAGGATAGCGTCTGGCGTCCTCCGCGATCTGTGATCTCGTCATGTTCCACCTGGAACTCTTCGAACCTCCGGGTCCAATAAACAAGTGACTTATCATCCGGTACCCGGAGCGACAGCGCGGAAATGCTGTTGTTACCGTCGCGGTTGCGTCCTGCGTTCGGAATCTCGAAGAAGGTGACCTCTGTTCCAGGGTTACCCACTTCATCCCCGTAGAACAAATGGTAGACGGAGATGTCATCCTGGTTGACTGTCTTTTTGATCAGACGAAGTCCAAGCACCTCGGTATAGAATTTGAAATTTTCCGGGGCTCTGGCTGTTAGAGCAGATACATGGTGAAGTCCTTTTAGTGTTAAACTCATGATAGTTCCTCCTGTAAGTTATGGAATTTGAAGTACTGATGACATGGGATTTATAAACATGATATAAAGTATATAATTATTTTTAAGTTACTTACATTTTAATAGTAATACGCGTAATTGGCAAGTGTGAATTTATTTGATTCAATTTATGGAGAGCAAGGAAGCTGCCTCGTTCTGGAGACGATGAAGCTGTATCTTCTTATCTGCAAAGGAGAGCAATATGATACATACACCAATAAGTTTAATGGAGCAGCTGGGGAAAATGGGGATTGATCCGCAGGGAACACTCCTCGTCCATTCTTCGCTGAAGAGTATCGGGGAAGTACAGGGAGGGGCGGACACGGTACTGGATGTTCTCTCTGAATATATGAGAGAAGGACTATTGGTTCTCCCCACGCATACCTGGTCTTATATTAATGCAGACAATCCGCGGTTCTCCGTCCTGGATTCTCCCTCCTGCGTCGGTATTCTGCCGGAGCTCTTCCGGAGACGCCCGGATGTTGTCCGCTCGTGGCATCCGACCCATTCCGTAGCAGCGCTAGGTAAGGATGCGGCCGCATTCACCGCCGGGGATGAACGCTGGGATACGCCTTGCGCCCGCGGCTCTGTCTATGGCAAACTTCTGGACCGTAAGGCAGACATTATGCTGCTTGGTGTAGATTTGCGGCGGAACACATTTATCCACGGGATCGAAGAATGGCTCGATATTCCCGGCAGAATGACGGATGATCATGAGCAGCTGTTCACGGTTACACCCGGCGGGAAAGAGCTTCCCGTCCCTTCACGCAGGCATTGCGGACTCTCCTGGTCGCAGCATTTCTGGAAGGTAGAGGGGGTGCTTGAGCAAGGCGGGGCACTGCGCAGAGGCGGTTTTGGAGATGCGCCTGTAATGATCTGCGGAACAGTGGAAACAACGGATATTCTAAGCCGTATGCTTCGCAGCAATCCGGATCTGTTCTCGGACAATGAGCCGCTGGACGGATTAGAGGTGCCTGAGCCGCTGCCCAAGACGAGGAAGGGAATTCCGGATTGATGGATTTACGGGACATGAGTATATAAAAAGGGTAATGAATTTCAGGTTCTTGTCCGCAATCTGGCGGGCACCTATCAATGTATGGTATATTATTCTCACAAAAAACATAGTAAGGAGATTGGAAATGGAAAAAACTTTGATCTTTGGACACAAAAATCCGGATACGGATACGATCTGCTCGGCTATCGCTTATGCGGCATTGAAGAAGGAACTGGGCTGGGATGCCGAGGCGGTCCGTCTTGGCGAAGTCAGCGGCGAAACTAAATATGCACTTGACCAATTCGGTGTGCAGGCACCCCGTCTGGTGGAGAATGTGGCCGGCGAAGCTAAACAGGTCATTCTGGTTGACCATAATGAACGCCAGCAAAGTGCGAATGATATCGATCAGGTCCGTGTGGTTGAGGTAATTGACCACCACCGGATCGCTAATTTTGAGACCGCTCATCCGCTCTACTACCGTGCTGAACCGGTAGGCTGCACAGCAACTATTCTTAACAAGCTGTACAAAGAAAACGGAGTAGCTATTCCGAAGGATATCGCCGGTCTCATGCTGTCCGCAATCATTTCCGACTCCCTGCTTTTCAAATCGCCAACCTGCACCGAGCAGGATGTAGCAGCTGCACGCGAGCTGGCTGCCATCGCCGGTGTTGACGCTGACAGCTACGGACTTGCGATGCTCAAGGCGGGTGCCGATCTAAGCGACAAGAGTATCGCCCAACTGATCTCCCTGGATGCCAAGGAATTCAAAATGGGTGAATACAAAGTGGAGATTGCCCAGGTGAACGCAGTGGATGTTAACGATGTGCTCTCCAAGCAAGCTGAGCTCGAAACAGCCCTGACGGCCATCATTGATGACAAAGGCCTGGACCTCTTCCTGTTCGTCGTAACGGATATCCTGAACAATGATTCCGTAGGTTTGGCTCTGGGCCGTGTGGCTGGTGCCGTTGAGCAGGCTTACAATGTGAAGCTGGATGACAACAAAGCTGTTCTGAAGGGTGTTGTTTCCCGCAAATCACAGATCGTTCCAGTTCTGACCGAGACCATTGCCAAGCTGTAAAAAAGGCAGGTGCGGTAAACGGTTCTATTCCGCAATAAAGTGATATATGTATGACACAGCCCGGCTGTGTGCCTTCTTTACAGGAGGTGCACAGCCGGTTTTTGTATATATAGGATTTTCCTAGAAACTTATTCCCGTTTGGAAGGTATAATCAGCAGGGAACAAATCAGAGGGGGAGAACGTATGGGGACTATGAAAAAGCTTGTTTTTTCAACACTATGCCTGACGGTGATATCTGGTGGCACCCTGCTGTATGCGGCTTCGGGCAAATCGGATATCGCGGTTTACCTGAACAATGTGCTGCAGAAGCAATCGGGGTTGTTGTCCGAAGGAGAGCCTTATCTGTCCATGGAGCAGCTCCCCGAGAACCTGCATGCGTTGATGTTCTGGGATGAATCCGCCAAAGAGGTGCGAATCTATAAGCCCAATGTGAACATGGTGCTGCTGGATGATCAGGGGAAGATCTTTGGCAAGGTAAGAAGTGAGGAGAGCAGCACCTTTTCCGTCCTCGTGCAGGTAGATCATCTCCGGACAGAAATTTCCGATCTGAAAATTACGATCACAGATCCTCTGAACAAGACTGCTACAATCGATAACCAGGCTATCAAGGAGAAGAAGGAAAGCTTCTGGTTCAAATCTGCGGAATACTCTTATGCGTTTAAGGAGAAAGGGAATTATATGATACAAGTTTACGTCAAAGACAGCTCGTCCAAAAGCTGGTCCATCGTGTCTGAAATGCAGATTTCCACTATTTAACGGGCTGTAATTACAGCAGAAGGTGAATCATTTTGCCAAAAGGGGGCGGACACTCTATACTTAAGTTTACAGCGAAATATAAAGGAGCGGAGGAATATGACTAAAACAAGAAACAGCGGAGCGCTTCAATATAAATCGTTCGGTCTGGTTCTGCAGGCATTGGTGATTATGGCCCGCAAAGAAGGCAGTTCCTGTTCCAGTTGTGAAATCGCCGGGCATCTGTCTTCAGAACCGACAGTTCTACGGAAAGCTCTGGCCAAGCTGACCAAGGAACAGATCCTGGTAACCCGTGAAGGGCGGGATGGTGGATACATGCTGAACCGGTCCCCGGAAGAACTGACACTGGCGGAAGTCTATAACGCCATGGAGGCCGGGTGCCTGCGCAGCAATATGGTGAATGAGGCGATGTGCGAGAATACTTTTGGGGTGCGGATGAAGAATGTATGCGGAGATATTATGGAAGAGATGGATCAGAGTGCGGTAGCTATTCTGCAAAAGTATACTCTGGCGGAACTGGTACGTCGAACGGAATGTTGACAAACGGATTTTTTATGACTTATACTGTGCTTATTAAGTCACAGTTAAATACTTCACGACAAAATAGAGATAGGAAGAGGAGGAATTAAATTGGCATCAGAACTGAAAGTAGAACAGGAATTCAGCAAGGTCATTCGGGAACGGCGTTCGGTGCGGAAATATGATTCTTCCTGGAAAATATCCGATGAGGAAATCAAGGAGCTTCTTGCCGAGGCAATTCTGGCACCTTCTTCCTCCAATCTTCAGCCATGGCGGTTCATCGTCGTTACGGATCAGGAGCTCAAATCGAAGCTGTTGCCCATCGCCTATAATCAGGCGCAGACCACCGATTCTTCGGCCATGATTGTTGTACTTGGCGATACGGAAGCTTACAGCAATGCGGAAGCGATCTATGGTCATGCTAGTGCTACCGGGCTTATGCCTGAGGATGTTGCCACAGCGATGGCCAAACGCAGTCGTGAAGGCTACTCCAGCATGCCGAAGGATAAGCTGGAGGATATTGCCCTGGTAGACGGCGGACTGGTATCCATGCAGCTGATGCTGGCAGCGAAAGCCAGAGGGTATGACACAGTGCCGATGGGCGGATTTGATCCTGCCGGACTGAAGGAACTGTTCCAGATCTCTGACCGCTATGTGCCGGTGATGCTGATTGCGCTGGGCAAAGCTGCAGTGGAAGGACGCCCAACCGGACGCCTGCCTCTGGAAGAGGTCACTCACTGGAATGGATTCCAGGCATAAGCCGGAATTCCTAGCTCTGGAATATATTTTTTAGGAGAACAGGTATCTTCCTTGAATAAGGAGGGTACCTGTTTTTGCTGATCAGAAGCTTATGGGTTGTGCTGCTTATTTTTGGTTTCCAGCGCTTTCTGCTACACTAGAATGGACTGGATTAACCCATGAACTTCTCAGGAGGGGATCACATGATTCGAGTATACCCGGCGGAATCCGCCCATCATTTTGACCATGGCTGGCTGAAAGGGATGCACAGCTTTTCGTTCGGTGATTATTATGATCCTGCCAATACGGCTTTCGGGCCCATGCGCGTCTGCAATGATGATATCATCGCTCCCGGAAGAGGTTTTGGCGCTCATCCGCATAGCGATATGGAGATTGTCTCCATCGTGCTATCCGGCACCCTCCGTCACGAGGACAACCTTGGCAACGTAGTGGAGACGACTTTTGGCGGCATCCAGAGGATGTCAGCTGGTACGGGGGCTATTCATACAGAACATAATCCTTCGGAATCGGAACCGGTAAGGCTGCTTCAATTATGGTTCATGCCGCGTACCCGCGGTACAGCACCTTCCTACGGTACCAGCCGTTTTGATCCCGCGAAGCTTGAGGGAACACTGCTGCCAGTAGTATCGTCAGTAAGCTCAGAAGAGGTTGCGGAGATCGCCCAAGATATGACAATCTATCTGGGCCGGGTGAAAGCGGGGGAGCAGCTGAATTATCAGCAGGAGCCCGGACGGCGGATGTATGTCTATTTAATAGAGGGACAGCTGGAGCTTGATGGGAATGTCCTGCGTCACTCCGGCGACTCGGCGCGGATCGAAGAGGTCAGCGAACTGAGCCTTGTGGCTGGGGAAGATGCTTTTGTAATGCTGATTGACCTGCCCTAATATCTGCATATTCGCATAAGGAGGGAATGCTAATGGAACAGGAAAGAGTACTTGTTAAACATTCCGTAACCGGGCGTATGCTGGTTAGCAGCACAGAAGGAGTGTCCTACACCTTTGATCAGCAGGGCAGCCTGACCCTAATCACCCTGTGTGGGGTATCTGCCGAGAAAGGGCAGGCGGTTGTGGATCTGAAGAGCGAGCTGAATGTTTTCCGTTTCGAAGAACCGGAAGATGGTCCTACCATCAAACATTGGTATTATGTCGGGGACAATCCGGTGAACTATGACAGCTCTTCCGGGTGTCTGAAGATAGCCGTGCAGTCGGAAATCGAATATCGTCCGGATCAGTACTGGGAATAAGCTCATTCTAAGAGTAAAGTCCCCTTGTGCCTGACATTTGAAGTGAAGTCAATGTCGGATGTGAACGGTATTTGGGGGCTTTTTGAGATGAATAAGATAAAATATATTGACATTATTCTCTAAAAGTACTAGCTTTGTTATGAAACATAACATGAAGAAAAGTGGAGATAGGAGAAATGAGACCAATGGAATTGTTTGCAGCAATGGAGCGGGACGATTACGAGGAACTATTGTTTTGTCAGGACAAGGCGTCGGGACTAAAAGCTATTATCGCCATTCATGACACCACACTGGGTCCCGCACTGGGTGGAACAAGAATGTGGACCTATGCTTCGGAGGAGGACGCAATTGTAGATGCGCTCCGGCTGTCCAAAGGCATGACCTACAAGAATGCTGTAGCCGGGCTCAATCTGGGCGGCGGCAAGACAGTAATCATCGGTGACCCCAAAAAAGACAAAAACGAGGCGATGTTCCGTGCCTTCGGCAGATACATACAAGGGTTGAACGGCCGCTATATTACAGCCGAGGATGTGGGCACTACAGAAGCGGACATGGACATCATTCATCAGGAAACGGATTATGTGACCGGGATTTCAGCAACTTACGGTTCTTCAGGCAATCCGTCCCCGGCTACAGCCTTTGGCGTGTACCAAGGGATGAAGGCAGCGGCGAAGGCAGCCTTTGGCAGCGATTCTCTGGAAGGCAAGATCATTGCAGTGCAAGGTGTCGGCAATGTATCCTTCACGCTGTGTAAGTATTTGCATGAGGAAGGTGCACAGCTGATTGTAACCGATATTAACAAGGAAGCGGTGAACCGGGCGGTAGAAGCTTATGGGGCCAAAGCGGTTGATCCTGCCGACATTATCTCTATCAAAAGCGATATATATGCGCCTTGCGCACTCGGCGCAACGATCAATGATGACTCGATTCCGCTTCTTCAGGCAAAGGTTGTTGCGGGTGCTGCCAACAATCAGCTGAAGGAACCGCGTCATGGGGATGCCTTGCATGCCATGGGGATCGTATACGCTCCTGACTATGTCATTAATGCGGGCGGTGTAATCAATGTGGCGGATGAGCTGAACGGATATAACAAGGAACGTGCCTTCAAGCAGATTGCCAAAATCTATGACAGTATAACCCGGGTACTGGAGATTTCCTCTACCAGTGGAATACCTGCTTATGCGGCCGCAGATCATCTGGCACAGGAGCGCATCAACCTGCTGCGGAATAGCCGCAGTACCTTCCTGCGTGACAGCCACCATGTTCTCAGCAGAAGATAGCAGCTATAGATATAATAAAAAGCCTCTTTTCCGTCATGGGAAAAGAGGCTTTTTGCCTGTGTGGCCGGATGTACGTGGGTTGATACAGCCGGAAAAATGTCTACTGAACCTTTTGCGGTTCCGGATAAGTCACGCCAAGTGTATCAACGGTGACTTTCTTCATGACCGGTGGTTGTTCCGGACGGTCTGAGCTGTCCCGTGGTAAATTCACAATGGCATCTACGACATCCTGACCTTCGGTAACCTTGCCGAAAGCGGCATATTGGCCGTCCAGACTTGGATATGCCGCAGCCATAATGAAGAACTGCGAGCCGCCGGAGTTCATATCCTGGCTTCTTGCCATGGACAATACGCCCTGCGTGTGCGCCAGGTTGTTGGTGAAGCCATTCGCTGTGAATTCACCTGCGATGCCGTAGCCTGGCCCGCCCATGCCTGTGCCATCTGGATCTCCGCCCTGAATCATGAAACCTGGAATGACGCGATGAAAGATCGTTCCGTCATAGAAGCCTTTTTGAATCAAAGAGATGAAGTTGTTGACGGTATTGGGAGCAACCTCAGGGTACAGCTCGGCCTTAATGATGCCGCCGTTATCCATCTCTATCGTGACCACCGGATGGCTGGCTGTTGCCGAAGGCACACCCTCAGTCGGTGCCGCAGCGCTCTCTTGGGGAGCTGGGCTCGCTGTATTACTCGATGTATTACCTGATGCATTGCTGCTATTTGCCGTACCGTTATTATTTGTTGGTTTGTTACCGCAGCCTGCGGCAATCACCAGCAGTAGGCTCATCATCAGCAGCAGGATGACGGGATTTCTTCTTGTACGCTTCACGTTCTCAATCGCTCCTTTGATCTATAAATATCGTAGTTCATCTATTCTATCATACCCCGATTATCCTGCTTCTTGCAAAGTGAAGGGACGGCTTTGGTTGGCACATCTCTGACAGGAGAGTTACAATGTATGGATGATGCCTCCAAGAATACTCAGAAGGGACGTGTGCAGCATGCATTTTTCATGGAAGCGGAACCTGATCGTGCTTTGGGTAGGAGTGTTTTTTTGCAGTACAGCATATTCGATCTCGATTCCGTTCCTCTCGATCTTTTTGAGCGACCAGCTGGGTGTTACAAATCATCTGGAGATCTGGTCAGGGGTCAGCTTTGGTATTACCTTTCTCGCCAGTGCACTGATTTCACCTTACTGGGGGTCGCTCGCTGACAAATACGGGCGCAAGCCGATGCTGATCCGGTCGGGCTTCAGCCTGGCGGCGCTGTATTTGATCAATTTTTTCGTGCATGATCCATATGTGTTTATTATCGTGCGTATATTTCAGGGACTCTTGGCGGGTTTTGTTCCGGCAGCCATTGCGATGGTCGCCACCAATACACCGGAAGACAAGACAGGTTATGCGCTCAGTATTATGTCTACAGCCGGGGCTACCGGGAGCATTATTGGCCCGCTTATCGGCGGCGTAGTCAGCTATTATTCCAGCAACCGCAGCGCATTTCTGTTCTCGGCGGTGATTGTGCTGGTATCGGCGCTAATCGCCACCTTTTTTGCGAAGGAAGAGAATTATGACCGGTCGGCACCGAGATCACATGTACGTGATGATATCCGGGAGGCGCGGGCGAATCCCGCGTTTATGACGCTGCTGCTGTTGGCAGGGCTGGCGACCTTTTCTGTGATGATCCTGGAACCGTTGCTGCCGATCTATCTGCTCGACATGGGGGTTTCAAGGAATAGCGCCTCCCTAAGCTCGGGCATTGTCTTCTCTGCTGTAGGGATTGCCACGGTAATTATGGCTCCCCAGTGGGGGCGTATCGGCAGCCGGAAGGGCTTTGGATTCATTCTGTTCATCGGCCTGGTCGGCGGAGGCGTCGGCAATATTCTGCAGTATTTTGTATCAGGTTATGTAGAGTTTGCCATCCTGCGATTTGCTTACGGCTTGTTCTATGCCGGTGTACTTCCTTCAGTGAACGCGATGATTGTGCAGGTAATTGACCCTGGCTTCCGCGGCCGGGCCTTCGGTCTGAATCAGGCAGCTACCCAGCTGGCAACCATGGCCGGACCGATAATCGGCGGACTGCTGGGGGCATTTCTTCCAATCCGCTGGATATTTGTCATTAACGGTGTAATGCTCCTCTTGGCGGCGGTCCTTGTCAAAACCCGCAAGCTAGAGGCAAAAGTCGCAGCCACCCATGGCACCGGACAAATGGCGGTACTGGACAATGGATAAGACAAGCAGTTGACAGACCGTCTGCCTTAAGGTAACTCTTCAGCGTGATGTCTTAACGACCATCGTGGCCGTTTTTACTTGCCTGGCGCAGCTGCTTGACGGTTCCCAGTGTGGTACCTTCGGGAATGCGGACCCACTCACTTTTGGATATTCCAATCTGCTGAGAGGTATAGATGCCGGAATGTCCGGAGAACAGGAAGCTCACCAGGCAAGCAATGAACATATAGACCGCTCCGCCCGAACCGAACAGCTCAATTCCCATAAGGAAGCAGGCAATCGGCGTATTGGTTGCTCCGCAGAAGACTGCGATGAACCCGAGTGAGGCCAAAAAAGGCGCATATAGATGAAGGAACCCGGCCAAGCTGTTGCCCAGGGTGGCCCCTATGGCAAAGAGCGGAGTGACTTCTCCCCCCTGAAATCCGGTTCCCAAGGTGAATGAGGTGAAAATCAGCTTCCATAGAAAGGCGAAGGGAGCAACATCCGTCTGGAACGAATCCTGAATCAAGGGAATCCCCAGACCAAGATAATCTCTCGTGCCGGCTATATAGACCAGGGCAATGATGATGAACCCGCCAAGCGCGCTTTTGAGCATAGGATTTTTCACTAGCAGGGTGAAGGTTCTTTTCAGATAATGGGTCAGCTCGCTGAACGCGATGCTGGCAAGTCCGAACAGAACGGAGGCCAGGATGACCTTGAGCAGTACAACCAAGGAAAGCGCGGGAAAAACATCCACCTGATAATGAATGTGATGAACGTTCCACAGACGGGTAGTCACAATATCTCCGACAAAGCTTGCTGTGAAGCAGGGGAGAAGGGCCTTATGACTGATTAGGCCGATGGCGATAACCTCCAGACCAAACAGTGTTCCCGCCAAGGGTGTTCCAAAAATAGAGCCAAACCCCCCGCTGATCCCGCACATGAGCAGAATCTGCCGGTCAAGGGAATTGATTCGAATCAGCTTGCCGAAGGCTTCTGCCAGACTTCCGCCCATCTGCACAGCTGTTCCTTCCCGTCCCGCAGAACCCCCGAACAGGTGGGTAACGAGTGTTCCGAACAGAACTAAGGGAGCCATCCGCAGTGGAATCGCCTCATTTCCTTGCTGAATCTGCTCCAGGATCAGATTATTACCTTTACTGCTGTTTTTACCATAACGCATGTACAGATAGCTTACCAGAGCTCCGCCCAGCGGCAGCAAATACAGCAGCCAGGCATGATTCAAGCGTATCTCTGTCACTGCATCCAGACTTTTCAGGAAAAAGGCTGAGGCTGTACCGGACAGTATACCGACAATGCCGCCAAGTACAATCCATTTCATAAAGGTCCCCCAAAGGGCCAGATAACTGCTCCTCTCTATAAGCTTCTGCCACCGCAAATACACTTCTCTCATCTTACTAGCCCCCATTAAATGATGATGCCACAACTATAATATGGATTCCCTAAAATCAAACAGACTCCTACCAGCGAAGTGACCGCTGGTAGGAGTCATTAGTCTCTAGAGACGGTTAATGGCGAACTCCATCGCCGTATAGAATTACAACCAATATTAAGGACATCATGTTTAAAAGTCAATGCGAAAAATAACAAGGTTATTCTTCTTCACCGTTGGAGCCATTCAGAACATCTGTACCTGGCATAACATCGATTGGCGGGGAGACCGGATCGATGGCTGTCCCAGGCTCGATATCATCGGCATCGGGGACATCCTCCAGCGGCAGTTCTTCTTCCTCGTCATCCATAAGCTCTTCATCGTCCGCATAGTCAATGGCAGTTCCGGATAATCCGGCTGCTTCAGCAGCGAATACGGCATCTGATTCCAGAACTTCATCCCGCTCGGAGGGTGGCGGAGAAGTTAGGCTGGTGACTCTGTCCGCTCTGCGGCCTAGTGCCGGTTCCGGAGTATTAAGGTCAATATCGGCTGCTAGAAGCGGATCACCGACAAGAGCCGGATCGGAGCCGTCGTCTACAACTCCATCCCAATCGACAGGTTTCTCCTGGACCGGCAGTTCCTCCAGTGGAATGTCCTGTTCTGCGGATACTTCTCTCATTTTATTATAACGTTCATATACAAAATCGGCTTCAGTCTTATTAAATTCATTACCCATAGCCGTTCAGCTCCTTTTGGCGTGATTGTTCTTGGCTTCATTAACGGCAGCTTCCTGATCTTCTTCAGGCAGAGCGTCCGGATAGCTTCCTTCCTGGAACAGGCCGGATTCATTATCAATATCCCGTTCAGTTACCAAGTCCTCATCAGCGGGTGGTCTGCTGGCGGAGGGTTTTTCCTTGTGGTCCATGGCATTTCCTCCTCCTTATAGTATTTCTATACCCCAATCTACGGCGGCGAATCTCTATGCCTTGAGCAGCCTATGCTTAATATAATCAATCTGAAGCAGAATTAACCATCATAGTTCCTGAGCATTCCGCTTAGTCAGGTGTAATTTATCGTCTTTTTTCGATGTTTTTTTGCAATATTAGGCAGGGATGCCGCGAACGTTGTCGAAAATAAGAATCGAATGTACTGTATAAATCCAACTAAAGATTTATTGAGGTGCCATAATGAAGTTGCCATCAACCAAGGCAGCGGCAGCTATTCTCACACTGCTGCTGCTGATTGCTATAGTGCCTATGGGCATCGCCTCTCAGTGGAGCGGCCGGCCGGAAACCCCCTTGTCCGGCTGGCAGCTGAAATGGGAATCCTCAACGGTGTCTAATCCTGCCGAAGCAGCGGCATCCCCTGACAGTGAGTGGATCTCCATAGCTGGCCCATCCGTAAGACCCGCAGCCCCTGCGGGGGTGTCAGCTGTCTGGCTTCGTTTTTCTCTCCCGGAGACAGGGGCGAATCCGGCCCTTTTGATTGATAAAGTATATGGAAGTAACCTCAAAGCTTATATGGATAATAAGCTAATCTATGATTCCCGGAATTTAGTGGACTTTAGCGGGAGTAAGGTACTGATCCCTTTGTCTGGTGCAGAGGGAACTTCCCGGATCTATCTGTGGAGTAGCGGTCACGGTCAGGATTTTGGGTTCGAAGGGGAAATTAGAGCAGGGAGCTACAGCAAGCTGCTGGCTTTTTATGTGAAGCAGGATTTGGCAGATCTCGTGATAGGTGTTGCCTTTTTATTTATGGGGGCAGCCCTGCTGGTTTGTCTGATGTTTTTGAAGCTGGATTTCTTCAAGGGCGGTTTCTTTCTGGTTCTGGTCATTGTTTGTTTTGGCATACTGTTCATTACCTATTCGCCTTTTCTGCCAGTCATATTACACACTCCGGGCCATTGGCTGGATCATTGCTTCGATGTGGCGTTATTGACACTGCTGCCGTCTTTTACATTTTATTTTGAGCAGATTTTCGGATCAGGCCGGCGTGGCTTGACTAAGCGGCTGCGTCAATTTCAGATAGGTTATTCCTTATTTGGACTACTGTTTCTGTGTGTCAACGCTCTGCTGGATTACCGGCTGGACGGAATCTATAGAGTGTTCACCGTAGATATCTTGGGCCTGATAATGATGATACAAGTTGTCTATTTGCTGTACGTTGCAGTCCGGGCTGCATTCCAAGGGAACAGCGATGCGGTTATCTTCTCGATCGGTTTCTCTGTGTTTGCTCTTTTGTCTGTGATGGAGCTGGTTATGTACTATGTTAAAGGCAGCTATCATCTGCAATGGTGGAAGTGGGGCGTTATTGTTTTTATTCTTTCGCTTATTGTCATTCTGGGCAGAAGGTTCGCCAGGAATCATGAACAGGTGCTGGAATATTCCCGGGAGATGGAGCGATTCAATGATGATCTGCAGCGGTCGGAGAAAATGGAGATCATCAGCGAACTTGCGGCTTCGGTGGCCCATGAGGTAAGGAACCCCCTCCAGGTTACCCGTGGATTTTTGCAGATACTGGGGGAACGTTCCGGCAAGAAGGAGAAGGAGTATCTGCAGTTGGCTGTGGAAGAGCTGGACAGGGCTTCGCTCATCATTACTGACTTTCTGACCTTTGCCAAGCCTGGGCCTGACACCTTGGACCGCTTTGAGGTAGCCGAGGCACTTCGCCATATCTCGGGCATTCTGTTACCGCTGGCTAACCTGCAAGGGGGGGCTATCGAGCTGCAGCTTCAGAATGGACTTCAGGTGCTAGGTAGCACTTCCAAGTTCAAACAAGCTTTTATCAATCTGATCAAAAACGCCATTGAATCCCTTGAGGAGAATGGACTGATTACTATTGCTGCCTGGAGGTCCGGAGAGAATATCATCATCAGTGTGCAGGATAACGGGGAAGGGATGAAGGTGAGCGAGCTGGCTCATCTGGGCGAACCGTATTATTCCAATAAGAAGAAGGGGACCGGGCTTGGATTGATGGTGACATTCCGGATTATTGAAGCCATGAACGGTTCCATTCAGTTTCAGAGTAGGAAAGGTGAAGGCACCCGAGTGATTGTTAAATTACCATCGTCTATAGAAAAATAGGAATTATTTTGGTGAATTCCGATTATTTTGAAGGGATGGGCTGTGGATGGGGCGAAGTACTAACAATAACAGAACAATAGTTTCTGAAATTTACTTCTGAGGTGCTCGCATGCGCTTGCTCACTAGAATTCTACATCTATCGGTAGTTCTATTCGTACTTTGTATGGCTTGTAGTGTGCTTCAGGCATCCGCAGAAGGTCATTACAGCTCCACAGAAATCACCAGCTGGCAGATGAAATGGGGAAGCCCGGATGGGGAGTCAGGCCGGGAGGTTCCGCTTACGGACGGACAAGGATGGATCGAGGTCCATGCACTGCAAGGTACACCAGAGCTTCCCAGTGGTATTTCCTCCGCATGGACGCGTATAGCATTGCCGGCGAATCAATATACTTCACCTGCGGTCTACATTGATACATTATACGCGCTGCATGTAAAGGTGTATGTTGGGGAACGTCTTGTCTTCGAGGGCGACCGCAACTACATTCATGACAATTATTCATTGCTTATCCCTCTCAGTGCCTCAGATAACGGAAAAACCTTATACATATGGACAGAGACCCTGCAGGATCGTATCGGAATTAAAGACAAGGCGCTGCTGGGTGAGCACAGTATCCTAATTAAGGACTATTCAAAAAATGGATTGGTCGACATAGTCTTGGGCGGCGCTTTTTTATTCGTGGCTATCGTTCTTTTTGTCTGCGCGTTTTACTTGAACAAGGAATATTTCCCTATTGCCGCTGCGCTGTCTATAGTTATTGCCTCTACCGGGGTTCTATCGATCACATATTCTCCTTTTACGTACACCTTCTTCAGGTATTTAGGCCCGCTTAGCGTCGTGTTCTTCGATCTAGCACTGCTGTCGCTGCTGCCTGCATTGACCTTTTTATTTGAGAAAATTTTTGGCAGCGGCAAGCATGGTATCATCCGCCGATTCCGTAAATTCCAGGTGGTCTATTCCATATTCTGCATTGCCTGCATGATTGCTAATTATCTGTCGGGCAACCGGCTGGTGGAGTTTTATTATTTTGTATCGGCCACCCTCATCGGTATTATCATGATTCTGCAATTCATCCTGCTGATCGCCTGCGTTATCCTGTTCTCTCTGAGGGGCAACAAGGATGCAATCACCTTCGCTATTGGATTTGGTGTTGCTGCCTTAACCGGGGCGGGTGAGCTGATCTGGTACTATATCCAGCAAGGCAATTATGATCTATTCTATTGGAAGTGGGCGCTGGTGGTGTTCATTCTCTCTTTGATCATCATCCTGGGGCGCCGTCTCGCTTTGAACCATCAGCAGGTTGTCAAATATTCACGGGAGCTGGAGCTGTTCAACAACGAATTGCAGAGGTCCGAAAAAATGGAGATTATCAGCGAGCTGGCTGCATCGGTGGCCCATGAGGTGCGCAACCCCCTGCAGGTGACAAGAGGGTTTCTGCAGCTTCTAAGTGAAAAGTCGAGCGGTGACGAGCGAAGATATTTATTCATGGCCCTTAGCGAGCTGGACCGCGCGTCCAATATCATTACGGATTTTCTCACCTTTGCCAAACCGGAATTCGAGAAGATCTCACTGCTCAGTGTCCGGGATGAATGTAAGCATATCGAGAGCATTCTGCTGCCGCTATGTCATTTGAACGGTGGCAAGATGCTGCTTGAGGTCGCCGACCATTTATGGGTAAAGGGCAACTCCTCCAAGTTCAAGCAGGCATTCATCAATATTATCAAGAACAGTATTGAGTCGCTGGGCGAAGATGGTAGCATTCATATTATGGCCTATGCCAAAGAGGATAAAGTATTCATTCATATCAAGGATAACGGGTCGGGGATGGATCCATGGGTTCTGAGCCGGTTGGGAGAGCCTTATTTCTCTTCTAACAAGACTAAGGGAACAGGACTAGGACTCATGGTGACGTTCCGGATTATTGAGGCGATGGGGGGCGAGGTACGCTTCATAAGCACAAAAGGAGCCGGAACCGAATCCATTACTATTCTGCCCTTGGCAGAAGCGCCGGATGGTTCTGGCTCCTATGAAACTGAGCTTGTATAGGATTACCAGGTGCTAAGTGTGGTGAAGTCCGTTTTCATTACGCCGGATGCCGGGCTTGGTGGGATAACCAGATAGAATTCGTTGGATCCTTCTTCAACGGTCTTGAGAGTAATATCATCGGGAAGTTGAATGCCTAGCGCTTCTTGGAGGGCTGCTTTCGGATCAGTGAGTAATCTTTGCTTGAAACCCGGATCTTCCCATGCCTTTTGAATCACTTGATTTCGGAGAACTGCTTCTGACAAAATAATCACCCTTCCAAAATGGTTATATTTTCCTGATTAGTATAGCATAGCCCAGTCTATTATTCTATATCCTATTTCCTATTTACAGATTTATATGTTTGGATAACCAATAGGAGAGACCCCCTTGTTGTAAAAGCTTTTTCTCCGCCTCAATGGTTGCTGCGATGTGTTGTAGATTCTTGACCATCATCTGGTGGAAGGATAGGAGATGGGGGACGTTCAGTCGGCATTGTTCAAGCTTCCTGTGATTGGACACTGCTGTCCCGGCATATTCGGCCAGTCCCCCTGTGGTGAAGATATATTCTTTGACTTGCTCTTTTGTAAGCGCTTCCCTCTGTAGGTTGAAATGTCCGCTTGCCAGTGACAACAGGCAGTTGTAGCTTCCGCCGTCAAGATCCTGCTCCCAATCCTCGTAGTCGTCCAGCATTTGCAGAGTAAGCAGCGCAGTGTGGAGCACCTCCTCCGCTTCTGTAATCAAAGGGGCATTACCGGAATACAGCAGAATCGCTGTGCTGGTAAGCTTCAGAGGGCTGGCCTTGTGAGAAATCTTCAGGCGGTCATTCCGGAAATAATCTCCATGCGCCTCACCGGCCATGCTCTCCGCCCACTCCAGGATATACCGGTTGAAGCAGAGCCAGAAGAGCGAGTCCGCCGGGAATAAGGGCCTGTATCTGTTGAGGAATTCAACATACAGCAGATTCGCAAGCGGCAGCTTCCCGGCTGCACGGTCCAGGCTGCTGTCGATCAAATCATCCTGAATGAAGAAATACAGCATGCAGAAAACATTGCCGGCCGACAGCTGCCGGACTTCGTCATCGGTAAGACCGTAGCCGTCCCTTAGCCAGAAGGGCAGCAGATAACAGATATAATTTTTGTGACTTCCTGCACTGAAAACGTTAAACTGATCGAGATAGGACAATCCTTGTGTTCGAAGCGGTTCAGGGAAGCCTGAAATAATGTTGCTGCAGTCTTGAAACACTAAACGGAGATCTTCATCGAAATCATGCAGCCAATCCATAATTGGTCTCCTTTTATCAGTTTTTTGTGTGTAAATCTATGTATTAACCATAGGTAAAAAATGGTTTTCGAGATGATTATAGTCTTCCCGTCAGGTCTTTTCAATTAAAATTCGAGGGGGGAATTATAATATGGCATGGTACACGTTTGGGCAAATGCTAATGCATATCCGCCTTGGACAAAAAGCAGCTACTCCAGATGGACGTACGGTGCTTCGCACCTCTGCCGGATTACTCTGGCAAGGCGGGAGGATGGACGGGATCATCGTAGAAGTTAAAGATTATCTGTTCTCTGATCTCTGGCGGATCTACGAGGACGAAGCAAGCCTTAGGGAGAGCCATAACCGGGATTTATTGGAGCGGCGAGAGCGGGAAATGCTGGAGAATCAATATGAAGAACTACGTTGGAACGATATGGAGGAACAGAGGGGGAGAAGGGAAGAATAGTTGTACTGCGCACGAACAGAATTATGAAGTGGAAGGGGAATAGGGTGTGGATAAAATTGTATTTGGACTGGTGGGCGGGGGCTGGCGTGCGGAGTTTTATTTGCGGATCGCCAGAGCACTGCCGGAGCGGTTTGCGGTCGGGGCTATGTTTGTCCGGAATAAGGAAAAGGCTGCAGCACTTAGCAGAGCTTGGGGCGTAAGCGTATATACCACCATTGAGGAATATATCGCGTCTGGAGCTTACTCATTTACTGTTGCGAGCTTGAAAAAGGATATCAGCACAGCATATGTGATCCGATTGGCGGAGGCTGGAATTCCAGTGCTCGCTGAGACGCCTCCCGCTTCTGATCTGAAGCAGCTTCAGGAACTGTGGAATCGTGTAGGCAGCTCTGCAAAGATCCAGATTGCCGAGCAATATTTGTTCCAGCCGATGCATGCGGCAAGAATTAGACTGGCTGCATCGGGAAGGCTAGGAACCATCAGCCAGGCTCAGGTATCCGCGGCGCATGGTTACCATGGAATCAGTCTAATCCGGCACTTGCTCGGTATCGGCTTTGAGGATGTCAGCATCCGTGCGCAGAATTTCCGATCCCCGATTATTCAAGGACCGCAGCGCAGCGGCCCTCCTTCCGCGGAAGTGCCGGTGCAGACTGTCCAGACTCTGGCAACGCTGGACTATGGAGACAAGCTGGGCGTATTCGATTTCACCGGTGACCAGTATTTTTCCTGGATTCGCGGTAACCGTGTACTGGTTCGCGGGGATCGTGGTGAAATAAGGGATCAGGACATATCCTGGCTGCAGGACTATGATACACCCCTGTACAGCACACTGCGCAGGATCGATGCGGGACATGGCGGCAATCTGGAGGGCTTTTATCTCAAGGGGATTATGGCAGATGGAGAATGGGTGTATAACAATCCCTTTGGACCTGCGCGCCTGTCGGACGATGAGCTTGCCATCGCTGAGAGTCTTGCCCGGATGCAGCATTACATCCAAGGCGGGCCATCCTTCTATAGCCTGGCCGAAGGAAGCCAGGACCAATATTTGGCGCTGCTGCTGGAACAGGCCGCCGATAGCGGCGAGACGGTAGTGTCGCAGCGTCAGCCCTGGGCGGCGGAATAAGGCTGCGCGGCCGAGCGGGATGAAGAACCAACAACAGCAGAAATGCCGTTGTAATTAATAAAGCTGCCTGTTCGCATATTGAGATGCAAACGGGCAGCTTTTGGCTTTTTACCAGTTGGATTTTAAAGCTCTTTAGCCAGTGTTATATATTCGGAGCGCAGCCGGACCAGCTTCGAGACACTCTGCTCTAAGCCGCCGGGCCGGTTGCGCTGGATCCACAGCTGGCGGTAGTGGTGAAGCAGGAGGTCGAGGTCTTTGATCTGCCGCTGGATCAGCGCCGGGTCCAAGAGCTTATCCCCCTTTGCCAGTTGTTTCTTAATCCGGGCCAGCTGTACCGCATGCTGTACAAAATGAATACCATTCTGAAGCTCCTCCAGAACAAGACGGGCATCGCCGCATCCCAGCTCCAGCTGGTCGAGCTGTAAGTCGATTCCTTCTATATATTGCTCCAACTGATCAAGGTGTTCATCCGTTAACTTGCTGACAAGCTGTATCTGATGCAGTGGGGAGCGCAACAGCATGGACATTTCCGTATCATTTGGACGGACTACGCCAGACTCATACTTGTAATAGTTGCCCAGATCGAGCAGCAGCCGCCCGATTGTGCCCGAACGGTCATGAAACACGGCTGTGTTCAGGTAAGCTGCAACATCGGCCTCCAGATTGTTCTCTACATTCCAGGCTACTGCTGCACCGTAGGCAAATCCGGCATAGCTGACCGGCAGGTGCTGCCAATGTCCAAAATCTCCCCAGTCGGTAATCAGGTAGCCGATAGCTCCGTTATTCTTGCCATGCACCGCGGCGCTGCGCAGATTGGCCAGCATGTTATCGCTGCGGCCTGTGAGTGAATTCCAGGAGCTGGTTCCGGGGCATACATAGAATGGGATTCCGGCTTCCCGGAATTTCAGCGTATCTGCTTCAAACGGATGAGCTGCGCTGTAGCCCCATTCCATGGCAATGATATCTTTGGGCAGCTGGGGAATGAGCTCAGGGTGCTGGATGATAATATCTCCCCAAAATTGCATGGTTTTGCCGCGCTTCTGGACAAGTTGATGAATTTTCAGCAGGAAAGATAAATAGAGCTGACCTTTGCCTATGGCCTCGGCCGATACTTTGCTTTTGCCAAGACCTAGTTCATACGTCTCATCACAGCCTACATTGAAGTGCTCCGATGAGAAGTAGGGGAGGAGATCATCATACATGGTGCCAAGCAGTTCAAGGACTTCAGGATCCTCAGTATGGAAGGTACCCGGGTGCATAAACAGCCCCTCAGGGTACATTTCACTATCATACATATGCTCTGGAAGCATGAAGCCTTCAGGGGTTTCGGCAAGGGCGTTGAACTCCGGACGGGTCAGCCACCCCTCCATGTGCCCGAAGCTGTTTTGATTCGGAACCAGCTCGATATAACGTTCCTTGCAATAGGCATCCAGCAGCAGAATTTCCTCGCCGGTGATGGGGGTCTCGAGCTCCCAGACGTGTGGAAAAGACTCATAGGCAAATGGAGAACCTTCTATATATAACTGCAGCTGGTTCAGCTTCACATCCGCCATGAAATCTATGATGTGGTAAAGGGTTTCGAGCTTGGGGATTTTGTTGCGGCTGATATCGATCATCAGTCCCCGGGCGGCAAAGTCCGGCTGGTCGGTAATCTGCAAGTAAGGGATGCTCCTACCGTAATGCTGCAAAATTTGTTTTAGCGTGGCTGTAGCATAAAAGGCTCCTTGAGGAGAACCATAGATGACAGCAATTCCACTCTCATCGACGCGGATTTCATAGCCCTGTGCAGGCAGCAGGGGACTATAACTAAAGTGATAGACCGAACATGTGGCTGAATGTGTGCCTACAGACAGGGAAAGGCTGATCTGAAGAGTCTGCGACACGATGTGCTGAAGCCGGCGCGCGGCAGGGAGGACGGAATCTTTTGCTTCAGCCGCTAGAACTATGCTTCCTGCGGGAGGATGCTTGAAACGGCCGTCTGACACGTTCAACACCTGTGGCTTCGGAAACAGCAGCAATGGATGATTTTCAGACATAGCGTGAACACCTCTTGTTCATGTAGAATATGATCATCTTCAGAATAACCATATCACTCCTGGATACAGGGAGGAATGCACATGATGTTCGAGGTCATGGATTATATGATCAGTCCATACCCCATAAGGATTATTGATCCCAGAGTAGAGTCTTCCAGGCTTAGGCTGAAGACGATACAGATAGGCCAAACGGGTCATCTGCCGGGAAGGATATTGTTTCGTTCAAACGCAGTATTCGAGCATTGGGCACTTGTATATATATTATCCGGGAACGGAACCTTTATGGAGAACGATGGCAAGATACAGCAGGTACGTGCCGGCAGCCTGTTCTTCTTCCGTCCTGGCTGTAATTACTGCTTCGGGCCTCAGGCGGGAGGAAGCTGGGATGAATATTATATTAATTTCACGGGTACACGTGTGACTGAATGGCTGGAGGCAGGACTTATCGAGGGGGGGAGAGTATTTGAGGCGGCTGCGTTCTCGGGGCTTTCTTCCATTTTTGAACAGGTGCTCAGACTGATGGAGGGCGGTGTTCCGGCGGATGCCGACAGGGCGGCAGCCATGCTGGAGGGGATATTGCTGGAGTGCTCCCTAATCACTCAAGGTTTTTCCTGGACACGGGAGGCTGACATTATGCCCCAAATCCGCGAAGACTTGAACTCCTGCATCTACGGTAAGCCAGATCTTCGGGACATTGCCGCCAGACACCATATTTCGATGTCCACACTCCGCCGGCTTGTGCGGCGAAGCAGCGGGTACCCTCTGCATGAGTATATTCACCGGCTCAAAATGGCAGAAGCGAAGCATCTGCTGCTTAACACCTCCCTCCAGGTCAAAGCGATAGCCGGGATGCTGCATTATGGCGATTGTTTTTATTTTTCAAGGTTATTTAAGAAATATATGGGAGTGTCCCCACTCATTTGCCGCAAAAGTCTATAATTACCGACAAAATTCTACTTTAATTGATCTAAGTGTGTCGGAATTTGCGGTTTTTTCATTGACACCGGCAAAAATAGGATGTTATTATTTAGGTGAAATTAGCAGAATCACGATAGTTCTTATAGACTATGCCGGAGATGAAGCCATGAGAGAATTTTACTGCATCAGTTGCCGCAGTCTCCATAAGGTGGATACACCAAACCACACTGTACGTATTTTGTCCACCGGGTATCATATCGTTGGCGAACAACGCTATCAGATTTGCATTTGTAATTCATCCAAGTTGCCCAAAGCCTTGCCAGCGGTAGCCGAATAGACTGCGAATGCCTGGAAAGATTACGACAACCATAGATTTTTGCTTCCGAAACAGCCAGTCCCTTTTTAGGGGCAGGCTGTTTTATTTGGTCTGCGGAGATTCAGGAGGAGTCTGGTAATTATTGTAATCGCTATCATTAGAAAAGAAGGATGGGATTTGATAATCCTATGAAAAAAAAAGCCCTATTTTACGCAAAAATCCCCAATTGTAAACGTTATCAGCAAAAAGGGGAACTTGTTATTGTGATTTTTCTCATGTATGATGCTTTTAAACAAAGCTTAAATAAGCTCGCATTTTCCACAAACTGGAGAATAGGGTGGTGGGATGAAAATTAAAGCAACCGCGGAAGACAGAATGATTGCACTTTACAGAACGATTTCTTTGTCCCTCACATCACTGATGTACCTCCTTGACCATACGGGGCCTTCCGTCTTTTCTAAATCCCTATTAATCATCTTGTTATTATTATTTGCCCAAATATTCACTGTTTATTATCGGAGGCTTCGTAAATGGCCGCGCGTTCTTATGCTTGCAGTGAGCATAGAGATCGCTGGAATGATTGTACTGACGTTGTTTACTGGCGGGTATGACAGTCCTTTTAAACTATACGTTCTTAATCCGGTTCTCATCGCTGCAGGTTCTCTATCTTTTTATTTCAGTTGGAGCCTGTTGCTTGGTTATTTTGGCATATTTGCCGCATTTTGTTACTTTTTTATGAACACTTCCGGCAAAACTTTTGCAGAAGCAGTGCTTGATAACGGCAACCTGTTTCTAGTCATGGTACTTACGGTTATAATTATGCAAATGGTCAATCGGATGAAGCGGCAGCGGGAAGCGGCAAACGCACGGACGAACGAAACCATGGAGCACATTAAATCGCTCTATCACATTGTGGAGACTTCAAGTCAGCATGATTTCATGAACATCGGGCAAGTCATTACGGATTATGTGGTAAAGCTTACTAAGCTGGACAAAGCCTTGTTTTGGTTTGCAAAAAAGAGTGGGGAGCCTGCCCCTGAGAGTCGCCAGACCGGCTGGCAGCAGGAGGAAGAATGGTACCTGTTCGCAGAGCTGGAGAAGCACGAACATGAATGGAGACTGCAGCGCGAACCGGTATTCAAAAGCCTACCCGGACTCGGAGACTTTCTGCTTATGCCCGTGAGAATGAGTACACGTTTTGTGGGCATGATTGGCGTCAAGCTGGAAGCATCGGAGGGCCTGGAAGGCCGCAGATGGTATATCCAGCAGCTAATGTTCCTCTCGGAGCTGAGCGCCATTATTCTTGAACGCCATGAGCTGGGCGTGATTGAGAACCGGCTGATCATCACCAATGAGCAGAACCGGATTGCCGATGAAATGCATGATAGTGTATCGCAGAGCCTTTTTGGCATTGTCTATGCCACTCATTCTCTGAAGCAGACGTGGCGGAAGATGTCCGAATCCGAGCTGGAGGAGCAAATTGAACTGATCCATGATTCGGCAACCAAGGTTGCCAAGGAGCTGCGCATTACGATCTACAGCCTCAGCTCCAAAAAGAGCGGCGGTCCCACATGGCTGGGCATGGTCAGATCACATTTGAAAAGCTTATCCAGGCTGAATGATGTGGAAATTGAATTAAAAATAACGGGGGATGATTTCAGTCTTCCTTATCCTTACCACAAGGCGCTCTTCCGGATTATATCCGAAGCGACAGGCAATGCCATACGTCATGGTGCTGCCAGCCGGGTGGATGTCGAACTGTCACTGAAGCCGAAATGGATCAGACTATCGATAAGCGACGATGGCGTTGGTTTCGATACTGATCTGCTCTGGACCGAATCCGAGGATAATTCCGGCGGATTAGGCATGAAGAATATGCAGTATCTGGCACAGTCCCTAGGCGGTGACTTCCAGTTGTCCAGCAGTGAGAATGCAGGCACCAGAATTTTAATTTCGATACCTGTCGGCGTGGCTGAACTGAAAAATGCATAAACTTTAGGCAGGAGGTCGTTCAAGTGAAAATCGTCATTGTTGATGATCATCCATTGGTTAGAAGAGGACTTGCGGCGGTCATTTCTATGCAGGCGAATCTGCATTTTGCCGGCGAAGCAACGAATGGCCAAGAAGCGCTTCTGATCATAGAAGAGACACAGCCTGATCTTGTGCTTATTGATCTTAAGCTGGCCGATGAATCAGGTCTGGATGTCATCAAAGCAGCGCGTTCACGCGGGATGAGCAGCAAATTCATCCTGTTAACCTCTTCGGCAAGCCGGGAGGATTTCCTGAAGGCGGAAGAAGTGCTGGTTGACGGGTACGTGCTCAAAGAAGCTTTGCCTGAGGAACTGCTGTTTGCCATTCAGCTGGTTCATAAAGGCCGAAAGTATTATGACCCCGGACTGATGGAAGATAAGATGCGGATGAACGGCAACAGTCCGACAGATGAATTAACTCCCAAAGAAAAAGAAGTGCTCATTGAGCTTGGCCAGGGTGCCAGCAACCGGGAGATCGCTTCCAGGCTGTTCATCAGTGAGTTCACGGTGAAGAAGCATGTTAGCCAGATTCTGGCGAAGCTCCAAGTAGCTGACCGGACACAAGCAGCATTGTATGCAAACGCGGTGGGGCTCACCAAATATGAAATGTCATACGATTAACTTCCATTTTATTAAAAATATGTTAGATACACGGACATCCTTGTCCGTGTTTTTTTGTTTTCTTTTGGAAGGGTTTTCACAAATTTTGCATTCATTTTACATTAGCAGAGCCGCCTGAACATTACCTGAATATAACCTGGACAGGATGTTACCTGCCCAGAAGTCTGCTAAACGCCTATATACGTAGCTATTAGTGCCACGGCTTGTAAGGATTTTCAAGTCATATACTACTAAAGTCTACCATGCGCCCCCTCTTTTGTAGCAAAGCCTCTCACACGAAAGTGAAGATTAAAGTGATGGTATGACCCATGTGGGGATTCCCTAGGATTGATAGAATAAAAGCAAGATATCTGAAACTTTCATGATTGCTTTCAGAATGTAACGAATGCGGAAGGAGGGTTACTGTGGAAAAGACGATTTTGGATTACATTAACCTGATTAAGAAAAGGTTATGGTTGATCACGCTGTTTGTACTCATCTCATGCGCCACTACCTATTATGTCAGCCAGAACTTCGTCGTGCCTGTCTACTCAGCCTCCGGACAGCTGCTCGTCAACAACGCCGCGAATGTCCCCGAGAGCAACAACCTTAATAATCTGAACTTCAGTCTCAACCTCATCGAGAGCTATAAGGAAATTATGAAGTCGCCCACGATTATGAAGAGTGTAGTAGCAGAACATCCGGAATTCAATCTGACAGAACAGCAATTGGCTGGCAAGCTGCAGATCAAATCTTCGGAAAAGAGCCAGGTGATCAACCTGAGCGTGCAGGATGAGAACTACGCCAAAGCCGCTATGATCGTTAACGCGGTTTCGCAGACATTCATCCGCAATTTGCCGGCACTGATGAATCTGGACAACGTAACATTCCTGACTCCGGCTGATCCGGCAGATGTTCCTGGACCTGTTAATGGTGGAGCGACAATGAACATCATCATTAGTTTTGTAGTTTCACTGATGGCAGCTATCGGAATTATTCTGCTGATGGAGACTCTCAACAGCACACTCCGGACAGAGAAGGAAGCAGAGTTCGATCTCGGACTTCCGGTTATCGCCAGCATTCCTGTGATCCGCAAACGCGATTTAGGAAAGGCAGCAAATGCTAAAGCAAGAGTAGGGGAGGGTGCTTATGTTACGGCTGAATAAGAGTCTGATTGCAGACATCAATCCTTCCTCACATATCTCTGAATCCTTCCGCTCGCTGCGCACGTACATCCGCCAGCTTGGTCTTCTGAAAGGCAACGGAGGGCAAGTGCTGCTCTTCACCTCTGCCGAAGGCGGAGAAGGAAAAACAACGATATTGTCGAACCTTGCAGTTTCTTTTGTACAAGACGGCAAGAAAGTGGCTGTGGTTGATTGCAACCTGAGACATCCGGGACTGCACAACGTGTTTGAGGTAGAGGGCAGCCAAGGGCTTGCCGCATACCTCGGGGGCAAGGAAGAAGCAAAGGATATTGCCGTTTATGGCAATCTGGCTAATCTGGCTGTAATTCCTGCCGGTATTACCAATGTGAGCCCGCCGGATCTTCTGGGCAGTGAGCGAATGGCTGCTCTGCTAGAGGATTTGAAGGCAAGCTTTGATCTGGTGCTGCTGGATTCGCCGCAGGCGGTAGAATACAGTGATGCGCGTATCCTGGCTCCCCTGGCAGATGGATTGATTATCGTCGCCAGACACGGCAAGAGCAAACGCGAGTCGCTTAAGAAGCTGAAAGTCCTAATGGAGCAGACAGGCGTGAAGATTCTCGGAATTGCTATGAATCAGACCAGATAGTACTTCCAAGCGGGTTTTGTTCTAAAGAGAAAATGAGTGGAGCTAATACTTACAAAACTTTTTAGGAGGTAAGTGCGGATGAAGAAGGTAAAGAAAGTAATTATCCCTGCAGCAGGACTAGGAACGCGCTTCCTTCCTGCGACGAAAGCAATGCCTAAGGAAATGCTACCGATCATTAACAAACCCACTATTCAGTACATTGTGGAAGAAGCGATTGCTTCCGGTATCGAAGACATCATTATTGTTACAGGTAAGGGAAAACGCGCGATTGAGGATCACTTCGATAACGCTTTTGAACTGGAGTCCAGACTGCTGGAAGACGGCAAGCTGGAGCTGCTGAAAGAAGTTCAGCGTTCATCCAAAGTGGAAATTCACTACATTCGCCAAAAAGAACCTAAAGGCCTGGGCCATGCAGTATGGTGCGCCAGACGGTTTATCGGAGACGAGCCCTTCGGAGTCATGCTTGGTGACGACATCGTAACCGGCAAAGTACCCTGCTTGAAGCAACTCATCGATCAATACGAGGAAACGCAGAATTCGGTAATCGGGGTTCAGGAGATTCCTGATGAATTCACCAACCGTTACGGCATTATTGAACCCGATTTGCAGGATGGACGATTGTACCGGGTTAATAATTTTGTCGAAAAACCTGCGCTTGGCACCGCACCTTCCAATCTGGCGATTATGGGACGTTATGTGTTCACTCCAAAGATCTTTAAATACCTGGATCTTCAGGAAAAAGGCGCAGGCGGCGAAATTCAGCTGACAGATGCTATTCAGAAGCTGAATCAGAGCGAGCGCGTATACGCTTATAACTTTGATGGTACGAGATACGATGTCGGCGAACGACTGGGATATATTTTGACTACCCTTGAATTTGCACTGCAAAGCGAGGATCTGCGGTATCCGGTGATGGATGCAATGGCAGAGTGGCTCAGTAAAGAGGGATTAACGCTGAATAGCTAAAAACCAGGTTTATACTTTTTGAAAAGAGCAAACTTTTAGGAGGAATGAGGAGAAATGAGCATGCAAAAACTGCCGGAAGACTATGAGGCCGTCCTGCCGAAACTTTACATGCTACATGCCAAAGAAGGAAGTAAAGAAATGGATTCCTATCTGGTGATGAAGCGGATTATTGACATTTTTTTCTCCGCTCTTGGCCTTCTCGTGCTGCTGCCGCTATTCATAGTGGTAGCAATCCTGATTAAGCTGGAAGACCCGAAAGGAAAAGTATTCTTCCGTCAGAACCGGGTTGGCAAGGGCGAGAAGCTGTTTCCGATGTATAAGTTCAGATCCATGGTCTCCAATGCCGAGGAACTGAAAGCAAATCTAATGGCCTATAACGAGGTCAGCGGTGCAATGTTCAAGATCAAGAACGATCCCCGTATCACCCGTATAGGTAGATTCCTGCGCAAGACCAGCATTGATGAATTGCCTCAACTCTGGAATGTGCTGATGGGACATATGAGCCTCGTCGGCCCCCGTCCTCCACTAGTGGAAGAGGTTGCCCAGTACACGGAATATGATAAGCAGCGGTTGATGGTTACGCCAGGCTGCACAGGTTATTGGCAGGTAAATGCGAGAAACAGTGTTGGATTTGATGAAATGGTTCAGTTGGATCTGACCTATATTCATATCCGCAGCACCATGCTGGATCTCAAGATTATCTTCAAGACTGGCCTGATGCTGCTCGGCTCCAAAGATGCGTATTAATAAAATGGAAATTGGGTGAATGCCGATGCTTGTATACGGAGACGTTCCTAAGATTTCCATAATCATCTGTACCTACAACAGATCCGCTTTACTGCTTAAGACGCTTCAGTCGCTATTACCGCTGGAGAATCTGGATCAGGCCGAAGTCATTGTGGTGGATAACAGCTCCAAGGATGATACGGCAACTGTAGTCAAGCGGTTTATGGATACAGAAGGTACAGATATGGATATCCGTTACATTCTGGAGCCGGTACAAGGATTATCGGCGGCCCGGAATACAGGGATTCTGGCTTCCAAATCGCCGCTCATCGCTTTTCTGGATGATGATGCGATTCCTTGCCAGAATTGGATAACGACAATTGAAAGTACGTTTGCGCAAAAGCCCGAGGTCATGGCCATGGGTGGCAAGATTGCTCCCATCTTTGAGAGTAAACGTCCGGATTGGCTGATCAAGCCGTTCGAGCTGCCTTACACTATCGTTGATTTGGGCAATCGCATTAAGGAATATCCGAAACGGCTGCATCCCTGCGGCGCCAATATGGCGATGCGCAAGGTGGCCTTCGACATTAGCCTGTTTCCTCTGGAGCTCGGAAGAAAAGGAGATTCACTTCTTTCCGGTGAAGAGACCTGGCTGTTCAATCAGATTGAAAGTCAAGGACATTCGATTCTTTATCATCCAGAGATGGCTGTCGATCATTTCGTACCAGCCAACCGTTTGACTGAAGATTGGATTATGAAAAGATATTACAGCCAAGGCATATCCAACGCGATGAAAAGCGATGGTGTGAAAGGAAATCTGCTCCTGCTGGGTAAGACGGCCGCCAAAGTTATCTATGTGATGGCTGATTCGATCCTCTCCAGAAGCCAGGGAAGAAGACTCCTGAACAAATGCCGGCTGGAGAGTATTCGCGGAACTCTTCATATGATCTGGAACCGGAAGAGGGAATCCGCAGCGGGGTGAGGGAGACAATGACGAATTTTGAGTGGGGCTCCAAAATAAATGCTGTACCATACGGAATGCTCTATCTCATGTCCGCCCTGTTCTTAGGAACAGCGGTCATCTATCAGCCAGTAATAGCGATAGCAGCCGTTCTCCTGATTATATTGCTGGTTGTCTCGATCTCTCGTCCTGAACTCATCAGCTATTTCGTCCTGCTGACGACAGCGGTCTCCATCAACTTTCTGTATCCCGGCAGCATGTTCGGCGTAGAAATTCTCTCGCTTTACAAGCTGGTGATCCTGATGCTGCTGGTACCCTGCATTCTGGTGAACGGACTGAAGTTCCGTCTCAGCCCGCCCCTTTGGGCGATGGTGGGACTGCTCTTCATCACCTTTGGCACCTCCATTTGGCTGCCTGAGATGAGCGGATCCATTGCGGTGAAGGCATTTATCGGCTTATCCCTTCCTTTTGTTTTTCTCTTGATTAACTGGAAGAAGGAAGTGGCCGAACGGCAAATCCGCATTATTGCTTCGCTTCCACTGATCAGCGTGCTGGCTGGAATCGTACTGCAAGTTGCACATCTTCACGCATTCCTTGATGTGGAGTTCACCGGTGCTGTACGGATTCAGGGAGCGAACATCCCTGCACATCTTGCGATGCTGGCCTTCATAGGCGTGGGAATTGCCTTCATTGAGATCAAACGGAGTCCGCAGCATGCACGCTTTTTCTATACCATGCTGGCATTGAACTTCCTGATTCTCATTGGCACCGGGACACGCGGACCGATATTGGCACTGGTGTTAATGGCTCTGTATTATTTCTACGATATTTCGAAGCAGTACCTGAAGGGCAGAACACAATTTCTGATTCCGCTCCTGTGCTCGGTTATTCTGATCTTCTCAGCAGTATATCTGCAACTCGACAACATCAAGAAGCGTTCCTTCGAACGCTCGACGGAGACGACGGTTGACTTATCGGGACGCGCAGAAGCCTGGGAATACTTCCTGAACAAGGCGGCAGATTCTCCGTGGTCGGGCAGAGGACTTGGAGCCGTTACAGTGGCGAATGACGGAACACTGTACAAAGGATTCGTGGTTCCCCACAACGAATATATCCGCTTTTACTTTGATGGAGGGTATATCGGAGCCATACTGCTCCTCATTTCATTGTTGGCTGTATTTACTCTGGTGTACAGAGCTTTGGCACGGCCAGTCAAACCATATTATCTGTTCTTCATAGCAGGGTTTATGATTTATTCGTTTTCTGATAACACGCTGTCGACGGTCCAATCGATTATTCCATTCTGTTGGTACCTGAACTGCCTGTATCGATCTTCACAGCAGGCCGATTCCCCACAAAAAGAAGTGATACGATGAACCAAGTGAACATGTTCGATGTCAATTTCGATAACTATGATTTCATGGATCTGCTTGATTACATTGATAAGACTATTCAGGAACGGTCACAATCGTACATCCTGACCTGCAACGTCGATCATGTCATCAAGCTTCGCAAAGACAAAGAGTTCCAGACAGTATATTCCGAAGCAGGTGCTGTAGTAGCAGACGGAATGCCGCTTATCTGGGCCTCAAAAATGCTGGGCAAGCCGCTGAAGCAAAAGGTATCGGGAGCAGACCTTTTCAGCCGCCTCGGCAATGCCTTTGAACAAAGGAAGTACCGGCTGTTCTTCCTGGGTTCAGCGCAAGGCGTTCCGGAGCAGGCAACCAAGAATCTAAAAGCGGCCTATCCTGACATGAATATTGTCGGCTGCTATTCTCCTTCCTACGGCTTTGAGCACAACGATGAAGAGAACCAACGTATTATCGAAATGCTGACGGAAAGTCAGCCGGATATTGTGTTCGTAGGCGTGGGAGCGCCGAAGCAGGAGAAATGGATTTACCGGCATTACAATTCTTACCGGGCACCGATCTCTATTGGCGTAGGAGCCACCTTTGACTTCCTGTCAGGATCAGTGAAGAGGGCGCCGGATTTCATGCAGAAAACAGGGCTCGAGTGGTTCTGGAGACTTAGCCAGGAACCGGGGCGGCTCTGGAAAAGATATCTTGTCGATGATGCCCAATTCCTGGTTCTGCTGCTCAAAGAGCTGCGTAAACGGGACAAAGCAAAGGGAGGCAGGCTCGAATGAACTTAAGTCTTCCGTCCATGAAGTCAGCAGGAATGCTGCTGCTGATCTGCGGTATATGTCTTGGGCTTCCGCTGATGATCGGATTTGCCAGTGCGAAGCTCAGTTCTTCCAATAGTCTTCAGGGGATTATCCTGGCGGGAATCCTGTTTCCGGCCTTCCTGCTGGCATTGTTGAAGCCGAAGGCGCTTATCGCCTATACCTTGCTGGTCTGGGCGGTAGCTCCAGAGCTGCGGCGGATCGCTGATTGGTCGGAAGGAGTCTACCATTCTGTATCACTGCTCAGTCTGGCGCCGCTGCTGACGGGTGCTACCCTGGCGATTCCGGTGCTGGGAGAGATTCACCGCATGCGCAAATCCTCCACCCGGATCATCCTGTTATTCTCGGTGGCACTGGCTTACGGAGCGCTGATTGGCCTCGCGAAGAACGGTATAGGCTCGGTGTACGACCTTGCGAATTATATCGTGCCCTTGCTGCTGATTCCGTTCTTCGCCGTAACCCGCTTTAGCCCGAAGGATATTGACCGGTTGCTGTATGCTTTTGCCAACCTTGCAGTTCTTGTAGCCATATACGGAATCGTCCAGTATTTGACCGTTCCGCCATGGGATGCCTTCTGGATGAACCATGCCGACATGATGTCCATTGGTACACCGTATCCGTTGGAAATCCGGGTTTTCTCCACACTGAATTCTCCCGGACCTGCGGCGACCTTCCTGGTATTTGCCCTGGTACCGATGATTCTGGAGAAAAGATGGCAGGGAACGTTGCGCTGGATCGGCGTTATGCTTGTTGTCATCTGCCTTCTCACCACGCTGGTGCGTTCCGCCTGGCTGGTGATGCTGGTTATGCTGCTGGTATACATCGCTTCCTCCCCGTCAAAGGGCAAGTGGAAGGCGTTACTCCAACTGGTCTTCGTCGCTGCCGCATTGTTCTGGATTGTCCCTAAGCTTCCAGGTGCAGAAGGACTGGTCGCCCGTATGGAGACATTGACCTCTGTGCAGGAAGATCACTCCTATAATGAACGCCTGAGTCTATGGCAGAACATGCTTCCGATGGTAGCGTCCAATCCGGTCGGCCAAGGCATAGGCAGTGTAGGCCAGGGGACCAAGATTGGCAACGGCGGAGAGCTGGGGGAATACGGGAACATGGATAACGGTGTGATCGCCTTGCTGCTTACCTTCGGAGTTCTGGGTGCCTTATTCTTCTTCGGTGCGCTTGGCGCAGTGATTAAACAAATTGTAGTCAGAGTGACCAGCAGAGACAGTCTTCAGCCTTATGCCCGGTTATCGTTGGCAGCATGGATGGGGGCAGTGGTCAGTCTGGTATCGGACAACGGTTTTCCCGGACTCAAGGGCTACCTGATCTGGATGTTGATCGGGCTCGGACTTGGGGCCAAAGAGATTATTGATAGCAGAAAGAAGGGAACACCACATGCAGCCATTGAACGCAAAATCACTTCCCACTAGCACGGTCTGGTCCTCGCTTCGGCGGTTTACCAAGAGCAAGGACAATAGCTCTGCTGCTGTAAAGACCATGTTCGTCAGCGTACTGATCCTGCTGGTTAATATGCTGACTGGTGTGCTGACCGCCCGCTACCTTGGGCCGACAGGACGCGGCGAACAGACTGCTATGGTGAACTGGTCACAGTTTCTGGCGTTCAGCATGAGCTTCGGTATTCCATCGGCACTGATCTATAACGCCAAAAAGAATCCGGATGAGGCGGGGGTACTCTATCGGGTGGCCCTGCTAATCGCTCTAGCATTCGGCACATTAGCCATGATTGTCGGCATCATTATTCTTCCATATTGGCTGAAATCCTTCAGCCCGAATGTCGTACTGTTTGCACAATGGTCGATGATCCTGTGTCCGCTGATCGTAGTCTCACAGATCAACAATGCAGCCTTTCAGTTCAGAGGAGATTACAAGACCTTCAACTGGATGCGGTATCTGCTTCCGCTGCTGACACTGGTGGCCATCGGAATTCTGATTCTCACCCATTCGATGAATCCTTTTACAACGGCTTTGGCGTATCTGTTGCCTTCGGTGCCAGTCTTCATCTACATGACGATTACACTGCTCCGTACTTACAGGGTGAAGATGAAGGATGCTTACAAGAATTTCAAAAGATTGTTTACTTACGGACTGGGTTCCTACGGCAATGATTTGCTCGGACAGTTCTCCTTCTATATCGACCAGATCATTATCGCCGGGCTGCTACGGCCAGCCGATCTGGGGTTGTATGCGGTAGCGGTAAGCCTCTCCCGGATGGTCAACTTCTTCTCGAACTCGATCACCGTGGTGCTCTTTCCAAAAGCTTCCGAGCTGTCCAAGGATGAGGCCATTTCTCTTACCTTCAAGGCTTTTCGGATCAGCACAACATTCACCCTTCTGGGTTCACTGTTCCTGATGCTGGTAGCACCATTCGTGATTCCGCTGCTGTATGGGAAGGATTTCAACACTGCGCTGACGGTGTTCCGGCTGCTTCTGCTGGAAGTTACGATCAGCGGAGGCACATTGATCCTGGCCCAGGCGTTCATGGCACTCGGCAAACCGAAGTTCGTATCGATCCTGCAAGGGGTCGGACTGATACTGGTCATCCCGCTGCTGTTCCTGCTGGTGCCGAAATTCGGATTGTTCGGGGCTGGTGTGGCGATGCTCTCATCGGCGGTGCTGCGGTTCTTGTTCATTATCCTGAATATCAGATACAACCTGAAGGTCAAACTGCCCCGCCTTATCATTAACGGGGATGACATTCAGTGGATGAAGACAACGATGAATTCTTATATCCGCAAAAAACCTATGGATACCTAAGCAATTAAAGCAGATAAAGCATTTAAACGGTTGAGCGAGCAGAGGCACGATGCGAGCAGTGTTTTTGCTTAAAAGAAAAAAGGACAGTGTGAGAGGAAAGTAGAGAAATTTTGGAGCTGTAGAAACAAAGTGTCCGCCTTTGTTCTCTGATTTCAACCGCAACCAGCGGTTCCATCAAAGAAATCAGAGAACAACAGCGGTCGAAAGCCCAAACATTTCTCGAATTGACGACAAACACTGGACTGAAAAAGGAGGATACCTTCATGGATTCAGTGAAAAGCGTGCTTGGCGGCCCGGGCAGTTACCCGATATCGGCTGTCATCATTGCTCAGGATGACGAAGTTCGAATATCCAAAGCAATTCAGTCCTGCCGACTATTCGCCGATGAGGTGGTTGTAATCGACGGAGGGAGCAAAGACGGGACGGTGCAACTCGCCGAAAGCTTAGACTGCCGGGTGTTCGTTAACCCATGGCCCGGATACGCGAAACAAAGGGAATTCGGAGTGGAACGCGCCGTCCATGATTGGGTCTTCCTGATTGATACCGACGAAGTGGTCAGTGATGAGCTGGCGCAGGACATTCTGGACCGCAAGCCGGGTCTTACAGATCGGGAAATCGCCTTCTCGCTGTACCGGATTGGTGATTTTCTGGGCAAGTGGCTGGATAAGGGTGAATATCTGGTGCGTCTATACAACCGCAAGGCATATGCCATCCGCAACAGTCTGGTGCATGAAATACCAGAGGTACCGGAGGACAAGACGGTCAAGTTGAATGGAACGCTCTGGCATCAGGGCTTCCGCAGCATCAATGACCATGTTGCCCGCTTTAACAAATATACCGATCTGGAAGCCCAAACGGCTTATGCCGCCGGCAAGCCCTTTAAGATCAGCCGCTTGCTGATTCGCCCCCCGGCTCGCTTTTTACAGAAGTATTTCCTGCACGGTCTGTACAAAAAAGGAATTTCAGGGTTTGCGGTATCCATATTCTGGGTGATGTATGAATTCATGGTCGGCTTCAAGCATTACGAATTGAACAGCTCCGGCAAGCTGGCCCGGCACAATGCACTGGGTCAGGCGGAAAAAGAGAAAAAAGGGGAGAGAAGCTATGCCGTACAGTGACGGATTGAACATTATGACTACCGGCCTTAGCTGGCCCTCTTTACAGCCAGGCGGACTTAACACGTATTTCAAATCCGTCTGTGAGCAGCTCTCTTCACGCAATAATGTGCATGCGCTGATCTGCAGTCAAGAGACGCCTACCACAGCCAAAGAGCTGATTATCCACAACGCCGGTGACCCCAAACAAACCATTTGGAAGCGTAAGGAAGCGTTCCAGCGCAAGGCGGCAGATCTGATGGGAAATGGCAGTGGACGTATAGATATACTCTATTCCCACTTTGCACCTTACGGAATCGGGCCGGCAATCGAAGCGAAGAAACGCGGCATTCCCGTGGTTATGACCTTCCATGGTCCATGGAATGAAGAGATGAAGATCGAAGGTCAGGGGATCAAACACCGGGTCAAAACAACCATAGCGAAATCGATTGAACATAAAGCGTATAAGCTTGCGGACAGATTTATCGTACTCAGCGAATACTTCCGCGACATGCTGCACAGCCTGCACGGGGTGCCGCTGCATAAGATCACAGTGATCCCGGGAGCGGCTAATGTGGAACGTTTTATTCCCGCTACCAATCGTCTGGCAGTCCGGCGGGGGCTGAATCTGCCGGAGGGAGCAACCACTGTATTGACAGTGAGACGGCTGATGAACCGGATGGGACTGTTGCAGCTGCTGGAGGCCTGGAAGCAGGTAGCCGAGCGTTTCCCGAACGCGATTCTGCTGATTGGCGGTAAAGGCCCGCTGCGCGGGGAGCTGGAAGAGAAAATCTCTGACTACGGACTTGGCAACAAAGTAAGGCTGCTTGGCTATATCCCCGATCATGAGCTGGCCTCCTATTATCAGGCAGCAGACATGTTCGTGGTTCCATCCCAGGCACTGGAAGGATTCGGACTGATCACCGTCGAGGCCCTTTCTTCCGGGCTTCCTGTAATGGCAACTCCGGTAGGAGGCAATAAAGAAATTCTGATGGGATTCCGTCCGGAACTCTTGTTCAAAGGGTCGACCAGTGATGATATGGCAGAAGGTATGATTCACATGCTGAGTAACCGTAAGCTGCTGCCTGGCCGTGATGAATGCAGAAATCACGTATTAGAGAAGTATACCTGGCAGCATGTAGGCGACCAAGTAGAATCCGTATTCCTTCAAACCTTGGGAAAGGGTGTGGCAGCAGGATGCTAAAAGTCGCTTATATTGATCACACCGCCAAATGGAGCGGAGGAGAGGTCGCACTGTTCAACATTCTCACCAATATCGGTGAACAGATTGAACCGCTTGTGATCCTCGCCGAAGAGGGAACACTTGCCGAACGTCTCCGTGAAAAAGGTATTGATGTACGTGTCATTCCGCTGGATGAGAACATCCGCAGCCGCGGACGCAATGCCGTCAACCTCGGAGCACCTGCAGCCGCACTTGGACTGCTGTCTTATGGACGCAAGCTGGCTCCTATTCTCAAACAGGAAAAAGTGGATTGTGTGCATACAAATTCACTCAAATCAGCGTTCTACGGAGCCGTTGCCGCCAAGAAAGCGGGCGTGCCGCTGATCTGGCATATCCGGGATCATATCGGCGCTCCTTATCTTAAGCCGGTTGTCGCTAAGGCCATTCGGCTGATGTCACGCCTCTTGCCGAACGGTGTCATAGCGAATTCACAATCTACGCTGAATGCACTGGAACTGCCCCGTACCAAAAAGACACTGGTTGTCTACTCCGCTTTTGCCAAAGCGATTGGCGAAGGCATCGGCATACGGGACCAGAAGGACTTCAATGTTCTGCTGGTAGGACGGCTTGCGAACTGGAAAGGCCAGCATATCGTCCTGGAAGCAGCCAAAGCGTTTAAGAACGATAGCCGGGTGAAATTCTGGCTTGCCGGAGATGCCTTGTTCGGTGAAGAAGAATACAAAAATGAGTTAATTCAGAAGATGCAGCAGGATCAATTGACCAATGTCAGCCTGCTGGGTCATGTGGAAGATATACAAGGCCTAATGAATAAAGCCGATCTGCTGATTCACACCTCGATTACGCCTGAACCGTTTGGACAGGTGATTGTCGAAGGTATGGCGGCTGGACTTCCGGTCATTGCCTCCAATGAAGGCGGACCGGTAGAGATCGTAGTTCCCGGTGTAACGGGACTGCTGATCCAGCCTGGAGACCCAGTCGTACTTGCAGACTCCATCACCTGGATGCTGAACCATCCCGAAGAGCGAAGACGGATGGCGGATAGTGGAATGAAACGGGTGAAAGAGCATTTTGTCATTGAGAATACAGTCAAGGATATCGTCGATTACTACAAAGGTTTGCTGGCGGCGACCTGACCTAATGTAAGACAAAAGCTTGTAGCTCGATCAGGAACTAATACATCCATGCGTTCACTACTTGATGATGCTGCTCCATAAAACTTTGAGGATGATTCACATGAAAATTGCGATAGCGCACGATTACTTAATCCAAATGGGCGGGGCGGAAAGAGTAGTGGAGGTATTCCACCACATGTATCCGGATGCTCCGATCTTCACGACGGTTTTTAACGGAAGCCGGCTGACCGACAACCTCAAAGACGCGGATATCCGGGCCTCCTGGCTGCAAAAAATTCCGGGAGTGAAGACCAATTTTAAAGGGGTGCTGCCGCTTTATCCCATGGCCATCCGTGATTTGGACTTTCGCGGGTATGATATCGTCCTGAGTTCCAGCAGTGCTTTTATGAAAAGCATACAGGTACCCGAGTCTACGTTTCATCTTTGCTATTGTCATACTCCGATGCGGTTCGCCTGGGACTATGACACTTACATGGAGCGGCAATCGAATTCCGGATTGTTCAAAAGACTGCTAAAGGTATACATGCAGCGGCTTAAAAATTGGGATCAGCGGACCTCCAAAAATGTAAACCAGTTCGTTGCCAACTCGTCCGTGGTTAAAAAGCGGATTCAGAATTATTACCACCGGGACGCGGATGTAATTTTTCCACCGATTAATACGGCACGCTTCAGCAGTTCGTCCTCTATAGGCGACTACTACCTGATCGTATCCCGGCTTGTATCCTACAAACGGATTGATCTGGCGGTGGAAGCTTTCAACCGCAATGGTCTGAAGCTGTATATCGTCGGTGACGGGCCGGACCGCAAGCGTCTGGAGGGCATGGCCAAAGACAATGTATCGTTCCTGGGCCGGCTTGAGGATGCGGAGGTTACGGGGATGATGTCGAAGTGCCGGGCATTTATTTTTCCCGGTGAAGAGGATTTTGGTATCACCCCGCTCGAGGCGAATGCCGCAGGAAGACCGGTGATTGCCTATCAGGCCGGAGGGGCGCTGGATACCATCGTACCCTATGTCAACGGTGTATTCTTTCAGCACCAGGAAGTTGATGATTTACTTAAGGCCATTCATGAAGTGGAGTCCTATGCGTGGGACATTGGGCAGATTATGGGCCATGCGCGTAAATTCGATGAACAGGCGTTTATGGTTCAGTTCAAGCAGTATGTGGAACAGGCCTACGTCAATTTTCTAAAAGGAGGATGATTGTATGAAGCTGACAGTAATCGGTACCGGCTATGTCGGTCTTGTATCTGGCGTATGTTTTACTCTGAATGGGAACCATGTGATTTGCGTAGATAAGGATGAGGAAAAGATCAATAAGCTCCGCCGGATGGAATCTCCTATCTATGAGCCGGGTATCGAAGCACTGATAGAAATGAACTTGCGTGAGGGCAGGCTGTCATTCTCCTCCGATCTGCAGGATTCAGTAAGACGCTCCGATATCGTCATTCTGGCCGTAGGGACACCTTCACTACCAGGCGGCGAAGCAGATCTGAGATATATCGAAGGTGCAGCCATAGAGATCGCCCAAGCGATGGAAGGTTATAAAATCATCATGACCAAGTCGACAGTTCCTGTTGGCACGAACGAAAAAATCCGCGGCATTATCGCCTCCCACACGAATCATCCCTTCGACATCGTCTCCGCTCCGGAATTCCTGCGTGAAGGCTCGGCCATCCGCGATACGCTCCATCCTGACCGGATTATCATCGGACTTGATAACCCAGAGCTTGAGCCTACGATGCGCCAGCTTCACCAGGGCTTCACGGAAAATGTGTTCGTAACGGATATCCGCAGTGCGGAAATGATCAAATATGCATCCAATGCTTTTCTGGCAACTAAGATCTCTTTTATCAATGAGATTGCCAACATTTGCGAAAAAGTGGGAGCTGATGTAACCCTGGTGGCGGAAGGCATGGGGATGGACCGGAGAATCGGCTCCTCGTTCCTGCAGGCCGGCATCGGTTATGGAGGCTCCTGTTTCCCGAAAGATACCAATGCGCTGATCCAGATTGCGGGCAACGTGGACTATGAGTTCAAGCTGCTGAAATCCGTAGTTGAAGTGAACAAGGGACAGCGGTTCATGATCATCTCCAAGCTGCATGAATCGCTGGGCAGCTTGCGTGGTGCAGTGATCGGTGTATGGGGTCTGGCTTTTAAACCGAACACCGATGATGTACGTGAAGCACCTGCCCGTGAAATCGTGGAAGCCCTGGTGGCCGAAGGTGCCACAGTGAAGCTGTACGACCCGATTGCTGCGGATAACTTCAGACAGCAATACGATCATCCTCAGCTTCGCTGGTGCGCACTGCCGGAAGAAGCTGCGGAAGGCAGTGATGCAGTATGCTTGCTGACCGACTGGAGTATGTTCAAGGACATTGATCTGCATAAGCTTGCAGGCAGCATGCGCCGCCAAGTATTGATCGATGGCCGTAACGTCTTCTCCAAGGAGCAGATCGAAGGCACCGGCATCGAATATCATTCCGTCGGACGCCCGCAAATGGGGGGCCTTAGCGGCTACTCTCCCAGCGTAGCCGGAGCGATCTAATCCTTTGATCTGATCTGCTCTTGCTTGCTCTTAACTGCCGTGCATACAAGCAGCAATAGCTGATCTTTAGCAGTGAGCTTCACCTGCAAATGCATTAAGCTTTGGAAGCTGTTAAGGGAAGGAACGGAGAGGAATTTTGGAACTGTAGGAGCGGAAGCGACCGCCTTTGTCACCGGATTTCAACTGCGCTTAGCAGTCTAATCGAAGAAATCTGGTGACAACAGCGGCCGAAAGTCCAAATGTTCCTTGCAGTGACTCCCGTTACAGTTAAGTCTTAATCTTTTTACGACAGAAGCTCACAATAACAATCCGATATTATCGCGACAAAACATAAATAGGAGGGTTCACTTATGAAACTGGTACTTCTATCTGGCGGTTCTGGTAAACGTCTCTGGCCACTGTCCAATGACTCACGTTCTAAGCAATTTCTGAAGGTACTGCAAAGTCCGGCGGGTGAACCGGAATCCATGGTACAACGTGTATGGAGACAGCTGCAGGAGACAGGGATGGCAGAATCCTCCTTCCTGGCGACCGGCCGCAGCCAAGTGGAGATGATACAGAGCCAGCTCGGCTCAGAGGTGCCAATCATTGTGGAGCCGGAACGTCGTGATACTTTCCCGGCCATCGCATTGACTGCAGCTTATCTATATTCGGTGGCAGGAGTGTCACCCAGCGAGACCGTAGCCATTTTGCCGGTTGATCCTTATGTGGAAGCTTCCTTTTTTGACACCGTCGTTCAGCTTGAAGCAACCATGGAAGAAAGCGGTGCAAACCTGGCGCTGATGGGCGTTGTTCCTGAACTGGCTTCCGAGAAATACGGCTATATTATACCTACCAGCGACGAAGCTGCGGCAAGCGGTTATCTGCAGGTGAGTCACTTCCAGGAAAAGCCGGACCGTGTACAGGCTGAGGAGCTGATCAGCAAGGGCGCGCTGTGGAACTGCGGAGTATTCGCTTTCCGTCTGGGATATCTGCTGGATATTTTGCAGCGTAAAGGCTTGCCTTTGAATTATGAGGAGCTGCAGAAGCAATATAAATTGCTGAGTTCTATCAGTTTTGACTATGAAGTGGTGGAAAAAGAGGAGAACATCGTAGTTCAGCCTTACGCCGGCTTCTGGAAGGATCTTGGCACCTGGAATACCCTCACCGAGGAGATGAGCAGCAATCACGTGGGCAAAGGGTTCGTGACTGCCGATTCCGAAGGAACCTGCCTGATCAACGAACTGGATATTCCGATTACAGTAATCGGCGCAAAGGATTTAATCATCGCAGCCAGCCCGGATGGTATTCTGGTCACTCACAAAGCAGAAAGCCCGCGGATCAAGGAAGTGCTGAAATCTTTTGAACAAAGACCGATGTACGAGGAACGCCGCTGGGGTCATTACAAGGTTATTGATTATGTGAAATATGATGAGGGCAACGAGGTGCTGACCAAGCGGATTTTCATCGCCGAAGGTAAAAATATCAGCTATCAGCTCCATCATAAACGCAGTGAAATCTGGACGATCGTCAGCGGTGAAGCCAGCATTGTGCTGAATGAGAAGATGCATAATGTGAAAGCGGGAGATGTGGTGCGCATACCGGAAGGTACAAAGCATGCAATCCTGGCACTGACAGATGTGGAGTTCATTGAAGTACAGACCGGCTCAGAGCTGGTGGAAGAGGATAATATCCGCATAACGCTGGACTGGAAAGACATTGCACTTCATCAATTTATTTCTTAAAAATAACAGCGCGAAACATGCTGTAGAATTCGACCGAAACGTCCCGGTTTCTGTATAGGACAGGGTGTAACCTAGGGCTAAACTATCTATTTACCCAATGGTGACAAATCCAAAACAGGTATTAAGAACCAATTATTAAGAAAAATTCATTAATGCTCTAAACTAAAAATTAAATAGCGACGATACTTACGGTAAGAGGGATAATTCCTTCCAATACGAAAAAGGCAAACCTACTCGAAAGATAGGGACGCAAAGCTATAGGGCCTTCGAAAGAGTGGCAGCCTGGCTACCGAAAGGAAGATGAATTTTGACTACTTACCGTAAGTCGCGTCTACTGTGCACCATTTTATCGCTTGCCCTGTTTTTGACTGCTGTTCCACTGGGTTTGGGGACTGCACCTTCCACTGCAGCTGCTTCGAGCTCTTCAGCGCCGGTTAATCCGAGTGCTTCAGCAGGAGCCGTTAAGCTGCTTAATGATCTGTACGCCATTACAGGCAAAGGCATTATTACAGGTCAACATGACTACCTGGAGAGCCCGGATGAGTACAGTAACAAACTGAAGGGAACCAGCGGACAATTCGCTGCCCTCCATGGTTTTGAACTTGGTGTGATCAACGGCCAGTCGGAAAGTACAGCAGCAACTCAGCGTAAAAATGTAGTGAACAGTGCGATCAACTGGTATAAAAATGGCGGTATCGTCGCTATGACCTTCCATGAGCAACTGCCGGGGACCTCCTATCTATGGTCCAATGTGCAGAAGACGCTCAGCCAAGCAGACTTCAATAAGTATGTAACACCGGGAACGGCTGAATATAACAGCCTGATCGCCGATCTGGATAAAGTGGCAATTTCACTCAAGAGTTTGCGGGACGCAGGTGTTCCTGTACTGTGGAGACCTTATCACGAAATGAACGGTGACTGGTTCTGGTGGGGGAAGAAGAGCAATTACACGGCACTTTGGAATATTATGTATGAGCGTTTTGTGGGCGTTCATCAATTAAACAACCTGCTGTGGGTGTGGAACCCTAACGCTCCTAATGCTTGGTCAGATCCATATGAACTGACCTATCCGGGAGCAAATAAGGTAGACATCCTTGCAGCAGACATATATAACAATGATTATATGAACAAGTATCATGACAACCTGGCAATTCTTGCGAACGGCAAGCCTATTGCTATCGGTGAAAACGGTGAAATGCCAAGTACAGCCAAGCTCCAGCTTTATCAGAAAAAATGGGTATACATGATGAACTGGGGAAAAATGCTCTATGATAACAATACTACGGATACTATCAAAAGCTTTATGAGTGACAGTTACACCGTAACGCTTGATAAATATAAAGCGGGGTTCGTTCAGACCGTTGCTCCGACCGCAACACCAACGGCCACACCGACCGCAACGCCAACGGTTACACCAACCGCAACACCGACCGCGACACCAACGGCTACACCGACCGCAACACCAACAGCGAGCCCAACGCCTGTACCAACAGCTGCGCCGGCGCCGGATAACTCGGCACAGACGCCTGTTGTGAACGGTCTTCAGGGACAATACTTCAAAAACATGACGCTATCGGGTACACCTGTTTTGGTTCGTAACGATGCTTTGCTCAATTTTAACTGGCGTCAGGCAGCACCTGACACCTTGCTTGGAGTGGATTCTTTCTCGATCCGCTGGACCGGGCAGATCAAACCTTTGTATAGTGAAACTTATCAGATTATCACTACGTCTGATGATGGTATCCGGGTCTGGGTTAACGGAACAGCCGTAATCGACAGCTGGACCAAACAAAGCGGAACCGAGCGTATCGGAACGATCGCTTTGAAGGCAGGCCAACTCTATGATATTAAAGTGGAATATTACGAAAATACAGGCGATGCGAATATTCGTCTGATGTGGCAAAGCCCAAGTCAAGTCAAAGCTACCGTTCCAACAAGTGCTTTGTTCGTGAATAATTCAGTAGCCTCCGCAAGTATAGCATCACTCACTCTTACCGAAGCAACAACACCGGCACCAACGCCGGTCGCGACACCGGCACCAACGCCGGTCGCGACACCGACACCAACGCCGGTCACGACACCGACACCAACGCCAGTCGCAACACCGGCACCAACGCCGGTCGCAACACCGGCACCAACGCCGGTCGCAACACCGGCACCAACACCGACCCCAGTACCCATCCAAGTACCAATGTTGGACTTGGCGGCGGCTCCTGCAGCCAACGGACTGCAGGCGGAATATTTCAATAATATGCAGTTAACTGGTACTCCGGCACTTGTACGCACCGATGCTTTGGTGGATTTCAACTGGCGGCTGGGTACACCGGATGCAACGATTGGCATTGATTACTTTTCCGTAAGATGGAGCGGCAAGATTAAACCGCTGTATAGCGAAACTTATCAGATTTACACAACAACAGATGATGGTGTCCGCGTTTGGATCAATAACACTCTTGTAATTGACAGCTGGATGAAGCAAAGCGGGACCGAACGCATGGGAAGCATAAGCCTGGAGGCCGGGCAACTATATGATATCAAAGTGGAGTATTATGAGAATCAAGGGGATGCAAGAGCGCGGCTGATGTGGGAAAGTCCTAGTCAAGTCAAGGGGACGGTCCCTGCCAGCGCACTGTTCCTTCCTTCCGCTTCCTAAGTACTGCTGAATTCATCACCGAACGCCGATACTGGTTAAGACGTTACAATTTTAAAATCCTAAAAGTCCGATGGCCCTGCTAAATAGCAGGGCTACTAAGCTATTTGTCTGCCATGCCGCAGGATGGTGTACTTCCCTTGGAGGGGAGATCATCTAACAAGCATTATGGACAGCATAAGGCTGGAGAGAGGAGATTACATTGAACACTTACCGTAAGTACCGGCTTTTTTCTATGGTTTTACCTATTATTGTTATCTTTTCTTTGATGCCTTGGAGTGAGGTACGGAGTCTCGCTGTCGAAAGAAGTATAGTCATTCCTGTGGAGGCGGAGGAAGTCACACCGGTGAATCCTGCGGCTTCGAAGGAAGCATCCGGCCTGCTTGATTATCTGGTTAGCCTGGGCGGAAAAGGTGTCATTACCGGGCAGCATGATTATCTGGAGAGTCCGGATGAATATAATAACCAGCTGAAGAAGGCTGCAGGGGATTTTGCTGTATTGCATGGATATGAGCTTGGAGCCATCAACAACCAGTCGGAGAGGACTATTGCAAGGCAGCGGCAAGCTGTTGTGGACAGCGCCATTGAATGGTATGAAAATGGCGGTATTGTGGCTATGACATTCCATCAGAATCTTCCTGGTACAACTCCTGAATGGGCGAACGTGCACATGAGTCTTAGCCAGGAGAAGTTCGATGCCTATGTAACTCCGGGCACTCCTCAATACAAAAGCCTCCTTGCTTCGCTTGACGAGATTGCTGTCTATCTGGGGGAATTGCGGGATGCAGGGGTTCCTGTCCTGTGGCGTCCATATCACGAGATGAACGGGAATTGGTTCTGGTGGGGGCAGAAGGATAACTATTCCAAGCTCTGGAACATCACTTATGACCGTCTGGTAAACAAACACAAATTGAATAATTTATTATGGGTGTGGAATCCGAATGCGCCGAACGAGTGGGCAGATCCTTATAGTATCTACTACCCGGGAGCGGATAAAGTGGATATCCTGGCCGCAGATATTTATAATAATGATTTTAAACAATCGTACTATGAAAGTCTGCTCAATCTGGCCGATGGCAAGCCCATTGGCATAGGGGAGAGCGGCGAGCTTCCTGATCCTGCCATACTGTCTCAAAACCAGAGTAAATGGGTATATACGATGACATGGGGGAAGATGCTGACAGAAAATAACAACCTCCAGAAAATTAAGAGCTTTATGACGGATAAGTATACAGTTTCCAGGAAGGAATACATTGAATCATTAAACACCAAAACGAACACGCCGGTGGATATTATCGCCAAAAAAGGCTTGACCGGTGAATATTTCAATAATGCTGACCTTTCAGGCACTCCTGTGCTCACCCGCAATGACAAGAAGCTGGATTTTAACTGGCATGGAGATAGTCCGGCAGCAGGGATCAATAAGGATACATTCTCCGTTCGCTGGACCGGCAAAATCAAGTCAGCCTACAGTGAAAAATACACCTTCACGGCTTCCTCGGATGATGGCATCCGTGTATGGATCGGCGGCATGCTGGTTATCGACAGTTGGAAGAAGCAAAGCGGTGTCAGCCGCGAAGGGAGCATTCAGCTTAAAGCTGGAACCTCCTACGACATTAAAGTCGAATATTACGAGAACCACGGAGATGCAAGCATCCGTCTGATGTGGAAGAGTCCAAGTCAGAAAAGTGCAATTATTTCCCCAAGTGCCCTTAGTTTTCCTTGATGACGAAACAGACCAGCCTTTACAGAGTTGAATACGCACCCCGGAAGAAAGCGAGGACAAGGGAATGAGAACAAGGCCCAAGAAACACACACATAAACCCCTTCATATTCTACTAAAATTCGTAGCACTGACCATCTTGTTTCTGTTATCCGTCTCTGTCTTCGGAGACGACGGGACGAATAAGGGCGAGGTGGAAGTAGACATGACCAAGCTGTCTTCCGCGAGCGATGTAGGACCGAAGCTTCCGGATGGCACGGTGATCTGGGAGCTGGGACAGCATGATGGGTCCGCTGCAGAATTTGCGAAGAATGGTAAGGCTAAAGTGGAAGAAGTGGTTAATGCCACTTCTACTACTCTAAAAGCATCTGTGCTCCAAAACATCCCGTCAGGGTTGAAAGGGGATACTAATCCCGAACTGCGGATTACTTACCAACTGGATAAGATCCCGGTGAACGGGGTCTTATTTCGCGTAAGTATTCTTGACGCTTATAAATCCGTTCCACAGATGAGCGTGTTCTCCAACCGCCAGCTATCGGGAATCATTCAGATAGCCGGTGTTTCCGGTACAGACAGCAAGTATGCTTTCCGAAAATCCTATAAGCTGTATATTCCAAAGGAACAGCTGTTGACTGGTACCAATGAGCTCAAGCTGAAGGTTGCACGCGGGATTTATTCTTCTGACATGGAGGATAAATACAACTGGTGGACCTGGGATAATCTCAGCCTGGAGTCCCTCAAGTCCCCGATCAAGGAGCCGATTCACGGCAGCTACACACTGACCGGCACGATGGTCAACAATAAGCAGTTCTATTTTGACGAAGGTGCGGTTACGCATCTACCCTATATTATGAAGTGGCTTGGAGTAGCTTACAGCGGGAATATCATGCGCACCAGCTGTGCCAGCGATGTTGGCCGCTCCTGCTCGAATATGGGGGATTATTATAAGGTGCTCAAAGATTACAATATGCAGGCTGTAGCTCTGTATCTGTACACCGGAGATATTAAACTTAAGCAAGACGGCTCATTGCCCGATGAGGCGAAGAAGAAGCTGACCGATTATTTCGAACAGTACAGCCCGTACTTTCAATATTATGAAGTGGATAATGAGCCGGGGCTGTTTAACCGCTCCAAGGCGGTGAACCTGGCTATTGCCGAATGGCTGAATACTAACGGCAAGGCTATCGCCCCCCATCTGCAGACCGTAGCTCCGGGCTGGGCTTATTGGCCGGATTTCAACAAGGATTCCTGCGGCAATCAGAAGGGGACTGTACGCCAGTGCGGCGACCCGGACGGCTGGGAACGTGATCCCGAGCAGCGGGGAGAGCTGGAGGAAGTCACCGATCTGACGAATGGGCATTCCTACGGGGAGTCCTATATTTTCAGCAACGGAGGCAGCTTTACCGAGAATCTCAAAACCTTCGGCGGAGCGGTAGATGGACTTGGTAAAAAAATGCTGACCACAGAGTTCGGAACCTCCGACTCTCATGTGGATGCATACCAATATGGAGCCTCTGAACGTACGTCAGCAGTGTTCGACAGGATAATGCGCGCCCATATCGGTTATGCAGATATGTTTGTACAGCACGCCGCATTTTTCAAGAATTTCAGTTTGTTCAAATACGGTTTCAATCTGGAAGAGCATGATCCGGCGAAAACGGAGATCTATTACACCAAGAAGGGTGAGGATTCACGGGTAAGCATCATGAGACGCCTGGATCTGGCCTATGCAACACACGGTGCACCGCTAAGCTATGAAATCACCAATAAGAATACGTTAGCTGACAAACTGGTCTATGTCCGGGCAGTAGATACCTCTACACTTGAACCTTTGGCTGGTAGCAAGGCTACTTCAAACAAGGTATTGGTGAACTTCGTTAACTTCGAGGAGACTCCCCAAACCGTTACAGTGAAGGTGACGATGCCGAAGAAAACTATATATGAAGGTGAACGCTTCGGCAATGGCGATACCTATGAAGAAGCCCGAAGCTACGTATCGGAAAGAAAGGCTACACCTGTCCTGGAATTCACAGAAAATCTTGCCCCGGGAGAGGCGGTACAGTATATTCTGGAACCCTCTTCCGAGGTAGCCGATGTTGCGCCTCAAGGCTTAAAAGCGGCAGCCGTTAAAGGGCTGTCCGTTAAGCTGAGCTGGCTGGAGGCCCCTGGAGCAAACTATGAAGTGCTCCGGGCCGACGGCTCAGGCGGTGATTTGAAAGTGGTTGCAACCGGTATAAAGGACACCGAATATACGGATAGCAAGCTGAAGGAAGGCACACTGTATACGTTCGCGGTAAGAGTGGCAGGTTCAGGAGTAATGTCAGACAAAACTCAGATTACAGCGACGGGACTGGTCCCTCTGGACCGTTCGGAATGGAAGGTGTCGTCCAATATGAATACTGAAGCCTCTAATCCTGCAAATGCTATAGATGGAGATAGGCGGACACGTTGGGATACCGGCAAACACCAGGCATCTGGAGAATATTTTCAGATTGATCTTGGCCAAGTGCACTCGGTGGAAGCTATTGACCTGGACTATACCTTATCTTCTTATGATTATCCCCGGGGATACGAGCTATTTATTTCGGATGATACAAAGAACTGGACAAAGATTGCTACCGGTAAAGGGAAACTGGAGATGACCAAAATAGGGTTTGCTCCGGTCAAAACCAGATATATCCGTATTCTGCAGACAGGATCGGGCGGGAATTACTGGTCGATTCAAGAAATTCAGGTATATTCAAGAGAATAGAATCATCCGAATAACCTCCGTGGATTCATAAAACCACTGGGGTTTTTTATTGTGAATGGGGAAAGCTGAATAAAGGCAAGGATTGCTTTGGATCAAGTGGGTATGGGGTAATAACGTACATACTAGGACAGGGCTAGCAGGAAACGCGCTGTTTACAGGAAGGACGGTACCATAAATATGACTCACCTTGCGGACAATATTATTTTATTGCTGGCAGCGCTGATGCTGGTAGGGGTGCTCTCCACCAAGTTCTCCACACGCTTTGGCATGCCGGCGCTTGTGCTGTTCATCGCTGCCGGAATGGTGCTCAGCCGCTTTGTTTTCTTCAACAATGCCTCATTGACACAAGTGGCAGGTATTTTTGCATTGATCGTTATTTTGTTTGAGGGCGGCATGCAGACCAGCATGAAAGACATCCGTCCTATTATCGCACCAGCGTTGTCTTTGGCAACCGTAGGAGTACTTCTGACGACAGCGATTGTGGGAATATTCGCAAGAATTGTACTGGATGTACCATGGGCGGAAAGTCTTCTGTTCGGAGCGATCGTAGGCTCAACCGATGCGGCAGCCGTATTCTCCGTCCTCGGCGGCAAAAATATTGATAAACGCCTGACTTCCACCCTTGAAGCTGAATCAGGCAGTAATGATCCGATGGCTGTCTTTTTGACGGTATCCCTGATTGAATGGATTCAGCATCCCGATACGGCGATCTGGAGCCTTGTGCTCTCTTTTATCTGGGAGATGGGGATCGGACTTCTTATGGGGATTGCTGTCGGGAAGCTTGCCGTCTATTTGATCAACCGGATTAATCTGGATTCTACAGGGCTCTATCCGGTTATGGCAATAGGGTTTGCTGTACTGACCTATGGACTTGCCGTGACGGTGCACAGCAGCGGCCTTCTGGCGGTATATGTCATGGGTCTGACTCTGGGGAACTCTGAGCTGATGTATCACCGTACCATTATGAATTTCAATCACGGCTTTGCCTGGATGATGCAAATCGCGATGTTCACCCTGTTGGGTCTGCTTGTATTTCCAGATGAACTGGCGGAGATTGCCTGGCAGGGTCTGCTGTTGTCTGTTATTCTCATGCTGGTTGCGAGACCGGTGGGAGTATTCCTGAGCCTGCTGTTTTCCAGGTTCTCGCTCCGTGAGAAGACACTGATCTCCTGGGCCGGACTTCGCGGGGCGGTTCCCATTGTACTCGCGACCTATCCACTGCTGGCGGGACTTCCCCAAGGGCAATTATTTTTTAATGTGGTATTCTTTGTCGTATTGACCTCTGCGGTCATTCAGGGAACAACCATTTCCCCCTTGGCTTCCAGACTGAAGTTGGTGGGTATAGACGAAGTTCAGCCATCGCTTATGGAACTGGTGGCACTGGGCAAGACGGATTCCGAATTCAATCATATTGCCATCGACAATCATATGCCGATAGCCGGTATGCAGATCGCGCAGATGGGGCTGCCTGAGGATATTCTCTTCACCGCTATCATCCGTAACAAGAGCATCGTGACGCCTCACGGGAATACGGTTATCGAGCCGGGGGATACGGTCTATGTGCTTAGCCCCAAATCCAAGCGTGACGAGATGAGAGCGATCTTCCGCAGCGGCAAAGGCAAGGCAGCAGAAACGAACTTTCCTGCGGATTGATTGCATAATGTCTTGAAATGTGTTAAATTATATATAGATTTAGAATGAGTCTAAATACAAACGATAAAAAATTATGCCATAGGAGGGTATTGGAATGAGTACACAAATTAAAAGCCAGACTGAACTGCACGCTGCCTTGAACCGCCAAACCGCAAACTGGACACTGCTGGGAGTCAAGCTGCATCACTATCATTGGTATGTGAGCGGAACGCAATTCTTCACACTGCATGCCAAATTTGAAGAGCTGTACACCGAAGCGGCAACCTATGTCGATGATCTTGCAGAACGTCTGCTTGCGATCGGTGGACAACCGGCATCGACCATGGCGCAATATTTAGCATTATCTGAGCTTAAGGAAGCCTCTGGCGGTGAATCAGCTAAGGAAATGGTTGCCCAGTTGATTAAGGACTTTGCAGTTGTGGCCGAAGAGTTGAAGAGTGCAATTTCCGCTGCAGAAGAACTGAGCGATCAGCCCACTGCCGACCTGCTTACTGGAATCAGAAACAGCGTGGAGAAGTCCGCCTGGATGCTGAATGCCTTTCTGGGCTAAGTCAGAAGACAGAGAAGAGAAGTAAGGTTGCTATGCTCATAATAGCTGTATATACAAAGAGCGCCACGCGATACCAATCGCGGGCGCTCTTTTGTTACAGATTATCTCATATCATCGGGTCACTTAATGAACACTCCACCGAAAGGCAGAGCTTCACGCAGAAAGCGTTTGATAATGCCATCTTCATTATTGTCACGTTCAAAGCGCCGGCTCTGGCGTCCAGCCTGAAACATCACCGGCCCATGACCGGTCATTTTCCAGTGGTAGCTCATATGTTGGCTGGCTAAGTGATTTCCGTAGACCGTTAGCTCAAGCTTGGCATTTTCGGGATAAGCGATGATACTGCCGGCATCTACATATATAGGATCGAAGGGATGCAACTCGGCCTCGCATACTGTTCCCTCAGTCAGAATACCGATGCTTCCCGGTCCGGAGAATTTGACCTTGATAATGTCGCGGGTCACAAACATATTCTTCATGCTTAGCACTCTTGTCTGCATAGTGATTCCTTTACTGTAGAAGAACAGATGCCTGAAGTCATAGAGCAAATCGCTCTTACCGTCCAATTGGAAGGTTTTGACGCGGTAGCCGGGAGGCAAGGCGGCGACGAAGCGGCAGGGACCTGTCATATCCGAGCGGATCAGTTTGCGTTTGCGGTACATTCCTTTGACATCCATGAACCGGTCGGCACGGCCTGAAGAAGGGCCCTGATAGGCGATAATCTGCTGCGGATGCAGTACATGAAGCTCTTCGTTCTCTTCTACAGTGAAGGCTAAGGCTTGTCCGCTCCCACTGTCGCCTTCATCCTGAATATCGACGTTCATAGTTAACACTCCCTCATGTACTCATTAATGCAGGCGGTCACCTTTTCTGGACCGGTGGCGCATGCCCAGCCGCAGCACCCGGATCAGCAGGAAGTAACCGAGTACGAGCGCAATTCCGGTAATCACCGTATTTTTGATCCGGTTATAGTACTTTTCCCTCGCGGTGCGGTCATCTTTCAGTTCATTGACTACTTGGCTAAGCTGACGGTTCTGCTCCTGCAGAGCCGCGTTCTGGGTCTGATATTCCGCCATCTGCTGCAGGGTCTGGTCCAATTGGTCTTTGGTCTGCTGAAGCTCCTCCGTCGTTTGCTGGTAACTCTCTTGCAGCTGATTAACCTCACCAGGAAGTTCTGAGAAACTCTGCAATCCATTATATATATCATTGAAATAATTAGCTTTTGCCACAGGAGAGGGAAAGAGGACTGACAATCCCAGGAGCAGCAGAGCTGAAGACAACAGCTTGGCATAAGTGCGTTTTACTTTTTGCTTCAATAGAATCACCACCTGTATTAGGTTAGCCTTCCCTCTTATTTTAGCATAGCAAGACAATATTCGCGCGTTATGGGATAACCATCACTATCCGTAATACAGTATAAGACGCCTAATGGTTTCTATTTCTTGCCGGAATATTGCTGGTTTCTGTAGAGACGACAATAGCGTAATCTACGTTCTATCGTAACCGCTTGAATTAAAGTATACTTTGAACGGAAAGGGGCTGTATGCAATGAATAAATGGCTCAAAACCCTGTTGTTTCTAGCAGGTTCTGCACTACTAACGCGATGGATACCCTTCTCCTCCCTGTTCCGCAATCTCGATACTATGTTCCATGAATTTGGTCATGCGCTGGTGACGCTTGTGCTCTCGGGCAGTGTTCTGCGGATTGAGCTGTACGCGGATCACAGCGGAGTAACCTATTCAGCCATAGAAGCGGGTGGCAAAGCAATTCTCATATCCCTTGCGGGTTACTTGCTGGCTTCTGTATTCTCGCTCCTGCTGTTCTATTTATATAATATAGGACGGTATACATGGGGGTTGATCATAGCAACCTCGGTTGCCCTGATCATGCTTGTCCTGTACGTACGGGGTGGTTTCGGAATGTTATGGCTGAGCGGGTTCATCCTGCTGAATTTGATTATGCTGTTTGTCTGGCCGAAGGCCGGTAAATATTATTATTTGTTTCTGGCTTTTCTGACCCTGGAGGAATCCGTTACGGGTACCCTGTTTCTGGTATCGGCAGCAGTATTTACACCTGGGCGTGCAGGAGATGCAGCCAATCTGGCAAGACTTACACCGCTGCCTGCAATTGCCTGGGCAATCCTGTTTTTTGTGTTCTCGCTGTTATGTGCGAAATGGGCACTGGGGTTCTTTTTTGATGGGGTACGGAATAGGAGAAACGCAACAAATCGCTAAAATTATGGGGATTATTCGTCACATTTAGACAAAGGAATGACTATTCACAAAGAGGCACTCTGTTTTACCAGGAGAATGCCTCTTTTTTGTCGATATTATAGGACCGAACATATATTCCATGACAAGGAGTTGTCCGCCAATATTGGTACATTAATAGAAGATCCAAAAAAAGAAAGAGGTGGAAATATGCAAGCAAGTATTCAGCCCATATTTACATGGAGTCAGGAACGGATTTTAGCCGGCGGAGCCCAAAATGTCGTTCTGCTCATAGAGTGGAAAGGGATTTCAGAGCATGAGGAATCGCGTAAGCGAGGCAGGAAGGTGGTAGCCCGTGAGATCGAACTTAGAATATGGCTGGAGAGTCATGTGACCTTCAATACATGCTATGGCTGTAGTGCAGAGGCCGGGGAAGGACGATCGATACTGTTGCGTCTTGGGAAAATATATTCCAAATCGCGCAAATTTATCGCCTTAGAATTCGCTATGGCAGCCAAACCGGCAGGACTACACGAAGCTCTATGGCTACAGTGGCAGTATAAGCAGCCTCCTGTAGAACGTATTCGCGAGCTACCCTTGAAAAAACTGAGTATGGAATATTCGAATCATACAGATGTTTTGTCTGAACAATGCTGCTTCCATGTGAAAAAGCACTTGGAACTGCTTAAGACCGAAAAAATGCTGGAAGAAACGCTGTGGCAGCAGACAAAAAGCTTTATACATAAGGACCTTGAGCATCTTCGGAGGCAAGCAGATGATCTGCTGCTTCTGGCGGCAAGATCAGGAGATTTGCAGCTTGTGAAGGAAGCAGAAACCGTGTATAAACAGCTTGACGCTGAGACTCCGGTATGGAGGAAGACTTCTACAAGATAGGGCTGCATGGTAGTCCTGCCAGTACATACATAAGATCAATTTTCATTAACATTTACTTGGATTAGTTGACGGCTGGTGTAATTTATAGATGTGGTAATATAGTAAAATAGTTCTATTATAATTATTAATTTCGGTTATAAGATCAATATTTATAGTCTTATATAACTATTTTATCAAAAATAATGGGTCTATTTTACCATGAAATCAAGGGGAACTGAAAATGACAGACCGATTGATCCGGTTAATGCGCATCATTACGCTGGTACAAGCCAAGCCTGGAATATTGGCCCGGGAACTGGCGGAACGCTGCGGCAACAGCGAGAGAACGATATACCGGGATATGGATGCACTCAGTGCCATGCATATCCCTATAACCCATTTGGGACATGGAAAAGGATATACGTTTATAGGAAATTTTGCTCTATATCCTCTGGATTGGTCGGATGAAGAATCGGCCGCATTTTCACAGCTGCGCGACATGATGGATGATATCAAGCCCTTGCTGCCTCCCGGCTTTGAGAGCGCCTATGAGAAAGTAATGGCCGCAGCCTACAAGCAGAAGGCAGAAAGGGAAGAGACTATGGAAACTGCCAATAAAGAAGCAGGACCGCTCTGGGTGGAAAGAAGCGGACCCCAGGATGAGCTTCCTCCTTTTCTAACTGAAATATTGGCTGCCATTATGAAGCAAAGCAGTATCCTGGCCGACTATAGTTACAATTCCTATGAAGAAAGACGCATCCAGATTGATCCCTACTGTCTTGTTCCCTTGGAAAATCGTTATCATTTAATCGGTTTTTGTCATCGGTTCGGGATTATCCGGACGTTTCATCTTGGCGGGTTCTTACATGTGGAGCCAACGAATCACTGGTTTTCCAAAGAGGAATTTGATTTGCAGGCTTTTATGGAGAAGAAATGGTCTCTGGATCAGGACAGTCTGCAGGTAGAGTTCAAGATCAGGTTTTCAGAACGGATGATGGAACGGATCAAGAATGAGGATATGTTCGTCAGACCTGTAAGGGTAGACCGTCAGAATCGGTGTGTTTATTTTAAGGTGGCGGTGGAACAGGATATTGGTTTTGTACGCTGGATCTTAAAATTCGAAGAAGAAGCGGAGATTCTCGAGCCTCAATATTATCGGGAGTTATTAAGAAATCAACTGGAGAAATGGTTGTCACTATACAAATAATACAAGATTTATTTTAACAGGAATTATTTTATTCCGTTATAACCACTGATGTTAGTTAAATGCGTAAATTCTCCTTGTCTACAATAGATTTCTATAGTAATGTTATACATTAAATAACAACTATGTTTATTTTACTCACATTTCTGCCGCATGATGTCAGGTTTGGGTTAATGATTCTGCCGTCTATGAGATAACTCACTATTCTCTCATTTGACCTTTGTTCAATTTTTAAGTAGAAGAGAGGTATGATCTTGATCCAGCCCATTTTGAGAATTGAGGATCTTCACACTCATTTTTTTACCGACCGAGGCGAAGTGCCGGCTGTGGACGGTGTAGATCTGTATATTAATCCAGGTGAGGTTCTGGGTGTGGTTGGAGAGTCGGGCTGCGGGAAAAGCGTTACTTCGCTGTCCATTCTGAAGCTCGTTCCGAATCCGCCGGGCAAAATAGTGAGTGGACATATTTGGCTGAAGGGCCAGGATATCGTTCCTTTGAAGGAAAAAGAAATGCGGAAAATCCGCGGTGACGCTGTGTCGATGATTTTTCAGGAACCGATGACCTCTCTTAATCCTTTGTTTACTGTAGGCCAGCAAATTATAGAAACTGTCCGGCTGCACAAGGGGCTCTCCAAGAAGGAAGCGCGTGCACATGCCGTGGATATGCTGAGCAAGGTAGGCATTCCACGGCCAGAGGCTATTATTGATGAGTATCCCCACCAATTGTCTGGAGGAATGCGGCAGCGGGTGATGATTGCGATGTCGATCTCCTGCAGTCCTGAACTGCTCATTGCCGATGAGCCGACGACGGCACTTGATGTAACGATACAGGCACAGATTCTGGATCTGATCCGCAAGCTTAACGAGGAGCAGGGGACAGCGGTGATGCTCATCACTCATGATCTTGGCGTGGTAGCGGAGATGTGCCATAGGGTCGCCGTGATGTATGCCGGCAAGGTGGTGGAGGAAGGCAGCGTACGGGATATTTTCAAGAACCCGCTTCATCCGTATACCCGGGGGCTTATTGAGTCGGTACCAAGAATGGACGAAACCAGGGAACGGCTGTATTCCATTCCCGGGAATGTTCCTATCCTGAGCAAGGAAATGCAGGGATGCCGGTTCGCACCCCGTTGCCCGAATGTAATGGAGATCTGCAATCAATCGCTTCCGCAGCTGAAGCTGCAGGATGAGAATCACAGCTGCAGATGCTGGCTGCATGATAGTCAACAGGAGGATGCGGTATGAGTGAGAATCTGCTGGAGGTCAAGAACCTCAAAAAATATTATCCGATCCATAAAGGTTTTTTCAATAAGACTGAGGCTTATGTCAAGGCGGTAGATGATATTTCCTTCACAGTGAAACAAGGTGAGACCTTTGGCCTTGTAGGGGAGAGCGGCTGCGGCAAATCGACAACCGGACGTTCATTGCTTCGTCTGATTGAGCCTACCGCGGGAGAAATCTGGTTTGAAGGCCAGGATATTAGGAAGCTGTCTATGGAAGAGATGCGGAAGCGCCGGCGGGAAATGCAGATTGTTTTCCAGGATCCGTTCTCTTCACTGGACCCGCGCAATACCGTGCAGCGTATCCTGGAAGAACCCCTGATTGTGCATGGCGTAGGCAATGCACAAGAACGGCGGGCCGCAGTAGAGCGGCTGGCGGATGTTGTAGGTCTGGCCAAAGCTCACCTTCAGCGGTATCCGCATCAGTTCTCCGGCGGTCAGCGCCAGCGGATCGGGATTGCCAGAGCGCTGGCCTTGCAACCGAAGCTGATTATCGCTGATGAACCCGTATCTGCGCTGGATGTGTCCATCCAGTCTCAGGTCATTAATCTAATGCAGGATCTGCAGAAAGAATTCGGACTAACCTACATATTCATAGCCCATGATCTCAGTGTGGTGAAGCATATTTGTGATCGTGTCGCCGTAATGTATCTAGGACGGATTGTAGAAATTACCGATAAGAACAAACTATACGACCAGCCTGAACATCCTTATACTCAAGCGCTGCTGTCAGCAGTGCCTGAACCTGATCCGGATATCCGCAAGGAACGGATCATTCTGCAGGGAGAGGTGCCAAGCCCTGCGAATGCCCCGGTAGGCTGTGCCTTCAATACACGCTGCCCGCGGGTAATGGATGTCTGCCGTAATGTAAGACCCCCGCTACTGGAGACTCGGGATGGACACTTAACCGCATGTCACTTGTATACCCCAGAGGCCCATACTCAATTAGCCTAGAATTATTCAGCGAAGAAGACACTTTCTTAAGCGATCATTAGCCCTGGTATATGGCAGCGCTTTGGCGCGGCTCCATATAAACGTTTTAACACTTTTAATCGAAGAAGGGAGTTTTCTAGAGATGAAGAAATGGAGTAGTCTTGCACTGGCAGTAACGCTGGGGGCGGTTTTGACATTAAGCGGCTGCGGAGGTAACAACAATTCCGCTACAGAAGCAACTGCTGGCTCGAATGCAGCGGCAACCACGGCACCGGAGAGCTCACCTGAAGCAGCAACTACGCAGGACACATTGATTGTGGGACGCGGCGGCGACTCTGCCTCGCTGGATCCGGCCATTGTCACCGACGGCGAATCTCTGAAGATTGCCCATCAGGTATTTGACTCTCTGCTGGAGTATAAACCGGGGACTTCTGAAGTGCAGCCTTCGCTTGCTGACAGCTGGGAGGTTTCGGCGGATGGTCTGACTTACACCTTTAAGCTGCATCCGGGTGTAAAGTTCCACGATGGAACGGATTTTGACGCAGAAGCTGTAGTGTTCAACTTCACCCGCTGGAGTGATCCGGCAAGTGAATTCAAATTCGAGGGCGATTCTTTTGATTATTATGATTCCATGTTCGGTCCAGACGGCAGCCGTGTGATCAAGGAAGTAAAAGCTGTAGATGCCACAACCGTGCAATTTATACTCAACCAGCCTCAGGCACCATTCCTGCAAAATATTGCGATGACCTCGTTCGGGATTGCCAGTCCAACAGCTATTAAAGAAAAGAAAGAAAACTTCAAAAATGAGCCAGTAGGCACCGGGCCTTTTGTCTTCACCGAATGGAAGCACAATGATTCCATTACGCTGGATAAGAACCCTAACTACTGGAAAGAAGGCCTTCCTAAGCTGAACAAAGTCATTGTTCGCTCTATTCCGGACAACTCGGCGCGCTTCAATGCCCTGCAGAACGGCGAGATCGATCTCATGGAGGATTTGAGCCCGGATGATCTGTCCACGCTTGAAGGTAATACTGAACTGCAGAAGATAGAGCGTCCGCCGTTCAATGTTGCTTACCTCGGCTTCAACTTCAAGAAGAAACCTTTTGATAATGTAAAAGTAAGACAAGCGCTGAATTATGCTGTGAATAAACAAGCTATTATCGATGCCTTCTTCTCAGGCCAGGCTACTGCCGCAGTGAATCCAATGCCTCCATCACTGTGGGGATATAACGATGCCGTGAAGGATTACGAATACGATCTGGATAAAGCCAAGGCGCTTCTGGCGGAAGCCGGATACCCTGATGGCCTGCCGGATACTGTGACGCTATATGCAATGCCTGTATCCCGGCCATACATGCCTGACGGTAAAAAGGTAGCGGAAGCCATTCAAGCTGACTGGGAAAAAATCGGCGTCAAAACGGTTATTGAATCCCCGGAATGGGCGACTTATCTGGATGATACCAAAGCCGGAGATAAAGATGATATCTACATGCTTGGCTGGACAGGTGATAACGGGGACCCGGATAACTTCCTGTACACGCTCCTCGACAAGGATGCGATTCCAGGCAACAACCGTACCTTCTACGTAAATGAGGAGCTGCATACTCTCCTGATTAATGCCCAGAAGGAGACGGATCAGGCCAAACGTTCCGATCTGTACAAGCAAGCTCAAGAAATCATCAAAGCGGATGCGCCTTGGATTCCGCTGGTGCATACTACGCCTCTACTGGCTGCTAAAGCCAATCTGAAGGGTTATGTTCCAGGTCCGACAGGTACGGAATATTACAGCGAAATTTACTTCGAATAGTATGCTCCCTAAGCATTTCCTTGCCGCCGCTGCAACAGGGCGGCAAGTTATGCTTAAGGAACTTTGGAAGGTGAGCCGAACTTGAACTCCTACCTATTAAAACGCATTATGGTTCTAATCCCTGTGTTGATCGGGATGACAATTATCGTTTTTTCCATTATTCATGCCATTCCGGGTGATCCCGCAGAAACCATTCTAGGTCAAAAGGCCACGGAGCAGTCGAAGCAGGCGCTTCGGGAGCAGCTCGGTCTGGACAAGCCTTGGCTGCAGCAGTATTTCAACTATATGGGTGATTTGCTGCAAGGGGATCTGGGGACCTCCATACGAACCAAGACGCCGATTGCCAAAGAAATTATGCCCTACCTTGCAGCTACGCTGGAGCTTACGGCTGCCAGTATGCTGTTCGCAACCATTGTAGGTGTCAATGCGGGGATTCTGAGTGCCTGGCGGCAGAATTCATGGTTTGACTATACCGCTATGGTCATTGCACTTATTGGCGTCTCCATGCCGATCTTCTGGCTTGGGCTGATGGAGCAGCTGCTATTTGCGCTGAAGCTGCATTGGCTTCCCTCAATAGGAAGGATGGACCAGCGCAATCCGGTCGAGAGTATCACCAATCTCTATGTGATTGACACCATCATCGCTGGACAGTGGGGACAGCTGTGGACCGTAATTAAGCACTTAATCCTGCCAAGCATCGCACTGGGCACAATTCCGATGGCGATTATTGCCCGGATGACCCGTTCCAGCATGCTGGAGGTTATGAATTCAGACTACATTCGTACGGCAAAAGCCAAGGGTATGTCGCAATTCCTGGTCGTGTACAAGCATGCGCTCAAGAATGCAATGATTCCTGTGCTGACGGTAATAGGCTTGCAGACAGGCGCTCTTCTCGGCGGTGCTGTGCTGACAGAGACGATCTTTGCTTGGCCGGGCGTAGGAAGATATATATTTGAGGCGATTAGTTCCCGTGACTATCCGGTCATTCAGACGGGGATCCTGATCATTGCTTTTATCTTTGTTGTGATCAATCTGCTTGTGGATCTGCTCTATGCTGCTATCGATCCGCGCATCAATTACAAGTGAGGGATGAACCATGGGACAGGTATCAATGAATGTAACACCTAAGGCTGAGCCTGCCGACAAGGTATCCGGACCTTGGCGCGATGCGTGGAAGGCTTTCCGCAAGAACAAGACAGCTATGCTCGGACTATGCATTATTGTGTTTTTTGTGCTGATAGCGCTCTTGGCGCCGCTTATCGCGCCGTACGGCTTCAAAGAGCAGGAGCTGGTTAACCGGCTAAAAGCGCCGTCGGCTGATCACTGGTTTGGTACAGATGATCTGGGGAGAGATATGTTCACGCGAATTATATATGGGGCACGTATCTCGCTGTGGGTCGGCTTCTTCTCGGTCATTGGATCCATTATAGCGGGAACGTTTCTGGGCATACTGGCCGGCTTCTACGGTAAATGGATTGATATGCTGATCTCGCGCCTGTTCGATATCCTGCTTGCCTTTCCAAGTATTCTGCTCGCTATTGCGATCGTGGCAATCCTTGGACCTTCCTTGCAGAACGCGCTGTATGCTATCGCGATCGTAAATATCCCATCCTATGGCCGGCTTGTGCGGGCGAAGGTTCTCTCACTGAAGTCGGAGGAGTATATTACGGCGGCCAGAGCGATCGGGATGACCAACACCCGTATTCTGCTTACTCATATTCTCCCTAACAGTCTGACACCGATTATTGTGCAGGGTACACTCGGTATTGCCACGGCCATCATCGAAGCCGCTGCCCTTGGCTTCCTGGGCCTTGGCGCCCAGCCGCCTGACCCGGAGTGGGGCAAGATGCTCTCTGACTCCCGGCAATTTATCCAGAAGGCTCCTTGGACGGTAGTGTTTCCCGGCTTGTCCATCATGCTGACTGTGCTGGGCTTCAATCTCATGGGGGACGGTCTGCGGGATGTGCTGGATCCACGAATGAAGAATTAATGCCCAGTCCATAAAATCCTTTTAGGCGATTACAAGGCCTAGAAGGATTTTTTGTGTATTTTTTTTCGAAGCACAGTATGAATAATAAATAACTATATATAACTAAATATATGTAAACATAATCAAACGTATAGAAAATTTGAAAATGATATGCTAAAATATCCTCAAAATATACAGGATACATACATAGGAGGAATGGGGATGTTCAAGAAGTTCGCAGGGGTTGTAATGGCTGTGCTGCTGGCGGCGGGGTTGTTGGCGGTGCTGGAGAAGCAAGTCGAGGCGGCGAAAAAGACTGAAATTATCATCTCAGCCGCAGCGAGTCTGCAGGACAGTCTCGATAAGATTTCGGTTCTCTATGAGAAACAGCATCCGGATATTGATCTTGTCTTCAACTACGGCGCTTCCGGTACTCTGCAGAAACAGATTGAACAAGGGGCTCCTGCCGACCTGTTCTTCTCAGCGGGTGACAAGCAAATGAAAGCACTCGTCGATGGCGGCCTTGTTTCTGATAATACGGAGCTTTTGAAGAATCAGCTGGTGCTGGTGGTGCCTTCGGATTCCAAGTCCTCCATCACTACCATTACACAGCTTACGGATAAAGCTTTCAAGAAAGTAGCTATCGGACAACCCGAATCGGTTCCAGCCGGACAATATGCACAACAGTCATTGACAGCAAAGAACGTATGGGATACGCTGCAAAGCAAGCTGGTATTTGCCAAGGATGTGCGACAGGTGCTCTCTTATGTGGAAACCGGAAATGCTGATGCCGGATTCGTCTACAAGACGGATGCTCTTACTTCGAACAAAGTGAGGATTGCTCTTACTGTAGGTGCGCATGTGCATAAGCCGATTAATTATCCGGTAGGTGTCATGAAGGAATCGAAGCATCAGACAGAGGCCAAAGCTTTTTACAGCTATGTTCAGACGAAGTCAGCAAGTGATATCTTCACCAGCTACGGCTTTATGCTTGCTGAATAAATTATAGAAATCTAAAGTTTGGCTTATCAAAATATAAACGGGGTGAAGAGCAGTGGAGATCAATTGGACCGATTTTTTCGCCCCGGTCTGGCTTTCGGTTAAGATCTCAGTTATCACAAGTATTATAGTGTTCCTGCTGGCGACCCTGGCAGCCAAGGCGATGGCGGGACGGAGGTTTCCCGGCTACAGTCTGATTGAAACCGTGCTGCTACTTCCGCTGGTGCTGCCGCCAACCGTGGTCGGGTTCGTATTGCTGGTGATGCTGGGCCGGCGGAGCTGGATTGGGAAGCTGTACGAACTGTTTACGGAGCATACTATTCTTTTTACCTGGGGGGCGGCAGTCATAGCTGCGGTTGTTGTTGCTTTTCCTCTCGTATACCGTACGGTGAAGGCCGGGTTTGAAGGGGTGGAGAAGGATCTCGAGGACGCTGCACGTGCGCAGGGAGCCAGTGAACTTCAGGTGCTCAGGTATGTGACGCTTCCGCTCGCCGGCCGTTCGCTGGCGGCCGGATATGTGCTTGGATTTGCCCGGGGGCTCGGGGAATTTGGAGCTACCATTATGGTGGCTGGCAATATTCCGGGGCGTACACAGACTGTACCTACTGCCATTTATGTGGCTGTCGATGGCGGAAATATGACGCTGGCCTGGATGTGGGTAGGCTCGATTATTGTCATCTCCGCACTCATGCTGATGTTCGTCAACCGCCGTTCCTTGTAGAGGAAGGCTATGTAAATCATCCATTTCCGAATAAAGAGCAGGTTCTAGGGCATTGAAGTGCCCAGGGGACCTGCTTTTTGCTGTATTATTTTAGTAATAAGAGTTTTGTGAAATTTCGAACAAAGAGCCGGATGCTTTCGTAATAGGATATGAAAGGGCGGGCAGAGGAACATGATCACTGATAAGCAGCTCATCGAAGGATACCTGACGGGCAGACAGGAAATGCTCGGACCTTTAGTGGAAAGATACCAGGATGATTTGTACCGGTTCTGCCGCCACCTTAGCCTGAATGCTCCGGATGCGGAGGATTTGTTTCAGGAGGTTTGGGTGCGGGTGATCCGCAAGCTGGGTCGTTACGATCCGGAGCGGTCTTTTAAGGCGTGGCTGTTCAAGTTGACCTTGAATCTGCACCGGGACAGCTACCGGAAATGGAAAAAGCTCTATGAGCGGCTTGCCGGTGGGGAAAACAGCCGTGTACCCTGGGCTGAACTTCGGGACGGGGCGCCGCTGACGGAGGAGCAACTGCTGCAGAATGAACGGAACGCCTGTCTGGAGAAGGGGCTCCGCAAGCTGCCCAAACGGTATTTGGGTCCATTGGTGCTTTTCTATTATGAAGAGTTCAGCTATGAGGAGATCGGAGAAATGCTGGGTATTCCCACTGGGACTGTGAAGTCCAGATTGAATCAGAGCAAGAAGCTGCTGCAAAAAGCAGTAGAGCCATGGATGGAGGAGTATTGATGAGGGATAAGGCCGGGGATGAGAAGTGTGAAGAAATGCTGCGTGAATATTATAGCAGGGAGATTCCGGCTCCGGCGTGGCTGGTTCCTGTAACTCTGCGGCGAATGCGCTGGAAGGAAGTGCCGGGAACAAGGTTTGCAGCTCTGGCGGTACTGATTGCACTGGCTCTGCTCCTGTTGTGGGGATGTCTGCTAATGGGACCGATTCCCTTGCTCTGGAAGCTGACGCTCCTGCTCTCCTTAGGGGTTGTTCCGGCGGTTGCCTCAGTGGTGCTTCTGTTGTATATGTCGGGCAGAGATGCGGAAATTGCACAAACCTGACCTTTGTGGCTCAGGTGAAAGGAGGGAAGGGAAATGAATAAACATACCTATTTGGGTCTGCTGGTATTTTGGGGCATCACAACAATAATGATTATTCTGTTGGTCTATTCCGGCTACTGGATTATTCCCTATATGTCCGATATGTGGGAGGAGGATCCGGTCTGGGTGACTATAACGGCACTGGCAATCCTGCTGTTTGTCGGTTTATACGTAGCTTTGGGTGTGTTCGTATATAAGGATTCTTCGCGCAAACAAATGAATACATGGCTGTGGATGACTGCCGTTTTTTATATACCTAATTTTATGGGGGTTGTGTTGTATCTTTTTGCCCGGAAGCGGCAGAGGGTGCAGAATGCAAGCGGTATGCACGCCCAATACTGCCCGCACTGCGGACAGATTATATATCAGGGGAGTGAATTCAAGTGAACAAACGTTGGCAGGGGCTATGTTTGCTGATTCTAACAGGTTCTTTGATCATGGTTACTGGATGCGAGAAAAAGCTGATGTACGTGGGTTCCAGTACCCCGCACCAAATCAAGGCTTCTTACCGGCTGCTGTCCGGCACCGAGAAGCATAATCTGAAGCTTAAGGAAGGCGATACCATTCATATAAGCTATGCCTCCAAGGTGGAAAAGGGTGAACTGACCATGAAGCTGTATGATCCTGACCATAAGCTGTTCAAAGAGCTGGAGACGGACAAGGAAGGTGAGGAAGACCTGCAGATACAACAAACCGGCACCTACAAGCTGGAGATCGTAGGAACCGGAACGAAGGGAAGCTTTAAGTTCAAGTACGCCAAGGAAAAGAAGGCATCCGAGTAAGCGAGTAAGCCCAAAGCGGTAGAAGTATCAAGTTTCGAAAATGACCGTGCCAGTCTCGCTGAGGTCATAGCCGTGAATGGAGCTGAGCTCGTTCTTGAAGGCGGTGGAGCGCAGAATATCAATAACGGTTCCGATCAGTGCCTCGTGCTCGGGTTTCTTGAGTATCACCAGATCGTACCGCTCCTGAATAAGCGGAATATAATCGATGCCGTCAATAATTTTGGCGGCTTTTTCTGTGCCGATGCCCACATCGGCTTCTCCCCGGGCGACTCTGCCGGCAATGGCAAAATGGCTGTTCTCTTCAATCGCATACCCGCTGATGCTGGAGGATGGGATGCCATGGAGGCGAAGCTGCTCGTCGAGCAGGACCCTTGCTCCTGCGCCGCGCTCACGGTTGACCAGCCTAATTCCGTTCTGCCTCAGATCAGACCAGTCCCGTATGCCTTTCGGATTGCCCTTTTGTACATAGAAGCCTGCACTCCGCGTCAGCATTCGTACTACGATATAAGAAAAGCCGACCAGTAGTCTGCGAATATAGGGTAGATTGTACTCTCCGGTATCTCCATCCAGCAGATGAGTGCTGACAATGTCGGATTCTCCGTGGTACATCGCAATCAGGCTGTCCAGACTCCCGGCGTACGACCGCAGTGGACGGGCGGAAGACTCACGGCGCTCCAGATGCGTAGCCAAAATGTCCAGCGACATATCCTGGCCGGTTATCACCACATTTATGCCAGTGGTCTTGCTTGAATGCCCCTGCGTCTGTGCAATTTGCGTCGGCAGGGTAGGGGGAACTGCGGACAACGGGGCTTCAACCAGTCCTGGGGCTGGCGCCAGACTTCCGGACGCCCCGCTGCGCGAGTTCTGTTTATATGCCTCCAGATCGGAGAGATCCACACGCATCTGCTTGCCTACCCGGTAGGAGGGAAGCTCACCTTTTTTAATGAGATCATAGACTTTAAGTTTTGATATCTTCAACAACCGGGCGATCTCTTCAGTGGTGTAGGAAGTATTGTCGGACATGGATAAAGCCTCCTAAGGATGAACTGCGGCAATTCTCTGAATACAGCCATAATAGCTCAAGACTACCCTATTTTAAGTTCCTTCGCAATTAAAGAACTTGGAAGGATGCCCTGCCTATATGTATTTTAGAGTGAAAGTTCCGGGCAAAATGACTATAATGAAATATTAAATACAGAACAAGGATGGGGGCAGCGGATATGACACTAATTGAAAAAAGAGAGCATCGGCAATATCCGGAGATTACCCGCCTGGAAACCTCTAGAGCAGCATATGAACGCGATTATTCGCGTCTGATCCATTCGCCGACCTTCCGCCGGCTGCAAGGTAAATCCCAGGTATTCGGTGCAGGCACCGGCGACTATTACCGCACGCGCCTGACCCATTCGCTGGAGGTGGCACAGATTGCCCGTGAAGCGGCCAAAAGTCTGCTGCGCTCCTACCCGGAGGTGGAGACCGGACAAGCGGATAATCCCGGGCTGGTCATTGATCCGGAGGTGGTAGAATGTGCGGCAATCGCCCATGATTTCGGTCATCCGCCATTTGGCCACAAAGGGGAAGAGGTACTCGATGGCATATTAGAACGCCTTGTAACGAAGAAGACGGAGGAGGCGGTTCGCAAATCAAGCGCAGGTCCGGTGCAGCAGGAGACAATCCGTGAGAATATGAGACGGCAGTTTGAGCATTTTGAAGGCAATGCCCATAATTTCCGGCTGATTATGTTCCTGGAGAAACGTGAGAATATCGACGGGCTGAATCTCTCGGATGCGGTGCTGCTGGGCATTAATAAATACCCTTTTCCCGGTACAGTATTGAAGAAGGGCATGTATCTGCACGAATGGAATTATATTTCGGAGATCCGCAGCCAGTGGGGAGTCCCGGAAGGGAAAAAGACGCTTGAAGCTCAATTGATGGACCTTTGTGATGATATTGCATACTCAGCCCATGATCTGGAGGACGGCATTAAGGCCGGTAAAATCGAGGTGCATGAACACTTCATGCATGATGCGTATATCCAGAAGCTGATCGTGGAGAAAATCACCACTTTGGAGGATGCCTTCTGGATGGGCTGGAAGGAAGCGGATATACACATTAAGGTTAATGAGGTGCTGAGCTCGTTCCTTCGGGTATGGATGGAGAAGATGCCAACCTGTGAAAATGACTATTCCCGCACTCGGCGTGAGGTCAAGGCTTACTGGGTCAGCACCTTTGTCGCCAGCCTTGGAGTCATTGAGGACGGGGACTGGAAGAAGGTTACCTTCATTAAAGAGGGTCAGGAGGACGAGGATATGCTGCGGACCGTCAGTGTGCTGAAAAGCTTCGCCTGGGTCACGATGATACGTGATCTGCGGGTGCAACGACTGCAAAAACGCAGCGAGTGGATTCTGCGGCGCCTATGGGAAGCGTTCCTGGACCCGGAAACCTCACGGGCGATTATCCCAAGCGACTGGCTGCAGCGTTTTGAGAAGGATCAGCGCCAGACTAAACCCATCTGGACTTGGGAGCATATGGTCATTGATTATATCGCCGGAATGACGGACGCTTTTGCCGAGAAAATATACAACGAGCTATATGGGTTAAAGGTCGGCTCCATTTATGATCTGGACTAGGATGGAGCGGATTACTGGAAGCCGGTGTATTGGAAGTGAATCTTACTAATAAAGTAAGCCGTACCTGTAGCGGGTACGGCTTTTTTCTGGTCTTTCCTTTGCATTTCTGGTCTTCTTTTTTGAATTCTGGTGTTCTCTTGCTCTATTTTGTTATTATTTTGTTAGTTATTTATGGTTGGTATAATTCTGTTGTCTATATCAATTTTGTAGGAGGGATATAGTTGAGATATTCCTGTATTATATAGGTTTTATGTAGTTCTTGTTCATTGCATATACTTTCGGTGACGTGAATCAAAGAATAAATTTAAGGAGGGTAGGTAATTTTGTTATTGTTTATTTATTGTTTAAATGCTAATATTGCCAATGTAGTTATTGTGTTTCTTTGTATTATGAAAACCCTTACACAAAAGGAGGACAAATGAATGAAGAGATTCAAAAAAGGATTCGCGCTGCTCCTTACCTCCATCATGGTTATTTCGATGGCGGCACCCGCACTTGCAAGCAGCAAGTCGGATGAGAAATTGGGGACACACTGGGCCCAGGACAGCATTGCAAAGTGGCGGGGCAACGGTGTGGTTCAGGGATACCCTGACGGATCGTTCCGGCCAGATAACCAGGTGACCCGGGCTGAACTGGTCAGCATTGTAAACAAGCTTTTCGGATTCAGTGCTGCTGCAGAGACTTCCTTTGCAGATGTGCCGGCAGGAGCCTGGTATGCCAAGGACCTGTCTATCGCCAAACAGGCAGGCTATTATAAAGGCTTCCCGGACAATAAAGCGAAAGCGGATACAAAAGTAACCCGCCAGGATGCAGCTGCCCTTTTGGCGGCAGTATTCTCATTACAACCAAGCGCTGATGCGGCGCCTGTCTCTTTCACGGACAGTAGCACTATTAGCGGTTATGCCAAGGAATCCGTTCAGGCGCTGAACGGTACGCTCAGCGGATATCCTGACGGCAGCTTCCGTCCGGACATTGCCATAACCCGGGCTGAGATGGTGAGCATCGTTGAGAGACTGATCAACCGCTACATTAAGACGGCCGGAACGGTTACAGGCGGGACTATTCAGGGCAATGTACTGATCAACCACACAGGTGCTGTACTCAAAGACAGTGTGATTTCGGGCAATTTATATTTGGCGCCCGGCATTGGCAGCGGAGAAGCATCTCTGGAGAACGTAACGGTGCGGGGTACCGTATACACCGCCGGGGGCGGGGAGAACTCCATCCATTTCAATAATTCTAAGTTGGCTGCGGTGTATGTTAACCGTCCGGAAGGTAAAGTACGTATAGCTGATGAGGGCTCTACAACTATAAGCCGTATGAATATTGAAAGCGCTTCTATTATTGAGGTGAACGAGAATGCAGTGATCTCCGAGATGGTAATCGGCAGTGGTGCCGCAGGTACTTCACTGACGGGCAAGGGAACGATCAACAGGCTTGAGGTGCGTGCAGCATCTGTTGTCATGAACGGCCAGCCTCTGGCGGCAGGAATCTATAGTGTTAAGGCGGGAGTGGCTACGCTGACCGGAGCGGGAATGCCTGCGGTTACCATCGGCTCCGGAAGCTCGGGTAACTCCGGCGGCAGCGGTGGAACAGGAACCGTAACTCCTACTGTACGAGTCGTTGATCCTTCTGCTACAGCGGCTACCAAATCCCTCTTTGCTTATCTTAATGAGAAAAGCGGTAAGGAAGTCATGTTCGGACATCAGCATGATACAACCGTGTCTTTTGCCGGTAAAGATGAAGCAGGGAACGTAATATCCGACGTATACAGCTCGACCGGTGACTACCCGGCAGTATTCGGCTGGGATACCCTTAGCCTGGACGGCCATGAGGCTCCTCCGGGTGTTAGCGGAGACTATGAGGCCAGCCGGCTGGGCTTGAGCGCTGCCATGAAGCATGCTCATGAGTTGGGCGGAATCGTGACGATGAGTACTCATCCTTACAATTTTGCTACAGGCGGAAGCTTTAATGATACCAGCAATACCAAAGGCGCCACAGCATCTGTAGTCGAGCGCATCTTGCCCGGTGGTGACAAGAATGCCGACTTCAATGTCTACCTTGACCGGATTGCAGCCTTTGCGAACAACCTTAAAGACGATGACGGCAATCTCATTCCGGTCCTGTTCCGCCCTTTCCATGAACAGAACGGCGGCTGGTTCTGGTGGGGGGCGGCAACCACTACCAAGAGTGAATACGCCGAATTATACCGGTATACCGTGGAGTACCTGCGCGACGTCAAAGGCGTCCACAATTTCCTGTATGTCTTTTCTCCAAATGGCTCGTTTAATGGAAATGAAAGCGAGTATTTGACGACTTATCCGGGTGACCAATATGTGGACATTCTAGGTATGGACCAATATGACAATAAGGATAATGCAGGATCTGAGGCATTCCTGAACGGCCTTGTTAAGGATTTGCGGATGATATCCGGCCTGGCTCAGAGCAGAGGCAAGCTTGTCACCCTGTCGGAATACGGCTATAGTGCCGCAGGGATGAAGACGACCGGAAATAATGAGCTGGAATGGTTCACTAAGGTGCTTAATGCAATCAAGGCTGACCCGGATGCAGCAAAGATCTCCTATATGCTGACCTGGGCCAACTTCGGGGAGGGTAATAATCTCTACGTTCCTTATAAGAATGTGCCTAAAAAAGCAGACCATGAGCTGCTTCCGGACTTCGTTAATTTCTATAACGATCCTTACTCCGCTTTTGCCGGTGATGTGAAGAATGACAACAAGTACGGTCTTGCGATGAACGCGGCAACTCCAGAGCCGTTTATGCATATCGTTACTCCGAATAATATCGGAACGGTAAGGGAGTCAACGACAACCATTCGTGCTAAGGTGGCTAATGTTGTACCTTCCAAAGTGACGTACAGAATAGGAGACTCCACAGTAGAGAAGGCTATGGTACTTGGCGCAGACGGATATTACACTGCGGCCTGGATGCCTGACCCTAGCTTGAACGGTAATTCTACAGAGATTACGGTGAAGTCCTATGGGCCGGGGGATACGGTGCTCACACAAAGTGTTTCTGTATTCGTGAAGATCAGCGAGGTTCCGCTCAAAGAGATCACTTTCGACACGGTGGCAGATGTAGGTCAGATTCAGAATAATGGCACATGGTCCGGGCTGGCCGGAAATGGTGACACCATCAAGACTGATCTTAGCCATTCCGTACTGGATGGAGACGGCAAGCTGGCGATCCGGATCTCGGAAGGGCTGTCTGCTGATGATACCTGGCAGGAATTGAAGCTTCAACTGACACCTGATGCGCTCGAAGGAATAGACCTGTCCAAGGTTAATCGTGTGAAATTCACAGCTCTGATCCCTGTGGCCGCTCAAAATGTATCGGGTAATGCCGCAGTGCGGGGAGTCGTGCAGCTACCGGAAGACTGGAATACCAAGTACGGGATGGATTCCAGCTACAAATCCTTGTCTGATCTGGATAAAGTGACTGTTGCCGGAGCTCAGTACTATAAGTTCGATGCCGTAGTTGAACTGGATAAGGCTGATAAATCAGCAGCGGCAACCGGCCTGGCTCTATCTCTTGTAGGAAGCGGTCTTGCCGCTCAAGGGGAACTGCCTATTTATGTAGATAATTTAGGTCTCTATAATACCTATTCTGCTCCGGTGTCTGATACTGCGCTGATAGATAATTTTGAATCCTATGGTTCAAGTGACGATGCGCTTGCGGCTAAATACCCCAAGGCCGGTGGAGATGATATCGGTGTAACGTTAAGCCAAGACCGTAAATACTCGGGCAACTATGGAATGAAGCTCCACTACACTATCAATAACGCAGGATATACAGGGATCGGGAAAAGCTTGGGCTCACTCGATTGGTCTGATTATAACGCACTAAGCTTGTGGGTGGCTTCTGACGGCAGCAGCTCTTATGCCCAGACAGGGGCGCCGCTCAAGCTGGTCGTTCAACTGGTGATTGACGGCGGATACTTTGAAGCGTATCCGGTCATTAATCCGGGCTCTAACGGTAAGGTTGTCTTAAGCCTCAAAGATTTGACCGAAATGAGCTGGGGCACAGGGGGTGCGCTTACGAAGGAAAGACTGGCGAAAGTGCAAAGTCTGAATCTCTACGTGAACGCAATGGATGCACAGGCCCATGAGGGTACGCTGTATTTTGACGATATTCAGGCGGTATATGATGCATCGCTACCTGATATGTCCGGCGACAATGGCGGAGCGCCGGGTGCCCACGCAGCTGGAATATTGTATTCATTCAACAGTGCTGCGGATATTGTAGGCTGGGTTGCAGCAAATGGAGATTCCGCTAATGCCCAGGCTCCGGAATTCGCGGCTTCGGAACAAGCGGCTGGTGTACAATTTGATCTGGTAAACACAGGCCAGAATGCCGATGGAAGCTACAAAGAATCATTTGAGCTTGCCGTGGACCCTGCGAACCTGAATATATCCGGTCTGGATACAATTAATGCTAAGGTTAAACTGTCGAACGGTACAGCCAAAGCTCGGTTGTTTATCAAAACGGGTTCAAGCTGGGCGTGGAGTGACAGCGGTACACCCATAACTGTTGATTCGAGCGGGTATACAACATTGTCAATTTCTTTACCGGCTGCAGCAGCGGCACCGGGCGTCGACCTATCGGCGGTAAAGACGATCGGAGTCAAAATTGAGGACCTGTCAGGAGGCGGAGGAACCGCTACGCTCTATCTACAGGAGGTTGCATTAACGTCAGCTGTTCCCGATATTCATTATGGATTTGAGTCCGGCACAGACGGCTGGGCACTCAATAATGGAGCGGTGTCCGTGTCAAAGGATGTGTACGCTGCAGGCCAGCAGTCCTTGAAGCTGGAGTTCTCATGGACGGACAATTCATTTCTGGCGGCTGCCAAATATGCCGATCTCGATCTGAGCCCTTATACGAAGCTTACTGCAAAAGTCAGAATGAGTTCTGCCCTTCCTGAGGTTCAGGCAAAGCTGTTCCTTCAGCTCCGGGGGTATACCGTATGGCTGGATTCCGGGGCGCAGAAGGTATCCAGTAACGGGTTTACTGAATTCGTAATTGATTTCAGCGATATCAGCACTATCTTTAATATCTTTGTAGGGAATGGGGTGGAGCCGTTCACCATGGCTGATCTGAAGCAAGCAAACAGTTTGGGCATTCAGATTCTGACGCCTCCGGGGGCAGGGGTGGCCACCATGTATATTGACGAAGTGACGATTTCCCGTTAATCATTTTCAAGTATTAAGCTCAATACGCAGCGGTATTCCCCTATGGGAGTACCGCTGTATTCTTTCTCAGCCGGGTGGCAGCACGAGAGGGACGCTGTATATATGGGACCCGGACCAAAGTCGCGATTTTTAGGAAAATAAGTATAAATTTTCGGGTATTTCCTGCCGAAATAAAGACTATAGTCTTTATTTTTGCCCATTTATGAAAATGAAATGTAACAAGTGGAAGTTGAAGCTATGTTTTCGCAAAAAGATGGAGGGGGCGCATATATGATTAAGAAGTTCAGGCAAAGTAGTTTTTGGAAGAAAGGTTCCCCGGATCAATGGAATAGTGGGATTATCAAGCGGACGGTAAGCAGCATCAGAGGCAGCATCGCGACTAAGATAGCCTCCGGTTATGTGGTCTTGGCCATACTGGTGATGATTCTAGGGGGAGTCTCCCTGTCTCAAATGAACAAGATGGAGAAGAATACGGGCCAGATCGTTGACGAGATGATTCCTGCGCTGAATCAGATACATACTATTAATTACTACTCGGAGCATATTATGTCTGTCAGCATGCAGCATATTTTGGATACCGAAGGTACTGAGAAGGCAAAACTTGAGCAGGAACATGATTCATACATCCGCAAGTTGGCCGAAACCATGAAAAACTATAAGGCGACGCTTCAGAGCGAAGATCAATTGCAGCAGTTCAATGCTCTTCAGGATAAGTGGGATGAGTACATGACCATCAATAGCCAGACCATCAAGCTTAGCGATTCAGGTGATGAGGAGCTTGCTCTGGAAGTCTCGAAAAAAGGGATTGCCGCGTTTAATGCCATGCAGACCGATATCGCGAAACTTGTGGCGTACAATCAAAAGGAAGCTGCGGATAAAGGGGAGCAGGCTGATGACATTTACAGAACCTCCTGGATTCTGAATCTTGCCGTTCTGGCGGTAGTGCTGCTTGTAACCGGGGGGATCAACATGCTCATCCGGCGGATGATGATTCTTCCGGTCAAGAAGGTGACAGCCCATCTGCAGCGCATAGCAAATGGTGATCTGACAGCTGAGGATACCCGTGTTGGCAATAAGGATGAGATCGGCCTCTTGGCTAAAACGGTAAATGACACGAACCGGACTCTTCTGGAAATTGTCAATCGGATCAGAAGCGTTGAAGAGATTATTGCAGAGCAAAGTGAAGGTTTGGTTAATAATGTAAATGCAACCAAGGAAGGGGGGATTCAGATTGCCCTTACCATGGAGGAGCTGGCCAAGGCCTCTGGAAGTCAGGCCGAAGCAGCTGTAGACGCATCGAGAGCTGTAGAAAATATGAATAATGTGATTGAGAAGTTTGCCGGCAAAGGCGTAGAGCTGTCGGAGCATTCTGAGCAGGTACGGATAAAGGGCGATAAAGGAAAAGAATTAATGGAAAGCTCAGTAGCGCAAATGAACCAAATTGCCGAGGTGGTGTCACAGTCCATGAAGGCCGTAGAAGAGTTGAATCTCAAGAACGAAGGCATATTCAGGCTGGTGGGATCAATCCGCAGCATCTCAGAACAGACACATCTTCTGGCAATCAATGCAGCCATTGAAGCGGCGAGAGCCGGAGAGAGCGGACGCGGTTTCGCTGTTGTTGCACAAGAGGTGCGCAAGCTGTCCGAGGATGTCCAGCAGACGGTCTCGGAGATTACAGCCATCACACAAGGTATCCAGCAAGATTCCAGGGAAATGGTCCAGCAATTGCGTAGCGGTGTGGAGCAAACAGAAGAAGGCAGCCGCAAAATTATGGAGACAGGTGAAGCCTTGGCTGAGATTAACAAGTCTGTGTATGGGATGTCCAGTACCATTGAAGAGATGGGCAATGACCTCCAGCAGATGACGGGAGCAAGTGAAACCATGAATGAATTCAGCCAGCATATCTCAGCACTGGCCCAGCAATCCGCAGCCAGTGTGGAAGAGACGTCGGCGTCGGCCCATGAACAGGTCAACTCCACCAATGAGGTGGCAACGGGGATAGAACAGCTTAGATCCTTGCTGGGAGAGCTGAAAGAATCCGTAACACGGTTTCAGGTATAGCAGAGCGTAGTGTTAGCAGGCTTTTTGCTGATGCGGAAACGGTTCGTGCACATGAAAAAGGGGGTTGTCCTTAGGACACCCCCCTTTTTTTACTTACTCCGTTAATACTGGCGGCTGTAGTCTACCAGATTGCGTGAAGGCGTTCCTGAATTCAAATAGGACTTCATATTCTCTACAAAAATATCAACCAGCCTGTCCGCATAGCGGTCCGTTGAACCGGCACAATGCGGTGTGATGACAACCTGCTCCATTCCCCATAGCGGATGTTCCGGTGGAAGCGGCTCGGTCTCGAATACATCCAGGCCGGCACCGGCCAAATGGCCGCTGTTCAGCGCATCCATCAGAGCTTCGGTATGAGTTGTGGCTCCCCGGCCAATATTAATGTAATAAGATCCTCGTTTGCAGGCTGAGAAAATCTCCGCATCAAACAGCTGCTGCGTCTCTTCAGTAAGCGGGAGGGTATTGATCACGAAGTCACCTTGACCTACGGCATCCTTCAGTTGACCAGTCGTGTAGACTTCATCGAAGCCGTCCACCGGCTTACCGGAGCGGCTGATACCCACAGTTTTCATCCGGAAGGCCTTCGCGATTCTTGCGGTTTCACTGCCGATGGCACCGGTTCCTGCTATAACAGCGGTTTTGCCGGTCAGTTCGCTCTCATTGCCTTCGGAATGCCAGCGGCGGTTCATTTGGTTGCGCACAGCCGTATGCAGATTTCGCGTAAAGAGCAGCATGAAGCCGAATATGACTGCTGTAATCGGCTCGGCGTGCACACCGCTGGCGTTAGTCAGGAGGATACCTTTGTTCTTCATAGCGTCCAGAGGAAGTTTCTCCACGCCTGCCGACCAGGTCTGCAGCCAGCGCAGCGGGGACTCCGGCTTCAGTAGTGTATCGCTGATTCCTTTGCCCCAGCCGATAACAATTTCTGCTTCAGCAAGCATCGCAAGATCAGGATTTTTGCCGTTTCCAAGCATAAGGGAATAACCTGGGGCAGCTTCGCGGATTAGCTCTTGCTGCCGTGGTGAAAGAGTGTGCAGACATACAATGGACTTCGTCAAGATGGTTCCCTCCCGTTATACTATTTAATAGTCTGTCTCATTCTGTATAGAATAAGGATAACAAATCTGCTCTGAAAGGTGAAATTGAAATGGAACCTAAGCTGTCCGGCTCTGAAATGGAGCGTTTGTTCATTGCGGTAAATCTTCCCTCTCTACTATGCAAAAGCTTGGGGAAAGAGAGCAGCGCTTTGTCTGCCTCGCTGAATTTTGCTAAATGGACACATTATGAGGATTACCATATTACCCTGCAATTTCTCGGAGATACACCGAAACCGTCAATTCCTGCTCTTCTTGAGGCGCTGAAAGAGGTGGCTTCAACTTGTAAGCCATTTCAATTGCACCTCACAGATTGGGGGACATTTGGGCGCCCGGAAGCGCCAAAGGTGCTCTGGGCGGGCGTTTCCGGCGACATGGAGCAACTGTTGGATCTCCAGAAACATGTGATTACCGCCACACGTCCTCTTGGTTTCATACCCGAAGCCAGAGAGTTTAAACCTCATCTTACTTTAGCCCGCAAATACAGGGGTGAACTTCCGTTCAGCCTCGGGAGACTTACTGATTTGCGTGCTCAGCCGCCTTATAATGAGGAATATTATGGTAAATTAAACTGGACGGTGGATGGTTTTGTGGTGTATGCTACCAGGATGCATGCCATTCCTATGTATGAAATGATCGAAAAATTAACTTTTTTCTGAAATAAAATCGATTAGTAAGTTTTCAAAGCTTCCATTTTCGGTTACATACAATAGGAATGTGCCGTAAATTTAGGAGGTATAAAATGGTAATTTTTAAACAAAACCGCTGTATTGCGCTGCTTGTTGGCGTTATTCTGGTGTGTTTCTCTGCGATAAGCCTGCTCGGTTCTGAAGGATCCGCTAAAGGCAGAAATACAGTACAAATGAATCATTTCAACTCGAATGGTCAAACCTCGGTGTGGACACAGTCCAGTGAAGCCTCGACTAGCTTGATAAGGACCAAGAATACCCCAAAACCCATGCTCTACACCACAGCCGCCAATCTGGCCCAGACCAAGAAGAACTGGCAGAACATGGAGTGGATCAGTCCCGATATACTGAAGCCCCAAGGCACAGCAGTGAGGACTGGCATTCTCCGGCAAAAGGTAGCTGTGGTGAAGTCGACTCCGCCCGTGGCACAGCAAGTGGCCAAGCAGGCGGTGGCTAAGGGGAGCCAGCTCGTAAATACCAAACACACGGCAATTCAGCAACACCCCCCCACTCAATTGTTCTTCTCTCGGACAAAGCTATTAAGCCAGGAGCAGCGAGGTCAAGCGACCTGGAGCTACGCGGTATCCGAAGAAGACCTGCTACTGCTGCAAAAAATCGTCATGGCAGAAGCAGAAGGTGAACCGTACCAGGGCAAGGTGGCAGTCGCCAACGTTGTTCTGAACAGGCTACGGTCAGCCAATTTTCCCGACACCATTCATGATGTGATTTATCAGAAAAGCCAATTCAGTCCTGTGGCCAACGGGCGTCTTAAGCGCGTGAAGCCAAACGGGGACAGTATTAAGGCTGTTGCTGCTGCGCTCTCCGGCAACAAAGCAGTGACTGACGATACGTATTTCTTTTTGTCGCTTAAGCTTGCCCAGGATCTGACGGTACATCATTCCAGACAGTACGCCAAAACGATCGGCAATCATACTTTTTATAAATAGAAGTCAAGTCCTGAAAATAGCTCTGAGGCAACTTGGCTTCATTACAAATAGAAACGGTACCGGACTTGTTAGCCGGTACCGTTTCTATTTGGTTATGTTCGCGTTAAAGGTGGATCGCCGTTTAAGGTGTAACGTAGACGGCTTCTTCATTTCGTGCCTGGGCAGCAGCAACCCGTCCTCCCCGAAGATCCGCAGATATTCCGGCTACAGGTCCACCTAGTAACTGGAGCACGGTGGAAGCGCAGTGGTTCGGCTGCTGGTGATCCGGGGTGAGCCGCCGTCTGCGCAGCTCTTCAAGGCCAGCATACTCACGCAGGAGCAGCGAGAACCATTTGTCGACTACACCGGAATCGAGTTCCTCGGCCAGACCCAGTTCCACGAAATACTGGCAGTTCTTTTCTTCCTGGCCGGGAATAGCGCTGTAAAAAAGCATCGGAATGCCTTTGGCCTGGCCTTCCGTACAGGTCATCCCTCCGGGCTTCGTAATCAGCAGATCAGAAGCGTCCATGAGCTTATTGATCTCGCTGCTGTATCCCAGAATCTTCACATTGGGATGGTTCAGCAGGGGATTTGCTCTCATTTTGGCTATCAGCCTGTCGTTGCTGCCCATGCAGAAGACAAGCTGGATATCATCCATACGAGCGGTGAGCGAGTCCATAACTTCTTTTCCGAACATGATTCCCCAGCCGCCCCCCATAATTAGTACTGTAGGGATATCAGCAAGTCCAAGTTCCTTACGCAGCAGCTTTTTGTTTGACCGTTCCCAGAACTTGGGATGCAGAGGCATCCCGGTAACGGTAACCTTGTCAGGGGAGATCCCGCGGCCGGTAAGTATGGACTTGACCCGGGAAGTGGGCACCAGATAACGGGTCGCTTCTTCATTGACCCAGCTACCATGTGCATCATAATCCGTAATCAGAGTATACATGGGCACATCCAGCCCCTGCCGTTTCAAGCGTGAAATTACAGCGGCCGGAATAGGATGCGTACAGATAATCAGATCGGGCTTCAGCTGCTCGATGACCTGTGAGGCATGTGTATAAAAAATCCGGTGAAGCGCCAGCTTGGTCAACCGGTTCAGAGATTTATGATATTGGGTTTTGTACATCATGCCGACCAGCTTCGGCTGGCTGCTGACTGTTCTGCGGTAAGCTGAAAGAATCCAGGGAGCGACCGTAGGGTTAAGGAATTTGCCAAGCTCAATGACCCGGCACTGTACATCCGGGCTGAGACGCTTTATTCCTTCGGCCAGAGCATAGGCTGCCCCTGTATGGCCCGTACCGAAGCCTTCCGAAAACAGCAGTACTCTTTTCTTTCGCATAAGTTCACCTGCTACTTTCCTTCATGGGTAGGATTAATCTTCTCTTCTATTATACTAGGGATATTGCTTCTTTTCTCACATTATACAAATTAGACGTAAATAGAAAGTTAAAACACTGCAAAAATTAAAAAAATAAAGATTTCCCCCAAGTATTGCAAACTTGGAAGCAACGTGATAAAGTGGGTATTGACCGATTGACCAGAATAGTAAAACAGTCATATCAGTATGGCAGCCTATTTTATGAAGAAAGGAAGTGCGCTCCGGTGGCTGTGGTAGATCGAAGGCAACAGGTGCTCCAAGCCGCAACCAAGTCTTTTTCATTATTCGGCTACAAGGCAACAACCATGGATCAGGTCGCGAAGATCGCTAATGTTGGCAAAGGAACCATCTACACCTTTTTTACGAACAAGGAACAGTTGTTTGATGAGATACTACGTGATGTGATGATGGAAATGAAAGTCATCGCTGAGCGGGAGATCAAGCGGGACCGGTCATTTTTTGAAAATTTGCACCGTGTTCTAGATGCTCTGCTCGAATTTCGCAGCGAACATGAGCTGTTCATCAAGCTCTCCCAGGAAAGCCGGGATTTTGGAACCCCTCAGGCGAACGAAGGTCTCGACAAACTTGAGAATGTGGTACTGGAATATCTGCAGCGTGAAGTAGAATATGCTGTTGAGCAAGGGGAAGTGAAACCCTGTGACCCCAAAATTGTATCGCTGGTAATGTTCAGACTGTATATTGTGCTTACAGCCGAACTGAACAAGGTGCATGTGCCATTGACGAAGGATCAGATTACAAGCTATTTTCATCTCTTTTTGGCAGAAGGGTTGGCTGAGCAGTTACATTAACTAGAGATTTGGCAGCCTCACACGACTCCGGCAGGAGTTTTTATTTGCTCTTGAATGACCGGATGGGGAAATCAGTCACTTGGTGTTACTGCAAGTTTTCAAGAGATTCACCTTTTTTAGATAGTTATAGCATTTTAAAGAGAGCATATGATCAGAAGGAGAGAACCAGAATGAAATCTTTATCCGTATTTGCCAAGGATCTGGGCGCAGTGCTCAAGAATCCCAAGGTGCTGATTCCAATGTTTGTTGTCTTGTTCATTCCGGTCCTGTACAGCGGATTGTTCCTGAAGGCATTCTGGGACCCGTACGGCAAAATGAACGAGCTGCCCGTTGCTGTTGTTAATGAAGATAAAGGTGCAGATTATGAGGGGACGAAGCTTACTGCCGGGAATGACCTGGTAGAGGAGCTGAAGAAAACGGACGGGTTCAAATGGAACTTTGTCACCCGGGCACAAGCTGATGCCGGCATGCAAGACGAGACTTATTATATGACCATCGTGGTTCCGGAAGATTTCTCCGAGAATGCGACTACGTTGTTGGATGATAGCCCGAAGCAGGCCAAGATCATCTATGAGCCCAATGAAGGCTATAATTTCTTGGCAGGCCAAATCGGCGGTACAGCCGTGAAAGATATCAAGACTAAAGTATCTGCAAAAATTACAGAAGCTTATACTACCTCTGTTTTTGATAAAATCACCGATATCGCCAGCGGTCTTGGCGAAGCGGGCGACGGCGCCACCAAGATTGCCGATGGGGCCACCAAGCTGGACGACGGTGCGCTCAAGCTGAAGGATAACCTGCTGGTGCTGAGCGAAGGCACTGGTAAGCTTTTGGCTGGAACTGCGCCGCTTACTAAAGGTGTGGCAGATCTGAATAACGGTGCGGCTGCTCTGCAGACCGGCAGCAGCACACTTGCCGGCGGACTCCAGCAGTTGTCAGCAGCACATAAACAATTGCAGGATGGCGTAGCACAGACCGCGGACGGCAGTAAGCAGCTCAATGCCGGATTGCAAAAGACCGCAGCCGGAGCAGCTGCACTGCAAGCAGGTACCCAATCGGCTGTAGACGGAACCACTAAGCTGCAAGCCGGCATTAAGTCCGTTGTGGATGGAAGTGCGAAGCTGGAATCGGGACTGACCTCTTCCGTAGACGGCAGCGCGAAGCTGGAAGCGGGACTGAAAGCTTCCAAGGACGGCAGTGCGAAGGTAAGCGCGGGAGCCAAAGCGGTGGCGGACGGCCTGTCACAGCTGGCCAAATCTAATCCGCAGCTGGCGGCAAGCCCGGATGTACAGAAGCTGCTCGCGGCCAGCACCGCAGTTGCTCAAGGGACTGCACAGCTCGATCAGGGCCAGCAGCAGCTCCTCGATGGCGCAACTGCGCTGCATAGCGGTCAGGAGCAGCTGGTGCAGGGGGCGAATCAGCTGCACGCGGGTTCGCAACAGCTGGATGCTGGAGTGACCCAGCTGCATGACGGGGCACAGCAGCTGAATGCCGGCAGCACCCAGCTGCTGGATGGACAGAAGCAGCTCCTGGCCGGAGCCGGAGCGCTGGAGACTGGCGGCAGCAAGCTCGCCGCAGGCATGAAGCAGTTCGGTGCGAAGCTGGACGAAGCGGCAGCAGGCGGTGCGAAGCTTGCTGACGGCGGCAAAGCGCTGGAAGCGGGCACGTCGAAGCTAATGGATGGAGCCGGTCAGCTTAGCAGCGGTCTCACCTCTGTAGCAGACGGTTCAAAGAAGCTGAGCGATGGAGCCGTACAGCTTAAGGACGGACTGGACGACTTGAAGGCAGGCTCCGGGGAGCTGGCAGTGAAGCTCGGTGATGCCGCTACACAGACCAGCACCGTGAAGAAAACCGATGCGCTGGTATCGATGTTTGCCCAGCCGGTAGAGATTGAAGAGAAGGAATTCACTACTGTACAGAACTATGGTACAGGGTTTGCACCTTACTTCCTGTCACTTGGTTTGTTCGTAGGCGCACTTATCTGCACCATTGTTATTCCAATGCGTGATTCCGAAGTGATTGGTGCCAGCCGGTTCAACCGTTTCGTCAGCCGCACCCTTACCTTCTCGATGATGAGCGTGTTCCAGTCCCTGATGGCCATCCTTATCGTTCTCTACGGACTTGGACTTGAAGTGCAGAATGTACCGTTGTTCTATGCCTTTACCTTCATTACAAGTATTGCCTTCATGTGGATGATTCAAGCCATTGTTACCTGGATGGATCAGCCGGGCCGGTTCGTAGTTATCGTTGTCCTGATATTCCAACTGACAACTAGCGCCGGAACCTTCCCGCTCGAGCTGATTCCGGATTGGATGAAGTTCTTCAACCCGCTGCTGCCTATGACTTATAGCGTAAGAGGGTTCAAGGCAGTAATCTCAACCGGTAACTTCGATACTATGTGGAGCGATGCCGGAATGCTGGCCATTTATGGTATAGTATTCCTGGCTTGTACCTTTACCTACTTCATAACCCGTGACCGGGATAGTGAAGTGGCTATGCAACAAGATCAAGTATTAAGTTTATAATTGAAAAATACTTCATAAAGCAATTCAAAAAGAACGCTCCTCTCCGGGGCGTTCTTTTTGCTATTTTTATCATTTAGAGTAAAAGGAAGACCAAAATATTCCACGATTGTGTCAGGAAAATGAATGAAACGCTTTCATTGAATAAGTGCTTATTCGTTATTACTGCATATTTATGCATAACAAAGATTTTTTACGCTTTTATCCGCTAAAGCTGTGACGCAAAAGCATTTGTTAATCAAGCTCATAAAAAAGTTTAAATTGCACTCATGTCAGGTCGATGATAAAATAATATAACCAATCTGTCTTGAATAAATATTAAGAATTAACACTGAAAATTTTTCCTGAAATCCGTCTACTTTATAATAGAAAGGTTGCGTACAATGAGACACACTGAACTGCCCGTCAAACAGGGCCTGTACGATCCCCAGTTTGAAAAGGATGCCTGCGGGATGGGGTTTGTCGCCCATATTAAAGGCAAGCCGTCCCATGATATTGTAAGTAACGCTTTGACTATGCTCTTCAACATGGAGCATCGTGGAGGCCAGGGAGCCGAACCGAACTCGGGTGACGGCGCCGGCATTATGCTGCAGATTCCGCATCGTTTCTTTGCCGGAGAAGCCAGTAAGCTGGGCTTTGAACTGCCTGAGCAAGGGCATTACGGCGTAGGCATGATCTTTTTGTCTCACAACGAGGAGATCCGGGCCCGCCATGAAGCACTCCTTAGCGAGATTATCGCCGAGGAAGGCCAGCAGGTGCTCGGTTACCGCGATGTACCTACTTTTGACGAGATGCTGGGCAAGACAGCCAAGGCGGCCAAGCCTTATGTTCGTCAGGTATTCATCGGCCGTTCCGAAGGCATCAAGGATGATCTCGCATTTGAGCGCAAGCTGTATGTTATCCGCAAACGTGCCGAGTTGTCGATCCGCTATGGCGGTGCAGAAGAAGGCGAATCTTTCTATGTGCCAAGTATGTCCTGTCTAAAGATCGTATACAAAGGCATGCTGACCACTGCGCAGGTAGGGCAGTTCTATCTGGATCTGCAGAATGAAGCGCTGGAATCAGCGATTGCCCTTGTGCATTCCCGCTTCAGCACGAACACCTTCCCGAGCTGGGAACGTGCCCATCCTTACCGTTTCATGATCCACAACGGTGAGATTAACACTTTGCGGGGCAATGTGAACTGGATGCATGCACGCCAGTCCTTGTTCAAGAGTGAAGTGTTCGGTGAAGACCTGAGCAAGATCAAGCCTGTTGTGAATCCTGACGGCTCCGATACTGCCATGTTCGACAACACCTTCGAATTCCTTTACCTCAGCGGGCGTTCCCTGCCGCATGTGGCTATGATGATGGTTCCTGAGCCTTGGGGCAATCATGACAGCATGGACGAAGAAAAGAAGGCTTTCTACGAATATCACAGCACATTGATGGAGCCATGGGACGGACCCGCTGCAATGGGCTTCACCGACGGTGTGCAGATCGGTGCAATTCTTGACCGCAACGGCCTTCGCCCTGCGCGTTATTATGTAACCAAAGACGATATGATTATTTTATCCTCGGAAGCCGGAGTGCTTGATATTCCTGCCGAGGATGTACTATACAAGGACCGGTTAAGACCAGGACGTATGCTGCTGGTAGATACGAAGCAGGGCCGGATCATTTCCGACGAAGAAGTCAAAGCCGCCATTGCTTCCGAGCAGCCTTACCGCCAGTGGCTGGATGAGCATCTGATCGGACTGGATGAGCTTCCTGAGGCTCCAGAGCTGCCGAATCCGAAGCATGACAATGTGCAGCAGCTTCAGCAATCCTTCGGATATACCTTTGAAGATCTGCGCAAGGTGCTTGAGCCGATGGCTTCTACTGGTGCGGAGGCTGTAGGCTCGATGGGCTATGATGCCCCTCTGGCTGTACTGTCTGACCGTCCACAGCGTCTCTATAACTATTTTAAACAAATGTTCGCCCAGGTAACCAATCCGCCGATTGATGCGATCCGTGAAGAGCTGGTTACCTCTACAGCGACAACGATCGGACCTGAGCGCAACCTGCTTAAGCCTGAACCTGAGAGCTGCCGGCAGATTTCGCTGGATTCACCGATCCTGTCCAATGAGGATTTTGCGAAGATCCGCCACGTCCGCCGTGCAGGATTCAAGTCGATGTCGATTCCGATTCTGTTCCCAGCTGAGCTGGGTGCGGAGGGACTGCGCATTGCGCTGGAGCGGATGAATGAAGCTGCTGACCGCGTTATGGCCAAAGGCCACAATATTCTGATTCTGTCTGACCGTGGTGTAGACCGTGAGAATGCCGCTATTCCGGCACTGCTTGCCGTCTCCAGCCTGCACCATCATCTGATCCGCTCGGGAACCCGTACCAAGGTCAGCATTTTGCTGGAATCCGGCGAACCGCGTGAAGTGCATCATTATGCGCTACTGCTCGGCTATGGGGTGAGTGCGGTCAATCCGTACCTCGCATTCGAGAGTCTGGATGACATGATCGGCCAGGGCCTGCTGCGCGGAATCTCGCATGAGAAGGCTGTGAAGAATTATATCAAAGCTGCGACAAAGAGCGTGGTGAAAATACTCTCCAAAATGGGCATCTCCACGATCCAATCCTACCGGGGAGCGCAGATTTTTGAAGCGGTCGGCCTGAATTCGGAGTTCGTGGACCGGTACTTCACCTGGACCCCTTCCCGCATAGGCGGTATTGGTCTGGAAGAAGTGGCGGCAGAGACGCTTGCCTCTCATAACCGCGCCTTTACGGATAAGGATGGCAGTGACAAGGTGCTGGATTCCGGCGGTGAATACCAATGGCGCAGTGACGGGGAAGAACATTTGTTCAACCCGCAGACCATTCATCTTCTCCAGCACTCCGTGCGGAGCGGTGATTACGGGCTGTACAAGAAGTATGCGGCACTTGTACAAGGAGAGAGCGAGAAACATCAGACGCTGCGTTCCATGCTGCAGTTCAAGCCTGCGAATTCACCTGTTCCACTGGATGAGGTAGAGTCAGCAGAATCGATCATGAAACGCTTCAAGACCGGTGCCATGTCCTTTGGCTCGATCAGTAAGGAAGCGCATGAGACACTGGCGATTGCCATGAACCGCATTGGCGGTAAGAGCAATACGGGTGAAGGCGGAGAAGATCCGGCCCGGTTTACTCCGGACAGCAATGGTGATTCCCGCCGCAGTGCGATTAAGCAGGTGGCATCGGGACGATTCGGGGTTACTTCGAATTACCTGGTCAATGCGGACGAAATTCAGATCAAGATGGCGCAGGGGGCCAAGCCGGGTGAAGGCGGACAGCTTCCGGGCCGCAAGGTATATCCTTGGGTCGCCGAAGTGCGCGGCTCCACGGCGGGTGTAGGTCTGATCTCTCCGCCTCCGCATCATGATATTTACTCTATTGAGGATCTGGCAGAATTGATCTACGATCTTAAGAATGCTAATCCTCGTGCCAATATTAACGTGAAGCTCGTGTCTGAAGTCGGTGTCGGAACTATCGCTGCCGGGGTAGCCAAAGGCCGTGCCGATATTATCCTGATCAGCGGCTACGATGGAGGTACAGGCGCATCGCCGATGAACTCTATCCGTCATGCTGGTCTGCCTTGGGAGCTTGGTCTGGCTGAGACGCATCAGACCTTGATGCTGAACAATCTGCGCGACCGTGTTGTACTGGAAACTGACGGCAAAATGCTAAGCGGCCGTGACCTGGCAGTCGCTGTACTGCTCGGTGCTGAGGAGTACGGATTTGCTACTGCACCGCTTGTAGCGGTAGGCTGCATTATGATGCGTGTATGTCAAATGGATACTTGTCCGGTTGGTGTAGCTACACAGAATCCGGAGCTGCGTAAGAACTTTACGGGTGACCCGCAGCATGTCGTGAACTTTATGACCTTTGTGGCACAGGATCTGCGTGAAATCATGGCAGAGCTTGGTTTCCGCACGATTCAGGAAATGGTTGGACGCACAGACTGTCTGGATGCTGTCAAAGCTTCGAGCCACTGGAAGAAGAAGGGCGTAGATCTGAGCAGCCTGCTGCATACTCCGGCTATGCCGGAAGGAAGCACACGCTTCCGCAGTCAGACCCAGAATCACGGTTTGGAAGAAACAATGGATGTATCGATGCTTCTGGACCTTGCCGCACCGGCTTTGGAATCCGGAACTGTGGTTGAAGCTTCGCTGCCGATTACGAACGTCAACCGTGCGGTTGGAACCATTCTGGGCAGTGAGCTGACACGTAAATATGGTGCAGCAGGACTCCCTGATGATACGATCCGTCTGCATTTCACCGGTTCTGCCGGACAGAGTCTGGGTGCCTTCGTACCGAAGGGAATCACGATCACGGTAGAAGGGGACTCTAATGACTATGTCGGCAAGGGACTTTCTGGAGGCAAGCTGATCATTAAGCCGTCCTCTAAGGCGACCTTTGCCGCTGAGGACAATATCATCATTGGGAATACCGCCCTGTACGGTGCTACCAGCGGTGAAGCTTACATCAGCGGGATTGCCGGTGAACGGTTCGCCGTCCGCAACTCCGGTGCGAATGTCGTTGTGGAAGGCGTGGGAGACCACGGCTGTGAATACATGACCGGAGGTCGTGTGGTTGTACTTGGCGCCACCGGACGCAACTTTGCGGCAGGCATGTCAGGCGGTATCGCCTACGTATATGATCCGGATAATACGTTCGTCAAGCGCTGCAATATTGAGATGGTTCTCTTGGAGCGTGTGGAAGAGCCAGAGGAAATTGCTGAACTGCAGAATCTGATCATCCGTCATACCGAGCTTACAGGCAGTAATGCCGGTCAACGCATTCTGGATACATGGGATGAGGCTCTGCCGAAGTTTGCCCGTGTTATTCCGAAAGACTACAAACGGATGATGGAGCAGATCCGCAAGGTAGAACAAACCGGCTTGACCGGTGAAGCTGCCCTGATGGCTGCGTTTGAAGCGAATATGCGCGAGCTTGCCCGTGTGGGCGGCTAACCGCTAACAGCTCTCGAAGTAAACTACAAGCAGCTGTAATGGCTGGCTGATCTGGTTAACAGCCGCCAGTTGCAGATTGCTTGCTGAATATCTTTACAACTGTGACTGGGCTTCATCGAGTATCAACCAATCAAGGGACAACATCCTCTCCTTAACCGGAGGGGGGTTGTCCCTTTTACTATTGCTGTATTTTTTTCGGTTTTCAGGAAAAAGGAAAGTTGTGGTAAAATAAAACCCATATAAAATGAATTGATTAAACTACAATAAGGTGGAAGTAACGGAGGGGAAGTTTGGAACTGGAGGAGCGCTAGCGATCGCCTTTGTTCACGGATTTCAACCGCATGCTGCGGTACCAATCAGGAAATCCGTGAACAACAGCGACCGGAAGTCCAGACATTCCCCGCAGTTACGGCTATCACCTTGATTGTGGAACTATCAATTGTTTTATATACACCGACGAAAGGAAGTGAGACCATGCCGAACACGGCAGAAGTGGTGAAGCCCGTAGCCAGCTTAATGGGTGTAACCAAAAAAATCGGCAGTAAGACGCTGGTTAGCGACTTGACCCTTGATATCCCGCCCGGTCAAATCTTCGGATTCCTCGGGCCGAATGGTGCTGGTAAAACAACTACCATTCGCATGATGGTTGGACTGATCTCGATCAGCCGCGGAGATATCCTGATTTGTGGGCGAAGCATCAAAGATCATTTTGAAGAAGCCATTGCGAATATTGGGGCAATTGTGGAGAACCCTGAGATGTACAAGTTTATGAGCGGTTACCAGAACTTGCGCCAATATGCGCGGATGGTGCAAGGCGTGGACAAGAAGCGGATTCAAGAGGTTGTAGATCTGGTTGGGTTAGGGCAGCGGATACACGACAAAGTGAAGACTTATTCACTGGGTATGCGCCAGCGGCTAGGTGTAGCCCAGGCGCTCTTGCACCGTCCCAAGCTGCTGATCCTGGATGAGCCGACGAATGGTCTTGATCCGCAGGGGATCCGCGAGCTGCGGGACTATCTGCGCCGTTTATGCCAGGAGGAAGGCACGACTGTGTTTGTATCCAGCCATCTGTTATCCGAGATGGAGCTGATGTGCGATACGGTGGCCATTATCCAGAATGGCAAGCTGATTGACGTGAAGCAGCTGAAGTCAGTAGGCACTGAGGTCCTGCCGATCGGCGAGACGTTGTTTGAGGTTAGTGATCCTGAAGCGGCCTTGGCGCTGCTGGGGACCGGGGTGCTGAAGGATGGAGGAATTGCCTTGACGGCAGACCGGGAAGCGATCGCTGATTTGAATGCGAAGCTGGTCATGGGCGGAATCAAGGTCTACGGCATTAAAGTGCTGGCCCGTTCACTTGAGGATCAATTCCTGGAAATCACCGGAGGTGAAGGCATTGGGTAATTTCGCGGCTCTCATACATAATGAGAACGTTAAAATTTATAGTCGAATTCGTACATGGATCATGCTCATTATTCTGGCTGTGATAAGCGCGCTATTTCCGGCGCTGTTCTACTTTACAAGCGGTGACACCTCTACAACAGAGCTGTGGAACAGCTTTCAAATGACTGTGAGCGTCGCTTTTTTCCTGAATACGATTTTTACAGTAGTAATCGCCTCTGACTCCGTTGCGGGCGAATTTTCCTGGGGGACTATTAAGCTGCTGTTGATCCGCCCATGGAGCCGTTCCAAAATACTGTTGTCCAAGTATATCTCTTTAATTCTGTTCAGCTTACTGAGCACTGCTGTACTGATCGTATTTGGGTATGTGTCTGCGCTTATATTCTCCTCTTCTTCCGGGCTTGGAGGAGCTTCAACGTCGTCATGGAGTCCGGCAGAATACACATTCCTGGGGATCCTGTGCAGCTATGCGGAGTTGTTCTTGACCGCAGCTATTGCCTTTATGGTGTCCAGTGTCTTCCGTGCAAGCGGACTGGCGATCGGACTGTCTCTGTTCATTATGTTTGCCAAAGATATTTTTGTTGCCATCTTCAGCCCTGAACGTTATGCGTGGGCCAAATATCTGATCTTTACCCACATGGATCTGCATGGTTATCTCTCAACGGACAAGGGACCGGGCGGGGTTACTTTAGGATTTGCCATCGCAGTACTTGCCGTCTATTATCTTCTATTCATGCTAGTGTCCTGGATTGTATTCCGCAAAAGAGACGTGGCTGCCTAAATCAGGCGGATTGCACACTAGCCCGATTTAGGCAGCGGGTTTCATCAGGATGTTGAAGCTGTTTCTGCTTCTGCTTGTTTGGAGCCGCGGTTGTCGGTCTTGTCCTTATGCCCGTTTGGCTGAAGCCCGCCCGCTTTTTCAGTGGCGGGCTCTTCGGCCATCACAATGGAGCCATTCAGCACACTGCCCTCCACGATGCATAGTGTACCCGCCAGAATATTGCCGTGCAGCTGTCCGGTACCTGTCAGCATTAGTCTCTGATCGGCGATCACATCCCCGTAAACCCTGCCTGCAATGATGACATCCTGTGCTTTGATGCTGGACCGGACGGTTCCCTGCTCACCGACTGTTACAGTACCGTGGCAGTGGATCTCTCCGCTGAAATTCCCTTCAATCCGTAAGTTGGTGTCGCAAGTCACTTTGCCCTCTAGCGTACCTCCATGCCCGATCAGTGAGTCGGTAGACTTCACCGCTGCTTGCTGTTTGTTTTTATACCACATGCATTCTTCCTCCTTTTCCAACAAATCTGCTTAAGGCTGTACATAACTTAAAGGATTAACCGGCTTGTTTTGTTTGACCACCTGAAAATGAAGATGGGGTCCCGTGCTTCGTCCGGTATTGCCGAGCAGTCCGATCTTCTGGCCTTTGTGTACTTTGGTACCGGGGGAAACCAGCATTCCGTTCAAATGCATGTACCATGTCTCAAGTCCATTGTCATGTTTGATGATGATATATTTGCCGCGGGCGCCCATTTGTTCGGCGGAGATCACCACACCCTCCATGGCAGCATATACGGGATCGCCGATACTGCCAGCTATATCAATGCCAGAATGATAGGCAGAAGTCCCGTTGAATGGGTCTGACCGGTACCCGAAGCTGGAAGTAATGACCCTTGAAGGAGTGGGCCAGATAACCACAGGTGCCAGACGGGCTTTTTCAGCGATTGCTTTTTTGGCCTGGAGACTGGCTTTGGCGGTATTTGCTTGCTTGGCTTCTGTAATCGTAGCCGGGATCTTGCTCATCATTTCATCCAGCATGCTGCGGATTTCCTCATAATCATCCTTCGTTTTCCGCACCAGCTCCTGGGGATCGTTCTGATAGACCGCGATATATTCCCCGCCAACCTGAGGCGTGAACGTGTTGCCCTGGATCGCGGATGTGGCTTCAAGAGGGATTGGAGCAGCCAGGAACGGGGATGCGGCAGCTGCGGACACAGTGGTGAAAGACGTCCCGCCAGAATTCAGTAGTTCTACCGGAGCAGATGACACTCTGCTTGATGCGGTTGAAGGGGGATTTACGGTGCTGGATGTATCGAAGGCAGAGGGTTCCTCTTTGCCGCCGGTGGCTGGGCTATTCCCTTTATCAATCAGAGACTGTAGCTGCTGCTCCAGTTCACTTACACTTTTTAATTTGTCTTTGATGCTGTCCGCTTCCTCCGATAACTCGCTAACCTGGCTGCGAAGCTTCAGCAAGGCCTGATCCTTATCAGCGACCTTCATTTCCATCCGAAGATTGGTTAAGGACAGCGCCGCAGCCTCGGCTTCCAGCTCGGATATGGAGCGGGAGGCATGAAAATGCATGGAAGTGACCAGACTGGAGATAGAAAGGGCAGCAGCAGCTGGCAGCGCCAGAGCAAGCGGCTTGGATAGCTGAAGCTGCCTTACCGGACGTCCGGCTTCACGGACAACAAGCAGCGTGATCCGGTTATGATCGGGCTGATTCTTCATAGCTTCTCCTTTCCTGCGGCTCGTGCGGCCGCCTGTGTGTTCACTGAAGTCCTGATTGCTGTGGGCTCATCCGAATTGTCCTACTACTCTATGTATTCCATGTCCGCTGGGAACATGACAACGGTTTGCTGGAAATCAAGAGGGAGACTTATGGTGCCACTAACTATAAATATCAAGAGGGTGACGGGTTGATAATATTGGCGATTCTTTTATGTCTTTTTATTTTGCAGATTGCTGTAATCCTGCTGCTTGAATTCCACCGCCCGCAAAGAGCGTTAGCCTGGCTGCTCGTTACCTTCTGCTGCCCGCCACTCGGGCTGCTGTTCTATTACTTTTTCGGCCGGGATTATTGGCAGAGCCGCAAGCTCAAGAAGAGATGTATTTCGTTGTTTCGGGAGATCCGTGCCCATGTATCCGGTAAAATCAAGCTTGTTAAGAATGCAGACGAGAGTGGAAATCCACATTTTTCAGATTATAAAGGGCTGTTGTTCCTGCTTACCGGACTGTCTGAGATTCCGGTTACGGGCCGGAATAAATGCAAAGTGCTGGCAGAGGGGCAGGAAGCTTATGACTCCATGCTGGAAGCTATGGAAGCAGCGCGGGAGCACATCCATATGGAGTTCTATATTTTTCGTGGGGATAAGATCGGGCAGCAGTTTCAGGAGGTCATGGTTCGCAAAGCACGTCAGGGGGTGAAGGTGCGCCTGCTGTGTGATGGACTAGGCAGCCACAAGCTCGGACGCGGTTTCATAAGTACGCTGAGAGATGCCGGAGTGGAGGTTCATTTCTTCCTGCCGCCACTAACTTCCCTGCTGGACCGCAGGTTCAATTTCCGTAATCATCGTAAGATCATCGTGGTCGACGGGCGTGTAGGGTTTACAGGAGGCATGAACGTTGGGGATGATTATCTGGGGAAGGACCCGAAGATGGGATATTGGAGGGATACCCATCTCCGTTTGGAAGGGGATGCAGTCTATAGCCTGCAGTATGTTTTCCTGAAAGATTGGCGGCTTGCAGCGGGAGAGGGGATGAGCCATCCCCGCTTTTTTCCGGCACATGACTGTGTCGAAGAAGAGGCAGTTCTCATTGTCGCTAGTGGACCCGACGCGGCACTGGACGCCTCACAGGAGATGTATTTTGCGTCAATTACAGCGGCGAAAGAACGGATATGGATTACCTCGCCTTATTTTATCCCCGATCCTACGATCTGCCGGGCGCTGAAGAGCGCGGTGCTTGGAGGGGTGGACGTGCGGATTATCATTCCGGACAAACCGGACAACAGGCTGGTATACAAGGCGTCGCTTTCCTACCTGGAAAACCTGCAGGATGCAGGAGTGAAATTTTACCGTTATCAGAAAGGATTCATGCATGCCAAGGTGATGATTATTGATGATGTTCTGGGGACGGTAGGGAGTGCTAATCTGGATATGCGGAGCTTTTACTCCAACTTTGAACTGACAGCCCTCATGCTTAGTCCGGAGGTGATTGCAGCACTTGCAGCTGGCTTCGAGCAGGATTTGGAGCATAGCCAGTTTATCGATCCGGAAAAGTTCCGCGCAAGAGGGAATAATGTCAAGCGCATAGAAAGCCTCTGTCAGCTGTTATCCCCGCTTTTATGACAGTTTTGAACCGGAAAACAATGTTTTTCGAAGGTTATAACATGTTAGTGCCATAAACATCCCTCTTTTATGATATAATGAAAGTATAAGCAGTAACTATACTTTTCACAGGGGGAGTTCTATGACTGTAAGCCAGCAAATATTTACGAATGAGGGACAGAAGAAACCTCAGAAATCAGAAGCTTTTAAGAGGGCCAGATTGATCCAAAGGATTGTAATGATTGTGCTTGGATCAGCGATGATGTCTGTGGCTTTGGAGATTTTTCTTGTTCCCAATCAATTGATTGACGGAGGCATTACCGGTATTTCTATTATGATATCCCACATCTTTCATATCCCGCTGGGGATAATCCTGACTCTGCTTAACTTGCCCTTTCTTGTAATCGGCTATAAGCAGATTGGTAAAACCTTTGCCTTATCCACTTTGTTTGCTGTAGTTCTGATGTCCATTGGTACCCAACTGCTGCATCCTGTAGCACCGCTAACAGGTGAACCGCTGCTTGCCGCAGTGTTTGGAGGGGTAATTCTAGGTGTGGGTGTCGGCCTGGTGGTAAGGTATGGCGGGTCGCTGGATGGAACAGAAATCGTAGCCATTCTGGTCTCGAAGAAGCTTCCATTCTCTGTAGGTGAAGTAGTTATGTTCTTCAACCTGTTTATTCTATCCGGTGCAGGCTTTGTGTTTGGCTGGAACAATGCGATGTTCTCTTTGATCGCGTACTACATTGCCTTTAAGGTGATTGATGTTACGCTTGAGGGATTGGATCAATCAAAATCAGTATGGATTATCAGCGATAAATTCCGTGATATCGGGGAAGCGCTGACCGAGCGCCTCGGACGTGGTGTTACGTATCTGGATGGGGAAGGCGGCTTCTCCGGAGATAACAAGAAAGTGATTTTCGTCGTGATTACCCGTCTGGAAGAAGCGAAGCTTAAAGCTATTGTTGAAGATTGGGATACCGAAGCCTTTGTCGCGATTGGCAATATTCATGATGTTAAGGGCGGCCGCTTCAAGAAAAAATCAATCCACTAGTCCTGCCCGCCAAAAAAAACGGGAGTGCTACCGAAGGAAGGTATATTTACGAACCGCAGAGTAATCAATTCGGCGTCCTTATCCATTTTCGCCGCATTCTCATATAGCATACCTTCCGTCCATATGTTGGACGCCTGATAAGCCCGCAGCCGGTATAGGCATTTGCGGGCTTATTGCTTTTTTGGTAAGCAGAAATTAAGGGAGCTTGGCGATCAGAGCATCCACCGGCTGTGCAGGCACTTTGGCGATCAGATCCCCCAGACGGCTGAGCCGCTCCTCAATATTCTGCAGGTGGAAATCAGCAGGTGAGACATCCCTCCGGACCTCATCCCATAGAAGAGGCGTGGAGACGGTAGCCAGGGGCCGGGCGCGTGGCGTGTAAGGTGCAGCCAGCGTTTTGCCGCCGTAGTGTTGAAGGTAATCAAAATATATTTTGTCCCCCCGATGCTTCTTTAGCCGCTCCAGGGTGAACAGGTCCGGACGTTTCTCTGTCACATACCGTCCGACAAAGTGTCCGATCCGGCGCAGGCCATCGAAGGTGACTCCAGGGCGGATAGGTACAATAATCTGGACACCTGTGGCACCGGAGGTCTTCGGCACTGAGGCAAGTCCCAGAGACTGCAGCACCTCGCCTACAACTGAAGTAGCTTCCATAATGCGTGGTTCAACCTCAAGCGACGGGTCAAGGTCAATCATCCATTCGCAGGGCAGCTCACTTCCTACATAATGGAGCGAAGGATGAAACTCCAGGGCGGCCATATTGCCCAGCCACAAAAGCTCCGGCAGCCCCTGCAAAACGATATAGGTTATGTTCTCGTGTGTTGCTGTGCGGACAAAACCAGGCAGGGGTTCAGGCGCATTTTTCTGATAAAAGGACATGCCCGGAACGCCGTGCGGATAGCGGATCACCGTCAAAAGCCGGTCCTTGCAGTATTGCAGCAGGTAAGGGGAGAGCGCGGCCAGCTTTTGCAGATAGATCTTTTTGGTGATGCCGCGCTCGGGCCATAGCAGCTTTTCCGGATTCGTGATGGTGATTTCTTGTCCTTCAACGGTAATGGAGCCTCGGATGGTCTTGGGCATGGGTTGTCTCCTTGAAAAGGGTGTCGTCTGTGTTGTCAGCCTTTTTGTTCTATCCGGCAGGACAACGGCGGAATGTCTACTTGGGCTTGAATAACAGGTTGGCGAAGGGTTCCCGAGCTGTTCCATTCCAGAAAATGCAGCTTGAACACTAGCAGGGGTGTAATCCAGACGGCTCCCTTACTCCGCTGCGGGACTGCAGCAAAGGGCATATCGGGAGTTCGAAGCTGCTCGGCCCGTGCTGTTAAGCTGCGCCAGTCCTGGACGGTCATTCTGCCTGCTCCAGCATGTCCAATGTAATGCAACTGACCTTCGCTGTCATATAGGCCAAAAAGGAGAGCATTCACAAGACCATCCCTGTAGGTTACGCCGCCAACGACGGCAGTTACGTCGGAGATGATCTTACGTTTTTGCCAGCGGCCGTCTTTTCCTCCAGGTGCGTAGGTGCTGTTGATGTCCTTGCATACAATCCCTTCCAGGCTACCGCTCTGTGCAGCAGTCAGAAGCTCGGAGGGACGGGCATAACTGGGTACATTTTGCACATGGGGATGGGGAAGCAGGATGCGGTTTAAGGTCTGTTGCCGGCTCGATAACGGCTGGTCCAGAAGCCATAGGCCATCACAGTACAAAATATCAAATATCATATAGAGTATGGGTACTTGTGGGCGGATGGCCTTGATAGCTGCAGTATTCTTTAGACTGTCCCGGCGCATGACCTCGTGGAAGGAAGGTTTGCCGCCGCTGAGTGCGATGACTTCACCATCCAATATCACAGAGTTAGCAGCGCAGTATGCTCTGGGGTCAGCGATTTCAGGATACTGCAGGGTACGGCGGTTCCCCCTCCGGTTAATGAGCTCTGCTTCATTCCCGTCGTAATAAGAAAGCATACGAACGCCATCCCATTTAATTTGCGCAATCCACTGGTCGCCTTCCGGCAGCTGTGATGCCAGTACAGGCTCAAAGGGAACTACCGGCTGCAGCTTCATGGGCTAAGCACCTGTTTCTTTGCTCTTTGCTGTGCGCCTCTTCGGTTTAGGCGCAATGACCGGAATCGGCCCGGTAGCTTCGTTGATGACTGCTTCACCGCCGGACGGCTTGGTTGACTTGGAAGCAGCTGTTTTTTTACGGGAGGCAGCCGTTTGCGGTTTTGTCTTGGCGGAGGCAGCAGACGGTCCCGGATCTGCAGGGATATGCTGCACAGCCTCGATACTGGCCTGAAGTGCGGCCATCAGGTCGATGACATTGGTCTCCTGGCGGGCCGGGGCAATATGGAATTCCTCGCCGGCAACCTTATGAGTGATCAGATCAAGCATCCGCTGGCGGTAGTCATCGGTATATTTGCCCGGCTCAAACGGGGTGGATAGCTGGGAAATCAGCAGTTTGGCCATATCCAGCTCTTTGTCATTCACGATGCCGGGCTCCGGCAATCCCGGAACCTGGGATACAGGCCGGACTTCATCCGGATAATATATGGTTTCGATGGCCAGGCAGTCTGCCAGCACGCGGATGGCGGCAAGGCTGCTTTTGGAGCGGATGGAGATTTTGGCAATCCCGATCTTGCCGGTCTGGCGCATGGCTTCCATCAACAGACGATACGCATTGGCTCCCGCCTGATCGGGAGAGAGGTAATAGGTTTTTTGAAAATAGATCGGGTCGATCTCGGTCAAATCCACAAAATCCAAAATGGTAATACTCTTGCTGCTCTCCTCTGTCAGCTGATCCAGCTCTTCTTTGTCAAACAGGACAAATTTCCCCTTTTCATACTCATAGCCCTTGCCGATTTCCTCCCAGGCCACTTCCTTGTCGCAGACAGGGCATTTGCGCACATAGGACAGCGGACTTCCGCATTCCTTATGGATGTAGCGAAGTGAGATGTCTTTGTCTTCGGTAGCGGAGAACATTTTGACCGGAACATGGACAAGCCCGAAGCTGATGGCCCCTTTCCAAACGGTATGCATGATGATCCCTCCTGATCCAATAGGCTTTGGCTTAGTATGCGGCAGCAGGTCTTTTTCTAGCCTGATGCATTTTTTGTGCAGATTGGGAAAAAATAAGCCAGACATGAAGGAGCCCTGCGTTCAATTGGAGGTAGCAGAAATGGAACAGGAACGAAATACATGGATGGATGTACTATCAGAGCAGGATATCCCGGCTGAAGTAGTGGATTGGGAGAGTATTGTAAAAACCGGAGAAGACGAAGAATCGTACGATCATGTCAACCCGCTGGACGCGGAAGCTATACCAAACTTTAAGGAGACCGAGCAATGAACATACAACGGGCCAAGGAAATTTATGCCTCCAAGGATATGATCTCTGTACATCTGGACGGGGAGCCGGTCTGGATCGAACATGTGGATACCGATAACGGGATGGCTACAGTGCAGGTGGGCTCACGTCCAACCAATACGCATACCGTTGGAGTGGAACGTCTGGAAGAGCAGGGAAGCTAAGACCTGGGGAGTATGCACAGGAAAAAAAGGGACCGATTGAGGGGGGATTCCCCGTTCAATCGGTTTTTTTTGTGATAATGAAGAAAGGGACGGTTGTTGCGGTGGAAGTATCATACCGATATAATTGAAAGTATTGTAACTTGGAAAGCTGGAGTATTTTAATATGTAGAGGTGGTAGTTGCAGCTTGAACAACAACGCTGAAACGGTGTTCACTTACCGTTCATATAGCCTGGCGGATACGGATGTACTGGCAGCAGAGCTGGCCGCATCAGTTAAGGCAGGTATGGTTATTGGATTGGATGGCGAACTGGGCGCAGGGAAGACGGCATTCTCGCAGAGCTTTGCGCGTCATTTGGGTGTGGAAGGAATCGTCAGCAGCCCTACTTTTACAATCATCAAGGAATATCAGGGACGTTTGCCGCTGTACCATATGGATGTATACCGCATCTCCCTTCAGGAAGCGGATGAGCTGGGACTGGATGAATATTTTTATGGGCAGGGTGTGAGCCTGGTGGAATGGAGCAGTATAATTTCGGATTTGATGCCGCCGCAGCATCTCCATATCGCCATGGAAACTTACGGGCCGGAGGAACGGCTGATTACGGTGACCGGAAGCGGGGAGCCTTACGGCGAGTTATGCCGGGCTATGATCCAGAAGTGGGGTAACGAAAGATGAAGAATCAAATTGAAGAGCCGCGCAAGCGGTTTTTGGCATTGGATACATCTACAGCTGTACTTGGTGTAGCGATAACAGAAAACGGCAAGCTGCTGCACGAGACGAATGCTTCGGGGGAACGGAACCATTCTGTTCACCTGCTGCCGATCATTGAGCAGGCGCTGCAGGCTACCGGTACCACCTCTGCCATGATTGGAGGAGTCTCCGTCGGCTTGGGTCCCGGATCGTATACGGGAACACGCATCGCTGTTACTGCTGCCAAGACACTGGCCTGGGCCTGGAAGGTACCTGCAGCAGGTATTTCCAGCCTGCAGGTACTGGCTTGGGGCGGCTTGGTTGCGGCTCTGGCACAGCAGGAGGAAGCAGAAGTGAATGAACGGTCCGGAACAGGACCGGATTGGATCATTCCTCTACTGGATGCGCGCCGTGGACAAGCTTATACGGCATTGTTCGCAGCAGATGGGGAACGGGCGCCCCACAGGCTTGAACCGGACGCCATCCGCCTCATGGCAGACTGGGTGCTGCACCTGGCCGACAGATTGAAGAAGGCTGCAGCTGAAGGTATGAAGCCGCGCGTGATTTGGTTTGTCGGTGAGACCGGCCTGCACGCAAGTGAAGAGTCTACCCAACTGCTGCGTGAACTGGGTCAGGTGCAGTCTGTGCCCTATGAGCTGGAAGGCCGCTGGGCAGGCTATTTGGGTGAAGAACGCCTTCGGGCGGGAAGCGATGATCTGCACAGTCTGATCCCGAATTATACTCAGCTTTCCGAAGCAGAAGCCAATCTGCGCCGGAGCAGTGAAGGGAGCCTGAATCAATAATGATGGAACCGGAGCCGGTAAAAGATCAGGGAACAGAGCCGATATTCCGCCAGATGAAGCTTGAGGATATTCCCGAGATTCTGATTATTGAACGGGAAGCCTTCACCATGCCCTGGACGGAAGAAGCTTTCCGCAATGAGCTGTCGCATAATCATTTTGCGAAATATATGGTTATGGAGCTGAATGGGCATATCATCGGCTATGCGGGAATGTGGGCTATTGTCGACGAAGCCCATGTTACGAATATTGCCTTGCTGGAGATGTACCGGGGCCGCAAATGGGGTGAAAGGCTGCTGGACGAGCTGATGAAGACGGCTGCTTTCCTGGGTATGAAGTCCATCACGCTGGAAGTTCGGGTCTCGAATGAGGTCGCCCAGAATTTGTACCGCAAAAAGGGCTTCCGTCCTGCAGGCACCCGCAAAGGATATTATTCGGATAATCGCGAGGATGCGCTGATCATGTGGGCAGATTTACCGGAGTATGATGAGCAAGGGATTACGGAAGGAAGCGTGGATCTGAAATGAAGACACATACGGGTGAAGTCCAGCCTGTGCTTATACTGGCTATCGAGACCAGCTGTGACGAGACTTCCGTTGCAGTGGTCAAAGACGGCTGCGAGGTGCTCTCGAACATCATCTCAAGCCAGATCGATACGCACCGAGCGTTTGGCGGTGTCGTGCCCGAAGTGGCATCACGCAAGCACGTGGAGGTTATTACTCTGGTAATAGAGGAAGCGCTGGAGGCGGCTGGCATACAGCCTGAACAGCTGACGGCGGTTGCGGTCACACAGGGGCCTGGTTTGGTAGGTGCGCTGCTGGTCGGTGTTGTAGCTGCCAAAAGCCTTGCGCTAGCCTGGGACAAGCCGCTGATTGGTACGCATCATATCGCCGGGCATATTTATGCCAACCGGTTGGTTAAAGAGCTGCAGTATCCCAACATGACACTGGTTGTATCGGGTGGACATACGGAGCTGGTCAGCATGCAGCGGGAAGGTGAGTTCCGGATTATCGGCCGTACCCGCGATGATGCTGTGGGCGAGGCCTATGACAAAGTCGCTCGGGCGCTCGGTTTTCCATATCCGGGCGGTCCCCATGTGGACCGGCTGGCCCGCGAAGCGGCCGAAGCTGTACCGCTTCCGCGGGTCTGGCTGGAGCCGGATTCCTATGATTTCAGCTTCAGCGGCCTGAAGTCGGCGGTGCTGAATGTGGTCAATCAGAGCAAGATGAAGGGCCTAACGCCGGATGTGGCCGGAATTGCCCGCGGCTTCCAGGAGTCGGTGGTCGAGGTACTGGTGGAGAAGGCAGTCCGGGCTGTAAAAGCCAATAAAGCCAAGCAACTCTTGCTAAGCGGAGGCGTAGCGGCGAACAAGGGCTTGCGCGAAGCACTGACTGCGCGTTGCGCGTCAGAAGGCATCGAGCTGATTATTCCGCCTCCAGTCTACTGCACCGATAACGCGGCCATGATCGGTGCCGCAGCATATGTGAAATGGCGGCATGACGGCAGTACACCTCTGGACATGGTTGCCGATCCAGGGTTGTCGCTGGAACAATGGTCGGTCTAGGGCATTCATTTTATAGATTAGCCTATTGACATCTTTTGGAGCCGGCGGGTATAATCAGCTCAATCATTATTCATAATTTGAACAAACGCGATGAATGGAAGCAGTAAGGAACCTCCGGGATTAGAGAGCTGCGGGTTGGTGCAACGCAGTCGAAGGAGACCTGAACTCGTCCGGGAGCGGAACGGTGGAAGCCAGGAGGTTTATTGTCCAGACCTTTCGTACACCGTTACGGTTCGCCTCCGTAAGAGGGTAGCCCTGCACAGCAAGGATGGAACCTATGATTGCTCCAGGTTTGCTTGCAAGGCGTAGAGTGGATATCGTGAGGAACAGCTAAAGTGCTGGCTGAACCGGGATATCAACAAGAGTGGTACCGCGAAGGTGAACAGCCTGTCGTCTCTTGAATGAGACGGCAGGCTTTTTTGTGATTATTTATAAGGATGTATTGGTTTCACACCAATATAGAGTACACGTGATGAACGGGAGCAGTAGATGATGAAGGTGAACAGAGAGCTGCGGGAGGGTGCGACGCAGTCACCGGAGGCATTGAATCTCGCCCGGGAGCGGAGCGGCGGAACTGTTGTTGATATGCCGCTACGGATGTCCCCGTTACCGGACCCTCATGGAATGCCATGGCTTGGCAGGCATCTGTGGGGAAGAGCTGGACGCAGCTGATGCTTTGCTCACACAAGAAAGCTGTGCGTCAATAAGAGTGGTACCGCGGAGGGGTGACCCGCCGTCTCTTGAATAGAGACGGCGGGTTTTTTGTGTTATTCAGGTACTTGCTGCCGGCAGCAGTGGGCGGGAAATTAGGAGAGCCTCAAGTCGACGTGAGGCTCTATAAGCTTAAGTACAGTAAAACTTAGCCTAAGCTTACGAAGCGGGTTTGGTAAGAAGCTGGGTCTAAGAAGCAATGCTCATAAAACTTTCAGGAGGTATTCCATGATTATTCCAGTGAAGAAACGTATTCAGATTTTTGACACGACGCTGCGTGACGGTGAACAGGCTCCCGGTGCCAGCCTCACTCCGGAACAGAAGATTATTCTGGCCTATAAGCTGGCCGGACTGGGCGTAGATGTACTGGAACCGGGATTTCCGGTATCCAGCCCGGGGGATTTTGCCGCTGTGGAGACGATCTCCCGGAAGGTGCAGGGGGTGGAAATCTGCGGCTTCGCCCGGGCGGTCAAAGGGGACATTGATGCGGCGGTACGGGCGACCCGGGATGCGGAACGGCGGCGGATTCATCTGTTCATCTCTTCCTCCGATATACATCTCCGCCATCAGCTGCGCAAGAGCCGGGCTGAAGTGGTAGCCGCCGCCCGAGAGATGACGGCCTATGCAAAGCAATTTAGTGAGGTGGTGGAGTTCACTGCTATGGATGCGGCGCGGACGGGTATAGATGACTTGATCGAAATGGTTGAGGCCGTCATTGAGGAGGGCGCCACGATTATCAATCTTCCCGATACGGTAGGCTACGCACTGCCGGAGGAATATGGTGAGATGTTCCGCCGGGTCCGTCTTGGGGCCAGAGGCGGGGATACCGTGACTTACAGCGCCCACTGTCACAATGATTTGGGGCTTGCCGTGGCCAATAGTCTATCCGCTATCGCAGGCGGTGCCACCCAGATTGAAGTAACCGTCAACGGCGTGGGCGAGCGCACCGGAAACTGTGCGCTGGAAGAGCTGGTCATGGCGCTGGAGACCCGGGGGGATGTGCTTGGGGCGGAAACAGGAATTGTTCTGGATAAACTGTACGATACTTCACGGATCATCAGCGGGGCGATGCATTTTCCCATTGCCTACAACAAGCCGGTCGTCGGCAGAAATGCTTTCCAGCATGAATCAGGGATTCATCAGGACGGCCTGCTGAAAGACCGCAGCACGTATGAAATTATGGACCCGGAGCGTCTGGGCATTCCCCGCAGCATGATCATCCTTGGTAAGCATTCCGGCCGGCATGCCCTGAAGGATCGCGCAGCAAAGTATGGTATTACCCTCAGCTCAGAGGAGCTGGATGCCCTGTATGAATCCTTCAAAGAGACGGCTGACCGCCAAAAGGCTGTCAGCGACGACGAGCTGCTGCAGATGGTCAGCAGCACAACAGGCCAGCAGACGCAGGTGTATGAGTTAGGTGAGGTTCAGGTGCTGGCAGGAAGTGCGCCGCGCAGGGTAGCCGCTGTTACGGTGCGGCATTTGAGAAACGGTAAGGAGACTTCGCATACCAGTACCGGTGCCGGGCCGCTGGAAGCCGTCATTACCGCCATTGGGCAAGGGATTGCCGAGGAGATTAACTTTGCCGGCCTTGAGCTGCATTCTCTGGGTAGCGGAGAGCATGCGCAAGCAGAGGCAGCGGTCATAGTGGAAAGGGAAGGCAATCATTTTAGAGGAACGGCTATTCATCAGGATATTGTAATGGCGGCGGGGAACGCGTATATCGCGGCTTGCAATTCGGCTTTGCTCTAGTGGTTGGAATCCAGATCTTTTTTGACGGAAAAAGCAGAAAAAGATAACCGCTGAATCATTTGTCAAGCTGTGGACAAAGTTATCCACATATTCTATCTGAATTGTGTAAAAACCGTGTAAAATCAGCAATAACGGCATTTTTCAAAACACAATAATCACGTATTTACTAAGAGGTGATTTTTTGTGGGGATTGTGGATAATGTGGATAGTTCGGTGGATAAAAAGTCCTTGACAAGGAAAAACGCGATTTTACGCATAAAAAAAGGCCCCAAGGGCCTTTTTTTGCTAGTAGTTATACACGGAAACTGTGGATATCCCTGTGTATAACTATTTATGAATAAATCGGGAACAGTTAAAAAATATTTATTTAGAGCCATTACACTATTCGTCAGCAAGTTTCTCCCATTCGCTAAATAAATTTCCAAGCTGCTCTTTTTTGAGCTTCAAATCACTTTCATGCTCTTGAAGTGCCATATAATCCTGGAAAACCTCCGGTTTGGTCATTTCATTCTCAATTCTGGTGATGGCCTCCTCCAGCCCGGAGATATTCTCTTCTAGTTCGGAAATCCTGCGCTGGCGGTTTCGTTCCTCGCGTTTGGCCTGTTTTTCTGCTTCATAAGAAAGGGCGGTGCCTTTTTCTGCTGCTGAAGCTTCAGTGTCGGCGTTTTTGGGTGCCTTGGCAGAGGCCAGCTCCGCTTCTTCCAGGGCGATCGCTTCGAGCTCTTTCTTTTTCTCAACATAGTCATCATAATTACCCAGATATTGATCAATCCCGCCCGGGTGGAGCTCAAGTACGCGTTCGGCCATTTTGTTCAAGAAATAACGGTCATGGGAGATGAAGAGCAGGGTGCCTTCAAAATCAATCAGTGCCGATTCCAGCACCTCGCGGCTCACCAGATCCAGATGGTTGGTAGGCTCATCGAGAATGAGCATGTTGGCACCGCGCAGCATAAGCTTGGACAAGGCGACCCGCGCTTTTTCACCGCCGCTGAGTGCGGCAACCTTCTTCAGAACATCTTCACCGCTGAAAAGAAAATTGCCGAGAATCGTGCGGATTCGTGCCTCCTCCAGCATCGGATATTCACTCCACAGCTCTTCCAGCACGGTATTACGCGGATTAAGACGAGTCTGTTCCTGATCGTAGTAGGCGATCTTCACTTTGGTTCCCCAATTGACCGTGCCTGCCGAAGGCTCCCGCGTACCGGTCATGCACTGCAGCAGTGTGGACTTGCCAATTCCGTTCGGGCCAATGAGGGCTGCCGTTTCACCCCGGCGCAGTTCAAAGGAAGCGTTCCTGAATAGCGGCGCTGCGTCCTTACTGAAAGCAACTGCGACGTCCCGCACTTGGAGCACCTCTTTGCCGGAGTTGAAGTCCGGTTCGAAGGAAAAGCTGGCTTTTTTCAAATCACCGAGCGGTTTATCGATGCGGTCCATCTTGTCCAGTGCTTTGCGCCGGCTCTGCGCCCGTTTGGTCGTGGAAGCACGCACGATGTTGCGTTGTACGAATTCCTCCATCCGCGAAATCTCATCCTGCTGCTTCTCGTATTGCTTCAGGCGGATCTCATACTCTGCGGCTTTCAGATCCATATAACGGCTGTAGTTGCCTGTGTATCTCCGTGACTGGTGGCGTTCGATCTCCACGATTGTAGTTACCAGCCGGTCAAGGAAATAGCGGTCATGGGAGACAACCAGAATGCCTCCGGCATAACTGCGCAGATAATCCTCCAGCCAGGTGAGTGTCTCGATGTCGAGATGATTGGTCGGCTCATCCAGCATCAGCAGATCCGGAGCCTGCAGCAGAATGCGTGCCAGTGCCAGCCGGGTCTTCTGGCCGCCGCTTAGCGTGGCGATGGGTGTATCCGGAGAGAATTCGCCGAACCCCATCCCATGAAGCACGCTGCGGATTCGCGTATTCATCTCATAGCCGCCCTGATCCTTGAACCAATCCGAGCGTCTGGCATACCGTTCCAGGAGATCCTCATAACGCTTTGGATCATCTGCCAGCTTGGGATCGGCAATGTCTGCCTCCAGCTGCCGCAGCTCCGCTTCCGCTTCGATCAGTGGGGCAAATACGGCCAGCATTTCCTCCTGAATGGTCTTGTCTGATTGTAATCCGCTATTCTGAGCCAGATAACCGATAGTAGTTTCCTTGGATTTATGAATCTGCCCGCTGTCAAAGGACATTTCTCCTGCGAGAATCTGCAGAAAAGTAGACTTGCCGGCCCCGTTCACACCGACCAGGCCGACCCGTTCCTTCTCGTTCACCTGCAGGCTGATGCCGTCCAGCACGCTCTGTATTCCATATGATTTTGTAATTCCTGTCGCTTGAAGAAGCATACCGATGAAACCTCCGCCCTTGCATATTTCACCTCGGCGTATATTGCCGGGGCTGTACAAAAAACCTTATTCTATAGTTTACATGAAAAGCGATTGCTGCGCGAGGGGAGGCGCGGCCCGGCTATGCTGTGATTTGCTTGATGGTTGATCCCTCTCGCGGCAATTGCTGCAGGACATGAGCGGGGTTTCGGGATGGTAATGGTTCCTTTAACAACGTAATAAGTCCAACCTTGGCGAACAGGTGAGAAGAGTGGTAAACTGAGTTTACAAACTATGATAAGCTAGGATATAACCAAGGGGAGGCAGCTGTCTATGACAGGCAACAGTGCGCCGCTGAACGAACTCAAACGCGGACTTCGTGCAGAGAGAACAGCTGTCCGTGACGGGATTACTTCAGTCGAACGGGACTTCATGTCTGCTCAGGTCTGCAAATATGCCGGCGATTGGCTGCAGAAGCAACAAGTCGCTTCACTGCTGGCGTATGTTCCATTCCGTTCGGAACTGGACTGCCGTGCGCTGATCACAGAGGCCTGGACACATGGCCGGGAAGTACTGCTGCCCCGTGTTTTACCGGCAACAGGAACCATGAGTCTTCATGCGGTTAAATCCTGGGAAGAGCTTGCACCAGGAGCTTATGGCATTCTGGAGCCATTGTCCCGCTTCGGGAATGAGCCGGAGCCGGAAGCGCTGCGTCTTCCTGATGTAGTCTTTGTGCCGGGACTGGCTTTTGACCGGAAGGGTGGACGGCTTGGCTATGGAAGAGGCTACTATGACCGATTGCGGGCTGCATGGCAGCAGGATTCCTCGTTCGCCCTGAAGTCTCCGTTCTGGATTGGGCTGGCTTTCAGCCATCAACTGGTTCCTGAAGTGCCAATGGATGACCACGATGCCTTTATGGACATGCTGATTACGGAAGACGGCATCATTCACTGCCGGGAGGAGAACAGACCATGGAATTAACCCATTTCAATGAGCAAGGTAGAGCACGCATGGTGGATGTGAGCGACAAGGAGATTACCAAGCGGACTGCAGCCGCGCGCAGCAGTGTCAAGATGGCTCCGGGAACGCTCACAGCAATCAAGGCGGGAGTCATCGGCAAAGGCGATGTGCTTGCCGTTGCACAGGTGGCCGGAATCATGGCAGCCAAAAAAACCGCTGACTGGATTCCCATGTGCCATCCGTTGCCGCTAACCGGCATCGATATCCGCTTCTGGGATAACAATGAAGACCAGCTATATATAGAAGCAACCGTCAGGACAACCGGTAAAACCGGAGTCGAGATGGAGGCGCTAACCGCTGTTTCGGCAGCTGCGCTGACCGTTTACGATATGTGTAAGGCATTGCAGAAGGATATGATTATCGGACCTACACTGCTGGTGAATAAGAGTGGAGGAAAAACCGGAGATTATGCGCTGGAAGAACCACAACAGCAAGATGCAGGTCAAAGCGCAGATTGAAGGCCGTAAAGCCGGCCGTCTATACATAGATTAGTGAGAGGGAGGGACAACCTATGGCGTGGAAAACAGCAATCCTGACGGCCAGCGATAAAGGGGCCAGAGGCGAACGGGAAGACACGAGCGCCCAGGTTATTCGGGAGCTGGTGGAAGAGGAGCTAGGCGGCGAGATCGTGGAATACCGGATCGTACCGGATGAACAGGATGAGATTATTGCTGCACTGATTGAATTGACGGATTATTTCCAGGCAGATTTGGTGCTGACTACCGGGGGTACCGATCTTGCGATTCGTGATGTAACGCCTGAGGCGACCCGGCGTGTCATTGAACGGGAGGTGCCTGGGCTCTCAGAGGCTATGCGGAGCACGGTTATGCAGAAGAATCGCGCGGTCATGCTATTCAGGGGGATTTGCGGTATTCGTGGAAGAACGCTGATCGTGAACCTGCCTGGTACGCCTAAGGGGGTACATGAGAACCTGGCGGCAATTATGGATCAACTGCCGGAAGCGCTTCTCATGGTAACTGGTCAATACCGGCAGTAATTTCTTTTTCTCCGGTCATGTCACCAGGAATCGTCAGAGATCGCTGATGGATGTGTGACATAAGTTATGGTATTATTAATTTACTGTTGACGATATCATGAACGGACAGAGTGAGAAGGAGGAATGACACATGCTAAGTGGTATTGGTGCTCCCGGAATTATTTTACTGGTCATCCTGGCACTGCTGCTCTTTGGTCCCAATAAGCTTCCTGAACTGGGCCGTGCCGTCGGACGTACATTTCGTGAGTTTAAGGACGGGGCACGCGAGATTATCAGTGATCCGGAACCTGTGAAGAAAAGCGAAGCTCCGGCAACGGTAGCCCCGCAGACTATGGCAGCAGATCTTCCGCAGGACAGACGCCTGCCGGAATAATATCATTTTTCACGCGGGGGCGTTTCACTCAGTGCTGTTGAGACTGGGCGGCGCCCTTTTTTTGAAAGCTAAGAATTAATATGTTTGTCGTTATGGATTCATACATAAGTCATCGGGTGGTGTCAGTCATGTCTCTGGAAGCGGAAGAAATGTCAGTGGTGGATCATCTAACCGAACTGCGCAAACGGATTATCTATGTGCTTATTGTCTTTGTGGCCGGTCTGGTTGCAGGTTTATTCGTTGCCAAACCGATCTACCTCTATCTGATTCATGCCGATCAGGCTCAGGGCTTTGTGCTGCATGCCTTCTCCTTCTGGGATGGTATAGGGATGTATATGAAAATCGCCATGGCCGTATCGTTAGCCGTGTCCGTTCCGTTTATCGTCTATCAGCTATGGGCATTCGTCAGCCCCGGCCTGCGTCCGGTGGAGCGGAGTGCGGCTCTGCGTTACGTTCCTTATGTGTTCATCCTTTTTATTCTCGGTGTTGCCTTTGCCTATTATATTGTGTTCCCGATGGCGCTGTCGTTCACCATTACGATTACCCGCAGCATGGGGCTGGAAGAGACCTACGGCATTGCCCAGTACTTCAGCTTTATGTTCAGTCTGGTTATCCCGCTGGCACTGCTGTTCGAGCTTCCTCTTGTCGTGATGTTCCTGACCAAGCTGAGAATTCTCAATCCGCTGCGCCTGCGTAAAATGCGCCGGTACGCTTATTTTGCACTCGTCTTTATTGCCGTGGTTATCACACCGCCGGATTTCATCTCGGACTTTCTTGTGACGATACCTCTTCTGATCCTGTACGAATTCAGCGTGTTCCTGTCTGCTTTCGTCTACCGCAAGCAGCTTGCCATGGACAACGAGCTGGAGGCGAGATACGTCAGGAAAGAGGAGTCCAGGTAAGTGAACAGGCCGTGCTCTGAGAATAGGGCATGGAGACCTGACCAACGGATGCATATAATTCTATCTGCAGGAGGATGGCATATTTTGTCCTCCGGTGGATAGAATGTAAGAGAGTGTGGGCAGGACAACCCTGTGGACCATATTTTTCCGCAAAAGCTGGATGATTTTACGTAAAAGACTTGAAATCCGTCCTCAAGTTGAGTATCATAAAAATTGTTGTTAGCACTACAGAGGGTTGAGTGCTAACGCTGGTGAAAAATATGGCAGCCGCCGGCATCTGCTGTGCTGAGAATCCTGTTTTTCACAACTGCCGCTGAAACGCATGAGCATCAACGGTAGCCCATTTATGTTTTCCAAGGTAAACAACATATTTCAAAGGAGGCTATTTTTTCATGATCAAACCACTAGGTGAACGCGTATTGGTAGAACCAAGCGAGCAAGAGCAGACCACTTCTTTCGGGATTGTGCTTCCGGACTCCTCCAAAGAGAAGCCGCAAGAAGGTACAATTATCGCTGTAGGTAGCGGTGCCCTGAAAGACGGAGTACGTGTGCCGCTGGAAGTTAAAGAAGGCGACCGTGTGCTGTTCTCGAAATATGCCGGAACTGAAATTAAATACGAAGGCAAAGAATATCTGATTATGAAGGAAAGCGACATTCACGCGATTCTCGACTAGATCGGATAGCCTTTCATAAGTGATAACCGAATATACTTACAAAAATTTTAGGAGGTTAACAACACAATGGCAAAAGAAATTAAATTCAGTGAAGATGCCCGCCGCGCAATGCTGCGTGGAGTTGATGCTTTGGCAAATGCCGTAAAAGTTACACTTGGACCAAAAGGCCGCAACGTGGTGCTGGAGAAGAAATTCGGCAGCCCGCTTATCACTAACGATGGTGTTACCATCGCCAAGGAAATTGAATTGGAAGATGCTTTTGAGAACATGGGCGCACAGCTCGTCAAAGAAGTAGCTACCAAGACTAACGATGTAGCCGGTGACGGTACTACAACTGCAACCGTTCTGGCTCAAGCCATGATCCGCGAAGGTCTGAAGAACGTAACTGCAGGCGCTAACCCAATGGTTATGCGTAAAGGTATCGACAAAGCGGTTAAAGCTGCTGTAACTGAGCTGCAAAAGATCGCTAAGCCTATCGAAGATTCCCAGTCTATCGCTCAAGTAGCTGCTATCTCTGCTGCTGACGATGAAGTGGGCCAACTGATTGCTGAAGCTATGGAAAAAGTGGGCAAAGACGGCGTTATCACCGTTGAAGAATCCCGTGGATTCCTGACTGAGCTTGAAGTGGTAGAAGGTATGCAGTTCGACCGCGGTTACATTTCCCCGTACATGATCACAGATACGGACAAAATGGAAGCTGTTCTGGAGAACCCGTACATCCTGATCACCGACAAAAAGATCAGCAGCACACAGGAAATCCTGCCATTGCTCGAGAAGATCGTACAGCAGGCCCGCCCGCTGGTGATCATCGCTGAAGATATCGAAGGCGAAGCTCAAGCGATGCTGATCGTGAACAAACTGCGCGGAACCTTCAATGCTGTAGCTGTTAAAGCTCCTGGCTTCGGCGACCGTCGTGAAGCTATGCTGCAGGACATCGCTGCTCTGACAGGCGGCCAAGTGATCACTGAGAAGCTCGGTCTGGACCTGAAGAGCACTACTGTGGAACAACTGGGTAATGCCCGTCAAGTACGTGTAACCAAAGAAAACACTACAATCGTAGACGGCAGTGGCGACAAAGCGGACATCAATGCACGCGTTAGCCAGATCCGTTCCCAGCTGGAAGAAACCACTTCCGAGTTCGACAAAGAAAAACTGCAAGAGCGTCTGGCTAAATTGGCTGGCGGCGTAGCCGTTGTCAAAGTAGGCGCTGCAACTGAAACAGAATTGAAAGAGCGCAAACTGCGCATCGAAGACGCCCTGAACGCAACCCGCGCTGCGGTTGAAGAAGGTATCGTATCCGGTGGTGGTACTGCTCTTGTGAACGTATATGCTGCTGTAGCTGCAGTAGTAGCTGAAGGCGACGAAAGAACTGGTGTTAACCTGGTGCTGCGCGCGCTCGAAGAACCAGTTCGCACGATCGCTGCGAACGCAGGTCAAGAAGGTTCCGTTATCGTGGACCGCTTGAAAAAAGAAGCTGTAGGCATCGGCTACAACGCCGCTACTGATGAGTGGGTAAACATGTTTGAAGCAGGGATCGTTGACCCTGCCAAGGTAACCCGTTACGCGCTGCAGAACGCAGCATCCGTAGCTGCAATGTTCCTGACTACCGAAGCGGTTATCGCTGACAAGCCAGAGCCTGAAAAAGGCGGCGGCATGCCAGATATGGGCGGCATGGGCGGTATGGGCGGCATGATGTAATACAATCATTATCGAAGTAATTCGATGATGAGCGACCATTGCATGACCTCATAGTGCAAAAATAAGAGACCTTCAAGAGTTCATTGAACTTTTGGGAGGTCTCTTATTATTTTTGATTAACAAGTTATCGAAACGGGAGTTGTATTTAGGTGCTTCAATCTAATTCTTGATCTAAAAGAGGTCTTACTAAACGACGCACTTCGTCTGTTGAAGTGGTTTTCATTAGTAGATCTCTTAATTCGCCTGCGCCTCTAAATCCATGAACATAGATTTTGAAATAGCGAAGAAGTGGTCTAAATGAACGTGGCAGGGTTTCTGTTGAATATTTATCGTGAAGGTCCAACTGCAAAAGAAGTAAATTGAGAAAATCCTTCACGCTATGTTCTTTAGATTCCTTCTCAAAAGCAAATGGATTGGTGAAAATGCCGCGGCCAATCATGACACCATCAACGCCGTATTGTTCTACTAATTGCAATCCTGTTGCGCGGTCGGGAATATCTCCATTAATGGTTAACAACGTATTTGGAGCAATTTCATCGCGTAATTTTTTTATATCAGGAATTAGTTCCCAGTGTGCATCTACTTTACTCTTCTCTTTTTTTGTACGAAGGTGAATGGACAGATTCGCAATATCTTGCTTCAATATATGTCCTAACCAATCGCGCCACTCGTCAATATTAGAGTAACCCAATCTTGTTTTAACACTAACCGGCAATCCACCTGCTTTTGCTGCTTGAATAATTTCTGCTGCAACTCCAGGATGGCGGATTAATCCAGCCCCTTTTCCACTGGCTGCGGCGTTTTGTACTGGGCATCCCATGTTTATATCGATACCACGAAAACCAAGTTTTTTCATATCCATACTCATCTGTTCAAAAAGTGCAGGTTTATTGCCCCAAATATGAGCGACAATCGGTTGCTCATCATCTGTGAACATTAATCGGCCACCTACATTTTCTTTTCCAACAGGGTTACAATAATTTTCGGTACTTGTGAATTCCGTGAAAAATACGTCAGGTGTTGCAGCTTCTCTAATGACCTGACGAAAAACAATATCTGTGACGTCTTCCATTGGAGCTAATATAAAAAACGGCTTTGGTAGATCCATCCAAAAATTTGATTCCATGTTATCTTCTCCTGTTGCAATATGAAAATGATATAATCTATAGCAAAGTCTTTTACCCATCATACATAGTATCATTCTTTTTCGTGTGATGCACAGAATCAATGGTGTGAGTGATATAGATTCCAATCCTGCAACCTGTCCCCACATAATATTTATTTACGGAACCAGAAAACACATAAAAACAGTGTAGTAGAATGGGCGACATGATGTCACCTCCAAACCTTTGATATCATGAGTGTGTGGACCCAGTAAGGGGTCCGTTTTCTTTTTTTGTCACATCTTTTTTATGACCTACTCGTTGCATGATTATAAGGAATACCAAGCCATCTCCTCAGCCGCAGCCAAAAATTCTTTTATTTCCTCACGCTGTATTGTTCCTCTACATCTTCTAAGGAATGTTCTCCAGCCTCAATTCTTGCAATCACACTGTCAGGCATTCCATTCTGATTAGAAAGTTCGAGTTGGTTCTATCTCTTTTCTATTCGCCAGCATCTGATGCGGGCAAGTTGACAAAAAATGAATCAAATTATAATATTTAGAAATTACATCAAGTAAAATTATGGAATTTTATTTTTTAAAATAATGGGGAGGACGATCTTGGAATGAAAAGGGATTTTTTCCAGATCAATATAATTATTGTTAGTGTAATTATTTCTATCCTTGCTTTTATAATCTTGCCTAAGCATGTGCCAACACATTGGACCAGCGGAGGATTCGATAAGCCAATAAATAAAATATGGATTGTAAGTGTCATGCCACTGGTAATGTTAGTTACTCAGCTTCTCTTCTTGCCTTTCAAGAGAAAAGTGGGCTCTGTTGGAAATAATAATATCTCCGTAATTAACAGAGTTCATAATATGCTGCTTTGCTTTTTATTGGCCATTCATCTAATTTTAATTGCAGTAGGTTTAGACTTTAGAGTTAGCATTAAATTTTTTGCCGGGATTTTTATAGGGCTTGTTATTATTGTATTATGTATTCCATTGAAAAAAACGGAGCCTAATAAAGTTTATGGCCTTAGAACGAAGTGGACTTTGAAAGATGAGAGGGTATGGGTGGAAGCTAATCATTTTGCAGCAAATCTTTTTTTAGCCATAGGTTTATTAATCGTCGGGTTGTCTTTCGTAATTACCGAATATATAACGCTTGTTTCAATAATATTAGTGATAATAGGGGCCGGTATAGCTACCTATGTATCATATAAATTATACAAACAGCTAAATGTGTAGGTTTTTTGAGGCTCTTCACTATAATGAGTACTAATTAAGTTGAGTAGTGGTGTCCTATAGGCACATAAAAAAGCCGCCGGTAATTCCGGCGGCTTTTCCCTGGATAGGCATCCCCGGTAAGGGATGGGAGCTATTTACTATCAGGCTTAATGCAGGGATTTATCATCTTCAGCCAGGTAATGATCTTCAAGCTCAATAAATTCAGCAGAACGATGTACGGCGATCATGCCGTGATAACTGATATCGAGACCGATGTCTTCCTCTTCTTCGCTGGAGCGGACATGGACCAGCTTTCCGATCAGCTTCAGACCACACCAGGTAGTTGCGAAACCCCAGGCGGCTAATGTAACCAGTCCAAGGACCTGTACCCCTAGCTGATGCCAGCCGCCGCCATAGAGCAGTCCACCATCTGTGGCGAACAAACCTACAGCTATGGTCCCCCAAGCACCGGATACGGCATGCACCGGAAAGGCACCCACCGGGTCATCTATGCGGCGGGCTTCCAGCCAGTTGGTGGCTGCCATCATGAGCAGACCGGAGACGGCGCCGATCAGGATAGCCGCACCGTCACTGACAAACGCACAGCCGGCAGTAATACCGACCAGACCGGCGAGGGAGCCGTTAATTACGGATGGTGCATCTGAACGCTGGTAACGGAATAAAGTATAGATCAGTGTGATTCCGCCGCCTGCTGCTGCAGATAGCATGGTAGTGATAGCGATATGTCCGATCCGGACATCGGTAGCACTTAAGGTACTTCCTGCGTTAAAGCCGAACCAGCCGAACCAGAGCAGGAAAGCTCCGACTGAAGCTAACGGCAGATTGCTGGGCAGGGCAACCGTACTGTTCCCGGCCTGATTGAACTTTCCTTTTCTAGGGCCGATTACGATTGCTGCCGCCAGTGCCGAGAATCCTCCAAGAGCATGAATGACAGCCGAACCTGCGAAGTCCTGCAGGCCCATCTGGCTAAGCCAGCCGCCGCCCCAGGCCCAGTGCCCCCCGAGGGGATAGATCAGGCCGGTCATTAAAATAACGTACAGCAGATAAGCACGGAAGTTGATCCGTTCGGCAACCGCACCCGACACGATGGAGATGACAGCGATGGTGAATGCCGCCTGGAACAGCCAGAAGGTGTCGAGCGAGATGGTGAAATGGAGATTGGAGAGATCCCCGCGAAGCATAAATCCGCTCGTGCCTACCAAACCGCCGGCGTCTTTGCCGTACATGAGCCCAAATCCGAAAATATAAAATATCAGCGTTCCTATGGTGATATCGGCAAACACTTTCATGATGATGTTCACACTATTCTTATACCTTACAAAACCGGCTTCTAGCAGGGCGAAACCACCCTCCATCAGCAAAATCATAGCGGCGCTCAATACGACCCAAATCGTATCCACTCCTCCGCCAAGCTGCTCCAGCGTCACATTCATTTCTATAGTGCCTCCATGCCCCTAATGATTTTGATTTCACGTATAATCTCTGGTGACAGCGGAATCTCTTCCGTAGTTGGATGATTATCTAGAAGGAGTAAGACCTGATTCAATTCTTGAATGCTTCTTTTAATGCTGTCAATTCGTTTAAACCGGTCTTTTACATGAACGATATACTCAACGGCGGTATGATGGCTGGCAGGGTGTCCTGCAAACCATTTGCGGATAGGGGAGAGCGATTGGTACATCGCCTCTTCTGCCCGCCTTTTTTGCTCATACTTATTGATTTTATCCTTAATCCCCTCGATTTCTCCTTCTTTCTTGATCTTGAGACGTTCGATGAGGTGTTTTATTTCCTCTGCAGATAGACGATAAACAACCGTTTGGTATACTTCATCCACAATTATCATGTCAGATCTCCTTACATGAAAAGTCATAGACTGATTATAGGTACAATAGATTTACAAGTCAATAGGTTCTTGCATGAAATGGCATGACAAATCAGTGATAGGCTGTACGGGGATGGCAAGACCCACTATTATATAAAGTACGAGAAGAACAATCCGTAACAAGATATCTGAAAGGATGACGGGAATGACCTATTCACAGATATTGCACAGCTCAGGGAATGCCTCTGATATTCTCTATCTGGAACAGCAGATTGCAGCTGCCAAGCAAGCGATCAAACGGTCCGAAGCTACGGGGGATAAGGAAACGTTGGATGAAGCGAAGAACAAGCTCGTTGAACTGGAAGCCGAACTGGATGAGCTTGTGGACTAGATAGGAGAAGATGGTGCCAATCTTTTTTACCTGCAAAAATAGCCGTACTGTGAGGTCTTAGGACCTGCAGTGCGGCTTTTGCTTAGGATGGTGCGGACATTCGCTTCAAATGCCTCCGAAATGCATACATGACCCATAAATGCACTTTGGCTTGCGTATATTTGTACAGAAACCAGGGCAAGGAGGGCAAATAATCGTGAATAGCGATAATACATTCCTGGGAACCGGGAAGCTGGAGGAATTCCAGCCTTCCATCATGGGTATCTCCTTTTTTGGTAAAAGCCCCGCCCGATATGCGGTAAACCGTGCTCTCCTTATGGCTCCGCTCGGGCAGATAGGTTAATTCCAGGATCGGATTCCGGCTGACCCGTGTAGTGACCCGGTAAATATTGCTGCCATCATGATTGATACGGATGAACCATCCGAGCGCGTGTCCCAGCCACTCCAGATAGTAGCGTCCAGCCCATTCGGCATTTTTGCCGGGTGGAAGGATTACGCGCTGTATGGATCGCACATCCGAGAGGCGCTGCTTCTTAGGGGAGGGGGTCGCAGGCGATTTGCCGTTACTCCTCTTATCGACTGTTGAATGGTCCTTAGTCTTCGATTTGCGGGCTGCTGTATCTTTAGCCTCCGCCTCAAGAGCTGTATGCGCAGCCTCCCGGAAGGGTATCCGGCCATCGCTGATGCCAGGGACCTCGCGGCTTGGATTCGCGACCATCCGGTGGGCGAGGCTCTCAATTAACGGATAAGCCATCTCTTTGGGTGCACCGGTAATCAGTGTGACCCACAGGCGGGACAGGTTAATGGTCAGAAGCGGGATGTCGATTAATTTTCTCTTCTTATGCATGACCTCTGCCGTCTGGATCATCATTTCTTTGTAGGTCATGTAGTCAGGCCCGCCCACATCAATGACCCGGTTGTACAACTCCGCCCTCCCGATGCTTGCTGTCAAGGCCCGCAGGACATCAGACAGTGCAATGGGGTGGGTCTTGGTACGAGTCCATTCCGGCAGTGCCATGACCGGCAGGCGTCGGACCAGCTTGGCCAGAATCGGGAAGGATGAACCTTGCGGCCCTACAATCAGACCGGCGCGGATCGTTGTGACAGGTACGCCGTAGGAGCCCAGCACCCGCTCCACCTCCACCCGGCTGCGAAGATGGCGGGACAGTTGATCCTCTGGCTTGTTGTCCGGGATGATGCCGCTGAGATAGATGATCTGCCGGATGCCATTCTTGCTGGCAGCACGGGCGAAATTATCGGCAAGTATGGCGTCCATGTCAGCGAAGTGCGCCTGTGTCAGCTTCGCAGTCGGCATCATGGAGTGGACCAGATAGATGGCATAGTCTGCGCCTTCCAAGGCTTTTTCCGCAGAGGATATGGAGAACAGCTCACAGGAACGCCATTCTACATGACTGCTGTTCTCCTTCTGGTCTCCGTGTCTTGACAGCGCAATGACATCATATTCCCTAGTCAGTTGCTCCAGTAGGTTATGTCCGATATATCCGCTTGCTCCGGTAAGGGCAATTCTTAGCCGCTGTGTATTAGTTGTATCTATATCTGCGTTTCCTGTAGCATTCATTGTTGTAATCCTCCTGGTGATAAAGAGTACCCTGCCTAAAGTATAAGCTGTCCTTTCCAGTACCCTTTTCCGCTGAAGTTCAACCGTTCCTTAGATAATCGTATATAATAAGGGAAATTCGCGAAAGAAGGTGCGCTGCTTGGACGAAAAGAACAGAATGGAGCTTGCCACCTTTGCGGGCGGCTGTTTTTGGTGTATGGTTAAGCCCTTTGACGAGCTGCCGGGCATCATCTCGCTGGTCTCCGGGTATACGGGCGGCCACACTGTCAATCCGACGTATGAGGAAGTGGGTACGGAAACGACGGGACATGTGGAGGCTGTGCAGATTACATTTGAACCGGAGATCTTCCCGTATAAGCGTCTGTTAGACATCTACTGGCAGCTAATTGATCCCACAGATCAGGGCGGACAATTCATGGACCGGGGCTATTCCTACCGGACGGTAATCTTTGTGCATAGTGAAGAGCAAAGGAAGAAGGCGGAGGCATCCAAAGCGGCGCTTCAGGCAAGTAAAAGGTTCAATAAGCCGATAGTGACGGAGATTCTCCCTGCCGCTCCATTTTACACTGCTGAAGCCCTGCATCAGAATTATTATAAAACCCATCCTTTGGATTATAAGCTCTATCTGAAGGGCTCGGGACGGGATGAATTCCTGGAGCAGCACTGGAACAGCCGTGAGGATCAAAAGCACCTGAAGAGCCGGCTGACCCGGCTGCAATATGAGGTCACGCAGCATAAGGCGACAGAGCCGCCGTATGAGAATGAGTATTGGAACGAATTCCGTGACGGTGTGTATGTGGATGTGATCAGCGGCGACCCGCTGTTCAGCTCGGCAGACAAATATGATTCCTCCACCGGCTGGCCCAGCTTCAGAGGGCCGATTGCCGAAGGGCTGATCCGGCGTGAAGCGGACTACAGCGGGGGTGAGGTACGGACTGCACTGCGCAGCAGGCTGAGCGGAGCCTATCTGGGTCATTTGTACTTCGATGGACCGGAGCCGGCGAAGCAGCACTACCGGATCAATTCGGCTGCACTACGGTTCATCTTGAAGGAAGAGCTGGAGGCGAATGGGCTGGGGCGGTATTTGGAGCTGTTTAAGTAATCACAGTAATTAACGTCTGGATGATTAGGGATAAGACGTGGGGAGGGCTGGAATATGAAGCATCTTTTACTCCAATATATGAACCGGCTGACCTCTTTAAGCAATGAAGAGCAGCATGCCATTCTGGACGAAATTCTTGTCGAAGAATACAGCAAGGGAACCGTTCTGCTAAGGCAGGGGGAGGTTCCCGGCTATTGCTATTTTGTCCTGAAGGGATGCGTGCGGCAGCATGCGGTTGATGTTATGGGCCGGGATATCACCTCTAACTTCTATACAGAGGAGCAGGCGATCTCCATTTTCAATGCGCATAAGGCGGATAAATCGTCGGAGTATACCCTGACCTGTCTGGAGGATTGTGTGCTGGTCGTCGGTCCGCTGGATATAGAGAAGGCGATGTACACCAAACATACACAGCTGGAGACCATGACCCGCCAAATGATTGAGGAAAGCTTTGGTCAGATGCAGGAGGAATTCTCCGCGTTTATTGCCTCTTCTCCTGAAGACCGTCTGAAGGCGCTCGTTCATAAAAGACCCGCTCTGATCAGCCGCGTCCCCCAGCATCAGCTGGCGAGCTATCTCGGAATGACGCCGGAGTCACTGAGCCGGATCAAGAAGCGGCTTCAACGTGAACCCGCGGAGCCGGGACTCTGAACAGCAGCCATAGGCCAAGACCCAGCTCCCCCGTCGTCATCGGCAGCATAAATACCCATTTGACTACTTTTATAAATTCTTCATACTCAGGAACAAGTAGGCTACTCATATGAAGCACGATATAACCCGCCCCAGCCAGCAGCAACAGAATACTAATAAGCTTCGGGATATTCCCTGATATAAAGGCCAGTAAGCCCACGATGAGCAAATGCATTCCGAACAGAATCAAGCCGATCGACCACACCACTTCAAAAGCCTGAAGAAAAAGCAACATCTCCCCCTGTAGCTCCTGTAGTGTAAAGCCGGCCAGTACCTGGCCCCTGCTGTCAGTAAGAAGGGAGACGACAACCAGGCTGGAGACCGCAACCCCTAGTATCGCGGTATAAGAAAGGCGCAGCCAGGCACCCAACAGGGACAGTGCCTGCTGCATAGGTTTCAGAACCGTATATAACGCCCATGCGGCTACGACATCACAGGCGATAATCAGTACCCACCCCAGAATTTCCGCTCTGAATAGCAGGGGAGAAGATTGCAGGTTGCCGAAGGTAACGGCTGGATCTCCCTCCACCATAAGACTTCCATGAATATATCCATACGAAAATGCGGCGGCCACCGCCATCACAATAAGGGATATTCCCCCCGTTCGCGCTACTGCTGCAGACATTAACATTCCCCCTCTCATACATTCTGCTTCCATTGTACTAAGGGGGTAAGACGGGAGCATTGACTTAAGTCAAGAGAGTTCACCATGCATAATCATCAAGGAACGTTGAGATCGCCTTCATTCGACCGCCCTGCGGGCGTGGTACCAACGTTGCCATGTGACCGCGTCTGTTGTTCTGCTTGAACGGATGTCAGATTGTAATCGATACGGCACAATACAGAGACCAACAGAGTTATTAAGGGCAAGCATCCGGCAATAAGGTAGATCCACCGGATACCGATGGTATCGGAGACCATTCCCCAGACCGCCGCGCCGGTCCCGATCCCAATATCAAGCGCCAGGTAGAACATGGCGCTTGCCTGCCCCCTGCGATGGGGTTCTGCGCTCAGTACAGCCAGGGCATTGAGTTGAGGCATCAACAGTCCATTGGCAAATCCGAAAACCGCGGCCGCACACAGAATCGCCCATAGGGTGGGGCATAGACTAATGATCATGATAGAGAAGCCAAGCGCGAGTAAGCTGCAGCGGATCACCATAACCGCCCCCCATTGCTTAGAAAGATGGCTGACCACTACACTGGATGCGGCCAAGCCAGCTGCTTGCACCAAGAAAAAAAGGCCAATGCCGGGGATACCGGCAGTTCTGGAGTAGGTTGGCAAGAAAACAGTAACAGCGCTCGTCGCGATGGTTATCGATAGCATGGTGAGCACAGGAGAACAAGCCTTCCTTACGATAAATGAGTTCCATATGGAGTATTTAACGGGTGTCGGGGTAGCCATCGGCTCCGACTCTGGCTTGTTTCGGTGATCGGCTATTTTGGGGGGACGGCTTCGCTCGGAATGAACGGCTAGGCCAATCAACAAGGCAATACAACTAAGCCCCGATGTTACGCTGAAGAGCGTCATGTAGGTGGAATGTTCGATGAGGTAAAGAGTCATGGACGGAGCTAGGGCAATGGACAGGGTGCCGAACATACCGTAATATGCCAGCCCTTGTGTCATATGCTTCTCTGGCAGGATATCGGTAATCATGGCGCTGGTTGAGGTAGAACCGGCCGAAAATGATGCTCCGTGAATGATACGAAAAACAAGCAGAAGCGGAATCACGGTAATGAAACCGTAAGCCAATGTGGAGAGGGCATATAGAAACAGTCCCATGATCAGGATCGGCTTCCTTCCCCGTTGATCCAACAACGCTCCGACGAACGGACGACAGACCATAGCAGCAATCGTGAAGACAGTCATGGATAGCCCCGCCAGTGTAATGCTTGCCCCGAGATGCTGGAAATAGAGAGGCATGGATATGGTCTGAACTTGGGTGCAGATACGCGTAAGTGTCATGACAGTGGTGACTAGTACGAAGTCTGTGGTCCACAGTGAGGGCGAGTTAGAAATGACTGCTTTATTTTTCATTTTCTGGTCTCCACGGTTGATAAGTGCACTATTGCAATTTCGTTTTAGCAAGCATTATTAAGGTATCATTGGGTAGTCTTATTTGTCAAACCTCAAAGGAAGCTCCAACCCGTGAAATGAAGTATGGAATAGGTGAAAGCTGCGATCTCTGATACACTAGTAAGGAATATATGGATAGTCGTAATCAATAAGAACAGGGTGAAATCAATGTCCACCATTAAAGAGATAGCCGAGAAAACAAACTTATCTGTTGGAACTGTATCCCTGGTATTGAATGGCCGTGGAGATGAGATGAGAATCTCAAAAAAAACCCAGGAAAGAGTAATTGAGGCAGCGAAGGGATATGGGTATTTACCCAATGTGGCTGCCCGTCGCCTGCGGCAGTCCGGCAACAAGAATATTCCGATCATTGCCGCATTCTGGCCGAACGACCTGTCTGCTGACATGCTTGGACGTTTCTTCATGGGAGCGCAGGGCGTTATGATGCAAGAGGAGAACGAGTTCGAGATGACGATCCATCCCTATCGGCGTTCTCAGATCCATAAGATGAGGAGCAGGTGCGACACCGGGCTGTTCAACGGAGTAATCTTGACGGGGATTTCTCAAGAGGATCAAGATTATTTGGAACAAAATCCATTAGGCTTGCCCACGGTCATTTTCAACCGGGAGAGTAGTGTCTATGCCAACGTCCATGTCGATAACTTCGAAATCGGGCGAAAGACCGCCGAACTGTTCGCAATCCGGGGACACAAACATGTGGGTATTATCATGCCCGATTATATGGAAAAGACCAAAAACAGCCAGCGCCAAACGGGATTCATCGAGTCCTGCCCACGGTATGGATTAACATTGAGTGAGGCGCATATCCAGAGTGCCCCCATGACCATGGAGGGAGGGAATGACGCGGCCCTGCGAATGCTTGCGGGGGAGGGTGAACCTCCAACGGCTGTATTTTTCCCAATCAGTCTTATGGCGGTCGCGGCGTTATCGGTCTTTCATGGAGCGGGTATCAAGATTCCGGACCAAATGGAGATCATGACATACGGCGACCACGAGATCGAACGATACACAGTGCCGTCCTTATCCACAATGAAGCTGCCGGTGGAGGAGATGGCTCGTGTATCCATTAATCTGATCTTGGAGGCCATACGAGGAACGACAGATCACAATTCTTCGGTCGTGTTTGAGACCCCGTTCATCTTTCGGCAATCCTGCGGAGGATATACAAATGAACTGTAGCGACGCCTGTCAGTTGTGCTGAATGGCACATAAGGGTTGCTAAAAAATCACAACTGCCAAGTTAATAGAATAGTAACAGCAGGTCAGCAGGTCTCATGAACGAGATCTGCTGTTTTTTTTAACAGTGCAAGGTATCTTGGCTCTAACCACACAAGTTAATTACATCGCTCGGCTTCTTGATTCAATTCGGCTAACTCTCACGAGCACGATCAAAAAAGGGGCATTCATTCCAATAACACTGGTCGGAAATCACTGACTGCCATTGTCAGCTATTATTGTGTACACTTGAATCAGGAGGCGACTCATATGGTGAAAAAATCGAGTGACTTGCCGGTTATGTCCTTTGCCGATCCACTGTCTTTTGAGAGCTGGCTCGACGATAATTATACTTCACCCGGCATCCGATTACAGATTGCGAAAAAAAATTCCGGCGTCGTTACGATTTCATACAATGAAGCGCTCGAGGTTGCCTTATGCTACGGATGGGTTGACAGTCAGAAAGAAGCGTTAGATGAGAAAACATGGCTGCAGCGGTTCACTCCGCGCGGGGCCAAGAGCATCTGGTCGAAAGTCAATAAAGAAAAAGCGCAACAGCTGATTACAAACGGACGAATGAAGACTTCCGGATATAAGGCAATTGAAGAGGCCCAAAAGAACGGGAACTGGGATAAAGCCTACGAATCTCAAAGCATCGCCTCGCTGCCCGAGGACTTCGCGATCGAGTTGGAGCGCAATGCCAAGGCCAAGGCGTTCTATGATACGCTCGACAGACAAAATAAATACGCAATCGTATTTCGAATTCACAATGCCAAAAAAACAGAAACCCGAGAGAAGCGGATCCGGCAGTTCATCCAGATGCTTGAGAAAGGCGAAAAGATTCATCCTTCCTCCCCTTAACATACGCAACTCAGCTACGGAAGGTCAGAATATATTAGCAATCCATAAGAAACATCAAAATTGAAATATACTAAAATGTAGTTAATGTATAATCTAGATATCCCTCAATAACAAAGGAGAGCTGAAAATGAGAAAACTCGTTCTATTTCTGCACGCATCGCTTGACGGTTTTGTAGAAGGGCCAAACGGTGAAATGGATATTGGCTGGGTTTCCTACGATGCTGATTTGGAGAAACACGCGAAAGACATTCTGAGTACTGCTGACACTGTCATTTGGGGACGTGGGACTTATCAGATGATGCACAATTACTGGCCCTCTGTGCCTTCGAACCCATCAGCTTCGCAGCATGAACGGAATCATGCCGAGTGGATCGAAGAGACCGCCAAAATCGTTTTTTCCACCACGCTGGAGAAAGTCGAATGGAACAATTCCAGACTGGTGAAAGAAGGTATCGAGGAAGAGATCCAGAACCTCAAACAGCAGCCAGGCAAGGATATGGTCATCCTTGGCAGTCCCAGGTTAGCACACTATCTTATGCAGCTTAATTTAATAGATGAGTATAAAATTACGGTTTCTCCCGTCCTGATCGGCAGCGGGTTACCGTTATTCCAAGGTCTTAAGGATAAGATCAATCTTACACTTTTGGAAAACAAGACATTTGATTCTGGAGCCATAGGTCTCGTATACCAGACGGTAAGATGACCGTTGTCTCCTGAAGTAGACGCTCCCTCAAATGATAGGTCAATAGTTTAAGATCAATCACGGTGAACCGTACCATAAGTAGGGCGAAATTTAATGAACAGTTTGAGCCAAAAGCGTTTATAACTAAGGCGGAAATAACAGTTAATGTCAAGCTCCTTACAAAGATCGGTATAAACGAAACAGTAATCATAGCATTTATGCTTCGCGAAATATGTTGCTACTGTCATGAGTGTCATGCTAAGTTAAAAACAATCTATTTCATGAAGTAATAATCATATGTTGATATTATTAACATAAATATATATATACTGTATGAAAGTAGGCATGACTATTGGATTCGAGGCTGGCAGCTTATATAACATTAGTTTGTACTTCGGCTGTTCTGAATTTGTCTATACTTGTCTATACTTATAGGAGAAGACATTATTTTACAAATATCGCTAATTTGTTCATGTGGAATACATTAGCTTCAATGATTTATTGCTTTGGTTATGCCTTTAGCTTAACATCGACTTCGTTAGAACAACTTAGATTTTGGAATATTGTACAGTATACAGGGATGCCATTTTTCCCTCCGTTAGGATTATTGTTTGTCATGCAATATTTGGGTTATGAAATAACGAGAAAAAGAATAATCGCTTTACTTACAATGCCTTGTTTTACTTTTCTCATCAATGTAACAAATGAATTCCATCATTCTTACTATAGAATATATGATATCCATTCGGTACTTGGGGCTCCATATAGTGAGATTGAATATGGGGCATGGTTTGCTGTACATAATATTTACATTTTCAGCTGTATGTTAGCTGCGCTCTTATTGCTACTTTCACGCTGGAAGGAAACAGTTAGTGTATATCGATCTCAGTTATTTGCCCTCATCTGCGGTCAATTGCTTCCAATAGTAACTGCATTTTTATTATTCATAGGAGTGACACCCGATGGTATCGATCCTGTACCAATGGTTATTTGGATTTCTTCTGTTTTGTACCTATGGTCTATCACTTCCTCTCGAATGTTATCAATTATGCCAGTTGCGAAGGAAACGATCTTTAATAGTATGAACGATGGTGTAATTGTGCTTAATGATACCTATCAATTAATCGAATATAATCAAGCTTGTAAAAATATGTTTAGTGAATTGGACCGTTCAACGTTAGGGCAGCCATTTGATCAAGTTTGGTATATGCTAACGGATCAATCATTCCCTGTTCCATTAGATACGATATCAGACAAATTGAATGTTACAATTCATCAAGCTAATTATATTTATCAGCTACGTATTTCTATGCTTCAACAATCAAATAACAACTCTGGCTTACTAATTATATTTACGGATATAACAGAGCTACATACATTACAACAAAAGTTAGAGCGTCAAGCCTATTGTGATGATCTTACACAAATATACAATCGGCGTGCCTTTTTCCAGAAAAGTGAGCAAAGCTTAATGAAAGCAAAGGGTGAATTGTCATCCTTTGTGATTATTCTATTTGATATTGATCATTTTAAAAAAGTCAACGACACTCATGGGCATCAAACCGGAGATCAAATGCTAGTACATGTGGCTCAAATATGTAAGGCTGAGATGGGAGAACATATACTATTTGCTAGATATGGTGGTGAAGAATTTGTACTCGCTTTACCTGGTTATAAACTAGGGGAAGGGGAAAATTTCGCTAATCACCTTAGATTTTGCATTGAACAGAAGCCTCTAGTTGAAAACGAGAAATTGGTAACGGTTACCTCCAGTTTTGGAGTATCCGTAACGACTGGAGCTGTGGAGGAAACAATCTATCAACTTCTTCAAAAAGCGGATGAAGCACTTTATGCTGCCAAAAGAGCTGGTCGAAATCAAGTGCGGGTTTTTACTGAAAACTTGGTAGATTGAGAGCAAAATGCCTATCATTGAAGCTTTGGATGATTGAGGTGCCCCCAATGCGGCGCATGTACGGTAATGAGTAAAATGGAGATGAGAAATGGCGAGGGGCACCATTTTTAGTGAAAAAAACCGGAAGAAAATCAAGAAGATAACCTTCTGTTTTTTTCTCTAGTTGGTTTACCATCTAATGAAACACGGAGAACCGTATCACAAGTGACGAATGTTTTTTGAAGAATCGAATATTTTACATGAGCCTGTAAAATTCTTAGGTCGAATCGCGAAACTCTTGAATATCCCGCGTCGGTGGTCGGCCGTACATGCGGGCATATTCACGGCTGAATTGGGACGGGCTTTCGTAGCCGACACGGAACGCCGCATCAGAGGCTTGAAGGGATTCCGTCAGCATTAACCGTCGAGCTTCTTGTAAACGCATCGTTTTCTGGTATTGCAAAGGGCTCATCGCGGTGACGCGCTTGAAATGCTTATGAAACGCCGATATGCTCATATTCACGGATTCTGCGAGGTGGCCTATAGGCAGTTGGCGGTCATAATGACGGTTGATGAATCGGATTGCTTGAGCGATGTTATAGGAATGGCTACCGCTTGTCGCAAATTGATAAAGGAGTGCCCCTTGTTCGTCCTGAAGCAATCGATATATAACTTCCCTGATAATAAGCGGCGCAAGAATTGGAATATCCTCAGGCGTATCGAGCAGTTGCATGAGCCGCATGATGACTTCCAGTAAAGCAGGAGAAGTTTGATTCACGGTTATGCCTCGGCCGGTTTCCGTTCCTGCGGAAGCCGGCCGAGGCACTTTTTCTACGATCTCCAGGATGAAGGCTGCGTCGAAGCTCAGTTTTATACTTAAGTAGGGAATCTCAGCGGATGCCTCGACTATTCTGCCCAGTATCGGCAATTCGACGGAAGTGACTAAGTATGTTGAAGAATCGTACCGGTAGGTTTCACCAGCCAGCGTGGCCGTCTTAGCACCTTGCGCCACGATGCAAATGGATGGTTGGTAGACGGATTCCAGCGGTTCCGACAATTGGGTGGCATGCATCACGGATAAATTTGGAACCGCCGTCTGATAAGTTCCCGCATTTGGAGCATGGCGGCGAATTAAGATTGCCAATTGCTGCAAGGCATGTTCCATGCAAAGCGACTCGTCCATGGTCAATGTAGGCCTTCCTTTCTAAAAAGGTAAATTTTCACTTTATTATAGGGAGACGGAAGAGAATTAGGCAAGGATCGAACAGGAATGGTCTAACGGCATGCTAAGATTACATACTATAATGAAATTGCAAAACCTAGCAAATAGTGGCTGAATTCAGAGCTTGATAAAGGAGAGGAACGGAAATGAGTTTGCATGGAAAAGTCGCGATTGTCACCGGGGCGTCACGGGGCATCGGTCGCCAAGTGGCCATCCAATTAGCGCGATCCGGAGCGAAGGTTGCTGTCAATTATTCCTCGAACCGGGGCAAAGCGGACGAGGTGGTAAAGTCGATTGAGCAATTAGGCGGCCAAGCGGTATCAATCCAAGCCGACGTGAGCAAGGTGAACGAAATTGAAGTGTTGTTTTCGGAAACGCTAGAACGCTTTGGGCGTGTGGACATATTGGTCAATAATGCTGGCATCATGGAAAATCATGCGATTGCTGATATTACGGAGGAGACTTTTGATCGGCATTTCGCGCTCAATGTGAAAGGGACCCTTTTTGCTTGCCAACAAGCGATGAAGCATATGATGCAAGGCGGAACCATCATTAACTTCTCATCGTCCGTCTCTGGTGCTATGCTTCCAACATACAGCGTATATGCTGCAACGAAAGGAGCGATTGAGCAGTTAACACGTCAATTGGCCAAGGAATTCGGTCCCAAGGACATTGTCATCAATTGCATCGCACCCGGGCAAGTGGCAACCGATATGTTCTTGGACGGCAAATCACCGGAGTTGGTCGATTCGTTCCGTCGAATGAACTCGTTCGGACGGCTCGGCGAACCGGAGGACATTGCGAATGTTCTCGAGTTGCTCGTCAGCAACAAAGCCCGTTGGATAACGGGACAAACGATACGCGTAAACGGCGGGTTTAATTGAATATGGTGGAGGGTTGGGAGCGGCGAACGGACAAGGGGAGTAGCATTGGCGGTTCGCCTCTGATGGGATAAAGTTCCCCACAGCATGCTGTGGGGAACTTTATTTACGTTATACTATTTATCCAAAAGGCTAATTCAGTTTAGATTCGCGAGTTCATGAGCTGGACAAACTTTTGCAAGATCCAACTTTCCATCCTAATCTGAGAGAAACAAATCATGGCCGTTTCCGTGTAGCGCCGATCAGCATCGGAATGGCAATCACAAGTCCTAGGATCACCGTAACAATGGAGCCCTCCAGGCCAAAATCCCCTCCCGTGAGCAATGCTGCGCCGTTTGCCTTCACAGTAAACAACCCGGCCGCAGGGAGTCCGGACACAGGAATGCCAAGCGAACCTTCAAGTGCATTCCAAGAAAAATGCAGCCCCATGGCGAACCACAAATTACGGCGCCACAAGAATGCAGCTCCGAGCAGAACCCCTGCTTCTAGGGTAATGGCAAGTGCGCTCCATAGTGTTGCTCCTGGATTGCCAAGATGGAAGGCTCCAAAGGTAAGCGAAGTTATCGCGAGTGCAATCCAGCTGCCCCCTAATTTCTGTATAGCTTGAAACATCAATCCACGAAACACCAGTTCCTCGACAATGGCTGCGCTCAGCGCCGTTTCAATCGACGTCATGAGAATAGAACCCGGATCTGCAGCAGCCGCCCAATGAAAGGTGTAGCCGCCGAGTATAACAATAATAAGCGTGGATACTACGATAAAAATCGCTCCGGTGATTACGCCTCGGATAGCTTCCAACCCTGCGTGCTGCCCGGATAGCTCTGGGATGGGCCGCAGAGCCACGTATTTCATAATAAGCTTATACACCAGGATGGCTACTAAACCCATCAGGAGTGTTAAGAATAGGGAACCGGCCCCGTCTACTCGCTCGGTCAGCACAAGGAATAACCCCTGTACAAGAATAATAGCGATCGCACCCACAAGCATCCAGGTTATTGGAAAGCGAAGCAACCGCTCTATGTTGCGGGACCTTTTTTTCTTCATGTCTTTCATCAGCTCCTATAACGTTTGGTAGTTATGAGTTTATACTGAAAAAGTCATAAAGACACAGTGCGCTTTGGTCATGACATGGTTACTTGTGATCCAGTATGCCCGAATCTCGGGCTATGCGGGCAGCTTCTCGCCTTCCCTTGACTTGAAGCTTCGAATAAATCGTTGAGATGTAATTCTTCACTGTCCCTTCACTAAGAAAAAGCGCTTCAGCAATATCTTGATTACGCAGGCCGGAAGCCAGCTTATGCAGCACTTCAAGTTCACGGGCGCTGAGCCCGTATTCATTACTTTTTAAGGCGGAGGAATTGTTCATGCTCATGCTTTTAATCATTTTGCCCGCCATCTCTTGGGTAATTAAGGTGCCTCCCGCATGAACCACGCGTATACCTGCAGCCAAATCCTTGGGATGGATAGCCTTGAGCAGATAACCTTCTGCGCCATGACTTAAAGCCGCAAGCACATACTCTACTTCCTTATAAGAGGTCAGCATAATAATCTTGATGTCAGGAAATCGCTTCTTAATCAGGGCAGTTGCAGCTACGCCGTCCATGACAGGCATGTTGATATCCATCAGCACAATGTCGGGATGATACTGCTCACAGCCATGAATGGCTTCCTCCCCGTTTTTTGCCAACGCAGCTATTTCGATATCTTCCTCCATGGACAGCACGATATGTAAGCTTTCCAGGATCAATTCTTGATCATCAGCAATCAGCACCTTAATGTTCGACATGCAGCAGTACTCCCTTCAGCGGAATTTCACATCTGACTTCGGTAATCGCCTCAGCTTCCTCCTTAGAATCCACGGACAAGCTGCCTCCCAATCGCTCAATTCGATGCTTCATCGTGGTCAATCCGAAGCCATAATCCATTTTTTTAATCGGTATGCCGTTATTTCGAACAATTAACCGCAGCCTGCTCACGGAAAACTCCAGCTCCAAATACAATTGAGATGCCCTTCCATGTTTTAGCGCATTCGTAAAAGCTTCCTGAATGATACGTATGACCGCTTGCCGCACTTCAAAATGCACTCTAGGCTCTGTCCCCAGCAGATTGACGGTTATTACAGTTCCCGTGTGCTCTTGGAAACGGAGGACGAGGTTCTCTACCTGCTGTGTAATACTCGCCCCCTCTTCTTCTCCCATTTCATGCACAATGTTTCGCATGTCGTCCAGATTTTGTTCAGCGAGTGCCCTTAAGCGGATTAAACGGCCTTTAACCTCTTCAGGCTTCCGATCCAGAAGGGCAATTGAAGCATCAAGGCTCATAATAAGCGAGATAAAGGAGTGCCCCAATGTATCATGAAGCTCCTTCGACATACGGTTGCGCTCTTCCTGAAGCGTCATTGTCTCTATTTCCGCAGAGTAGAGGGTTAGCAGCTTATTTTGCCGCTCCACTTCTAGTGCCAGTTTATTCTTCTCTTCATATGCTTTGGCTACGGAGCTCGCCCATATGCCGATAAAGCAGAACAGCAAATTGTCTGATGCGAAGCTAAACGCCTGCTCCCAAGGCAAATGCAAGTAAGTCTGCGATAAAAAAGGAATGAAAGCCAGCACAGGAATAACCCAGATCGTCTTCTTCGTCATTAAGTATCCCATGATAAGACTGAGCAGCAAATAGTCCGCCCTTGAAGTCAGATCCGGATGGATGGAAGAATTTACATAATACGAACCGCCCAGCAACAGCTCCAGTATACAGAACCAAGTCCTGTTATTTCTAAGCCCAGGGAACCAGAACAGCATAGGGACGACAAGCGCTAGAATCAGCCAAAGGATATTCACTACCGTTAGGAACGAAAATTCACTTTCTTGCAATAGACGGGACGCTAGCAAAATATAGTGATACGATCGAAGTGCAAATAGGCCCCAATCCATAAAAGATAATATTTTTTTCATATCGTCATCCCACTTTTCCAGTGAAAATAAATCAGCATCAGTGCTTCCAGTGTATCAATCAATTATAAGGGGAAAATAGGCCGAATGAATAGTTGACCTTGGAGTTTACTCCAATGTTATGATTTTACTGAAGGGAGGGCTAAAGTGAAAATCAAGGATTTTGCGACCAAGTATCAGATTCAACCGGATACCATTCGTTATTATGAGAAAGAGAACTTATTGAATCCAATAAGGCGAGAAAATGGTTATCGGGAATTTGATGAAGAATGTGAAAAACAGATACGGCTTATCATCGTATTAAAGCAATTAGGTTTTACAATAAAGGAAATTCAACAATTACTTCTATTACGAGACAACAAATCTATATCATCAGAATGTAAGGATACAACAGTACTGTTATTCGATCAAAAAATCATGAAACTTGAGGAGAAAATCCGGTTTTATCAACAGGGATTGAAAGTCGTGCAGACCATTAAAGAACGTGCGAGTGAGGTGAAGTATTTAGAGAATATAGAAGATATTGAAAAACTCATGCTTGGTTTATTTCAAAAAGATCTATAAGGAGAGAGATAATGACGAATAAACAAATCGTTCATATTGAATATGCACTTGCCTTAGCACTTTCCTTTTTTATTTACATGCAGCTACAGTATCCCGTTTGGTTGTTTGTTGTTCTTTTATTCGTTCCTGACCTTACAATGCTTGGGTACACAATGAATAAGAAAATAGGTGCGATTGTTTATAATTTGGGACACACCTTTATTTTTCCTTTGCTTTTTGCGTTAGCTTACTTATATTTTTCAAATGATTATCTATTAGTAGGATCGATCATCTGGATCGCTCATATCTGTATGGATAGAGCAATAGGTGCTGGGTTGAAATATCAGGATTCTTTATTTACTAATACTCATATACAAAGGCTTTAACGTATACAAAGCAGACGGATTTAATTTGGTATGGTATCCCCAATTACGACAAGTTTTGTCGTAATTTCAATGTAACATACAGGATAGAAGGGAGGAATCAAGGAATGGATACTAGAGAGTTATATTGTGTATTGTCTTCAATAGATGACGAAAGGAGTAACAAATCATGAAACGAAGAATAATTTTAGATTTAGCGGTTACTTTAGATGGTTTTATTGAAGGGAAAAATGGTGAAGTCGATTGGTGCATTATGGACCCTGAGCTGGGATTTAATGATTTCTTACATCAAATTGATACTATTTTTTATGGGAGAAAAAGCTATGATCTATGGGGACAATTCACTCCGTCAATCGATGATACGGATTCTGATAAAGAGTTATGGGAATTGATTCATAGTAAAGAGAAATATGTATTTTCCAGAACGCAAACAGGTACTGATCATAAAGCAATATTCATAAATGATCATATTCTTGAAGAAGTAAATAACTTAAAGAATAAACCGGGCAAAGATATCTGGCTATATGGTGGAGCAAGCCTTATCACAACTTTTATTCATTTAGGACTTATTGATGAATTTAGGTTATCTATTCATCCTGTTGTTTTGGGAGAAGGGAAACCGCTCTTTGTGAACATAAAACAGAGGTTGAATTTGAAAATGGTTAGTACAAGAAAGTTCTCCTCAGGCTTAGTGCAACTAATCTATCATTTGGATGAGAACTCAACAACTTGAATGTGCCCGAATACAGCCGTCTCCGAATTGAAAATTCCAGGATCGAACGGGGGCAAGATCGTTAAGGTGAGCATGTCCCCGAACGCTCCCTTCGCCGTCTATGCGGAAGGTAACCTTTTCATAAATAATGTTAATATTTATTGGCGATAAAATTATAATCGACAAAAATGAGCATACCTGTAGGTTTAAGCTTTTTAGTTGTTAATAACGATAGGCTTATCTTGTTATCAGAGGTAACTATTTTTGAGCTTAAAAAAATTACTGATTAAATGAATGCGATTCTGAAAATGTTTTATTTTCACAATAAGGGTTTAACGAATCCCCAGTAGGATGCGGTTTTTCATTTTTTACGTCTCCCCCTCCATTCGATCGTTTTCACCACTTACCTCACCCGCAGACCCGCTTTGATCTGAACAACTCATTGGCATTGTCGTTTTAGCTAAATTACTGTAAGTACATCTCACTTATAAAGTTAAAGAAGCCTATATTTCAGTCCATGGAAATGATCGATTATATGTGTTTGCATTCGTTCTCAACACATTGATATTTATATTGAAATAAGATAAAATAAAGCCGCTTGCTAAAACGTAATTGCAAGTGAGTGGATAAGCAATTCTCGTATGATATCCTTTGTGGAAAGCGAGGTGCGGCTCTACATCAGAAGTACCAATTTCATTGACGGAGGCGATATTGTTGAAGAAAGGTACAACGCAATTTCGGTTACCAGTTGTGTTCTTGGCTCTTTTCTCCATGATATTTGCAAATGTTCTAGGCTTATCGTCAAATGCGTCGGCAGCGTCACCCAAGGATAAACCTGGATTTATACACAAGGGAACTATAGTACTGTCGGTTGGGGAAACGTTCACTTTGCAGATTGCTAACCAGCAGTCAAGTTCGACCTTTCAATGGAGCAGCAGTGATCCATCGGTGGCATCGGTTAATCAGACCGGAATTGTGAAAGCGCTTGCCAAGGGTGCTGCAACCATTACGTGTAAAATGATAAAGGAAAATAAAGAGTCGATAACCCTGACTGCCAAAATCAATGTGGTCAAGAAAAACACAAACTCACAGGTGGAGCCCCAAAAAATACCGGTAGACAGCAGTGGATTGGACGCCCAAGGGAGAATGGTTGCCTACTTCGGTTCGCCGGTAATGGACGGTACATTAGATAATATATGGAATAACGCGCCAAGGATTACACCGAAATATGTATCGGGTAGTATCGATACTTCGGCTGTATTTAAAGCATTATGGGATGATAAGGCCCTGTATATCCTTGCAGAAATCAAAGATAAGAACCTGTCTGTACAATCCGGAACGCCATACATGCAAGATTCATTGGAAATTTTCCTGGATGAGAACAATGACAAGTCACAGGAATATGGTGTCGATGATATGCATTTCCGCGTCAACTACGAAAATATTCAGTCTGTTGACGTAGGGAATGGTGAACGGTTTTACACTTCTACTAAGAAAGTGAAGGACGGTTATATAGTGGAGGCAAGAATTGCTTTGCAAAAGAAGCCTGAAAACGGAAAAGTGATCGGAATCGAGCTGCAGGTTAACGATGCTAAAGGTTCAGAGCGGGCGGGGACCATTAATGCGTTTGATTCTACAGGCACTGCATGGAACGATACAGGGAAGTTCGGAAATGTCCTTCTCACAGGTAAGACCAAAAATGCTGTCAGTGGACTAAATCCTTATGATCTCTTGAATTTGATCAAGAGTACGCAAAAGCTTGATCTCACACGTTACCAAAATGCAAGTATTGTAACAGCTGCCGTTAAAGCTGCAGAAGGTGTTATTAACGGCAAGAAGGTTACCCAGAGCCAAATCGACATACAATACGCTGCTATAAAAGAAGCGGTCAGCAAGCTGGTATTAACCGAGGAAGCGGCAAATGAGAAGGAATTTACACCGATTCCGGACGAATATCGATTAGAGAGTAACCAGCCGGGTACCATCGAAAGTTTGTCATACACTGCGACTAATCTTAATAATGGGAAAGACGTAAAGAAGCTGAACGTTTATCTTCCCCCCGGTTACAACGCTTCTGATGCTGGTAAGAAATATAATGTGCTGTACCTAATGCATGGCGGGGGCGAGAATGAAAACCTCATTTTTGGCGGCCCCGGCGAAAGCAAAGAGATGAAGAGAATCCTGGACAATATGATTGCCAAAGGTGATATTGAGCCGCTTATTGTAGTGACACCTACCTTTTATGGAGGGAAAAATGAACCAGAGTACTTCCCCGAGGAATTAATGAAAGACATTGTTCCAATGGTGGAAACCAAATACCATACTTATGCAGCGTCCGCTAGTACTGAGGATTTAAAAGCATCTCGAGGGCATCGGGCATTCGGCGGGTTCTCCATGGGGTCTGTAACGACTTGGTATACGTTCATCAATTGTCTCGATTATTTCAAGTATTATATGCCACTGAGCGGTGACAGTTGGATCATGGGTCAGGGAGGTGGAGGAACCAAGGCACAGGAAACCGCGGCGTATCTTGCCAATGTAGCCAAACAATCCGGTTACACGCCACAGGATTACTACCTGTTCTGCGCCACAGGCAGCTTGGACATCGCTTATCCGAACATGAAGCCTCAGATCGATGCCATGAAGCAGCTCAAAGAGAATTTCATATATTCAGCGGACATGAATAAAGGGAATTTCTATTTTATCGTCAGCGATGGCGGCACACATGCATGGAATTGGGTGAACCAATATATTTATGACATATTGCCGGATTTGTTTAAAAAATAGACTTTTCAGAATCTCTTTCTTAAAGATGCTCCGGCATTTGCATTAATTTGCACCTGAGGGCTTCAGTGTGGGCCTTAGGGAGGGTCGAAACAAGAAGCAGACTGGGACTATGCGACGATTATTTTTGGATATGCCGATGGAATGTTGTCATCGCGGCGACGGCCGGGTAATAGATATGACTAGAACTTTCGAAAGGCCTGAACTGAGAATGAGGGCCAAGGAAACGGAGGGAAAGATCATGGCGGCACAGACAGTATTTGGCCTAAGCCCGGTACAGCCCGTTGCAGCATACGGCAGCACACAAAGCGATGTTAGTTCCCTGGAGAAGCAGCGGAGCCGGCTGCTGATGGAACTCGACAAGGTGAATGCAGCGCAGGGTGGAGATCGGCAGACTCCCTACCGCCGTGAGCAGCTGCAGCGGCAAATTCGACTGCTTGAGGCCCAACTGGTGCAGAAAAGCGGGAGTATCACCTCCGTCGATTTTGTACCGGCGCCTCCGCTTCAAGACTCTTCCCCGGTCTGGCGGACTGAACAAAAGGGAGGATTCAAGGGAATCGGTCTGACCGATCCCCGGACGGCAACGGTTGATGCAGAGGGCCATTTCAACGCGTTGATCTAGACAGACAAGAAGATGAAGGTGCGAGAAGCGTCCGGTGATGAACCGGCTTCTCGCACCTTCTTTTTTGTGGAGAGGCGGCATTTTATCATCCACTCATCGGAGCACTCTTGCTTATGGAATAAGCAAAGTGTAAGATAAGACTATACCATTGGTTTAAATGTTTAAACATTTAGACTACAGAGACAGGGAGGCACCAGTATGGGAAAGCAGGCATTGCAGATTTTTCGCGAAAGCCTTCCAATTCTTCAAGTTTTAAGCGATCCGCACCGTCAGGATATTCTGCTCCATCTATCCGAGGATGGCAGGATGACGGTGAATGAAATTACCGAGAAGCTGACTTTGTCCCGGCCGGCAGTGTCCCATCATCTGAAATTGCTCAGGAATGCAGGAGTAATCAAAGTTGAGCAATTAGGGACCCAGCGATATTATGAGTTGTCTATGCAGGAATCGGTGGACTTGTTAAGAAGGCTTCTAATGGCTTTGGAACGGGATTGTCTCTAAACCTATTTTATTTAAAAAGGAGCAGGAATATGAAGCAGTGGAACCCGGAGCAGGTAAATGAAATCCTGCAGGAGTACCGCGAGAGATTCAATAGCGGTTATACGCGAAGCGTGGAGTTTCGTCTGGAGCAGCTGGGAAAGCTGGCGGACGCGATCAGACGGAACGAGCAGACGTTACTGGCGGCGTTGTATCAGGATCTGCACAAAAGTGAATTTGATGCTTATTCGACGGAGATAGGCTATACGCTGGACAGCATCCGCTACATGAGCAAGCATTTGAAGCGGTGGATGAAGCCGCAAAGGGTAAAAACACCGTTCTATCTTGCATTATCCAGAAGTCACCAGTATAAAGAGCCCTACGGAACCGTTCTAATCATCGGACCCTATAATTACCCGTTCCAATTGCTGATTGAGCCGCTGATCGGAGCCATTGCGGCAGGGAACAGTGCAGTCTTGAAACCCTCCGAGAATACCCCTGCAGTGACTGCTGCCGTTAAAAAGCTCATCGGTGAAACCTTTGACGAGACGTATATCCGGGTGATTGAAGGAGAGAAGGAGACCACCTCGGCGCTGATTCATGCTCCTTTTGATTATATCTTTTTTACAGGGAGTGTGCCGGTTGGAAAGATTGTCATGAAAGCCGCAGCAGAGCACCTTGTGCCCGTCACGCTGGAGCTTGGAGGCAAAAGTCCGGCAATCGTCGAGCGGACTGCGAATCTCGATGTTGCGGCCAAACGGATAATTTGGGGGAAGATGATCAACGCCGGTCAGACCTGTATTGCCCCGGATTATGTGCTTGCCCATGAAGAGATTAGAGAGGAATTGATTACCCGGATGAAAAGGGTGCTGGCCACCTTCTTCGGGCCGGACGCAAGAGTTAGTCCGGATTATGGCCGAATCGTTAATGAACGCCAATTCGACCGGCTGGCCGCCATTCTGGAAGCGGAGCTCAATAGCGTGCTTGCGGGCGGGACAACAGTCAGAGAGGAGCTCTATATCGAGCCGACGCTTCTTGCCGCTACCTCTTGGTCGGACCCTGCGATGCAGGATGAACTTTTTGGGCCAATACTGCCCATTATGGGCTTCCGTCAGGTGGAGGAGGCCATTGAAATGGTGAACGCCCGTCCCAAACCATTGGCATTGTACTTGTTCACCGAACAATCTCAGGTTGAGCAGGAAGTACTCTCACGAGTCTCCTTCGGCGGCGGGTGTGTGAATGATACGATCAGCCATGTTGCCAATCACCACCTGCCCTTTGGGGGAGTAGGGAATGCCGGGATCGGCGCGTATCACGGGAAATATAGCTTCGAACTGTTCTCCCATACCAAAAGCGTCCTGACCAAGAGCACGAAGCTGGATATCCCTTTCTTATTTCCGCCTTATGGCGACAAGGTCAAGTGGGTCAGGAAGATCATGCGATAATGCCGCAGTTCACATGCTAAGTCAAAGTTTCAATGCTCATTCCGGCTATAACCAATTCCTATAGCCTGCTATATCTCTTTCGTAGAATGGCATATCCATTGGGTATGCTATATTGAATTCATTCTATTTTACGAGGAGATTAACCTATGAGCACACAAACCGAACCTAAGAAGAGAACCATTACTCCATTCCGATATGACATTGTCGGCAGCTTCCTGCGCCCGGGCGCGTTGAAAGAGGCCAGATTGCAATTCAAGAACGGTGAAATTACTGCCGGGCAGCTCCAGGAAGTGGAGAACGCCGAAATCATTAAGCTCGTACAGAAACAAAAAGAGGTTGGCCTGCAAGCGGTAACCGACGGTGAATTCCGCCGCTCCTGGTGGCATTTGGACTTCTTCTGGGGATTTGACGGTGTAGAGCGGACGATTATTGACCAGGGCTATCAATTCAACGGCGCACAGTCCAGACCGGAAACCGCCCGCCTGACCGGCAAAATAGGTTACAGCAGTCATCCTTTTGTATCCCATTATGCATTCCTAAAAGGAGTTGCAGGCGAAGACGTTGTTGCGCGTCAATCAATTCCTGCGGCTGCGCAATTCCTGTTCGAGCTGGACCGGGCAGAAAATAAGGAAACTACGAACGCCATCTATCCGAATCGGGAGGAACTGGTGTCGGATATTGCCAAGGCGTACAAAGCGTCGATTCTTGCCTTCTATGAAGCAGGCTGCCGCAGTATTCAGATTGACGATTGCACGTGGGGGGCACTTTGCGACGAACAGTTTATTTCATTCATGCAGCAGATTGGCGTGAATGTGGCTGATTATGCGGATGAATTTGCCAGATTGAACGAGGCGGTGGTATCGGGTCTGCCGGACGATCTCGTGGTTACAACACATGTCTGCCGGGGCAATTATGTTTCGACTTATGCTGGAGTAGGCGGAGGTTACGAGCCTATCGCGCAAACGCTACTTAGCATTGATAACTACTCCGGCTATTATCTGGAGTTTGATACAGAGCGGGCAGGTGATTTCAAGCCGCTTCGTTTCCTGAAGGACAATCAGCAGGTTGTGCTTGGCCTGTTCTCCTCCAAATTTGGTGAGCTTGAGAACAAAGAGGATATTCTGAAGCGCATTGAGGAAGCGAAGCAATACGTCGATTTGAACCGGATTTGCCTAAGCCCCCAATGCGGATTTGCTTCCACGGAAGAAGGCAACCGCCTGACAGAAGAACAGCAGTGGAACAAACTGGCCTATATTAAAGAGATTGCCGAAGAAATCTGGAAATAATTAGCTTGAGACTTTTATCACTGATCTAACACTCACATCGCAAGTAATATGTTAGAATATCAGAAACACATTGTACATTAACTTCATAATTCGCAAGCTATGATTGCTATGGATCACACTATAGCAGGAGCAGCTTCTGGAGAGACCGCGGAATTTCGCGGCGCCGAAGGGTTCACAATCTCAGGCAAAAGGACAGAAGAGTACGGAATGTATTTGTCATGCTGATGCATCAGCAGGCAAGTATTCTTTCCTATTCTTATGAACCGGGAGATTGGATGACATCCAGTCTCTTTTTTTTTGTGCATCAATGTATGTATTCATAAGGGGGAATAAGGTATGGCACAAACCGAATTAAAAAGAGAACTGGCAAACCGGCATGTTCAACTGATCGCCATCGGAGGCACCATTGGTACAGGATTATTCCTGGGGTCGGGTAAAGCGATTCAGCAGGCAGGGCCATCCATCATGATTACCTATCTAATCGTAGGTATCGCTGTATTTTTCGTAATGAGGGCACTTGGAGAGCTTCTGCTGTCAAAAGCGGGATATCAGTCATTCACGGATATTGCCGAAGACTATCTGGGTCCCCGGGTCGCGTTCATCACGGGCTGGACCTATTGGTTCTGCTGGATCATGACGGCCATGGCTGATGTAATTGCAGTAGGCGTATATGTGCAGTACTGGTTCAATATTCCGCATTGGGTACCGGCTGTCGTCTGCCTGATCATTTTGTTAGGACTTAATTTACTGACCGTCAAAAACTTCGGAGAACTCGAGTTCTGGTTTGCTCTAATCAAGGTCATCACGATCCTTGCGTTAATCGGTATTGGCGTCATTTTCCTGATTATGGGGCTCAAAACGGATGCAGGATCGGTAACGGTCCGGAATCTGTGGGAACACGGAGGGGTGTTTCCGAACGGTGTGAAAGGTTTTTTATTTTCCTTCCAGATGGTTGTATTTGCTTATGTCGGCGTGGAATTAGTAGGGGTGTCGGCAGCGGAAACTGCAGATCCGGAGAAAAATATCCCGTCCGCGATCAACAAAATCCCTCTGCGTATCCTCTTCTTCTACGTTGGTGCGTTATTCGTCCTGCTGTGCATTAACCCATGGACGGAGCTCAGTCCGGCGGAAAGCCCTTTTGTGAGAACCTTTAGTCTGGTAGGGATTCCAATCGCTGCGGGGATTATCAATTTCGTCGTATTAACTTCAGCCGCTTCCGCATGCAACAGCGGGATGTTCTCGACCAGCCGGATTCTATATAATCTGAGCCGGAAGGACCGGGCGTCCGCTCATTTTGCCAAACTGAATAAAAATCATGTCCCCGGGAATTCGTTATTCGTATCCACGCTTGTCATATCTGCCGGGGCTCTTCTGAGCAAACTCGTTCCGGAGCAGGCTTTTGGAATTGTAACCACTATAAGTGCCATTTGTTTTATCTGGGTGTGGGGTGTGGTTCTCGTATGCCATATCCAATATAAGAAGACCCGGCCTGATCTGCAGGCAAAATCCAAATTCAAAGCACCGTTCACGCCGGCGATTAATGTTGTGGTCTTAGCTTTGTTTGCTGCGATACTGGTGATTATGCTGTTTGCTGAAGATACGCGTCCGGCATTATTGTTTACGCCTCTGTGGTTTATTCTGTTGTTTGTTTTGTATTCGGTGAATAACAGGAAAAGGGAACAGAGCGACAAAGTAATTAGTGCAGAACCAACAAGCCATTAATAAAATCACAGCAGCCCTCCATTCCGCTTCCCAGTGGTTTTGGAGGCTTTTTTTTATTTAATACGGGGCTATACCTCATGAATCAAAGGCAGGATAATCATAGAGTCATGGGAGAGGTGCTGTAAGTTTTTGTGAAAAATCCGATAAAAGAAAGGAGGGTCACTATTCAGGTTTATAAAAAGGAGAATCTAAATGCCTGCTAAATTAGTAAAAAGTATCATCGTATTCTGTTTGGTTGTCGTATTCTTACCGGTAACATCCATTTGGGCCGCATCTCTCATTACGGACCCGGCTTTGGCAAAAGCCATTCGGGCGGAATTAAAGCTGCCGGCTAATAAAGAGGTGAAGGCAGTTGATCTGCAGAAGTTGGATTCTTTGTATCCTATGGAATCCAAGAATAAAATCGTCAGTTTGCAAGGACTTGAATATGCCGTTAACCTGCAGAGCTTGTTTGTTCCCGGCCAAAAGATTAAAAGTATTACACCGCTCAGTAAGCTGAAAAAACTGACGTTTGTAGCCGTTGACGGGAATCAGATTACTGACCTTTCACCGCTATCCGGGTTAAGTTCACTGGAAAATCTGGTTGTTCAAGGCAATAAGATAAAGAGTCTAGCACCGCTTAAGAATCTACATAAGCTGACGGATCTTCTGGCTGGCAATAATCAGGTGGCAGATCTAAGACCTCTTCAGAATTTGAAGTTAGAATGGCTCATACTGAGCGGTAATCAAATTAAAGATTTGACGCCGTTAAAAAATAACTCAACCTTGGAGCATCTTTATCTGGATGATAACCTCATTCAGGATATTGAAGTACTGGAGACTATGCCGCATTTAAAAGAAGTATTTTTGGCAGATAACCCGCTGAATAAGCAAGCGGAGCAGGTCATTCAGAATCTGGAGAACAACGGTGTCATAGTGGATTTGGGGGATAACGGTTAAACATGACAGCAAGCTGTCTACTTTCTCCTTGTATAATTGAGTGCAAGAGGGGGATGGACCATGAACACTTTTTCAATTCACAAGCCAAAACTGATAATTACCGGAGTATCTGTACGTACTACGAACGCCGCAGAGGCAGGACCGGAAGGGCAATTGTCCAAGCTGTGGGAGACTTATTTTCAGAGCAATCTCGTAACTGCAGCCGGGGCTAGGAATCCGCATTTCATTTACGCGGTGTATACGGATTATGAGAGTGATGCCAGCGGAGCTTACACGGTTGTCATTGGGCATGAATCAAGCAGTGATTCGGTTCAAGGTAACAATGATTATGCAGTTGCGGTCGTTCCCGAAAGTAAATACCTCGTATTTAAGACGAAAAAAGGGCCTGTGCACGAAGTAGTAGCTGAGGCGTGGCATGAGATCTGGACTTACTTCAAGGAATCACCGGATGAAAGAACCTATACTGGCGACTTTGAGCGATATGATGCGAGGGATTTGGATCCGGCAAACGCCGAATTGGAGATTTATATAGCTATTAAATAGAATGCAAGTGGGGGCCTAAGCAGCTAATATATAGCTTATAGGCCCCCTCTTACTTAGTTATCCTACGAATGTCTTTCCTCAATCTGGAAGCCATCCGCATGTTCGAATAGAATGGTCAAAAATCAGATTTACAGATTCGCCAGAAGAAGGGCGATTATCGCCAGAAAAGCCGGGAGGCCCTGGACTAACAGAATGGATTTCTTGGCCGTGATGCCGCCATAGACCGCTGCAACCCCGACACAGATTAGAAAAAACAGCTGAAGCTGGAATCCGAACGTGGCATTCGGATGGAACAAGCCCCACACCAGTCCGGCGGCCAAAAAACCATTGTACAGCCCTTGGTTGGCTGCGAGTGATTTCGTGTCCTGCGCGAACTCCTTGGTGGTTCCGAACGCCTTCTGTGCTCTTGGGGTGGTCCACATGAACATCTCCAAGACCAAAATATACACATGCTCCAGCGCTACTAGCGCGACAAGTATAGTACTCAAAATCATCATTTCAATTCCCTCTTTTGTGTTGGATTAGGCGGGATAGCCCCCGCCAGGTGGCGGCCAGGCCCCGTGTAGACGGCGAAGCAGAACAACTTCTCCTAAATGGTAGGAATTATGAGAGGCGATATTCCGTAAAATTCCGCCCTTGGTCTCCCCCGGAAAACCGGGGAGCGGTTCGTCCAGCTGTACGGTCTGGGCAAAAGCAACCGCCTTCTCTACGCCTTGCAGCAAATGACTCACGGTGTCCTGCCATTCTGCCTCGTCCCCGGGTGCTTCCTCTGTCGGCCAGCTTTCCATCACACTTCCTGGTGCTTGCGGTTTGCCCCCCTCCAGGAAGGTCAGCATGAAATCCTGCCAATAGCTCATATGCCTCAATAATTGATAAATGCTGTACGGAATCCCTTCCGTACGTTGTCCGGCGAGCTCGGATGTAATATCCGGCAAGGCTCTGGCAATCGGAATATGTCCGCGTTCTCCAATTAACGATTTCACAAGAGCCTGGCCAAAAGCAGAATTGGACTCGGACATCATGAAGCTCCTTTCTTGATTTAAACATTTGTATTTAAATTATATTTTGCAAAATCTAATTTTATAAAAGTAAATATACCTAAATTCAGCCATTTTGTCAATTGCCCAGGGCTTCTAGCCGATTCAATACAAGTGGAAATATCTAAGGTAGTATAAGTTTAAGATAGAACCGGATCAGGAGGGATACCTTTGTACATAAGAATGCTGACATCTGCCGATGCGGAGATATACCGCGAGCTCCGGCTGCAGTCACTGCTGCAGAATCCGGAAGCTTTCCTCAGTTCCTATGAGTCGGAGTCTAAGATCTCCATAGTCACCACCCGGATCAGGCTGGAACCCTCGGATGAGAACTTCACCCTTGGAGCCTTCGATGCGGAAGAAAAGCTGGTGGGTATCGTAACCCTTTTCCGCGAGAGCAGACCGAAGATCCGTCACAAAGCCCATGTATATTCGGTATATGTTGATCCGTGTGTACGCAAGCAGGGGATTGGGCGGCTCTTAATGCTGGAGCTGATTAAGCGGGCGAAGCAGGTACCGGACCTGGAAATCCTTAATCTGACCTTAACATCGGCTAACTTGTCCGCCAAACGGCTATATGAATCTCTGGGATTTATCCGCTATGGCACAGAGCCGAGGGCGATGAAGCTGGGGGTTGGCTACCTGGATGAGGATTTGATGTATCTGCCGCTACTGCCGGAGCAGTAGAGGATATATGTAAATAACAGACATAACCGTGCCTGCCGGAAGCATAAGCTGGGTCTAAGAGTCCTGTCCACTAAAGGGGTTGAAGACTTGCAAACTGCGCTGCTTGGCAGCTTTTTGTCGGCTATGGCTACCGTGCTTGGGGTGGTTCCCGTTCTGTTTGTCCGAAGATTGTCCGAGCTATGGAAGGATGTGCTGGTAGCCTTCACTGCCGGAATCATGGTATCCGCATCCACCTTTGGCCTAATGCCGCAGGCGATTAATGAATCGGGAATCCTCGCGTTAAGCCTCGGTCTGATAACCGGAATACTGCTGCTCGATCTAATCGAGAACAATATTCCACATATCGATGTAGAGAACAAACCTGGCTTCACCAACATGGATTCCAAAGCTCTGCTCGTGCTGATCGCTCTGTTCATTCACAATATTCCCGAAGGACTCAGTACGGGTTTCAGCTATGCCAGTGAGCAGTCAAGCCTCGGTCCCATGGTGGCGATTGCCATCGGAGCACAGAATATGCCAGAGGGTCTGATTCTTGCAGTGTTCTTGCTGAATTCCCAGGTGACCCGGCGAAAAGCGTTGATGCTGGCCGCCTTAACCGGCCTCATGGAGATGGTGTCGGCGGTGATCGGATATTTTACAGCCAGTTATATGCAGAACGCGGTGGGGTATGGGCTGGCTTTTGCCGCTGGAGCGATGCTCTTCATTGTCTATAAGGAGCTGATTCCCGAGAGCCACGGTCACGGGTACGAACGCCCGTCTACCTATTCTTTTATCTTTGGTCTGCTGGCGATGGTGTATATTACCCAGGTCTTTGGGTGAGGGAGAACCAACAAAGAGGCTGTCCACAGGGACGGCCTCTTTGGCTTGTACTGTTCTATCGGTGCTGCGCGTACCGGTTGCTCTTGCTGGTGTGCTGAATCGCAGCCAGCTCTGCCGGAGTGAGTGGGGGAGATGCCGCAGCTGCTGCATTCCGCCGCAGCTGCTCCAGGCTGCTTGCACCTGGAATGATAGCGGCCACAGCAGGATTTGCCAGCGGATAATGCAGGGCGGTCTCCGTCAGAGTGCGGGCAGTTCCAGTCTGCTGCACCAGACGTTCATGGAGAACCGGCAGTTCCCCGCTGTCATAGCCCAGGTAATCCCGGTGTGCTTTGGCACTCCCATGCTCGGTTAATATCCCACCTGCCAGCGGTCCCCGGGCAATCAGGCTGATGCCGTGCTGCTGCAGCAGCGGCAGAATCGCTTCCTCGGGACGGCGGTCCAGGATGCTGTATTGGCTCATGACACTGACAATATGGGAACGGGAGACATATTCCCTGATCACATTTGGACGGATGGAGGAGATGCCGTAATATCGGATTACCCCTTCCTTCTTCAGTTCTTCAAATGCCTCAATGGTCTCGTCCATCGGATCTTCAAGTGTACCGCCATGCAGTTGATAGAGATCAATATAGTCGGTCTGCAGTCTGCGCAGGCTTTCTTTCACTGCAGAGCGGATATAGGCTTTGGAAGGATCCCAGCTCCAGCCCTCTTGTCCGGGAATTCTACGGTTGCCCACTTTGGTGGCAAGGATGACATCCGCCCGGCGCCCGCGAAGCGCCTGGCCGATAATCTCTTCATTGCGGCCGTCATCATAGAGATCGGCGGTGTCCAGGAAGTTGACTCCCAGCTCCAGTGCCTCATGTATGATGGCTGTAGCCTTGACTTCATCTGTTCCCAGGGACATGCAGCCGAGCCCCATAGTGCTCACGTATAAATCGGATGCTCCTAAACGGTGTGTGTTCATCTGCATTCCTTTCTGTGCTGTAGTTGTGGGGGGTTATCCCCGTAAAATAGTCTCGATTTGCTCCAGTTCTTCCGCACTGAGCTCAGGAGCATTCAGGGAGGCTACGGCATCTTCAATCTGGCTGACCTTGCTTGCGCCGATCAGGGCTGAAGTTACTTTGCCGCCGCGAAGCACCCATGACAAGGCCAACTGCGACATTTTTTGTCCGCGTGCAGCCGCCAGCTCGTTCAGCTTACTGACCTTGCTGATGACTTCTGCAGTAATTTCCTTCTCGGACAGAAATACGCTCGGTCCGGCTGCGCGGGAATCCGGTGTGATTCCATGGAGATAGCGGTCGGTCAGGATGCCTTTTTGCAGCGGTGAAAAGGCGATGGTACCGATGCCCTCTTCGGCGAGCACATCCTGGAGCCCTTCTTCAATCCAGCGCGACATCATGGAATAATTGGGCTGATGGATAAGGCAAGGTGTGCCGAGACGCCGGAGTATGCGTGCGGCTTCACGTGCTTCTTCAGGTCTGTAATTAGAGATGCCGACATACAGCGCTTTACCTTGGCGAACCAGCAGATCCAAGGCGGCCATCGTTTCTTCCAGAGGTGTATTCGGGTCCGGACGGTGGTGATAGTAAATATCCACATAATCCAGTCCCAGCCGTTTCAGGCTCTGATCGAGACTTGCGACGAGATACTTCTTCGAGCCCCATTCGCCATATGGGCCTGGCCACATGTAATAGCCTGCTTTGCTGGAGATGATCATCTCATCGCGGTAAGCGGCGAAATCTTTGCGCAGAATCTGCCCGAAGGTCTCTTCGGCTGATCCGGCAGGCGGGCCGTAGTTGTTGGCCAGGTCGAAGTGGGTAATCCCCAGGTCAAAGGCCCTTCTAATCATGGCGCGACCGTTCTCGAATACATCATTCCCGCCAAAGTTATGCCATAGTCCAAGCGAAATCGCTGGAAGGAGCAGGCCGCTGCGGCCGGTACGGTTGTATTTCATCTGGTTGTAACGTTCAGGATTTGGACTATACATTTAATTGTTGCCTCCCTAAAGTTTTGTTAGCATACGCTTATTGTAGCGGAAGCGTGGGGGCAAACGTATGTCAGCAAGGAAGAAGTTTATAGAACAATGTCATTATCGGCATGGCGGATGCGGTACTCCTTGGGTGAGCAGCCTTTGACCTTCTTGAACATGCGCGAGAATAAGAGCGGGTCCTGGTACCCGACAGAACGTGAGATTTCACCGATCGTACAGGGAGTCTCCATCAGCAGCTCGCAGGCTTTGGCAATGCGGAAATTAAGCAGGTATTGCTGAGGCGGCAGGCCGACGGTCTTTTTGAATAATGCCGATAAATATTTGCGGTCCAGCTTCAGGGAGGAGGACATGCGTTCAACGGTCACATTCTCACAGTAATGGGCATGCAGATAGTGCAGGCACTGCTCGACGTAGATGCTCTTTTGCCGGGGAAGCGGGATGGGGTCTGCAGCCGCCGGAACCATGCGTACCAGCAGTCCGAAGAACTCATACATAATCGCCTTCAGCGGCAAATCGAGACTGCCCGCATGGTCAGCCTCAGCAGTTAGCCGGTCATAGAGCGCGGGCATCAGTGAATCATCCATGGGGAAGACAGGGTGTTCGGGTGCGAGTGAGGTTTTGGACAGCAAATAGCCCATTTCCTCCCCTGTAAAAGCAACCCAGGAATAGGTCCAGGGATGCTCCATGTCTGCGGCATAATGAGTAACGATATGGGGATACGTCAGGAACGCCTGACCCTGCTGCAGAATATGGGTTTCTCTCCCGACAGTCACCTGGCCGGTTCCCGCATGAATGAAATGGATTTTGTACAGGTCCCGTACGCCGGGGCCGACGCTGTGTCCAGGAGCACATGCTTCACGTCCCCAATAATGAAGATGCAGATCGGGATTGCCCCGGAAAGGGCGTTCGGAATTATATTGGAATATGGCCATGCTTCAGCCTCTTTTCAGTATGGAATGTCTCCGGGATTAGGATACACCTCATTATACAATAGATCGCCCAAGGCAGCTTAACCGCAAAAAAAGTCCCAGACCCCAAGCGTAGGGCGGGACTTCCGGGATGGAGAATAGGGAAGGCATAGCGGGGGGCACCGGATGATGAAAAGGCAGCCAAACAGGAGCGGGCCGGAATCAGGCTTCCATCTTGAGCATGACCAGTTCTTCGACCGGCTCACCATTCACCAGATGCTCTTCTACAATACGTTCCACATCATCCGTAGTCACATTGTAATACCAGATGCCGTCGGGGTAGACAATAACAAAAGGACCGTTGCCGCAAAGGCCGAGACAGCTGGTTTTATTGATTTTAACGGTTTTGTTAATCCCTTTGTCCACAAGCTGTTCCTTGAATTCCTGCATGACATCTTCCACGTCCTGATTATTGCAGTGCTCGCTGCAGCAGAAGAGCAGATGCTTCTTCAAAACCTTTAGCCGCATATTCATAGTATGCCTCCTTAGTAATGTGATGATAGTTAACCGTATCTTATGAGGAGTATAGTCCCTTTTGCATAATCTGTATCGGGGTAACGGTCAAAGTTCCTAAAGGCTTAACAAATGGTGAAAAACCAGTATATTCACGTTAGATTATCTAACTTAATTTCAATATTTTTGATGAAAATGTGTCTGGTTGACTATTTCCCGAATTATTTCCTGTTTCATAAATTGTTTTGTGGATTCCGCGTGGAAAGGTTTAGTAAACAGTTTCGACCTTAGTTGTTTGGTTAAGTAAGAGATGTGAAACAAACTGAATGATAAAGGAATACCCAAAAAAAATGCTATCAGGAGGGAATCGTAATGAATAAGAAAATTGTAGGTGTATTTTATACCGAACATGAGGCTTCGCAGGCTATTGAGGAGTTAAAAGGCCGCGGATTTATGACAGACGATATCTCAGTGATTGCACGAAACAAACAAGATGTAGAGAACATTAATAATGAGACGGGCACCAAAGCCCCTGAGGGAATGGCTTCAGGAGCAGCAACCGGCGGTGTGCTGGGTGGTGTAACCGGACTTCTGGCAGGGATTGGAGCGCTGGCCATTCCAGGGATCGGACCTATCCTTGCTGCGGGACCGATTGCGGCTACGCTGGCAGGAGCTGCGGTGGGCGCTGGAACCGGCGGACTTGTAGGCGGATTGATTGGACTTGGCATACCGGAGGATGAAGCGCAAAGTTACGACAACTATGTGGATGAAGGCCGGATTCTTGTCATGGTGGATGCAGACAGCTCCCGGGCCAATGATGTGTACTCTGTGTTCCGCAGTCATAACTCCGCAAATTCCGACCGTTATATAGATGAAGCAATTCCTGAAGGACAGGCAGAGGCTAGTGCCCGTCATTCCGTAAGCGACACCGTAGATGCTACATTTAACGGCTCCGGTCTGGAAGGGCGCGAGGATACAGGGCTGGATACGATGAATTCAGCACCGGCGCATGATCTTCGGGAGAGCAGAAGACTCGATGATGTGAACCGGCCGGGAATGACAGGAGATGTGTACTCCGGTTCCGCGGATGGCATAGACAGCACAACACTAGATAATACGCGGTCTACTGATTATGTTGACAGGGATAACGACGAAGCCCGTAAACTGCGCTTGCGTGAAGAACAGCTGGATGTGTCCAAAAATAAGGTCCAGACGGGTGAAGTTAATGTGCGTAAGGAAATTGTCGAGGAGCAGAAAACCATCAATGTTCCAGTCAGCCATGAGGAAATTGTGGTTGAACGGCGCGCTGTGAATAACGATTCCACGTCTGAACCTATCGGATCAGATGAGACGATCCGCATTCCGGTAAGTGAAGAACAGGTAAATGTTCACAAGAATACGGTGGTCACTGGTGAAGTGGATGTGCATAAACGTGAAGTCCAGGGGACCGAGCGTGTGGAAGATACAGTGAAACGTGAGGAAGCGCGGGTAGATAAGACTGGTGAAGTAAAGGTTAAGAACAATAATGAAGTTCTGAGAGACCACAGCCGTACCCGTTAAGCTACAAAAAGCTAGAGTATCCATAATAAAGAAGGGTTTCCCTAAGTCCTGCCGGACTAGGGGAAACCCTTCTTTATTGCTGTACCCCGAAACAACGGATTCAAGAGAGGGGAGTGTACCTTACATCAAAGCCGCATTCGCTCTGCTGGCCGTTACCTGTGGGATATCCTTGCCAGGCAGGAAATGTATACTGCGGATATAGCGGATCGTGCGGCTCTGCGCCCGCATAATGACGGAATGGGTCTCGGCACGGTCTTTGCCGATGAAGCGGACGCCGTTCAGGAATTCGCCGGAAGTTACGCCGGTCGCGGCGAAAATGACGTCACCGGTGCCGACCATATCCTCCATCGAGAGCACGCGTGTCGGATTCTCGATACCCATCAGGAGGCAGCGCTGTAGCTCGAAGGGACCCTCCGGCAGCAGCTTGCCCTGCAACTCTCCGCCGAGGCATTTCATCGCCGCGGCTGCCAGCACGCCTTCCGGTGCTCCGCCGGAACCCATGTACAGATCGACATCGCTGTCCGGCAGCGCTGCCGCAATGGCTCCGGCCACATCGCCGTGGCCGATCAGCTTGACGCGCACGCCTAGTCCTCGCAGGGTGGCGATGAGCTTCTCGTGCCGCTTGCGGTCAAGGGTCATTACCGTCAACTCGGAGGGCGCTTTGCCGGTGATGAGGCTGGCTTTGCGCAAGGTGACCTCAGCCGGATCCTCCAAGCTGAGTCTTCCGGCGAGCTCGGGACCGCAGGCCAGCTTCTCCATATAGATGTCAGGGGCATGCAGCAGGCTGCCCCGGTCAGCGATGGCAATCACGGCTTGGGCATTGTGCAGCCCGCAGGCCACTGCTTCCGTGCCTTCCAGTGGATCAACGGCTACATCGACCGAAGGGCCGTTCCGGTTCCCGACCTGCTCGCCGATATAGAGCATCGGCGCTTCATCCATCTCACCCTCACCAATGACCACGGTCCCATCAATGGAGACGGAATCAAACATGGAACGAATGGCGGTTGTGGCCGCATCATCCGCAGCATTCTTGTCGCCTCTTCCAATCCAGCGGGCTGAAGATAAAGCGCCCAGTTCTGTTACCCGTATAATTTCCAGTGCCAATTCGCGTTCCATATGATTTCCCTCCAGTATGTTAGTTGTATGGGTTCAGGCCTGCAATCATCTAAACTTACGGAGAATCGGTAATATAGCCCATAATAATACCTGCTGTCTCTTCAATCGCCTTATTTGTAATATCAATAACGGGACATCCCAGCTTACGGAACAGCACGGCGGCATATTCCATCTCTTCAGAAATGCGCTCCAGGCTGGCATATTGCGAGCCTGCCGGAAGTCCAAGCTGCTTCAGACGCTCGGAGCGGATCTTCAGCATGTACTCGGGCTTCATGGTGAGACCGATGAGACGGTTCGGCGGCAGGCTCATCAGCTGCTGCGGCGGGCCGATTTCGGGAACGATCGGGTAGTTCACGACCTTTTTGCCCCGGTGGGCGAGAAAGATGCTGAGCGGGGTCTTGGAGGTACGGGACATCCCCAGCAGCACAATATCCGCCTTCAGCATCGCGCCAAGATCACGCCCGTCGTCACAGGCTACGGTGAATTCAATCGCCTCGATCCGGCGGAAATAATCCTCATCAAGCTGGTGAAGCAGCCCTGGCCGGGCCTGGGGCGAATCATCAAAAGTATCAATGAATGCCTGCATCATCGGGCCCATGATATCTACAATACGCAGGTCGAGACGTACCGCTTCCTCTCGGATCATCTCCCGCAGCTCCGGTTGGACCAGTGTGTACGCGACAAATCCCTGAAGCTGGGCGGTCTCTTCCATCAGCTTGCGCAGCTCGTCTTCATGTCTTACATTGCCGTATCTTCTGATCGTGACACGCTGATTCTGGAATTGATGGATGACAGCCTGTACGACAGCCTCCGCTGTGTCTCCTATAGAATCCGAGCATATTGTAATGAAATGTGAGGATGGCTCCATACGCTTTCGATTCCTCCCGTTATCCTTTGGCTTCTAGATCGAGGAGAAGTTTGACTATGGAAGTTTTGGTCAGCCGTCCGACAACGTCGAGACTTGGGCTGTTTTCTTCCATCATGCCGGGAAGCACCACCGGCAAACTGTCCACCTCGTGAAAAATCATTTTTTGTGCGGCATCCAGCACCGTATCTTCGGGAGAAACCGTCACGACCTTGGGTTGGCGGGTCATTACCATGCTCACAGGCATGGATACCGCACCGGGATTGCCCAGTGTAACCTTCAAAAAATCCTTGCGCGAGGCCACTCCGGTCAGCTTGCCGTCCCCGTCACAGATAATCAGCGTACCGACATCCTGCAGAAACAGAGTGACAACAGCATCCTGAATCGTTGTCGTCTCGCGGATAATAATCGGGATACTCTGAATGTCCTTGACCTTGGTTTCCTTCAGCAAATAGCTGCCGCTGAGGCGTTGCGAGGTTTTTTTGCCGGGAAAATACCCGACCTTGGGTTTTGCGTCAATGTACTCCAGCATGACGAGCACGGACAAGTCCGAGCGGATCGTCGGCTTGCTGAGATTGAGATGCTCCGCAATCTGCTCGGCGGTAATAGGTGCTCTTTTTTTGACAATTTCAATAATTTGTAGTTGACGGGATGTCAGTTCGATCACAAGTTCCCTCCACTTTCCGGATACATACAGGTATTCCTTCACAGAACAGGAGCACCGATAACCGATTCCCCCCTTCCATTCTAACGTCCTATTGGAATATTTAACCCTTAACTTGCTTATATAATACGCAATAATGGTCATTAATGCAATATATAATACGTCATATATATTTTATTTGTTGAAATAGGCATATCACCAATGCTCTGCCCAGGGAGATGATGGAGATCTGCTGTGGGGGAAGGGTATGAATAGTGTGGTATGGGGGGTTACCTGAGAGAAAGGGGGATTGATTGAGGAAGAGGATGAGGAAGAGGGAACAAGGGCTATGGGATAAAGAGGAATAAGGGATGGTAGCTAGGTGAGGAGAGGAGAGGAGAGGAGAGGAGAGGAGAGGAGAGGAGAGACTGAGAAGAGAGTCAAGCTTGAAGTGGGAAGCTAGAAGAGAGAAGAGGTGGATTCATAAAGCAGGTGCAGGTGGCAGGTGCAAGTGCAGGTGCAGGTGCAAGTGCAGGTGCAAGTGCAGGTGCAAGGGCAAAGGCGAGGAAAAAAGAAACAACGGCAAAAGTGCCGTTGTTAGCGCGGTCGCGGCCCTGTAGGCCAAAACAACGGCAAAAATGCCGTTGTTAGCACCGAGCGCGGCCCAGCACCGCCGCCAGCACCGCCCGGCTCCGCGACCAGCGCTCTCCAGCGCAGGCAGCCGCTCTTACAGAATCTGCTTCTGCGAATAAGCATCCGCAGCTACTGGCTGCACCAGCGGGGTACTGCGCTTCGGCTTGAACAGCAGCTGCTTGAGTGCGACGGCATTGACGAGCACGGTGCCGGCGATGATGGTGAATACGCCGAGCAGGGTGATCCAGGTTACGGATTCTCCGTAGAAAATGAAGCCTACACCGACAGCAATCGGTGGGGAGATATACAGCCAGGTGGACGGGAAGACCGGATTGGTTCTGGCCACCAGCCAGTAGAACAGTGTATGCCCGACCATGGAGCCAATTGCGGTCAGGTAGAGCAGAGAGCCGGCTGTACGGAAGGACAAGAGTACCTCAGGGTGCACCTTTTCTGTAAATAGGGATAGAAGAAACAGCAGCACACCGCCGTACATCATCTGAGCTGCATTTAGGGCGACGGGCGATTCGTCGGAGAAGGTGCGGGTTACTTTTTTGGAGTAAATGGCTCCCGCCGCGTAGCATATTTCTCCGATCAGCACTACAGCACAGCCGGTAAGCCATAGGGGAGAGACATCAATTGCAAGACTAGGCAGCACGAGCAGCAGAACCCCGGTGAAGCCGATGATGCAGCCAATCAGCGAATAGGAGGGTGCTTTTTGCCGGAGTAAAGTGGCTTGCATTAGCAGAATCATCATCGGACCGGTAGCCGACAGCACAGCAGCTAGCCCTGAAGAGACATATTGCTCGGCCCAGTACAGCGCGGAAAAGGTTCCGAAGGTCAGCGCCGCGCCGGTGAACAGCATTTCTTTGCGCAGGAGCAGGGTGAAGCTGGCTTTGCCTTTCCAGGTCATAAAGAGGAAGAGGACTGCACCTGCAACGAAAAAGCGTAAACCCGCTGAGAAGAACGGAGGCATTCCGGCGTCCACGCCAATTTTGATAGCCAGGAAGGTCGTGCCAAAAATCAGACAGACGAGCGAGTAAGCAAGCATAATCATGTTTCAGTTCCCCTTTGTGATGATAAGGTGGCAGTCGCCCCTGTGTTTGGTTAATCATAGCGTCAACCGGACAGAACAGATTGCAGACCACAGAACAGATAGGGAGCAAAATATTGTACAATAGGGCCAAGTGAATGATGGCTTCGCGGTTTGGTGGAGTTATTAGGTAAAGGAGACGCAGACTGATGAAAAAAGCGGCAGGAGCAGAGCAGAACCCCCCATTGTTTCGCCAGGTATATCAACACTTGCACAACCGGATGGAGCGTGGAGAATGGCGGACGCATGACAAGCTGCCGTCGATCCGGCTGCTGGCTGAAGAGCTGAAGGTTCACAGGCTTACCGTATTCAAGGCTTATAGGGAGCTGATGGAAGACGGGAAGGTGTATGTAAAAGATAAATCCGGCTATTACGTGTCACCGATCAGCAGTGTGGCAGAAGAAGCGGCAGAAAATTCGGCTATAGCCTCCTATATACTGGCGAACCCGATGTCCGATATTCAGCGGATTCCGGTCTGCTTCCAGTTCTCGCAAGCTTTGATTGATCCTGGACTGCTGCCCAACCTATTCTTGTCCGACTATGTCAAAAAAGTGTTCGACCTCTATCCAAAGGTCATGGGAACCTACTCCTCCGTCCAGGGGGACGAGGAATTGCGGGGGACGCTCAGCCGCCACTTCCGGGAAAAGCACAGGCTGCAGTTGTCGCCGGGCGAGCTGCTGATCACCTCGGGCGCCCAGCAGGCGATCAATCTGATCGCGGGCATTGTGCTCGGGCCGATGGATGCGGTGCTGGTAGAGCGGCCGACGTATAGTGTGGCGATGGATATTTTCCGGCGCTTGGGAGCCCGGCTGGTACCCGTTGAGATTACTCCTGAGGGTTATGATCTGCAGCAGGTCGAGGAACTGATGCGCAGACACCGGCCAAGAATGTTCTATATGAATCCTACACACCACAATCCTACGGGTTATACTGTTCCAGCGCGGCAGCGCAAGCTCCTGGTTGAGCTGGCGGAGCGTTATCGCTGTCTGCTCGTGGAGGATGATCCGTTCCGTGACATGTATTTCGAGGAGGAACCTCCTCTGCCGTTTTTTGCCTATGATACGGAGGGGTGGGTCATCTACATTAGCAGCTTCAGTAAATATGTCGCCCCGGGCTTGCGGATCTGTGCTATTGGCTGCCGGTACCCGTTCATGGAGCAGCTGATTACCGCCAAATCGCTGGCGGATAACGGCACACCGATTTTGAACCAGAAAATCTTTCTGCACTACTACACCTCGCCGCGACTGCAGCAGCATCTCGGGAAGCTGCGGATCGCACTCCAGGTGCATAAGGAGATTATGGAGGAGGAGCTTGCCACTACCGGATGGGTATGGACGCCCCCGCAGGGCGGGCTTAATCTTTGGGTGAAGCTGCCGGAGTCTATATCAGTGTCCGCGCTGTTTGAGCGTGCTATGGAACAGTCCATTTCCTTTGTCCCTGGTGAGATTCTCGATCCGCTGGGTGAGATGAAGTCCTGGCTGCGTCTGAGCTACTCCTTCGCCAGCGAAGGGGTGCTGCGCGAAGGAATACGCCGTCTGGCGGCGCTGGCTCGGGAGCTATAATAGGCTGTCTTCAAAAAATGGAATACTCGATTTTTACAATTACTGAATGGATTTAGCAACGTTTTACATTAATCCAATATTGATAAAATATCCCCTTAACATATGTGCTCTAGTATGAGGTAGTAATTAACCTTAAGGAGGGTATATATGAATTCTCAGAAAAAGAATAGATTCAAGACTGCTCTTACCGTAACTGCAGCTGGGGCGCTTTTGGCTACTAGTGTAGTGGTTGCACAGCCTTCCAAACCGGCAGAGGCGGCTTCCTCAAAGACGAAGAATGTCATTCTTTTTGTCGGCGACGGCATGGGGGCAGCGGCGCGTAATGCGATCCGGCTGGCGACCGTAGGCGAAAACGGGAAATTGGCCATGGATGATATGCCCTACGCGGGTCTGGTACATACAAGCTCTACCGTACCGGTTACAGATTCAGCTGCATCCGCCACAGCTTATGCCAGCGGAGTGAAGACATATAATGGCGCCATCGGCATGGATGCCAACAAGAAATCGGTTAAAACCATTGCGGAATACGCTAAAGATGCGGGCATGTCCACAGGCGTGGTAACCACCAGCCAGGTTACGGATGCTACGGGCGCAGCTTTTGGCGCACATGTGGATGACCGTTCGAAGCAAAGCGACATCGCACTGCAGCTCTTGACCTCGAGTAAAGTGGACGTTCTGCTTGGCGGCGGTGAGGATTTCTGGTATCCGGCCGGCGAAGCAGGTAAGTTCCCGGATGCTCCGGCTGAAGATCCTTCCGAGAAGAGCAAAGGAACCCAGGGTAATCTGATCACCAAAGCGAAACAGCTGGGTTACAATTATGTATCGACCAAAGACGGCTTGAAGCAGGCCAAGAACGGCAAGCTGCTCGGACTGTTCGCCAACGAGGAGATGTTCCAGCAGAATGAGGAAGGCAAAGGGGATATCTACAACCCTGTTGTCTCCCTGCCGGAAATGACCCAGAAAGCGATCGACACCCTGTCCGCGAATAAGAAAGGCTTTTTCCTGATGGTGGAGGAAGAAGGTACGGATGAATTTGGTCACAGAAACAATGCCAAAATGACGATTAAATCCGGCCAGGCTCTGGATGCATCTGTGCGGGTGGCAAAGGATTTTGCGAAAAAGAACCCGGACACGCTGGTGCTAGTGCTGGCTGACCATGAAACCGGAGGACTTTCCATCGAATCTGTCGATGCAGAGGATGAGACAGGTGACGGCATCTCCAAAGAAGACGGCCCGTTCGCAATCGCTAATTCCAAAGAAAGCTTTGTGGTGGACTGGACAACCTCAGGCCATACAGCGGTTGATATTCCGGTAACAGCGATGGGTAAAAACGCCCAGCTCTTCACAGGAGTCTTCGAGAACACAGCTGTGTTCGATAAGATGATGCAGGCTTATGGTTTTAAGGTGAAGAAATAAATCGCAGAGGGAGCTAGTCCCTTTGCAATAGAGAAGCTGGCCGGATTTCCGGCTGGCTTTTTCTTTTGAGTTAAGGATTCTATCCAGAGCCATTCGCATGGGTTCCATGTATTTACATTTTTCTAGTAACATTTGTAACTGACTGAATTGATAGATATTGATAATAATAGAATGTAAGCGTTTTAATAATATTGACTGGGGGAATGGTTGTGAAAAAGGTAACAAAATTATTGCTGGTAGCCGGCATCTCGCTGGCCGTAGTAGGCGTAGGAAACAGCGGCGCCCTGAACAGTGTATCTTCTGCCGCAAGTGCACCGCTTAAGGTTGGCCGGGTAGAAGCTGCCGCTCATGGTACGAAATGCTTCACGGTGGCAGTTGCCGTAGTCCAAAATGGTGTAATCGTAGCCGCTTCGCTGGACGACTATCAATTCCTGGGTGCTGATGTTGCAACAGGAGTACCTAACTCAGATAAGGATTTTGGACAGAACTACAAAGATCCTGCAATGGTCCTGGCTTCCAAGAAAGCAAATGCCAAATACTATAGCGAACATATGAAAGAAGAAGCCAAATCAACAGTTTCCTATGACAAGAATATGGCTGCCATTGAGAAATATGCAACAGGCAGAACGATCAAGTCACTTGAAGCTTCACTGGCTGCAAAGAGCAAAGAGCAAATGGTTGACGCTGTAAGCGGAGCTACTCTTGTCGATACCCAAGGCTACCTGAAAGCTATTCTAGCTGCCGCCAAAGCTGCCAAGTAAGCTATTCATTGCATCATGTTTATATAAAAACTCCTTCACGGTTACATCTGTGAAGGAGTTTTTGCGTCTGCCGCTATAGTCATTCTACAGGGTGCCTCTAAAGTTGCCGGCATCACACCCAGCCGAACAACCGGGCGGCCTGGGCAACGGCAAAGGTTACCGCAATCGCGATTCCAAGCGGGATGACGGCAGAGAGGACGGCCCATTTCATACTGCGGGTTTCTTTGTAAATATTGATAAGTGTGGTACCGCATGGATAGTGAAGCAGTGAGAAGAGCATCATATTCAGCGCGGTCAGCCAGGTCCAGCCATGACTCAGGAATATATCCTTGATCCCGCCGAGGCCATCGATATCGACCATCGCGCCGGAGGACATATATCCCATAAGCAGGATCGGCAGCACGATTTCATTGGCCGGCAGTCCCAGGATGAAAGCCATAATAATGAAGCCGTCCAGACCGAGCAAATGTGCAAAGGGATCAAAAAAAGCAGCCATGTGGTTAAGTACGCTGTCACCTCCGACCATCACATTTCCCAGAATCCAGGTGATGATTCCCGCTGGTGCAGCGACGACGATGGCACGGGTTAGCACGTTCAGTGATTTCTCTTTGGAGGAGATCAGTATGGTTTTCCATATTTGTGGACGGCGGTACGGAGGAAGCTCCAGAGTATAGTGGGTGGGTACTCCGCGCAGCGCAGTCTTTGACATGACCCAGGAGACACTCAAGGTGACAGTGATCCCGATCAGGACAATACCCATCAGCACCAGTGCTGTTGATAAAGTGTGCAGTGCGCCTGTTGCAGCACCTCCTACCATGAACAGGGAAGAGAGCAGAATCAGCGTCGGCCAACGTCCGTTACAGGGTACAAAGTTATTGGTCAGAATGGCCAGCATCCGCTCCCTGGGAGATTCGATAATGCGGGTGGAGAGAATGGCGGCAGCGTTGCAGCCGAAGCCCATCGACATGGTCAGAGCCTGCTTGCCGTGACCGCCGGATTTTTTGAATAACCGGTCCATGTTGAACGCCACGCGCGGCAGATAGCCGAAATTCTCAAGCAGGGCAAACACTGGGAAGAAGATCATCATGGGCGGCAGCATGACGCTGATTACCCAGGAGGTTCCGCGGTACAGTCCAAGCACGAGTACCCCATGCAGCCAAGCTGGTGCATTTAACGCCTCGAACCCCGCCGTCAGATAGCCTTCAATCCAGCCAAAGAAGGAAGCGAGCCACCCTGAAGGATAGTTGGCACCTGCAATCGTAATCCAGAACACCAGGCCGAGGGCGGCGAGCATAATGGGGAAACCCCAGATTTTGGAGGTGACGATATGATCCAGCTTATAGGTGCTTGCAAGTTTCTTCTGATCGTTGTAGGTAACAGAGTCGCGGCAAATACCTGACGATACCCCGTAGATCCCACTGACAATATCGTCACGGATTGCCCCTTTGTCCGCCAGCTTCTTCGCGATAGACAGGAGGGAATCCATGGCATCCGTTCCTTTAATGACAGGCGGTGACTCCATGGGGCACAACCTCCTTTGCTACGTAACTATTGTTGCGTCCCATATGAGCCTTAAGCGAAGTGAACAAGCTGTCATCACCGTCCAGCAGCCTGAGGGCAATCCAGCGTGCCGGATATTGTGTGCCGATGGCCTGCTCGACCATGGGGATCAACTCGGCAATACCCTGTTCAATGTCCTCACTATATCTGATGCGAAGCGGCTGTGCCGTGAAAGCACCCGTAGCGACACGTTCAATCTGATCCAGAAGAGGGCCGATGCCGATTTTGCTTCTGGCGGAAATGGCTACGACCGGAACCCCCAGCCGCTTCGAGATTGACTTCAGATTGATGTCGATGCCCAGTCTGCGGGCTTCATCGATCAGGTTGATGCAGATCACTGCCCGCCCGGTAATCTCCAGCACCTGCAGCGCCAAGTTGAGATTGCGCTCCAGCGAAGTTGCGTCCAGAACTACGAGTGTCACATCCGGTTCTCCGAAAATGATGTAGTCTCTAGCTGCCTCTTCGTCGGCGGAATTGGAATACAGCGAATAGGTGCCTGGAAGATCGACTGCACGGTAGGTGTGATGGTTGTGGGTGAATTCGCCTTCGGCTGTTATAACGGTTTTGCCTGCCCAGTTGCCAGTGTGCTGACGCAGTCCGGTCAGAAGATTGAACAGCGTGCTTTTACCTGTATTGGGGTTCCCGGCAAAAGCTACAGTGAATAGACTCATTCGTCTCCGCCTCCGATCAAAGTTCCGTAGATTAATGCACTTTCTTCGCGCCGCAGCGCAATCGTTGTATTGCTCACCCGGAATGCGGTAGGGTCACCCAGAGGGCTGCGCCGCAGCACCTCAACTACGTTGCCGATGACAAAGCCGAGATCCAGCAGCCTTCTCCGAAGCACCTCCTGCACTTCGATGCCGCTGATCACCAGCTTGCTGCCGTTCACCGCCTCAGACAATGGTATAAGAGCTCCAGCCATAATTTCCCCTTCTTTCATTTCATATTCAGATAAAATTATATATTGTGCGCTAGGGATAGATTCTTGTAGTGTGCCACAATAGTAGTATACGTAAATAAATTTGTCCCTGCAACAAAAAAGTTTCCCTAGGGAAAGAAAAATTGCAGAGAAATGCCGTTGTTGAGCGGGCCGCGGCCAGAACGCCCTAAACGCGCTAAACGCCCAGTAACCTAGCCGATGGCAGGTTGCTGGGCGTTTAGGTTAAGGACTACTTCCATCATGCCTAAGACGAAGCTTAGCGGTCTGTGGGACTCTGAACGGTTATTTTTTACTCGAAGCTTCCAAAGTCGAGAGTCCGTCCGGTCTCAACCAGGGTTTTGATATTGCTCAGAATATGCCACCAGGCGCTGTCGCTGGCTGCATAAGCAGGATCGTCCGGATGCCAGTTATCGTGAATGAGTGTCAGCCGGGTGCAGCCGCCAGTCGCTTCCAGCCGCCAGGAGATACGGGATTCGTAGTTTTCCCGGTCTTTAAGATAGGAAGGACCTACCTGGTGTGTGAAGCTTAATACTTTCTCCGGGATGTATTCCAGCACCGTTCCGAATACATGGATCGTCTCGTCACCTTCTGCTCCGGGACCCACGTATTCCAGCAGCTCGCCAGGGTTGAAGGTGGAGCGGATCACAGACCCATAATAGATCTGCTTGACTTGCCCGGGTGAAACCAGCGTGTCCCACACCTTCGCCGGGGTGCCGGCAATATAAAATTCATATTTCAATTCGTTCATTCTAATCGTTCCTCCCTGAAAGTATATTCTTAACTAACCGTAACCTTGTCTCCACTATACAAAAGGATCACTGACAGATACGGTCAGTGATCCTTAGAAAAAATACTGTGGGTAAGATGAACTGGAGAATAGACTACGATATTAGTGGAACCGATTTGTATAACAAGGCATTCCGCCAAGATGAGCCTGACATTCTCAAGTCGCGTTCTAGGTTGAATAATATACCGCCAGCTCTGCTGTCACCGCTGCGAGCTTCTGCTTCAAGGCGGCAGGCTCCAGGATGGACAGTGCTTTGCCGTAGGGCAGCAGAAAGTAAGGGGCGTAGCTGTAGAGAGTAGCCTCATCCAGCAGAAATTTCGCTGTATCTGCACTGCGCTGCTCCAGCGTATGACCGAACAGCCAGTGGCTGCAAAGGTCATTTAATACTTCCTCTGCGGCGGCTATGACCACTGTAGTCAGCTTTGCTGGATTGTCATGGCCGGGCAGAAGGCTCTGCAGCAGGAACTCACGTGCCGAGAATCCGGCGGGGCGGAGGAACCTTTCTCCTGTCCTCCGCACGCCAGTGATACGGTCCACCCGGAAGCTGCGGATTTCCTGACGCTGGTGGCAGAATCCGGCCAGATACCATTGGCCTTTCCACAGCACCAGTCCGTATGGATCTATATTACGAGAGGAGGAGGGAGAGCCGCTGCCTTTGCGGTAATCCATCTCCACCCTAAGGCTGTCCGCTGTACAAGCCTCCAGTTCTTCCAGCAGCTGCGCAAGCGGAGCGGCCGGTGCATGCAGCGTCTCCAACCCAGTTTCATGACGCTCCATGTGCGACAGCTGTTCGGCATTGCTGTAACGTTTAAGCTTGGTGATCGCTGCATCCAGCGCTTGCTCGTATGGATATCCGCTTCCCCGTGCGAAGGCTGAGGCGTGGACTAGCGCCCGCCGTTCCCCGGCGTCGAAGAACAGTGGAGCTGAACTGAAATGCTCGGGGAGACTATAACCGCCTCTTGGACCGGAATCGGCGATTACGGGGACACCGCTGGCACAGAGGGCATCAATATAGCGGTAGACCGAGCGGACACTCAGCTCCAGCTCTTCGGCCAGCTCGGCAGCCGTTCGCTTGCGCTGCTGCAGCATCCATAGAATGGATAACATATAATCGGCTTTGGACATGAGCCTTGGAACCCCCTTGTACCCTTGACTGCTTAATATAGCCAGTGTACATGTAGAACTGCCTGTCGTCCAACCAATGCCTGATTACACCATCATTTTCTTCAGACTGTGAATATAGCGGGATCTGACAATAATAAAATAAACAGTTTGTACAGCTAAAAAGGCTGCGGTCGTAATCACAACCGGAACAGTGACATTCTGGATGTGGATCTGATCCAGTATCGGGCGGATCACTACCAGCGTCTGCACCGCAGCGATCACAATAGGAATGTAGAACAGCAGAGCGATTTGCCGGGTTGCGGAAGACGACATTTCTTTGACGCTCAGGCCGATTTTGGATAAGGAATGGTACATTCGCATATCTGCATTCAGCTCAGTATGGAGCTTGAAATAGAGGAAGCTCGCAGACGAGAGCGAGAAGATCAGCGCGATGAAGACCCCGATGAAGCTGAGCATGGATGTCCCCTGCTTCGTAGCCATATAGCTGTCTGCCCGGGTAAGGATTGAGGTATCCCAGTTGTCATTCGCATGGTTCCGGTCCTGATTCCACTTCACCAGTTCACTTGAAAGGACTGACTCCAGTTCATCGGACTGCGGCACAGCCTCACCCCATGCCGGGACGGAATAGTAATAGTTCTCTATCCGGGAGGAACTGCCGGAAGAAGCTGCTGATTGCTTATAGAACCCTTCACTCACAATTAATACAGGTGAATCATATAGACCGAATGGCATCGCCTTTGGCTTCTGTACCTGCTTCAAGGTTAACGTCTGTCTATTCGGTCCAGATACTACCACATTCTGGCCCGGCTCATAATCATAGTTATCGTATTGGGGATTAATAATCAGCACCGCTTCCCCATCCGTTAGAGGAGGCAGCCCTGCAGATCTGATCTGCCCAGCGAGCTCGTTATAGCGGAAGAGGGGAAGAAGTTGAACGCTGTTGGACTTATTATGGCCTTTTTCCATGATGGAGCTGCGGACGAATTCAACCTTGTTCTCGGTATACTCGATTCCGGCTTTATCCAGCGTGCTGCGGATCTTCTGTAGCCCGGAGTCAGTGATAGCGGCTGTATCTTTATAAATGGTGTAATCAATGGCAAACGGACTGTTCATATAACTCGTCCGGTTGGCCTGGCTCATGGACAGCAGTAGACTCGAAGCCATACAAGCCAAAGAGGTAACAACTGTGACCATAAACAGCATCCGGGCGTTGTCCTTGATCTTATAGCTCATCTCCGAAATCCACAGCAGACGGGTTCCCCGCCATACCCGTTTACGACTTAGCTTCAGCAGGCGCATCCCCAGCACCGACAGCTGCGAATAGAAGAAATAGGTGCCGGGAATCCCTGTAACAGCGGCTGCCAGCAGAGATATAGGGGATAGGGGGCTCCAGATGGCGTAGGCACCGGCGGATAGGAGGGCCACCCCGAGGAACGATAGCAGCCAGGAGACCTTGGGTTCTTTTTTGGGCTTCACGGTGCCCTTCAGCAGCTCAAGGACCTGGTTTTTGCGGATGAACAGCAGTGTGAACACGGAATTAGCCAGGAACAGGGCAACGAAAGCAGCCGAGGTCGTAATCAGCGCCTTCACCGGCCAATAAAACGGCAGATTGTCCACCCCTATCGCGGTGGTGCTGAGCAGCAGAAACAGCTTCGACAGCAGCATCCCGGCGGCCATCCCGGTTACGATGGACAGCAGGCCGATCAGCATATTTTCCAGTAGAATCAGCCGGTTAATCTGCCCCGGACGTGCACCTAGGATCATCAGAATTCCGAATTCCTGGTTCCGCAGTTTAAGAAAGGCGCTAATCGAATATAGTACGAAGAAAAAAGCAAAGACGAACACAATGTATGAAGCGATCTTCATCCCGGCAGCCGAACTCGCGCCCATCTTCACAGACGTAACGCCAGGATGGTACATAAACACCGAATAAGAAAAAAAGATCATGACCATGAAAGAACTGCTGAGAAAAAAGGCCATGTACGCGCGCATATTGCGCCGAACGTTGTTAAACGCGAATTGAGGAAAGCTCATGCGAATTCCCTCCCCAGAATGAAAGTGTGTCGATAATCTTCTGGAAGAAGGCCTGGCGGTTGTCTCCGCGGTGGATTTCCGCTGCCAGCTTGCCGTCCTTGATGAAGACGATGCGGTTGCAGTAGCTTGCCGCCAGCGGGTCATGTGTGACCAGCATCAGTGTCGTGCCTTCCTTACGGTTGATGTCTTCCAGCGACTCCATCACAATCCGAGATGATTGGGAATCCAGCGCCCCAGTAGGCTCATCGGCCAGGATCATTGCGGGGGAAGTGATCATAGCCCGGGCGATAGCTGTTCGCTGACGTTGTCCGCCGGAGATTTCATAGGTCCTCTTATGCAGAATATCCTTGATATTCAGCCGGTCGGCAACCTTGTGCAACAGGGAGTCCATCTCGGTCAGTTTGCGGTTGTCGAGGGTCAAGGGGAGTACGATATTCTCGGCTACGGTTAATGTCTCCAGAAGATTGAAATCCTGAAAGATAAAGCCCAGCTGCCTGCGGCGGAACAAGGCCAGTTCCTTTTTATTCATAAGATAAGGATTGTTTCCTCCGATCTTGACAAGACCTGAAGTGGGCTGGTCAATCGTCGAAACCATGTTGAGCAGTGTTGTTTTGCCGCTGCCCGAGGGTCCCATTATGCCGACGAACTCGCCTTGCTCCATGCTGAGATGAATATCGGTGAGGGCCTGGGTATTGACCTTGCCCGGATACACTTTATTCAGTGCGGTTACTTCGAGTACATTCATTCTATTCCATTCCTTCCTGCCGGAAACATGAGTGTCATCCCAGTCTTCAGGATGCGGCTGTGCTTAATGTTTCGCCTCTGTTTCCGAGTGTACAGGATGGACTTCCAGTAAGCTATGGGTTTACCTTAATGTACCCTTACAGTCCGGTTAAGGTTATGTTCGTACTTTAAGAGGGGGAGCGGGCAAATCTGCTGCGCAGCAGGATGGAAAGAGCCAGCAGGAGAGGGATGGCTACCTGGAATACAGGGTCGACCTTCAGGCTGGGTCCCAGGCCAATCGCAATATGCTGCGTGTAATCCCTCTCCAGGAAGGAAGCACCATAAATGACCGCACCTACGGGGAACACCCACCATTTAGCCGGTTTTCCGGTCAGCTCCGCTACTGCCTTCACCGAACAGAAGAAGAACAGCATCATCTTAATCAGCAGGCCGACGAAGAGCTGGATGGTCACCAGAATATCCAGACGTTCGATGAACTTCAGACTGGACAAGGTGCGTACCGTTTGTAAAAAGGGCAATTGGCTGATTCCTGCAACTGTAGGTCCCAGGACGGCTACATTCAAGGCGTTCATGAAGATCAGAAATATACTGATCAGTAGATAGGCTGTCAAAGTGTTTTTCACGGGAACCCCTGGCTTGTCCCATAAGGACCACAGCATCAGGAATACAATCATCTGCCCGAAGGGGAAAGAGACGATTTCGGGAAGCGCGGCGTCTGCAATCGGCTTGAATCCATTCTCGAAGACAGGTGCCAGACGATTGAAATCCAGGGAGCCCATGATTCCGAGCAACAGAACTAGCAAGAGATAGAAGAACAGTACCATCGGCAGCAGAACCTCCGGCAGGCGGAACATCACCTCGGCCCCTTTCCAGATAGCATAAATGGCAATCCCGACAAATATCAGCATCGTCATGGACATGGGTGATCTCGGCAGCATGGTAAGCGCCGTTAGTTCACCCAAGTCACGTACATTGCGCATCGCCTCGTAGGCGAAATAAAGGCTGTAGGTTCCCCCGATTATATAACCTGCATAACGACCGAAATGGAAGGTAAGCATGCCGATAAGGTCTGTATTCGGCGAACGTTGCTGAATCCATATCAAAAGCATAAGCAGAATAAAGCCGGCTATCGAGCCGGTGCACATAGCGAGCCAGGAATCTTGCTTGGCCTTGCCTCCAAGCAGAAACAGCGGCGTGCTGCCGATCTCAAACAGCATGATCATGAATGAGATTTGCAGGGCAGACACCTGTTCCTTTTTTTGCATGACAGGATTCAACCTCCTAACCATTTGATAATTGCTCTGCCCGTAGGCTGAAAGAAAGAGGTGTACAGGCTGGACACACCAATATGCGGAGTTCTGGTAATACCGCAAATATTAACGTAGGCACAGTAAACCAATATTAAGCCGAACCACAGCCTGTTCAGCTTGCGCCTCTTTCCTGACAGCATAGTGCAGCCCCGCCAGAACGCAAGGATATAGAGCCCCAGAATTACAGCTATATTCATAGATAAGCCCCTTTATTTCTCGTGCACAGATTCGAAAGATTTATTGCTGAGCCCTGTCCGCTCAATTTTCATCGAAACATGGGGCCGGATTTCAATCTGTTGGAACGTCTTGTCCCAGTTCTTGTCCTTCTTAATCTGCTTGAAGCGTTTACGGTCACTGCGGTGTATTCTGACCGCAAAGCCTGTAACATCAGCCCCCAGCGCTCTAACCTCTTTCCATGAATTGTTCACCAGCTCCAGTACCTGCTGTTCAATGGAAGCTTCCATTTCGGTAATCGAAGCGCGGTCGTTCAAATCCATAACGCTGCCAACTTCCGTTAACACACCACTGCCTTTGATATCCATATCAATTACATAATGGTCTTGATCCCACTTGGGATGAACGATGGTTTTGGATTTTTGGAGGATAAAAGAGGCATCCGGGTTTTCGCCGGACTTGGGTCTTGAAGTGAAGGCTATGGTCGCTGTTTTAATCTTATCTGTCATGAAGGACAAGCCGAACGCCTGCTTTTGACTTAGCCAGCCGATGAGCTTATCTCCTTTCAGCACACCCAGTCTCCCGAGGGCCAGCCGGGTCTGCAGATCTGTACGTCCGGTTTCTGTCGTTTCGTCCATAACCTTCTGCCCGGTAAGCATGATCTCGGGAAGGAGCGCGCTGCCTGATTCGGAGGATAGGGCCATCGCCAGTTCGAACATCCGCAGGCCTGGATAATAAGAGAGCAGACGGGATTCCTGTTCGATCATCAATTGGATGCCGGCTCCCTGATTTTTGGACAGCTGCATGAGCTGATTAAGTATACTTCCAGCCTCCCCCTTGGTAATAAATACATAGACAGTCTCCCGGGCATCCTGCTTGCGCAGGAACATATCGACCAATTGGTTAACACCATGTCTGGCGACACTTTCCCCCAGCACGGTAATTCTGGAATGGGAGAAGAACATCTCACGGGTGCTTGTCAGATTGGTTTTTTCAATCGCCTCCATAATGGTCTTTCCTTTGACTGTAAAGGTGACAAACGGAGGCGAACTGGTGCTTCCTCCCGCACTGCCTCCCATACCACTGGATCCGGATGAGGGGTTAATGACCTGGTAGGTGGCCTTCCACTGGTTATCCTCCCAGTCATATGCCGACCCGGAAGTAATGCCAAGCTCACTCAGCTCCCGTGCATCCCAGCAGCTGGTCAGCAGCGTGGATAAGAGAGTAAGGCCCAGCAGGGGAATGAGACCTTTTTTATGAATATTCAAGTGTCCCATCCTTTCTGCTTAGGTTTGCTCTTCTTGAACAGGTCCAGTCCGACGGCTCCTAAAGGTACGAGTACATTGAAGAGGAAGAAGACAAGAAACCGCCCTTCCTTGTTATAGAGGTTCAATTTCTCTGTGCTTTGCCACGTATACATACATTCCAGAGTGATGAGCAGGCCCAGGGCACCGAGGAACGGACTGCTGCTGCCCGTCTTGAAGGTCTGCTTGAAGCACTCTACGGTAGCAAACAGGAATATTGAAAACTTCAGGTAGATGGACAGAACCCAGTAGGAAATGAACAGAATATCAAGCTTCTCGATAAATCTCCCGAGGTGTACAATGCTGGCTGCAGTGAATCCGGGATAAGCACTCAGTTTGATAAAATCAGGACCAAAGATCATAAGTGTCGTAACCAGGGAAAACATCATCAGGGCAGCAACAATCATCAAACCTGTCCAGCCGATGATCCTGGCCTTCTGCGGATTTTGGAGATAAGGTGTCAGGAACAGCAGCACTGCCACCTCAGACATCCATGTGGTTGGTGTAATACTGGCGAGCGTCAACTCCGTCAGAGAATGATCAAACATAGGCAGCAGCCGGTGCACATTCATCTCATTGAACAGTCCGAACAGATACAGTGGCACAAAAAAGACAAAGAGCAGCAGCACAAGGCTGTTCACCCGTGCGATGGCTTCCAGACCTTGTCTGACCATATAGATGGTAATGAGCAGGATCAGCGTGCACAGTAACGGGATTGGCGTATTGAACAACACGTTATCCTTCAGGAAATTGACGAATTCACGCAGAATGGTCGAGGTAGTGTCCAGGTAAAATTGCAGCATCAAGAGACCGAGGACCGTGGCGGCAACAGGCGAGCTTTTCTCACCGACCCATTGGAGGAACGGCGCTCCCTGGGTACGGGCGACGGCGCTGCCGACAAGAGCTGCGATAAGCAGCCCGAAGAAAGTGGACAGCAGAATAGCCAGGGGCGCATCCTGCTCGGCATAGTTGCTGATGATCACGGGCAGTACGACGGTGGCTGTGGGCAGGATTGTATTCACAATCAGCATAGCTGCCTGGGTGGTGCCGACTTTTCCATTCATACAGAGTCCTCCCCTTGTGGCTTGGGCTTCCCGGACTGCACCTGGCCACGCTTGCCTTCCGCCGGTTGTGGCTTCTGGTCCGAGCCTTGTCTGCGCGTTTCCTTACCAAGATTGGTCTTGGGACGCATCGTCATGCTCCAGAGTGGAACACGGATTAAGATATCCTTAAGGTAACGCGGAACCATCGGGGCTACCGGTGACAGGTATGGAACACCGAACGAGCGCAGCCCGGCCAAGTGAATCAGCAGCACCATCAGAAAGGACATGATGCCGAAGAGTCCAAGTGTAGCGGCGATGAACATCATCACAAAACGGATGAGACGGATGGAGTTGGCGATGGCCAGCGATGGAATTACAAAGTTGGAGATTGCCGTAAAAGAAACCACAATAACCATAGCAGCGGAGACGAGCCCGGCCTGAACGGCAGCCTGTCCCAGCACCAAGGCGCCTACAATTGAAATGGCAGGGCCGATGGTGCGCGGCATGCGGACTCCGGCTTCACGCAGCACATCGAAGGTCAGCTCCATAAGCAGCGCCTCTGCCAGAGCCGGCAGCGGTACCCCCTCCCGCTGGGCAGCGAGGCTAACCAGCAGGGTGGTCGGCAGCATTTCCTGATGAAAGGTAGTAATGGCAATATATAGAGCAGGCAGCAGCATGGATACAAAAAAAGCCCCATAGCGGATCAGCCGCAGGAAGGAGGAAATATCATAACGCTGGTAGTAGTCCTCACTGGACTGGAAAAAGTTGAAAAATGTAGACGGCGCAAGCAGCGCAAAGGGTGTGCCGTCAATAATAATCCCGATTTGCCCTTCCAGAATGCCTCCGGCCATCGCGTCCGGGCGCTCCGTGTTCTGGATCGTCGGAAAGGGTGTCAGACCGCCGTCCTGGATGAACTCTTCAATGTAGTTGCTCTCCAGAATACTGTCCGTATTAATCGCATTCAGGCGGCGCCGGACTTCTTCCAGTACCTGCCCGCTGGCGATTCCCTCCAAATAGACCAGGGCTACTCCGGTCTGGGTGCGCCGGCCGATTTTATACTCCTCGATACGCAGATCTGAGGTCTTGAGTCTGCGCCGAAGCATAGAGGTACCTGTCCGCAGGCTTTCAGTAAAGCCCTCCTTGGGACCCCGGATGACGCCCTGAGAGGTCGGCTCATTGATACTGCGCTTCTCCCAGCCGGAGGTATCGGCGGCCAGCGCCATCTGGAGCCCGTCGAACAGGATGAGAGTATATCCATCGAAGAGCATGGATAGGAGCGTTCCCAGTGTTTTGCCCTCTTTGACCCCGCCAATGGGCAGTATTTGATCCTTGATCATACGGTAAGCCTCTGTGGCGGTGATGGACTCGCTCTTTAGCGTGACCGTTTCCAGCAAAGGCTGAAGTACGGTCTGATTCACTACATCGGCGTTGACCAAGCCGTCAATGTACACAAAAGCCAGCGAAAGTGAGCTTAAAGACTCATTAATGAATCTGCGGACGATGACATCTGAGCTTTGGCCGACCCGTTGGTCCAGCTCCTGGAGGTTCACCTCCAGTGAGGGATCCAGAGGAAGCGGCGCGGGAACGGAGTTTTCTACGGGATCACTGGCATTCTTGCGGGCCGGCTTAGGTTTGGTTGTCATCGTAACACCTCCATTCTGCTGGAATCTGGATTCTTTGGCGTTATTATCCCCGGGTTCTCAATTCCTTATTCTGCCTGTATGCGCACACTGTCCTTAGCGTCTGCGGTACAACAAGAGCTCCGTCCATAGCCGTGATGGCTGTGAACGGAGCTCTTGTTCGAAGATATGAGCTGCACTCTCTGTGACTACTCTTTCAATCTGGCCGTTCCGCTAAACGTAAAACATACCGTGGTTCCCATTCCGGGCGAGGACTCCAGGCTGACCTTGTGGCCGAGACGGCCGCAAATCTCACGGACCAGATACAGGCCCATGCCTGTCGATTCATGATACTGCCGTCCGCGTTCACCCGTGAAATAAGGATTGAATACCCTTTTCAGATCTTCAGGAGAGATGCCGATACCCTGATCGGTAATCTTGAGCACTGTATCCTTATCGTCGCTTTGTGCGGTGAATGTAACGGTTTTGCCCGAACCGGAAGTATAATTTACGGCATTCACCAGAATCTGTGTCAGTACGAACATAAGCCACTTGGGATCACTGTAGACAGACAAGCCTTCATCTACCCGGATGTCTGCCTTGATTCCCCTGCGGATGAACAGCCTGCGGTTCTCGGCGACTGTTTCACTGACGATTCTGCGCAGCGGAAGGTATTGAACCTGGAAATCATCTTCAAACCGTTCCAGACGGGAGGTATAAATCACCATTTCCAGCCCCTTGCGAAGCCGCTCCAGCTCTTCCTGAATGCTGTTTGCCGCCTCATCATCGAGCTCCTGCAGAGTAAGCTGGATAACGGACAGCGGAGTCTTCATCTGGTGTACCCAGCGGTTGATAAATACGATATGCTGATCCATCCGGCTGATATGGGTCTGCAGCTGTTCCTGATAATGGCGGTGGGTAACCTGTAGCAGTTCGCTTACGGCTTCGGGCAGCGGCGCATCATCCAGCGGAGCGGGAAGCTCCCCGGGGGCGGAGGCATGCTGTTCCAGACGGATGTACATCTTGTGATGCTGGATATATCTGTACAGCAGATAGACGAGAAGAATCGCAGCGCTGAGCGACATTCCATATAGAATGATCGACAGAGGCCTGGATTCGCCGGACAGATAATACAGAGACGGCACGAGGATCATCTGCAGCAGATAGAAGAGCAGCAGGGGAACCTGGTCTTTCATAAAAAGCCTCACAATGGTTCTCCTGAAGTGCTCAGCCGGTAGCCTGCACCTCTCACCGTTTCCACGATTTCATCAAGCCCCAGATCCTTGAGCTTCCGCCGTACCCGCGTAATATAGACGTTAAGTGTATTGTCATCAATGAAATGCTGATCCTCCCACATTAGATCCAGCAGCCGCTCCCGGCTGACGACCCGGCCTTCCCGCTGCAGCAACGCTTCCAGCAGAATGGCCTCCTTTTGGGTAAGCTCTGCAGACTGTCCGGCGTATTGAATGACATACCTTTCCGGCAAAAGCGTAAGCCCGCCCGCCTGCAGCTTGCGCTCATCCTGATTCTGGGCATACGAGCCGTAGGCCCTGCGCAGATGGCTGCGGATTTTGGCCAGCACCACCTCGTACTGAAAGGGCTTGGTGATATAATCGTCGCCGCCGTTCTCCAGAGCCATTACCTGATCCATTCCGCTCTCACGTGCCGAGATGAACAGAATCGGGCACAGCGAGGTCTTGCGCAGCTGCCGGCACCAATAGAAACCGTCATATTTGGGCAGGTTGACATCCAGCAGCACCAGGCTTGGCTCAGCTTGCTCAAAGGTCTCCAGCACTCGGTTGAAATCTTCAACAGCTACTATGCGAAAATCATATTTCGAAAGATACGCCCCCAGCAGGTCTGCCAGCTTGGCGTCATCCTCAACAATCAGAATGGTTTCCATGAGCTCCCTCCCTTTATGCCATATACAGTAACATGTTCAGGGAAAATCTTGCAAAAAAACTACAAAACCTCCATGGCATCCGATCCGAAGACCGGTGCATGGAGGTTTATGAAATTAGTTTATTTGGTTTTGACCACAAGGGCGTTGCTGATCAGCCGCCCTGGCGTAGTCAAATATTTGCCGCCATAGAACAGTCCGCTGGAAGCCCCGCCATCCAGGTTCATCGCCTGATACGCCCCGGCCTGCTTCATGATCTGTGCCAGCTGGGGAATGGTTGCCCCGCCGGAGGTCAGCAGGATCAGCTTATGGTCTTGGGTCAGCCCGAGCGCGCTGCGGGAGCCGCCGCCCGTCAATATTTTAGGGTCTTTGAAGCCTTCACCAGCCACATTCAGGGCCACTTTGCCGTTTACGAGCAGTCGTGGACCGGCCTGGATTGCGCCTGTAACCCTCCCGGAATTGAAGTGATCCATGAATTCGCTGCCAGGGATCATCTCGGCCAGAAGGTTGTTGTCATAAGTGAATACGGTCCGCTTGTCAGCCGGGCTGTTCTTGAGCATTTTCCCGCCGCTGATAATATATCCATAAGGAACTTTGTAGGCCCCGTCGGCATAGGCATTGAAATATGTACCGTTTATGGCGGCGACAGCCCCACTGCGCTTGGCGATGCTGCCGAGCGCTTCTGTCTTGCCTATGGTGTTGCCTGCAAGAACAACATCCAGCTTGAGAGCGGGATGCAGCAGCGACACAGTCACCATTTGTACTGTAAAGGATCTGCCGCCTACCTTGTAGGTCTGTGTGGAGCTTGCTACTGCCGGAGAGCCAGCCGAGATCAGATTGCCGGATAATACAGGCAATGTGGCAGAGGTCTCATCTGCTGCAAGCGTAAGGGAGGCAGCGGTTCTGCTCCATGTCATTTGGATACCGAGAGTTTGACTAATGAGGGACAGGGGAACATATGTGGTCCCATTGCTGCTGAAAGGCCGCTCAGTTAGCGGTACGGACTTGCCATCTACGGTGGCGGCCGCTTGTCCGGATGCCAGAACTACGGATACCCCGTCTTTGGAGATGGTGATATCTTTCCCGGTTTGGCCGCCAACCCCTGCCTGAATGCCGGCAAAACCGTTCAGGAAGCGCAGCGGGATGAAAGAGTGATTGTTTTTGTCCACATAGACAGCGGTTTTGGGTGCCGCGGCAGCGGCTGTGTTGGCGGGTAGAGAGGTTAGTGCTGAGAGCAAGATGATGAGGGTAAGCGATAGTACGTACAGCTTTTTCATAATAAACAGTAATCTCCTTTGAATTAAAATACACATCCGTTGCAGAGCAACGGATGCCGCCTCTTGGAGCAGGCAGGATGGAAAAGGGCGTGAATGCCAGCATGCCAGCAAACGTGCCCATATTATCATATAGCCGTGTAACAGTAGCGTCAATTATTTCCACTCCATTATTCATGTATCTTGTATAAGATTCTGGTGGGAGCGTTATGCATCTTCTGCAGCGATGGTTTATAATCTACAGAATGGTTCAGGAACTTTCATACTTAAATAAAGGCAGGTAGCATAATGACAACCATAGGCTTGATTCGGCATGGCAGCACATTGTGGAATAAAGAAGGCCGGATACAGGGACATACCAATAATCCGCTGGATGAGGAGGGGCTGCGCCAGGCAGCGGCCATTGCCGCGCGTCTCTGCGGGGAGGAATGGGATTATCTCTATTCAAGCGACCTGCTGAGAGCGGTGCAGACAGCAGAGGTGATCTCGGAGCGGCTTGGGATTCCAATCACTGGACTGGTCCCGGGGATTCGGGAGATGAACGGTGGACTGATCGAGGGCACCACAGAAAATGAACGTGTGCAGCGCTGGGGAAGCGGTTGGAGGAACATGGATATGAAGCTGGAGAGCGACGATTCCGGCCAGGAGAGGGGCAGCAGGGCCATCGAAGAAATTGCGGCAAGGCATCCCGGCAAAAAGATCCTGGTGGTCAGTCATGGCGCCATTTTGCGCAGCACGCTGAGAAGACTGGTTCCAGAACTCGATGTAACTGTGCTGCTGAAAAATACCTCGATATCGCATATTGTCAAGGACGATAAGGGTTGGACGTGTGCGTTATATAACTGTGTGTCGCATATGGATGCTGAGCGGTCAGAGTAAGGGCTGGCCGGTAACATCCGGCCCGCCAATCCGTCCTGTCAGGGGCGGATTTTTTAAGTGTGCCAGTAAACCTCCAAATGACCCTCATGGTGGTGTTTAGATAATGATCAGTGTATTATTGTACAGTAAAGCTTCAAAGTGCGAAATTATTCACACGCCAAAGGGAGTGCAGACGAACCATGGAAGCCCGCAACTATATGCTCGCCTTATCCTCGGTGCTTATCGCAGCATTGACCGTCTATAGTATGTTCTATCTGTCCCGCAAATTCAGCGGCAGAACTCAAAAAGCCCGCGCAGTGCGCGCGGTCTTCATGATCGTAACGGGTAGTGCCGGACTGGGCGTGATGCACCTGCTGGGCTCGCAGTCCCTTCAGGACGCTGGATTCGCACCCGGTTCCGGTAACGGAGGATATATCCTTCCGATTACCCTGTATGTCCTGACACTGGCAGGGATGTTCTACCTGTTCTACCGGCTGCGTATGCTGCTTGCAGAGCGTGAACAGCTGAAGGAACTGGCTTACCGGGATTCATTGACGGGTCTCCTGAACAAGAATGGAATGGATCACTTTTGGGACCATTGCAAGCCCCATGAACAGCTCGCAGTGCTGTTTCTGGATCTCAACCGTTTCAAAGCCATCAACGATACGCTTGGACATCATGTGGGTGATTTACTGCTTCAGGCGGTCGGTACCGCACTGATTCAATTCTCGAGCAAGGGCAAACGGCATATCTTCCGCATTGGCGGGGATGAATTCGTGATGATCGCCAAGCACTGCAGCCGCAAGGAGGCGGAACAGCTGGCACTACGGGTTCTGGAGAAGACGACCCGGAATTATAGACTTGAGAAGCATGAGCTGTTTGTTTCAGCCAGCATCGGCATCACTATGAGCCATGGGCGGATCAACCGTCAGAGGCTGCTCAAAGAGGCTGATTCGGCCATGTATAACGCCAAGCAGCTGGGGAGCGGCCGTTATTCGGTGTATAAGGAGGAGAAAAGCTCCCCCGTTAAGCCCGCTGCCAACCCAGTGAGCCTGATCAACGGCGGTACAGCCCGTCCAAGTGGACTTGGCAACAAAGGAAGCTCCATGCGGGCTTGAGCAGGAAATGAACACTTAGCTCAGTTCTTACGCTTTTCTGGGATGAACGGTGTTCACTGCTTTTGCACGCCCCTTCATCATCAGCAGGCAGATCAGGGCAATGGCCATACTGACGGCGGCGGCATAGAACAGAATAGAGTAATCGGTGAGATCAATCAGCAGCCCCAGCAGGGGCGGTGATGTAATGGCAGCGAGTGATGAGACCAGGTAGTAGATTCCCGTCCGCGTGCCGATACTCTCTTCGTCCCCTGTAGCCACTACATAGGGATAGGAATTGATATTGATGCAAGCCCAGAATATCCCGCCCAGCAGAAGCAGAATGCGCAGCAGGAGCACATTTTCCGCAAACCCTACAAGAGCAAATACCCCCATCAATCCGCAAACGCCGAGAATAATGATATTTTTCTTCCCGAACCGTCCGCCCAGCCAGCCGCTGGGAATTGCAAAGATCACAAAAGCAAGCGAAAAGAAGGTGAGCGAGAACGAAGCTGCTTGTTCACTAAGTCCCAGATGATGTTTGCCGTACAAGGTGAATAACGTCTCCACCCCCTGATAAGCCACGAACCAGAAAAAAATCGCCGCCAGCAGCCAAACCGTTGTCCGGTCCAGCTGTTTTTTGAGGGAGATGCGTGCCGGTTTGCTGATCGGGCCGCTCTCGTCTTTGGGCTGGAGATGATTCTCCTTAATGAACCGCGAGACAATATACAGACACAAGAGTGTGATCAGACCAGCTACAGCAAAGGGCAGCACAGGGCTTACATCATAGAGGTAAGACCCTGCGCCAAAAGCCAAAATAGACCCTATTCCGCCCATAAAGTTGATTAGTCCGTTCGCCTTGGTGCGCTGAGGCTCCGGCGTGATATCCGGCATTAGCGCTACCGTCGGTGAACGGTACAGGCTCATGGCAAGGTTCATCATCATCATGAACAGCAGGAGAGTGAACAGTCCGCTGTGGAACGGAATCAGCAGGGTCAGCACGGCAGCCAGCGGCATGCCGATCATCAAATAGGGCATTCTTCGCCCGAAGCGTGTCACGGTCCGGTCACTGCGGTTGCCGATCCACGGCTGCAGAAATAGCGCGAAGTAGTTATCAATGGTCATCATGAAGCTGATCAGGGCCACGCTATGCACATATTTCTCCAGAAAAAACGGAACGAACGCGTTGTACAAGCTCCATGTAATGCTGATGCTGAAAAAGCCGAAGCCGAGCAGCCAGACTTTTTTCAAAATATCACACTCCCTTGGACGCCAGCAGACTGGCTAGCACATCTGGAACATCGGTAATAATCCCCGCAACACCGGCATCGATCAGGTATTTCATCCGTTCCTGATCATTTACAGTCCATGGATGATAGATGACCCCGTGCTCTGACGCTTCGGCAACAAACTCCGGCAGTACAGCGAAATGATAGGCATGCAGCGCATCTGCCTGCAGAGTGGCCGCGTAATCCCAAGGGCGGTATAAGCCTTCTCCATACAGAATACCCGTACGGATCTCCGGTGCCAGCGATTTGCAGTATGCGAGTGAATAATGATTGAAGCTGGACAGCACAACCCGCTCGCTCATGCCATACTCCCGTACAGCAGCGATCACCTTTTCTTCCATGCCGGGATAGAGGTATATGCCATTTTTTAGCTCGATATTTAGGATCGTGTCACGTCCTTGGAGCAAATCCAGCAGCTCTTCAAGGATAGGAATGCGTTCCCCCGCAAATTCACTGCCAAACCAAGAACCGGCGTCTGCTTCAAGTACCTCACTTAAGGTTGTATCCTTAATGAGTCCACTGCGGTTCGTAGTACGGTTTAAATCTTCGTCATGAATGATGACCAGCCCTCCGTCAAGGGTCATCTGCACATCGGTTTCGATGCCGGTTGCACCCAGCTCAAGCCCCTTGCGGAAAGCTGCCATCGTATTCTCCGGGCAGACTGCAGAAGCGCCGCGGTGTGCAAAATTAATCGTCTTATTCATGGTGTTCATTTCCTCCGTCTCGTTAATGTTAGTGTAATTCCGCCGCAGCAGGTGCGGGCTTTCCTATTTCATATTCCACACTACAGCAAGAAACCCTGTCCCTTTTTAGGGGAAGGGTGCAATATAGGGTAAGTTTAACATTGTGATAACGCTAATGGAACAAATAACAGGATTATGCGGCTGGGGGAATCAGGCAGAGACAATCCCGCGAATCTTTTCGTGTATCTGCTGGACTTGGGAGAAGGCTTGGGAATATTGAAGGTCGCATTTTTTGGCAGGAGCAAGCCTTGGAAGGAAGGGAATGGAGAGAACGGGTGTATCCGCACTGTTGAGATAGATTTTTAATGTAAGTTCCTTGATTTCTTCAGTGTTGTCAGGGCCCTGGGCCGTGTGGAGTACACCTGACTTTACAGCCAAGCCGGGTGTACGTCTGGAAGCGCTGGTTGTAATCCGGCTGGTTTTGCTGACCTTGGTGAGGGTAAGTGCATTTTCAACAATCTCCGATCCCAGAATTTGCTCACAAGGAAAAAGGGTAGGAACGGCTGCTTCCGGGCTGCCGGGATCATACCTGCCAACCGCCAGGTTATGGCCTTCCTCATCCAGTGCGATAATATGGCAATGATCCGGCGTGATATATTGTTCGGTAAATTTGCAATTGAAAGACGCCATGCCAAAGGCGGGTGTGTTCCGGGCGGGCGGAGATGAAGAGCGTTGTATCTGCAGTACAGCTGCTGCCAGCAGCAATGCAATTCCTAATCCGGCGAACATGTACATCAGGAAAATGAGCATTTGGCCGCCTCCTTAAATTTTTTATGGAGCATCGGATGACAAGGGGCTTTATAATGAAACTCGGCTTGGAAGCGAATAGCTCCAATAGTAATAGATATGCGCAAGGGACGTGAACAAATACATAGACTGAGTCTGTACGGATCATATAATATTTTTCTATTCCGCAAGTAGGGGGAACACAATAGAGATTATTAGGAGGATATCGGCGATGATAGTAGATACACTGGAACATTTGCTGGAGAATGAGGCGGCTTACGGGGAGAAGATTCAGAGAGGACTGCAGTTCCTGCGCGATACTGATTTTGCCGGACAGGCGGCTGGACGCCATGATGTGAACGATGACATGTTCTATTTCATTAATGAATATGAAACAAAGGATGCTGGGGAATGCTTCTGGGAAGCACACCGGGTGAACCTGGACCTGCATTATATTCTGGAAGGTACCGAAAAAATCGGCTATGCCGCTATTGAACAGCTGGCAGTTAGAGATGACTACAGTGCAGACAAGGATGCCATTTTCTTCACAGGAGAAGTGAAATCCACAGTAACTGCAGGACCGGGAGCGCTCGTGGTCTGTTATCCGCAGGACGGTCATATGACGGGGATTGAAGCGGGAAGACGGGAAGCGGTACGGAAGGTAGTATTGAAGATTAAGCTGTGATTCATCGGATAGGTTCAGCTTCACATTTTCATGTATGCAGACACATCCAAGGAGCCGTGAGGCTCCTTTTTTCATGCCGCCATAGCGGTTACGGAGTATAATGAATTACATCTGAAATCGGACAAGGAGCCGCACTCATGAGTATATATCTGGAACTTCCGGACGTGGATAAGCATTTTCCCTTTCGCAGCCTGATTTGTGGAGGGGATGAGCTCTGTTATCCGCATTGGCATAAGGAAATCGAGATCATCTATGTGACTAAAGGAAGACTAAATCTGGGAATTAATGATACCCCCATTCGTATGGAACAAGGCGAAGTTCAGTTCATTAACGGCGGGGATGTGCATTATTTTCTCGCTTCGCCTGAAAGTGAACGGGTGGTGATCCAGTTCGACCTGAATTTGTTTCAGGAGGTTGCGGCACTTGGGGGCAGCGGCTATTCCCTGCGGGATCTGTTTACGGAGATGGAGTACTCAAGCCAGTCATGGCCGGAGGAGGCCACCGCCCGGATTATCTCCCTGATCGAGAGCATCTACGAGGAGGATACCCAGCGGCGTGAAGGGTATGCCTATTTAATCAAAGCGAGGATGTTTGAGCTGCTGACCGTTATTTTGCGCGAGGTGCCGAGGAGCGGGTTGAAGCGGCAGCCCAAGTTCACAGAAGATACGCTGACCCAGTCAAGGGAGACGCTAGAGCGTCTGGAGCGGGTTTTTTCCTATGTGGAGCAGCATTATCAGAAAGCGATTTCCCTGAATGAGGTGGCCCGCTACATGGGCTTCAGCCCGTATTATTTCACGAAGCTGTTCAAGCGGAATACGGGGATGACCTTCGTAGCCTTCCTGAATGAATACCGGCTCAACAAGGCGAAGTGGATTCTGCTGAACGAGGACTTGCCCATGTCTGCTGTGGCTGAAGCCGCCGGGTTTGGGAGCGTGAAGACCTTTCACCATTTTTTCAAGGATGCTACCGGGATTTCTCCGCTGAAATACCATAAGACAATATTCAGGAATAATACAGCAAGAATGCAGGAAGAAAGCACCGGGGCGGATTTGTATGATAGAGATATCAAAACCAGTGGAGGTTAAGCCAGTATGACGTTGAAAATAGGAATAATCGGCTGCGGCGGAATTGCGAACGGCAAGCATATGCCAGCACTACAAAAAGTGGAGGGAGCCGAGATGGTTGCCTTCTGCGATATCGTGCTTGAACGTGCCGAGAAGGCAAAAGCAGAGTTCGGTAATGAAAGCGCTGCGGTCTACACCGATTATCAAGAGCTGCTTAAGGATGCAAGTATAGATGTGATTCATGTATGCACACCGAATATTTCCCATGCGGAAATTTCCATCGCTGCCATGGAAGCCGGCAAGCATGTGATGTGTGAGAAGCCTATGGCTAAGACCACGGCGGAAGCGCAGGCGATGATTGATGCTTCTAAGCGGACTGGCCGCAAGCTGACGATTGGATACCAGAACCGCTTCAGAGCGGATTCAACTTACCTGCATACTGTATGTGAGAATAACGGACTTGGAGAAATCTATTATGCCAAAGCCAAGGCGATCCGCCGCCGCGCTGTGCCGACCTGGGGTGTCTTCCTGGATGAGGAAGCCCAAGGCGGAGGACCGCTGATTGACATCGGGACTCATGCCCTGGATCTTACTCTTTGGATGATGGATAATTACAAGCCGAAATACGCTGTGGGCAATGCTTATCACAAGCTGTCCGGCCGCAAGAATGCCGCGAATGCCTGGGGGTCGTGGGACCCGGAGAAGTTCACTGTTGAAGACTCTGCCATCGGGTTCATTACCATGGAGAACGGGGCAACCATTGTCCTTGAAGCCAGTTGGGCACTGAATATCCTGGATGTCGGTGAAGCCAAAACCGTACTCTGTGGTACAGAAGGCGGAGCGGATATGGAGAAGGGCCTGCGCATTAACGGGGAAGAATACGGCAAAACGTATGAGAAGCTGATTGGCCTGGATGCTGCCGGAGTGGATTTCTACGACGGTGCAGGAGATGATCCTGCGGTGGCTGAAGCCAAGCAGTGGATCGACAGCATTGTGAATGATACAGAGCCAGTCGTGAAGCCGGAGCAGGCGCTGGTGGTTACCCGTATTTTGGAGGCCATCTACAAATCGTCGGAGACGGGTATGCCTGTATTTTTTGACTAAACCGATTCAACTTGAAAAATTTAGACAGATCTACTTGTTTGAAATAATGAGGGAAAAGTCTAATAACGCCAACATAAAGGGAAAAACACCCTCTAATTGAGAAAAGGGTGGATAGTTTAGGCAAATAACGGGATATCCTCCCTCTAGATTTGGCTTATCTCTTCCGCCGTACCTGTGTGGGTGATTATACAGGGAGTAATTCCCGCTAATTGAGAAATAATGGGGCATTGCTAAGAAATAGCGGGTCTTTTCCCCCTTAATTCCATCAAAATCCCAAAATAGTTCAACGACATGAAATCCCAGGAGTGTGTTCATAGTGACCAGAGTAACTGTATGGAATGAATATCGTCATGAACGCGAGGAGGAGCGGATCCGCGAGGTTTACCCGCAGGGGATTCATGCCCAGTTGGCTTCCTTCCTCAGCGAGGCCGGACTGGATACAGCGACGGCAACGCTGGATGAACCGGAGCACGGATTGACGGAGGAAGTACTGAATAATACCGACGTGCTGGTATGGTGGGGACATGTGGCCCATCAGGAAGTGAGCGACGAGGTTGTGAACCGTGTTCATCAGCGTGTGCTTCAGGGAATGGGGCTGGTGGTGCTGCATTCAGGGCATATGTCCAAAATCTTCATGAAGCTGATGGGCACAAGCTGTGATCTGAAATGGCGCGAAGCCGGGGAAAAAGAACGCCTGTGGGTCATGGAGCCAGGCCATCCGATCGCCGAAGGGATTGGCGAATATATCGACCTGGAGCAGGAAGAGATGTACGGAGCGCATTTCGATGTTCCGGCACCGGAATCGCTGATTTTTGTCGGCTGGTTCGAAGGCGGGAATGTGTTCCCGAGCGGTTCGACCTACCGGCGCGGCAGCGGGAAGATTTTTTATTTTCAGCCCGGACATGAATCGTACCCGACCTATTACAACAAAGAGATTCAGCGGGTCATAATCAATGGCGTGAACTGGTGTGCGCCAGCTAAGCGGGATTATCCTGTATACGGACATTCCGAGGCGCTGGAGCCAATTAGAGAAAAGGTGGGAGTCTAGATGAAATTAGGAGTATTTGATCCCGTATTCGGAAGTCTAAGCCTGGATGAAATGCTGGATAAAATCGCTGCCGCCGGTCTGAACGCCGTCGAGATCGGTTCCGGGGGCAATCCCGGCAATCCGCATTGTCCTACGGATGAGCTGCTGGCGAGCGAAGCTGCCCGTGAGGCCTATCTGGACAAGTTCACGAAACGTGGCATTATGATCAGCGCCTTCAGCTGCCATAACAACCCGATTTCACCGGATAAAGAGGAAGCCCGCGAAGGGGATGAAATCCTGCGCAAGTCGATCAAGCTCGCATCGCTGATGGGCGTTGCTGTGGTCAACACCTTCTCGGGCACCGCCGGGGACAGCGAAGACGCCAAAGCGCCGAACTGGCCGGTCACCCCTTGGCCTACAGTGTACAGTGATATTCTGACCTGGCAGTGGGAGCACAAGCTGATCCCTTATTGGAAGGAGATCGCCCAGCTTGCGGAAGAACATGGCGTAAAGATTGGCATCGAGCTGCACGGGGGCTTCCTGTGCCATACTCCGTACACGATCCTCAAGCTGAGAGAAGCTACGGGTCCGGCGATTGGTGCAAATCTGGACCCGAGCCATTTGTGGTGGCAGGGGATTGAGCCTGTGGGTGCGATCAAAATTCTTGGTAAGGCCGGAGCGATTCACCATTTTCATGCCAAGGACACCTACCTGGATCAGGACAACATCAATATGTACGGTCTGACAGATATGCAGCCATATGGCGATGTGCAGACCCGGGCATGGACCTTCCGTTCCGTCGGCTGCGGTCACAGCCTATCCGAATGGTCGGATATCATGAGTGCACTGCGTACCTACGGTTATGATTATGTGGTAAGCATTGAGCACGAAGATCCGCTGATGTCTGTGGATGAAGGTTTCTACCGCGCAGTGACCAATCTGCAGTCGATCCTGATCCGCGAACAGCCTCTTGATATGTGGTGGGCGTAGGGGAACAACCGTTGTATATGTAAAATGTTCAAAAGCCATCACTGGCCTGCTTATTTCGCAGGCTGGTGATGGCTTTTTTGCTGCGCTTAGAACCTATTCCATGGATGGACTTGTCCCAGGGAATAGGGTGGCCCGGAAACAATGGCAGAAATGCCGTTGTTGAGGCCGCGCGCGGGCATGTGCCCGAAAACAACGGCAAAAATGCCGTTGGAGCTCGCGGGCGGGCGTTTGACGTTGTTTACGGCCTGGCACCCGACCCCTCTGCCGAAAACCGCTGCTCCCCGGAGCTGGTCCGGTTGCTCCCTAGCTTAGCTGTACTTGTAATAAATCACCGTGGCGGACATTTCCCCGTCGCCGTTGATGACATAATTCGGGATTTTGCCTGCTTCCACGAATCCGCGTGACTGGTACAGCAGGTTGGAAGGATCACCCTCGCGCGTATCCAGCACCAATAGGGTCCGGCCATTTGCTGCGGCTGCCTGCTCTGCGGTAGCCATCAGCAGGCGGGCAATGCCTTTGCGGCGATGCTCCGGATGAACCATCAGCTTGGCGATCTCCGCCCGGTGCGGGGCGTTGGGCTTCAATACGAAGTGAAGCTGCACCGTGCCTACTACCGTTTCTCCCTCGAGTGCCACCCAGAGCAGGACGCCAGGAGCCAGTACCCCTTGCCAGAAACCAGCAGCCTCATCCGTTGCCATCGGAGGCAGAAAACCGATAGAGGCACCGTCTTCAACGACATTTATAATCAGTTTATTTAGTTGTTGCAGGATCTCCGGTTGCAATTCCTCAAGCTGTATGACCGTTATTTCCTGGCTCATTCCTCGTTCATTCCTTCCGCTTAGAATTATCATATGAAATTCATTATATAGAGTCTTGGAGAGACCTGGAAGAGAAAACTGCTCGTTCAAATTTTCTTTGCCGCTTTCAGAATAGATTCAGTTAGGGTTGTTATGATGCTCTCAGCTTGCCTGTTTTTCGGATCGGCAGAGTAGGTCTGAACAAAGCGGCTCCCATACATAAATAAGGGAAAATATTGACGTATTATCGTTGTTATAAGAAGTTATTTGGTTCTTTAGTACCTGATTTGAAGGTCGGCAAATGTCGATAAGAGAATGAAATCATAATTTGGCTAGGAGGAAAGAGATTTGAAAAAGAAAAGGGTTAATTATTTTTTTCTTATGATTTTATCGATGGTTTTGGTGTTCGGGAACGGAGGCCCGGCACTGGCGGGTACTGCGGTTACGGTCTCCAAAATCGTACTGAGCGCAAATGAACTCTCACTTGCCATGGAAGACACGCAAGCTTTGACAGCTACGGCGGTCTACTCAGACAGCACGTCAGGGGATGTCACTGTAGGCAGTGACTGGTCCAGTGACAAACCGGCTGTCGCAAGTGTCTACAATGGCATCGTCACCGCAAAAGCGGAAGGGACGGCAACCATTGTGGCCGTGTATACATACAGTGACGGGACGAGATTCTCCCAGGCGGCCACCGTTACGGTAACGAAGAAGGTCAAAGCTCTGACGCAGAATGTGCAAAGCCTGGATATCCGCAAGGGAGAGACCGACAGGGTTATTCTGACGGCTACCTTTTCCGACAATACCACTGATGCCACTGTGGCGGATAAGGCCGTCTGGAGCACCAGCAATGCAGCAGTTGCCACCGTTGTCAACGGTAACGTAAAGGGGATCTCCTCCGGTACGGCTACCCTTACAGGTGTCTATGGCAAAAAAACCATAACCGTCACAGTGAACGTAGAGGTCGCCAAGCGGATTAGCGTGGATCAGCCGGAGCTTGCGCTTTTGCTGAATGACAGCTCATCTGTTGTTCTAACTGCCACGTTTGCGGACGGTACGCAGGAGAATGTAACTCCCCTTGCTACCTGGTCCTCCAGTGATGAAGAAGTTGCGGACGTGCTCAAAGGCGTCATTACAGGGTACAAGCAGGGAACTGCGGTTATCACGGCCAAATATGGCACCAAAACAACAACCGTTCAAGTGACGGTAGATCAGACGAGTAAGCTAATGGTTGACGATCAGAGCGTGTTTTTGAATCTGGAAGAAGATCAGCAGCTGAAGCTGACAGCGGTATATCCTGACGGAACCACCAAGGATGTGACGAACTCAGCCATCTGGAGTTCCAGCGATTCCAGCATCGCTTATGTATATAAAGGCAAAGTGTACGGCTATACCGCCGGAACAGCTACCATCATGGGAACCTACGGTGATAAATCGGTAGTGGTGGATGTAGATGTTGCTGTAGCGCGGTATCTCGATATAAGTGAGGAGCAGCTTAGCCTCAAGACAAGCTCCACCCATACGCTGACACTTACAGCAACCTATGCCGATGGCAGTACGGAAGACGTAACCTCAGAGGCTGCCTGGAGCTCAAGCGAAGAACTCGTTGCCTATGTCAAAAAGGGAGTCATCACCACTTACAAGCTCGCGGGAACGGCTACCATCAGTGCGGCTTACGGCACGCTAGAGACTTCAATTGATGTTGAAGTTGGGGCTGTCAACAAGCTCGTTGCCAGTGAAGAGAGCGTGTTTTTGCAATCGGGAGGGACGAAGCAGCTGAAGCTGACGGCTGTTGCCGGAGACGGTTCTTCCTCTGATGTGACAAGCGGCGCGGTGTGGACCACAAGCGATAAGAGTGTGGCTCTGGTCAGCAAAGGTCTGATCACAGGGTATTCCGTAGGTACGGCCACGATCACGGGTACTTATAACGGTGTGGCAGCAACGGTTACCGTAGATATCGGCACGGCTAGACATCTTGCCCTTAGTGAGACAAGCGTGAATCTTGCGGTGAATGCCACCAAGGCACTGGTGCTGACGGCTACTTTTGCTGATGCAACTACGGCGGATGTGACAAGCAAGGCCGTCTGGAGTTCCAGTGATGATGCGGTGGCTTTTGTGGCTAAGGGAGTGATTACAACCTACGTGGAAGGAACGGTGACAATTACTGCAACCTACGCATCCAAGACGGTAACCATGACGACAGTTGTAGGCAAAAGCAACAAGCTCAGCGTCGACGATGACACTGTATTCCTAAGACTGAACAAGACGCAGCAGCTGGTGTTGACCGCGCTGGATGCGAGCGGGGTCCCTGGTGTGGTCACGAATGACGCGGTATGGAGCACAGCAGACGAGAATATCGCTACAGTTACCAAAGGTCTGATTACTGGCTATAAGTCGGGATCGACTACAGTAACTGCAGTGTACGGCGGCAAAACTGTCACCATTACCGTGAAGGTCGAAACCGCCTCCCGGCTGAATCTCACCATCAGCAAGCTGAATCTCGGCGTGGATCAGACCAAGGACGTAACGGTTATGGCGAATTACGAAGACGGCACGTCTCAGGATGTGACGGATGATGCAGTCTGGAGCTCGGATCATGCCGATGTGGCAGATGTAAGCCATGGAACCATCACCGCATACGCCACAGGCAGCGCAGTGATTACCGCTTCCTACGGCGGTAAGACTGCAGCCATTAAAGTAACAGCGGGGACCCCGAACAAGCTGACACTGCAAGCCAAAACGGCAGAGCTTGAGGAAGAGGAGACTTATCAGGCGATAGCTACCGGACAATATAGTGATGGCAGCGACAAGATCCTGACGGATGAAGTCGAATGGAGCACCAGCGATGCAAAAATTGCTGACGTTGACAACGGTCTGATTACCGGAGTAGGCACGGGTACAGCGGTAATTACGGCCAAACTAGGTACAGTATCTGCAACCATTACCGTCAAGGTTGGACTGGTGGATGAGCTTGCGGCAGATGTGAGCCTGATTACGATGGCAGCGACAGACAAAGAGCAGATCACGCTGACAGCTACTGACTCGAAGGGTGTAGAGACGAATGTGACCGCAGATGCGGATTGGACCACATCCAAGGCGACGATTGCCACGGTGAAGAAAGGGCTGGTAACGGGCGTTCTGAAAGGGAAGGCAACCATCACAGCCTCCTATGGCGGTCAAAAGACGACGATCAGCGTTGAAGTGGATCAAGTGTCGGAGATTAATGCGTCTGTGACCAACCTGACGATGAAATCCGGAGATACCTCGAAAGTAGCCGTAACAATCACGTACAGCGACGGCAAAACGAAGGATGTTACAGACAAGGCAGAATGGAAAAGCGGGAGCTACAAAATCGCCACGGTTGCCGGAGGCACAGTCAAAGCAGTGGCTTACGGCAAGTCTTATGTGACGGCCAAATATGGCGGCAAAACCGTCAAGGTTCCTGTCACCGTAGATGTGCTGAAATACCTGGAGATCAGCCAGATGAATCTGACGCTGACGGCGGGTCAATCCGTACAGCTGACCGCTACCGCTACTTTTGAAGACGGCAGTGAAGCCGATGTGTCCAAGAGCGCGGTGTGGGCCTCGACCAAGGAACTGGTAGCCACCGGTAAAAACGGCCTGATCAAGGCAAACAGCAAAGGTTCGGCCTATATTACAGTGAAATACGGCGGTAAAGCCGTCAAGGTTAAGGTTACTGTGAAATAGCGGTAATAATAAATGATCACCAATAAATAGTCATAAACAGCTGTGTGCAGTCGTTGTTATGGTTATGCATAGATTTCCGCTGCTTGCGCCACATTTTCCGAAACTGGAGAGTGTGGCGTATTTTTTATGATAATTTTGTTATTAACATATTGATAATATCAAAATCCTGTGCTAAGATGTTGTTAATAACAAATTGTTAATAACAGATGACAAAAGGAGGAAATAATCATGTTTGGATTCAGATTCGTAAAATTCCAGCCCAGCGACTATGTACTTAAGGTGAAGAACGGTAAGGTTGTGCGTGAGGGAGTGGGTCTTTCTTTTCATTATTATGCGCCTACGACTTCGGTTGTTGTGGTGCCGGTATCCTCCATTGATGTTCCGTTCATGTTCGAAGAGGTTACGAATGATTACCAGACAGTGACCGTACAGGGACAACTGACCTACCGGATTGCCGACTACCGCAAAACTACACAGATTCTCAATTACACTTATAATTTGCGCAAAAATACGTATCTCTCCGATGACCCTGGCAAGCTGGCGCAGCGCGTAATCAATATCGCCAAGGTTCTGACCAAGAAGCAGCTGGAGCAGCTGCCGCTGCGTGAAGCGATTAAGGCGAGCGAACGTCTGGCGAAGAGCATTACCCAGGAAATAGTACAGAACGCGGAGATCGAGAAGCTGGGCATTGAGCTGATGGGCCTGTCGATTCTGGCGATCGTCCCGAATAAGGAGACGCTGCGCGCCCTGGAGGCACAGGCCAGAGAAGAGATTCTCCGGGTGGCGGACAACGCGTTATATGAGCGCCGTAATGCTTCCATTGAACAGGAGCGCCGCGTGAAGGAGAATGAGCTGAATACGGAAATTGCTGTCGAGACGAAGAAAAAGCAGATCCGCGAAACCCAGCTGGACGCCGAACGGTCGGTGAAGCAGAAGCAGAATGAGATGAAGGAGGAACAGCTCAGCTTCGACACCGCACTTGAAGAGAAGAAGCAGGAGCTGATCGGGCTGACTGTAGCCAACCAGCGGGCCGAAGCAGATGCCAAAGCCTATGAGCTGTCGGCAGTGATGAATTCGCTGCAGGGCGTAGCGCCTGGTGTGCTGCAGGCCCTGACCAATGTAGGCATGAAGCCGGATAAGCTGATTGCGATTGCCTTCCAGGAGCTGGCGGAGAATGCAGGCAAGATCGGACAGTTGAACATTTCGCCGGATCTGCTTCAGGGACTGATGGGCGGTTCGGCAGGAAACGGCGGGAATGCTGCGAGAGGAGGCGGGGGGCGATGAGCGGGAGCCGGAGCACAGAGAACAAAATCATCCTGATCAAGCGCAAGTCCCGCCTTGAAGAGCTGGTAGTCCGTTATAATACGATTCAGCAGGCGCAGTTCAATATCGAACGGCTCGGAGCGGATTTCAGCGATTATCTCAGCGAGGACTTTCATTACCGGAAGGCCGTGGAGACTGCAGTCATCGAGCTGGGTGCGGTGGGCCGGGTGCAGCTGCTGGAACGCCAGCATGTGCCGAATTTCATCTTCGGGGAGCAGGACACTGTAGTGGTGCTGGGACAGGACGGACTTGTAGCCAATACGCTAAAATACTTGCAGGAGCAGCCGCTGATCGGGGTCAATCCCGATCCGCAGCGCTGGGACGGTGTGCTGCTGCCGTTCACCGTCCAAGATCTCCGGCGGCTGGTGCCGGAGGTGTTCCGGGGACAGCGCCAGGTACGGGAGGTTACGCTTGCCAAAGCGCAGCTCAATGACGGGCAGAGCCTTTATGGCGTCAATGATCTGTTCATTGGCCGCAAGACCCATGTGTCCGCCCGCTATCAGGTGGAGCTGAACGGTGTCACCGAGCAGCAATCCTCCAGCGGCATCATTGTCTCCACTGGTATGGGCTCCACCGGCTGGCTCAAAAGCGTGCTCGCCGGAGCGGCGGGGATTGTTCGCAGCGCGGCGCAGCTGCAGGGGGTCGCTGGCGAAAGGGCATCCGCCGGGGTGGAGCCAGACACTGCCGGGATGGAGCAGCGTCTCCCGTGGGATCACCCGAACCTGTACTTTTCGGTTCGGGAGCCTTTCCCCAGCCGGAATACTTCGGCCGGGCTGGTGTTCGGGCAGATTGGCAGCAAGGCCCCGCTGAAGATCACCTCACAGATGCCGGAGGATGGAGTCATCTTCAGTGACGGGGTCGAAAGCGACTTCCTGGAGTTCAACTCCGGCGTTGAAGCGACGATCACACTCGCCGAGAAACGGGGACGGCTCGTGGTATGAAGCCCACTTGCAGCTGCAATGGATTCTTGTCTTCCCGGCTCCTGACAACTTCAAAACGGGTTCCCCGTCAGCCGGAATAGGCTGCTGAGGAACCCGTTTGAAGTTGAAGTGTTATTTAATTACTGAAAGTTGCGGCCTTGATTCATGGATGAACCAAAGGATGGGCTTGAAGACATAGGCGAATGCATTTGCTGCGAATTGAAGGAAGGCATCATTGGGATATGCTGCATCTGTGCTGGTTGGGTCATGGAAGAATGGAAAGCCGGGTTGAAAGAGGGGTTGAAGCCTTGAGCCCCTGTGCCAAATCCCTGAATGCCAGTGCTGAAACTGGACGTTTGAGCGTTTTGCTCCATCTGTCTACACAGTTGGGATGCATGCTGCAGCTGCTGCATAGCTGTCTGATGACCCTGCAGAGCCTGCTGGATCATTTGACTGGCTTTACGTTCACGGTCTGCCAATTCTTCAAGCTTGGCAGCATTTTGCTGTTCCTGTTGAAGCAGCTGTTGGTAGTTTTGGGTGGCTTGTTGTGTTTGAGAGATCAGCTGCTGAATGATTTGCTCACATTGGTTGATCTGGCTGGACATGTTGGAATTCAAAATATTTTGCCTCCTTGGCATGTTCGGTTTTGGATTGCACCCTTATTATCTCTGAGGAAAGTAATGAATATTCATTTGCTTGATTTGCCTGGTCTAGCGGCTCCAATTCTACAATTACTCTTTCACTGCCGGTGGGACGGGGTTCAATAGAAAGGTACGAGCTGCACTGCAACTTTTGCTGCAACCTTCCGTCTATCTAGAAAAGAGTTTCCATAATCACCCATTATCTGGAGGAGGGGCTGCATGAATCTGCATGATTTAGTTGCCAGACCAAGGACTTACAATAATTTTCCCTTCTATTTTTCGCTGAAACGGATACTGTCCGTAAAAGGACGGCGAAGCCGTTTCCACTTAACACGGAGCATTACGGTGACGCTTGTATTTCTGCTCCTGCTAACGTTAGGTTTCCAGGGAGCGTCTAACGCATCGGCAGCATCGTCCTCGGATCTGATTATTGTGAACAAAAAGACGAATACGCTGGGCTATTTCAGTGGCGGCAAGCTGGTCCGGACCTTTCCGGTTGCCACAGGCAAGACCAAGAGCCTCACGCCAGAAGGCAGCTTCAGAATTGTCGTCAAGATCAAGAACAGGCCCTATTACAAAGAACATATTCCCGGAGGAGATCCGGCGAATCCGCTCGGGGACCGCTGGCTGGGACTTGAAGTAAACGGCACAAAGGGCACAACGTACGCCATTCACGGTAATAATAACGAATCTTCTATCGGTAAATATGTTAGTGGCGGCTGCATCCGGATGCATAATGAAGACATCCACTGGCTGTATCCGCAGATTGCCAAGAACACAAAAGTAGTGATTACCTCTTCAGCACTCAGTCTGGTTAGCATTGCAGTCCAAAATGGTTATTTGCTCGGGGTTACTGCGTTTACTGGCACCTTCATCATTGATGGCCAACGCCTGAAACTTAAGGATGACTTCATTCTGGAGAATTCACGGGTGTATGTCCCATTAAGGGAAACGGTAGCTTTGCTAGGAGGGACGCTGATGCAGGATGCTGGAACCGGAGCACTGGTGATCACCATAGGTGACCGTTCAGTGACGCATATCCCATTGACCGCTCAAGCGGTTGTACAGGGCCAAACCCTCCCAATGATCGCCTCCAAAAATGTGAACAACCGTCTCTATCTTCCGCTTGGAAGCCTTACAGAGCTGTTTGGTCTTCCGTTCAAATGGAGTAAGCAGGAGGCAACGGTCACCTTTTAGGAAGGATCGGCACTAGAGAATCCCCGGATCGCAGCGGGCAGACGCCTGCTGTTTTTTTTGTTACCATTTAATGGTACGGCAGTTATACTAGAGCTTAGAGAGGTAGAGGCTGAAATCCGCTGGATTAGGTTGATTGGAAGGTGATTGAGATTCGAATTCGGATTATTGGCGGCTGTGGAAGCGGTAAATCCTATACGGCCAGGGAATTATCCAAGCGTTATGGCATCCCTTACTTTGAAACAGATAACTTTGTATGGGACAGAACGGTTCCGAACTTGCGGAATACACCGGAGGTTAGAGATTCGTTATTAGCTGAAACTGCTGCTCTTAACGCATGGATCATCGAAGGGGTCCATTATCAATGGGGGAGCGAGAGCTTCCGGCAGGCAGATTATATTATTGTGATCCAGCCTAACCGGCTAGTCCAGGACTTGCGGGTGGTACAGAGATTTATCAGAACAAGGCTCGGCCTGGAGCGGGGAAATTACAACCAGACATTAAAGAATCTGTATAAGATGCTGTTTGAATGGAATAGGAATTATGGGCGGGTGGATATGCCCAGAATTATGGAACTGACCGAGGATTATGCCTACAAGCGGATGATCGTCCAAAATAATCAGGAGATTCTGCGCTGGAGCAGTACGCATATCCATTTGGGTCAAGCCGCAGAACGAGTTCTTACTCACGGGAAGAGGTGATGCATGATGAGCAAGCTGGTAACCTTTGTGATCGAGATATTACGTATGTGTCTTATGCTGGTACTGACATTAGGAATACTGGGTGGCTTGGAATACGTCCTATTTAAGCTGCTGTACGGCTGGACGATATACCCCGGGAGCGCTGCGATCGGAAATTTCATTTTATTTTTTGTGCTGTACCGCAATTATTGGCAGTTCAAAGGCTGGTTCAAATCTGACAAGAATCAGAAGCTGGGCCGGAATTTGACGGTTAGCTTAACGAGCCTCTCCCTGCTGCTGATTCTGCTGCCGTTTGCTGTCCCGCTGCTGAGCAATAACTAATGGGTAAACTTTGAATATAGAGGTTCTTGACCTTGCTTAAGCTCTTGGAGCTGCATATGCTATAAGTAATATGACATTTCGGACAATTACGGAGGTTCACCGAAGCGATGAATAACTAACACGTTTTCTTCTCATAAGACCATTAACTAGGGATGTGCTTATGCACAAGCCACGGGACACCCTTTGATATATAAGCTGAAACCGTACCGTCTCTATGTTAGGACGGCACAGCTGTTTTTGCTTGGGGTGTACGGTCAGGGGATACGTGTGTCGATCGGGGACCTTACGATGCTTGATATAGATGGACATAGCTAAATGGACGGCTCGCCTAGCGATTTAACAGGGAGCGTAGTCTGTTGGCTGTTCCATGGCATCCTCCCTCCTTCATACATGCTCTACCGCAGGCCGCTGGCTGCGGTTTTTTTGTATTTTCATGGAAGCGGAGGAATGGATATGACCATAATCAAGGTTAAAAATATACGCAAAGAATGGAACGGTACTTCCCTGTTCACGAATGTTTCTTTTGAAATTGCCGAGGGAGAACGCGTGCTGCTCTTTGGACGCAATGGAATCGGCAAGACGACACTGCTGCAGGGGATACTCGGACGTTATGCCTTCGAGGAGGGCAGCGTCTTTCACGGTCTGCCGCCGGAGGAACGGGGCGTACTGGACCAACAGCTGGAGATCCGGTCTGATGTCAGTGCGCTGGAATATGTGCTGTCCGGCTCCCCTGAGGTAGATGACCTTAAGCGCAGGCTGGAGCGGCTGGGGCATATGCTCCATGCGACAGGCGGTAACGATGAAGCGCTGGTAGCTGAATACGGGGAAGTATATGAACGCTACCTCCAATTGGATGGATATGGCTGGGAGGCCAAGGCGGAGCAATGCCTTAGCCAGCTGATGCTGAATCCGGAGGTATGGAAGCTGCCTTACCGCCAGCTAAGCGGGGGTCAGAAGACCAGAGTTCAGCTAGCTGCGCTGCTGGCCCGTCAACCGAAGCTGCTCATACTGGATGAACCGACGAACCATCTGGATGAAGAGACAATGTACTGGCTGGAAGAATGGGTGCGGAATTATCCGGGGACGGTATTTTACGTTTCCCATGACCGAAGATTCATTGACCGGACGGCTACGGCAGTGCTGGAGCTGAGCCCGCAGGGCTGCCGGCGATATCCGGGAGCCTATACACAGTACCGGGAGCAGAAGGAGGTAGAGTCGCGGACGCTTATGGTGCAGTACAGAAAGCAGGAGCTGGAGAAGGAAAAGCTGCTGGAGAGCATCCGTCGTTACGCCAGGTGGTTCCAGCAGGCCCACCTTGCTGCCGGTCAGAACGATTTCCGGCGCGCCCAAGCCAAAAAGAATGTCTCCCGCCTCCATGCCAAGGAGTCGAGTCTGAAGCGCCTGGAACAGAACAGGGTAGAACTCCCGCAGGCTGCGTCCCAGCTGAGCATGAAGCTGGAAGGGGAGGTTTTCCGGGGAGATTCGCTGCTTGAGATGAACGGTGTCCGTTATGCATATGGGGAAACCCCTGCACTGCTGGAGAACTTCAATTTGACTTTGCGGCGCGGGGACCGTCTTGCTGTCCTTGGACCCAACGGTGCCGGCAAGTCCACGCTGCTGAAGCTGATCGCAGGTCAACTGGAGCCTGACGGTGGCGAAGTACGCATGCATCCCCGCACGCGGGTGGGTTACTTTGCCCAGGAACTGGATGATCTGCCTCTGTCATCAACCATCCTGGACAGCTTGCTGGAGCTTCCCGGCATGACGCAGACGGAGGCGCGGACGATTCTGGGCTGCTTCTTGTTCCCGCGGGAGGATGTGTATAAACAGATCGGAGATTTAAGCCTTGGTGAGAAATGCCGTGTGGCCTTTCTGCGGCTGTATTTTGGCCGTGCCAATCTGCTCGTGCTCGATGAGCCGACTAACTATTTGGATATCGATACCCGGGAGCGGGTGGAAGAAGCGCTGGCTTCATATCCCGGCGGGCTCGTTATCGTCTCGCATGACCGGTATTTGCATGCTAAAGTGGCCAACCGGATGCTTGTACTGGAGCGTGGAGGAGAACCCCGGTTGTTCACGGGTACCTATGAGGAATATGCGGCCAAGGATCGGAGCCGGGTGCTTACTCCGGAAGAGCAATCACGGGAAGGAGAACTGCAGCTGCTAAAGCTGCGGCTGAACCAACTGATGCACAGCGAAGCCAAAGGGACGGTGGAAGAAGACCGTGAGCTGATGGCCGAAATCGTGCAGCTGCAGCGAACGATCCGTGAGCGGGAATAGCTAACCTTTTACAACTGGCGGTACCGAAATAACGAAAAAACCAAAAAATTACAGATGAGGTGGAGGATCATGGCCCATTTTGGCGAAATGTATAATTCATACAGTTAAAATATGAGGGAGGCACTCTCAAATGCGCATTAAGGGAATCAGAATCATGTTACTGCTGCTACTCCTGTTCAGTATGGCCGTACCGGTACAATCCACTTCGGCGGCATCCAAAAACATCAAGGTTAAGGTAACCCTGGTCAGTGCAAAACTGACCGATAACAATCATGTGGGTAATGAGTGGTATACCAAGGCATCTATTAACGATAAAGAGATCCAAGAGGGCTCGTCCGTGGTTCTGGACCTGAAGTCTACAGAAAGTGTTCAACTGAAGGCATATGCGGAAGAACAGGACAAAATTCCGGACTCCGCCACGGCGACCGCTTCTATCAAAGCCTCGGCTATCACCAAAACAATCAGCAAAGCCATCAAGGTGACCGTCGTTGAAAACCGGGGACGCTATTCCGGCAACACAGCCACGTGGACGTTCACGTTTACAGTGCAGAAGCAATAGACTAGAAGAACACCACGGGAGGAACGATGAATAAAAAAGTATGGCTAAGAATTGGACTGACCCTAATTGTACTTGTACTGCTCTATCTTTGGATGCGGCCGCAGCATGCGGAGCGGGAATACGGGAGTATTATCTATACGAATGAATCCGGAATCATAAAAAGCACAACTCTCTACTTTAAAGGCCAGGTTGTCCGGGGTGTCTTGCTGTTCTCCAAAAGTACTTTTAACGGAACACTCACTGTAGATCAGGATCTGACCTATAAAATAAAACTGAAGGATAGCGGAGGCTATTATCTTGGGGTTATGACGGCATTGGATGCTGATCACTCAACACGTATAACAGGGGTGATATCTGCATCGAAGAAGCTGGACCGGTTCTGGATTACGCTGACCGATCTGGATAAGCGTTATAACCTTAAGAACGGAGAGGGGAATATTGCAGGTCCGGCGAGCACACTGGAAGAAGCGAAGCAGGTAGGGAAGGATATTTTGGCTGCATACAGTTCTTAACTCTGGAGGCGAAGATGGAGCGAAGTGTAGAAGATCAGTTGGTTGCGAGTGAATTTGTAGGGTTTTGGAAAAGAGTGCTGATCAGCATAGTGGATGTTCTGGTGCTGCTTCTTCCGGCCTATTTAATCAACAAGTTTTTCGTCTGGGCGACAGAGTATTATCATTCGGCGATACCGTTATTTATCCAGTTTGCGCTGCTTGGCGCATTTAATATTTATATGGTAGTCAAGTATGGCGGGACACCCGGAAAGCTGCTTCTGAAGGTCAGAATTATTAATGCGGACGGACAGCTGCCCTCTGTGAAGCAGGCATTGATCCGGTATAGTATATATATACTGAACTCATTGCTGGCAGTTATTATGAGCTTGAGTGCGTATGACAACCTGTCGTTTTTCAGTAATGGCGGGGAATGGCTCCCGCTTGTGATTGGTATGAATGCATTTTTGGGTTTTGTGATTATCATAGACTGCCTATGCGTCGCATTCTTGAAGAATAACCGGGCCGTACATGATCTGATGGCGGGAACGTACGTGGTTGATAAGGAAGCGATGGATAGTTTGAAGTGAAGCAGATCAGTCAACGGACGGAAACACCAGTGGTAATAAGCGTGAAGCCTATAGTCCCAACAGGCAATACGCTTTGAAGAAGTCCAATCTGATCTAGATAAAATCACCTTGCGCGTCCCCGGCTACTGAGCAGACGGGGACGCTTTTTTTGCTAATTCGGCTAATATCTCTGCTGCAACTTTTACTTATTGTCACCCGTCTGGATTAACAGAATGCTCTAGAGAACAGACGACCCAAGGAGATGAAACAAATCATGACAACTTCATTCAAATCGACAGCCGGAATTCTAATACTTGCTGCTATGCTGGGGCTTAGCGCTTGCAGCTCTTCCAATAATAACGCGGGGAACGACTCCCAGGAAGCGGCTCCTACAGCGGAAGCTGCGGCAACCTTACAACCGGAAGCAAGCAGCCCGTCTGCGCCTCCTTCCACAGAACCGTCGGAAGTACCGTCCGCCGCTTCGCCAAGTGCTGCAGGCGGAGGCGCCGCCGCGACCTCCGTACCACAAACTTCCGTAACACAGGACAGTAACAAGCTGCTCGCAGAGCTTTTACAGCTGGCACAGCAAGGCAAAGTGCCGGGTGTGGAATATGCCGCACACACCGCATTAATTGACGAGGTGGAAGCAGACTGGGGTGAGCCGGATACGAAGGAGTCAGCGGGCAAAGGCATCTATGCAACATACAGTAAGAAGCACGTGGTATTCGGCTTTAACAAGGGCAGCAAGATCTTTGATGTCCGCTCCAGTGCTGCCGATCTGCAGAAGCTGACGCTGAAGCAGATTGAAGCGGTGCTCGGCACACCGGATCGCACCACGGTCAACGGCAGTGATAAAATCTACATTTATCAGGCAGGCAAGCGCTATGATCTCAAGTTCATCATTCCGGAGGCTTCCGGTAAGGTGGATCATATCTCTGTATTTTCCGAACAGGATTCGATTAACAATATGGCCGGATAAGCTATAATACTTCCATGGACTTATCCTTGGAAAAGAGGTTCGGCTATGCATCTTGAATTAGACGGGAGCGAGTTCACGGTTACAGCAGGCGGGATAACGATCACACTGCTGCCCAAGGAATTCGCTCTTCTGCAATTTCTGTACCGCAACCGGGAGCGTACGTTCAGCCGGGAGCAGCTGCTGGATCATGTATGGCCGCTGGAGTATCCGGTAGAACGCACAGTGGATGACCATATCTATCGCCTGCGCAAAAAGCTGGCCGTCCTGAACGGCGTGGGTATTCGGACCGTCCGTGGCTTTGGGTACAGTCTGACCCTGCCGGGATCTCCTGCCGGTGTAATGATCCATCCAACAACGAAGGATTCGGAGCTGCGCGATACCATGCGCGATGTGTTCTCCAAATTTCATGTATACGGTCAAGGCAGATCCATGCTTACTTTGGCGCGTCAGAAGGACATTCTCGGCTACGAGTTGGACCCGGAATATTGGATGGTCATTCATTTTGTACAGGGAGATCTGGATTGGCTGCTGTATACGGATGAGGTTCCGCTCAGGAATCGGCTTTTTTATCTGTGTGTATTCTACTTTCTCTCCGGTGATCCCAAGGAGAGGCTGGCTTACTGCGAGCAGGTGATTGAGCATAAGCTTCTGCATCCATCCCACCAAATAGAATTGGAGATTCTTACGATTCTGGATTTATACACCTTTGCGGGACAACCGGAGAGAGCACTGGAAAGGTTGAAGCGGTCACATCAGGTGATTGCGGAGCTCCATTATGAGAACTTCATCCCCGTCATCAAGATTACGGAATGGTTAGTGAACTTGGTGGCAGGGACCGGGAACGATGAGCTTATTAAGATGGAAGAAGATATTGGATGGATTCTGCAGGAAAAGCCTTTTCTGCGGGAGATTGGGAGCTATAAAGTGGTAAAGGGCCTCTGGTATGTCCGCCAGAAGCAGTGGCGTGAGGCAGAGAAGCTGCTGGATGAGGGATTGCAGGTGCAGGAGCTGACAGGGTTCCTCCCCTTGCGGCTATATGCGTTGTATCAGATTGTGCATTTCTGCCGGATGTTTCCGCCTGAGCAAGCGTTGCAGTATAAATATGAAAATATCTTTGCGCTGGAGCTGGAGAAATCCGGGTTGAAGCGGCTGGAGCAGCCTTTGGAGGAACTAATGCAGCAGTTGCTGGAATCCCTCTGATCATTCTCTGACATTTCCCTGTTACCGTTAGATCATCGAACGAAACTGTTCCATGAATCTACATGTAACCTGGAGGAATGACAGATGGAAGCTTCCATGAAGCAGGGACACAGCCTGCTGCACAACAAAGTATACATGCGCGTGTACAGCGCCTTCGCCACAGCAACCTTTGGTGACTGGTTCGATACACTGGCTATTCAGGTGCTCGTCGGCTACCGTTGGCAGGTCACTCCGCTGATGCTGGCACTGATTCCGGTTGCCATGGCGCTCCCGAACCTTTTACTCGGATCTGTAGCCGGGGCCGCTGCCGACAGGCATGACAAGTTGAAGCTGATGCGCCTATGCGATCTGCTAACTGCGATTCTGACCGTACTAGTGCTGTTCGCACCCAACATGCTGTGGCTGCTGCCGCTGCTTGCGCTGCGTTCGGCGATCTCCACGCTGAATGTTCCGGCCCAGCAGAGCATGACCCGAAGTATTGTCAGGGAAGATCAACTGCTGCAAGCCACCTCACTGAACGGTATCGTGAACCAGGGCTCCAAGATCGCCGGTCCTCTGCTGGGCGGCGTAGCTCTAACCCTCCTTAGCCCGCAGTGGTGTATCTTGCTGAACGCTGCATTTCGTGTATGCTCCTACCTGCTGCTGCTCTCCGTCAAAAACATCCATACGGAAGGTGAACTCCCCGCGGCACAGACTCAGGAGGAACGGGTGCCTATACGCATGATGTGGACAGAGGGCTGGAGCTTTATGCTGCGCAGCCGCCTGCTGCTGCATACGATGTTATTTGGACTTGCGGGAGCCCTGGCGATCCAGATCATTGATTTTCAGTTCACTAGCCTGTTCCGGGTAATCTCACCGGTGAATGAATCGTTGCTGGGCTGGATGGTTGCAGCCTCCGGGGCGGGTGCGGTATGTATCATTATTCTGCTCAATAAGCTGAATCCGGGAACGGGCTATGGCCTCAGACTGGGGATGGGCTATGTGCTGATCGGTGGCTCAGTGGGGGGGCTTGGTCTGCTTCAGTCCGGCGCTTCTGTAGTGTGGGTGCTGCTGCTCGGATTCATCCTGGGTATCGGGAATGGGACCTTTTTCGTGACCTTCAATTATTGCCTGCAAAAAGAGACCCCGCCCCACATGACCGGCAGGATCTTTGGTATCTTAAGCACCGTACTTGGTTTTGTAATGATTTTCGCCCCGGTGCTGGGAGGACTGCTGGTCCAGATTGCCGGGCCTGGCAGCATCTTCGTGAGTTTTGGCATCATTCAAGTCCTTCTTGGGCTGGGTGGTATCCTCTTTGGCCGATTACTCTGGCCGACAACTCTGGCCTCAGGACAAGCTTGAAGAGGCTTTTTTCTTTTATGGAGGAAATGGGAACGCATGGGCGAATGTGTAAAAAGGTAGAAGCGCAGCATATCCCATTTCTCCCCCATAAATTTATGAAGCAGGCAGGTGTCCCATGAGAAAAAGCATTCTGCTGGTCCAGCCGGAGAACCAGAAAATTAATCAATTCCGGAGAAAACAGTTCAATAACTTCGTACAGATTACAATGCCTTATTTGGCCGGATTCATAGATGAAACAAAATACGAAATCACACTTGTGGATGAATATCAGCAGCAAGTTCCCTACGGGGAGAGGTTTGATCTGGTAGCGATCACGGTGAATACACCAAACAGCGGGCATTGCTACAGGATGGCGGAGAGATTCCAGGCTGGAGGCGCGAAGGTAGTGATGGGTGGCCCCCATGCCACACTGCTGCCAGAGGAGGTATCGGAGCATTGTGATATCCTTGTCATTGGAGAGGCGGAGGCCACTTGGCCCCTGCTGCTGGAGGACTTTTACCAGGGGAATTATCGGACCGAGTACCGTTCGGTGGATATTCCGGAGCTGACGAATCTGCCATTGCCCCGGTGGGATTTGTTACATAGAAACTCACTGATGAAAGGGGCCGTATTCTCCACCCGCGGGTGTCCCTACAACTGCTCTTACTGCAACTTGAAGCAAATCTACCATAACCGTTTCCGTACCCGTCCGGTCAGTGAAGTGATTCATGAAATTTCCCTGATGAAGTCACGTTTTTTTGTGTTCTGGGATGACAACTTTTTCGCAGATAAAGCCCATGCCATGGAAGTGATGGAGCAGCTAAGACCATTGCGTAAAAAATGGGCGGCACAGGTAACTCTGGCGGATTGCAGTAACGATGAGCTGCTGGCCAAAGCCAGTGCCGCAGGCTGTCTATACCTGTTCGTGGGCCTGGAATCCTTCTCGACAGCCGCGCTGCGCGGTGTGAATAAAGGGATGAACCGGGTGGGGGCCTACCAGGAGATTATCGCCAAGCTGCACAGGTATAACATTATGATTCAGGCCGGCATTGTGTTCGGGTTCGATGAGGACACGACAGATTCCTTCCGGCAGACGCTGGATGGCTGCGAGGCACTTGGGATTGATGGTGTGACGGTCAGCTTGCTGACACCGCTGCCCCAGACACCGGTATATGCCCAAATGAAGCGGGAGCAGCGTCTACTGAATGAGAATTGGAGTCTATATAACGGCAAGACTGATGTGGTCTTTCGTCCTCTGGGCATGACTTCTGAGCAATTGTATGAGGGATATCTCGATTTCCGGCGTCGCTTCTATTCACTGCCATCATTCATCCGCCGGATGCGGGTATCGAGAACACATCCCGTTTATAATTTTGTCATGAATCTTGGCTACCGTCTGGCGATCAAGCGCGGCTGATAAGAAGCTGATTGGATGGTCTGGTGGTAACGTGAAGCGGCAGGGGATTCAGTAGCCCAGGCTACAGCTGATAAAATCGCGCCGTGTTGGCGGTCAGCATCGCCTTCGCCTGAACGGCAGAATATCCATGTAGCGCTGCCCAGGCATCCGCAACATGATGAACCATCGCCGGATGGGTAGATTGTCCGGCAAAAGGACCTTCGAATGCCCATGGCCCGTCGGTCTCAGCCATGACCAGCCCCGGCGGATAACGGCGGGCGAGCTCCTGAATCTCTGGTTCATATACAATATCCGGTGTGAAGGAGATATGATAGCCGCGTTCAACCATCCGACGCACCGCTTCCTCCGGGCCTTTGAACCAATGAAAATGAGCTCTGGTGATGCCATGCTTCTCCAGCAGGTCGCAGACAGTTAAGGCATCCTCATATACAGCATGCAGCACCACTGGCTTGTCCAGCCGGGCAGCCAGAGCAAGCAGCTCATCCAGAACCCGAAGATAGGGCTCCATTTCGAATGTTTCACCACGCTGAAGCGCCTCGGCTCTTGAATAGTAGGGAAGCCCGATCTCGCCTACAGCCACCATTTCTTCTGCGTGCTGACCAATCCATTTCATCAGCGCGGCAAGCTCTTCTTCCGCCGGAACCGGCTGCTCGGGATGAAAGCCATAAGCCGGTTTCACCCGGCCGGGATAACGCAGCGCAATGTCCTGTGTGCGGATGCAGGAGTCCAGATTCATCGAGACCGCAACCAGCGAATGGAGGTCATGCCCTGCAAGTCCGCGCAGCATAGGTTCCAGCTCTGAATCTGTATATTGCTCCAGATGAATATGAGCATCAATCATGGTCGGACTGCTCCTTTATCACGTATTGCTTAGTGGTATCGTGAGGTTCAAACTTGATCGAGTCCAGCATTAATCCTCCATTGCCTGCTTTGTAGTCCAGCATCAATGTCCCCATACTTTCCTCAATTCCAGCATTTACGCTGGTCTCTGCCTTCAGCTTGCCATCTACCACCTGATAATGAGTAACTGCCCCGATGCCTGCCTGTGTGCCAAAATGCTCCAGACCGCCATCCCCGGCGCGGCCGGGAAGCCTTAAGGTAACCTTCGATGGAGCAGAGCCAGCCAGCTCCAGGTGAACCACAACATCGCCGTTGTCGAGCGAGATCTTGGAGGAGAGCCCTGCAGAGGCTGCTTTTTCCGCTGCTGGTAGTGCAAGCTCCTTCCAATCTTCCGGTTTGACCACATGAACCTCCTCCGTAGAAATTCCAGTGCCTGTTCCCAGGTTGAATACCACTGTAGCTTCCGGCTTGCCGTCGCTATCCACATCGGCATAGTAAAGCTCCGGAGAATATGACAATTGTCTGGGGGCCTCCCACTCGAAGCTGTGCTTCCTACCGTTCACTTCGAGGATGAATCCTTTATAGGTACTGCCATCCTTCCGAGCTGCATACAGCTTGACCTTGCCGGAGCTTCCAGCTGCAACTGCCAGTGGCTCAGCGGGAACCCGCACGGATGTACTGACATCTCCAGAGGTTATGATTACTGTGTCACCAGAGGCTGCGAGCTCGGCACCAGTTAACAGGGATATCATATCGGCAGAAAAATACACATGCCCATCCCTTAGAATGACAGGCCCCTCCAGCCTCTCTTCATAACCTCCGTCCGTCTGCGTATATCGAACCTGCATGGCTGAACTGCCGGGTGAAAGAACCGTATTGGAGCTGTTATCGGTAAGCGTGAGCTTTTTGTGGATATTATCCCATTTTAATTCAACCGGATAATATTCCAGCAGCGCTCTTGCCGGCACATAGAGGAGCTCTCCGGAATGAAAAGGATGAAGCATGGGCAGAACAGGCTGGCCATCCACGGACAACGTAAGTGGCGCGGCGGCGGATATTGAATCTATAGTTGGAGCTGCCGCACATCCGGCAATGAGCAGAGCGAGTGCAGAAGCAGTCAGTATTTTTTTCACAGAATAACCTCCAGAGACTAAAAGTTCCAATCTGTTCAATTATACTGTAAATCATCCGCCTGGAGGACACGATCTGTTAACAATAAGAAGTCAGGGCTGTTACGTTTGGGCAGAGAGTAGGAAGTCCCGGCTACAGTTCCGGCGGAAAGCTGCGGCAGATTTCAATGAATTGCTTTAGAGCAGAGATGAAGTTAGCGCCGCCAGTAGGGATGATCGGGTGGAGGTGCAGAGTATGCATCAATTTATAGACCTGTTGGCTGCCGAACCCATTAAGACATACAGGAGAACGAAAAGAGGTTCCATTTATGGATGTTCCTGTTTTTTGTTCAAATATATTTATAAAGTGCATAAATGGTGGTATAGATCCTTCACTAAAGTGAGAAAAGTACACTGGGCTTATACTTGCCTTTGTTTTATGCTCTAAACGATTTATGAATGCGCTTTCCATCTGATAAGAGGAGGGATTGTATGTTGAGTATAGGGCGAAAAACTGGCAAGGAATTTAATTGGAAGCAATGGATAATTGGGGGTTGCATGGTTGTGTTCTTGTACTTGCTGACAGGACAGCCGGGATCTGTTGCTGCAGCAGCAGTTACAATCAATAACGGACCCGTGTGGTATGACACGACTGGAGGCACGATTCAAGCCCACGGCGGTTCGGTAATCCAAGTAGGCGCTACTTATTACTGGATTGGTGAGGATAAGCTGCATAATTCAGCTTCATTTCGCAATGTAGTCTGCTATTCTTCAACCGATCTGAAGAACTGGAAGTGGGTAAGCTATCCGTTGAAGCCAACCTCCAGCACAGAGCTGGCTAGCAGCAAGGTTGAACGTCCCAAGGTCATCTATAATGAAGCTACACACAAATACGTGATGTGGATGCATTATGAGAACGGTACCGATTACTCGCTTGGCCGTGTTGCTGTTGCCACCAGTGATACGGTATGGGGGAACTACACTTACTTGGGCAGCTTCAGGCCCCTGGGATATGAGTCCAGAGATATGACGGTATTCAAGGATGATGACGGGAGCGCCTATCTGATCAGCGCATCTAATTCTGGCGGCGGGGCTAACGATTCACTGGCCTCCTTCAAGCTGACGGACGACTATCTTAATGTGTCGGACTTTCTCGGCTGGATTGCACCAAGCGGACACCGGGAAGCACCGGCAGTCGCCAAGCAGGGCGGCAAGTATTTCCTCATTACCTCGGGAGCCTCCGGCTGGTATCCTAACCAGGCCAAATATATGACAGCCAGCTCCATGAGCGGACCCTGGTCAGCGTTAGAGAACCTCGGCAACACCTCGGCCTTTTACTCACAGTCCAATTATATATTGCCGGTTCAAGGAACCTCAGCGACAACGTATATCTATATGGGGAACCGCTGGAAATCCAACCAGCTTGGAGATTCCAGATACATTTGGCTGCCGCTAACTTTGGATGGAACGACCGGAACGGCATCGCTCGAATGGCAGAGCAGTTGGGGAATAGATGCTGTAACGGGGGCCGTTACTCTTCCGTCATGGACGAATCTAGCTGCTGGTAAAAGCACCACTGCCAGTTCATCGGCCACCGGCTTTGATGCTTCCAGAGTGGCTGACGGCAATTATGCAACAGAATGGAAGGCAAGCGGTGTAACCTGGCCGTCCTGGTGGCAGGTAGATCTGGGTTCGGTCAAAACTGTCCAGGAGGTGGATATTTCCTGGTTCCTGTACAACGGTTCGGAAGCTTATCATCAGTACACCATTCAATACAGCACGAACGGAAGCAACTGGACGACGATAGACCGCACCAGCAATACAACGTATGGCTTTACAACGGATGCAGTCAATTTCAGCGCAAGATATGTGCGGATTAATCTGGTGAAAGCCGTACTATGGAATAATCCGAATAATTGGTATACCCCAACGTTATACGAAGTGAAGCTGATGGGGAATTAGCTGCCCTGTCGTATGACATATATCCCGATACGGAACAGTTGCGGTCCCGTATAATGAATCCTAATATTTGTCACTCTGGACAAAAAGGGGATTTGATTCACATGACGAGGACCCAAGGAATTATTGTAGCATCCGGAGGAGCCCTGGTATGGGGCCTCTCCGGTACAGTAGTCCAGTATTTATTCCAGCAGAAAGGGCTCCCTCCAAGCCTCCCAAAATAAATCGAACGATCTGAGCGATTTATTCCAATACATAGTGTAAGCCTGAAGGAGGGAAAGGCAGATGGAAGATCAAACCGAATACTCGCAGCTCATTGCGCGCACGCTGGCCGGCAGCCGTGAAGCTTATGGGGAATTGTATGAAGCGACTGTTCGTGAAGTCTACCGGATCGTGCGTTTCCTCATTTCCGAGCCTTCCGATGCGGATGATGTGGTGCAGGATATCTATCTCGAGCTGCACCGCTCGCTGAAGCAGTATGATGGGGCACGGGCGTTTAGGCCTTGGCTGATAGGACTGGTGATGCGGCAGGTTCAAGCTTACCGGAGAAAAGGCTGGAGACAGCTCCGGATCACCAGGAAAGCGGAGCACACTAGCCAAGTCCTGGATGCTGATTTTACTGGTGAAGTCATAGACAGGCTGTCCAGCCGGATGCTGATGGATAAGGTCAACAGTCTCCCATACAAGCTGAGGCAGGTCATTGTTCTGCACTACTTGCAGGAATATTCCCAGGAAGAGGCCGCCGTCATTCTCGGTATTCCGCTGGGAACTGTCAAATCCCGTATTCATGCTGCACTGCAGAAGCTGCGCCGGAAACAAAAGGCTGACACCATTAGGATAGGGAAGGTGGAGGATATGCATGAGTCTTGAAGAGAACCTGCGGCGGACGCTGCAAGCAGAAACCGAAGGCTGGAGCGCTCCACCGGAACTGAAGGGGAAGATCCTGAACGGGATTTCACCCGGACAAGGGGGAAGACGCATGAAAAAATGGCTAATAGCTACGATAATAGCGGCATCACTGATTATTCCGACCGGAGTCTATGCTGGATACAGTTATTTGGCTGATTCTATGTACGGCTCGCAGGACCATTTTATTCAAATGGGGGGCACCCTGGAGCAGTATGACCGGATTGAAGCCAAGCTTCAGCAGGCGAAGCAGAACCTCAGTGAAGAAGACTTTAGAGCAATGACTTCATTACTGCATGAGATCGGCGGCCTCAATCTGCAAATAGCTGATGCTGCCGGGAAGCTTCATCCCGAAAAGCTGAGCGCTGCGGATCAGGACCGATTTAACAAGCTGGTGGCAGAACTTGAACCCTATTACAGCAAATTGGAGAACACCGGAGCACCCCGACAATCAGTAGAACAGCTGGATTTCGGTACATTCTTGGAACAGCAGCTTGCCAAGGCGAAGCAGACCTTCAGCGGTGAGGAGCTTGCCGAGTTCCAGCAATTAATCGCCGAATGGAAGGCTCTGGATGCCAAAGTAACGGACCCGGATGGCAGCACTCATCCGGAACGGTTCACTAAGGATGAACTAAGCAGCCAAGCACGGTTGATCGAAGAGCTGAACCCATATCTTAAGAAGCTGGGCATCAGGCTGGGGCAAAGCTCACAGTAGGGAATAGGCTGCACTAATGAACCGTCCTGCTTCAAATCCATAGCACAGCAAAAACCGCCGGAAAGTATAACCTTGCATTCCGGTGGTTTTTCATTCACTGCTGCAATTTCCCTTATATCCTATAATTTCACATAAACCTCTAAAATACCTTAAGGAGGTTTTGTATATGAAGAAGCTCGAAGTCCTTCAGAAGCGTATCGAAACGGAGCGCAGGAAGCTGAATGAGATCGAAACCGTCTATGGGCTGCTGGATCCGAAAGTGATCAGACAATCCATGAAGCTGGATGAATTGATTAATAAATATACAAAGGAAGAATCGCTACGCGAGAACTCCTTCGAAAGCTAAGGCCAACAGCTTTTCTATATACTCCCCATTCAGTGTATCTCCTGTGATCAACAGGCGGTAGAATATCGGACCATACATAAGATCAATACTGCAATTCACATCTGTATCCTTTCTAAGTTCACCTCTGGCTATTCCACGCTCCAGCAGGTCTCTGGCTTCCTGGCGGCGTGGTGCAAAGAATCTCGTCCGGTATGCCTCAGCCAGGCCCGCATCCGATTGTCCTTCCCCTATGAGCTCGGTAATGACTTTGCCTTCACGGCTGCACAGAAAAACAGCAAGATTCGTCGCATGAATTCTAATATCCTCTTGTATGGAACCCGTGTCCGGCACAGGCAGCCTGGCGGAAGCGGCAGACAGATACCCGTCAATAACCACGGCTGCTTTATTCGGCCACCATTTATAGATCGTCGCTTTGCTGACTTTTGCCCGCTCCGCAATTTTCTCAACAGTTACCGCGCCAAATCCCGTCTCCAGCAGCAGATCATAGGATGCGGCAAGAATGGAAGCTTCAGCTTCGTTGTTGCGCGGGCGTCCTCTTTTTTTATCCATAATCCAATCCTCCCTGTTTCAATATACCCTTAGCCATATTCCGGTTCACTTGAGAAACTATACGTTCATTATACAAAAACATCCATGCAGTAATCCAGCCTGATGGGGGGTGAATCGTATGGAAATACTTTATAGGTTAAATTTAAATTGTCTATTTACAAAACTGTACGTTCAGTATATTATAAAATCATAATTAATGAACGATTCGTTCAGTATTTAAATGAAGGGTGGTATTCACATTGAACCAGGTAAAACAGGCAAATCGAGGGATGAGTGCGACACATGCACAAGAAGGACAGGAAAGGAATGCGGTCCCAGGCTGGATTACTTTTCTATTAGCGGCAGCCTGTGGCCTGATTGTAGCCAATCTGTATTATGCTCAAACGCTGGTTGGACCGATCAGCGAAGCTACCCATCTCTCTTCAGGAGCAGCGGGCCTTATTGTGACACTGACCCAGATCGGCTATGTGATTGGCCTACTGTTCGTTGTGCCCCTTAGTGATATTATTGAAAATCGCCGCCTCACAGCGATCTCACTGTCTGTTGTGGTGGTTGCTCTCGTAGCAGCTACCTTCGCTCCGAATGCACCGTTGTTTCTGGGTGCCTCTCTATTGATTGGACTTGGTTCAGTAGCTGCGCAAATTCTGGTACCGTATGCTTCCTATCTGGCGAGTGATGAACATCGCGGCCGGGTAGTGGGAAATGTGATGAGCGGGCTGCTGCTGGGAATTATGTTTGCCCGTCCGCTGGCCAGCTTCATCTCCGGTCTCTGGGGCTGGCATGCGATCTTTGCTATATCTGCTGTAGTGATCGCTCTACTAACGATTCTGTTATCCCGTGTTCTTCCAGAGCGCCAGCCTGTGCCTGCAATGAACTACGGCGGACTGATCCGTTCCCTCGGGACCCTGCTAAAAAGCACTCCAGTCTTGCGGCGCCGCGCTATGTATCAGGCCAGTCTTTTCGGAGCCTTCAGTCTCTTCTGGACAACTGTTTCACTGCGTCTGGCCGATACCTATCATCTGTCCCAGCAGGGGATTGCTCTCTTTGCTCTAGCCGGTGTAGCCGGAGCGGTAGCCGCTCCTATTGCCGGGAGATGGGCTGATCGGGGGTGGACCCGGCCGCTCACAGGTCTTGCGTTTGGACTGGCGGCCGCAGCCTTTTTACTCGCTTATCTATTTCAGAGTGATTCCAAAGTGACGCTGGGACTGCTGGTGGCTGGGGCGATTATATTGGATATGGGAGTATCGGGAAATCTAGTGCTTGGGCAGCGTGCAATATATTCTCTTGGCAGTGAAGCCAGAGGACGCTTGAACGGACTATTTATGGCAATTTTCTTCATTGGCGGAGCTATTGGCTCCTCTCTCGGAAGCTGGTCCTATGCCTATGGCGGCTGGGGGCTTACCACTTTGATCGGACTGATGCTTCCGGTACTGGCTTTCTTGTACTATTTAACTGAGAAAAAACAAGCGTAAGTCAACAAAGATAAAGCCTGTTTTGTTATAACAACTGCTCTCCAAGCTGAATCACATCAGCGCCTGGGAGCAGTCTTTTTTATGGAAAGGACCAACAAAGTAATTACAACAATCCAGACTAGAACTTTTGAACTACTCACTCGGAACTTATTCATTAACGAGATGGCTTATCCGATATATAAAATACACAGATAAAAATCTACAAAAAATCTAAATTTTAAACAAATTTCGACAAAAAGGGGCAGGTTTTTTTGAAAAAAAAGAAATTTCGAGGGTTATTATGGGTGTTTACTAGTCTTTTAGTACTATCTGCACTAACGGGCTGCACGGGTTTTGCAAAAGACACCGAAGTGAAAACAGCAGACCAGAAAGTGACTTTGAAATTCATATGGTGGGGGAAGCAGCAGCGCAAAGAAGATACCCTCAAGGTCATTGATCTGTACATGAAGAGTCATCCAAATGTCAAAATCATTACAGAGGATTATTCGGTCAATGATGAGGTAGCTACTCAATTAGCTATGGAAACAGCTGACCAGAACACGGCAGATATCATTCAGGGAGATTATGAATTTATTTTCAACTATATTAACCGGGGTTTGATAGAGCCGCTTAATCCTTATATCCAGCAGAAAATCCTATCCACAGCGGATATTTTACCGGATACACTGGCTCCAGGGATGAAGGATAAACAACTGTATGCCATTAATATAGGAATGAATTCAGAAGCGGTGCTGTACGACCCCGAGTTCTTCCAGGAAGCAGGGATTACAGTCCCAACGAAGGACTACACGATTGATGATCTTCATGCAACGCTTGTGCAGCTGAAAGAAGAAATATCTACACCGGATTTCTATCCATTAGGCAACATGTTTAATGTCAATTTCTATCTGAGAAGCCGCGGGGTTAAGATGTATAATGCTGACGGAAGCGGGCTTGGATATGATGACGATAAGATACTGGCTGATTATTTTGCCCTCTATAAAAAATGGGTGGACGAAGGCTTGCTGAGCAAGGATTCATTGAAGGATTGGCCGATTGATGAGAATCATCCTTTAATTACCGGCAAGTCGGCATTTTACTTTGCGTTCAGCAACAATACCAGTGCACTTAGCAAAATTGCCGGACATGCAATCCACCTGTTGCCTTTTCCGCAAATATCCAAAGAAGCTGAAGGCCGATTCATCAAACCTTCCATGTTCTTAATGGCCTCTTCCTATTCGAAACATCCGGAGGAAGCCGTCAAATTCATTGATTTCTTTGTAAATAATGTAGAGGCCAATAATATTCTTAAGGGGGAACGCGGAGTCCCGGTATCTAAAGCGATCTCTGCAGGTCTATCCGCCAAAGCAGATGAAGTGGGCAAACAGCAGTACGAACTGCTTGATTATCTGAAGACCCATTCCACGCCGATCGATCCTCCTTCACCCGGAAATGCTGGGGTTTTGAAAAATGCGATTCAGTTAATATTGAGTCACGTTATTGAAGGCACCACCACTCCCGAAGACGGGGCTAAGCAATATCGGATACAGGCTAACAGCACCCTGCAGGGAACCAAGGAGGAGTCAGAGAAATGAGCAGACTACTAGGCACATTTACGATAAGAAAAAAGCTCTACAGCGGCTTTGGATTGGTCCTGATTCTCTTGCTCGTTGTATCTGTCAGCAGTTATGCCTACCTCTCGAAGGTGAACAGATCCTATACTCATCTGCTTACGAATAAATCCCAATCCGTTCAGCTGCTCAAAGATTTAAGGATTGATGTAGAGTCGGAGAAATCCAGTCTGAACAGCTATCTGGTCAACGGGGACGAGAATAACATCACTGTGTTTAACGAGGCTCGTACAAGCTTTGTTACCATTCTGGAAAAGTTGAAGCTGTTAATCAACGATCGCGAAGACAAGCAAATTCTTGCCGGTCTTGATCTCTTGCAGGAACGCTATAGTATTACCGCAATGAAGGTCATAGACAGTAAGAAGCAGAATGATCCGGAGACGTATCTGAAAATACTTGAATCACAGGGTCCTGTACTGAATAAATTCAGCAGCACTGCAGAACGGCTGGTTCAGCTGCAGGTGGATGATCTTACCGTCGAGGCTAATAATACGTTTGATGAAGTATCCCGGATTAAGCTGCTGGTGCTTGCCCTAACGGGTGCAGCCCTGGTGCTGGGGGCGATTGCCTCTATTCTAATCAGCAGAATGATATCGAATCCAATCCTCAAACTTCAGAAGATGGCGGTCCAGATTGCGGATGGCGATTTGCGGAATACATCGGTTGATATCAAAAATAAAGATGAGATTGGTCAATTGTCGGTGGCCTTCAACAATATGGCTAATCATCTGCGTGTACTGATTCAGGAAGTCGGTTCGAATGCAGAACAGGTGGCGGCTTCTTCCGAGGAGCTGACTGCCAGTGCCGAGCAGACCGGTCAGGCGACAGAGCATGTAGCGATGATTACGGAGCGGGTGGCTGAAGGTACTCAGACACAGGTGAATAGTATTGAAGCCAGCGTTGCGCTCGTTCAGAAGATGGATGGAGAGGCTGCACAAATCGCCGAGCGCTCCGTCCATGTCAAAGAATCGGTGGATATGGCTTCCAGCCTGGTATCGGAAGGGATTCAGGCGGTTGAAACAGCCATCCGGCAAATGTCAGCTGTATCGGCGAACGTGGGTGATGTCTCGAAGGTGGTAAGTGCTTTGGGCGAAAGCTCCAAAGAAATCGGGGATATCATTGCGATTATTACGGATATTGCCAACCAGACCAATCTGTTGTCCCTGAACGCAGCAATTGAAGCGGCGAGAGCAGGCGAGCATGGACGGGGTTTTGCTGTGGTGGCTAGTGAAGTGCGCAAGCTTGCTGAGAAGACGGCTGAATCCGGGAAGCGGGTATCGGATGTCATTCGTTCGATTCAATTGGAGACCAGCCAGACCATTGAAATGGTCGTACAGGGAGAGAAGGAAGTTGAGCTGGGGATACATGCTGTCCGGACTGCCGGCCAATCCTTCACAGAGATTGAAGCTTCTATACAAGAGATCAACGAACAGATCAAGAGTGTATCGGATTCTTCCCAAGGGATGTCTCACGAAACACACGAATTGGTCATTGCCTTTGAGCAGATTAACCAGATGACCGCATTATCGTCAGAGGGGGCGCATGATGTCTCGGCTTCTGCTCAGGAACAATTAGCCAGCGTGGAAGAGATTGCGGCTGCTTCCAGACTCCTCTCCGAGCTGGCCCAAGAGCTGCAGGATAGTATAGCCAAGTTTTCGGTATAAAAGATTATTGTACTTACAAGAGATGACTTCTGGATTTGTCCAGGAGTCATCTCTTTTTTGCTGGTGTACCCGGATAAGCACGACTTCTCCAGCCGGCATGTCCACACACAAAAGACCCGCAGGGCAGATCACTTTGTCAGAGTGTCATTCTTGCGGGTCACCTATTATTATTTAGAGAGGGTCTGGTTGTTCGGGGTTACTCCACCCGGAATTTAGAGGCTGCTTCTGCCAGGTTTTTCGTAAGCTGATCAATCGTTCCTACCATCTCTGCCAACTGTTCAACGGTAGAGGACTGCTCCATCATAGTAGCTGTAACTTCTTCCACCGATGCGGATACTTCTTCTCCGGTAGCGGAGAGGCTTTGGGCCGAATCGAGAACGTCATCCTTGTCTTTCTGCATATGGGCCATTTCATCGGCCATGGTTTTAATTTGAACCGTGATATCTGTGATTTTGTCCAAAATGGTCTGGAAAGCTTGTTGAGTCTGCCCTACGAGTTCATCCTGTTCGGCGGAAATCGTATTGATCTGGATCACACTATCATTATTTTCTTCCACAAAGGCAAGGTTTTGTTGAATAATCTCGTAGATTTCGTTCGATTGCTTCGAGCTTTGCTCAGCGAGCTTGCGGATCTCGGATGCCACTACTGCAAAGCCTCTTCCATGCTCTCCGGCTCTTGCCGCTTCAATCGAGGCATTAAGCGCGAGCAGATTGGTCTGAGTCGCAATCTGATTGATGGCTCCTGTAATATTGCTGATGCTGTTAGAGCTGTCCTGAAGTTTGACAGTGATAGCGGAGATTTTCTGGACTTCCTGTTCATTCTTGTCGCTGATCTGGATCAGACCCTCGACGACCTGATTGCTGATCTGGAAGACTTCGACGATTTCTTCTGCTCGCTGTCTGACCGATTGCGCGTTGTCGTTCATTGCAGCAACTTTCTTGCTGAATTCAGAGAACTTATCAACGATATGCTCCGTGTCATTGGACTGCAGCTCCATCGCCTGGGCTATTCCCGTTGAGGTGACGGAGGTTTCATTAATGGAACGGGCGGTCTGCTTGGAGGTCTTCTCAAGCTCATTGGTGCTTGTATTGAGCACTGTAATCGATTGGTTCATATTGGTGATGAGTTCTTTATTTTGCCGGACCATAACATTGAAGCTGTCTGCCAAGTCCTTGAACTCACTTTTATACTTGCCATCTGCCGTCACGGTCAAATCGCCATCCGCCAAAGTTTTGAACAGCGAGGTCAATTTGCCAACGGGTCTCGTGATGGAGCGGGATAACAGTAATCCGAACCCAATCGCAACCAGCAGGGCGATTACGGTTACAATGAATATTTTCATCAGCATATCCTGAATAGGGCGTTTGATGTCCTCATAAGAGTCGATCACTGAAACGGACAGATCGGCCTTTGGGATTTTATTGAACCGCAAATACTGGTTGCCATATTCGACCGACCGGGTATCCAGCTCCTTGGTTGCGCGAATATCCAGTAACATTTTGATCCCCGGATTGTTACCGACGCTTTTCCCTATCCTCTTAGGATCGGTCGAGTTGTACAATACAATTCCGCTTCGGCTTATAACCTCTATTTGGCCTTGTCCGTTAATCTTAATATTGCCCAGCTTTTCGAGGAAGAAGCTGCTGTCTACAGTCATTGCCAGAACGCCTAGCGTCTTACCGTCATCTGTTTTGATCGGCTGGGCGAAGACCAACAATAATTTGTTGCTGCTTTTGGATTGAATCGCATCGCTGATAAATGCTTCTCCTTTAATCGTTTTGGAGAAATATTCACGGTCCGATCTGGATTGTCCTATATTCTCGGTTTTTGTTCCTGCCACGATAGTCCCATGGGAATCAAGTACGAGCAAGGAATCACTGCCATTTGCTCCTTTCAGCGTGTCTTGAAGAATCGAATTTGCTTTATTGAAGTAGGGATTCTCTGAAGAAAAAAAGGCTTGATCGGACAAGGTTCCCTGGTTTCTAAGCTCTAATAGCTGTTTGAAGGTATTATGCACAGAAATTACAAAAGAGGTCTGTTCCTGCAACTGCATCGCAGTCCACAGTCCTTCACCTATGCGGTCGCCATTGGCGTTAATTTCATCCCTGCTTTTCCGGAGCAGCAGATCCGATGAGAATAGATATACCGTTACTGAAGTCGCCAAGAGAACGACAGCAACCAGCAAGCTTAATAATACGGGAAGTTTAACTTTTAGAGACATATTGCCTATTTTATTGGATGCTTTGTTTTTGAATATTTTGTTTTTGAATCCTTTGTCGCTGTTCCCCATCTGTTCATTCTCCTCTGTGTTTGATGTAACTTGTAAATGGCTTCGTTACATTATCGGTTCAAAATTTGTTTTAATTTAATGATAATATTTTACATATTCCCTTTCTGATTTTCTGGATATACCGCTTGTCGCTACAATCTAGTTGTAACAAGTATTTATGTAAAAAAAATGATATAAAAATTAAAATATCTGATGTTCTCTGAACCGATCTGGATGGAAGCCATATCTATGGAATTCAAGGTAATATCTAATATAACGTTATTTTTTACTGTGCTATAATGATCAAAAATATTTCCACAGGAGCTGTTGTAGTCATGAAAAACCAAAGTGAAACAGATATCGAACCTTTACTGGAATCTTTGAAAATATCATTGCCGCTGGTGCAGCAGCTATTTCCACTTGATGTAATGTTCGCATTGGCCGATTTGGATAAGTTCATCTATTATCTTCCGGGGACGGAACTGGATATCCGCATCCAAGAGGGCACTCCGGTTCCGCCAAGCGGGGGAATACGGATGGCGCTGGAGACAGGGGAAGCAGTCAGCGCAAACATACCGAAGGAAGTCTACGGATGGCCCTTCAAATCCTCCTCTATGCCGATCAGGGACAGGGACGGGGCAGTTGTTGGAGTGTTCACGATAGGAATCAGCCTCGGCAATCAGGAAACCTTGAGCTCTGCGGCGAACTCACTGGCGGTGACCTCAGAAGAGATCAGTTCCACTTCGGAGGAGATTGCCGGAACCGCCACAGATTTGGCGAGCACAGTAAGCGATTTGAAGGTGCTGGGCCAGAGGGTTGTAGAGGAGCTTCAGAAGACAGACGAGATTCTGGATTTCATCCAGAAGGTAGCAGACAACTCCAACCTGCTGGGCCTTAATGCTTCTATTGAAGCGGCACATGCAGCCGAGCATGGGCGGGGATTCGGCATTGTCGCGCAGGAGATCCGGAAGATGTCCGTATCCAGCGCATCGTCCGCGAAGGACATCGCCGGTATCCTGCAGATGATCAAGAAGAATATTAACCAGATGGATGCCACGCTGATGGATTGTCTGGCGCAAAGTGAGCGTCAGGCTGCAGCGACAGAGGAAATTACCGCCTCCATGCAGCAGCTGGCTGCATCAGCCGTAGAGATTGAGAAGATCGCCCGGCTAATCTGAGGAGAAGAGTATCATGAAGCCCGCGCCTAGCGCGGGTTTTTTAGATTGAAGTCCGGTTGTCCGCGATTATCCCTCATGCTTGTCATGCCTGTCAGCATATTGTAGGCAAGTCCCTCATAGACATGTACTAATCAATGCTTTTCAAAACAGGTTAAGGGGATGATGTCATGCGCCGGATAACATGGGTACTCGCTATCATTATGAGCGTGACCCTGGTGCTTGCGGGGTGCGGGAAGAAGGATGCCGCTTCCGTGGTCAAGGATTTGAACAGTGTGTCTGATAAATTGGAGAGCAAGCAGGGGGCTTACCAGGGTTCAGGCACGATGACGCTGTACACCGGCGAGCAGCCACAGGAGTATAAAGTGGAGGTCTGGTATAAGAATCCTTCTTACTATCGGATCAGCCTGTCGAACGTCCAGAAGGATGTTACGCAAATCGTGCTGCGCAATGATGAGGGCGTATTCGTACTGACACCAAGTCTTGGAAAAAGCTTCCGCTTCCAGAGCGACTGGCCGGACAACCAAGGTCAGGTCTACCTGTACCAGACACTGGTCCGGGGAATTGTCTCTGATAACAACCGCCAGTTTGTGGAGGATGGAGACAATTATGTGTTCGAGGTAGCGGCCAATTATCAGAGCAGCGCACTGGTCCGCCAGAAGATTTGGCTAGCCAAGAAAACCTATGAGCCGAAGCAGGTTCAGGTCTCTGATTCCGAAGCCAAGGTTGTGGTGAACGTGAAGTTCGACAGCTTCAAGTTTGATCCGGAATTCACAAAGGATTCTTTTGATATGCAAAAGAATATGGCCACCGGCATGCCATCCGAGAGCACAGTGGCGGAAGTTGACGAGAACGGCAATCCGGTGGCTGTACCGGAGAATAGTGATCCATCAGGGCAGCCGGTTACCGCCGAACTCGGAGATTTCGGTATCATTGAACCGGGATATATTCCTGCAGGTGTCCAGCTTAAGGACTCCAATAAATTGGAGGACAGCAAAGATCATTCAGTACTGATCCGTTATGACGGAACCTACCAGTATACGATTATGGAATCGCGTCCGCTGGACCGTGCCGTCTCGCTGGCTCCGGGCAGTGTGATTGATCTGGGCTTCACAGCAGGTCTCCTCAGCGGTGATGAACAGCAGACACTTACCTGGATGAGCGATGGTATCGAGTACCGGATTACCAGTGCAAATCTTCCGGTTAGCGAAATGATGCAGATTGCCGCTTCTATGGAGGAACAAACGGGTAAGTAAATAGGAGTAGGCGGATACTGCGTATTGTGGGAGTCTTTCCTCTACATGCAGTGTCCGCTTTTTTTTATTATTTCTCGCTGAAACGGTTACCGTTCTTAGAAGGACGGCGCGACCGTTTCCAGAGGTCTGATTAGACGAGGACAGTCCGGCAAGGTTCTGCACTAAGATAGTTCCTGTTACATTGACAGCCGCCTTCCATTAGCATTACCATTGAAGTAAGACATACATTAATGAGATGCTGCAGAGATGTTTTACTACAATGTTAGAAGGTGACCTTGAAGTGCAAGCAAGCTATCGACCTACAGTAGCTGAGATTAATCTCGATGATCTGCGTGCCAATTATGAGGCTTTCCGTAAGGTTCTTCCAGCGGAGACCAAATTCATGGGATGCGTCAAAGGTAATGCGTACGGCCATGGAGCGGTGGAAGTGGCACGGGAGCTGGAGCGACTCGGAGCGGACTATGTAAGTGTAGCTTTTCTGGATGAGGCATTGGAGCTGCGTGAAGCGGGAATACTAATTCCTATTCTCGTACTCGGCTACACCTCACCGGAAGGAATAGCCGTTGCTTGGAAGAACCATGTAACCGTAACACTATTCACACCGGAGGTGCTGGAGGCAATAAGACAGCTTCCTGCTACACCGGAGCACCGGCTGAAGGTGCACATCAAGATTGACAGCGGGATGGGAAGGCTGGGACTTTTACCGGCTGACGCGCCCGATTTCATCGCTGAAGTGCATGCTGTAGCGCAGGCGGAGCTGGAGGGAATGTTCACACATTTTGCCAAAGCAGATGAAGAAGACAAAAGCTATACACTGTTGCAGCACCGACGGTTCATGAGCGTGGCCGAAACGCTTCGGGACAGAAACATTCACATCCCGATCATACATACGGGCAATAGCGCTACGGCCATTGATACACCTCTTTTATCCAGAAACATGGTGCGTGTAGGCATAAGCTTGTACGGTTTCTACCCCTCTACAGAGGTGAACCGCGAGCTGGTGGCTTTACACCCGGTAATGACGCTGAAGACGCAGGCGGTGTATGTCAAAACCCTGCCGCCCGATTGGGGCATCAGCTACGGCACCCGATACTTCACAGACAGCGAAGAGATCATTGCAACGCTTCCTGTGGGGTATGCTGACGGATATTCCCGCATGCTAACAGGCAAAGCGGAGGTGCTAATACGCGGACGCCGCGTTCCTGTCGTCGGTACCATCTGCATGGACCAGTGTATGGTAACGCTCAAATCTTTCGCTGAAGAAGCGAAACAAATCAAAGCTGGCGAAGAGGTTGTTCTCATCGGCCGCCAGGGCGCCGTGTCGATCACGGCAGATGAACTGGCACTCCATCTTGGAACGATTCACTACGAGGTAATCTGTATGCTGGCCCACCGGGTGCCGCGTGTGTTCATACGCGAAGGCGCTGCTCCTAAGCTGGTAAACCCCTTGCATCAGTCTTAATGGCCTTACCGTGTTACTCATACTGGAACTGATATAGAAGGAGTAGGTCGTGTAGACTAGTGTGACTTATGGTCTATACGAACCGCCATTTGTAGTTTATAATGGAATGCAGCATACTTGATATACTGGCGGCATATATTCCTTGTATAAAATTCCTTGTATATTGTAACACTGGAACACAAGGGCAGAAGGTTTGTGGGGGTGGAAGAGAAGGTGGCCAATTTGCAGAACACCAAAAGAATCATGATCAGCTTGCCCGATCATCTCTTGCAGGAAGTGGATGGGATCGTCCAATTGGAGAACTCCAACCGGAGTGAATTGATCAGGCAGGCCATGAAGCTGTATCTAAGCGAACGGAGGAAACGGACCATACGCGATTCGATGCAGCGTGGCTATATGGAAATGGCTAAAATCAATTTGACCATGGCATGCGAGGCGTTTCTCGCGGAGGAAGATGCAGACAGTACTCTAGGCCGCTTAGTAAGCGGGGTGTAGATATTGATCGTTAAACGCGGCGACGTTTTTTTTGCCGACCTTTCGCCGGTGGTGGGTTCAGAACAAGGCGGAGTAAGGCCGGTACTGGTCATTCAGAACGACATCGGCAATCGCTTCAGTCCGACAGTCATTGTGGCAGCCATCACTGCCCAGATTCAGAAGGCTAAACTGCCGACTCATGTGGAAATAGATGCGGCTGCTCACGGTTTTGACAGGGATTCTGTCATTTTGCTGGAGCAGGTCCGGACCATTGACAAACAACGCTTGACCGATAAGATCACCCACCTGGATGACGAAACTATGAAATTGGTGGATGATTCGCTGCAAATCAGCCTGGGACTGATTGATTTTTAATCAGGCAGACTATAGATGACCGTTAATGTAGTAAGAGGCACACCCGGGGTAACCGGGTGTGCCTCTTTGACTCTATAGGCCTCGAGGCACTTAAGGAGGCAGCCATTTCATGTTTGAGGCAGCTCTGTGATATAATTAGACCGTATGGTCGGTCTAGAAGGAGGTAATCAGGATTAAAGGACGTTCTGACGGAGAAGAGACGAAGAAACGCATTGTGCAGAAGGCTTCACAGCTGTTTGCGCAAAAAGGGTACGGAGCTGTAACCATGAACGAGGTGTGCTCAGCGGCCCAAGTCAGCAAAGGGAGCCTGTATCATCATTTTCCCAGCAAGGATGAGCTTTTCCTGTACGTTGTGGAAGAGGATACGGAGCAATGGCTGCTCCAGTGGACACAGAAGAAGAGCCGCATAAGTGGTGTCGAGGAGCGGTTCTACGCACTTGGCGAGCATTATGCGAATGATTTCCAGAATCCGCTGATCCGGGCACTTGAGGAATATGCCAGATCTCATTCCCTCTCGGAAGAGGTGCAAGAGCGTCTTGCACGGCTCTATGAATCCGCCTCGGAGGCCTGCCGCAGTCTTCTGCAAGAAGGGATGGACTCCGGATACCTGATGAACGGCAATTTGAATAATTATGTAATCGTGGTGAGTGGTTTGCTGGAAGGGGTCGGCAGAGTCAGTGAGATCATAGCCTCTGCTAAGGCACCGGAGGATATTATGCAGTATTACCGGGAAGCCATCAGACTTCTGCTGCAAGGTATGCGTGCACGCTAAGATATAGGCACTACGCGGTATTCACCCGTTGGGTGATTTTCTTATGATTTACTTACGGGAACACCAGAGATATCACGAATGGGTTCGGAAATACGGAGGATACTCAAATGACATTATTACTTAGAAACCGGGGCGCGATGCTGCTCCTGATGCTGAATATATTTCTGGCCTTTACAGGGATCGGATTAGTTGTTCCCATTATGCCGACTTACATGAATGAGCTGCATATTGGAGGCAGTGTAGTTGGCTTGCTGGTGGCTGCCTTTTCTCTAACCCAGCTGATTCTCTCGCCTTGGGCCGGAGGGCTGTCCGACAGAGTGGGGCGCAAAAAAATTATTGTCTGCGGCTTGGTTGTCTTCGCGCTGTCGGAGCTGCTGTTTGGTCTTGCCGAGTCCAGCTGGCTGCTGTTTGTGTCCAGAATGCTGGGAGGCGCCGGAGCAGCCCTAATCATGCCTGCAGTTATGGCCTATGTGGCGGATACGACCTCCATGGAGGAACGGGCTAAAGGCATGGGGCTGATTAATGCCGCTATAACCACTGGTTTTATTATCGGACCGGGTCTGGGTGGGTACCTGGCTGAGCTTGGCCTTCGTGTCCCTTTCTTCGCTGCTGCTGCGGCAGCGGCCTTCGTGGCAGTGGTGACCTTCTTTGTACTGCCGGAGTCCCGTTCAACCGAGCAGCTTGCCGCAGCCGGGTCCATGGAGGGGAGTAAAGACCGCCTTGTTTCCCAACTGGTGCGTTCCTACCGGGAACCCTACTTTTTCGGTTTGCTGATTGTTTTCGTGCTTTCCTTCGGACTTGCTAATTATGAGACGGTATTCGGATTGTTTGTGGACCGCAAGTTCGGGTTCACGCCGAAGGATATCGCTTTTGTCCTCACCTTTGGTTCGATTTCGGGAGCAGTTATTCAGGTTACGGCCTTCAGCTGGATTTTGAACCGCTTTGGTGAAAATAAGGTCATTTCGGCCTCTCTGCTGGCCTCAGGGCTGTTCATCTTTCTGACCTTGTTTGTTCAGGGCTACTGGGCGATCGTCACTGTAACCTTCATTGTGTTTCTGGCCATGGATATTTTGCGTCCTGCTGTCGGCACACAGCTCTCCAAAATGGCTGTGGAATCACAACAGGGCTTTGTGATGGGCATGAATTCTGCCTATACCAGTCTCGGCAATATTGCCGGACCAGTTGTAGCAGGCGTCCTGTTTGACCTGGATATTAACTTTCCCTACGCGGTGGCTGCGCTTGTACTCGTACTCTGCTTTTTAATGTCGCTTACTTCAAGAAAACGGATGAGCCGCCCGGGTCTCCAAGGAAAATAACGGGAATGGGCTTCTCCTGCATTTTGGCGCGGGGCTAATCTGTGATACTATTTCAGGGAGATCATATGAACACAGATCGTGTACGGAAAGAGGGATTTCATTGACAGTGGATACAAATCAAGGGGGTCCGGCGGCTGAAGAAGCGCTGGCCCGCCAGGAGCAGGAAACGATCACGCAGGCGATTGCCAAGGAGCTTGGCATCAGTGTGAAGCAGGTGCGAACAACGGTGGGGCTGCTGGATGAAGGGAATACGATCCCTTTTATCGCCCGGTACCGTAAGGAAATGACCGGCGAGCTGGACGAGAACGTGCTGCGTGATATTGAAGAACGGCTGAGCTATCTGCGTAATCTGGGGGACCGTAAGAAGGATGTCCTCCGCGCCATTGAGGAGCAGGGTAAGCTGACGAAGGAGCTACAGGAACAGATTCTCAAGGCAGTGAAGCTGCAGGAAGTGGAGGATCTGTACCGCCCGTTCCGCCAGAAACGCAAGACGCGAGCCAGTGTCGCGAAGGAAAAAGGACTGGAACCGCTGGCTGACTGGGTTATGGAGCAGCGCCGGCAGGGTAACCCCTTAGAGGAAGCTGCGAAATATATAGATGTGGACAAAGGTGTAGAAAGTGCCGAGCTGGCGCTCCAGGGCGCGATGGATATCATAGCGGAGAACATTGCCGATGATCCTGCAATCCGTTCCTGGGTCCGCCAGTATACAGCCAGCCAAGGCATGCTGGTCTCGGAAGCAAAGGATGCAGAGCAGGAGAGCGTCTACGAGAATTACTATAATTACCGTGAACCGGTACATAAAATGCCGCCGCACCGCATTCTCGCCATCAACCGCGGCGAGCGGGAGAATGTGCTGAAAGTCGGTATAGAGGTGACTGCCGACAAGATTCATGCTTTTATCCAGCGGAAACTGATTAAGGGGCCGTCACCGGTCAAAGACCTGCTGGAAGCAGTGACCGAGGATGCCTACAAGCGGCTGCTCGCACCTTCCGTGGAGCGCGAGGTGCGCGGGGAGATGACGGAAAAGGGGGAGACGCAAGCGATTTCCATCTTCTCCGGAAATCTGCGCAGCCTTCTGCTGCAGCCGCCGGTGAAGGGTCGAAACGTTCTCGGCGTCGACCCGGCCTACCGTACCGGCTGCAAGCTGGCCGTGGTGGATGACACCGGCAAGCTGCTGGAGGTGGCAGTCACTTATCCGACGCCGCCGAACAACAAGAAGAAAGAGGCGGCGGCGAAGTTCAAAGAGCTGATTGCCAAATATGGCATACAGCTCATAGTGATCGGCAACGGCACCGGCTCGCGGGAGACGGAGCAGTTCACCGCCGAGGTCATCGCAGAGATCGGCGATCCGGAGCTGGCGTACCTCATTGTCAATGAGGCCGGAGCCAGTGTGTATTCCGCCTCCAAGCTGGCGCAGGAGGAGTTCCCGGATCTGGATGTGGCGGAGCGCAGCGCCGCCTCCATCGCCCGCCGCGTGCAGGACCCGCTCGCGGAGCTGGTGAAGATCGATCCGAAGGCGATTGGTGTGGGACAATATCAGCATGACGTCTCCCAGAAGCATCTGGAGGAGAGTCTTAAGGGAGTGGTGGAATCGGCAGTTAACCATGTCGGTGTTGACGTGAACACCGCTTCCGCTTCCCTGCTGTCTTATGTCGCAGGGATCAATGCGACGATTGCCAAGAATATTGTGAAATTCCGTGAGGAGAACGGCAAGTTCACCACACGCAAGCAGCTGCAGAAGGTGCCGCGTCTTGGCGCCAAGTCCTATGAGCAGTGCATCGGGTTCCTGCGCATTCCAGGAGGCGACAATACGCTGGACCGGACACCCATTCACCCGGAATCCTATCCGGTGGTGGACCGTCTGTTCCGCGAGCTGGGGCTCGAAGTCTCCTCGCTTGGCAGCAAGGAGTTCGCTTCCCAGCTTGAATCGCAGGATGCCGCCGAGCTGGCCGTGAAGCTTGAAGTCGGCGTGCCTACGCTGCGCGACATCCTGGAGAGCCTGCAGCGTCCGGGCCGCGATCCGCGTGAGGAGCTGCCGCTGCCGATCTTCCGCACGGATGTGCTGAAGATCGAGGATCTGGTTCCCGGCATGGAGATGCAGGGAACCGTACGTAACGTAATCGATTTCGGCGCCTTTGTCGATATCGGTATTAAGAACGACGGGCTGGTGCATATTTCCCAGCTGAGCGGGAGCTTTGTGAAGCATCCAATGGATGTGGTCTCCATTGGAGACAACGTTACCGTATGGGTAATGGGCGTCGACCTGAAAAAAGGCCGTGTCAGCCTGACCATGCGTCCGCCGCGTGACAATACCGGAGGCGCGAAGTAAACTGTACAGCCAGCCATCGGCTTCGGAATTCGAAGCCGATGGCTTTTTTACTCTCAAATCCACACGGAGGCGTCCCTGCAGGAACTACTATAATAATGCAAGCTTCACTAGAGAAAAACCTGCCAGCTCTTGGTACTGAATAGGTATATTCATTTTTTAGCTGTCTGTACTTTTTTTTACCATGCTATAATTTGGAATAATCTAGAAGAAGGCAGGGGACATTATTGAATGAATATGTGATTCGGAACTTTAACCAGGATGACATGCCGGCGCTGGGAGAATTATATCAGGCGGTAACCTCAGGGGGGCCTGTGATGTTCTGGTGGGTAGGGGAAGAAGAGAACTATCCGAATGTGTTTTGTGCTTTTGAAGGACAACAGATGGTTGCCAAAGGGCAGATTGCGGTATTTAATATTATCGCACCCGAATGTGTGCCGGAGAGCAAGCACAAGATCTTCATTAATCTGCGGGTTTGGCCGGGCAGGGAAGAAGATGTGGAGCTGCTGAATCTTGTACATGAGCGGTTACTGGCCCGGGCCCGTGAGCTCAAGGCGACGCTGCCGGGCAGCCATGGAACCATACTATGTGTTGGGAACTACGTGGTGGAAGAGAGCTACAACCGTTATTTTCAGCAGCAGCAGGAGTATCAGTATTTACACAGCTTATATACCCTGAAACGTGACTTGACTGAGCCTGTTGTGGATCTGCCGCTCCCTGATGGACTGGAGTTCATGCATTGGCGTATGGAAACCCCCGAGGAGCAGACACAGTATATGCAGCTGGAAGCTGAGGTGTGGCCGGAGGCTCCGATTGGAGCAAATCGTCTTGCCGAGCATCGCGGGCATCCGCTATGGACCGCCATCACCGCGCGTGAAGCAGGAACGATTGTTGGCAGTGTGATGGCCTGGCAGGAAGACGGGGGTGGCATTGTTGAAGATGTGTTTGTCCGGGAAGCCTGGAGAAGACGAGGGATTGCCCGATTTTTGCTCAGTGAAGCCTTGAAATATTTGAAAGGTCATGGGCTTGAAACCGCATCGTTGGTAACCGGAACCGATAACCGCTCCGCCCAGGCTCTGTATCATTCTGCCGGTTTCCGTACAGAGAGCGAAGAAACCAGATATTACATAGAGCTGTAGAGTTATAGAGCTGTAGACTTCTGCTTGGAAAGCCGCATTTAGCGCGTTATGTCTACTATTGATCACAACCTTCTGGACGACCTCACAGATATTGCCTGTGAGATCTAGAAGGTTTTCTTTTGGTTCGTTGTACAATACATTTCGTCCGATCATCCATATGGGCCCCCTGATGATTCAGAAGCAACTCTATAACCGGTGACAATCAGCTTGTCGGTACCCCTTTTATCGAAAGGCTGGCCTCCCTCGCGGAACGGGTAATAATACTTAATATATCTTTCGTGCTGAACCTTTCAGCGAGTTGCGCATCTTCACTTGCAACTTTTTCCATTTAAATACGTCTTTATACACAGAACCATAGCAGCATGAGGAGGGAATTCATGAAGAAGAATACTGTGCGAATATTCGGATGCTCTGCGCTAGCCGCTGTTCTATTAGTCTTATCAGCGTGTAATGCAGCACCTGAAGCCGGCCCTGATGCTACACTGGCACCTGAGCAGGCCCAGGAGTCCCCGTCGGAGTCACCTTTGCAGGATGCATCACCGTCCCCAACGCAGGCCGCGTCCCCGTCCGCATCCCCACTCTCTTCGGAACCGGCAGAAAGTCAGCAGCCGCAGGCTTCGGCTGCCCCCGAGGAAGGAATGCCGCCTACCGCCGAGGAAGCGGCTGTAACGGTGGTAAGAGCCCTGAAGGCAGGAAATATGGAGACTATAGCATCCTGGGCTCACCCGGATAAAGGCGTCCGGTTCTCACCTTACGCTTATGTTGATACAGCAACCGACCTGGTATTTACCCGGGATCAGCTGAAGGGTCTGATGAAAGACCCCACGCCTTATGTATGGCGTGAATACGCCGGAACAGGAGAAATAATAAAGCTAACCTTTGCGGAGTACTTCAAGCGCTTTGTATATGATGCGGACTTCTTGAATAAGGCCGAAACCGCGCTCAACAAAGGATTGGGACAAGGGACGACGCTGAATAATATTAATGAGGTCTATCCCAAGGATCGTTACGACTTCGTGGAATATCATATTGCGGGTATTGATCCCGCACATGAAGGAATGGACTGGCGCAGCCTGCGCCTGGTATTCGAGAAGATGGGGCCGGATCACGCGCTGGTTGGTATCGTTCATGATCAATGGACACCTTGACGGGAAGAGGGACGCAGGTAGTCAGGCTTGTACTGTAAAAGAGATACACCGCTGAAAATAGCGGATGTATTGTAAATAGACGCATGCCGATCAACCCGTGGCTGCGTCTTTTTTTATACTGTCAGAAGAAAACAGGAAACGTTCTTGAATGGTTGCGCAAGCAGCCGTTTATTACGCTAACGGGCAGGATAGTTACAATATATGACACATTAACTGGAAACGATAGCTCCACCAAGCGCAACGACAGCCGGTCACTCGATCAGCTGCCGTTGTCCATTGAAGTAACGGACAATTTACAGAAAACATCTCTGAAAGGGTTGAGAATGTGGGTATTAAAGCAGTACTCTTTGATTTAGATGGTACGTTATTAGACCGTGATACCTCCCTTTTCTTTTTTGTGCGAGACCAGTACGACCGGTATACACAACTTCAATTAGTTGAGAAAGACATTTTTGTGCAACGGTTTATCGAGCTTGATAATCATGGATATGTTTGGAAAGATAAGGTTTACCAGCAGCTTATAGATGAGTTTTCAATTCAAGATATGGAGTGGACAGAGCTTCTAAGTGATTATTTGACTAATTTTCAAAGACATTGCATAGGTTTCCCTAATTTGGTGAATATGCTTACTCTTTTAAAGAACAATGGAGTAAGAATAGCACTAGTCTCTAACGGATACGGACAATTCCAATATGATAATTTCAGAGCACTGGGTATTAGTCATTTATTCGACGAGGTTCTGATATCAGAATGGGAGGGATTGCGAAAGCCAAACCCAGAAATTTTCATTCGAGCTCTGTCAAAACTGGGAGTGAAAGCAGAAGACGCTCTGTTTGTAGGTGACCATCCGGAAAACGATATAAGAGCGAGTCGCGATGTAGGGATTAAAGCAGTATGGAAAAGAAACAAACAATTTTCTCATGAAGTTGATGCCGACGCAATTATAAATGATTTAGAGCAATTAACTCAATACGTACTACGCTCACAGGGAACGTTAGCTGAATAATGACACGATGGCAGCCGGTCATGACGATCGGCTGTTTTTGTTGAACTAAAGGGCAGTTTAGTATAGCGAAATATTCACGTAAATTTTTTATCAAAAATAGAAGTTGACTTTGACACAGTGTCAATCTTTTAAGATAAGGGGGAAACAAGTATTGGTTGAATTGTAAATCCCGATATTTCGTTTTCATCAACGCCTCCACCTCATTACGCTCCCTGTTTAAGGGAGGAAGTCCACTTCTCCACACCCAAAAAAGTCCGCATTCCTTGAGGGAATGCGGACTTTTTTTAGGCATGCTCAGCGTGTAGTATCTGAGCCAGAGGGAGAAGGATTGGCTGTCAGTGACTGGGCTGTTGCGGTATAGCCTTCCGGCAGATACGTTACGGCAGTGCCCTTGGAGATAACCATAGGGTACATTTGGCCTGGTGCCGGTTTGGTTACGCTGAAATAGATGACCGCTGTTTTGTTCTGGCCGAATTCAATCCGGTTAATGGTCAGCCCATACCCCGGGTTCGGCAGATTGCTCACGGTTACCGTGGCTTTGTTGACGCCATCGCCGGCTTTTTCCAGGCTTACCGATCCTTCATACATCTGGGAAGGAGCCGTGGTGCTGTCATCCGGAGTGATCACCGTTCGGGCAAACTCCGCAGCGTCATAGATCCAGACAGCGGCTTCAGAACGGGTCACGGCATCATTGGGACGGAAGGTATTGTTTTTCTCCAGGGTCACCAGATGGGTATTCACCAGAATCTGCAGGCTGTTCATTTCTGCATTGGACAGCTTGCCACCATCCGAGATATTGGAATACATCAGGGTGACCGGGAAATCTCCTTTGCTCTGCAAGGCCTGAGTCAGCAGATGGGCGAACTGGATGCGTGTCATCGCAGCATTCGGATCAACCGACGGGTCCAGGGTCAGGCCGTTTTGCTTCGCAATCAGGAACGCTGAAGCATACCAGGCCTTATCTTTTACTTTGTCAAAGTAGGTACTAGCTGTAGCAGTGCTGCTGCCGGTCGATGGCTGTGGGGACAACTGCAGGCCGTTTACGATAAACTGGATGCCTTGGGCAAAGGTAACCTTCGATTTGGGCGCAAATCTGTCCGTTGTCACTCCATTCACAACTCCTTTGTGATGCAGTGCGTTGATTTTGGACTCAGCAGGATCTCCATGTAAATCGGAAAAAGCAAAAGCGGATACTCCAAAAGATAGGCTTGCCGCCAGAATGCCGCACGCTATAGTCATTTTTTTCGCGCTCATCTGGAAAAGTTGTTTGTTCATTGTGCATCACCTCTTATCCTCTTAGATGGCAGAAACATTAGAAATGTTGCAGATTCACTCCAAAAAAATGAAATTCATTCTCCTAAGCTGAAGTAGGACAGACTTCACTTCGTTCTAATCATCGCTTTTACAGATAGGATCTCCAAGTATTGCGTCTCCAATGATTGCTAGCATGCTTCAGTAAGTAATACCCTATGCCTCTGGTATGAACCAATCTGTTGGGTCGAAGTGGGACGGCTGGTTCAGGATTGAACACAAGCGCCACTTCGCTGTACACTTAAGAATGATAGCGCTATTACAATAATTTCAGCTCATGACAGGAGAACATAGATGATTCAGCAGCAGGGATTGGAACGGATCAATGTAGGGATTTTTGCCCATGTCGATGCGGGGAAGACAACCACTACGGAGCATATTCTTTTTGAGAGTGGCCGTATTAAATCTGTGGGCAGTGTAGATAGTGGAACGGCGTTGACCGATTCCATGGATGTGGAGCGCCAGCGGGGGATTTCTGTGCGTGCGTCCTTGGCATCGTTCGAATGGCGGGGTGTGCAGATGAATCTGGTCGATACCCCGGGGCATGTAGATTTCCTGTCCGAGGTGGAGCGGAGCTTACGGGTGATGGACTGTGCCGTACTTATTCTGTCAGCGGTTGAAGGTGTGCAGGCCCAGAGTGAGATGATCTGGAATGCGCTGCGCAAGCTGGGGATTCCGACGCTGATTTTTATGAACAAAATGGACCGGGTCGGCGCAGACCCTGAAGCTGTGCTGGCCCAGGCGCGAACGTATCTTTCGGGTGATATCCTACCGGTCCAGCAGGCTTTCGGTCAAGAACAGGAATATGCCGGTGCTGTGGATTTATGGGCAGAAGAGGCTGGCCCTGCGGCACGGACGGGACTGCTCGAAGCGCTGGCTGAACGGGACGAGGAGTTGCTGGAGGTATATATGTCAGGTGCTCCGCTTGATATGACAGCCTGGAAGAAACAGCTGATCGCCAAGACAACTTCCGGTAAGCTGTTCCCGCTCGTCTACGGTGTAGCTGCCAAAGGTCTTGGCATCACGCAGCTGCTTGATGCGATGACCGATTATTTTCCCCGTGCCGGAGGAAATCCGGAATTGCCGGTGTCCGGCATCGTGTACAACATTCAGCGTGACAAAAGCATGGGCCGTATGGCGTTTGTCCGTCTCTATCAAGGTACAATCCGCAACCGGGATACGGTGATGAATTATTCGCAGGATGTTCAGGGCAAGGTGACACAGATCCGCAAAGTGGAAGGAGGGCGCACGGAGGATGTTGGCGCACTGGAGGCCGGGGATATCGCCGTAGTCTATGGGTTGTCCGGGGTCAGAATCGGTGATGTGCTCGGACTTCCGGATGCGATTCCGCAGGAAGCCAAGCTGGCTGTCCCGCTGCTTACGGTGCGTGTGCATTGGGAGGCAGATGTAGAGGAGCATAAGGTCATCGGAGCCTTCCAGGAGCTGGCTGACGAAGATCCGCTGCTCGATACCCAGTGGCTGCAGGAGGAGCGGGAGCTGCATATAAAGGTTATGGGACCGATCCAGCTGGAGATTCTGGACAGTGTACTGGACAGTCGTTACGGCCTGAAGGTCACCTTCGGCCAGCCGTCCGTCATCTACAAGGAGACGCCTGCCCGTGTGGGCGAAGGCTATGTCGCTTACCTGATGCCGAAGCCGTGCTGGGCCATTTTGCGGTTCCTTATTGAGCCAGGTCCGCCGGGAAGCGGCCTCCAATATGAATCGCTGGTCCGCAGCTCCGATCTGCTGCCGCAGTACCAGAACGAAACAGCCCGCCGTGTCCCGGAAGCACTGATGCAGGGGTTATACGGCTGGGAGGTTACCGACCTAAAAGTAACGCTGACTGAAGGGCAGCATCATGTGTGGCATACGCATCCGCTGGATTTTGCGGTGGCTACGCCTATGGCTATCATGGACGGGCTGAACCGGGTTGGCACCAAGCTGCTGGAACCGATTCTCCAGGTCCGCATCGTCGTTCCCGAAGAGAATGGCGGCCGCGTCATGAACGACCTTGTACAGATGCGCGGCACGTTCGAGCCGCCAGTCCTCCAGGGCGAGCGGATGATCATCGAAGGACGACTCCCGCTGGCAACCTCGCTCGATTATCCGGTGAGTCTCAGCTCTTACACGAAGGGGCGCAGCACATTCACTTCTTTTTTTGCCGGCTACGAGGAATGCCCTCCAGACGTCAGAGCCGAGCGCACCCGCCGGGGCGTGAATCCGCTTGACCAGGCCAGATATATTCTAAGCGTGCGTAAGGCGCTGCAGGGTTAGACGCGAACGCTGGAATGTTATCCGGAATTCGCCGATATAATGAGGTACCTTAACAAGCGGAGGGGTGCAGATGATCATATGGGCAACGCTTTTTGCAATCATAGCTGCTGTGATTTTACCCGTCTTTCTAGGATCTTATGGTATTTTGCTGCTGTTCGCAGTCGTGTTTGGCATGGTGATGAGCATCTATGTCAGGACCAAAGAGATTCACTCAGATGTGCAGCGGATCAAAGAAAAGTTGGGAATCACGGACGAAGGGGATACGGGTCTGAGCAACGAGGAAATAGAGGCGGAGCTGGAGCGTGAGTATTTAAATCAAGGGAAACCGCTAGATTAGTGAGGCAGCGTTGGCAGAATAGATCTTGATATGGAGGCTGCAAAGTGACGACAACCATTTATTTGATCCGTCATGCGGAATCATTATATACAGAAGGCCAAGAGCGGGAAAGAGGATTGTCCGAACAAGGAAAGGCCGATGCGGAACGCGTCAGATCTATTTTGCAAAAGGAATCAATAGATCTGTTTGTCTCCAGTCCATATGAACGGGCCATTCAGACGATCCAGCCATTGGCTGATGAGAAGCAGAAGGAGATCATTCGGATTGAAGGGCTACGGGAACGGACGATTGGGAATATAGCAGGTGTGAGCTTTGTGGAGGCCAAACGGAGCGTGTATCAGGATTTTACAGCTGCTTTTGAAGGTGGTGAGTCCAGTGCCGAAGCGCAGGCCAGGGCTGCTGGAGAGCTTAATCTTTTATTGGAAAAGTATGAAGGAAGCACACTTGCTGTCGGTACACATGGTGACATTATGACCCTGATGTTGAATGATTTTGACACGTGGTACGGATATGAATTTTGGCAATCCACGACGATGCCAGATATTTACCGGCTGGAGTTAGAGGACGGGGAGCTTGTCCGGGTAACGAGGATGTGGGAGGACTAGTCCTTGTAATGAGCCGGGATCCATCATAACCTCCAAAAACGTTCAGTAGGCGGACACCAGGCTCTATGCAGCGAAAATACCAGGCCAAAAGGGATGCCCCCCGGTTTATCCACCGTGTACATAGCTGCTGATTCCCCGACAAAGAATCTGAGCTGCGCAGCCTAGAACGTTCAGTTCCTAACGTCATTCAGTCCTGGTGTCGCCTCCGGCGTCCGCCTTCTTACGTGCCCGGAAACGACGGACCTTCATCAGATTACCGCACATTTTATCGTCGCAATAGCGCTTCGAGCGGTTACGGGTATCATCATAATAGACCCATAGGCAATCAGGATTCTCGCATACGCGGATGCGTGAGTGTTCCTTCTCCATAAGCACAGCGGCAAAAGATGACGCAATCTCGGCCATCACCTGTGCCCAATCCGCACGCTGTGGCACAAGAGAGAGGTGCGCCAGGCCAGCATTATTCCAGACGATCTGCCGAATGGCCGGTCCTTTGTTCATATATCCATTTAGCTGTTCCAGCAAAGCACGGTCTACTGTATCTTCATAGACTACCTTCTGCACCCCCGCCCACAGGAGGCTCCTTAGCTGCTGCAATTGATCCAGCTCTGCAGGCTTAAGCGGCAGTTCTGCCTGAAGGGAATGACGCTTCAGCCATGAAGCCAGCCATTCCTGATCCATCAGCCTATCCTTGTCGCCGCCACGGTTGCTTGTCCGCCAATCCCGCCAATAGCTGTTAATGAAATCGTCCCACAGCACCTCTGATCCATCCTTCCAGACCATCCATTTTTCATTGATTGTAACAGTTAAAATATAAATTTGCTAGTTACTTGATCCGTGGCTGAGAATATGCTACATTTTCAATGTAACCATTATACGTGTATTTAAGCCGTTACCTATTGAATGGAGATGTTCGGGAAAGCCAAGCTCAACACAGACTATATGGATGTTATAGGAGGTAAAACATGCAGAATAAGATTAGTGATGTTTTGCTGGAAAATTGGGATTATGTGATGGATATCGAGGATTGGGCGCCGCCGCTTAGCGCAGCACTGGAAGGTGTGACCAGCGAACAGGCCATCTGGAAGCCGCAAGGAGTTGCAGGTAACTCCATCTGGGAGACGGTTAACCATCTAACTTATTACAAGGAACGTCTGCTCAACAAGCTCAAAGGATTGCCGAACCCGTCTGATGCCGGGAGCAATGATGCCACTTTTACAGTTGCGGACAGCGGGGAAGAAGCTTGGGGGCAGGCGGTAGCCAAGCTGAAGAAGATTCACGCTTCGCTGCGGGAAGTGATTGAGGCGCTGGAGGAAGGCGCATATGAATGGGGAGGTTCCGGGCATGCTCCAGGGGAAGAAGTGATGAGTCTGATTCTTCATGATTCCTATCACACCGGCCAGATTGTACTGGTCCGTAAGTTGCAGGGCTCCTGGCCGGCGAACCGTAGTTTCAACTAAACATACAAGGTGCTACATGAAGCCGCAACTCCGGTTCTCCGTGATTATGGAGAGAACCCGGGGCTGCGGCTGTTTGTTTCAAGCAGGAAAGAGGTGGGGTAATGGATGCTATCAACGAGAGATTCGAAAGGAGAGATTGATGATGGAACCGAATACTAGAGATAGAAGTGTTGAAGTGGAACGCACTGAGGTGCATAAAAAATCGGATTCCAGCCTTGTCGCTTCGACTTTTATCAAATATGCCGCTTATATTATTATCATCTTTGGAATATTGTTCTTCCTGGTTAAATATGTCTTCCCGATGTTCTAGAAGATTTCAGATAAACCATTCCTACGTCAAAACCCATCCCGTAACTTCTGGGGATGGGTTTTGTTTGAATCATCCATGTACCTATAACTCACGCTGAATAGAATCACGGGATTCGGCGGAATTGCGGTAAAAAAACCAGCATTCGTTCAGCAGTTTAATCTGACGCCGGTCTTTTTTATAATAGGCCTTCATGAGCTGATGGCAGAGCCACTGCGGCATGAGTACCCCTCCTCTGCATGCTAACGTAAGATAGCATATGGGAGAAGCCGCCCAAAGGTGCGGCCGCGGACCGTATTTCCCGGGTTCCTAGTGTACGCCTTCTTCTTCCTCTTCGTACCACTGCTCAAGCTGGGCTTGAAGCGCGCGGATTTCAGTTAATAATGAGATCAGCGGATAATTGCTCTCCTGAATGGATGAAAAAGCGCTCTCCAGGCGGTTGATATAGGCCAGTCCGGATTCCGGTGAGTGCTCCTCGCGCAGCAGCTCCAGGGAATCGCATTCTGCTATAGCAAGCGGCAGATCCGGGATATCATCCGCGGTTAGCTTATCGATTTCTTTATTGAGGCGAAGATTGAGGGCGCTCAGCTGATACGCATATTCCTCCGGCATTTCTACGAATAGCAACTCCTGATGCTGCTGCAAAATTACATACCGCATTTTCGGCATAAGTCATTCTCCCTCCGAACTTGTCTTCCTTCTTGACAGTGTAGCCTATGGGCAAGTTACAATTCAAGTAGAGATCAGAATTTCTTGTGGAGAGGACTTGTGAGAGAGACGATGACTAGAATGAACAATGAAGAACTGCAACAGTGGATCGAGCAGGTATCGCAAGACAGCTTTGGTGTCCCTTTCCGGCACAAGGCCAGCTTTAACAGCCGGCTGAGCACAACGGGTGGAAGGTATTTTACGAAGAGTCACAATATCGAGATCAACCCGATGCAGCTGGAGATATTCGGTAGGGAAGAGACCGAGCGCATCATCAAACACGAGTTGTGCCATTATCATTTGCACTTGGCGAAGCGGGGATATATGCACCGGGATGCGGATTTCAAAAAACTGCTCGCAGTGGTCGGCGGCAGCCGGTTTTGCCAGACCCTGCCCGGAGCGAAGGCTCGTAAGCCATTGCCTTACCGGTATAAGCTTGTCTGCACTGCCTGTTCTACAGAGTATCCGCGCAAACGCAAGGCCGATCCGAAGCGCTACCGCTGCGGCAATTGTGCCGGCAAGCTTAAGCTGATTGCACTGGAAGCAGGCCAAGGGAAAGCTAAATAGGAGTTTCAAATATCGGGATCGGTCTTGATGATCAGGCCGAGAAGCCCTACGAAGGAAGCTGCCTGTTCTGCGGAAATAATACAGCCTGCGAGATCTTCAATATCGACATTCAGACCGGAGAAGCTGCAGTCGCTGAGATCGATCTCTTTTAACCTGCAGCCGGCGAAGGTAGCCTGATCGATTTCGCATTCTAGGAATTCGACTTGGTTCAGACTGGCCTGATAATAATCACTGCTGATCAGCCGGCAGTTCGCAAAAGCCGTTCCTTTCAATTTACCGAACCGGAAGCTGGCAAAATCCCCGATACAATCCACCATGCGTACATTCTGAAACCGTCCCCTGCTGAAATCCGTTCCGGTCAGTTTACAGTTCCGGAATTCTGTCCGGTGCACAAAAGCGTCGCTGAAGTTTACATTAGACAAATCGCAATTTTCAAATATCACATCCGTCAGTTCAATGGCATGCAGTGTGGACTCAGTAATGGTTACATTTCGAAAAACCACTTTATCGAACGAGACCCTGGACGCTTCCTGATATTCAATCAGACAGTCACTGATAAGGCACTGGCTGATTTCTTCCTTCGTTAGCAGAGTTTCAATTTGCTGTACCAGCAGAGAATCCGCATCGGTAATTTTGGGTGAATCAATCTTGTTTTTCATCTATGGCCTCCAGGTAACTATTAATTGATGCTTCTACTTCAGCTTGCCTATTCCCAGATTTACCCGATAGTTGCCGAACTCCAGCAGCTGGTCCAGAAAAGTTGCCAGTTCCTCCTGATCTTTGGCATATACGCGCATCCAGTAACACCCTTCACCGCTGACCCGGTGCAGCTCAGCCACACTCTCATGGCCCAAGGCAAATTGTTGAAAAAGCGGGTGTGATTTGTTCGTACTCAGGAACACAGTGATCAAAGCGTGAATGCTCTGTCCAAGCTTCTGTGGATTCCATCGCACGGTATAGCCCTCTATAATGTCCAACTCCCGCATTCTGCGGATTCGCGCGCCTACCGCCTGGCCTGTCATGTGTATTTTCTCCCCAATTTCCTTCTGGGTTAACCGAGAATCTTCTATTATATATTGTAGAATTCTGTAATCTGTTTCATCTATTGTGTAGTCGTCCATTTGTACGATAATTCCTTTCCGGGTGAAAGCAGAACTGCCCAATCTCTTTCGCCGCACAATGTATTCTGACCGAAGAGGCGTCTATACTTAGATTGTAGCAGAAGACAGGATGGATGAAAGAGGTGTTTTTTTGATGAAAGTTCAGCTTATCCGCAACGCAGCCCTCTGGTTGGAATACGCCGGTACTTCGTTTCTGGTGGATCCCATGTTTAGTGAACAAGAGGCGAATCCGCCTATTCCGAATACTGCCAACGCACGTAATAACCCTTTAGTACCTTTGCCGGGGCCGGTTCAGCAGTGGCTTTCGCCTGATGCTGTGCTAGTCACACATTTGCACCGGGATCATTGGGATACAGCCGCAGTGTCTCTATTGCCGCATGAGCTTCCAGTTCTATGTCAGGATGGGGATGGAGAGACGCTCAGGAGGCAGGGTTTTGAGCATGTATCCGTGATTGGGGACAATGAGATTTCAAACTTCCAGAACACAACCCTGAAGCGGACCGACGGCCGGCATGGCACTGGAGAAATCGGAGAGCTTATGGGGAAGGTGTCCGGTTTTGTGTTCCGCGCCGAAGGCGAACCTGTCTTGTATATAGCAGGCGACACGATTTGGTGCGATGAAGTGAAGCAGGCCCTGGATGAGCACAGACCCGAAGTTATCATCGTAAATAGCGGAGGAGCGCAGTTTCTGAACGGAGGGCATATTACGATGAATGAGCAAGATATTGTGGACCTGTGCAACTATGTGCCTGAGGCAGCTGTGATTGCTGTGCATATGGAGGCCATCAACCATTGTAAGGTTACCCGTGAACATCTTAGAGCCCGGCTGGAGCAGGAGGGACTGCTGGACCGGGTCAAGATTCCGGGAGATGGAGAGTGGTGCTGATCCGGCACGTGAAAACGATATCAAAGTTATGCGATAAGCTTGACTAGACCACAAAATCATGATAAATTATTTCTTGTTCATGTGAATGTTCCCTGATAGCTCAGTTGGTAGAGCACTCGACTGTTAATCGAGTTGTCACAGGTTCGAGTCCTGTTCGGGGAGCCATTTTCTTGGAGAGATACCCAAGTGGCTATAAGGGGACCCTCTGCTAAGGGGTTAGACTGCGTAAGCGGTGCGAGGGTTCGAATCCCTCTCTCTCCGTTCTGAATACACTTGCATAACTTTATAAACTATATCATGTAAGAGAGCTTCCGTCAGGAAGCTCTTTTTTTGTCTGTTGATTTCTGACGGAGTAACTTTGTACCCATCCCCGTCCCTCCTCCGATGAAGAACCTGTTAATACAACTCATTACTCCTTTAGTTAATTGAAGGATTGATGCTGTAAAGAGACAAAAGTTATATTATTTTCGGAAAATCAAAGTATTGTAATGAAAAAGGAATAAGCTACCCAAAGCTGCGTGCTTCAAAAACCTCTGATTTTCTTCGCTTTCCTTCGAAATATTTCATTTCGGCACTAAATATAACCTTAATATAACTGCTTATGTTAAGTTAATTTACATATAAATCTGAATTTTCTATTACATTACATTTTTATTAGTGACGGAGGTATAACCCTGTGTTAATATAAATAACATCAAAGAGGTCAAAAAGAAAAAAACGTGTGAGCTTGGAGAAAGGGAGTAAGATTATACGCGGAAAAGGGGATGGCGATGGAGTATTTCATTCAGCAATTAATTAACGGGATTTCAGTAGGTAGTATCTACGCTCTGATCGCCCTTGGTTACACCATGGTATACGGTATTATCAAGCTGATCAATTTTGCTCACGGGGATGTCTTTATGGTGGGGTCGTTTATCGGACTGTACAGTGCTAAATATTTGGCGGATGCAGGTTTTCCTCCGATTGTCGTTCTGATCCTGTCGCTGGTCATTTCGATGACGATTAGTGCGCTGCTAGGCATATCGATTGAACGCCTGGCCTACAAACCGCTGCGCAAATCCACACGCATTGCTGCGCTGATTACTGCCATAGGGGTATCGTTTCTTCTCGAATATACCGGAGTGCTCATTCTCGGGCCTCAGGCCCAAGGCTTCCCGGACATCATGGAGAAGAAACAGTACACGCTCTTCGGATCTTCGATCCAAGTGGAATCCAATCAGGTAATGATTCTGCTAACAACGATAATTCTTATGCTTATCCTGCAATATATTGTCCGTTATACCAAGACCGGCAAAGCCATGCGTGCGGTATCGTTCGATGTAGAGGCGGCGCGATTGATGGGGATCAACGTAGACCGTACCATTTCGGCAACCTTTGCCATCGGATCGGCGCTTGCAGCTGCAGCTGGCGTGATTTTCGGTATGACTTATAACTCCGTCGATCCACTGATGGGTGTGATGCCAGGGCTTAAGGCCTTTGTTGCTGCAGTACTTGGAGGAATCGGAAGTATTCCTGGAGCGCTGGTTGGCGGATTGCTGCTCGGAACGGTGGAGACGGAGATTTCCTCACTCGGATTTTCCTCCTGGCGTGATGGTGTGGCTTTTGCCGTATTGATTCTGATCCTGATTTTTAAACCATCCGGGCTGTTTGGCAAGAATGTCCGGGAGAAAGTGTAGGAGGGAATCAGCGTGAAGAAGCTAAATAAAAACTTCTGGGTGGGAATTATTGTTGCCCTGGCCTTCTACGGAATTGTTCAAGTTCTTTTAACAACGGGAGTATTCAGTGATGTGACGAGGTCTATGCTGCTTCTGATCGGTGTGAACATCATGCTGGCGGTCTCGCTCAATCTGATTACCGGGATTACCGGACAATTTTCCATTGGGCATGCAGGGTTTATGTCGGTAGGTGCTTATACATCAGCAATCCTGACGCTTGACTATAATGTTCCGTTTGTTCCGGCGATCATTGCTGGAGGTTTGCTCGCTGCGGTGTTCGGTGTATTGATCGGCATGCCGACGCTTCGCCTGAATGGTGATTATCTGGCGATTGCCACTCTGGGGTTTGGTGAAATTATCCGGATCATTATGCTGAATACGGAATATGTTGGCGGTGCGTCAGGACTAAGCGGCATCCCAGCCAAAACCACATGGACCATGCTGTTCCTGTTCACTTTGGTCACCGTAGTTGTAATCAATAACTTCATCCGATCTACACACGGCCGGGCTTGTATCGCTATCCGTGAGAATGAAATTGCTGCTGAGGCGATGGGGATCAATACGACCCGTTACAAGATCGTCGCTTTTACCATTGGCGCTTTATTCGCCGGTATGGCGGGCGGCTTGTCAGCCCATACGTTCTATGTAATAACCCCAGGCAGCTTCAACTTCCTGAAGTCGTTCGAAATCATCGTTATGGTTGTTCTCGGGGGGCTTGGCAGTACGGCCGGTTCTATCGTCGGAGCGGTCTTTGTTACTCTGCTCTATACTTACTTGCGAGAATTTCCGGAGTGGCGGATGATTATCTATTCTATTGTTTTGATCCTGATGATGATCTTCCGTCCTAGCGGTCTGCTTGGCAAAACCAGATTCTCTCTGGGCAATTTCGGCAAAAAGGAGGCCAAGGCAAATGACGCAATCAGCGAAAGTAGTGCTCCTTGATGTTCAAGAGGCCAGCCGCTCTTTTGGCGGACTTAAAGCCCTTAGTGAAGTTTCCCTCCATATTGACAAAGGCGAGCTTATCGGACTGATCGGCCCGAATGGTGCAGGTAAAACAACATTGTTCAACCTGCTGACCGGAGTATACCCTCCCTCTACTGGCAGCATCATCCTTAACAACGAATCCATCGGCGGCATGAAGCCCTATAAGATTAATCATAAAGGGGCAGCCCGCACTTTTCAGAACATCCGGTTGTTCACATCCATGACCGTGCTGGAAAATGTAAAAATTGCCTTTCATCAGCATGCCAGACACTCGCTGTTCTCCTCGATGCTACGGCTTCCGAAGCATTTCAAGGGAGAAGATGAGATCACACAGAAGTCCATGGATATCCTGAAAATATTCAATCTGGCCGAGCAAAGCGGTGAGGTTGCCAGTAATCTTAGTTACGGGAACCAGCGGCGTCTTGAAATTGCACGTGCTCTGGCTGCCGGGCCAAAGCTGCTGCTGCTGGACGAACCGGCTGCCGGTATGAACCCGAATGAGACCCGTGATCTGATGAACCTCATTGCCTGGATCCGCAAGGAATTTGATCTAACGATTCTCCTGATTGAACATGATATGTCTCTTGTTATGGGCGTCTGCGACCGGATCTATGTGCTTGACCGCGGTATCCTGATTGCGAATGGCACGCCTGCGGAGATTCGGAGCAATCCGAGGGTTATCGAAGCGTATTTGGGACAGGAGGCGTAAGGGTATGCTCAAAGTACAGGGAATCAATGTTTATTACGGAGCCATTCATGCTCTGAAAGATCTTAGCGTTGAAGTGAAACAAGGAGAGATTGTGACATTGATTGGTGCCAATGGCGCCGGTAAGTCGACGCTGCTCAAGACGCTTTCAGGCCTGCTTAAGCCAAAGACAGGCGCTATTGAATTTCTGGACAAATCCATTACGAACCAGAGTGTTCAGGCGATTGTGAAGCAAGGGCTGATTCATTGTCCCGAAGGACGGCGTGTATTCGCCAATATGTCGTTAGAGGAGAATCTGGAGCTTGGCGCATACCTCCAAAGTCCCACGAGCCTGGCGGCTGATTTCGAGAGAGTCTACAACACCTTCCCGAGACTTCTGGAGCGCAAGAAGCAGCAGGCCGGAACCTTATCCGGCGGCGAGCAGCAGATGCTTGCTATGGGCCGCGCCCTAATGGGACACCCCAAACTGCTATTGCTGGATGAACCGTCCATGGGGCTTGCCCCGCTTCTGGTTCAGGATATTTTTAAAATTGTCAAAGAAGTAAATGATGCCGGCACAACGGTACTGCTCGTGGAGCAGAATGCTCATCAGGCCCTCAAAATTGCCCATCGCGCTTATGTGCTGGAGACGGGCAGAGTGGTGCTGGAAGGAGACGCCAAGGAATTGGCGGATTCCGAAGAGATTAAAATGGCCTATCTCGGACACTAAGTCTGTCAGGCCCTACTATGCAGCATCATAGAACCATCATATACAAATTCAATTTATCGGGAGGCTGGGAGAAACTATGAAGAAAATTGGGGCCATTATTTTGTCGGCAGTACTGACAGCAGTATTAGCATCGGGCTGTGGTAACAACAACACAGAGAACAGCGGCAATTCTGCAAGCGGCGGCAACGCTGGCGGGGACACCATCAAAATCGGTGCTGACCTTGAACTCACAGGCGGCCAGGCTTCTTTCGGCGACTCCGCATCAAAAGGCGCGAAGCTGGCTGTACAGCAGATTAACGACGCGGGCGGGATCCTGGGCAAGAAGCTGGAACTGATCGTAGCTGATAATGCCTCGAAGTCCGAGGAAGCCACGCAGGTTGCGCAAAAACTGATTTCTAACGATAAAGTTGTTACCATTATTGGTGCCTCCACATCGACTAACACACTGGGTATCGTTCCGGTGGTAACCGAAAAAGAAATTCCACTCGTAGCGGTGGGCGCCACCAATCCGAAAGTTACTGTGGATGAACGTACCACCAAAGTGAACGAATGGGTATTCCGCGCTGCCTTTATCGATCCTTTCCAAGGCCAGGTTATGGCTAATTTTGCCCTGGATTCCCTGAAAGCCAAGACTGCAGTAATCTACACCGATACTTCGAGTGACTATTCCAAAGGTCTGCAGAAGTTCTTCGAAGAAACCTTCAAAGCCAAAGGCGGCGAAGTGCTGAGCCAGGAGTCTTACCAACAGAAGGATTCTGACTTCAAAGCCGTGCTGACCCGTATCAAAGCCGCTAACCCGGATGTGATCTATCTGCCAGGCTACTATGAAGAAGTCGGTAAAATTCTGAAGCAGGCACGTGAGATGGGGATCACTGCTCCATTCCTGGGCGGGGACGGCTGGGATTCTCCACAGCTGGCTGAAATCGCCGGTGCAGAGGCTCTTAATGACACTTACATGTCCAATCACTACTCTCCGGAAGATACAGCTACTGAAGTTACCAGCTTCGTGGATGCTTACAAAGCGGCTAATGGCGGCGCAGTGCCTGACGGGATGGCGGCTCTGGGTTATGACGCGTTGAAGCTGGTTGCCGATGCCATCACCCGTGCCGGAGAAGCAGACCCTGCCAAGATCAAAGATGCTTTGGCGGCAACCAAAGACTTGCAGCTGGCTACCGGCAAAATCACTCTGAACGAAACGCATGACCCGGTAAAAGCAGCGGTTGTGCTGAAATTCGTTGACGGCAAGCAAACGTTCGAAACGAAGGTTAATCCTTAAGCAGAGCTTGCGCATATGATAAAATAAACAATATCTCTTGAAAAGAAAGGCTCCATTTGGGCCTTTCTTTTCGCATCCTATAAAGTGTAGGCTTATACTCTTGATCACATCCAAGGAGGCGATAAAAATGATTGTTGGCGTACCCAAAGAAGTCAAGAACAACGAGAATCGTGTTGCAATCACTCCGGCTGGAGTAGAGGCTCTCCGCAGAGCAGGTCATGAAGTGTTCGTTGAACAGTGGGCGGGTTCGGGCAGTGGTTTTGATGATAGTGAGTATCTGAATAAGGGTGCAAGAATCGTGGAGTCCGCGGCTGAAGTGTGGAGCAAGGCAGATATGATTATAAAAGTGAAAGAGCCGCTGCCGGAAGAGTACGGTTATTTCCGCAAGGGTTTGATCTTGTTCACTTATCTGCATCTGGCTCCCGAAGCCGGATTGACCGCAGCCCTAGTGGAGAGCGGGATAACAGCGGTCGGGTATGAGACGATTCAGCTGGAGGATGGCTCTTTGCCGCTGCTCATTCCTATGAGTGAAGTAGCGGGACGGATGGCGGTTCAGATTGGAGCAGGGCTACTGGAGAAACCGCATGGCGGCAAAGGTGTGCTGCTTGGTGGAGTTCCCGGTGTTATACCGGGCGAAGTGGTGATTGTTGGTGGGGGCATCGTCGGTACGAATGCAGCCAAGGTTGCACTTGGGTTGGGAGCAAGAGTTACCGTACTGGATGTGAATGCGAACCGGCTCCGGGCTCTTGATGATATTTTTGGCGGGCGTCTGGTTACTATCATGTCGGATTCTTATCATATTGAACAAGCTGTCCGCAAAGCGGATCTGCTGATTGGCGCAGTACTGATTCCGGGTGCCCGGGCACCCAAGCTGGTAAAAGAGTATATGGTGCAGCAAATGGCGGAAGGTTCAGTCATTGTGGATGTGGCGGTCGATCAGGGCGGCTCGATAGAGACGATTGACCGGATCACAACTCATGAGCATCCGACCTATGTGAAGCACGGGGTTGTTCATTATGCTGTGGCTAATATGCCGGGGGCTGTTGCCCGAACCTCAACGCTGGCACTTACCAATGTGACCATTCCCTATGCCTTGCAGATTGCTAATCTGGGCATTCATGTTGCTGCGTTGAACAATGCTGCCTTAGCCAGAGGGATTAACGTGGCCGCCGGGTATGTGACCAATCAGGCCGTAGCGCAAAGTCTAGGCTATGAAGCCGCTAATGGCATAGAGGTGCTGGCTACTGCCGGAGGACGAATCTAAGTGCAGATGCTCGAACGGATATCTTTGGGATGGGATTTGAAAATAGCGGGGAGGATGGATTGCAGACGGATGCAGGTCCCCGCTATTGGATGCAAAAAAACTTCTTGTCAAAATCCGTTCTGTTTGATATACTCATTTTTGTTGTGACAAACACATAAGTTATCAATCATGGCTCGTTGGTCAAGGGGTTAAGACACCTCCCTTTCACGGAGGTAACATGGGTTCGAATCCCATACGAGTCACCATATGCGGTAGTGGTGGAATGGCAGACACGCTATCTTGAGGGGGTAGTGGGTGTATACCCGTGGAGGTTCGAGTCCTCTCTACCGCATACAGTCACAATAGACCGCTCCTGAATCAGGTATTACATCTGATGAGGAGCGGTTTTTTTGTATAGGAACAGGTTAGTCAAACGGAAGGAAACAGCTAAGATGGAGGCAAGCCCAAAAGCTCCGAAATCTGACGCCGGTAGCGTTCAGCTCTGCGGGAGCCGTGGATCAGGTTGGACAGGCGATAAGGCGGAATGTCATAGATCTCGCAGAACTTTTTCTGGTCCAGGTGCAGCTCTGTCAGGCGCTGTTTGATTGCCCAGCCGTATGGGGTTATGGGACGTTTACTGTTCAAAAGGATCTCACCTCTTATCGACTATCCAGCCGTATGATATAATGGGAGAAGAAATAATAATAGTTAATTATATACTTTTTTACGTCATTTTACAATATTAATTACGCAAATAAGTGTGTCCAAATATAGTGGAAGGCGGTTGGCATATGCAGTCCATCTACGACCGAATTGAATACTTGATTAAGCAGAAGGGGATCACCAAGAAATCATTCTGTGAACAGTTGAATATTAGTACTGGGAATATGGGGGATTGGAAAAGAGGGAAGTCAACACCCGGGACGCATAAGCTCATCGAGATTGGGGCTTTTTTTCATGTGAGTCTGGATTGGCTGATCTTAGGCAATAAATCACCAGAAATGGTGCGTGAAGGTTCGGAGGAGTATTTTTTTGGACAAATGCGGCAATTGAATTGCCAAAGTAATGATCTGTTGCCTGAAGAGCAGAACTTCATTAAGGAATATATCGCCTTCACCCAATATCGCAAGCAAAAGGAAATGGGAGAAAATTCCTAATAACGGTACCTTTACTTTTCGTAATAATCGATTTATAATATTGAATGTTGGCCTCAAACAATGCTTTACCGTTTTATTCACCGCGCGGTAGTGGTGGAATGGCAGACACGCTATCTTGAGGGGGTAGTGGGTGTATACCCGTGGAGGTTCGAGTCCTCTCTACCGCATAACATTGCATAATGCAGCAAAGCCCTTCGTGAGAAGGGCTTTTTTGTATTATATTGGGCATTACACCACTAGCTCTTATTTAAAGAAAAGTACATAGTCCGCATAAAAAAAGAGACTTTTTCTCACAGGCATTCCGTCCTGAATGAAGAGTCTCTTTCGTTTATGAGGTGATTAATTTCCAAGCAGCTTGGCGATATCCGCTTCAATCTGATCTGGCGTAGTCTGCGGTGCGAACCGCTTGAGTACCCGGCCCTCTTGGTCAACCAGGAACTTGGTGAAATTCCATTTGATGCTCTTCGAGCCCAGTATGCCTGGTGCTTCCTTGGTGAGGTATTTGAACAACGGATGAGCTTTGTCGCCTTTGACGTCAATCTTTTCATACATTGGGAAGGTTACACCATAATTGATCTCGCAGAACTCTGCGATATCTTCGCTTCCGCCCGGCTCCTGCTCGTTGAACTGATTGCTCGGGAAGCCAAGCACTTCAAACCCGCGGTCTTTGAATTTATCGTACATTTCCTGGAGACCTTTATACTGGGGAGTAAGTCCGCACTTACTGGCTGTATTGACGACGAGGAGCACTTTGCCTTTGTACTTGGATAGGGATTCTTCCTGGCCTCGCAGGGTGTTCGCTTCAAACTCATAAATACTCATGGATAATTCCTCCCGAAAATGATTTATCACAATTCAATTGTACACTATTTATTGAAAGAAGCAAGCCGAATGGAGGTGACAATAATATATATTCGTTTCAAATGGTGTCCGTTGTTTAAGTTAACAGTATGCATACGTAAAAAATCGGCTTGAAAAGGAGCGATTGGACGATGACAGCATTAAAAATGAAGGCTTTATACACTGCTTCAGCTACAGTACGGGGCGGACGTGAGGGTTCAGTAGAATCCTCGGATGGTGCACTCAAGCATGATCTGAAAATGCCGAAGGAACTGGGTGGACCAGGGGGCATGGGTACCAATCCGGAGCAGTTGTTCGCTGCTGGCTATGGGGCGTGTTATGAAAGTGCGCTGGCGAATATTGCCCGTAAAGAGGGTGTGAAGCTTCAGGATGTAGTTGTGACTTCCAATGTGCTGATCGGCAAGGATGAGAGCGATGGAGGCTTCAAACTGGCGGTAAGATTGGATGTGAGCATGCCCGGCATTGAACGTGAAAAGGCCGAAGACCTGGCCGAGAAGGCGCATGCATTCTGCCCTTATTCCAAAGCAACCCGCGGCAATATTGAGGTTGAACTTAACGTGTTGTAACCATTGTAAGAGGCGGAATTGCAACATTAACTGGATATCGTGTGTATCTAATATGAACCGGACAGGGATGTCCGGTTTTTTGACGCTGACTCTATATATCATGGGATATCCAAGTGGTTATCTGGAAATAATGTCTAAATGGAGTCGGTAAAATCAGGCAAACGTATAAATGCCAGTCCAGTGAGTCAGCTTTGGTTGACATCAACCCTAAAATTCTTTAATATGTCTAAGTATCTGTTAATGTCGCGTGTACTATTTAACTACCAAAAATTTAAATAATGGGTGATGAAGATGTCTTACAGACCGAATATTACGAATGTGACCAAAGCCAGCAGCAACGATAAGGAAGGATTGTACGAGTTCATTATCAAGCTTGCTGATGGAACGGAGTGCCGCGCGTTCTACAATCGGTTTCCGGAATGGAAAATGACGAACATCAGCCGCCTGCTTAAGACACCATGTCCGGTATGCCGCAAAGACTTCATCTGTAAATGCATGGAGGCTTTCACAGCTGATTTCGAAGGGCAAATGATCGGGGACGAATGGATCGACAAGGCAATCGCAGAATAACTTAAACGGACGGATTATGACGGCGCGGGAGCTTATCCCGCGTTTTTGTTTTTTTCAGGATATCGCATAGTGTATACTTTCCTGAGAGAAGGAGGGAGCAACATGGAGAAAGAGCAAGCTGCTGCCATGGAAGACAAGTCTATTGTGCTGATCGACGGGGTCTGCCATCTGTGTCAGGGTGTAGTCCGCTTTATTATTCCGCGCGATCCCAAGGGCAGGTTTCTGTTTGCCCCTTTACAGAGCGAAATTTCTCGTGAGTTGATGCAAGACAGCGGTCTTGTGCCGGGGCAGTTGAACACAGTAGTCCTGCTGGAGGATGGGATCTTCTATACGGAATCGGCTGCTGTGCTGCGGATTGCCCGGAGACTGCGTTTTCCATGGCCGGCTGCTTATCTGCTCATTGCTGTCCCCCGGCCGCTGCGCAATGCCCTGTACAGATTGGTAGCCAGGAACCGTTACCGCTGGTTCGGCAGGGACGAGCAGTGCCTGGTGCCGACGCCGGAGATCCGGCAACGGTTTCTGTGAGAGGTTATGAAGAAAAAAACGCAGCAGATGCTCCCGGCAGGAGGAGTCTGCTGCGTTTTTTATATCAGGAAATATTAAATTAGTCTACTTGGTCAGCGGCTCCATCTTGAGATTGTAAGTCTCAACCAGCTTCCATTTGCCATCTGCTGATTTCTTGAGGGTTGTCACGGTTTCAGCCCGGAAGTCGGTGAACTGCGGACCCTTCAGCTTTTTGGAGGTTAGAACAGCATAGATGGCGGCCTCGTTATTATTGTAATAAATGATTTTGGAAGACTCTACAGCAGACTCCAAGTCATAAGCGGCGAAAAGCTGTTTATAGGTCTGTTCGCTCTCTTCATAGGCTGGAGAGGATTCGTCTATTGTAGACATTAATCCGCTGAGATCTTCTTTGTTGGAGTAATCTGTATTGGCCTGCAGCACAGCTTTTATCTGATCTTCATCAGCAGCGGGAGCAGATGTTTTGGCTTCTAGGATTCCGTCAGGCAGGGAATATTGGATCGCCTTAATCTGCACATTGTTGATCAGCCAGTCGGAACTGCCAGTATTTTTGGAAAGTGAATAAATGTACTCTGAGGTGCTGTCAGGTGTAAAGGCTCCGCTGTTTCTAACGGCTGTTTCCACTACGTCCACTGTCGCTTCCTTCGCCTGAACATCGATAATGTCCATTGAGACAATCGCTGTTGTTGTATTCGTTGCTATCATCTGCTCCTTGAGTGCAGGGGCGGCTGCGGCAAGTGCCGACTTCGGATCAATCAGACTCAGGAATCCCTCAAAATCATTTTTGTTGGAATAGCTGACGTATTTATCAAAAAGCTCCGAGATTCCCTTTGTCACGGCACTGCTCTGATTGCTTTTGATTTCTACGGTATTTGCTTTGGCGTTCCAGGTGACACTGTTGCCTGTCGCTTCGCCTACGAAACGGAGAGGGATATAGGTGACATTGTTGATCATTTTGGGTGCAGTAGTAAGTTGCTTCACCGTTCCGTTCACACTTGCTTTTTTGCTGCCAAGCTGCAGAATGATCGTCAGGCCCTCTTTTGAGGCAGTAATCGTGCTTGTCTTAGCATCCCATACCAGGGTGAGTCCCAGCTTCGCAAAAATAGGGCGCATGGGAACGAGGATGGCATCATGGTCTTTGACTGGTGCACTGGTGCTTAGATTCAGCTTTTGCTGATCGATGGTTACGGTGATAGGTTGGTCTGCCGCCGCTGCTGCAGATACGGTGATGGCACCGGATAAGGCCAGAACTGCAAGAAAACCGGGTACGAGCTTCATGTTTTGGTAATCCCCTTTGTTATGATTTGTGTTAGATAAATTATGAGCTTATGTATTATACATGGGGACGGGGGATTTGAGAATATCCAGTACTGGATATGGGAGTTCATGGGATTTTGGAGTAATGGAAAAAAAGCTATTGCTGTGCTCTTATATATATGCTACTATTGCTGTAAATTATAGGAATAGTAACGGAAGCACCGTTCAATGACCGTATCCCACGGTTATTGGCGGTGCTTTTTTTGCGTCTTTATACAGAAAGGAGAGTGGAAGCATGGCGGCAAGAATCGTGCTCGCAGTCCGGGAGAGCCAGTACATTGAGCCATTATTGCACTATATTCACCATAGTGAATATGGAGGGATGCTGCGGATCAGCGCTTTCAGCCGGCCTGATACGTTTATGGAATTCATGAACGGAGAGGAGGTGCCGGATGCTGTGGTTGCCGATCCTTCATTTATCGAGGCCTGGCTGGTGGAGGGGAAGAATACCGTTCCGTGGGCGGTTCTCAGCGATACAGGGGACGTCCGCGGCAAACCTTCCGGAAATCTGGCGGGTGGGCAGGTGATTGCAAAGTATCAATCGCTTCCTTCTTTGCTGGACTCTATTCTCCAGTTGTGTGATGTGAAGCGCAGCAGAATGGCATCTATCCCCAAGGAGGAGACGCTGCTGATTGGGGTTCTTTCCGCCAGTGGCAGCAGCGGCAAAACGACGCTTGCCCTCAACTTGGCCAAGCAGCTTGGAGGGCTGGGATTGTCTGTTTTTTATCTGAATCTGGAGAGTGTGGATAGCAGCGGATTGTATCTGCGTATGCCGGATGGAAATGCCCCCGGTCTGGAGCGGCTGCTCTACGAACTGAAGTCGAATGAAGGGGAAGGGGGTCAAGTAAAGGCAGAGCTGGAGCTTGAAAGGTACGTAATCCGGCACGAGAGTCTAAGGAGTGAAGCCTTCAGACCTGTGGAGAATCTTAAGGAAAAGCTGCAAATGACACGCAAGGATACGCTGGATGTGCTGGAACAGCTGTCCGGGTCAGGGCGCTATGATGTTGTCATTGTTGATACGGGAGCCCTTGAAGAGGAGCAAACCCAGGCAGTCCTCCACAGATGCGGACTTCTGCTCTGGGTAGTGACGGGATCTAAGACCAGTCAGCATAAGACTGCGGGGTGGCTGAAGCACTGCAGTAATCCACACGCTGGAATTCTGCAGGAGGTTGCTGCCAAAAGCAGGTTTGTCATGAACCTTGCAGCTGATGCGCATAACGCAGGGATTCTTCCTGAAGGGGTACAGATGGATACTGTGCTTCCTTATATTCCATCCTGGAGTATGCAGCACCATGGGGAGCTGTGTCTCAATTCCCCACAATTCACGGCGGGTGTGCAGCAGCTATGCTCAGGAGTCATTGAACCGGCACTGCCGCATGTCTTTACCGGGAATGTATATGAATGAGGAAATGTTCAGGTCGCTGCGCAGTGAGATTCGTTCCGGACTGGATCTGACTTCTGCTGTAGGCAACCGTGAGCTTACGGCGTATATAGAGCGGATAATTCTTGCGCGGGATAGCCTGCGGTATTTGACGGCACAAGAGAAACATGCCCTGGTCAAGAAGCTGTTTGATTCCTTCCGGGGGCTGGATGTACTGCAGCCGCTGGTGGATAATCCGGCTATCACCGAGATCATGATTAACAGTCACGATGAAATCTTCGTAGAGGAGGAGGGACAGATCCGGCGCCTGCCGCTGGCTTTTGAGTCCAGAAGCCGGCTCGAGGATATTATCCAGTCTGTGGTATCGGGTGTGAACCGGGTGGTTAATGATTCCTCACCAATTGTTGATGCGCGGCTGAAGGATGGTTCCCGTGTCAATATCGTTCTGCCGCCGGTAGCTCTCAAGGGACCGGCGATGACCATTCGTAAGTTTCCCGAAACTCCGATGACAATGAACGAGCTGATCCGCCGGGAAGCCATAAGCGCGGAAGCAGCGGAAATGCTGCAGATGCTTGTGGTGGCCAAATACAATATTTTTATCAGCGGCGGCACAGGGTCGGGTAAAACTACTTTTCTGAATGCTTTGTCACAATTCATTCCGCCGCAGGAACGCGTGATCACTATAGAGGATTCAGCGGAGCTGCAGATCGTGACCGTACCGAATCTCGTCTCACTGGAGACAAGAAACGCCAATACGGAGGGACGCGGCGAGATCACCATCCGTGATCTGATTCGCTCCTCGCTGCGGATGCGGCCCAACCGCATTGTAGTCGGCGAGGTTCGGGGAGCAGAATGCCTCGATATGCTGCAGGCGATGAATACAGGCCATGATGGCAGCTTATCTACTGGCCACTCTAACAGTGCGCAAGATATGCTCAGCCGTCTGGAAACGATGGTACTTAGTGCAGCCGATTTGCCAGTGTCGGTTGTCCGGCAGCAGATTGGCTCCGCAATTGATATCTTCGTGCATCTATCGCGTCTGCGTGACCGATCACGCCGGGTGATGGAGATCTGTGAGGTTACGGGGGTCCGGGAAGGAGAGGTGATCCTGAGCCCGCTATATGAATTCCGTGAAACAGGGGAGAAGAACGGGCGGGTACAAGGGGGACTAATTCCCAGCGGGAATCCGATGCTGCATACCGCTAAGCTCAGAATGGCTGGAATTTACAAGAAGGAGAAAGCACTTTGATCTCATTCAAAAACAAGCCGAAAAGAATACGTGATACCAGAGCGAAGGCACAACTGCCCGATTATACAGTGTACATATTAACTTCTATGCAAAAAATTATGGCGAGGCTGGCTGGCGGAACGCTGCTATGGGCGACCGGGTATCTTTTTTATCACAATGTGCTGTTGTCACTGCTGCTGGTGCCGGGCGGGGCTTATGCTCCGCGGCTGCTACGAGAGTACCTGCACCGGCGGCGCCGTGCTGCACTCAATCTGCAATTTAAGCAAATGCTGTTCTCGCTTTCTTCTTCCCTGTCCGCCGGCCGCTCGGTTGAGAATGCATTTCGTGAAGCAGTGCAGGACCTGCTCATGCTTGACCCGGAAGGGGGCGGCGATATGATCTTTGAGCTCAACATCATCTGTACACGCATGGAGTACGGGCAGCCGGTAGAAGAAGCGCTGAATGACTTTAGCAAACGGGCCGGCATGGAAGATGTTGAGCGGTTCGCGGATGTATTCTCTGTCTGTAAGCGTACTGGGGGTGACCTGGTAGAGATCGTGAGGCGCACTTCAACCATCATCGGCGAGAAGCTGGATATTCAGCAGGATATTGCCGTCAGTATCGCCCAGAAGAAATTTGAGGCCAAGGCCCTATTGGTTTCGCCGCTCATTATGGTGATTTTCATGAGTCTTACAGCAGGAGATTATATGGAGCCTATGTATACAGGTGCAGGGATAGCCATTTCTACGCTAGCTCTCGGGGTGCTGTTCTTATGTTATCTGTGGACTTCCAAAATCATGAATATTCCCCTGTAAAGGAGGTGAAATAAATGATTTGGCTAAGCGGCGCCGTCATGCTGTTATTGACACTTGGATGGGGCCTGCTCCGCCTGAAATGCGGCAACCGCTACGCGGGACTACGTGCCATTCCCATGGAAGGGCTGCGGCTGCGGCGGCTTGGTGAACCGTTCCTTTGGCTGATCGACAGATGGAAGCTTGGAAGTCATGCTCCAACTGTCATGTTCCGCATACAGCGTTCACTTCAGCGGACCTACGGAAACCGTTACAGTGCGGAGCGCACACTGCTTTTTATGGGAGAGATGATCACTTATAGTTGGCTGTTTCTGACAGCTGGATGTGCGTATACGCTATTTAGCGGGGAGACAACCGGAGTGGCACTAGGTGGGGTACTGGCGGTTATATTACCGGTTGCCCAGGTTAGTGACCTGCATAAGAAGGTTCGGCTCCGGGAACAGAATATCATGCTTGAGCTTCCGGAACTTCTGAACAGCATAGTGCTTCTGGTGGGTGCAGGAGAGACGGTGCAGCGGGCAATCATCCGTTGTGTGGAAAGCCGCAGAGGAGATATGACACACCCGCTCTATAAGGAGTTATACAAAATGACTGATGAGTGGGACAGTGGCTATTCGTTTCAGCAGGCTTTTGAGAATTTCAGTAAACGCTGTGCGGTGCAGGAAGTCTCGTTATTCACTACCACGGTACTGCTTAATTACCGCAGGGGCGGAGCTGATTTTGTCCTGTCGCTGCGTGATCTCTCGCGGATACTCTGGGAGAAACGGAAATCTATCAGCCGGACACGTGGGGAGCAGGCTTCATCGAAACTGGTTTTTCCAATGGTGGTTATCTTTCTGATTGTTATTGTGCTGGTGGGAACACCGGCGTTCATGATGCTCAAAATGTAAAAGGAGGAAGCTGATGATGAGTTCAATGATGGTGAAGGCTGCAAAGAGCTTTTGGAAGGATGAGGAAGGGCTGGGTACATTGGAGATGATTATGATCATCGCTGTGTTGATTGCGGTAGTGCTTCTTTTTAAGGACAAAATACAGGACGTAGTTGAAGCTTTGATTAAAACAGCCGGTGAAAAGAGCCAGGAAGTTTTCGAGTGAGCACACTCCGGAAAGACGAGGGCAGCTTTACGATTGAAGCCTCTCTACTGCTGCCGATTATTATGTGCATCACCATGCTGCTGCTGTTCTTCTGCTTGTACAGCTACCAGAAGTCGATGCTGCTGCAGGTAGCTTCGGCCGCTACGGAACGTGCCGCCTACAATTGGGATAACAGCCGCAAAGAAACCAAAGGTTCTTACGCTATTGGCGAATACGACTCTCTCTATTGGCGCATTGGAGACGATGATCTGCTCTCCTCTTTGTTCGGTATCGATGCACCAAATGGTGGAGCATCGATTACGCTGCCTGCAGCCGGGGAAGAGGGTGCACTGCCTGTGGTCAAGCTAACGCATGCATCTGCTATGATTCCGGCAAATATGCCAGGAGAGATGAACTATGCTTATAGCCTTACGGGACGTAAAGTCAGCGCAGAGCTGAAGCGGATGCTGAATTTGCCTGTGCTGGATGAGATTCTGTCAGATAAGGCAGTGCCGGTGGTGCAGGCCCGTTCCGTGGTTGCCGAACCTGTAGAGTTCATTCGGACCATTGATCTTATGCGTTACTATGGGGCCAAATTTAAGGGTAATACGGAAAACGCTAAGTCAGGGACAGGCATGGATAGGAAAAATGCTGCCGTCATGCTGAACAAGCTGCATTGAACACGAGGATCCGTATTGAAATACAGGGATCCATTATCAATGGCTGGGAGCAGCAACAGCGGCAAGGAAGGAGGAGAAGATGGATTGAAGAAGGTCGTAGGGCGTATGTTCAGGAAATCTGAAGGTTCAGTCTCTATCTTTTTAATTATGGTGCTGGCATTTGTCTTTTTGTTTACCGCTGTACTGATCGACTATGCGCGCATTGCCGCTGTAAATGTGCAGGAAGAGCGTTTGGCCAGGGCTGCAGTCCGCTCAGTCATGTCTTCTTATGATATCGAACTGAAAGATAAGTACGGATTGTTTGCCTATGGCGGCAACGATGGTGATCAGCTTTTGGCCAGTGTGCTGAATGATAATCTGTATGAGAGCGGACGGGGCGATTCTTTTAATCTGCTGCCTTTGGGTCTGGATTCCTCCTCCTTTAGCTGGAGCCGTCCGCTTGGAAGCTATGACATCTTCCGCCGTCAGATTGTGGAAGAGATGAAATACAAGGCACCGATTGATTTTGCCCTGGAGCTGGCCGGCAAGTTCAAGCCCATGTCGGCGGCCATGGGCGAAGCTTCACGGACAACCAAAGTACTCGGCAAGCTGCAGCCGTTGTACGATGAGCGTGAGGAAGCATTGGATCAGATGATGAAATTGCGGAAGCAGGCAGGGGAGAGTGGACAAGCACTACAGGAGCTTATCATGAATCCGCCTGGTGGAAGTATCTTGCCTGCTCCCATAGGCAACATTGGCACTGCAGCAGATATTCCAGCTATGTACGGAGACTATGTAGATAAATATAATGCCGATTTGTATCGTGAAGAGAAGAAGCCTGCACGATACCAGGGGCTTTTGGCGTCATATCTACAGCAATCCAGTCAACTGCTTGCCCGCTTTTCCGGTACACAGGCTGCTTATCAGGCGAAACAGGTACGTTATTTAGAGGAAGCGGCAGCCGCACTGGATCGGGTGAAAACTCTGAATGGTGAAATGAATAGCCTGCTTGAGCAGTCCCGGAACAGTGGGCCGGATTCTGCTCAGGACTCAGCACGTGACTGGGATATCCCGGACACTTCTGCTGAATTAAGTGCAGATCCTATTAAAAAGCTGCGGGAGCAGGAGGATTCGCTTATCCTCAAGGCAAGTGAGATCAGCACGATGGATAACAGCTTGTCGGCACAGCGGGCGGCTTCGCAGACTGTGGTAGAGAAGGCGGCCCTTATACCAGGCAGCTTGAGCTCAGCTTCTGGACTGAATGCCGATATTTCCAGTATGAACGCCAGTATTCTCAACGCTTCAGAAGCGGTAAGCAATTATATAGGCAATTATGGAAACGCGGGGACGCTCATTGCTGGTGAAAGTGCTCAAATTGAAGCCCATCGCACCTATGATGCTCAGCGCAAGCAGGTAGAGCAGGAAGCGAAAGGCAAGCTTAGCGATGCGATGAAGCTGCTGGACCAGATCCGCGGGCTTGGCGCGAGTGCCGGCGAAGCTATGAAGCGGTACCAGAGTCTGCATGAGTATTACAATGATAATATTGCTTTCAACTCGGGAGTTGACCAGGGAACAGAGATAGGAATGTCCGATCAGAATCCCTATACTGCCGGGAGCACCGCGATGGTCAAAGTGGACAGTCTCTACAGTGCAATGGGCAATATGATGGAAGGGGCCAGGGACAGACTGTTTCAGACAGAGTATTCAGCGATGTATTTTCCTCCCTTTGATATTTCCCGGCTGGCTGGTCTGGCTTCAAGCTCTATAGATGAAGGCACAGGTATGCTGGCGGATCAGCTTGATCCAAATGCCCAGGAGCTGGAGTATATTCTGTATGGATTTTATAATCCTGCGGGGAATATAGCGGCGGCTTACGGAGAGATTTTTGCAGTACGGCTGGCTATACGTACTATGGAGGGATTCACAGAATGCGCCGGACTTGCCAATCCCTTGCTTATATTGGCTTCAGCACTTCTGTACGGAGTTGAGCAGGCTGTACAGGATATGCTGATGTTATGCACGAATGGTGAAATTCCATTGTCCAAATACATACCCGTCAAACTGAGCTACCGGGACTACCTGCGTTTGTTTCTGGTACTGCATGGAGGCGGTGATGTTCAATTGTCGCGTATGCTCGCCTTAATCCGGCTGAATACCGGAAGTAATCCGGATGAGAAATTCACATACACAGCAGCAAATATCAAAATGGCTATGCCGTTATGGTTTTTGCCGGGAGTGGTGAAGCTGCTGGACTATAGCGCAGGTCTTCCCGGTGAAGTGAAGGGCAAATTATATTTCCGGAATGTGCAGGCTGATTTTTCTTACTAGCGGGAGGTTGAACCAGGTGGGATATAGGAATCGGAGACAAGAAAATCCGGGAACTGAAGGCAGTATGGTAGTTGAAGCCGCAATGGTCCTGCCTATGTTTCTGCTCTTTGTTCTGTTCCTGATCTTCATCGTGCAAATGACCTTATATTCGACGGCTCTGCAGAGCACTGCTTCAGATACAGTTAAGGTAATCTCGACTCATATGTACCCTGCTGCATTGGCAGCGCAGAAATGGGGGGAGAAAGGAGATACTGTCAGCGGGTCTGATGAATCAGGAGAGGTTCCGGGTGATGCCGCATCACCGGATAAATGGAGCGTCCCGCGGCTCTCGCTTGAAGAGTGGAGTGACAGCTATGTGGCTGATCTGCCGCAGCCCATAGCGGATTGGGTCAGCACTGCCGTGAAGCGGGGCGAGGAACCTTTGCAGGAATTGCAGGCAGAGGCATCTGAAGCAGCGCTAGATCTGGCGCTCAAGCCTGTAATAAAGCCTTATCTTTCAACGGACTGGCTGGATTATGACCGCATACATGTTTCGAATGTGATTGTTCCGGACCTGAAGACGGGGGAGAAGCCATACTTTGGACTCGTTATGAGCTATGCGCTGCCGATGAAGGTTCCTTTTCTGAATCAGCGCATTGTGCTTGAGGCCAGTGCGGTGGAACGGTTGTGGATAGGGAATGTAGATGCGGTAGGGAATGAAGGCAGCGCAGAAGGTGAAGAAGAGCATAGTAACATTGTGATTCTGGAGAAACCCAATCCTGGAATAGCGAATCACCAGGGCAGGATTCGGGTCAAGATTCCGCCAAATGCTTCTGCGAGCTTGTCTATCTTCTATAAAAGCGGCCAGAGTACCGCTAAATATCTGGGGTCGAAGCAGGCGGATGAGAACGGATATCTCGAGTGGGAATGGAAAATCGGGGTCAACACAACACCGGGAACCTGGCCTTTTGTTATTCAACTGGAGGATGGAACCTCTCTGGAGGCGACTTTTACTGTGGTGAAAAGAAATCAAGTGGAAGAAGGGAAAGGATAATGACGGTATGGGCATTCTGGGGCTGCCTGCCATTCCTAACAATAGCACTCCTTATGGATATCCGTTTCATGAGAATACCGAACTGGATTACGCTTCCGCTGCTGATTGCCGGATTGATTGCACAAGGAGTGATTGCCGGACGTCACGGAATTCTAATGTCTATATGCGGTGCAGGTACAGGGTTGTTACTGCTGCTGATCATGCATCTCTTGGGGGCAGTTGGTGCCGGGGACGTAAAGCTTTTTGCAGGGATTGGTGCCTGGACTGGAATATTATTTACGCTGCAGGTCACTGTATATTCTGTGTTGTTCGGCGCAGTGATTGGTTGGATCATCGTCCTCGCCAGGCGAGAAACGGGGAGCCGTGTAAGGGGAATGATCAGCAGAAGTGCCGGGTTTCTCATGCTCCGGGATTCCCGGATATTGAAGATAGGCAGCAAGGAAGCGTTGAAATTCCCTTTTATGCTGGCGGTTATGCCAGGCTTCATCTGCGCTTATTTGTACTTATAATGAAGAGGTGAGGGGTATTGTTTGGATTAAGCCGTGATTTTGTACAGCAGGATGGCATCTCGATGCTGCTCAGCAAGCCCGGGGGTCTGAAGCCGGTTGAGCTCAACATGGTTCAGGCCCAGATGCTGATGAATTCCGGAATTCCCCAACATCTGCGGCTGCAGCTCAGGGAAATAGATTTGGAGGTAACGTTGGAATATTCGCTGTCCCGCAGGAAAATGCTCAGTCATCTACTGAAGGGTGAGAAGCTCGGCATGACTGATTTTTTTGGACTGCTGCTGCAGATTGCGTCAGGGATGGAGGAAGGGCGACTGTACATGCTGCAGGCAGAGCAGTATGCGCTGCATGAGGACTATATTTTTATCGATGGTCCCCTGCAAGGCGGCAAAGTATACCTCACTTACCTACCTATCCAATCGGCAGACGTTTCGGTAAATACAGGGAGTGTGCTAAAAACATTGATTATGGCGCTTATGGCGTCTGTCAGAGAGCTGTCTGGTGACGGGGTTCAGAGGCTGCTGCAATATTGTGGGGAAGAGGGTTTCACTCCGGGGAGGCTAAAGGAGTTGCTGGCTGGGCTGTTGACAGAAGGTGAAGGGACACAATGGCATACGGATACTGCCAGACCCACATCAAATACCCGTGTGCCTGATGTGCATGTACCTGCTGCAGAACGGAGTATACAGGGAAGAAGCAGCGCGGTGTCTGGCATTGCTCCCGTTGGTGATGAGCTGCGCAGGCCGGATCTGAGCTTCGGAAATGTGGCTGGAGAATCCCCCAAGCCGGCTTCAGGGCTGAGCGGTTATCCGCGGCTTAAGCTCAAAGAGGAACAGCTGCAGCTGCAGCCGGATGATAGAGATCTTGAGAGTGATGCAGCTTCTGATTCCTCTGCCTACAGAACCTATGCGATGCTGAGCGGTGTTTTGGCTGATGCGGTTCTGTGGAAGTTTCTATATTTGAATCATCCCAAACCGCTTTGGATGGCCATCTGTGTACTAATGACATTCCTATTAGGTATATTCTGCTGGCTGGTGTGGAGTGGAAGACTGATTTTGGGTGGTTCGAAGGAAGAAGAAGGGGGAGAGAACGAAATTACGGCTAAGGGCTGGAGGAATTCAAAAGAGTTGGAATGGGATTTTGGCCGAAGCACTGTAGTTCCTCTCAATGGATCTGCTGCTCCAGGGATACCCTTGCCGGCACGGAAAATGGATACGGCTACCCACACTGACCTTCAAAATACAGTGATGAAAGCCGAATTGCCTGAACGTAGTCTAATCCAACCACCTATTCCAAAGCCTGCATTGTTTGTAGAGGCTACAGCACTGCTGCAGCATGAGCATCCCTCTAAAAAGGAACAGGAGCAGGAAGGAAGGCTGCGGGGAGCGCCCTATCTTGAAAGAATTCAGGAAAATGCAGGCGGAATTCCTGAGAAAATCGAACTGAACCGTCCCAGCTTTCTTATTGGCCGGTCTCCTGATGTAGCCCAATATGTAGAGAAATCCGAGGGGGTCTCGAGAGTGCATGCAGAGATTTCCAAGAGCGCGGGGGGGTACATCCTGAAGGATCTGGATTCCAGAAACGGAACAATGTTTCAAGGAGAGGCCATGATCCCCTACAAGGAGTATCCGCTGACTGAGGGAGCAATGTTTACAATAGTTAAAGGTTGCTACACCTTCCGGTCCGCTTGAGAGGGGAGCAGACGTTTATTCCGATTTCAGATGTTCCAATGAAGATTGCAAGGCAGGGTAAGTAAAAACAAATCCGTGTTCCAAGGCTTTGGCAGGGAGTACCTTCTGCCCTTCCAGTAAGATTTCCGACAGCTCGCCGACGGCAGTCTTCAGCAGAAATGCCGGGATGGGGAACCAGTGCGGACGATGGTAAACCTTGCCGATCATTTTGCCAAATGCCTCATTGGTAACAGGGTGCGGGGCAGTGGCATTAACAGGACCTTCAATTCCGGGAGTTTGAACGCAGAAATCGATCAGCCGGACAATATCTGTGAGATCAATCCAGGATAGCCACTGCTGTCCGCTGCCGATTTTACCTCCAAAGCCGAGCATGTAGGGCAGCTTCATTTTGGGGAAAGCGCCGCTTTCGTTACCCAGCACTACTCCTGTGCGCAGCTTGACCACTCTTACGTTCTTATAAGCTTCGTCCGCAGCCGCTTCCCAAGCCTTAACAACCTCGGACGGAAAGTCCATGACATGGGCTGGTGAGTTCTCGTCATACGTATCCTGCAGTGATGTGCCATAGATAGCTACTGCTGAAGATTGGATAACCACTTTAGGCTTATTTTGCAGAGCATTCAACAGTTTGGCTACCGCTGAAACGGTTTCAAGACGTGACTGCATAATGGCCTTCTTGCCGCTTGGACTCCAGCGCTGACTGAGCGAGGAACCGGCAAGATTGACTAGAGCATCTGCACCTTCAGCTAGCTCCGGATTTGAGGTCAGATTGTTCCAGGTGAGGAAGCTAAGGCCTGGATGGGCAGCGGTTTGGGATTCAGGCTTTTTGCGGCCGACAACGATGATCTGATGCCCGGCCTGCAGCCAGTATTCAGTAAGCTCGCGTCCGATAAATCCGCTGCCGCCGCAGATTACGTATTTCATACAATCGCTCCTTCGATTACTTGATCAGATGCTGGTAAGGAGAGTAGTCAATGCCGTTCTTTTCAAGGAAGCTGATGAGAAAACGGTTGTCGCGCCGTGGTGTAGCTACTATATAACCTCTGATACAATGCTCGCGTGTGACTTCCGGCGCCTGACTCTCCACAGCGATCCTGCCAATCTCGGCAGCTATGGAGTGCTTGGCGATATCGCGGAAGGGACCCGGCACAGGCTGGACAAGCTGATCCAGGAAAGCCTTCATTTCGTCGCTCCACAGAGGACGGCTGCGCTCGACCCAATAATTTTGCCAGTCCAACTTAGATTTGCCATCGGCTTTGGGCAATACTTTGAGGAATTTGCGGAACATGAAATAGCCGCCGATGCACATGCAGCCCAGCAGCAAAAAAGTCCAAAATGCGATGGAGTTCATAAACCAATTGCTTGGTGCTGCGGATAACAAGCTTAAGCCTGATTTAAATGACATGGTTACACCGCCTTTGACAATGATGATTGTCACAAACTTCATTCTCATTTAAAGTATAGCGTATTTCCATAGTTTTGCGAAGCGGAAGCAGGCACATGGAGCTTGCCTAGATTTATTTTCCCGATCACGGTAGAATAAGGGTTAATTCGTGAAGGAAAGAGGGAAAAAAGCATGCTGAAAATAGGTTCACATGTGTCCTGTGCGGACAAGGGTCTCCTGAGTGCGGCCAATGAAGCCAATGAGTACGGATCGACCTCATTTATGATATATACAGGTGCGCCGCAGAACACGCGCCGCAAACCGATTGAATCGATGTATCCCTCTGAGGGCAAGCTGGCGATGAAGGAGAACGGTGTGGAAGAAATTGTAGTCCATGCCCCCTATATCATCAACTTGGGTTCCTATAAGGAAAGCACATTTCAATTGGCTGTTGATTTTCTGCAGGAGGAAATCCGCCGTACCCATGCGCTTGAGGTGAAACATATTGTACTCCATCCGGGAGCATACACAGACAAGGATGCTGAATACGGCGTGCAGCGGATTGCTGATGGCCTGAATGAGGTGCTTGGCGGTACTAACGAGACGGAAGTGCATATTGCACTCGAAACGATGGCTGGTAAAGGAACAGAGGTGGGCCGCAGCTTCGAGGAAATCGCCTCGATTATCGACAAAGTCACACATAACGAGCGGCTGTCCATCTGCCTCGATACCTGTCACATTCATGATGCCGGATACGATATTGTCGGCGACCTGGATGGTGTGCTTCAGCAATTTGACCGGATCATTGGCCTGAACCGGCTGGGTGTCATCCATATTAATGACAGCAAAAATCCGCGCGGGGCAGGCAAAGACCGCCATACTCCTATTGGCTCAGGATATATAGGCTTTGAGACTATCAACAAGGTAGTTCATCACGAAGCTCTTGCAGGTCTGCCATTCATTCTGGAGACGCCTTGGATCGGAAAAGATCCGAAGACACTACGTCCAATGTATGAAGTGGAAATTGCCTTGCTGCGCGGGAATGTAGTTGAACGGTTTGGAGCAGAGTTTCTGAATGAGGTTGAGCAGCTGCAAGCTTTTTTTGCCAAACAGGAGCTTGATCCCCGCCAGTATGTGCTGAATGTATGGGAATTGCTGAAGAACGATGCCAAAGCCAAAAAGGCTGATCCGCGTGAGCCGCTGGAACGTCTGTACGATATGGTTGCCGAGGCCCAGTTATTTTCGCAGCTAAGCGAGGAAGCCATCAATCAGAGGCTTATTGCCTGGCTTGCAGGCAAGCAACTCTTAGTGAACGCTTAAGTCACCCTATAGATTACGCAACGTAGATGAGAGGATGGAAAGAGAATTATGGAGTTGCATGTGAAAAGAGATCATTCGTCAAGCGGACAATACCCGGACCGGGCACGCATGCTCATCTCCTGTCCGGATGGTCCGGGAATTGTAGCCGCAGTATCGCATTTTCTGTACCAGCATGGCGCAAACATTGTTCAATCGGATCAATACACCATGGACCCGGATGGCGGAATGTTTTTTATGAGAGTGGAGTTTGATCTGCCCAAGCTGGATGAGCGGATTGATGAGGTGCGTTCCATCTTCGGCGGGGTTGCTGAACGGTTCAAGATGGACTGGCAAATTTTTAGTGTTAGCCACAAGAAGCGGCTGGCTATCTTTGTGTCCAAAGAGGACCATTGTCTGGTGGAATTGCTCTGGCAGTGGCAGGCAGGGGATCTCGATGCAGATATCGCACTGGTTGTCAGCAACCACACGGATATGCAGGCCTATGTGGAATCCTTCGGCATCCCATTTCATCATATTCCGGTCACAGCAGACACCAAAGCGGAAGCGGAGCAACGCCAGCTTGAGGTCATCGGGGATGATATTGACGTGATTATTTTGGCGCGTTACATGCAGATTATCTCACCGTCGTTCATAGAACATTACCGCCACCGGATCATTAATATTCATCATTCGTTCCTTCCTGCATTCGTTGGGGGCAAGCCCTACGCACAGGCCTATCAGCGTGGGGTCAAAATCATCGGCGCAACCGCCCACTATGTTACTGAAGAGCTGGACGGTGGTCCGATTATTGAGCAGGACGTGCAGCGGGTCAGCCATAGTGATGACGTGAATGAACTGAAACGTATCGGACGCACCATTGAGCGGGTTGTTCTGGCCCGGGCGGTCAAATGGCATATCGAAGACAGAATCCTTGTCCACCATAATAAGACAGTAGTATTTAATTAATGACTTTACTCCGGTGAATATCAGCAGCCTTGCCCGCATATGGGCAATGTCTGCGGTTCACCGGATTCCTTCTCCGGGCGGGATTTCACTCCCGCAGTTAACCTCAAGCTTAGAAACCCCACATTGATAATCTAATACTTTTCTCAACTATTACAGGTGAAAAAGCATTTTACCGACATTTTGGCGCACTATGCCAAAGTGTATTTTGTCATGTCCACTATTGCATTAATAAGGGGGTAAGAAGTGTGGCTTCACAACGGGGACATTTGTTAAGACGCAATTATTTGTTGGCTATTCTCATTTTGGTTATTGGCTTCGGTGGTCTGCTTGGCTACGATCTCTACTTCAAGCCATATGTCTTGTCGCAGACTGTAGTGAAGATCAAAGTGGCTCAAGACAGCTTTTTGCCGAAAAATTATGAACTTAAGCCAGGCGATCTTTATCTGGATTCTGTCCAGACCAAGGACATTCCTTCAGGGGTAATCACGGATATCAGCCAGGTGGAGCATAAGATCACTAATGTGAATCTGACGAACGGAAGTATTCTGACGGCATCTCTTGTGGATGTCAGTGATCTGGAGCCGCAGCAGGACGAGGGGATTTTTCCGATTCCCAAGGAGGCGATCTATGCGATTAACGGTTCACTGCGCAGCAGAGACAAGGTGGATATTTATCTGGTCGAAGGGGACACGGCGAACCCCGCCCGGCGAGGCGGCTACGAATCAACAGCTGCGAGTAGTGAAATCTCAGGAACAGTTGGTTCAACAACGGGGATAGGAGACAAAGACTCAGAGCCTTCCGTACTCCCGCGCAGGGTGTTTCTCACCGGTGTGACTGTTAATTATGTGAGAACTGAGGACAACAACGATGTCCAGGATTCCGATAACGGCAACACGAACAACCGCTTCACCTCGACCGGCAAAGTGGCAACACCCGAACTGAAGTTGAAAAAAAGTGACGGTGAACGGCTGGGGCAATATTTGGAGCAAGGCAAAAAGCTGTGGATTGTGCGCGTTGAGTAAGAAGGAAGGAGGAGAATGAAATGAAAATATTCAGTTATGGGATGGATCAGCTCACCATCAATGAGATTAAGCTTGCGGGGTTTACGGTAGTTACGCAAAATGTCCTGCCTGAGCCTTCCCAGACTCAAGGGCAGCTGCTGATGGTTACAAGCGAACAGGTACCCTTTTCAGGCTTAAGTGAACTGCGGCAGGGATATCCGGGCTCCTCCATATTATATATTTACCGGCAAAAGGGGGTGAGGAGCTATCAGGCGATTCATATGTTATGTGAAAGTCTGGGGATCTTCTTCATCCCGCCACGGGCGACCACTTCGGCGATTGTGGACAAGCTTCGCTTCATTCTGGAGGAGGAGCGCGAAGGGAGCGGCAATCTTGTCGGATTTTTCGGCTCTGGCCCAGGCATCGGCTGTACGAGTATAGCCAAACTCTTTGCCCGGCGGATTGCTGCTGCGGGGCAACGTGTGATTCTGCTCGGACTTGATCTGTATGATCCCGGATTCGACCGTAAGACGGCCATCAGCCTCGACCGGCTTCGTCCCCGGTTGACTGGTAAAATGCTGCAGGCAGCGGATTTTGATGGATTGGTTAAGCAGGAGGGTTACGCCTATCTGCCAGGTAACTTCGATTATTTAAGTGTTCAGGATTATCAGGAAGAGGAGATTGAATATCTGCTTGCCCAAGCTGCTGAGAATGCCGATGTGGTGATTGCTGACTTTGGGTCTATTCCAGAGAGTGCGGCATGGTATGTGGGGATGCACAAATCCGCTCTGCGCATGATGGTTACGCATCCGAAGCATGAGTACCGCCTTCAGCCCCTTATGGAGCTTGCCGGTCATATGGACTTGCATCCGCAGGATTTCCAGTGGATCATCAACCGCAGCAATGTGGAGGAAATGAGCTCATCCAAGAATCTGGCGCTCCGCTTCGGCAGTGAGATTTTGCTTGAATTGCCCTATTACCAGCCACTTCAGGACAGTCTTCCACTCGGCAAAAGAGAGCTGCAGCAGGTGGACGACAAGGTTCACGCATTGCTCGTCTCAATCGGCCTGGCACCGGAAACACGAAAGAAGGGGATCTTTCAATGATTGAATACCGGGATGAGGCGTGGTTGGAGAAGCGGAGCGAAGCACAGCCGCAGGTTCATGTTCGGGGGATTGACACGGATCTTGAACAGGTTCATAGGGCGGTTTGGCTGCCGAATCCTCAGGACAACCGCAGGCTGTTCTCCCTGAAGCGAAGTGTGCTGAGTATCAGCAAGCCGGGCAAGGAGGAATTTTACGGGTTTCTGCAAAAAATGAAAAGCGACATGAACGCCGAGCTGGAGCGTGAGGATGATGGTTATTTTGAGCTTAATGCAAAGGCACTGATTGGTGATCCACAGGCCGTCAGCTTTTTCATGAATGAGATTGAGAAATATCTGCGCAAAACACCGTTTACCGGCAAAGTGCCGGAAGCATACGGAACAGCAGCAGAGGCGCTGTTTCACGAATGGAAGGGATTTGGACCCGCTTACCGCTGGTTCACTGACCGGTCCTATAGCGAATCTACCGGGCTGCAGATGATTGGACGGCAGATATTTTACAACCATCATGGGAAATTTGTGGTGTATCCCTATGAGATGCCTTCACTGGACCGGGTAGAACAGCTCAAACGCTCCTTGCTGAAAAGCGATCCCAATAAAAAACTCAACAAGGATAACCCCTCAGTAGAGTTCAAAATGGATGATCCCCTCTGGCCCGGCCGCTTCATCCGGCTCGCGATCTGGGTGTCGCCCAGAGTGTGGGAAGGCTTCACCACGATCTCGCTGCGGCGGCAGGTGGTAGAGTTCCTGGACCTTGAAGATCAAGCCGGCACTGAATGTATTCCCGCAGAAGCCATTGAGTTGATCCGCGCACTGTCGGGTACATTCCGGAATACCATTATCGCCGGTGCGGTCGGATCAGGAAAAACCACCTTTGCCAACACGATTGTCGGTGAGCAGTTGCTCGGTTCTTCTTCCTGCATGGGGGTTGTGATGATCGAGAAGCATCCGGAGTCGATTCTACCGTATCAGATCAAAGGACACCGGATTATTCCGATTCAGGCAGCCAACGAGGAATTGATGGAGGTGGGGGTGGAGTCGCTGCGGCATGACCCGAACATTCTCTATATGACAGAGATGCGTTACAACGAATGGGAGTTTTATCTGTGGAGCGGCGAAAAGGGCTATGACGGGATTACGGGAACCTTTCATACAGTGGATTCGGAGGATATTCCATATCAGGGTGCTTTTGCGGTATCCACAAGGATCGGCGGGAGCCTGAAGGGGCATCTGATCTCTGCGCTCAAGTCCTGTGAACTGGTGTTTATTCTCGAAAGTGTAGCTGACGGCAAAAAGCGGCTGGCGCGGATCTCCGAGGTTTATTATGACGAAGCCGCCAACTCTGTATTCGCCAATGATCTGATGCGTTGGGAAGATGAACAGTCCGCATGGAGTTATAATGACAAGCTGACGACTGGCCTGATGAGGAAGATGAAGAAGAAAAATCCGCGTGCATCACGGGTGCTTTTGCAAGAGCTTGGGCATCTGGCTGCGCTGAAACCGATGGACGGACCACTGAAAGAAAGTCTCAAGTCAAAGATTGTCCTGAACGAATGAAATGAGGGGGAGAGCTTGTGGAACTGCTGCTATATGTGCTTCAGGTTGCCTTTCATTTATTGATTGCCGGTGGTCTGTGGCTACTAGTAAAGCCGCTCATTGAGAGGCATTTAAGGCAGTTTGGACAAAAGATCGACCAGCATATGAGCCTACGGATCAGTCTTTTTGGTAAAAAGGTCAGCACGAATAAAAAGCGGAGGTGGCTGTACCGGCATTTGGATGATCTGCTCTACTTTTCTAAGCGTAAGTATGAGCCGGGAATTAGTGTCACGCGTTTTGCGATTCGCACGTTGTTTCTCTTCAGCGCAGTGTCTCTCTCCGGATTGCTGACCCTAACTGAGCTGCCTGGGCATTTGAGTCTCAACAATCCGTTTTTGGAGGGCATCAGCTTCGATGATCGGATTCCGGTTCAAGGAAGTTGGCGCTTTCCGCTCTTTGTTGCAGTTATTGCAGCCAGTATTCCCTATTTGCGGACGAGATACCTCTATGCGCAGCGCAAGGTACGTGGAAGCTACGATCTACTGGATGTCATCAAAATTGCGACCAAATTCACTCATCTGTCGGTAGACTCGATTTTAACCAAAACCGCTGAACTTTTAACGAAAGATAATGTGCTGAAAACTCCGCTGAGACTGCTGGGAGCCTCCTTCTCCAACTATAGCAATGAGCGGGAGCTGACACGTGAGGCAGAACGCTTTGCGGGGGCAATTGGTACTACCTTTGCGGTGGAATTTGTCTCGGATTTGCTCTACTGCGAGAAAGAAGGGACCCGATATCTGAAGAACACACTTATGATGCTTAGCCGTTCTATGGAGCAGCAGCGGGAGACTATTCTGACCGTGAAGGCGGGCAGCAGGGATGCGATCAGTCTTGGGCTGTACGGTAATCTGGTGGTTCTTGTGTCTTCTGTGGGAACGTTTATCTACATGCTGAAGCCGGATGTTTATATAAAATTGCAGTTTCAGACTACGGTTGGATTAACCTTTTTGATGGTTATTATTGCCGGGCTGTTCATCTCTTTCATGATCAGTACCATACTCGCCAGGCCAAAGCTGGACTACCACTGAGGTGATGAATTGAATTATGGATAGACTTTTACTTTTGATTGCCGTACTGGGAATTGCATATCTCTCGTTGCTGGTTTTTGTGAGCAGCAGCACTAGACAGGAGCGTTATCTTCTTCAGGTGGGTAGCAGGTGGAGGTTGCTTGGGGAGCGGCTGCATAATGAGCGGCTGCAGCGGCTTCTGAATAACAGCGGTCTAGCCATTTCCGCAAGCAAAATCACACTGTTCCGTTATTCGGCCGCACTGATCTACATACTTGTTCAGATTGCTGGCGACTTTCTGCGCTCGGAGCCGTTTTCCCTTTATGATCTGCTTGTTGCTGTTCTGATCCTTGTGATCACCAGTCCCTTAAGATATCTTCCGCTAGGGTGGCTACTCGCTTGGCTTCATCAAAAGACACTTATTCAAAAAGACGGCGAATTAATCTCCTTCATACGTCTCTATGAAAATAACCGGCTGCGCAAGCGGGGCTATATGCAGTTTGGAGCTTTTTGCGCCGGAACGGCCGGACATTTCAACTACATCCGTCAGGATCTGTATGAGCTGTCTGAGCGGGCAGTAGACGAGGGGACCGAGCGGGCAATTGAATGGTTCTGCGGCAAATTCCCGGACAACCACGCTTTTATCAACGATATCCGCTCTATTCTGCTCGCTACGGAGGGGATGGACGACGATACGGAAGCTGCTAATTATTTGCGGGAGCAAGGCAGGATCATTTCCAAGATCTCCAGTGATCAATATTTGAAAAAATGGTCATTCATCGGAGATATCTCCACCATCATCAACGTGATTCCATCTATCGCTACCTTTCTGATGATAGTGTCGCTGGCAATGCAGTACATTTTGCTGATCAAAGGGAATTTCAATGGGGTGGGGATGTTTCAGTGATTTTGCGGTCCAGCATCTATCAATTGCATCGAATGAAATTTTTGTTAAGATCTCGAATTGGCTAAGTTGCTTGATTCTGCTCCTTGAGATCGCAACAATAAATGTCCAACTAACGCGGTCCAGCATCCATGAATTGCATCGATTGAAATTTTTGTTATATTCAAGAATCTTTTAAAAATATAAAATGAATAGGGAGATATTAACAATGAAAAAAGACGCCATTTCTACTGGATTGTTCATCGCTATCGGATTCCTGTGTGTTGCCATCGTAATTGCCATTTTGATTCCAGTTGTTCGGGATGTCATTAACGCCACAGACGACAACAGACCGACAATACCGGGTGTAACTATGGTTCAACCGATAGAGTCCGTACCATCAGCTATACTTGCTCAGACCCAGTCCCATATTTCGGTCTAATCACGATGAAGAAAGATTCCATCTCAGTCGCAATGTTTCTGGCCATCGGGTTTGTAATTGCGGGCATGTTCATCGCAGTGGCAACGAATATTATCGGCAGCAGTCAAGATGATATCATCACACACACCAAACAAGTCGAGCAGTATTAATAGGGGGCGTAAGCATTGAAGGCTACCGTTCTCCGGGCATTATTCTTGTGGCTTGTATTGTTCATTATCCTGCAGCCGATCTTCACTTACATTGATTATCTGCTCGATTTGCAGGTCAAGGCTAATACCTCCTATATTACGCAAAAAGCGGCAACAGAGGGGATGGTTACAACTTCAATGAAAAGTGAAGTCATCTCTAATCTGATGGCAGTCGGGTTTCCTGAGGGCTCTATTCAAATCACAAGCAGAACAGACACCGTACAGGAACGCAAACAGCGGATGGATGTATACATCTCAGCACCACGGATGAATCTGTTTCCCTATAATTTTTCTGGCACGGCCCAGCCTACACGTTATTATGGCCACGGGTCGATCATGAGTGAGTATCTCGACTGATTAAGGGATGAAGCTAATCTATGGATTATATTATTAAGCTGGCGTTTGTACTGCTCATCTTTATTTACTCCTGGTTTTTTCAGATTCAGAATCAGGAATGGGATACGCTGCGCAGCATGTTGAAAGATGCCAATAACATTGCTGTTCATGATGCTTCACAGGAACTGAATGAGTCCGCGCGTGCACAAGGACGTCTGATTATTGATCCTGTTGAAGCTGTTGCGACCTTCCGGCAATCTCTGCAGGCTAATCTTGGGCTGGACGACGACCTGTCTCCTCTGACGGGAAGTCGTCTTCAAACCCAAGTAAGGATCGTAAAGTTCGATATTATCGATCAATCCAGCGGAGTTACCTTTCCTTTTCTCTACGAAGACAGCAACTATGGCATTACCAAATACATACAAGGCCCTTCCGTTGTTGCCGTCATTGAGACGGCCCATCCAGTGCTGATCTCCCGTGCGAAAGTGCAGGAGGCCATTGTTGTACCAGCTGTACAGGAGTATAAGATGAATGATTAATCAAACAAAACAAATAGGGGGATTTTGAAAATGAAAAAAACAATGATGAAAGCAGTTTTGGCAGCTGCAATGTTGGTTGGTTCGATTTTAGGTCAAGTGGGCTCTGTTCATGCAACAACCGCAAAACCAACAGCAGCACCAATTATGAGAGATAATCTCTCCAAGTATGGATTAGTGAAAGATGTGGAGTTGCCTGTGACGCTCACAGCCGGAGGATTGAGCTACACGCTGGAGAAGATTATGATTTATGATATTAAGTCCAAAGATGCACAAGCGTTGATTAAGAAATATGGATATACGGGGACAGGAAACTACTTTGTTTGGACAAAAATAATAATAGAAAATAAAGGGGGAATTCCGATTGAACAGTCTGCAAACAGTCCTGATCCTAAATGGAGATTGTCTTTAACTGATGGTGGTATTCTTGCTGAAACTATGCCGAGAATAAATGTGAAAAAGAAAAATAATAAGGAAGCTATATGGGATTGGAGTTTAAAGCCAGGAGAAAAATTAACTACGTATCAAGGGCTTATGTATTCAGGAACAAAATTTGACCATTTTGTGATTTGGCTAAATATCAAAGGAAGTAAAGCAGAGAAATATATAGTGAATCGTGGGGAGTAGGGGGGATGAAAAGTAAGATTGGTCTGATTCTTCTGAGCTTCTCGCTTATATTTTCATTCTTCAACTGTTCTAACACACAGGCAGCTAGTACAAAGTCGGCTACCGTAAGCTTACCAGTTACAAATGGATTGACAGGATCAAATAATAGCGCGAAAAGCTTTTATTTGGATCTACCAAGTGGCATCAGTGCTTCTTTGGTCTCAACAAGTAGTTTAAAGTACAATGGGAATAATGAAGTTATAAGTCTAGCTATCGAAAACGGCAAAATAAAAGCTACACTTAAGGGGAAAAGCATCACAGAAACCATAAGTAATGTTCAGGGATTTGATGGGAGTTTCCAACAACCATTTAGTACGACTCCAGGGAATTCCATTTGGCTATATTCGGATGGACGACGTTGGCAGATTAATGACTACAATGCAACAACGAATACAATGGACTCCTTTGACTTAAATGCAGATGATAGGAAAACACCATCCGAAAATCCGCCTAAAAGATTGGTTACAACCAAGTCTAATTTGACAACAACTGGACTGGAGTGGTTTTACAATTCATCAAATGTAGTGATTGATTCAGGAGCAATTATTCAGTCATCAGTGCGAGTTTTAGAGTTTTCTAACAAAGATATCAAGAAAACTGCAAATATATCAAAAGTGTATTTTAAAGACCAACGAATACTCATTGATTATTACATTCCGGAATCTCAAAAAGGTCTTTTAGATACTATTTATCGTGCTGAGCCTGATGATGGACACCATGATCTTTCCGGACATGCGGAAGGCCGGCGGTATCAAGTAACCGGCTATTACTACTATTTGGCTGACGCAAAGGTGACGTCATATAGTTACTCTGGATCAATAAGCTTTGACTATTCCCTACCAACCGAACCAACCTTAGACGGCAGCGTAGCCGTTGTGAGTCCCAGCCCGAATCCTGCGAAGGATGAGGGTAAGGACATTCCAGTTACGCTGAAGATCACCGGTGATCTGCTGGCCTACACGGATAACTCTAATATCATGGAGTGGGTATTCTACGCTAAGGAATCGGACTCTTCAGCGGTCAGCACCAAGAAGGACGGCACTAAGGTACTAGCCAGCTCAAGGGCGTTTGATAATTTCATCATTCCGAAGGCGAAGTTTGCTGGAGGCGACTTTGAACAGGAATATACGGTAACGGTCACCGTTCGTTTTTCAAAACCAGTGATTACGTCTGCTGGGAGCATTACCTCACTGAGTAAAACAATGAAAGCCAGGGTGGGTGTTTCTAAAACCCCGGCAAATAATCCGCCGCCTTCCGGTAGTAATAAGCCGCCTGTAGCAGTATTGGATATCCCGGACTCTGTGATGGCCGGTGAAGAGTTTTTGGTATACGGCAAAAATTCATATGATCCGGATGGTAGAATCGAGAATTACAAATACGCTACGCCAGGAGCCATGGATACGGTCACGGGGGAATACGGATTCACCTGGTATCCATTATCAGAGATAGACAAATGGAAGTCGATCAATCTGCGTGTCACAGACAATGATGGTCTATCTGCATCTACCTCTGCTAAATTGGAGGTCAACGCTCCCATACCAAGGGCAGCTATAACCATCCTGGGGACTAAGAAGGAAAACCGTAAAGTTACCCTACATAATGCCAGCCATAATCCGGCTGAACACTTTCCAATTGTCGATGCGAAAACAAGATTTACCATCGAGGCGGTTTCAGGCGGAACGGCAGCGGACATCAAGTATAGTGGAACGCTGAATGGTACAGATGACAAAGATGTGGTGTTCAAAAAGGCGGGAACCTACAAAGCTACGATCTATGTCGAGAATAATGTAGGGTATTCGGATGTGGCAAGTATTACTTTTGATATTGTTCCAGATGAACCACCGGTCGTCTATTTTGCGGCACCAAGCAAGATATTCCGCGACCCGACGAACGGGAATATAGCTCCGGCATCGTTAATCGATATGTCGTTTTCACCGGATTATGATTTTATCGGCCACCGGAAATGGGAATATCGCTATGATGCAGAGAATGATGGAGACTTTTCGAATAACGCCTGGACTACATTTAGTGATGCAAATCTCAGTACGTTAACATTGTCGCTTACCAGAGTCGGGAAGTATGAAGTAAGGCTTACTGCCACAGAAGAGTTTGATCAACCCACCATGGATGAATTTGTCACAGCGGCAGATCGGAGATCGAGGAATTCCTATAACAGCGTTCCTGCGCAGCCGTTAGCCGAACGAGTAATTGAAGTCTATAACCGTGCTCCTGTAGTGGATTGGACGTGGTAGAGCCCAGAAGAATAAGAACGAAAAACGATTATGTTTCACGTTCGGATGTGGTAGGGGGAAACAAATGAAATTTTACATGAAAATAGCGTTAACCTTAGTACTATTCGGTGCAGCTTTGCTCTGGGTTAATCTAATACCTAATAAAGCCGCAGCAGCTGGCGAAATCATTGAATACAACGAGTATACTTCTCCAGCGAGAAGCTATGTTGCGTCCCGCCCGGCCGCCAATTATGTGGGTGATCCCGATTGGTATGCAAGTACAATGTATGTCGATATGCCATCGAATACTTTTAAGGTGAAGTGGAATCAGGTAACACATTTCCTCTATGTTGATATGAGCAACAGCTATTTGCCAACAAGATGGGAAAGTTATCGGGAAGCACTTGGAAATAGCCCTAAAAATGCTAACAAAGATAGGGCATATCATGGGCATTATCCGGTATGGAGTCAGTCTTTAGAAATAGTTTACAAGGATGGTACAGCAGAAACTATTGCGAATCTAGGGACAGGCTATGGGGGAACAGCATTTGCCAATGGAGATTTGTCTGGATACGCCAATAGCCTCGTCACATCGTATCTAAAAGATGATCCGATGAAGTATCACCCATATATTATGTATTCGAACCCTTCTTATGGAGGCTATTTTGATTGGAATTCATATTCCATCATTCCGCATTCTGAATATCTTCAATATTATACTGATAAAATTCCTGTATCTTTAAGATTGACCGTAAACTTTGCTGAATATTACGTAACGTATGACGCCCTTAACTATAAAGGTACTGTTCATTATCCATATGGAATGTCGGATGTACAGATAATTCCACTCACCACGAACAAGAAACCCAATATCACACTTACTTCTCAACCTAACCAGACGGTGATGAACGATCCAGGATTTAGTACTTTTAACGTGGAAGGGTACGTACAAGATGTGGATAATGACACCGTGGACGTCATTGCGGAGATCCCTAACGTGTTCTATAAAAAGATCTCTATAGCCAGCACAGGCTCCCCGAAAAATTTCAGCATTCCTATTGATGTGCTCAGTGAGGGAATTCCACCGGGAAACTATACGGTCAATGTGAAAGTGGTCGATCCCTTTAATTTTTATGCGGAAGCGTCAACTTCTTTTTCGGTAACGAACCGGTTAAGGAATAAAGCCTTTTTCTTGATTAATACTCCAATTGACATAGGGACTTCCTATTCAGACTATGAAAATGACAGCAAATACGCCGAGCGTTACCGATATGATCAGGACCCATCTCTATTCGATAATTCCATGGGAATGATCCCGGACAGCGGACTATGGCGCAGTAGCAAGTATCCGTCTTTCCCCTATACTGGAGCGTATACAGCGATCTTTCAGGCTAGAGACAATCCGGATGCGGACAACCGGCTGGATGCCTACCGTCTTTGGAGTCGGGATAACCTGTCGAGCATGACCTTTATGATTCACCGCAAACCAGTCGCCTTATTTACGGCCAAGCTGGTGAATGGCTCGCTGCAGCTCACAGACAATTCTTACGATCTGGATCATACGACTAGCCCTACGAAGGGGCTAATCACCTGGCAGTGGCAATGGCGAAAGGTTGGAGATCAAGTGTGGACCGAGGGCCAGCCCCCAGCGCAGCTGCCGACAACCAATCCGTATGAGATCCGGCTGCGGGTTAGGGATATGGATGGTTCCAACGGTATTGGGGTGTGGAGTGACTGGATGAAGCAGACTGTAGGCAGTCCAAGCAATCTACCCCCGGTCGCCCTGTTTACCGTTGATCCGCTGAACGTCTCTTACCGAAAGACGGCTACGGTTATAGATAAGTCGTTTGACCCGGACAATGATCCGCTGGACATCTATAGCTGGTCTATCGTGAAGGATGGATGGAATCAAGTGTGGTCCTCCTACGGTGGTGTCGTTGCTCCTCCGAATGTGGCTTTATATGGAGTTGGTTCGTATCAGATTAATTTACAGGTGCACGATAACCGCGGGCTTTGGTCAGGGGTGTACAGCCAAACCGTACAGGTAATCAATCACCCGCCGAATGCAAGCTTTACGCTGCCTAACGAGGTATATCGAGACACGGTTATTACCCCAACCAACCTTACCCCGGATCCGGATGAAGACGGGGATAGCCTGCAATATGGTTGGTACACACGCCTGAACAGCGACCCTTACAACTGGGCAGGGAGCAAGCGTACGCAGCCCTTTACAATCAGTAATGTTATGGCGAATTATGGGATTACCGCTAAAAAAGCGATTTCGGACGGCTGGGAAATGAGGCTGAACGTTACCGATGGAAGTTTGACATCCTATGCGACTCAGCTGTTCAGTGTAAAAAACCATATTCCAACGGCTGCGATTACCGGACCCTCAGTCGTATATCAATATGACAGTCATACCTTTACATCGGCAGATGATGATGAGGACTCGGCCGACCGCAGCAGCCTGCAGTATTACTGGCGAGTTACCGGGAGTGACGGCAAAATAACGATGTTCAATACCGCTAATATGAACCAGACCTTCGATGAAGTCGGTACCTATACTCTCGAGCATTGGGTGGTTGACCAGATTGGAGACAAATCGAATATTGCAATACTCAAGGTGATGGTTGCCGAAAATCTGCCGCCAAGCATGACTCTGACTTCACCTGCAGGGACGATTAACAATCCTACAGTTATTGACGCAGAAAAAGAAGGAGATCCGCTGATCAAATGGACTTACTCCGATCCGGAGAGTGATCCGCAGGAAAACTACCGGCTTGAGTTTTTTACGAAGAATGGACTTCTGGCCAAAACCGTGGAGAATAGCGATAGTACGGGGGGCATTCGGCAATATCAGCTGCCTAATCTATCACTCGAACGATTTTTGCTCTACACGGTTCAGGGGCGCGCTTTTTCAAAGCGGAAGTGGTCGGATTTTTCGAACGAAAAAGCATTCATCATTGATAACCCGCCGGAGCCGGGCTTTACCCTGATGACTGATACGGGCAAAAATGCAGCAGCCGATCCTATCTACCGTACAGATGTTGTGCATATCCAGAGTACCGCCTTAGATGAAGACACAGTGAAGGGGGACAGCATCACCCATCAATATTTTCTGAAGGCTTCAGGCGGGACGGAGGGGCTGGCGAATACGCAGGGTTCGTTCACCAAGCAATTCAGCTCCAACGGCACTTTTAGTGTGCGGCAGAGGGTCACGGATTCACTTGGGCTGTTCCGGGAAAAGATACAGACGATCACGGTCGTGAATCGTATTCCAACGGCCAATATTACGTATCCCGCTGGCACCAGTCAGGCCGATTTCACGATTGTCAGTACGATAACCCCCATCATCAAATGGGAGTACGAGGATGAAGATAGAGATTTGCAGCAGCGCTACAAAGTTAGGATTATTAATCTGACAACAGGGGCTGTTGAAGTTCAGTCTGGAGAGCAGGCGACTAGCGACACGCAGTGGCAGGTACCGGCCAACGCCTTGGTGGAGAATCAGAAGTACGCAGCAGAAGTAGAGGTATATGACGGCTTCAATTGGAGCCATATCTCTCCTCGTAAGTACTTTATGGTCAATCTGCTTACAGTTATGGGTGGGGTACAGCATACAGCAGAGTGGAATGCGAACCGCCAAGCCTATAATTTGAATAAAAGCGGGAGTATGGAGAGTCCGCGAGGCTATAGTGTATATTGGGCGGGAGAAAGTTTTGTGCTCCAGGCGAATGCAACCGGGCTGCCGGATACGATTGTTGTAGTCATGTCTGGTGGGTACACGGCGCAGCTCAGTCCTACAGACAACAGCAAAACGCTGTGGAGAGGGGAATTGTATAATCCCACTTTTGAAAAACTGCCGGACGGCCCAGTTACATTTACGTTTACCGCGAAGAATGAATATAATACCAAAATAGATACGGTAACTGTTACCGTGCTGGGAGACTGGACAGAATACTTTCAGAATCACAGGGTCAAATAGAGCAGATGAGAATATACGAGTCTTAATTTGAGACGAATCATCTAATTGTGAATATTAGCTGTAAGGAATTTATTCTATGTAAGCATCCACGTGCGGAGCGAGGACGTTCAGACAACCTCTTCCGCACGTTCATCCTGCAGCCTCATCAATCTTGCCGCAACTGAAGCGGGAACTGCAGACCCGGGGGGATGTGCTCCAGAAGGATTTACTCCAGAGGTGTGTACTCCAGAAGTATGTCCACCAGAGGTATGCACTCCAGAAGGATGTACTCCAGAGGTATGTACTCCAGAAATGTGTACTCCAGAAGTATGTACACCAGAAGTATGGACTGTCATTCCATGCGTTCTGCGCATATAATAGGACAGCTTGCCGCTGAAGATTTTATGAGCGTACAAGGAGTCGGCGAAATCTTCGGGAGTCACGAAGCAGGAGGGTTTGGGTACCGGATGAACGGCAGACTCTTCGAATACTGAGGCGACAAAATGGGAGCAGAAATATGCGTCTTCCCGATCGATTTTCACATTCAGCAGGACACCGATCAAGCCTAACAAATGGTATTTGTAGCGATCCTGGTGCTCCATCATACCCTTCACGTGGTTATACATTTTCTCGTATTCTGCTTTGCTCACTCTTAGCCGATAGATGGCGCAGTCTGCCCTGTTATAAAAGGGGTGGATAAAGTCTTCGCGGATCAGTCCCGCAATAAAGGGGTTATAGGCTTTTTTTCGCCCGAAGCTGTAGACCTCGCGCAGTTCACTGTCAAAGGCAATCGAAGCATGATTAAGCTCGGCTTTGGTGAACCATTTAATGAGCCCGCTAAAAGCAGTGCCTGTCCCGGTAAGCACAACGTAAATATCGTGGTTTGCTGTCATTTTCGCGATCCCTTTCTGCAGGAAATATTGGATAACTTGGTATATCCGCTCACTTCAGTGATTCCATCTTACTGTACATTCCAGCATCGTAAAACGTACTTTAGTCTAATCCCGATACTGGACCAAAGCCTAAGTCGTAAGCTGGTCTAAGGTGTACTGCAGAACATTTGGAGGGATGCATATTCTTTTTTATATGGAATAAATTGTTTTTTGTTAAATTCATCATACTCTATATTTACTCTAGCAGTCGGTTCTTTTCATAGGACGGGCTGTTTTTGTTCTGTTGCTGTGAGAAGGGAGAGGCTCCAAGGGGCTCTGGAAACCTGATGAACTGATGTATATATCCGGCTGAAGCCGCAAAATATAAGCTGTTCGAACATAGGGTTTGCAAAAACAATTGGAAATGCTTCCACTTTAGTGATACAATAATAGTCAAAATGACATTCTTGAATTCGAGGAGGATTATTTTCATGACTGAACAGGCAAAAGAACAAGCAATCCACAAAAAAGAAAACTCCACAGTGGACAACCTGGCCATCACGACAATCCGTACGCTTGCTATCGATGCGATTGAAAAAGCAAATTCCGGACACCCGGGAATGCCGATGGGTTCAGCTCCAATGGGGTATCAGCTGTTTGCGAAGACTATGAATCATAATCCGGAGCACCCGACTTGGGTCAACCGCGACCGCTTTGTATTGTCTGCGGGACACGGTTCCATGCTGCTGTACAGCCTGCTGCACCTGAGCGGCTATGATCTTCCGATGGAAGAATTGAAGCAATTCCGCCAATGGGGCAGCCTGACACCGGGACATCCGGAGTTCGGCCATACTGCAGGTGTTGATGCTACTACCGGACCGCTGGGACAGGGTATCGGGATGGCAGTAGGGATGGCGATGGCTGAGGCTCAGCTGGGCGCTACTTACAATAAAGGTGAACACAATGTAATTGACCATTATACGTACGCAATCTGCGGTGACGGCGATCTGATGGAAGGGATTTCTTCGGAATCCGCATCGCTTGCTGGCCATTTGAAGCTTGGCAAACTGATTGTCATGTACGATTCCAATGATATCTCGCTGGACGGCAAGCTGAATCTGGCGTTCTCCGAGAATGTAGCCAAACGTTTTGAAGCCTATGGCTGGCAGGTACTGCGCGTTGAAGACGGCAACGACCTTCCTGCACTGGGCAAAGCTATTAGTGAAGCACAGGCCGACAGCAGCAAGCCAACACTCATCGAAGTGAAGACGGTTATCGGCTACGGCAGTCCGAACAAACAAGGTAAAGGCGGCCACGGCGGTACTCACGGTTCCCCACTGGGAGCAGATGAAGCCAAGCTGACGAAGGATTTCTACAAATGGGTATACGAAGAAAACTTCTATGTGCCTGATGAAGTCCGTGCCCGTTTTGCTGAAGTGAAGGAAAAAGGCATTGCAGCCAACAAAGCATGGGATGAGAAGTTCGCAGCCTATAAAAAAGCATATCCAGAGCTTGCAGCGCAGCTCGAAACCGCTCTGAAGGGTGAACTCCCTGAAGGCTGGGATGCAAATCTTCCGTTCTACAAAGCTGAAGACAAAGCAGTGTCCACACGTGTTGCTTCCGGTAACGCCCTGAACGGATTGACTGCTGGAGTTCCTCAGTTGGTGGGCGGTTCCGCCGACCTGGAGAGCTCGACGATGACCCATCTGAATGGTCTAGAGCAATTCACTCCGGATTCTTACGATGGCCGCAATATCTATTTTGGTGTACGTGAGTTCGGGATGGCTGCAGCGATGAACGGGATTGCACTGCACAGTGGTCTCAAAGTATTCGGCGGTACGTTCTTCGTATTCACCGACTACCTGCGTCCGGCGGTTCGTCTGGCTTCGATTATGAAGCTTCCGGTAACTTATGTGCTTACGCATGACAGTATCGCTGTTGGTGAAGACGGTCCAACGCATGAACCTATCGAGCAGCTCGCTTCCCTGCGTATCATTCCAGGTCTTACGGTGATTCGTCCGGCTGACGGCAATGAAACCTCTGCAGCTTGGGCCTATGCAATGGAAAATACTTCGAATCCGGTAGCGCTGGTGCTGACCCGCCAAAACCTGCCGATTCTCCAAGGTACTGTAGACGGAGTGCGTGATAACATCAAACGCGGCGGATACGTGGTTTCCGATTCCAAGAACGCTACACCGCAAGCACAAATTATCGCTACAGGCTCCGAGGTTCAATTGGCTGTGAAAGCACAGGCGGCGCTTGCCGAAGAAGGCATCGATGTCCGTGTCATCAGCTTGCCGAGCTGGGATCTGTTCGAGAAGCAGGATAAAGCCTACCGTGATTCCGTCATTCTGCCTGAAGTTAAAGCCCGGCTGGCGATTGAAATGGCGCAAACCTTCGGCTGGGAACGTTACACCGGCGATCAGGGTGACATCCTTGGGATTACAACGTTTGGCGCTTCCGCACCTGGCGATACTGTAATTAGAGAATATGGCTTTACGGTTGAAAATGTAGTCAGCCGCGTTAAAGCCCTGCTATAATAGATGGATTAACGACAAAGGGGAGAATAAGCAGATGAGTCAGTTCACCAACGCGACAATTCAAAAAGCAGCTAATATTTATTACGATGGAAAAGTTACCAGCCGTACAGTTACTTTGCAGGACGGCACCAAGGTGACACTCGGCATCATGCTGCCTGGAGTGTATGAATTCGGTACCGAAGGCCCTGAGACGATGGAAATTCTGTCCGGCGATCTAAAAGTACTGCTTCCCGGCTCAGACGTGTGGAAGGAAATTAAAGGTACGGACACCTTCCATGTTCCAGGTAACTCCAAGTTTTCGCTGGAAGTATTCGCATTAACTGATTATTGCTGTTCTTACCCGAATTTGTAATTCAAACCACAGGAATGTAAAGTGTCCCGGCAGCTTAGGCTGTCGGGACACTTTTTTTTGTGCAGGCCAATAAATCTACCAATTATTAATATTGACGATGTAGGTACATTCTCATATACTTCCTCTAGCTACCAGAGAGGCCAGCATGCCTCAAGCAGATAGAATGGGAGATGTGAATGTGATAAAGTCAGGATTTTGCAAGGAAATACATAAGGTTACGCTATTCTTATTCAGTTGTATGTTACTAGTCTCGTTATTCTTTATTACCGGACCTGTACAGGCATCGGCAAACATCGTGAACCCCAATCAGGTCTATTCCTATACGATAATGCAAAGGGATATTGATAGATTAGTGAAGCAATACCCTGACCTGGTTTCTTATGAATCGCTGGGACAGACTGCATACGGGCGTCAGCTGTTGGCTGTAAAGTTAGGGAGAGGGGAATCGGTGCTGTTTCTTAACGGCTCTCATCATGCCAGAGAATGGATGACAAGTTCCTTGTTGATGAAAATGATCGATACCTATGCTGATGCCTATATGAATAATGGAACAATCGGGGCTTATAATATACGCAGTTTGCTGGATGAAGTCAGCATTTGGATCGTTCCGATGGTGAATCCGGACGGTGTGACGCTGGCCCAACAAGGCACAGCGGGGTTGCCGGCGAATCTGGCCCAGACACTGCGTAAGTATAACGGAAATAGTACAAATTTCACCCGCTGGAAAGCAAATATGCAGGGAATAGACCTCAATCGTCAATATCCGGCAAGCTGGAATACGATTAAGAATGCAGCTAAGTATCCTTCCTATCAGAATTATAAGGGGCAGAAGCCGGGGCAAGCTCCTGAAGTGCAGATGATGATGGATTTCACCCATAAGATTGATCCGGAAGTTACGGTTTCCTACCATAGCTCCGGTGAGATCATATTCTGGCATTTCAATACCCTGAGCAGCAATCTGACTCGCGACAAAACAATGGCCCGGACACTTGCCAACCTGACAGGTTACTCTCTAGTGACTCCAGAGAAAAACCCTTCGGGCGGCGGGTATAAGGATTGGTTCATCCAAGAATATGGCCGTCCCGGGTTTACTATTGAGATTGCCAATTATGCCGGCGAGAGCAGTGTACCGTTAAGCCAGTTCAGCAGCATTTGGTCTGAGAATAAGCAGGTGGGGCTGTATACCGCGATGCAATCCTATTCACTATGGCTTAAGAAGCAGAAGGTGCAGTATCTTCAGCAATCCATGAGTCTCCTAGGGGGAACAGAGTTGTATCCTTCAATAGGAGCCTCAGTGGGCCATACCCAGCTGCAACCGCAAAAGATTCATGTTATTGCCCGGAAGGGGGATTGGTATCAGGTTCAGGCCAAGGAAGGTCTGGGATGGATTCATCCATCCCCTGGAAAGCTGACAATCATCGAGGAGATTACCGCAACTGCTGAATTAAAAGTAAGTTCACCCGCCTATAAATATCCGGATGCTTTCTCTCCTAAGGTGAGCATGCTAGCTCCGCAAACCGTCCAGGTATCAGGAAGATGGGGAACCTGGCTGCTGGCCTCTACCCCAAGCGGGAACTGGTGGATCGACGGGCGATTGGCAGAGCTCCAGTGGCCAATAGAGGAACCTGCGGCAACTCCAGCACCTGTGGCAACTCCAGCAACGGATGTGGAGACACCTGGAGAAATATCATCAGAACCTGCAATTACTCCATAAAAAGCAATCTAATTCATAACTGCTATAACTACAGAGTCCTGCTATTCAGCGGGGCTCTTTTGTACCTGTTCAAATTGTCCGGTCCGTTCATATTGAATCAGTGATTCTCCACTATCATTGAGCGGAACTACTGCAATCTGCACAAACCCGAGCTTTTCATAGAAATATTGGTTTCTGAACGCCAGGAGGGTGTATCCAGTGTCCATTTGTGCGCATTGGGGAAAGTGCTAAATAGGAAGTGGAATGCAGCTTGCCCGTAGCCCCGATTCTGATACAGCGGGTCGATGAAGATACGGCCGAGATGAACCTCCTGTTCATCGGGTGAAGCGAATACAATCATTCCGCCGATGATGGAGTCCTCCGCGAGCAGCTTGTAATATAAGCCTTTCTCCATCATCTCGCTCTGCCAGGAACTGGAGCTATATCCCGGCGGTCCGTCTTCAGCTTTGTTCTGAAAACGCCGGGCGTCCTCATCGAAGGTTCTTTTTTGGATCTCCGCTAACTTGTCAGCATCCTGAAGATCAGCTGAACGAATGGACAGCATAGGTATGTCCTCCTTGATATGGTTATGTAGTAATTCTGCTATGAAACGTGGGAAGACGCAGCCTATGTTGTCGGCTGCGCCTGATTGCACTTGCTTATTTTCTGAATGAATCTTAAGTCTATTCTTTGTCGGTTTTGCCGCCGATTTTCTGGCCGATCCATTCTTCATACGATTTGACCACTGCGGACAGATCTTCGTCCCCGAAGCCGTGGTTGAACCCGGCCTGGAACATACTCTTCGCTACGCCAAGCATAGGGGAAGGTACGCCTGTAGAGTCACTGAGCGAGGAAGCCAGCTTGAGATCCTTCAGCATCAGAGCAAGGGAGAACTGGTTGCTGAAATCATTATCTATAATCTTCTGCCCCTTCAGCTCGGCTTGTTTGCTGCCTGCCGATCCGTTCTTGACCAGTTCCAGGAACTTGTCAGCGGGAACGCCTGATTTCACCGCGATGGAGAAGCCTTCAGCGAGCGCAACATTATGAATCCCGACCATGGCGTTATGTGCCAGCTTCGCAACTGCCCCGCTGCCATTTCCGCCCATATGCAGCAGCAGTCTGCCCATAGAGTCGAAGATATCCCGGTGTTCTTCAATGACATCCGCACTGCCGCCAACCATGAATACCAAGGTACCTTCAATGGCGGCGGGCTTGCTGCCCGTTACTGGAGCATCCAGGAACTTTCCACCCCGTTCCTCCACGGCTGCAGCGATTTCGCGGGCCAAGTCAGGAGATATTGTGCTGGAATCGACTACCGTTGCGCCTGGTTTGATAACATCCAGGATACCGTTCTCGCCATAGAATACTTCACGGATAGAATCATCATTGCTGATCATGGTAATAATAACATCCTTGCCTTTGGCGGCATCTTGTGATGTTGCGGCCACCTGGGCACCTTCTGCTCTCAGGGGTTCGCTTTTGCTGGATGTCCGGTTATACACTGTAACTCCGAATCCGCTGCGCAGCAGGTTGGAAGCCATAGGTGCTCCCATTGTTCCGAGTCCGATAAAGCCGATCTGTTTCATTCCGTTTCCACCTTCGCTCTTTGAAATGATATGCTTTGTTACATTCTATCACGCCCCCCGGGCTTGTTCCACAAAACCGTGCCTGGCTCTATGCGGCAAACGCTTCCACAAAACTTTCAAAAACATGGTTCAAAAGCCCGGGATGTGCCTTAAGACCTTGCCAGTAAAGGTAAATTAAAGTATCCTATTATAAAGTTGTAACAAACGGTGTCAAATCTAAAGAGATAAACAGGAGGTTACCATTACCGATGTCCAAGAAGATTAATTTTGACTACACCAAAGCTCTTTCTTTCTTTAGCCAGCATGAGATTGACTACTTTGCCGCTCCGGTGAAGCTGGCCCATGAGCAGCTCCACAACAAAAGTGGCGCAGGTTCCGATTACCTGGGCTGGATTGATCTGCCTACAGCTTATGACAAGGAAGAATTCGCCCGTATCCAGCAGGCTGCGAAGAAGATCCAAGGGGATTCCGATGTACTTATCGTAATCGGTATCGGCGGTTCTTATCTGGGCGCGCGTGCGGCGATTGAAGCCCTCTCGCACTCGTTCTATAACAACCTGTCCAAAGACAAACGCAAAACACCAGAAGTTTATTTTGCAGGAAACAACATCAGCTCGACATATATTACCCACCTGCTTGACCTTGTAGAAGGCAAAGACTTCTCCGTGAACGTCATCTCCAAATCCGGAACAACTACTGAACCGGCTATCGCATTCCGCATTTTCCGTGCAGCACTGGAGAAGAAATACGGCAAAGAAGAAGCACGCAAACGTATCTATGCTACTACTGACAAGGAGAAGGGCGCACTCAAGAAGCTTGCAAATGAAGAAGGCTATGAGTCGTTCATTATTCCTGATGATGTAGGCGGACGTTATTCCGTACTTACACCAGTAGGCCTGCTGCCAATCGCAGTAGCCGGAATTAACATCGAAGAAATGATGCAAGGGGCCGCAGCCGCAGCCGATGAGTTCAACAATCCTGATGTGGCTACCAACCAGAGCTATCAATATGCGGCAGTCCGCAATGCTTTGTATCGCAAGGGCAAAACAACAGAAATTCTCGTTAACTACGAGCCTTCCCTGCACTTTGTATCCGAATGGTGGAAACAGCTGTACGGCGAAAGCGAAGGCAAGGATTTCAAGGGCATCTATCCATCCTCTGTTGATTTCTCCACGGATCTGCATTCCATGGGCCAATTCATTCAAGAGGGTAACCGCAATATTTTTGAAACAGTCATTCAGGTTGAACAGGTTCAGCATCATGTATCCATTGAGAATGATCCGGATGATCTGGACGGTCTGAACTTCCTGACAGGCAAGACCATGGACTTTGTCAATAAAAAAGCGTTCCAGGGTACAATGCTGGCCCACACAGACGGACAAGTACCGAATCTGATCGTGACCATCCCTGACCAAACGCCTTATACCTTTGGTTACCTGGTGTACTTCTTTGAAAAAGCCTGCGGCATCAGCGGATACCTGATGGGCGTTAACCCATTTGACCAACCGGGCGTAGAAGCATACAAGAAGAACATGTTCGCGCTCCTCGGCAAACCGGGCTACGAGAAAGAAAAAGCAGAACTCGAAGCCAGACTTACCGAATAGTATTGCTGAACATCGCAGATCATTCATACTAGCAGTGAACACACGGGAGCAGTCCATAGGTAATCCTATACCATGGCCTGCTCCTCATATATATCAAGTAATTATATAGATGTTAGGAATGGAATAATGATGCTGGAACATTACCGGACGGTGCGCTCTCCCGGTTCCCGGGAAGTCGTAATCCGTAAATCACGCTTTATCGGCCATGTTATGCCGGTAGAGAACGAAGAAGAAGCGGTACAATTTATCGAGAATATCAAGAAGCAGCATTGGAATGCCACACATAACTGCTCAGCATATATGATTGGTGAGCGGGACGAGATCCAGAGACAATCGGACGACGGGGAACCGAGTGGAACGGCCGGGAAACCGATTTTGGAAGTAATTCGCAGCCAGAACGTTAAAAATGTCGCAATTGTTGTCACCCGTTATTTCGGAGGCATTATGCTGGGGGCAGGCGGATTAATCCGGGCTTATACGGACGGCGCTGTGCTTGCACTCGAAGCAGGAGAAGTGATCACCCGTGTGCTTAGGCGGGAGGTATTCGTTGAAATCGACTATACCTGGCTAGGCAAGGTGGAGAACGAGCTTAGAGGAAGAGGCATACAGACTGGGGATACTTTATTTACGGATAAGGTTAAACTGCTGTGTTTGCCGCGTAATGATGAAGGCGACGCATTTATGGCATGGATAACGGATCTTACCCAGGGGCAGGCGCTGGTTACAGAAGGGCGGCGGCTTTACTACAGCGAAGGGGAATAAGATATGGCTAGAAGAGCAGTCGAGCAGGAGTTGTCGAGGGAAAGAATCTTGGAGGCAGCCAGGCATTTATTTATCACCAAAGGATACCGGGCCATATCGATGCGCAGCATTGGTCAGCATTTGGGGTACAGCCATGGGTCGCTCTATTATCACTTCAAGGAAAAGGCGGAGTTGTTCTACGCTATTGTCGTCGAGGATTTCAATCGTGTAGCCACATTGCTGAATCAAGTGATGCAGAGTCCTCCTGAACCGGGAATGACCCGGGTGGAACAGCTTATTCTGGAATTTATCCGGTTTGGACTCGATCATCCCTATCAGTATGAAATTATGTTCATGATCCGTGACGAGGAGCTGCTTGCTTATTGCCGAGCGGAACAGGGCCGATGTTTTGAGTTATTCGCAGGGATTGTACGTTCTCACATGAAAGAAGAGGGGTATGTATCTGAAGACTGGCAGAGCATCCCACTAACCTTGTTCTTGTCCGCACACGGATTTATCTCTTATTATATCCAGGATAAGGTTTCGTTCGAAGATGTCAGGCAGGCCGCACTCATGCATGTCAAGGTCCTAAGCCGCAGTTTATAGGTACTGTATTTTTTTATCTCTTCACAGTTTAGCGCGTTGCCTTGTTATAACTTTCAAAGGTGAAAGTGTGAAAGCATATATTCAATATATTGAGTTGCATAAAAGGCGGCTCCGCCGGAAATAGGCGGAGCCGCTATTTTTGTCAGATGAGGAAGTACCCATTGGAGATTCGCTGCCTGAGGCTTTTTAACCCTCGATAATTTTAAAGTGGCATTGCCGGTGCCTTGGGCCGTCGAATTCACAGAAATAAATGCCTTGCCAGCGCCCCATCAGAAGTGCGCCTTCATGGATAATAATACTTTGTGAGGGGCCGGCGGTGATGGATTTAAGATGGGAGGCTGTGTTTCCTTCTGCATGACGGTATTTGGGATGCTCCCAAGGAAAAACCTCGTCCAGTCTCATCAGCACATCATGTTTGACATCCGGGTCGGCATTCTCATTAATAGCTATTCCAGCTGTGGTATGCGGGCAATAGATGACGATGATACCATTCTGTACGCCGCTCTTTTTGACATACGAAATGACTTCACGGGTGATGTCACGCAGTTCATCCCGTTTGCTGGTACTGATCTCCATAGTGTGCAGCATAACGTTATCCCCTCTCTGTGTTGGCAATATACTATATTTTACCCCAAATCGGCAGGAAAGTAATTGACGGGGGCAAGTAGCATTTGGTAAAGTAGTGATAACTTTAAACCAAGTATATTAATAGGAATAATTATGGCTGTAATGGCAAGTATACCGACCGGTAAGCCGGAGGTGGGGGGACTTATTCTTGAATACGCTGCTTAGACACAAAGGCTGGATCTGGGGATTCCGCACGACCATACTTCTCTATTTTGTTGTATTGATTGTTCTGCCGATACTCGGTGTCTATTACAACTCGTTTTCACTTGGGTTTGGGAATTTTGCCGAGAGCCTCAGCGACCCGATCGCCTGGAAATCGGTTCTGTTGACATTGAAGCTTGCTGTCATAGCTACAGTCATTAATGTCCTGCTCGGCACAATGATTGCCTGGGTGCTGATCCGGTATCAATTTCCCGGCAAGGCATTGCTGAACAGTCTGGTGGATTTGCCTTTCGCACTGCCGACAGCGGTTGGCGGATTGATGATTCTGCTGCTGCTGGGTCCGGGCAGTCTGATCGGCGGAATGGCGGAAGCCTTGGGATTCGAAATCGTATTTCACCAGCCGGCCATTGTGATTGCCATGGTCTTTGTAACTTTTCCATTTGTGATCCGTGCGGTACAGCCGCTGCTGGAGGAACTGGACCCTTCTGAAGAGGAAGCAGCTTATACGATGGGAGCTACACATAGCCGGGTCTTCCGTCAGGTGATTCTGCCTTCCATGGCTCCTGGGATGATTAGCGGCGGCATGCTTGCATTCTCCCGGGCCCTTGCCGAATTCGGAGCCGTGGTGCTCGTAGCGGGCAATATTCCGGGGCGTACGCTGGTGTCCTCTGTGTTTATTTTCGGTGAAGTTGAAAGTGACAATCCCGTCGGGGCCGCAGCAGTGTCTATAATTTTGTTAACCTTGTCCTTTCTCATTCTCTGGCTGATCAATATGCTGCAGATGCGGGGGAGAAGAGCATGAGGAAACTGTGGATCGGACTGACTTATCTGGTGTTCTTCCTGCTCATTGCCGCCCCTCTAGGTAAAATGACGATCGGCGCCTTCAGTGAAGGCTTCGGCGGCTTCTGGGATGCGCTGACCCGGCCGGAGGCGCTACATGCGCTGATGATGACAGGGTTCGTCGTTGTGGTGGTCACGCTGTTTAATACGCTGTTTGGCATTATGATGGCACTGTATCTGGTTAGGGCGGACTGGATGGGAAGACGGGTCAGAGGGCTGCTCAACAGCATCGTAGATTTGCCTTATGCCGTATCTCCAGTTATTGGCGGACTGATGATTGTGCTCCTGCTCGGTCCGGACAGTGCTCTGGGTGCTGTATTTGAACAAATCGGGATGAAAATTGTATATGCTTTTCCGGGAATGGTCATTGCGACACTCTTCGTGACTTTTCCGCTGATGGTGCGTGAGGTCATGCCAGTGCTGCAGGAGATCGGGTCCCAGCAGGAGGAGGCGGCTTCAACGCTCGGTGCGTATGGCTGGACTACCTTTTGGAAGGTAACCTGGCCCTCGATCCGTTGGGCTGTAATCTACGGTGTAATTCTGACGGTGGCGCGTTCACTGGGTGAATTCGGGGCTGTGCTGGTGGTGTCAGGAAATATCATGAACAAAACCCAGACAGCTACTACGCTGGTCTATCAGGATGTCGAGAACTTCAATGTAACGGCTGCGGGCGGTATAGCGTTGGTGCTCGCCGCATTCTCTGCGGGTCTGCTGCTGCTTATGGAATGGAGCAAAAGAAGAAAGGAAGTGCATTAATATGCATGTAGAAGTCCGGGGACTCGATAAGCATTTTGGAGATTTTCATGCGGTGAAGGATGTCAACTTCGGAATTACCAAAGGCCATCTCATTGGCCTACTCGGTCCAAGCGGCGGCGGCAAAACCTCGATCCTGCGCATGCTGGCGGGCCTTGAGACACCGGACAGCGGCGAGATTATTTTTCACGGCAAGACTGTCAATAATCTTCCGCCCCAGGAGCGCGAGATCGGCTTTGTGTTCCAGAACTATGCGCTGTTCAAGCATATGACCGTGTACGAGAATATCGCTTTTGGCCTTAAGGTGAAAAAGGTGAACAAAAATACGATCCAGAACCGTGTGGCGGAGCTTGTGGAGCTTACGGGACTGAAAGGCTTTGAGAAGCGCTATCCACATCAGCTCTCTGGCGGGCAGCGCCAGCGGGTCGCTTTTGCCCGGGCGCTTGCACCTGAGCCGCAGCTATTGCTGCTGGATGAGCCGTTCGCTGCGATCGATGCCAAGATCCGGCAGGAGCTGCGTTCATGGCTCCGCGAGTTGATTGAGCGCGTGGGTATCACTTCTATTTTCGTAACCCATGACCAGGATGAAGCGATTGAAGTAGCTGATGAGATTATGATTATTAATCAGGGACGGTTAGAGCAAAAGGGTACACCCTGGGATATCTATAAAGAGCCGAAAACGCCGTTTGTGGCCACCTTTATCGGAGAATCGACGCTGATCGAGAGCACATCCGAGTTGAAGGGCTTCAAGAACGCTGGCGGCGGCAAGCCTACAAAGGCACTGATTCGTCCGGAATACATTGAAGTAGGCAATCTTAATGAATTCAAAATGGCCTCCGCCACGGAGCAGGGTATCGTGAAGCATCTGCATTTCCGCGGCAGTGAATGGCTGGTTGAAGTGGAAGTGAACGGCCACAAGCTGGTGACCTACCGCTCTCTGGAGAAAGAAACCCTTACACCAGGCCAGGAAATTGCTGTGCTTGTCCACCGCGCCTACTTGTTCAATGACGAACGAAGCTGGATTCAAGAAAATGGATTAAAGGAAGATCCAATGCCTGTCTTTATCTAAATAAGTACTTGGGTAAGCTTCGAAATCAGATCCCCTCTATGTGGGGGCTATCTTGCAAAGGATGTGTCGCCGGGATGAGGCTTTTCAATAGGAGCATACAACTGCACGGCTGGCTGGCTGCCTTAATGCTGGCGATGCTAGCGCTGGCCCTGGCCGGTTGCGGGAACGGGAAGGAAAGCACGGCGGCTGAGAGTCCGCAGCAAGGTGATCTTACGCTGGTGGTAGGAGCCTATAGTGTGGCGAAGGATGCTCTGGGTGAGATTCTGCCCCTGTTCGCAGCCGAGTGGAAGGCCAAGACGGGCCAGACCCTCACCTTTCAGCAGTCGTATGAGGCTTCGGGAACCCAGGCACGCGCCATTGTGGGCGGATTTGAAGCCGATGTGACGCTGCTGGCGATGGAAGGCGATGTGGAGAAGCTGGTCAAGGCGGGACTTGTTGAATCTGGCTGGAAGGACCATGGGATGGATGGTATGGTGACCCGATCAGTGGTGGCGCTGGGTACCCGGGAGGGCAACCCGAAGGGCATTTATGATTTTGCTGACCTGGCGAAGCCGGGAGTGAAGGTGCTCTATCCCAATCCGAAGACCTCCGGCGGGGCACAGTGGGATATTAACGCCATCTACGGGGCGGGCCTGAAGCTGTCTGAGGAGCAGGAAGGGACGAAGGACCCTGCTGCCGCCAAAGCGTTTTTGGAGAGCATACACGCTAACGTCGAGTCTCTGGATAAAAGCGGACGGGCATCCATGGCGGCTTTTGAATACGGGGTGGGTGATGTAATCGTCACTTACGAGAATGAGCTGCTGGCCCGGATTGCGCAAGGTGTGCACTATGAAGTGGTGATTCCCAAGAATACGATCCTGATTGAAAATCCGGCTGCGGTCGTCGATAAATATGCTAAAGAGCATGGCACCAGTGAGGCTGCAGGCGCATTGGTGGATTATCTGACAACACCGGAAGCGCAGGAGGTCTTTGCCAAATACGGGTTCCGGCCCGTTGACAAGCAGGTCTATGCAGAGAATGAGAGCCGTTATCCGGTTCCTGCGGGTCTGTTCGATATTTCATATCTCGGCGGCTGGGATGAGGTCCGCACGACCCTGTATTCAAAGCGGGGCATCTGGTATCAGGTGCTGGCTGGAATCTAGGAACTGGACTTCGTATGTGATGAGTAAGGAAGAGAACAAGGGAATTGTACATGAAAAAGAGTGGTCTCATCTGCAGGCGGGCCTGTAGACAGGCCGCTCTTTTTTTGTTCTTCTGCCGGGCCGCTCTCCTTTTTCCTGCAGGATGCAATAGGTGGCTGAGCTGTTCTATAATAAAAAGGTATTTCTGAACACTCGTGAGTGTGTGATGCGAAATCTAAGGAGGGCTGGCTTGTGGACACATTGGTATTTATGGGGACCGGGGACGCCATGGGCGTACCCCGGGTATATTGCAGCTGTGAGACCTGCATGGAGGCGAGAAGCAGCGGGGAGAATATCCGGCTGCGCTCCTCGGTGCTTATAGATAACGGCAGTGATTTCTGGGTGATAGACTGCGGCCCGGACTGGCGGCGCCAGATGGAGCTGCAGGGGCAGCGCAGCATGCGCAGGCTGCTGGTGACGCATGCGCATTTTGACCATATCGGAGGACTGCCGGAATGGGCAGACAGCTGCCGCTGGATGGGTTACAGAGGGGAACTCTACGCGCCAGCGGAAGTAATACCGGTAATTCAGCGTCAGTATCCGTGGCTTGGCGGCCACATCGATATGATTCCGTGCGATGATGGTCTTGTGCTGGACGGCTGGCAGATCCGCACCTGGCGGGTCAACCATGGGAAGAACGGTTATTCCTATGCCTACAGACTGGAGAAGGACGGTTACACCTGGATCTATTGCCCCGACTCCATCTCCCTCTCGGAGGAAGAAACGGAGCACATGCACGGGGCGGACCTTCTGGTACTGGGAACAAGCTTTTATTATGAATCTGCCGAGCTGTCCACCCGTTCAGTCTATGACATGACCGAAGCCGCAGAACTGCTGGACATCGTACAGCCCATTCGTGCTGTGTATACTCATATGTCGCATGATGTAGATTTCCGAAAAGACTACATTCTCCCTGGAAATGTGACCCTCGCGGTAACAGGGCTGAAGCTGCAACTGGGCCACGGCGAAGGTTCTGGTTCTTAATTCCAAAAGGAAGCCCCCGCCTGTTCGCAATAAATGCTGGGCAAGTGGGGGCTTTTACCTTCGCATGATCCAATTGGAAGCTTTATCTTTCATCATTTTTCCTCTTCCTTTTAACCGTTTCATATCAAACTATCATAATGGAATAAACGGCGAAATAGCGCCTTTCCATTCCAGGATATTTTTAGTAAATTATTTTGTGCGAATGATAGTTCTCACATACAGAGTCAGTATTTACAAAATATAATAAAGACAGATTAAATTTCAATTTATTCCTCATCAACCCCCTCTAGTACAAACATACGCTGTTGGTTTTGCAGTTCCTAATGGATGAGCTTTTTTAGAAATACGTAAAAAGCAAAAATTTGCAGATCACACCGACATGTAACCCTCATACTAAGCATAATCTATAGTAATTCATTGTTAATTCCAACTTGTTCACTTGACAAAGATTGAGAGAAAAGTAGTTCACCAAAGCCAGCATACGGAATGGAGGAATACGCCCCAATGGAGGTATTGCTCGGCAAATTAGTTGAGCAGAATGAGCTGACTAAGGAAGAGATTGTGTATTTCCTTGAGAATCTAACTCCTGACCTCAAAGATCGCTTGTACATTCTAGCAGCACAAACTAGAAAGAAGCACTATCAGGAAAGCGTTTACATGAGAGGCTTGATAGAATTTTCAAACTTCTGTAAGCAGGATTGCCTATATTGTGGCCTGCGCAGGTCCAATTCCAGGGCCAATCGTTACCGGCTGACTGAGGAAGAAATTCTGGAGTGTACGGCTGAGGGATATCGTCTTGGATATCGTTCGTTTGTCTTGCAGAGTGGAGAGGATTTTTACTTCACGGAAGAACGGATGGTCCGCTTAGTCACGAACATAAAGGTTCATTATCCTGATGTGGCAATCACCTTGTCCATTGGAGAACGAAGCGAAGCTTTTTACCGAGCGCTTTTTGATGCAGGAACTGACCGATACTTGCTAAGGCATGAGACAGCCTCACGTTCGCTTTACCAATCTTTGCATCCAGGGATGTCGTATGATAACCGTCTGAACTGCTTGCGGACTCTGAAGGATATTGGCTACCAGGTTGGAGCCGGTTTTATGGTTGGACTTCCGGGTCAGACCTACGAGCATCTTGCAGAGGATCTGCTATTTCTGAAAGAACTCCATCCAGAAATGATCGGCATAGGTCCATTCATCCCTCATAGCGCAACACCGCTTAAAGATGCTCAAGGTGGAACTGTAGAGGACACGCTCGTGATGATTGCCATGGCAAGATTACTCGTTCCAGATGCTCTGATGCCTGCTACCACGGCAATGGGGACTCTGGATAGAGAAGGCAGGGAGAAGGCGCTTTTGGCAGGAAGCAATGTTGTTATGCCTGTTCTTTCCCCGCTCAATGTTCGCGAGAAATATGCCTTGTATGAGAACAAGATTTGCATGGGCGACGAAGCTTCACATTGTAGGAACTGTATTGAAATGAGAATCGCAGCCGCTGGATTTAAGATTGAACTCAGTAGAGGGGATCACTGCAGCTTCATTCGCACACCAGATAAAAGCTAATGCTGTGAACATCATTTTAATAAAGTAAGTGAATATTTTCACGTTATAAGGAGGAGATCTAATGTCAACTTTGCCAAAAAAGAATGCGCTAGGTTTTTACGAAATCCGTCTTGAATCCATCGGCGGACTTGGTGCCAACCTTGCGGGGAAAATGCTTGCTGAGACAGGCGCTATTGAACTTGGCTTCAATGCAGCCAACTTCTCGTCTTACGGCTCCGAGAAAAAAGGCACCCCCATTAAAACCTTCGTTCGCTTCTGCGATCCAGAGGTTGAGATCAGGGACCACAGTCCAATTGAGGAGCCCCATCTGGTTGCGGTTTTTCATGAAGCCCTGTACAAGACAGTAAATGTGGTAAGCGGCATGCAGCCAGATGGAGTTGTACTGGTTAACACCTCACGTGACTTCGATGAGGTTCGCGCTAGTCTGAAGCTTGAATACGGCACGATTGCATTAGTGGATGCCATGGGGATAGCCGTTGAAGAGAAAACCAAGGTAAATACCTCCATGCTTGGCGCTATGTTCCGTATCTGCGACTTCCTCGATCCGGAAGCGATGCGTAAGGTAATCCGTAGAACCTTTGAGAACAAATACCCGCACTTGGTAGAGCCGAATATCCGTACTTTCGATCGCGGCTACAATGAAGTGAAATTTAAGACCTATGAAGTACCAGAAGGTACCGAAGCAAAACCTTTCATACGTGCCAAATCCGCACTTGGCTATCTTACACAGCTGCCCGGCGGCGTTATTACAGCTCAAGGCAACAGCACTCTAAAGGATTTGAGCGGTTCGCGGTCTGGTATGCTGCCGGTACTTGATTCAGATTTGTGTGTTAGCTGTGCAGCTTGCGACAATGTTTGCCCTGATTTTTGTTTTGTGTGGGAGACCACTGAAGATAAACGTGGACGCCAACAGCAGCAGCTGCTGGGAATAGATTATCAATACTGTAAGGGCTGCCTGAAATGCATTGATGTATGCCCAACAGAGGCTCTCACCAGTCTTCGTGAGGAAGTTGGGTTTGCCGAACAAAATCGCGTTCCTCAAGTGTTGTAAATCAATCGAAAGGGAGGATACAACAAAATGGCTGTAGTTGAAAATCAATTGAATGAGGTTAAACTTGCTGAGCAAGTCACACACTTCGAATCCGGAAATGAAATGGCTGCTACAGCAGCAGCTCAAATCAATTATCATATCATGGGATATTTTCCGATTACGCCCTCCACGGAAGTAGCTCAGTACCTGGATCAGATGAAAGCCCGCGGGTTACACGATATAGAGCTGATTGCAGCAGATGGTGAGCATGGTTCTGCGGGGATATGCTATGGTGCGGCTATGGCGGGTGCACGGGTCATCAACGCCACCAGTTCTCAGGGATTTCTGTATATGCTAGAGCAGCTCCCCACCCAATCCGGGACACGCTTCCCAATGGTCCTTAACCTCGTAACCCGTGCAATCAGTGGACCGCTTGATATTCGTGGGGATCACTCTGACTTGTATTATGGTCTTAATGTAGGCTGGGTCATCCTAACTGCCAGTACACCGCAAGCAGTATATGACATGAACATCATGGCACTCAGAATTGCTGAGCATTCTGAAGTGCGTCTACCTGTTATCGTTGCTTATGACGGCTTCTTCACATCCCACCAAAAACGCAAAGTCCAATATTTCAAAGAGAACGAAGTCGTACAGAATTTTGTAGGCCCGAATCCGAATCACAATTATCCGAACGTCTCCGATCCTTCCCATCCGGTAACCATTGGTGCACATATGGGTGGAGATGACCTGCTGAATAACCACTATCAGCTATCAGTAGCGCTTGAAAAAGCGGGCGAGGTTTACGAGGAAGTCGCCCGGGAATATGCACTCTTGTCAGGGCGCGAATATCCGGTTCTCGACCTGTATCGTATGGATGATGCTGAAGTAGCTGTGTTTCTGCTCAACTCGGCAGGTGAGTCAGCCAAGGATACCGTTGACGCTCTGCGCGCCAAAGGCATCAAAGCAGGGTTAGTTCGTCCCAATATCATCCGTCCGTTCCCTACCGAACAGCTGCGCAAAGCACTGAAGAACGTCAAGGCACTGCTTGTAGGTGAGCGCGCGGATTCTTATGGTGCCCAGGGCGGCAACCTGACTCACGAAATTCGTTCCGCCCTGCAAGTAGATCCTGAGAACAAGACAATCATCCTCTCCCGTATCTTTGGTCTGGGCGGTAAAGACTTCTATGCTGACGATGCAGAAGCATTCTTTAAATTGGCGATAGAGGCGGCAGAAAAAGGCTATGCGGAGAAACCTTTTGACTATCATGGATACTACCCTGGTGAAGAAAAGGATGCTCTTGTTCCGGTAATCGAACCGATGCATGGGGATGCCTTTAAAACCGGCCTGATCACGGTCACCCAAAACGAAGATACCGGTTTGTTGAAAGTTAAGCTTCCGCCACTCAGTCAATTGACTGTGAAGCCGCATCGTCTGGCTTCTGGACATGGCGCATGTCCGGGATGTGGTGCGCTCTCCGCCCTGGAGCTGTTTTTCAAGGGAATTGAAGGTGATATGGTTGTCTTGTTCCAAACGGGATGCGCGTATGTTGTAACAGCAAGTTATCCGTACTCTTCTCATAAACAAACCTTTGTCCACAATCTGTTCCAGAATGGTGCAGCTACCTTAGCCGGTATGGTTGATGCCTTCTATGAATTGAAGCGGCGCGGCGAAGTTCAGGTTAGTGACGATGTTACCTTCGTGATGGTATCCGGTGACGGGGGTATGGATATCGGGATGGGTGCAACCGTTGGTGCGGCACTTCGCAACCATAAGATGATCATTCTTGAGTACGATAATGAGGGTTATATGAACACCGGTTCCCAACTGTCCTATTCCACGCCAATGGGACATATGACCAGCACCTCCGGTGTCGGTAAAACCCAAAAAGGCAAGAAGGGGCATCACAAGGATACGGCTCAAATTCTGGCGGCTTGCAACATCCCTTATGTGTTCACTGGTGCTGAATCCAATCCTCAGGATTTGCTGCAAAAAGCAGCTAAAGCACAGTGGTACGCCAATAACGTAGGTACGGCCTACGGCAAAATTCTCTGCGCCTGCCCGCTGAACTGGAAAACCTCTGACCATAGCGGCTATGACCTGGTGAAGGCGGCTGTAGATTCCTGCTTCTTCCCGCTATATGAAATTGAGCAAGGCCTCACCAATATCACATACAATCCGGAATTGAAAGGCAAGCGTATCCCGGTAGTGGAATGGCTGAAGGGAATGGGCAAGACCAAACATCTGCTGAAGGATGAGGAGCTGCTGCAAAACTTCGAAGCCGAGATTGAGCGCCGCTGGAGCCGCTTGAAGCTCAGACACGAGAGTTCGCTGCTCTAGGGCTGGTACTACGGAGGCCGATAGTTCAAGGGCTTCGGCCTCTTCCCCGCAAATGAATACCACTCTAATACAGAGGGAGCGTTCTTAATGGAACATCAACAAAATAGTTGCAGTGTAAACGTAGCTGAAGCTGACGAGAAGCTTATGAAGGTACAGTCTGCTATCGTGCAGTTCAAAGCAATCAAAGGAGCCTTGATCCCTGTGCTCCATGAAATTCAGGATATCTACGGCTACCTGCCGGAGCATGTGCTCCAGATCGTATCCACGGAGCTGAACTTACCTATGAGTGAAATCTATGGTGTGGCCTCGTTTTATCATTTCTTTTCGCTAACCCCAAAGGGGGAGAATGTGATCCATGTGTGCCTCGGCACAGCCTGCTATATCAAGGGCGCACAAGCTGTGCTTGACCGTCTGAGCACGGAACTTAAAGTACCTGTACAAGGAACTACAGCGGACAACAAGTTCACTCTTGAAGCGACCCGCTGCCTTGGGGCATGCGGCCTTGCGCCGGTCATGACCATTGGTGAGAAAGTACATGGACGTCTGGTTTCCAATAACATTCCGAAAATTCTGAACGAATACAAATGATCATCTTGCGCCTCTAGCGCAATTGATACAGGAGGTATGGGTATGAAGCTTTTAACGGATCTTGATGCCATCAGAACGCTCACGCAGGGCCGTCTCAATAACCGGAAAATCACCGGAGAATCCGCTGATTCCATCAAGTTCAGATCCGTGATGGTGTGCGGGGGCACGGGGTGTACATCGTCGGATTCCAATATGATCATCGCCGAATTAAACCAAGTAATAGAAAGTCATGGCATTCAGGAACAGGTGGAAGTCGTGCGTACAGGATGCTTCGGCCTCTGCGAGCTGGGTCCGGTCGTCATCGTATACCCGGAAGGGATTTTTTACAGCCGCGTAGAGGTTAAGGATATTCCGAAGCTGGTTGAAGAGCATCTGCTCCATGGCAAACCGTATGATAAGAAAATCTACGAGAAGACCAAGCAGGACGGCGAAATCCTGAACTTTGAGGAAACGGAATTCTACAAAAAACAAGTGCGGATCGCTCTGCACAACTGCGGAGTTATTGACCCCGAGAATATTGATGAGTATATCGGCAGTGATGGCTATAAAGCCCTTGACCAAGTGCTGAAGACCATGAGCTGCCAAGAGGTTATTGATACGATGAAGCAATCCGGTCTTCGGGGACGCGGAGGCGGCGGATTCAACACGGGTCTGAAGTGGGAATTTGCAGCGAAGCAGGATAAGGAACAGAAGTATGTCATTTGTAATGCAGACGAAGGAGACCCAGGGGCATTTATGGACCGCTCGATCCTCGAAGGCAATCCTCACTCGGTCATAGAGGCGATGGCGATTGCCGGTTATGCCATTGGTTCGAACCAAGGCTTCATCTATGTTCGTGCAGAATATCCAATCGCTGTTAAGCGTTTTATGAAAGCGCTTGAACAAGCCCGTGAGTATGAGTTGCTCGGTGATAACATACTTGGAACCGGCTTTACTTTTAACATTGATGTACGGCTGGGTGCCGGAGCTTTTGTCTGCGGGGAAGAAACGGCTTTGATTCACTCCATTGAAGGCCACCGGGGAATGCCAACGCCCAAACCGCCATTCCCGGCTGTAGAAGGCCTGTGGGGCCAGCCGACGATTATCAATAATGTTGAAACACTGGCTAACGTCGCCCAGATTATTCTTAAAGGTGCGCAGTGGTATGCAAGTATCGGAACCGAGAAGTCGAAAGGCACTAAAGTATTTGCTCTAGGCGGAAAAGTCGTCAACACTGGCCTGGTTGAAGTTCCAATGGGCATAACTCTGCGGGAGGTTATCTTTGAAATTGGCGGCGGTATTCCAGATGGGAAAAAATTCAAGGCTGTACAGACCGGCGGGCCTTCTGGTGGCTGTCTGACAGAAGAGCACCTGGACTGCACCATAGATTTTGATACACTGACCAGTCTCGGTTCGATGATGGGCTCAGGCGGCATGATCATCATGGACGAAGATACCTGTATGGTCGACGTTGCCCGCTTCTATCTGGACTTCACACGCGATGAGTCCTGCGGGAAATGTACGCCTTGCCGCATAGGCACCAAACGTCTGTTGGAGCTGCTGGATAAGATCACCGAAGGTAAAGGAAGCATGGAGGATCTCGAGAAGCTTGAGAATCTTTCGGTTCAGATCAAGAACGCTTCCCTGTGTGCCCTGGGCCAGACCGCACCGAATCCGGTATTGTCTACGATCAAGTATTTCCGCGAAGAATATATCTCACATATTGTCGATAGAAAATGTCCGTCCGGCGTCTGCAAATCGCTGATATCTTATCAGATCGATCCTGATCTGTGCCGGGGCTGCAGCCTTTGTGCCAAAAAGTGTCCCAATGATGCGATTTCCGGTGAAATGAAGGAACCGTTTGTCATCGACACGGTAGCCTGTATCAAGTGCGGTGTCTGCTTCGATGTATGTAAGTTCAATGCCGTAGCGATAGTCTGACGATGGGAGTGACCAAGTTGAATACCATAAAAATTATGATTGATGGCATCGAAGCAGAAGTTTCCAAAGGGACAACTGTTCTTGAAGCGGCCCGTGATCAGGGCATTCATATCCCTTCCCTGTGTTATTTGAAAGGAATTAACCACTCTTCCAGCTGCCGTGTGTGCGTGGTTGAAGTGGGTCCAAGGCTTATTGCTTCTTGTACGCTGATGGCGGAGGAAGGCATGAACATTCGGACGAACACCAAGAAAATCCGGGATGCCCGTAAAGCTTCCATAGAACTGTTACTGTCCGATCATGACCAGGAATGTCTCAGTTGCTCCCGTAGCGGGGGGTGTGAGCTGCAATCCGTATCGAGCGATCTTAATATCCGCCAAGTGACTTACATGGGTGAAAAGTCCAGCCAAGAGAAAGACTACACTTCCCCGGCAATTGTTCGTGACGCATCTAAATGTATCCTTTGCGGCCGCTGTGTCGGGGCTTGTGGAACTATGCAGACTGTAGGGGCTATCGGCTTCGCGAGACGCGGTTTTGATACGGTGATCTCGACTGCGTTCGGTCGTTCACTTGCGGAATCAACCTGTGTCAACTGTGGCCAGTGCATTATGGCTTGCCCCGTAGGCGCTCTTAGTGAGCATGAGAGCATTAATGAGGTGTGGAATGATCTTGCAGAACCAGGTAAATATGTTGTTGTGCAGACAGCACCTGCCGTACGAGTTGCACTTGGAGAAGAATTCGGGATGCCTGTGGGGACTCGCGTAACCGGTAAAATGGTGGCAGCACTTCGGAAGCTTGGATTTGATAAAGTATTCGACTCGAACTTTGCTGCTGACCTTACGATTATGGAAGAAGGTACGGAACTCATCTCCCGTCTCAACAGCGGGCAGAACCTGCCGCTTATGACCTCCTGCTGCCCCGGCTGGGTGAAATTTATGGAGCATAACTTCCCTGACAGGCTCGATAACCTATCCACCTGCAAATCACCGCATGAAATGGAAGGGGCCATCGTTAAATCCTTTTTCGCTCAGAAAATGGGGATCGATCCGAAGAATATTGTCGTCGTCTCGATTATGCCTTGTACCGCTAAGAAGTTTGAGGGTGCCCGGGAAGAGCTGTCGAGGGAAGGGCTGCAGGATGTCGATCGGGTACTGACAACCCGCGAGCTTGCAGCAATGATCAAAGAAGCGGGTATCGACTTTGTTAACCTGAAGGATGAAGCGTTCGATAATCCGATTGGTGAGGGCTCAGGTGCTGGCGTTATCTTCGGTGCAACCGGTGGTGTTGCAGAAGCTGCGCTTCGTACCGTATTCGAAATAACCTCAGGTAAGGAACTAGAGACTATCGAATACACTGCTGTCCGGGGAATGGATGGAATCAGAGAAAATGTCATCGAGCTGCCTAATGGCCAGAAGATTCGTACGGCTGTTGTTCATGGTCTCGGACATGCGCGTGAGCTGATGGAAGCGATGGAACGTGGTGAAAAAAGCTATGAGTTCATAGAAGTAATGGCCTGCCCCGGTGGCTGTATTACGGGCGGGGGTCAGCCCATCGTGGATGCGAAAACCTCTGAGCGGATTGATATTAAGGCTGAACGCGCGAAAGCCATCTACACGGAAGATGAGGCCCAAACGGTTCGTAAATCGCATAACAATCCTTATATAAAAGCTCTTTATGAAGAGTTCTTAGAGGAGCCTAGTAGTCACCTTGCGCACGAACTGCTGCATACGCATTACGTGGCGCGCTCCAAGTTCTAGGCCTATGCTTCCGTAGTACAAAACTTTGAGGAGGTTGACAAAGTTGCGGCAAGATTGGGAATCAGCTGATTTTATCAATGACGAGGAAATCCTGCTCAGTCTGGAAGAAGCTAAAGTGAGGGCAGGCGATCAAGCCTATGTCCAGGCTATTTTAGAGAAAGCAAGAGCGTGCAAGGGACTTACCCACCGGGAGGCAGCTGTACTTCTTGAAGTTACAGATACAGAGGTGCTGGGTGAGATTAACCGATCTGCGAAGGTTATTAAAGAGAAAATTTACGGCAATCGTATTGTATTATTCGCTCCATTATATATAAGCAACTACTGCGTTAATAATTGCGAGTACTGCGGATATAAACACAGCAACAGTGATTTCCAGCGGCGGAAGCTCAGTATGGATGAATTGGCGGATGAAGTCCGTGTGCTGCAGGAATTAGGTCACAAACGGCTTGTTGTCGAAGCAGGAGAAGATCAAGTGAACTGTGATATTGACTATGTCGTCGAATCGATCAAGACGATTTATTCCGTGAAGGTGGATAATGGCAGCATTCGTCGCGTGAATATTAACATTGCAGCTACCACAATCGAGGATTACACGAAGCTTAGGGATGCGGAGATCGGGACCTATATTTTATTCCAGGAGACGTATCATAGACCCACTTATGCTGCTATGCATCACCAAGGACCCAAGAGAGATTACGACTGGCATACCACGGCCATGGATCGTGCTCAAATGGGGGGGATTGATGATGTGGGTATAGGCGTTCTCTACGGCCTCTATGACCATAAGTACGATACAATCGCTATGCTGATGCATGCTGAGCACTTGGAGGAGAGGTTTGGCGTCGGCCCTCACACCGTATCCGTTCCCAGACTGCGTGAGGCGGCGAATGTGAATTTGGAAACCTATCCGCATTTGGTGAAGGATGAGGATTTCAAGAAGCTTGTTGCCATTTTGCGCTTGGCTGTTCCCTATGCCGGGATGATCCTCTCCACCCGTGAAGAACCGTCATTCCGTGACGAGGTGATCCAGCTTGGGATTTCCCAAGTGAGCGCGGGCTCCAGTACGGGTGTCGGTGGCTACATGGAGAGCAAGCAGGGAACCTCAGGTGAGCCAAAAGAGAAGCCGCAATTCGAAGTCAGTGATCATCGTTCACCAGAAGAGATTATCCGTGGACTGTGCCAGGATGGATATGTTCCCAGCTATTGCACAGCTTGCTATCGGGAAGGACGTACAGGTGACCGCTTTATGAGACTTGCTAAATCCGGTCAGATTCATAATATCTGCCAGCCGAACTCTCTGTTAACTTTTAAGGAATATTTGCTTGATTATGCAGACGAAGAAACCCGTACCTTAGGGGAAGAGATCATCCGCAAGGGGCTTGAGGATATTCCGAAGGAAGCCGCGAGAAAAGCAACGATTAACCGGCTCCAGCGCATCGAAAATGGCGAACGGGATTTGCGTTTCTAAAATTGTATTTTTAAGGAGAGAATCGCTATGCAATTTACTCCACAATCGAACAAAATGCATATAGCTGTTTTTGGCAGAAGAAATTCCGGTAAATCCAGTCTGATCAACGCGCTCACAGGGAAATCAACCTTGCTGGTTAGCGATTTGCCGGGAACGACCATAGAACCGGTATTTCAATATTTGGATATTAAAAATATAGGGACCGCCATTATCGTTGATACAGCCGGAATTGATGATTCGGACCTCTTCCGGGTTCAAAGGACAAGAGAGGTTATGGATTTAACCGATCTGGGGATCATGATCTTCTCGGATGAGCCTGGTGATTACAAGCTGGAGAAGGAATGGGTACACGAACTGGCTAAACGGAATATTCCTGTCATCGGGGTTATCGCCAAAATTGACGATCATTATGTAGATATTGATTCTTTAAAGACGGGACTGAATATCCCCATCGTGAAGATCAGCGTGAAGCGAAACACTAACCTTGGAAGTTTACGCCATGCCTTGAGTGATTTTGCTCCTGCCGAGTTTGAGCGAAACAGCATAGTGGGTGATCTGGTGAACCCGGCGGATCTGGTCGTTATGGTGATGCCTGAGATGATACCTGCCCCTAAATACCGGCTGGTTGCCTCGCAACAGCAAATTCTTCGTGATCTGCTTGATCATCACGCTATGGCTGTGTCGGTCACCGAAGAAGAACTGCCAGAGCTGCTCTCGCGCTTGAATAAGTTGCCAGACCTTGTAATTACAGATTCACAGGTCTTTGACAAAGTGAACGAGATCATACCCGCGAGTGTACCATTAACCACCTTTGCGATTCTGATGGCGCGGTTTAAGGGGGATTTAGATACCTTTGTGGCCGGTGCCGGGATGATATCAACCTTGAAGCCTGGAGATAAGGTCCTTCTGTCAGAAGCGTGTATCCATCACCCGCATAACGGAGAGATCGACCGTGTGCTGGTCAAGGCCAAGCTTCAGGAAATTGCTGGCGGCGCTCTGGATATCACGACGAGTGTAGGACCCGATTTCCCTGCTGACATCTCCGCATATAAGCTGATCGTTCACTGTGGAGGCTGTATCTTTAATCGCAAGCAGCTGATGATGCGGCTGCAGAGTTCAGGGGTGCAAGGCGTGCCTATTACCAACTATGGCATCGCTTTTGCCTATTTCAATGGAATTCTGCCGCGTGTGCTGGAAATCCTGCAAGTGAAGGCTTGAGCGGTATAAGGCGGACTTGAAAAGATGGATAAATCGAGGGAATCTCTCCGTATTGAACAGGATGCCTTAGGTACAAAGGATATACCAGCGGCTGCTTATTACGGTATTCATACCGCGCGGGCCATGGACAATTTCGCTGTAAGCGGCAGAACGGTTAATACGCATCTGCTTCATGGCCTGGTGACGGTGAAGAAAGCTGCGGCGCTGGCCCATTTGCAGCTGAATACCTACCCGGCAGCGATAGCCCTTGCGATTGTGCAGACCTGTGACGAGCTTCTGGCCGGTGCCCACAGGGAGCAATTCACTGTAGATGCCATGCAGGGCGGAGCCGGTACATCAACTAATATGAATGTGAACGAAGTCATCGCTAACCGTGCCATTGACCTTATGGGCGGTGAGCGGGGAGACTATTCACAGGTTCATCCGCTCGATCATGTCAACTGCTGCCAATCTACCAATGATGTCTATCCAACCGCACTAAGAATTGCCGCTATCGGTCGGGTTCGGCAGCTGAGCCAAGCTTTAGCCTCCTTGCAGGAAGCCCTCCAGGAGAAAGAACATGCCTTCGCAGATGTGCTCAAGCTGGGCCGTACGGAGCTCATGGATGCCTTGCCGATGATGGCAGGGCAGAGCTTCGGAGCCTATGCCAAGGCGGTAGCCCGGGACCGCTGGCGGCTGTACAAAGTGGAGGAGCGGCTCAGGGAAATTAACATTGGAGGAACTGCCATTGGAACAGGCCTTAATGCACCGGTTAAATATACATTTTTGATGACTGATATTTTGCAGGATTTGACCGGCTACGGGCTGGCCCGGAGCGAATATCCGATGGACCCTACACAGAACATGGATGTGTTCGCTGAAGTATCGGGGCTGCTGAAGGCTGCTTCTATTAATCTTTTGAAAATATCAGGAGATCTGCGTCTTCTGGCCAGCGGACCCGTTGGGGGCCTGGGGGAGCTTGAATTGCCGGCGGTGCAGGCAGGCTCCTCGATTATGCCGGGTAAAGTCAATCCGGTCATGGCAGAGATGGCGGGACTTGTTGCGATGCGTGTCATTGCCAATGATACGGCTGTAACGATGGCCGCTGCGGGCGGCCAACTGGAGCTGAATGCATTCATGCCGCTGATCGCGGATGCACTCTTGGAGTCCCTGGAGATTCTGGCAAACGCCGTAAGGCTGTTCGAAGAGCGCTGTATCCGTGGCATCAGTATTTGTGAGCAGCAGTGTCACGACCATGTGATGAACTCCTCCGTACTCGCAGCTGCGTTAATCCATCACATCGGTTACGAGAAAAGTGCGGAGGTAGCCAAGCAGGCAAGCCAAGAGGGTAAAACGGTGCAGCAGGTGCTGACGGAGAAGCAGCTTCTCACGGAGGCTGAGATCACCCAGATCCTGAATCCCTGCCAAGTGACCAGACCGGGTGTACCCGGCAAATAAATACGGACCCGCGCTAGCCGCCGGGGGGAGGAGAGAGCCGTATGAGTGTGAACCATACCCCGCGCTCGAATCGCCTGCACATCGCCCTGTTTGGCAGGAGTAACGCAGGCAAATCAAGTCTGATCAACGCCATCACCAAACAGGAAGCAGCAGTCGTGTCACCCGTCAAAGGAACGACAACAGATCCCGTGTATAAAGCGATGGAGCTGCTGCCTCTCGGGCCGGTTGTATTTATTGATACTGCTGGTCTGGATGAGGCAGGAGAGCTGGGGGAGCTGAGGAAACAGAAAACATTGGAGGTTCTTAACAAATCCGATATGGCCCTGATCGTTGTTGATGCTGCCTGCGGTGTGACCTCATGTGACCTGCAGATTGCAGAGAGCGTTCGTAGCAAGGGCATCCCGGCTATAGGCATTTTGAATAAAATCGATTTGTTAGCTGGCCAAGATTCTTGCCCTGCTGAAGAACTTGGAGCTCAGGTTAGCAGGGTGGAGCAGGAACTGGGCTGTAAAGTGATCCCTGTATCTGCACTTCAACAGCAGGGGATCAGCAAGCTGATGAAGGCGCTGATTGCGGCAGTACCCGATACCGAGGATAAATTCCGTATAATCGGTGATTTGGTCTCTCCGGGAGACTTGGTCGTCCTGGTGGTTCCGATTGACCGGGCAGCCCCCAAAGGCAGATTGATCCTGCCGCAGCAGCAGACCATCCGTGACCTGCTGGAGAGCGACGCCATTGCGGTGGTTACCAAGGAATTCGAGCTGAAGGAAACCCTGGAGAGTCTCGGCAAGAAGCCGCGGCTGGTGGTCACAGATTCACAGGTATTCCTGAAGGCTGCAGCAGATACGCCCCGGGACATTCCTCTGACGTCCTTCTCTATCCTGTTTGCCCGGCACAAAGGTAATCTGGATGAGATGGTGAGGGGCGCACGTGCCATCGACAGATTGCAGCATGGTGACAGAGTGCTCATTGCCGAGGCCTGCACCCATCACGAACAGGCAGATGATATCGGCAAAGTAAAAATCCCGCGCTGGATCCGCCAGGCCACCGGCAAGCAGCTGCAATTCGAGTTCACCAGCGGCATGAAGTTCCCGGATCGTCTGGAGGACTACTCGCTTATTGTTCACTGTGGCGGCTGTATGCTCAGCCGCAGGCAGATGCTATGGCGGGAAGAGCAGGCGCTTGGCGCAGGGGTGCCTATTGTCAATTACGGCATCGTGATTGCCTATGTCCAAGGTATTCTGGAGCGGGCAATATCTCCGTTTCCACTGGCCCGTATGGCCTGGGAAGAGAGTGAGACGCAGGAATGATCAGTATTTGTATACGAGGGATAACCGCCTACCTGCAACCGGAAGGCGGTTTTTTTATATGGAATTCCTTTAATATAATCAGCTCCTGCGGATTAATTAACCTTTCTAGGAAAGGTATCCGTCTATATAATGGAAATATTCTATGGTTTATTTGGTGGAAATTTGAAAATCAAACTCATTTGAACAGGAGGCTATTGCTGTTATGACATCCCAATCATTTGTTCCTATCCTGCTGGATTTTCCTGAGTTCTTCGAAACGGAACGGCTGCGGGTGAGTGCCCCGCAGTGGGGGGACGGGACGGCAGTTAATGAAGCAATCCGGGAAAGCCTGGAGGAGCTGAAGCCGTGGATGCCTTTTGCCCAAACTCAGCCGTCACTTGCGGATTCGGAAACCTTTGTCAGGGATTCAAGACTGAAGTTTCTGAACCGCTCCCAATTGAACATGCTTATTTTTGACAAGACGGGAGGGGGTTTTCTCGGCTGTACCGGCCTGCACCATATCGACTGGGACGCCCGTTGTTTTGAGATCGGATATTGGATTCGGACCTCCAGTGCCGGCCATGGATACATCACCGAAGCGGTGAATGGAGTCACAGCTTTTGCCATAAGGGAGCTTGAGGCGAACCGGATCGAAATCCGCTGCAGTAGACTTAATACCAGAAGTGCTGCCGTTGCAGAGCGTGCAGGGTATTCCTTGGATGGCATCCTGCGGTTAAGCACCCGGGCCACAAACGGGGAACTGCATGACTCCATGGTGTACGCCAAGGTGCGGGGAACCGAATTTTAGAGGGAGATGATGGTTTGAAGAAGAGAGGCGCTTTTTCCAGGTTGGGTACATATATGCTGAAGCACAAGCTGCTCTATTCCGTACTGCTGCTGATCACATTGTTCAGCATTGTTCTGGATCTGACGATGGCCTGGTTTCTGGCCAGAATTACGGATGCGGCGGTCCGCCGGGATGTGGAGGCTTTCTCTGGACTCGCCTGGTTCGGGGTGCTATTCCTGATTACCGTAGGAGTGAATACCTATTTCAGTGTCTACCTCAAAATCAGTCTTTCCGCCAAGATCAGAAATGAGCTGCGCCTGGATTTGATGGACCATACACTATTACTGCCGCAGTCCTATTTTGACCGCAATCATTCCGGAGATCTATTGTCCCGTTTTACGAGTGATAACCAATCGGTTGGTGAAGCCTGCGGACAGGTCATGATCGATCTTTTGCGCAATCCGCTGCTGGCTGTGGCGTCTTTTGCCTATCTGATCTACATTAACTGGCTGCTTGCGCTGATCTGCATTGCGATAGGGCCGCTGCTCTATCTGGTCGGTAAGGTTTTTGGCAAAGCGATGCGCAAGAACAGTGTGCTGGTGCAGGAGAGTATGAGCCGGACGACTTCATTTCTGAACGATATACTGGGCAGCAGTATGGTATTCAAGTCATTTTCGATTGAGCGCAGATTAATGAAGCAGTATAGAGGCTACAGTGACAGTATTAATGCCGGAGAGCAGAATCGGGGACGCATTGAAGGGGCCACGGGGGCGCTGTCTTCTGTATTAGGAAATCTCACCTTTTTGCTGGCTCTGGTCATTGCCGGATATTTTGTCGCCAAGGGGTCACTTGAGGTAGGAGCCATGATCGCATTCATTCAGCTGATGAATTATCTGGTTGCGCCATTCTCGGCGCTGCCGGGGCTTGTGGCTTCCATGCAGCAGTCACTGGGGGCGGCGCAGCGGATTTTTGAAGTGATGGATGCGCCTGCTGAGGTAGAGGCTTTGCCTGAGAAACCAATGCAGCACCCGGCATTTGAACAGCTGAGGCTGTCGGCGGTAACATTCGGTTATCCCGGGGCAGGGAAGCTAAGTCTGAACCAGGTGAGTCTGGAATTGCCCCAGGGGATGCAGATGGCTGTGGTCGGGCCGAGCGGAGGCGGAAAGTCTACCTTGTTCAAGCTGCTGCTGGGATTCTACACCCCGGACGAAGGCGAAATCTTAATCAATGGTAAAGCGGCACAGGCGATGAGTCTGGAGGAACTTAGAAGCCATTTTGCCTATGTACCGCAGGAATCGGGGCTGTACACAGGCAGTATCCGCGACAATATACGCAATGGCAGGCAGGATGCCTCGGAGGAAGAGGTCATAGAGGCGCTCCGGCAGGCCAACGCCTATGACTTCGTAATGGAGCTTCCCGAAGGAGTAGACTCCGACATAGGTGAGCATGGCTCGCGGCTCTCCGGTGGTCAGCGGCAGCGGCTCTCGATTGCGAGAGCGATGCTGAAGGATGCACCGATCCTGCTGCTGGATGAAGCCACGGCTGCGCTCGATAACGAAGCAGAAAAAATGGTGCAGCAGGCTATCCGCAAGCTGATGAAGAACAAAACCACCATTGTCATCGCTCACCGACTATCAACGATTCAGAGCGCCGACGTCATTCTGGTGATGGAAAACGGAGAGATTGTAGAGCGTGGCAGCCACGAGGAGCTGCTTACGGCAGAAGGCCGCTACTATGATCTCTACAACTCCCAGCTGGAGCAGGCGGAAGCGGAGGGGCAGGAAGAAAGGTCAGTGAATGAAGAGTATGGGGATAAGCAGGGAGTTCTTCTCCCTCAAAACTAAAATTTTGAGGGAGAAGCATGAACATCAATGATAATTATCTAAAAGAACAGTGAAGACATGTATATTGGATAAATGGCGGACCTTGCGCCAGGAAGACTTGGTGAAAATCGGAACGGTAATAACGCTGTTGAGACTTGCTGCATATCAGAGCCGCAATACGGTTATCGGCTCGTTGTCGCAGATTTCGCCGTTGTCTTGGAAGCCAAAGCTTTCATACAGCCTTTTGGCGATGAGGTTATCGGCTTCATAAGGGATCCAACAATAATGTGCGGGGCCGGCCGGAAAGGTACGGATAAATTCAAGGATTTTTTTCATGGCTTCCCGGCCGTAGCCCCGGTTCTGATATTGCTCGCCGATCATCAGCCTCAAGATGCAATAGCTGTCGTCAGCAATTGAAGGCAATTCGTATCCGGTGATTCCATAAGTCATCATAACAAAACCGACTGGCTGTTCTTCCGCGTAAATGGCAAACGGAAATGGACGCCCCCCATTGGTTGCAAGGACATAACACGAAGCCACGCTTGACAGATTGGACGCCACGAAGCGGTTTTGATCTTCTGAAACCTCAAGATTGAATATGGTACGCCGGTTTTCTAATGTGATTGTTCTAAGCGTAATCATACAGGCCTTCCCCTTTCATTCTTCTTTGCTATTCAACAGTTTAAGGTCAGTGAATTCAACGGATTAACCGTGGGGTTCCACCACTATTGTTTACTCTCCCGGGTCGTATGTTAAACTATCACTAATACATACTACCTAATAAGGAGGCTACTATGAAGCCGATACTCCCTGAAGATATCCAGTTCCGGATCGATCAGCTTGCCGATCAGGAGCTTTATGTACACCTTGAACTTACGACAGGGGCCTATGCCAGCCATCTGGACAGTACCCGGCATCCGGCATCAGCTTTCATCTCCAATGCGGTGATCCGGTATACACAAGGTTCCATCTCTGGTACGGGTCCATACCGGGTGGGCTTAAAGACAACGCTTGGCTGGATTTATGCCGAAGGCCTTACACACATTGATGAAATGGACAAGGATCGGCTAATCCTGGCAGGGCATGACAGTCAAGGAAAGCTAATTGTTGCCTTGCAACTAAGCCGGGAAAAGTTCTGATGAAAGCGGAGGATCAAACATCTATGAATCATAATCAAGCCGAACACCAGCGAATCCTGGTTGTGCTCCCCCATCCCGACGACGAATCTTTTGTTGCATCAGGGACGTTATCAATGTACATAGCAAGTGGTGCCGAGGTCACCTATGCTTGTCTGAGCCTAGGAGAGATGGGACGCAACATGGGCATTCCACCGTTCGCGAACCGTGTCACCTTGCCGGCAATCCGCAAGGATGAACTGGCCGCATCCTGCCTTGCGATTGGTATCCAGGACTTAAGAATGCTCGGATTCCACGATAAAATGATCGAATTCGAAGACACGGAACTTCTGGACTCTCAGATTATGGCGCTGCTCAAGGAACTGACCCCGTCACTGGTCATCACCTTCTATCCAGGATACAGTGTGCATCCCGATCACGATGCCACCGGAGCGGCTGTCATCCGAACGATTGGCCGGCTCCCTGCGGCAGAGCGTCCACTAGTATATTGCAGCGCGTTCGCCAGCAATCATGAGCAGGCGATTGGCAAAGCGGATGTAACCGTAGACGTGACTCCATTCCTTGCGAAGAAAATGGCCTCGATACAGGCGCACCGTACACAATTCCAAGCGGCGGAGCTTGTGGGGAACCTGGAGCTGACGGATGAGGATATCCGGAACCGGTTCGGAACAGAACAGTTCTGGACCTACCGGTTCCCGCAATCTTCGTAATATAGATATGAAACTGCATTGAGTCTATGAAGTGTCTTATAACACAACTAAGGGTGCCTTACAGCCGGATTCAAACCGGAGTGAGGCACCCTTTGTGCTGCTGCAGTGCAAGCTAATGCTCCCTATTCCACAGTGTGCAGGATGAATTTATCGATGGCGTATTTCACACCGTCTTCATTGTTGCTGAGGGTGATGAAGTCGGCAATGTCCTTCAGCGCTGGGATCGAGTTCGCCATGGCAACGCCAAGGCCGGCGGCTTCGAGCATTTCGTGGTCGTTCCAGGAATCGCCTACGGCGATAGTCTCGGACAGATCGCACCCGAAGTGGGCCGCCAGGAACTCAAGAGCCAGGCCCTTAGTGCCTTCGTGGTGCATGATCTCCAGGAAATGCGGCTTGGATTTCGTAATGTGCACGGAATCACCCAGCAGCTCGCGCAGAATCGGAGACAGTTCATCCAGAAAATCGGGATCGTCGATGATCAGCATTTTTGGTGTTTTTTGCGGAACAAGCTTCTCCCACTCCGGCTCAATGAAGTATTGAGTTCCGTTAAGCGTGGCATAGTCAATCAGCTTTTGATTTTCTTCACGCGCATACAGCTTGTCATCAATATAAGTCTGTAAATGCAGGTTATGCTCTACGCAATAGCTGAACAGCTTCCGTACGGCATCTTGCGGCACATAGCGCTCGTACAGTACCTTTTCATCCATCAGGTTCTTCACAAGTGCGCCCTGGTAGGTGATAATCGGCACATTCAAGCCGGTCTGGCGGGCGATGGCCTGGGCGGAAGCATAGGCGCGTCCGGTAGCCAGGGTAACCACAACGCCTGCGGCAACGGCTTGTTCCAGCGCGGTTTGTGTGGCAGGGGTAACTTCCTTTTTATCCGTAATAAGGGTGTCGTCGATATCGATTGCAATCAATTTGTACATGCAGGTTCTCTCCTAATGGTTTGGTAGGCGCAGCCGTGTGAGTGTTTCCACCCCGCGGGATACGCTGAAGTAAGTGTGCTGTGAGCCTATGTTAAGGCTGGGCTCTTTCTCTAATCAAGTTAACGGAGCGTACTAATGCAAATGAAATCGCCTGTCTGATCCAATTACTGGTCTGATGAAATCAGCAGTCCAGGTTCTTCACTTTCCTCGGCAGCCGGGGTAGGCTCTGGGCTTAGCTCGGCTATCAGCATGGCGGCAAGAATACATAGACAGCCAAGCAGCGCTGATACCCCGAGCGATTCCCCGCCAAACGCCAGTCCTGTCAGGGCGGCGAATACCGGCTCTGTGGCAAAGATAATCGCCACCCGGGAGGGGGTGGTGTATTTCTGGCATGCGGTCTGGATCCAGAAGGCAAACGCGCTGGTCGGTCCGATGGATACGAGCAGTGCCCACAGTACCTCTGGTTTCAGGACTAGTGCCCCGCTGTGCGCAAGCGGGGCAGGCCCATCCACAACAAGGGAAGCGAGGGTGCTGAGCAGTCCGACAAAGGCAAGCTGCAGCGTGGCGAGCGGCAGCGCCGGATAACGCGGAGCATATACGCCGGTATATGCGACCTGCAGGGCAAAGGCGACCGCACATAGCAGGACCAGTGCGTCACCCTTGTTCAGGGACAGCGCGGAGCCGGTGAAGGTGAGCATGTAGAGGCCTGCCACCGCGAGTCCCGCGCTGAACCAGGTATACCGGGAGATGGGAGTCTTAAGCAGCGCCAGCGACAGGAAAGGGACGAGCACTACGGACAGCCCGGTTATAAATCCGGTATTAGATGTAGTGGTATAGAGCAGTCCCATTGTCTGGAAGGCATAGCCCATGAACAGAAACAGGCCCAATAGCAAGGCGTGTCCTACCATGCGCCAGCTCAGCAGCCTCCATTCCCGGCGGTAGAAAACGGCGGTGATCAGCGCCAGCAGTAGGGCGGCACCTATGAAGCGGATGCTGTTAAATGCGAGCGGCGGCAACACCTTGACTGCGCTTTGCACAATCAGAAACGTACATCCCCACATCATCGCCACCAGCAGCAGACTGAGATCGGCTATTCGGGAGCGATTCACAGAGGTCATCCTTTCCAGACTAGAGGTATCGAATCAAGTTGTCCAAATTGTATCTTAAAACAAGGGGGAGGACAAGACGAAACTATGCGCTGGGCAGGCAGACCAACGGCTTCAGTACCCGGAAAATAGCCAAAGGCTGGACAAAAAAGCCAGCACTTGATATACTTCGATAACCGTACACTTGTTCTTATTTTGCATAAGATTGCCTACACCTTAGAAAGGAGCGGGTGCACCATGATGGGCAAATCCCATTTCATTATCAGCACCGGGGTTACCCTATCTGTCATGAGCCTGCTCGGCCATGAGATTACGATTCCGGCGGTTGCCGTGGCGGGACTTAGCGCCCTTTTGCCTGATATCGATGAGCCGAATTCACTGCTGGTGCGCAAAGCCCTACCGGATTTCCTGCTGCGGATCCTTCAGGTTGCACTGATTGGAGCAGCCATCTATTTGTATTTTGCAGGAATCGCAGCACCACCCTGGAATATTGCGCTGGCGCTGCTAGTGGGAAGCGTATCCTTCCTGCCGGGCCGCCGGCTGCGGCATCTGGTGATGCTGCTGCTGGCTCTGGGGCTGTTTGCGTTCGCAGAGGATTACGATCCGTGGAACTACATTGCGGCCTGCGTGCTTGTTGTATCCTCCGTTGTTCCGCACCGTGGACTGACCCATACGCTGTACGGCGTGGCCGGCTGGGGAGCATTGCTCTATTTCGCCTCGCTTGGCATGAATGACGGCGGCAGCCTCTGGATTGCCGGAGGCATGTCCTACGCGCTGCATCTGCTGGCCGATTCCCTGACCCAGCGCGGCATCACCCCGCTGCCTCCGCTCCCCTTCAAGCTTCGCCTGAAACTGATGAGCACCGGAACGAAGAAGGGCAGCGCGGTGGAGAAATTCTGCATCGTACTTACGCTTGCGCTGGTTGTGTATGTATTTGTGCTTACACCTGGTATTTAGAAAGCTACTCCAACTCATAGACTGATTCGTGCTGTTATACCGCCACAAAAGGGCCGGTCCGCATATCCTTAAGGATATGGGCCGGCCCTTTTTATTTTTGCTGCTCCACTGCCTGGAAGCTATTCTTCCAGGAAAATCAGCCCGATGAAGTCCTCCGGCTCAATCCGGCCGAAATAATGCTTCAGGTCAAGCCCGGACAGGGCATCTCTGACCTCTGCATTTTCATAGCGTTTGCCGCGCAGTGCGTTCTCCACATCTGCAACATCACCGACGCCGAAGAAGTCGCCGTAGATTTTGATATCCTTAATGTAGGAATCCTCAATGTCCATACGGATATCGACGAGGCCTGCGGGGAATTTGCGGGTATGCTTCACATTGCTCTTTGGCGAGAGGCCGTAGTTCCAATCCCAGTTCTGGTAATGCTCCCTGGAAATTTCATTGATCCGCACCCAGTCGTCCTGAGTCAGCTTGTACTGCGGCACCTCAGATGCCTCCATGCCGAAGATGGAACGCAGCAGACCTTCGCGGAATTCCTCAATCGTCATATCGGTTCCAAGCAAGTCCTTGATATTGGCGACACGGCTGCGCACGGATTTGGTACTCTTCGATTTGAATTTCTCCGGGTTCACATTCAGTGAGGCCTGCACATCATCCAGATTGAGATTGAACATCAGAGTGCCATGGCTGAACATGCGTCCGCGTGTGGAAAACTGTGCGTTGCCAGAGATTTTTTGCTCACCAACCTGGAGATCATTGCGTCCGCTCAGCTCGGCATTCACACCCATGGACTGCAAGTAGTCGATGACCGGCTGGGTGAATTTCAGAAAGTTATGAAAAGACTGTCCGTCGTCCTTGGTAATGAAGCTGAAGTTGAGATTTCCGAGATCGTGATAGACAGCTCCGCCGCCGGACAACCGCCGTACGACCTGAATATGATTGTCTTTCACGTATTCCTGGTTGATCTCTTCAATGGTATTCTGGTGTTTGCCGATGATAATGGACGGACTGTTGATATAAAAGAGCAGATAGCTGTCGTCCATCGGCAGATTCTTGAGCGCAAATTCCTCAATCGCGAGATTGACCGATGCGTCTGTAATTCCATTGTTATCGATAAAAAGCATAGTAAATTCCTCCGCTTGGGCATGATTAACTGCTGTAGTTATTTTAAACCAAAAGCGCAGTTTGTACAAAAGAACAGATGACGCTGAGCCAGAAGGTTGTCTGCGGCAATCGCCAGGGTTGTGCGGTTCGGGGAATGTGAAATCATTGACGTATTTCCGGCTATGGGGCAATAATGGGGACAATGCGTCATACAGCATAAGTGATTAGAGTATATCGACAGAGGAAGAGGAGTGTAGGCATGCTTGAAAAATACGGCCACGGCGGCGATTTGCTGACGGCTGCGGAACTGTACGGGGATGGGAGCGGCGCTTTTGTTGATTTCAGCGCCAATATCAATCCCCTCGGCCCGCCGCCTGGTGTGCTGGACCTGCTGCGCCATTCATTGTCAGCTGTTACGGCTTATCCAGACCCTGGACACCGGCGGTTGAAGTCCCTGCTCGCGGAGAACCTGGGAGTAGACAGCGACTGGATTACGGCGGGCAACGGGGCGGCAGAGTCGATGGCGCTGCTGCTTCTGGCTGTGAAGCCGCGTAAAGTGGGCATCGTCGAGCCTTGCTTCTCTGAATACCGCCAGCTGGCGGAGCAGTTCGGTGCGGAGGTTTTGTCCGTTCAGGGGACGAAGGAACGTGAGTACCGGGCAGGTGTGGAAAGCATCACAGGCTTGCTGGAGCAGGTGGATCTGCTGTTCCTCGGACAGCCGAACAACCCGAATGGCGTCCAGTATGCGCTGGACGACCTCCGGCTTCTGGCGCAGCAGGCGGAGCGCTGCGGGACGGTGCTGGCGGTGGATGAAGCGTTCATCGACTTCATCCCCGAAGAACGCCGGCAATCCCTGTTGCCGGAGCTCGGGGCTTATCGTCATACGGTGCTGATCCGCTCGATGACGAAGTTCTATGCCATTCCGGGGCTGCGGCTGGGCTTCACCATCGCAGCCCCGGAGCTTGCCGCGGCTATGACCGGCAAGCAGGTGACCTGGAGCGTGAACGGCCTGGCGCTGCTGGCCGGGGAAGCTTGCCTGCGCAGCGGGCGCGGCTATGAAGAGCGCACGCGCGGGCTGATCGCCGCAGAGCGCGAAGCGCTGCGGCAGGGGCTGCTGCGGCTCGGCTGCGAGGTGCCGCCGGGCGAAGCGAACTTCCTGCTGCTCGGCCTGCCGGAGCCGTGGAGCGCAGCAGCTCTGCAGGAGAAGCTGGGGCACAGCGGCATTCTGGTGCGCAGCTGTGCGATGTACCCGGGGCTTACACCGGGGCATATCCGCGTTGCCGTCAAAGGCGGGGCGGACAACGCCCGCCTGCTCCGGCAACTGGAGGAGATTTTGTCTGCGGGGGTCTGACGAAATGAGATGATGGCGGCAGGAGCCGGACGGATGAAATGATGATAGATGAATTCTGGCGGCTGGGAGATACAGTGTTCTATACGTATACCCTGACCCTGGTTGCGGCATTGAAGAGTATTACTTTTGGGAACAGGGTATCGGTGCTTTATATGGTGCTGAATTAGCTGGGTTTTTTACGGGACTTTTTAAGCAATCGGACAATTATGGAGTGGTGGTTGAGTGATTTTAATGAGGGTTGAGAAAATGAAAATATAGAGTTGCTGTTGAGTAGCTATAGAGTAACTGTAGAGTGATTACTAAGCAGGTTTTGAGTAATTGGATTTATAATGAATTAAGTGGATTTTGTACTCCTAAATCGGTGGAATGCGGCATTTGAAGGGAGTTAGTGGGATTATCTACACTTATTATGAGGTGAATTCCGATATATAGGCTGATATGGCAGGAATAGGTTTACTTTTTCCCACTATTCTCTGCTATGGCTTCTAATGGCTCGAATTAGTGATACAAATTCCACTTAGTCTTGAAGAGGGCTATCTGCTCAAGTAGTATGTGCATGACTAAAGTATCTTTGCTAGTGAAATAGCTAGTGAAATAGCAAGTGAATAGGTTACTTGAAAGAAATATTGGCCTATGCCGCAACGGATTAGAGGTGGAGTGTGCGGCTGGCTGCAGATGATCGCTGAAGGGTCACCGATAACAGGTAGTTACAATGTGAAGGGAGTGGATTCTGGATGACTGAAGCGCGAATTCCTTTTAATCTCAAGGATGGTAAGACGGTGTATTCATCCACCGTCTGGCCGGGGCTGGTGCTGGAATGGAAGCAGGAGCATCTGCTGCTGGAATTCCCGGCAGAAGCTGAAGGGCTGTCGAGCGCGGTATACGGCGGGGGAATGGTCCGTCTGAAACGGGCCGTCAACCAGTTCGTCAGCCGCGATTATGAGTGCAGCAATCCGGTGCGCGATATGGAGAACAAATTGCGCGAATGGGGTTATCTGCTGGAGGGCAGCGCGGGCCTGATGACAGCAGTCCCGCTGGAGCATGCTGCTGTGGCAGAGGAGGATATCGGCTCGGCGGGTGTTTTCTGCTGTGTCACCGCAGCCTCCGGCAATGCTGCGCGAGCCGGTGTCCGGCGGAACGTGCTGGCGGCTTACCGCTCCGGCACGATCAACATCATGCTGGGCATTGACGGGCGCCTGACTCCGTCTGCGATGGTCAATGCCGTCATGACGGCAGCCGAGGCGAAGGCTGCCGCACTGGCCGATCTCGGGGTTACCGATCCCGAGAATGGCCTGATTGCTACTGGCACCACTACAGATGCAGTGGTGCTGGCAGTGAGTGGGAGCGGGCGCTTCGGCGCAGAGCATGTCTACGCCGGAACTGCCACCGACCTGGGCGGAGCGATCGGCCGGCTGGTGTACGCCGCTGTAACGGCAAGCCTCGGTTCGGTGAAAGCGGCACAGCCGGCAAGGAAGGCCAGCCAATGAGCCGCATTCACTGGAAACTGCTGCCGGGTGATGCCCGGTGACGCTTGCGATTATATTACTTGCAGCCTATGTGCTGGACCGGATCATAGGCGATCCGCGCAATCTTCCCCATCCGGTAGTGCTCATGGGGAAGGCGATCACAACCATTGAACGGCTCATCCGCCGCTTCTGCACTCAGCCGCGCGCGCTGAAGCGCGCGGGAGTGCTGCTCCCGCTGCTGGTGGCGGGAGGAGCCTGGGTGCTGACCGCAGTGCTTCTCTACCTTCTGTCCCGGATCTCGCCCTGGCTGGCCTGGGCAGCAGAGATCTGGCTGATCGCTACAACCATTGCCTCCAAAGGACTCAAAGATGCCGGGATGGCCGTCTATGAGGAGCTGCGCAAGGGGGATATCCCCGCAGCCCGGAAGGCACTCGGTATGATTGTCGGCCGCGACACCACGCAGCTGGAGAGCCCGGATATTGTCCGGGGCACATTGGAGACCGTGGCGGAGAATATCGTCGATGCGATTACTTCTCCGCTGTTCTTCGCCTTGCTCGGTGGAGCACCGCTGGCCATGGCTTACCGTGCAGTGAACACGCTGGACTCCATGGTCGGTTACAAAAACGACAAATACCTTAACCTCGGCTGGGCATCTGCCCGGCTCGATGATGTGGCCAATTACATACCTGCGCGGATGACAGCGCTGCTGTTAGTCTTGTGTGCCTGGCTGCTTCGTCTGGACTGGCGCAGCTGCTGGCGTATTGTGCGGAGCGATGCCCGCAGCCATCCTAGCCCGAACAGCGGCTATCCTGAATCGGCAGTAGCCGGAGCGCTTGGCATCCGGCTGGGCGGCGAAAATGTATACCATGGTGTAGCCTCTTTTCGCGCCTACATGGGTGATCCCCTGCGGACTATGGAGCCGGAGGATATCATCCTTGCCTCACGGCTAATGATGTGGTCTTCCGCCATATTTGTCTCTCTGTGTGCAGCGGCAGCGTTGCTATGGCAATGGATTGGAGGTTAAACCTGTGATGGCAAGTGACCAAGCGGGATTGATCTGCAAATACGAATTAGAGCTCGAACTTGTGCTTATGCGCCATGGACAGACTCTGTGGAATAAGGAACACCGCTATCTGGGCAGCACCGATCTTGCGCTGCTTCCGGAGGCGAAGGCAGAGCTGGCTGCACTGCCGCAACCGCCCGAACTTGCCGGGAACTTCTGGCGTGTATATTGCAGCGATTTGAGCAGATGCCGCGAAACTCTGGCCCTTATTGCCCCTGCGTTGATGCAGACGGCCAGCTATGATTCACGGCTGCGTGAGATGAACTTTGGCGACTGGGAAGGGCAGACCTATGAGCAACTGCAGCATCATTCACGCTATCGAAGCTGGATTGATGACCCTGCGGCGGTCACCCCGCCGGGCGGTGAGTCCTGGAGTGCATTCACTGAACGCGTGGAGCATTTTCTGTCTGGGCTGTTGCAATCGGCGGCAGCGGCTTCAGTCCTGGGGAACAGCGGGCATCCCGGGTCTATGCGGGTGCTGATTGTGACCCACGGCGGTGTGATCCGCCAATTGCTGGCAAGCACTATGGCTGTGAGCAGCTTCCGTGACACGGCGGCACCACCGCCGGGCACTCCGGTTACGGTCAGACTGCTGCTTCAGGGAGGACAATGGGATGTCCCCGCGAAGTGAACAATCCGGCTGCCACCCAGGCAACGATGATCTGGCTTCCAACAGAGTGGAACAAGGTGAGCCCAATTAGATTGGCTTTGTAGGAGCAATGTTTGCGGATTTATGTACCACCTTAACACTACCAGGAGCTCTGCGTACAAACGCTTATCCATTCGCTCTGAGAATCCTGGAAGTCTTCTGCTTCGAACCGCTTATCCCGTCTCCAGAAGAATCTCCGGAGAGATCCGGCTCCAAAAGCCTATCCATTCGCTCAAAGAACCACAGCGGGAAGAAATTTCCGGGCTGTGGTTCTTTTTTTACGGCGGGGACTGTGCCATGATAGCTATGGGGGCGATCGAAGCATGTTCAAGGATTTCAAGCTCATTGCCGGTCGGCCGGTATATATTCAAGTGAAGGATTACATGAAGCAGCTGATTCTCAAAGGCGCCCTCCAGGGCGGCCAAAAGCTGCCGTCCACCCGCGAGCTCAGCACACTGCTGGGGGTCAGCCGCAATTCCGTTATTTCCGCCTATGAGGCACTTGCGGATGACGGCTTCACCTACGCGGTGCAGGGCCAGGGAAGTTATGTATCACAAGCTGCAGCTGAGCAAGCCGGAAGTCCCGGGGATTCGGCCTGGACGGTGGACTGGAAAGAGCGGCTGAGTAGCCAGGCCCGGCTGGCCGAGGAACTGGATATTATGAAGCGCGGGATACGCGCGGCGAAGGGTACGATCTCTTTTACCAGCATCGCGCCCGATGAGAGCCTGTTCGATCTGGAAAATGTAAAGCGGGCGTTCATGGAGCGTATGGCGGTGGAAGGCAATGTTTTGCTGAATTATGGTTATGCCAAGGGGTATAAGCCTTTAATAGATTATTTGCGGCAATATATGGAGCACAAGGGAGTAAATACGCAGGGCAAAGACATTCTGATTACGAACGGATTTACGGAAGGGTTTGATATCGTATTGTCTGCGCTCGGCCGCAAGGCAGGAGCGGTACTCTGCGAGAATCCGACGCATCACACGGCGATTAAGAACATGAAGCTGCATGGTTTCGAGATTGCGGGTGTGCCTATGGAGCGGGACGGCATCCATCTGGGTGAACTGAGACGGGCGCTGGAGACACGTGAGTATGATTGTGCGTATTTTGTGCCCTCCTACCATAATCCAACGGGTATCGTCATGTCTCCCGAAAAAAGACAGCGGCTGATGAAGCTGATGGCGGAGTATAAGGTGCCGGTGATTGAGGATGGCTTCAACGAGGAGTTGAGATATTCGGGTTCCCATGTGGCGCCTCTGATCGCAGCAGCGGGCGGCGGGAATAGCGTGATCTATCTGGGGAGCTTCTCCAAAGTGCTTTTTCCCGGACTGCGGGTAGGCTGGGTGCTTGCGGACCAGGAGCTGATTTATTACCTGGAAAGTGTCAAAAGAGCGCGCACCATTCATACCTCGACACTAGATCAATCGATTCTGTATCAGTATCTGCTGGGCGGCAATCTGGAGAAATACCTGAAACGGGCGAGAGCGGAATATAAACGCAAATACGAGCTGACCCTGGCCTGCTGTCAGGAATATATACCGTATGCGTCACTCACCGGGGATGGGGGCTTGCATCTTTTTATTACGTTTGCTGAAGGGTTCAGCACGAGAGCGCTGCTGGCGGCGTGCCGGGAGCAGGGGGTTATTTTTACGGCGGGAGACAGGTTCTACACGGATGGGCAAGGGCAGAATACGCTGCGGCTGGGGTTCTCCAGGGTGGCTGATGCGGATATCCGGAAGGGCACTCAGATCATTGGCAGCATAGCACGGCAACTACTGGGATGAAGAGGGGTTATGGGAATGAAAAAAGTAGGCGTAATTATGGGCGGGGTATCCTCAGAATATGAGGTGTCGCTGAATACCGGCAGAGAAATGCTGAAGCATCTGGACCGCAGTAAATATGAAGGCGTCCCGGTAGTTATTACTTCGCGGGAAGAGCTGGTGGATGCGGTAAAAGGGCTGGGTTTTGCGCTGCTTGCTCTCCATGGTGCCTACGGCGAGGACGGAACTGTGCAAGGGACGCTGGAAACACTGGGCATTCCCTATTCGGGCAGTGGTGTCCTGTCCAGCAGCCTGTGCATGGATAAAGCTCTATCCAAGACCATTCTCCGCAGTAAAGGTGTGCATACACCTGCCTGGATTTGCTTGGACCGCATGGAGGATTTAGTGCCGGAAGCTGTCCAGCATCTCGGATACCCTGTGATGGTAAAACCGAATTCAGGCGGCTCCAGCATCGGCATGACGAAGGTGAATAGTAGTGCAGAGCTGCGGGATGCGGTAGAGAAGGCTTTTGCCGCTGACCGTTCGGTGTTGATCGAGGAATATACTGAAGGTCAGGAAATCACCTGTCCCATTCTTGGTGGAAAGCTGCTGCCGGTCATCGGCATCCGCTCACTTGGAGCAGACTGGTTCGATTATAGTGCCAAATATGAGCTGGGTGGTGCGGAGGAGCAGGTAATTCAGCTGCCTGCAGAGCTTGAAGAACGGGTTCATGCATTGGCTTTGACCTGCTATCAGGCGCTGAAGTGCACGGTATATGCGCGGGTGGATATGCTAATTAAGGACGGCATTCCTTATGTGCTTGAGGTAAACACACTGCCGGGTATGACCGAAACAAGCTTGCTGCCAAGAAGTGCGCTGGCTGCCGGTTATACTTTCAGCGGGCTGCTGGATGAGATTATCACGGGTTCGCTTGCAGAGCAGCGTGGGTTAGAGGCTGCGGTGGCGGTATCAGAAACGGCAGGGGGCTGTTAACTATGGTTAATTACAAACCGTTTCAGCAACAGAATCTCAGCACCCTGCTAAGTGAGCGGATTGCTCCGCGTGTACGGGAGATAGCGCCTTCGGGTATCCGTGCTTTTTTTGACCTGAGTGCGGGTAACAACGATATTATATCACTGGGTGTGGGCGAACCTGACTTTGCTACCCCTGAGCATATCAGAGCGGCCTGTATCCGTGCCCTGGAGCGCGGGGAGACGGGTTATACCCCGAATGCCGGACTGCCTGAGCTGAGGGAGGAGATTGCCCGCTACCAGCAGGAGAGCTTCGGACTGTCATATGAGCCTCTGGAGGAGGTGCTGGTAACGGTAGGCAGCAGTGAAGCCCTCGATTTGGCGCTGCGTGCCTTCACGGCTCCGGGCGATGAGGTGATCATTCCTTCGCCCAGTTATATTGCTTATTCGCCGATCGCCTATTTGAACGGGGGAACGCTGGTGGAGGCTGAGGCTACTGCGGAGCAGGGCTTCAAGCTTACTGCCGAAGCGCTGCGCAAAGCCATCACTCCACGCTCCAAGCTGCTGATGGTGAACTTCCCGAACAATCCCACGGGAGCAGTCATGTCTTATGAAGATTGGATACCGATTGCAGAAATCGTAAAAGCGCATAATCTGATCGTGCTCTCGGATGAAATCTATGCTGAACTGACCTATGACAGCAATCATGTCAGTATTGCCTCGCTTCCCGGCATGAAAGAGCGGACAATCGTAATCAGCGGCTTCTCCAAGGCTTTTGCCATGACCGGCTGGCGGGTAGGTTATGCCTGCGGGAACCGGGAACTATTGTCTGCAATGTTGAAAATTCATCAGTATACGGCGATGTGCGCACCCGTGCTGGGCCAGATTGCCGCGATAGAATCGCTGCGCCACGGATTACCAGACAAGAATAAAATGAAAGAATGCTTCCGGCAGCGCCGTACGCTGTTTGTTGAAGGACTCAGATCCATCGGGCTGCATTGCCATGAGCCGCAAGGAGCTTTTTATGCCTTTCCTTCTATTGAGCATACCGGAATGAGCTCAGAGGATTTTGCGCTTCGTCTACTGCAGGAAGCAGGGGTTGCAGCTGTGCCGGGACAAGTATTCGGCAAGGGTGGTGAAGGTCATCTCCGCTGTTCCTATGCGGCTTCCACGGCGAAGCTGACCGAAGCGCTCGAACGGATGGAAGGCTTTATGAAGGTAAAAATGTAATTGTAAGATTAATCTCTATCCCCTATAATCCATAAGGAAGAAATAGGGAGTAATAGTGATGAAATAGCTGGCGATCCGCAGCAGAGGGCCCTCTTCTTCAGAGAAGGGGGCCCTTCTACTATTCATGCAGGAACAAACAGGAGGCTAAATGATGATATCAGCAATTGAAGAAGTTACCGGACGGATTGCTCCGCCGGATGTACAAGCCGAACTGGATGCAGAACTTCGCCTGAACAGTCTGACCAAGCCGCCGGGAAGTCTAGGCCGCCTGGAAGCGCTGGCGGTCCGGCTGGCCGGCATCTCGAAGAAGGCGCAGCCCAGTTACGGCACGCGAACCGTTGTTGTAATGGCTGCTGACCACGGCGTCTGCTGCGAAGGGATCAGTGCTTTTCCGCAGGAAGTTACAGTGCAGATGGCTTACAATTTTCTCACCGGCGGGGCGGCGGTCAATGTCCTGGCCCGCCAGGCGGGGGCAAGCGTGCAGTTCGTGGATATCGGCATCAATGCCGAGCTTGAGCATCCGGAACTGATCAACCGCAAAGTGCGGCCGGGAACGGACAACATGGCAGCGGGACCGGCTATGAGCCGGGAAGAGGCCCTTCAGGCTGTACTTGTCGGTGTGAATGTGGCCCGGGAAGCGGTAGAGAATGGAACGGAGATTTTTATCACTGGTGAGATGGGCATCGGCAATACAACGGCCAGTGCCGCTATCCTGTGCGCCCTGGAGGGGATCCCGCCGGAGGTTGCTGTTGGCCGTGGAACCGGAATTGATAATGAACGGCTGCTGCACAAAATCGAAGTCGTGGCACGTGCACTTCGTGTGAATTCTCCGAACCCGGCAGATCCGCTAGATGTGCTTGCCAAGGTAGGCGGGCTCGAAATTGCCGGTCTGGCCGGTCTCATTCTCGGAGCCGCTTCCCTGCGGGTACCGGTTATTCTTGATGGATTCATCTCCGGAGCCGCTGCACTCGTGGCGAAGGCCATTGCGCCTGAATCCACAGGGTATATGATTGCTTCTCATGTGTCGAACGAACAGGGCCACAAGCTGATGCTGGAGCGCCTGGGGCTGGAAGCATTACTGGATCTGGGGCTTCGTCTGGGCGAAGGAACAGGAGGCGTGCTCAGCCTTCACCTGATTGACGCGGTCAGCCGGATCATGACTGAGATGGCTACCTTTGAGAGCGCCGGAGTATCCGGGGCTGAGGGGAAATGAGCATCCTAGTAACCGGGGGAGCGCGGAGCGGAAAAAGCGGCTTCGCCGAACGGCTGACGCTCTCTCTGGCAGAGCAGGCCGTATATGTGGCGACCGGACAAGCCTTCGATGAGGAAATGAAGCTACGGATTGACCGGCACCGCAAGCTTCGCGAAGCGGATGGCAGCGCCTGGGAGACGCTGGAGGAGCCGTATGCTCTGCCAGCACTTCTGGACCGTCTCTCTGGCGGAAAAGCGGTGCTTGTGGATTGCCTGACCCTATGGCTCTCCAATGTATTGTTGTCTGTAGAGGATCAGGAGGATAGACAGGAGCGGGTGGAGCAGGAAATCGCCCGCTTGGAGTACAGTGTATCGTCCTTTCAGGGGACGCTGGTGCTGGTTACGAACGAGGTGGGTGACGGCATTGTGCCGGAATATGCGCTTGGCCGGCTGTATCGTGATCTGGCCGGACGAATGAATGCGCTGTTGGCCCGGAGCAGCGAGCAGGTCTTTCTGGTTACCGCTGGCATTCCAATAGAGCTGAAGAGCAGGGAGTATCTGTTATGAGTGCGCGGGGAGATGCTGCCGCTGCCTTTCAGTTTCTTTCGCGGTTCCCGGTCAAGAGTAGCGGGGATTTCTCCCGGGACCTGCTGCAGCGAAGTGTGGTCTATTATCCGCTGGTTGGTGCTGCTATCGGGCTGAGCGCAGCTCTGGGTGCAGGAGTCGCGGCCTGGCTGCTGCCTGCCTGGCCGGCCGCCGTGATCACCCTCATCCTGTGGGTGGGACTGACCGGCGGCCTGCATCTGGACGGCTGGATGGACAGCGCTGATGCGCTGCTCAGCTACCGGACGCGTGAGCGGATGCTGGAGATTATGAAGGACAGCCGCGTGGGGGCCATGGGGGTGCTGGCCTGCGTGCTGCTCCTGCTGCTGAAGGCCTCGCTGCTAGCAGCATTCCTCGAAGGCAGCTCCTGGGTGGAGCTGCCGCTGCTCCTGCTGCCGCCGGTCTGGAGCCGCTGGTACATGGTGCGGGCTATGGCCCGCTACCCGCTCGCCCGCGGCAATGAAGGGCTGGCCGCCAGCTTTGGCGGGCTGCCTGCCCGGCAGGAGCGGCGCACGCTGCTGCTTGCGGCGCTGCTCTCGCTGGCCGCAGCCGCCGCGTCGCTGGCGCTGGGCGCGGACAGCGCCTGGCCGCAGCTGCTGGCAGCGGCCATCCTGGCGCCGGCCCTGGCGCTGGCCTGCGGCACGCTTGCGGCGCGGCGGATCAGCAGCCGGCTCGGCGGGCTCACCGGCGACGTGTACGGCGCGCTGAACGAGCTGCTGGAGGCGCTGCTCCTGCTCCTGCTGGTGCTGCTGCAGCATAACCTGTAACGCAACGCACCTTATAGTGTTTATCAGAGCCGGCCCATGTGTCGGCTTATCTTGAGTAAGAACAACTGCTTCGCCAGGACTCCGGCAGCAGACCAATAGCAAGCAAGGAGGCTTGGCATGGAAGATCAAGCAGAACCTACACAAATGAAGCCACAGCCTGCGGCTGTACTGATGATCCAAGGAACAGCATCGGATGTCGGGAAGAGCCTGGTTACCGCCGCGATTGGACGGATAATGACCCGCGACGGGTACCGGACAGCGCCTTTCAAGTCACAGAATATGGCATTGAATTCTTACGTTACTATAGACGGCAAGGAAATCGGCCGTGCTCAAGGCATGCAGGCTGAAGCATTCGGCATTACAGCCACCACTGACATGAATCCGATTCTGCTGAAGCCCTCCGGCGAGATGAGTGCGCAGATCGTAGTGCACGGTGTGCCGCATACAGCACTGAGCGCACGCGAATACCGTGAGAAATTCCTGCCGGAAGCTAAGAGTACGGTGATGGATGCGCTTGGACGGCTGCGGGGTTCTTACGATGTCGTGTTGATGGAAGGCGCGGGCAGTCCGGCTGAGATTAACCTGAAGGCGAGAGACATCGTCAATATGAATCTCGCAGGCTGGGCGGATGCGCCGGTGCTACTGGTTGCCGATATTGACAGGGGCGGTGTATTTGCTTTTCTGGTCGGCACCCTGGAGCTGCTAGAGCCGCATGAGCGGGCCCGTGTCAAAGGCTTCATCATCAATAAATTCCGTGGTGACTTGTCCCTGCTGCAGCCCGGACTCGATTGGCTGGAGCAGCGTACAGGTATACCAGTTCTGGGTGTGCTGCCCTTTCTTCCGCATCTGCGGATCGAAGCGGAAGATTCCGTAGTTCTAGAAGGAACGTCGGGACGGTTGCAGGCAACCCAGGGTCAGGAGCTGGATATCGCCATCATCCGCTACCCGAGAATCTCCAACTTCACTGATTTTGATCCCCTGGAGGACGAGCCGGATACGGCAGTGCGTTATGTGACAGCCGCTGATGAGCTGGGCACGCCGGATGCCATCATCCTGCCGGGGACCAAGAATACGGGCGCTGACCTGGATTATCTGCGGGAACAGGGGTTCCCGGCAGCTATCACATCCGCGATGAACCAGGGAACAAAGCAGCTTGTAGGGATCTGCGGCGGGTATCAGATGCTGGGCATGAAGCTGTATGACCCGCATGCGGTAGAAAGTAATGAACCAGGCGAAAGGGAAGGGCTTGGGCTTTTGCCGCTGTCCACCTCCTTTCTCCAGCAAAAGACTACAGTACGCACCAGAGGTAAGCTGGCCGAGAACCATCCTCTGCTCCTGGGAGGAATGCCTCCCGGAACGGAACCGGAGCTTTCCATTGAAGGATATGAAATTCATATGGGGACCACTACGAACATTGCGCCCTCCTCGGTTAGACCCCTTTTTCACCTAACCGGAGCGGAAGGGAGTCCTCAGCCTGAAGGTTGGGGAACGCCGGATGGCCAGGTCTGGGGTACCTATCTGCACGGGCTATTCCACAATGACGGCTTGCGCAGAGCTTGGCTGGATGGTCTGAGACTCGCCAAAGGGCTTGCGCCGATTGCGCAGACTTTCTCGGCAGGAGCGCTGCGCGAACAGGAGTTTGATCGGCTGGCGGATAATGTGCGTGCGAATCTTGACATGGCTGCCGTCTATGAGATCATGGGATTAACTCAACAAGGGAGGTAACCATGGTCATAGCGGTTCTGCTCTTTATCGTTGCTGGTCTGGCCGAGATTGGCGGCGGTTATCTGGTCTGGCTGTGGCTGCGCGAATCGCGCCCGCTCTGGTATGGAGGGGTTGGAGCACTGATTCTCGTTGCCTACGGGATTATTCCTACCCTGCAGAAGTTTCCGTCCTTCGGCAGAGTCTATGCCGCCTATGGCGGAGTCTTCATCGTGCTGGCCGTACTGTGGGGCTGGCTGGTTGACAAAAAAACACCGGATCTCTACGACTGGATCGGTGCCTCTATTTGTGTCATCGGAGTGGCTGTCATTCTCTGGGCGCCAAGACATTGAGGGGAAGGGACTGGGGTACCGCACCACCTTCCAATGCATAATTTTCACAAATACAGTAACACAAACAGCAACGGGTGCCATTCCATCATAGAACGGCACCCGTTGCTGTATGCTTTTGCAGAGATACACATCATTCTTGCCTAACTAAATCTTGAACTGTTGTACCGCTTCCTGCAGCTTCACGGCTTGCTGGTATAAATGTTCTACAGTCTGTGCATGAACTTCAAGCTCCTGCCGCTGGCGTTCGGAGTTCACGGCAAGCGTGTCCGCATTTTGCTGCGATTTGGAAGTAATCTGAGCCGTTTCTTCCACGGAGGCGCTAACCTCCTCGGTGCCTGCCGAAATTTGCTGAGTAGCGGCTGATACAGACTGGATGCTCTGGTTGATGCTCTGAATGAGAATCAGCAAGTGGCTAAAGGCATCTCCGGCTTCAGACACTTTGCCTACACCGGAAGCGACCTCTGCATTCACCTGATTCATTTCTTCCACCGACCGGTTCATGTCCTCCTGCAAGCTAAGCAGGAACTCACGGATTTGTTCATTCGATTCCTTGGATTGCTCAGACAGCTTGCGGACTTCTCCGGCAACCACCGCAAAACCGCGGCCATGCTCGCCCGCTCTTGCAGCTTCAATGGAAGCATTCAGCGAGAGCATTTGAATCTGCTTCGTGATCTCAGTAATTCCCTGGACGACTTCACCGATCTGCATCGAGCGCTCATTCATGCTATGGAACTGCTCCAGTGACTTCGCCGAAGCTTCGGCCACGTGGCGCATTTGCTCTACCGCACTTTGGGCGATGTCGTTGCCGCCCGTAGCTTTATCGGAAGCTTCTATGATCTGTTCGGTAACCTCGCCGGCAGCTGAAGCAATATGCTGGATGCCGATATTAATCTCATCCATCGCCCGGGAATTATCCAGCGCGCTGCTCGCTATGGCAGTGCTGCCCTTGCCGATTTCTACAACAGACAGGGAAGATTGCTCAGCCATCCCGTTCAGGACGTCGGTACGTTCCTTCAGATCGTTGGAATCTGCGACCACAACGCCCGAGGTATCCAGTACATGTCCAATCATCTCTTTCAGTCTCTCGCTCATGGTCCGGAAGCTCTCGGCTAGCTGGCCTACTTCATCGCTCCCTTTGATCTCGAGCTGCTGGGTGAAATCACCGCCGGCCAGCTTATTGCTGTAGGCCGCAAGCTGTGTGATCGGACGTGTGATTCTGCGGGTCATAAGCAGTGCAGCGCCTACACCCACGATCAGCACACCCAAAGTGATCCCTGCACTGATCCAGAGGATACTGTTCATTTTTTCCTGGACAAAGGCAACATCCGAACTTGCTCCGATGACCATCGTAGTGCCGGGAACTCCGACATACGCAGTCTTATGTATTCCGTGGCTATCACTATAAATTTCACTGAGACCGGCTTTTCCCTTGGCAGCCTGCTCCATGGCGGGTTGTACCTTGATGCTCTCATTCGGCTGCAGCTTCGCTCCGTGATCCGCAGTGAGTACGGTAGCTTTGCCTTCCTTCAAATCGATGAGATAGATCGTTTCAAGATCATGCTGTTTGCGTTTATCCTGAAAATAAAACTCGATCGTTGTCTTGGATTGCTCGTTTTTGTTCAGGGTCTGCTGGGCATGTGCCGCATTCATATTCTTATAGATATCCTGCGCTGAACTGGTTAGAATTTTGTCGATTTGCGGGATCACATAACTGTCAAAGGTATTGATAGATATGAAATAATAACTGGTACTTAATAGAGCAGACGACAGCAACAGAACAATGAACAGTAAAAGCGTAAATCTACGGCCAATTGACTTTTTGAATTGAAACATTTCATTCGCTCCTTTTCCTTCAATTACACTTTCTATCCCATGCCAATGCTTTGGGCAATGCAAGCAGCAATATATTCCGTTGGTATAGGTCATATATGAAGCTATCATTTCCGGGAATGTGATTGATAACTATTCTATAGAATTAACCTCAGGTTGAATAGTGAAAATTTGCTAAACGCTGAAAAAATTTCAGAAATTTTATGTATTTTTATCGAATATTTTAGCTGTATAGCAAAAATAAAGATTTCAACTCACGTTTTCGAAAATATAATATTTCATAGCATGTTAGATTTGGTTGTGGTAAAGTAATAATTTGTTCTCAAAAATAGAATGCCGCGGTTCGTAACCATCCCGCGTAACCAAAACTAGGAGGAATAATAGATTCATGTTTAATTTGTTGTGGGGAATATTGTTCGTAGTTGTCAATTTTGCTTTTTATCTGCTTTGTTACAGGCTTTTTGGCAAAAAAGGGCTGTATGCTTGGGTAGGCATTGCCACGGTGATCGCTAACATTCAAGTCGCCAAGACGATTGCCATGCCGTTCGATATTGTGATGACTCTGGGCAACACCATGTATGTCACGCTCTACATGACCAGCGATCTGCTGAATGAGAAATATGGACGTGCCGAAGCGCGGAATGCGGTATGGTTTGGCTTTTTCACACTGCTCATGACTACTGTGATCATGCAGATGGTGCTGTTCTTCGAGCCTCAGGAAACAGATATCGCCCAACCTTCGCTTGAGATCATATTTGGTCTGATGCCGCGTCTTGCGGCGGGGAGTCTAACGGCTTATTTTATCAGCCAGTTTCTCGATGTCCGGTTGTATGCGTGGATTCGGAAGTACTACAGCAGCTCGAGACAGCTTTGGGTCCGCTCTAATGGCAGTACGATGGTCAGCTCTTTTGTCGATACGCTGATATTCTGCACCATCGCATTTGCTGGGACCTATGACCTGAGGGTATGGCTTGAGATTCTGCTAACTACGTATGTCGTGAAATTCCTGCTTACCGGTGCAGGAACACCAATTCTGTACATCGCCCGTTCTTTCAAATTTGCCGAGGACGAGTTGCCTGCCCTTAAGGCCGAGGATTCACGAAGCGCTTCCTGAAGTCTTGTGCAGGAATTACCGCGCCAGCAGGTGCTTTATCGCATAAATAAAAAGCAGCAGATCAGCTCCTTCCGGAGCAGATCTGCTGCTTTTTGGATTGCTTCTGTTCACTGTTGAAAGTTGGAACACGGTACGCAGAGACCGCTGCCAGTCTGAGAAGCAGCTTATAAATGCAGCACTGTCAGTTCTTTTGGCATCGTTGTCAGGGTCTTAGGGCCTTCTGGCGTAATCCAGACATCATCTTCAATCCGTACGCCTCCTAGACCCGCTACATAAATACCCGGCTCTACGGTGAAGACATTGCCGATGTCGATGAAATCCCCGTTCAATCCGTGCAGTGAAGGGTATTCATGCGTGTCCATCCCAAGGCCATGTCCAACCCTGTGCATGAAATACTCGCCGTAGCCGGCGGCTTCAATTACTTCACGAGCCGCGCGATCCACCGAACCGAAGGTTGCTCCGGCCCGGGAAGCGGCAATACCGGCTTCATTGGCAGCCAGAACCGTGTTGTAGATTTCGACCAGCTTGGGATTCGCCTCTTCAATGGCATAGGTGCGGGTGATATCGGAGGCATAACCTGCGGCGTATACACCTAGGTCGAACATCAGGAAGTCGCCCGGTTGAATGACCCGGCTGCCAGGCACACCATGAGGCAGGGCAGTGTTCGGACCGGAGAGGACCATCGTATCGAAGGAAGGGCCGGAAGCGCCGACCTTTTTCATCAGATAGTCCAGCTCGGCCACCAGCTCAATTTCGCTGACTCCGGCTTTGACATGCGTGAGGCCTTGGCGGAGTACCTCTTCGACCAGCTCAGCGGCATGCTTCATGCGGCTGACTTCTTCCGGGGTTTTCTTCGCACGCATGGACCGCAGGATAGGGCCGATATCACGGAACGCATCCGCAGGAACCGCTTCTGTCAGCTGTTCATAACGGCTCACGGTAAAGTGCTCCTTCTCGATGCCCAGCGTTCCGGGTGTGGAGCCTGCAAAACATGATTTCAACAGCTCATACGGATTGTCCGTGTCGCTGTGTGTCAGAATCTTGGTCACTGAAGAGGCAGCTGTTGCTGCTTCGGCATCAAGTGCTGGAACGATGAGCATCGGCTCCTCGCCGCGGATCAGCAGCAGTCCCAGAAAACGCTCATGCGGATTGCTGGCAAATCCGGTCAAATAGTACACATGCTTCGGATCGGTGACGAGCAGCGCATCCAGGCCCCCGCCAGCCATTCCCTGCTCCAAAGTGGTTAGAGACTTATTCATTTCATTGGTTCCCCTCTCGGCTTCACGTTAAAAATCAACGTTCTCATTATAGATCATAACCTTCCGGGGTGCACGTGCAGTACTAACTATTCATGCGTTCCAGCCAGTGTGTCAATTAGCTCTTGCGGGCTGCCTTCGTACAGCCCGCCATGATAGCAAAGGACCGAGCGGATCTTCCGCCCCTCAAGCTTGCGCAGGCTGCGCAGCGCGAGCGGCATATCCGGTGTGGCGGATTCGGCAGGCCCGGCCAATTGTCCGTCCACTACACGCAGTTCATCGGCTGCGAGCAGAAGCTCCTCTCCCGGTACATAAAGGCTGATATGTCCCGGCGTATGTCCGGGCGTGTGAATAATCTCGATACCACCGCCCCAAGGGAGCTGCTGTCCGTCATGCAGCTCGGTAATACTGCTGAGCTGCGTCAGCTGTTCCAGAAACAGGTTCATCTGCTCCTGGAACGCAGGAGGCATCTGGGCAATGCGCTGCGGTGTCATTTTCAGCATCGGCTGGCTGCCATTGATAACCGGTAGATCCCCCGGATGGGCAAACAATTGGATACCGGGAAGCTTCGCGGCCAGCAGCGGAAGATTACCGATATGGTCAATATCCTGATGGGTCAGGATAATCCGTTTGAGGTTTGAGAGCGGCTCTCCCGAGTTCTCGATGGCCTGTAAGAGAGCATCTGACTGACCGAACATGCCGGTATCGATCAGTGTGAGTCCGTCCTCATCCTTCAGCAGCACCGGATAAATCATGGTCGGTCCCATGATGGGTGATATCATTGGTACGTTCAACACGATAATCTTTGGACTAATATTCATAGCTGCTCCGGGAGCAGGATACCCGGATCTCACCTCCATGTAGGAATATAATGCCGCAGAGCTTTTCTTCATCCCCTGATATGAGGTAACATAATCTTAAATCATGTATTTTGAAAAGGCCAGATTCGTGCAGCCAGCCAGGTTGTGTGAGGAAAGGGGGACTTGCTCATGTTAGGGAAGACGGTGCTGGTCACCGGAGGCAACTCCGGAATGGGACTGGCAACATCGATTGAAATGGCCCGGCGGGGAGCAGCAGTCATTATGGCCTGCCGCAGCCGCAAGCGGGGAGAAGAGGCGCTTGCGGAGGCCAAGCGGCAAAGCGGGTCCGGCAATATCAGGCTGATGCTGTGCGATCTGGCCTCGTTCGAGAGCATCCGTGCTTTTGTAGATGAATTCACGGCTACCTATCCCGTGCTTGATGTGCTGATCAATAACGCAGGAGTCGTTACGATAAAGAGGCAGCTCACGGCAGACGGGTACGAACTGGATTTGGGCGTGAATCATCTGGGCCACTTTCTGCTGACCCATCTGCTGCTGGAGCCGCTGACTGCGGCGGAACAGGGACGGATTGTGGTAGTTGCCTCAGGAGCCTACAAGATCGGCCGACTTTACCTGGATGATCATACTCTTTCGCACGGCTTTAATCCGGCGAAGGCTTACGCCCGCTCGAAGCTGGCCAATATTCTGTTCACACGTGAACTGGCTTCGCGGTTGCAGGGTACAAGAGTTACGATAAATGCCGTGCATCCGGGGGCGGTTGGAACAAGCATCGGGGTGAACCGGGAGACAGGCTTTGGGCGCTCGGTTCTGAAGCTGCTGTCCCACTTCTTTTTGACGCCGGAGCAGGGGGCAGATACAGCCATTTGGCTGGCCACGGCACCGGAGCTGCGGGAAGTGACCGGGGAGTATTATTACCGGCGCAGGATTCAGGACTTGTCACCTCGAGGGCGGGATGCTGCAGCGGCAGCGCAATTGTGGCAGTGGAGTCTGGATCAGACCGGGCTGGCACCATAACTTTGAAATTCATATATTTGCAGGAGGAATGGATCAATGACAGCGCAGAATTACAGTATCGAAGATGCGGTGGCCGGGGATTTGCCGGCTATCGTAGATATTTATAACTCAACGGTTGCAGGAAGGATGGTAACTGCTGATTTGGAGCCGGTGAGTGTAGCGGACAGAGAGAAGTGGTTTGAAGAACATAACAGCCATCATAGGCCGCTTTGGGTTCTCAAAAAAGACGGAGAAATCGCTGCCTGGTTCAGCTTCCAGTCTTTTTACGGCCGTCCAGCCTATAATGGCACAGCGGAGATCAGTGTCTATGTAAATGAAAAATTCCGCGGCACAGGGGCAGGAAGCCTGCTGCTGGCCAAGGCACTGGAGGAATGCCCGCGTCTTGGCCTGCAGAATCTGGTCGGCTTTGTCTTTGGCCATAATGAGCCAAGCCTGTCGCTGCTGCGGAAATTTGGATTTGAACAGTGGGGCCTGCTGCCAGGTGTTGCCGAAATGGATGGCGTTCTGCGTGATCTGGTGATTATCGGCCGCAAGCTGTAATCTATGGGGAATCACTTCTTGGGTCCGTCGTACCGTTCCCTAAGCTTAATTCGGGCGGAAGGGCTCAGGCTGGCACTCTTCGGCGGTAATCCATGAATCCGACCACTGCTGAAGATCACGAATCACCGATTCCAATCCGCGTCCTTTATCCGTCAAAGAGTACTGGATTCGGACAGGGGTCTCAGGAAATACTTCACGAAGGACAATCCCCTCCTGTTCAAGTTCCTTGAGCCGTTCGGAGAGCAGCCGGCCGCTGACCGGCAGGGAGGCTTCGATTACACTGAACCGCTGGGGTCCCTGTAGAAGCTGATAGATGATTAAGCCCGTCCAACGTCTGCCGATGATATCCATGCTTTTTTGTAACCGTGGACACAAGTCTGTAGATTTCATAAGGCTCACCTCTTCATTAACATTATAAACGAAAAGAACTTTAACTAAAACAAATTTGAAGTATATAAAATGACCTTTATCCTGACAAAAGGGCTGAAGTAACGGAGGAGAAGTTTGGAACTGTAGGAGCGTTAGCGACCGCCTTTAAAGCCCCGATAAGTAAGATTTAGGCTCATTTTAGATACAGACCGTCCCCGAAAGGATGATTGACAGTGGCTAAAAAGAAAAAACCAATCCATACGCCGCGCCCCGCCGCTTCGGAGGGTCCGGCAACCCTGAAGGATCTGCTGAGCAGTGATGTGCTGGAGAAGCTGAAGGCGCAGGGCGATGCACTCAAGGCTGAAGAGAACGATAAAAAAGAGGCTGCCCGCAAGGCGGTGGAGGACCAGCGCAAGGCGGAGCAGAAGCGTCTGGAGAATGATTTTGCCCATTTGCTGGAGAACAGCAGCCAGGATTGGCACAAATTCAAATAAACGTTTTTCCAGTAAAAGGGTTGACACGGAGCGGAACGTCCGTATATATTGGGTTTATCAAATTGAAGGGAGGTCGTTGAGACATGATTGGAAGTACACAGCTTACAACCGCATATGGAAGATCTGATCTCATCGGCCCCGTCCGGGAAACATGATGTGCATCCGCCTGTCCTGCTGAATTTCGTGCAGAACAGGTGTGACTGGCATGCTGTTATGAACCTTAACTGGGTGTTATGTACGGTAACTCTGCGAAGAGCCGTGGATCAGAACGATGATCTGCGGCTCTTTTTGCGTACCCATTTTATTCACTCCATACATTTACAGCTTACACTTTGAAGGGAATTGAACAACTATTATGAATATGAACGAAGAACAAGCGGGCGGCTATATCCCCTGCTATAAGCACGAGCTTGCACTGCCAGGTGGCGATTTGAAGGTATATGCCAGCGAGCAGCTGTTTGCCACAATGGATTACAAGGTGCTGGAGATGGCGAACAACAATCTGCAAATTCCTAATATCGAATACATGAGCTACACCCCGGATGTGCATGTAGGCGTCGGAACCTGCATCGGGACTACCGCGGTATGGGATGCTGCTGAAGGATATGTGTCTCCCTCCATTGTGGGCAGCGATATCGGTTGCGGCATGCGCGTCCATCTGACCACACTGCATAAGGATGATCTTCGGGAAGTGAAGCTGCGCCGGAAGCTGGTGCGTGCTATTGAGAAATATTTGCCGATGGAGCAGCAGCAGCGGGGGACTTACAGCGATATCCGGCTGGAGAACATTGTCCGCAAAGGGCTGCACGGCCTGCCCAACAAGTATGTACCGGACAGCTATACCCCGAAGAAGTCGAGCGCATTGTCGCATGTGGAGATCAGCAAGCTCACTTTTGATGAGGAGATTCTGAATGAGCTTCCAGACATGGCTTGGCACCGGGGGCACCGCCAGCTTGGAACTCTGGGCGGGGGCAACCATTTTGTAGAGATTCAGGCGATTGAAGTCGCAGAGGAGCAGCAAGAATTGGCTGAGGCTTGGGGACTGCACGACGGGCAGATTGTCGTAATGATTCACTCCGGCTCCCGGGCCTGGGGAGGTATCGTCAACCAATTCTGCACACCGGCTTTCACCAAGGTGATGGGCCAGCTGGGGCTGGGCAGCGCCGATCCGCGCCTGATCTATGCTCCGCTCGCACATCCTCAAGCTCAGCGCTATGTCCAACTGATGTACTCGGCACTGAACTATGCGGTGGTGAACCGCCATCTGATCGCCTACGCGGTCCGCGAAGGGTTCCGCGAGGTGTTCGGTCCCAAATGTGAACTGCGGACTCTTTACGATCTGATGCACAATTATGCCTGGGAGGAGCAGACTGCTTCGGGGCCTAAGTTCGTACACCGCAAAGGGGCAACCCGTGCACTGCCGGCTGGACACCCGGATAATCCCCGGCCTTATACAGCTACCGGTCATCCGGCGCTGATTCCAGGTTCTATGGGTACGGCATCTTATATCATGGTCGGCCAGCCGGGAGGGGAAGAAAATTATTATTCCATCTGTCATGGCGCTGGGCGTATCCGCTCACGTTCGGCAACGAAGCGGCTGGTGTCGGTCCATGATTTTTCCAAGTCGATGAGGGTAGGTCAAGAGGATGAGATTGTGGTCAATCAGCATTCCCTGGAATCTATCATTGACGAATCACCTCAAGCCTATAAGAATGTAGATGAGATTATAGAGAGCGTTACGGGCGCCGGCCTGGCTGCTGTTGTGGCCAAATGCAAGCCGCTCGCAGCGATAAAGGGGACCAAGTAAACATGGAGAAGGAGAACAGGAAACATACTGTAATCTACAAATACGATGAGAATAACACTGGTATGATCAAGGGCTACGATGTTTACGCCCGCCTGGTGGATGGCATTCTTGAAGCTCTGCACACCCGGTATGGTGTCCGTTATGAGCTGTACGCCAGTGACGATCCTAATAGTGAATATTGGAAGCTGCTGGAGAATGATGTGCAGAGCGGCCATCCCGGCGTGGAGCATGTGGCGCGGATCTTTGACCGTCTGGAGGATCGGACGTTTGTATATGACGATGACAAGGAGCAGCCGGAATATAGCATTCACTTGTCGATTCGCAATAACGTGCTGGCGTATCCCGATATGGGGGTAGCCCTTGCACGGGTTCCGGTATTTCAGGAGAATGGCATCAACTTCCAGGATTATGTATTTGCCGCCTCCGACGAGCAGTTGCAGTTATTTCTCGGTAATGTGCGCAAGCGGCAGCGGGAGCAGAACATTAATAAGGTGACGGTATTCACCGACAGACGCAACGGGATCTTCCGTGAAGATGAACCCATTACACGTTCTGTAGGGCGTGAGGATGTAGTGCTTGCAGCGGGAATCAAAAAAGAAATTTACCGTTCGCTGGACCAGTTTTTTGATTCGGACCGCAGTTTTTATGTCACTTACGACATTCCCTACAAAAGAGGGATTCTGCTCTACGGACACCCGGGGAATGGGAAGACCACACTGGTCAAATCCATTGCCGGAAGCGTGCCCGGTCCGGTCGTCTATTGGCAGATTACCGAATATACCAGCAGCGAATCGGTGAATGAGGTGTTCGAAGCGGCAGCCCGGCTGGCGCCGATGGTGCTGGTGATCGAGGATATCGATTCTATGCCGCAGGAGGTCAGATCCTTTTTCCTGAATACGCTGGACGGGGCTACCTCCAAGGAAGGGATTTTTCTGATTGGGACCACCAACTATCCGGAGAAAATAGACCCCGGACTCATGAACCGCGCCGGACGCTTCGACCGGGCCTACGAGATCAAGATGCCGGATGAGGAGCTTCGGCTGGAGTATCTGAAGCTGCGCGGCTTCACGGCGTTTGCAGGTGAAGAGGGGGTGGCCGCCGCAGCGCGCCTGACGGCGGATTTCTCCCTGACCCAGCTCGGCGAGCTGTATGTCAGCGCAGCACTGGAATGGCACGAGAACGGGCGGGCCGACGTCGAGGCCCTTGTCCGCGGGATGCGCGGCGAGCTCGACAAAGGCCGCAAACGGGAGTGGATGAAGGACGCATCGTCGACGATCGGATTTTATTGAGGCTGGAATTATTTTAGTAGTATTTATAGATGAGCTATAGTGCTACAGGGGGAGCCGGAGGGCTTCCTTTTTTTTGCTATAGATTGAGAGCATCGCAAAGTTTTACAGATCGTTAAACTTCGGGTTATTAGGAATATTTTTAAAGGTGACGGTAATATTTTACCAAAGGAAGATGGAATTCCTTTCTCCCGTAAAATCGAACAGGCCGCTTAAACGACCGGTTGCTTTTTCTTTAAGCGGGTAGGATAGTTAAGTTCTATACGTATTTCCTAAAAAAGTGTGTGGTAAACTATTCGAAGCACGGCTTTTGAGAGGGATGAAAATAACAATGAAAGACTCATTAGTTATACAGGCAGCTCGAATTGCAGGCGATTTTCTTCAGGAACAAGTGAAAGCTGCCTATCAGATCACAGGTAAAGGCATCATCAATCAGGTTTGCATAGTCGAATCAGAGATTCATAAAGTTGTTGTCCGTATGAACGATAAAGATACATTTCCAAGCTATATTAAAGAAAAATGGTGTATCGAGCAAGCAGCCGCAGTTGGCATTCCGGGACCTGAGGTGTTGTCCATTGGTATAGTTGATGATACCGCATATATGATTCAAGCCTTTGTTGAGGGGGACAACGGGTTAGATAGTACCGTACCCAAGACTAAAGTTTGGAGAAAACTTGGAGAATATGCCAAGCTTATTCATACTATTCAAGTGAAAGGATATGGGGAAAATCTGATTGATCCAGTCCATGGTGAGTTTCAGTCACCATCTCATGCTGGATCAGACGGTAGTTGGCAAGGTTATGTGCAGCATAATATCAATAGTCTGACTGAGCATGACCGCTTGATAGAGCTTGGAGTAATCACCCAGATGGAATCGCGGAGAATAAAAGAACTGTTTGAAGATTTTAAGAGTGAATCGTTCCGTTTCGGCTTAAACCATGGAGATATCTCTTTAAAGAATACGATTGTCAATCAGGCAAACCAAGTAATATTGCTGGATTGGAATGCGAAAGTAAGCGTGGTACCACATGCAACTGTTGCTCAATTGATGCATTACCAGATCCTAGGGCTAGAAGAAAGCCCAAATGTTGAAGAATTCAACGCGTTTATAGACGGGTACGGAATAAGTGAAAAAGACCTTTCTGACATAAGGCATTATCTGTTATTAAGGGCTTTCGATAACCTCAGGTGGGCTATTGATCGAAGTCCTGATCTGATTGAACCCTATGCTGCATTCGCGAAACAAGTAGTAGACATTATTATGGATTAGCTAATTGCGCTATGGAACTTCTTTGTGTTATAGGGTGGGAGAGTCATATTGATTCTTAGTATTATTGTGTTTGCAGTTCACTTGTTTGGGATTCTTGTGTAGAAACAAGCGATGATTAAGGTTCGTCGTTTGGTTAAGCTAGCGGAAAACGATAGTAAGACATAAAGGGTTCCACATATTAGTATGCATACTAAAATGTAGAGCCCTTTATTTGGTGCATGAATAAATACGTTACAGACTAGGAATTCAGGCGCTTGTAATTGTCATTGGAAATACTGACCAATGCGGTATACAACGGCTGGACGTTGAATTTCTTGCCAAATTCAAATTTATAGAATGCGGTCTGTAGATTGTTGGATTTGTGATAAGGTGAGGTTATGTAGTGAAGGGTAACTTCGCAATCATCGAAGCCGGTGCCTCCCGTCTCCATAGTGACTTCATAAATGGAGCTGAGGTGGATCGAAGATACACGGGTCTTCTTCCCAGTAACGCCCTGGTGGTCAATCAGAATCAATCTGTCATCCGTAATAATAAAAGCGTCGCGGATCAGCTTTAAGCCCATCCGTATTTCTTCCTGTGGCATCAGATAACCGCCCTATTGGTTCATTAATTCGGGAATGCTAACCTCCGTATAATTACCCATCAACCGCCAAACAAATTAGCCATTATTTCCCTCCTGATTGTAATTCTCCTGTACTGTTGTTTGTACTCTTTTGATATTCTCCACCAGTCGACAATATCCTGAATTTTCCTTTTGACGATTTAGGGAACAGCTAAAGGAGAAATTATACATGGATATATAGTCCGCTTTGTTTGTATTTTGGGCTAACCTGTACGTCTTTTTTATTAATCGACAGAAGATGTACTGCGCCAATGGGTACGTTAATCCAATAAAACAGTGACAGTCCAGGGCTTATTTTCAGTCTAAGACTGCCGCTGTTTTTTATATGGGAAGCCAGTCTAATTCTATCCTTATTTTTCCTAATATAAAGGCTAAGATGTAACTTTTGGCGAATTCATACGTGGATAGGGTAAGGGGGGAGGGGATGGAGCCAAATTCACTGGATGAGCTGTATCAGATCTATATTCAGGATATATACATCTACTTGCGCTCCCTTTGCCATGATCATCACCTTGCCGAGGACCTGATGCAGGAGACCTTTTACCGTGCCTATCTTTACCTGGAGAACTGCCCGGAAGACAAGGTCAAGCCCTGGTTGTTCCGTGTTGCATACAATGCTTTTGTGGATGATACCCGTAAGGCGAAGAGGAGTATAAGCATAGATGCCGATTATTTCAACAAGCTGGCCCACCCGGAGACTACGGAGGGAACGCTCCTGCGACAGGAACGTCTGGAGGAAGTAGCATTGTCGATAGATTGCCTTCCGGAGAGGCAACGTCACGCGCTTTTGCTGCATGAAGTGTATGGAATGTCTTATCTAGAAGCTGCAGGGATCATGGCGATCGGACTGTCCCAATACAAAATACTCGTATTCCGCGCCAGACAAAAGCTGAGAGAATTAGAGTGGAGGAGGAACGGCGATGAGTGAGGACTTCAAAGAGAAGCTGCGGAGATACAGTGAAGGTAAGCTGCCGGAAGCTGACCGCCAAGAAGTGGAACAGGAGCTGGAGAAGCTGGAGGCTTATCAGGTCTATCTGGAGGAGCAAATGGAGCATGAGGATCAGTCCCCCGGGTGGCGAAAAGAAACCCATTTCCCTCAGTCAGCTCCGCCGCCAGGTAAGGCCAAAAAAATAATCCGCCGGGGTAAATGGAAGGCACGGATTGTAAATACGATTACCGTGCTCGCGGCACTTCTGGCTTTTACGATCATCAGTACCATAATTACTGCACTATTCTATAACTCAGGTGACCGGACGGACATCTATCGAGACGTTGTGTCTTCCGCTATAGCCGTCTCACGGCCCAATACGGCAGTAAACCTCAGCGCAAACGCCAAGTACTTTTTCAGAATGGAGTTAACCGGAAGACTGCAGAAGCAAATCGGAGGAGAACTGGTGGATGCCGGAGAATATACGCAGAACTATCTCTTCGGATTGTCCGGTCCAGGTATGATGAATTGGACGGATATGAGGAACGCCGGGAATACTTATTTCTATTACCCGGATAAGGCAGCGGGCTCCGGCAGCAGAGTGGATGATCGTGCAGAGTGGACGAAGCTGCAAAAGCTTCCCGAAGGCACTGTGGCCGAAGCCTACTTGTCTTGTGATCAATTGTACCCGACAGATGAGCTGCTGAAAAAGTTTGAACCGCTGAATCTGCTGCCCGTGTGGTTTGCCGCCGATATCGGCCCATTGTCCGGAGGCACGGTTGCCACAACCCCACTCGGGTTCCCTTACATGCCCATATGGCAGGAGTCTGATGCGAAGGTTGTGCAGGAATCCAAGAAAAAGACGGGCTGGTTCAGTAGCGTAAGCTCCAGGAGTGTGGCGTATCCGTCCGTTGAGGCCTACGGGGACGGCAAACTGCGGAACGATAACTTCATCAAGACGCTGCAGCTTCTGCAGCAGCATAAATCGCTCGCCCGCAAGGCAGCCCCAATGATCCAAGTGGATGGAGCGCTTAACTATCTGCAGGAGCACGGTGTTCAGCTCTACGGAGCTGTTGTCACCGGACCGGTGAAGGAGCTGTTGAAGCTGAAGGAGGAGCCCTGGGTCAGCAATATCCGGATTGGGGAAGTACGCCTGTGGAATTGGCGGGACCGGGGGAAGTGAACCGTTGATTCAAGCTGGTTCAACTTATGTGATGGCCTTCCTGTAACTGCTTTACTTGCTTCTCCCCCCTGCAAATCGTACAATTATCTGAAAATTAGGTTTCGCAGATTAGGAGCTGAAGCAGATGAAGATAGGAGTGGTATCGGATACGCATCTCTCAAGCAGAGCCAAAGGGCTGCCATCCGTGCTAATGGAGGAATTCAGCAAGGTGGATATGATTCTCCATCTGGGGGATTGGGTGTCGCTGGAGATCTATGATCTTCTGGCAGAGCTGGCCCCCGTGGAGGGGATTGCCGGCAACAACGATGGAGCGGAGATCATCCGGCGGTTCGGGGAGCGCAAGATCGTGACACTGGAAGACAAGCGGATCGGGATGATTCATGGACATGCGCCCTATTCGCGCAAGGGAACCGACGGCAATGCGCTGCTTGCTTTTGAAGGTGAGCAGGTGGATTGCATTCTATTCGGTCATTCGCACCAGCCGCTCTTGCGGCAGGAGGGTGATATTCTACTGTTCAACCCCGGTTCGCCTACGGACAAGCGGCGGGAGAAGCAGTATTCTTTTGGTTTACTTGATATTGAAGCGGGCAAGATCAGTGCACGTCATATTTTCTATGATTCAAGAGATTAAGAACAGTTGGCGGAAACGGCCGGAAAGCGGGACCATATTATGGAGAACTATCATTTGGAACAAGCGGGGACGCCGGATTTGGAGCTGATAGCTCCGTTGTTTGACGATTACCGCGTCTACTATGGCCAGCCCACTGATCTGGAAGGAGCCCGCCGGTTCCTGGAGGCAAGACTTGCAAATGGGGAATCGGTCCTGTTCATGGCGTCAGCAGGTCAAGGTGCATCCAAGAAGGCAGCAGGCTTCGCGCAGCTGTATCCGTCCTTTTCGTCGGTAACCATGCAGCGGGTATGGATTCTGAATGATCTGTTTGTCACAGCAGAGCAGCGCGGCAACGGGTTAGGCTCTATGCTGCTGAAGGCTGTAGAGAATTTTGCTAGGAGCACAGGTGCTAAAGGTCTGGAATTAAGTACGATGACGCAAAATACCGGAGCACAGCGTCTATATGAGGCGCACGGCTACATCCGGGATGATGAATTTATTACGTATCATTTATTTTTCCACAAGAGCAGGGAGCGTTAAAATGGATAAGAGCAATGAGAAACTGGCTATATTTTTTGATCTGGATGATACACTGTATGATCATCTGGTGCCCTTCCGGGAAGCGGTGCGCGAGGTGCTGAAGCCGGATGAGAGTCATCTGAATTATACGGATCTATTCTACAAAGTAAGGTATCACAGCGACTTGCTGTGGCCGAAGTATTTGCGGGGAGAGCTTGCCCTGGAAGAGACGCGGGTGCGGCGGCTGGAGCTGGCTTTTAAGGAATATGGCATAGAGCTGGATCACGATCAGGCGGAAAAAGTGCAGGCAGCCTATATCGGCCGTCAGTACAGCATTGAGATGATAGAGGGCGTGGCTGAGCAGCTTCAGCGTTTTATTTCCCTGGGGCATAAGGTAGGCATTATAACGAACGGTCCGCAGGACCATCAGATGAGCAAGCTGCGCGGACTGGGCGTAGACAAGCTAATCCCTGAAAATATGATCTTTATCTCAGATGCGGTTGGACTGGCTAAGCCGGACCCGGCAATCTTTGCCCATGTGAACCGGGTAACGGGGACAACGGCTGAGCAGTCGCTCTACGTCGGAGATGCGTGGGATAATGATGTGGTTGGTGCGCTTGCGGCAGGCTGGAAGGTGTGCTGGTACAATCCCCGTGGCCGTCAGCCGGGAACGGAGCATAAGCCAAGTTATATTTTTACCAGTTACCAGGAATTCAGTGAGCTTCCATTGATATGAACTTATAGCTTTAACTTGTACGCAGCAAAAAGCGGCGGAGCCTTGGCTCCGCCGCTTTTGCTATTTTAACCGCTGAATCTTATAACTAGTGATGCTTAATTGGCAAAAGTGTATCCCGGATCGGTCAGCTGCAATCGTTCCCGCAGTCCCGAGGTAGCATAAATCTTATTATCATCTGTGATGAAGAAGGCATCGATCTTCTCCGGCAGTGATTCGAGATATTTCATGCCGTCCTCCAGACCCATGAGAAACACCCCGGTGGACAGGGCATCTGCGTCTGTGGCGTTGGGACTCATAATTGTAATGCTTTTTAACCCGTTCTGGGAAGGGAAGCCGGTACGCGGATCCAGAATGTGATGATAACGCACACCGTCCTGTATGAAGAAACGTTCGTATACCCCTGATGCGTCGATGACTTCATCGGAAATCTTAATCGTTCCCAGCTGCGTACCCCGGCTCTGGTCAGGGTCCTGAAGGCCAATATTCCATGGTGAGCCGTTAGGCTTGTTGCCCAACGCAATAATGCTGCTGCCCCCAAGGTTGATCATCGCACTGTCCAGACCCTGCTCCTTTAAATAATCAGCAATACGGTCTGCCGCATAGCCCTTGCCGATCCCGCCCATGTCCAGCACCATGCCTTCTTTGGCAAGCTTCACTGTCTTCGCGGCATCATCCACAATCACGTCTTTATAGTTGGTCAGGGCTTTGGCTTTGTCGATATCCGCCTGAGGGGGAACCGATTCCCCGCCGCTGCCGATATTCCACAGATCTACGAGCGGTCCGATCGTCGGATCGAACAGCCCGTCCATTTCTTCGGCATATTTCAATGACTGCTTGACAATATCCAGCGTTTCATCGGAGACCACTACCGCTTCTTTGCCGGCAGCCTTATTCACAGCGTACAGCTCCCCGTCTTCCTTGGTGCGGCTGAACTCTCTATCCATTCGTTCCAGCATCTGCTGGATGTCATCCATATTTTTCTGCTCTGCTTTATCCCCAAAAATCTTGATATTAACCACGGTATCATAAATATAAAACGTCTGCTCCAGGGACTTGGTTTCACCATCCGTGGATACCTTTGCACCGCCGGAGGTCTCATCAGGACTGCTGCCGTTGTTCTTATTGTTGCTGCAGGCTGCGACAGTCAGAGCACAAACCATGATGAGAGCGAGCAGGACCATTGCCGGTTTTTTGTTCTTAAACATATTCCACCATCCATAAAGTTAGTTTCTTTAATTACATCTTTTTTATAATACCCCAGATCAGCAGAACATGGATACTTTTTTCATGACATTTTGGGCATAAGAAGTAGAGGAGAATCCCCTTTTAGCTGAAATTTAATTAAAATTGTTGTCATACAGGCACATACATGGTAAATTGTTTATGACCGACTGACCAAAAATAAAATTTAGTCAAAATGTGACTGATTCTTTTAGAAAGAAAGGAGCTTGAACCATGTCCATCGACCGCAAAGCATTAATTCTGCAGGCGGCGACGAAGTCCTTTGTGCAGTTTGGCTATAAAGCCACGACTATGGATCAAGTGTCCAGGATCGCCAATGTAGGCAAAGGTACGATTTATACTTTTTTCAAAACGAAGGAAGAGCTGTTCGAAGAAATTCTGGACAAGGCCTCCCAGGAGCTGACCTCTGTTATGAACCGGCTGGCTTCGGAAGATATTACTTTTACTCTGAAGCTGCTCAATCTGCTCGATTCCATTCTGGAATTCCGCTCGGATCATGAACTGTTCGTCAAGCTGGCGCAGGAGGTTCGTGATATCGGTACGGCTCAGGCGCTTGAAGGGGTCAAACGGATGGAAGAATATGCGCTCGACTTCCTGAAGCAGCAGATTGAGCAGGCGACTCAGCGGGGTGAAGTGAAGCCTTGTGACCCAAGTGTGGCGGCGTTTATGATTCTGCGCTTATATCTGGCCCTGACTACAGAATGGAACAAAGGGCATGAGCCCCTGGACAAAAATCGGATTAAAGAACATATGATTTTGTTCATTTCGAAGGGCATTCTCGTATAGCAGCCAAGCCAACCGGCCTGTAAAAGGCTATTTTTTTTCAATAGTAATGATTGACTGTGAAACTTTTCATTAATTTACAAACAAGAGATAGAAGGTGACGGCTATGAAAGCTATGACTGTGTTTCTGAAGGATTTGAAAATACTGGTGACGAAGCCGATGCTTGCGCTCACTTTGCTGGGTGTTGCGGCTTTGCCGATGCTGTATAGCGGCTTTTTGGTAGATGCCTCATGGGACCCCTATGGCAATACGGGCAAGCTGCCTGTGGCAGTGGTCAACCAGGACAAGGGAGCGGTCTACGAGGGCAAGACTATGAAAGTGGGCGAGGATTTTGTTGAGGAGTTAAAAGACAACAGCGATTTCAAGTGGGATTTCGTGGATGCGGCGGAAGCGGAGGATGGCATGGCCCATAACCGTTATTATTTGACGATTACTATTCCTTCCAACTTCTCGGAGAATGCGACTACCTTAACCGAAGAACATCCGGTCCAGGCTGAGATTGTGTACGAGCCGAACAGTGATTATAACTTTGTGGCCGGACAAATCGGCATCAGTGCGATGAATAAATTGAAGTCAAAGCTGTCGACCCAGATCACAGAAGCCTATACCCGCAGCATGTTTGAACAGGTAGATACGATCTCTGAAGGTCTTGGGGATGCCGGCGGCGGTGCAACCGAGCTTAAGGACGGAGCAGGGAAGCTCACTAACGGTTTGTCCACGCTTAAGACCAACCTGAATAAGCTTGCCAGCGGCACAACCGAGCTCCAGAGCGGACTGAAGCTGCTGGATAACGGCGCGTATAGTCTGAATCAGGGCTCAGGCACCTTAACGAAGGGAACCACAGACCTTGCCAGCGGCTTAAGCCAGCTGACTAAAGCCCATCAGCAGCTGCAGGATGGGGCTGTGAAGTCACAGAACGGTGCGGCCAAGCTGAAGCAAGGGCTGCTGGCTTCAAAGGCGGGCAGCAGCCAGCTCAAAGAGGGACTGACCGCATCCGAAGCGGCCAGCAGCCAATTGGCTACCGGTGCCGAACAGGTAGCCAAAGGGCTGGAGCAGATGATGGCGGCAACGCCTGGTCTGCAGGAGAATGAGCAGTTCCAGCAACTGCTGGCCGCAAGCCAGCAGGTAGCCGCAGGCAGCCAGCAGCTGCATACCGGGCAGACGCAACTACTGGCCGGCAGCACGCAGCTGGACCAGGGGCAACAGCAATTGGCCCAAGGCGCTGCACAGCTGAGTGATGGCAGCACTCAATTGGCTTCAGGGCTGCAAGCCTTCGGCAAGAAGCTGGATGAAGCCAGTGCAGGCGGAAGCAAGCTGGCTACCGGAGCAGCGGCACTGAACAAAGGCGCGTCGAAGCTGGAGCAAGGACTGACCAAGCTGACTGGAGGCGTGGACGGCCTGTCAGAAGGCACGGTTAAGCTGAATGATGGTGCAGGCGAACTGAAGGATGGTGCAGGCAAGCTGGCCAGCGGCAGCAGTGAGCTGGCGCAGAAGCTGAACGAGGCTGCAGCAGATACGTCAAGTGTGAAATCCGGGGATGATACGGTGAACATGTTCGCCGAACCGGTGAAGCTGACAGAGAAAACGGATCACAAGTTGGACCACTACGGACTGGGGATTGCACCGTATTTCTTATCATTAGCCCTGTTCGTAGGGGCGCTGGTGTTCACCACTGTGTTCTCGCTGCGCGATTCGAATGTGCCTGGAGCTTCTCCGATGGGCAGATTCGTCAGCCGGACGCTCACCTTCGTAATGGTCAGTATTCTTCAATCGGTTCTGGCCGACATAATCTTGTTATATGGTCTGAAGCTGGAGGTTCAGAGCGTTCCGCTCTTCTTCCTGTTCACGCTGATCGTCAGCTTCACCTTTACTATGATCGTCCAGGCATTGGTTACCTGGCTGGATAACCCGGGCCGTTTCCTGGCAATTGTGCTGATGATCTTCCAATTGACATCGAGCGCAGGCACATTCCCGCTGGAACTGCTGCCTACTTGGATGCAGAAAGTAAATCCTTGGCTTCCAATGACTCACAGTATCGCCGGTTACAAAGCAATTGTCGGTACAGGTGACTACGGGCTGATGGGACAGCAAATCGTATATTTGCTCACTTACGCCGTGATTTTCCTTGTGTTAACCTTCCTGTACTTTGCGCGCCAGACCAAGCGCACAGCAGCCGCTCCGAAAGAGCTGACGGTTTGATTCTCCGGCAGCATAGGGGTGCAGCAGGCAAGGAAGCAGATAGACAAGCCATGTAAGCAGGCAAGTCGGCAAGCCAAGCGGGCAGGCGGACAAGTATACAAGGCGATAAGCAGGAGACAAGCCATACAAGGTGGTAAGCAGGCAGAAAAGTATACAAGGCGTTAAGCAGGCACATATACGGAAGCATATAGCAGAAACTCCCGCCCCTGAAGGGGAACGGGAGTTTTTGCGTTATTGGAGAATAAGAGTTTTCTGTTATCGATAAGATATTTATCGAATTCGATAAAGTGCATATGAAGCCGGGGAAAAAAGCGGGGTTGAGTCCTACGATGAATGAAATAACGGCAAAAATGCCGTTATTCAAGCGCCCACCGCAGGAAAGCGGCGGAACAACGGCAAAAATGCCGTTATTGAAGCGCCCACCGCAGGAAAGCGGCGGAACAACGGCAAAAATGCCATTATTAAAGCGCCCACCACAGGAAAGCGGCGGAACAACGGCAAAAATGCCGTTATTCCAGTGAGATTCCAGGGCCAGTCAAAAAGCATATACCATACTACTGGTTCAGGCTTAGTCCAGCATATATTCGCGGTACTTATCCTTACGGGGATTCAGTACAAAGAGAATGCCGCTGACATAACCTGATACTGCATTGAAGTTACGCTTTAGCGTCGACTTGCCGGTCAGGTAGGTCAGTGTCCACAGCAGGGCGGCGTAATTTTTTACCGGAGCTTTGCGCAGATTCAGCAGGTAATAGTGATTGACCGCTGTTGCACGTGCTACACGTCCCGCCTTGTCACGGGAGCTTGGGGACTCGTGGTGGGTAATTTTCATATCCGGGTTGATTACAAGCTTGCCGTATTTACTCGCCAGATGACACATATAGATATCATCAGCCACAGCATAGCTAGTCATCCAAGGGTAAGGCTTCATATCTTTAAGAGCCGAAGCCCGGAAAGACATATTGCAGCCATGGAAAAAATCCGTTTCAAAGGTGTCCCGGGTTTCCCCCCAGAGCAACAGGGAGCCGGCAAGAGTACTGGCAGACAATCTGCCTGGCGATGCCGACATTTGGCAGGTGAGCATACCGAGCAGTTTGCCTGATCTGCTGCTGGACATGCCTTTCGCTATGCCGCCTACGCCGACAATCGACTTGTCCGCTGCATAGGTATCCAGCATCCGGCGGATGTACAGCGGGTCATCGAGTTCGGCATCATCATCAAAGCTGAGCAGAATATCGCCGTCAATTAGTCCGAGCGCCTCATAACGGGAAAGCCAGACACCAGGTTTGGTTTTGCGGTAATAGCGCAGTTCTGCCTGAGGCATACGGCCCAGGACTTTACGGAAATATTCCAGAACCTTCTCCTCTATATCTCCATCGTCAACAATCAGCAGCTCGATCGAGACATCTTCGAGCTCAGTCTGTCTGCCGATGGACTCAATGCACAACGTAAGATCTTTGATCCGGTTGCGCGTGGGAATTACTATAGACACATCATGCATGCCGCTGGCTCCTTCCGGGACGCTTATAACGTCCGCATTCCTAGAATATGACAATCACCGATAATCCATGTTAATTCCAGTGTACTCCCCCTCCGTAGGACCGTATATACCACTTTCGTTTACTTTTTTTTATAGGAATTATGATTATAATAATTAGGAAATAAGTTGCAGATGATTTTAAGTAATTGGAACTATTTGGGCTTAAGTTAAGCCTAAGCTTCCGAAGCCAGTTTTGCGAAACTGATTCATGGAGCTTATGCTATCAAAACTTTAAGGAGGAGACGTTATGCATGTCGGGATCTTTATGCATACTAATTACTTTGAAGATTTCTTCGTAAAAGGTCTGGGTCTCAGTGAAGAGGAATATGTAAGTTCGTATCATAATGATTTTTCATTCGATTATGCGCGTCTTCTGCAGACCAAAGGCATCCGCACCACCATATATAATTTCACCCGCACCGGTGATGAGGTCCGTACTTACCAGCACGGCATTGTGGATTGCACGATTAAGTTCATCCCTGTGGGGAGACTATATAAATCGTATTGTCTGATCCCGCAATCCCACCGGACGCCTATAGGTAAATTCATCTCCCAATATATTTCCACCATCCAAAAGGATCTGGCCGGGATTCTGCAAGAGGATGGCATCAGCATCATCTATGCCCAGGAGTATGCTTCCGGACGTTTTGAACGGCTGGCTAGAACGGCCAAGCAGCTGAATATTCCCATCATTGCCGCGTATCACGGTGGCAGTATTCATAAGTGGATCTTGCCCATCAAAAAGCATACGCTGCACAAGGCTTCCTTTCTGACCACACTTAATGAAGATGAGCAAAAAAACATGGTTAGCCATTTCCCGCATATCGCGGACCGGATACGGCTGCTGCCGAACTTTGTGAACTCAGAGATCTTTTACAAAAGAGACAGGGAGCAGGTGCTGGCAACGCTTGGACTGGACCCGGACAGCAGATATATGATCACCGTAGGGCGTTTGTTTGAGCATCAAAAAGGACATTCTCTGCTGGTTCAGGCCATGGAGCAGTTGCATGCCATTCCTGACCTGAAGGTACTGATCGCTGGCGGCGGGCCGGATGAGCAGAGCCTGAAGTCGCTTATTAGGGAAAAGAATCTTGAGGACCGCATAATTCTCCTCGGTACGATCCGCAACAAGGATATTCTGGCCAGCTATTACAGTGTTTCAGAGCTTTTCGTACTGCCTTCCCGGTATGAGGGACTGCCGCTGGTCATTCTGGAAGCGGGTGCCTGCGGGCTGCCCACGGTGGCTTTTAATGTAATGGGGGTACGCGGGCTGGTACAGCATGGGGTGAGCGGTCTGCTTGCCGAAGGCTTGGAGCCATCCGCGCTTGCCGCCTCAATAGATACTTTACTTGCTAATCCTGAGCTGCGTGCAGAGATGGGAGAAGCTGCCTTGAAGATCGTACGCTCTGACTATTCAGAAGAGATCATTGGGGCCCGCTTGTACAATCTGCTTCAGGAAAGCCTGGGACTTGACCCTTCAGTTACCCAATATGGCGGCGACGGCTTCACACCGGAGCTGAGCACCCCAGTATAACGTGCAAACAGCTTAAGTGAAGTGTGTAAGTGGTATAAAAGCAACATATAACGATCATAATAGCGCTCTACGCTCTGCAAGGTAAGCCGGTGGTTCACTCCAAATGTGATCCATCCGTCTTGTGTCCATCAGCTTCCGAATCGTCCAAGCACGATAAGGTGATGGCAGGCTCTTTGTGGAGAGAGGCGCTTTTTTGTGCGCGGAGTTGAGGCCATGCGGTGATAGTACTGCAGCAGCAGGGATAAATATACTTGTAATTTTCACTAATTAACTATACAATTGTAAGTGAGATATATTTAGTTACTTAACTTTAGGAGGAATCCCTATGAGAATAGATGTATGGTCCGATAATGCCTGCCCCTTCTGTTATATTGGTAAAAGACGGCTGGAGAATGCACTGAGCCAGTTCGAAGGCCAAGACAAGGTAGAAGTGGTCTTCCGCAGCTTCCAGCTTGATCCGAGTGCCCCGGTGCAGGCAACTCAGGATATTTATGATATGCTGGCTGCCAAATATGGAATGACCCGCGAGAAAGCGATTGCGACGAACGTTCAACTCGCAGAGCAAGCCAGGGGTGTAGGTTTGGAGTTCAACTTTGATACCGTGCAGAATACGAATACCTTTGACAGTCACCGTTTGGGCCATTATGCTGCCGCCAAAGGTAAAGGTGCGGAGATGTCCGAGCGGCTGCTGGCAGCTTATTTTACCGATGGACATAATCTGGCGGACCACAAAGAGCTGGCTTCTCTCGCTGCCGAGGTGGGTCTGGATGCTGCAGATGTAACGGCTATGCTGGAGACAGACGCTTATGCAGATGCGGTGGACAATGATATTGCAGAGGGACAGCGATTGAATATCACTGGCGTGCCTTTCTTTGTCTTCAATAATAAATATGCCGTTTCAGGTGCTCAGCCTGGTCCGGTGTTCTCCGAAGTCTTGGATACCGTCTGGGCTGAAGAGAAAAGTACACCTGAGCTTCAGGTTGTCGGTAAGCCCCAGTCCAAAGCGGCAGATTCCGAGGGCTGCGATGACGGATCCTGCAGTATCTGATTGCAGAATCTCCGATCTGATCCCGGGTATCCTGCCTTGGACCAGGTTGGCTGGCAAGGCATAAATGGAGATACACCCAAAGCCCCCTCCCGTTAGAATGACTGACGGCTAGGGGGCTTTTCATATGCGTTGCTATAGACCAAGCGGCAAGCCAGGAAGCAGTGACTTCCGGGTACGGTCAGGGGTTTATCTGAACGAAGTCACCAAACTCGTAAACAGTGTCCGCACATCATATTGATGCTGCTTGATCGGCTCTACAGGGCGGTTGACGCCCATCAGCGTATACACGGCAATTCTGGCTGCTCTCACAGAGTATTCCTCGGTGAATACCACGTCGTCCGGGATCTCGCAGTATTGGCCCACAAAGGCCAGGTTGGTGGACCCTGCGGGAACGACCTGCGGCCGATCGCTGTTCAGCCTTGGCATGAACTGGGAGGTAATGTAGGGCATCATGCATGGGATACAGTTCGCAGTAGCCATAATCTCTTCCTGATGCGCTTCGAAATGAAGGTGGCCGATCAGCTCCTGCATGATTTCTTCCCCGGTACAGTCGCACATTCTCTTCTTCACGAAATCGCCGGTCTTGTCCGGATACAGTCCGTACCCCCAGAATACCTTGACATGCTCCGGCTGGTTGCGGAAATGCGGCTGGAAAGCAAGCACTACAGACATGAACCAGCTAGAGTCCTTGAAGGTTACGAGTGCGCCTGTACCGGCCCGGTTGCGCGTGAACTTTTCCATCAGATCAAAGAATACCGGGTCCTGGAACGTTACCGTGAACGATTCCCATTTCGAGCCGTCCACATGATCGGCAAAAGGGGAGGGATTGCCTAGACCCGGTTTCTTGGCGGCAATGTTCTCCCACAGCTTCCAGGAGCTGCCCTTGCCGTTCAGGTGCGGGGCGGCTGTCATCGAGCCGAGACTGGAGCCTTCCGTCATAGAGCCGTTCGTAATAATCACGCGATCCTCTTCGCCAATCGCAATGACATCCGGGACGCCTTGGCGCAGCACCTGCATTTTTGTAACGGTAATGCCATCGCCGTCCTTGAAATCCAGATCGGTGACTGTACATTTCAGGGTGAAGTCTACGCCGAAGGGCTCCAAATACTGCTGCAGCGGCAGAATAATGGAATCATATTGGTTATAGGGGGTGCGGGTGACGCCCTCAAGCGTTTGAATACGCGGGAATTCATGCATGAAGCGGATCATATATCTTTTGAATTCAACCGCACTATGCCAAGGCTGGAAGGCAAACGTCGTTGCCCACATATACCAGAAATTCGTCTGGAAAAAATGAGGGCCGAACCAATCGTTGATTCGTGCTATGCCCATTTTGTCTTCAGGAGTGATAATCAGTTTGCCCAAGGCCATGCGATCCGCCATATCGAAGCCCATAGACAGTACATCCTCGACTTCACCCTCACGGTTAATCAGGCGGGCATTGGAGTGAGTGGGATTGGCGTCATCGAATGCTGTAATTTCCTCCCGCAGCGATTGCCCCGGATGGTCGATCGAAGGAATGGTGCTCAGGAGCTCCCAGAGGTTCTCGTAGGTTTCATCGTTCAGCATCCGGCCGCCCCGGATCACATAACCTTGTTCACCGCTGCCCGAGCCGTCGTTGCTGCCGCCGAGGATTTTCATCTCTTCTATAATGTGAATGTTCTGGCCGGGAAAGTCGCAGTCTCTTACGAGGTAGGCCGCACCTGCAAGGGATGCAATACCGCCGCCGATGAAATACACCTGGCTGTTACCGTACTCTTTTTTCACTGTGAGTCGCCTCCATAGGGTTGTTGTTTCTATTGCTGTCCCTAATGTAAACCAAGGCTGCCGCACAAGGTATGGTCAAAAGTCTAAGAGTGTATGAATTTTGGTCACTTGCGGCAAAGTGTAAGGTTTTCCGACGTAAACCGCCCTTTTAGAGATTGCGCAGTCCATTTTCATTGGTATATTGATGCAGCGCTTTGGCAAAATTCCCTTCAATCAGCACACTAAGCTTATCGATGATGAACTTCGGCTCATCCTTCATGCCGTCCCGCATCCACTGGATCACAAGTCCTGTAAAAGCCAGCGTATAAAAATTAGCGATAAACCGCTTGTCCGCAGTGCTAACCTCCATCTCACCCGCCAGTTCTTGAATAACCCCCATAATCAGGCCGTTAGTCACTTCATACAGATATGTATCCAGATGTGTTCTCCCTAGAGATTCCAGCGTATTGCAGCAAAAGGCCTTGTTGGCCCCTATATAGCAAAAGATCCGGTAAAACCCGTCCGTCCACGTGCTGTAGCTGCGGTACAGGGCGATGCTCTCCACAGCTTCCGTCTGATAAATCCAGCCCAGCAGCTCAAAAATATCCTGAAAATGATAATAGAACGTCTGACGGTTCAGCCCGCAATCGTCCACCAGATGTTTGACAGAGATTTTGTTCAGCGGGACATGCTCCATCAGGTTTTTTAGCGAATGGGCGAGGGCTTTTTTGGTCAAAAGGGAATTGGACATGGTCTACCCCCTCATCATGTAATCCAAAAGAATTATGCGCGGCGCTTGTGCCTGACCAGCCAATAGATTCCCTCAGCGAGCAGGCCAGCCCCCAAGCCCCCAAGCGTGAACATTGCAAACGTGAGGAAGCCCGCCAGATCTTCCCATCCGGACATATCTCGGTAGGTGTAGGCGATCATGAACCCAAGCCCGGTCAGAATCCCTGCCGTGGTGATCAGCCAGACTAGCCTTGCGCCGAACCAGCCGAAGCCGTTTACAAGGATGGACACGCCAAGCGCAAGTGCGGCATACCGGCCAAGCAGGAGAAGACTGAATTCCTTGTCCAGCAGGACAAAGCGGTGCAGCATCAGCAGCAGCCACAGAACAAGTGCGTAGACGGGAACTGCGATGTACCAGCGTTTGCTTTTGGCGGTTGGCAGGAAATACATGAACCCTTCACCTCATTCAAAAGAATAGTTAGATCTCTTCCAGTTCCTCCGCACTTTGCAAAAGAAACTTCAAGAGGCTTGGGATATCCTCCATCTGCTCTTCGGTAATCTGCCGGTTGAACTGCAGCTCGATGCAGTTATTGTAGGTGTCGTCTTCCTGGCCGTACAGGTAACTCAGAGATTGAACGGGCTGGAAATCAGGTCCCCAAATAGTGGTAAGGACATCCTCAATGGCCGGACACTGGACATCCACATCATCGATTTCCATATAAAAGCGTAAAAGAAGACCGCAGCCGGGATTGCTGCCCGGGGTTTCCAGAATCTCGTCGCTCAGCTCCTTCACCGATGAGAGCAGCACTACCTCGGAGGTTACATTTCTGCCGCCGGTCAGCTTGAAGGACAGGGTGAACTCCCGGGACATCAGCGCCAGGTTCATCAAATCGGTACGGTCCGTTACCACAAGAATTCCATCCAGATTATCGTAGTCATAGATCTGATTTTCAAATGCGGTTTTAATATTGTCAAAGACAGTAGGATGGAACATATAAGGCACCTTCTTAAGTTTCTCTATATTGTATCATGACGGGAATTGCTGCGAAAATGTTGCTGGGCCTGCGGCGTCCCATCTAAGCACATAAAGGGATGCATCTCCAGCTGATCCGCTGTGGATGCATCCCTTTATAGAAGCAAATTATCATTTATTTCAAGCCCAATCCCCGGTTCCGCAACAGACTTTAGTTCGTTGGCGCGGGTGCAGAGTATTTCAGGAACGTCTTGGGGATGGCGCTCTCAAAGGTAAGTAATTCTCCGGTGGTCGGATGTACGAAGGAGAGCACACGGGCATGCAGTCCAAGCCGGCCCACAGCTTTGGTCTCTGCACCGTATTTCTTGTCCCCGGCTATCGGATGTCCGATATCGGACAGATGTACACGGATCTGGTTCTTGCGCCCGGTCTCCAGATGAACTTCCAGCAAAGAAAAGTGGCGGTTAGCCTGAATAAGCTTGTAGTGGGTTACGGCATGCAGGCCGTCCCCTTCATGGGGACTGGAATACATCTTGAGCGTCGAGGTTTCCTTCAGCCAGGAGCTGATGGTTCCTTCCGGTTTTTTGACGACACCTTCAACAAGAGCTACATAGGAGCGTTCCTTCACCGTTTCTTTCCACGTATTTTGCAGCATTTGCTGGAGCTGTTCACTTTTGGCGAACATCATCACACCGGAAGTGTCGCGGTCCAGTCTGTGTACCACAAAGACACGGTTTTTCGGATTGCTCTGGCGGACATGCTCCATCAGCTGGCGGTAAGCGGTCAGTTCATTGTCTTCGCCGGTGGCGATGGACAGCAGGCCCGCATCCTTTTGAATGACAATCAGATCGTCATCCTCATGAACAATCGTCAGTCCGATCATTTCCTGTACCTGGACCGGCTTTTCCTGGTCAATGGTAACGGTCTGGCCGGGATGAAGCTGAAAATTATGTTTGGTCACTGCCTTGCCGTTCACCGACACCTGCCCCCGGGAGAGCATGGACTTAACGGAATTTCGTCCGCGGCTTGCAAGGGTCTTCAGCAGAAAAGCCAGCAGTTCGGCAGGTTCGGCCACCGTATACGATTTAACGGGCGCCGGTGCTTTAGCTGCCCCCGTCTTGCCGCCTGTTTTGCTATTAGGTCCTCTTGTACCGGACTTAGGCTGAACTTTAGCGTTCACTCCCGGCCTAGCACCGCGTTTGGAACCCTCTTTGGGATTTCGTCTTGTATTCATGGAAGCATTCTCCGTCCTCTAATAATGTACTCCTCAATATACCATGAGCCGTGAAGAAATACTACGGATTGGTTAGATCATGATTATTCGCCAGGCGATGATGATTAAAGCTATACCGGCAAAGCACCATCCGATTGCAGAGGCGAATTTTTTTTCCCGGACCCACCCGCTGGATTTGTAAATATTCCTGTCCACAGTGAGCAGCATCAGTGCGGAGAATATGGCAACGGCAGCAGAACTGGCATAAAGGTGGATCATGAGCATTCCCCTCGTTTCCTAAGTCTTTTTAAGTCCAACTCTCCGCAGGTGCAGTTCTAGGTTAATGTCCACGGTGATGCTGCCGTAGAGCTCCTCCCAATCATTTTTGTTATGAATATGCTGTTTCCAATACGCAGGATGGCGGGCGCGGATAATCTCTCCCATTCCAAATATATCAGCATGATCCTTCTGGGTCTGCTGTATCAGCCGCCGGATCACAGCGTTCGCATTCTCTTTGAATTCAAGCTCAATCTCATGCAAACTTTCAGAGGAGTCGGCAGGCCTCAGGCTATGATAGTGCTCATCCAGATCCCCTTCGAGATAAATGTCAAAGGATAGAACAGGCTTACCGTCCCGGATGAAGCTGCGGGCCTTGGTATAGCGTTCATTGGTTTTGGTCATGACCATACCGTACTTCCTTGTTTTGAAAAGAGTGGAGTAGCCGCCCGGGTCCATACCCTGAACTGCCATGAATGCGCCGATTTCAAGCGGCTGCGTTGTATTGACCATTTTGCCCTGGCTGAAATAAGCCAGACCATTAATCAGAATGTTCTCTTTGTTGCGCAGTGCCACATAAGGAAGATAGGCGCTTTGTCCCCATTTGGAATCCGAGGACCAGTAGGTACCGATATAATCTGCGGGGAATATGCCCGAGGTTACTGCCTTCTCCATCATGGATAGCACGTATAGTGTAGGGACGCGCTGCAGCGGAGGTTTGACATCCATGAACTGCGAAGCACGTCCTTCGCATACCAGGAGCCAGGTTCTGCGCCGGACTTCAGGATTGCGCCGGAGATAGTCATCCAGATCGTCCATTCTTCCCCGGGCGATGTCTTCGCTGATGACAATCACCCGCAAATGTACGAGATACCGGGGATCTGCGATCTGCTGCTGCAGATTGTTCATGGCATCATCAAGCGAATGTCCCACCACTGTAACCACCCACACGGGGCTTGTCTTTCCGTTTTCACTTCCACTGCCCGGGCCAAGCGGGACACGTCCGGGTACAGCGATTTGCGCTGTGACACTAATCATTTGATGCGGCATTTCTGTATCCTTAAGATGGGTAACCTGTTCTTCCTCGGCAGCCTTCTGGGGGGGGACGGTATCAATGGATAGGCCCAGCACCAATGCCCGGTCCTCAATCTCAACCTGATCCCAGCAGCCGGCAAGGAAGAGACTGATCATGGCAGCCGGCAATACTACCGAGATTATTTTTCGCAACAAATTATTCATGAGAGGCCTTCTTTCCAGAGCGGCGCAGCCCATAGACCACCCACAGCAGAATGGAGTAGCCAAGCATGAATATCAAAGATATATTTCCCAGTGCCAGCGACCACGTATAGGTTTCAAAGACATTTTCCGGAAGCATGGCGATCACAAAAAGTAAAGGAAGCACCGCACTAGAGGTCATACGCTGATCTTTCAGACCAAGCAGATTCTGCAGGAGGTAGGATGACAGGTAATAGGTAGTGTAAATGGTGGTGTAGACTGAAATTACCCATATGACTATAAATAGAGCGTCCAGCCGCTCCAGAAAACCTTCTCCTACTGCCGCTGACCTTGCGGTTTCCAGTGTAGGATAAATCAGCAGTTTGGTTTCTTCAGCGCCGAACATGCCTATGCATGCTATAGCAATCAGCAGATATACAGCACCTGAACCCAGAATGCCAAAGGCCCCTGCACGTACGGCCTGCTTTGGCACCTTCATGAAAGGGATCAGAAGGGTGATCACAAAGGAGCTTTGGAACAGGTAGCTGGCTTCACGTGCGCCTTTCCAAAAAGAGGCCGTAGGAGCGGTCAGAACCGGCTGCAGATTCAGCACATCGACGTTCCTCATGGAAATTAGAATGGTTACGAGAACAGAGCCGATGATCATCGGCAGGTAAAAGAAATGAATATAGGAAAACTTAATAATATTCCTCCTGGCGGACAGCTGGCATATCAGCAGCATCAGAATAATGGTCGCTTCAATCGGTGTTTTATTGAATAAAACACTGGTGGCGACATCTCCAAACTGGCGTGCGGTAAGACCGGTAAGCGTCATGAAAATAAGACATATAACCAACGTGAAGAACATGGCCAGGGGGCGGCCGATTAATCGGCGGCTGAATATGAATAACGATTCTTTTGGGAAACGGCGGCATAAGGAGGCAAGCAGCCAGAAGCTGAAGAACGAAATCAGAATGCCGGTGAGAGCTACAAAAGGTCCGGCACTATTTCCGGCGACAGCCATGTAACGGGGAAAGCTGAGTATTCCCACACCCATGATCGTGCTACTGATTACGGCTGCCGCCCGCAGTGTCGTGATCTGACGGGAATCGTTCACCGGTCTCCCCTCCTTGCTGAAGAATCTGGTCTATATAAGTTCCGGGAACAGAGCCGGGTACTTTGGTACTGTCCTGGGTATACAAAAAGCTGGGACGCCGGCGCATCCACCACAAAGGTGCCCTCACCAGCGTATCCTTCCAATCCCGCCATTTGCCGGGAATATACGGTGACATATACGGAACACCGAACGATTCGAGGAATAACAGATGATTGATGATCAGGATTGTACCAACCATCACACCGTAGAGTCCAAACATTCCAGCGAGAAGGATTAGGGGGAACCTCAGCATACGCAGACCAATGGCAGCGTTATAAGCCGGGGTGGCAAAAGAACCGATCGTGGTTAGCGCGACAATGACCACAGTGATCGGACTTGCCAGACCCGCTGCAACCGCAGCCTGGCCGATGACGAGCACGCCTACAATAGAGAGGGCCCCGCCAATCATCTGCGGGAGGCGGATGGTGGCCTCACGCAGCACCTCCATGGACACCTCCATGATCAGCACTTCCAGCACTGCCGGGAAGGGAACGCCGGCTCGGCCCCCGGAGATGGCTACGGCGAAATCTGTAGGCATCAGCTCCGGATTATAGGAAATCACAGACACGTACAGAGCCGGGAAGAACAGGGAGAAGGCAAGTGCGATCAGGCGGATCATCCGGATGAGGCTGCCCATAATAAAACGTTCGGTATAGTCGTCTACCGTTTGGAAGAATTGGTTGAACAAAGCCGGAACAATCAGGGCAAAAGGGGACCCGTCCACCAGGATAGCCATCCGGCCTTCGAGCAGGGAAGCTACCGTTTTGTCCGGCCGCTCCGTGCTCTGAACCTGCGGGAAGGGAGACAACGGCTGGTCTTCGATGAATTGTTCAATGTAGCCCGCATCGATAATCCCGTCGGTATGAATAATTGAAATCCTGCGCATCACCTCGGCTACCAGCTTCGGATCAGCCACGTTGTCCAGATAACACAAGGCTACCCTGGATTGGGTCCGGGTTCCCAGCGGACTGATTTCAATCCGGAAGTCCGTACTCTGCAGTCGGTAGCGCAGGAGAGAGAGGTTGTTCTCGAGCTTCTCCACATAGCCTTCCCGCGGTCCGCGGATCACCTGTTCCGTCTGGGGCTGCTCTACACTGCGGATGTCGATCTGACGCATATCCAGCAGAAGAGCTTCACTTGAACCTTCTATCAGCAGAATCAGCTGGCCCTTGACGATGGCGGGAGGCAATGCGGATAAGTCTTGTTCTGTCGTTCCTTTTGTGACTTGTACCGCTACCTTCCAGATATATTGGGACATCTCAGCAAGCTTGTCCGGCATTCCGGGACTTCCGGCAGAACGGTCCATAAGCGGTTTAAGGATGTATTCCTGAATCTGCTCCTGATTGACCAGAGAGGAGAAGAAAATAAGCGCAGCCTCATATCTGCCAAACAGCAGAAAATCACGCACGACAAGATCTCCGCTTTGGCCGAGCCGGGCAAGCAGTTCTTTCATATTGTCTTTCAGGCTGAGGCTAATCTTGTCATTGCCGGGAACGGACGGCATAGGGGAGGGCTGCTTTTGCTTTTGTTTATATGAAGCGTATTTCTCTTGCCATCCTTGCATTCGGCCGCCTCCTTTGGGCTGGAAGTTTGGAGGATCACTATAAAGTGTTGGTTAGTAGGGGTTTTTTTATGTAAAATAAAGATAGAAAGTCTTAAGGAGTTATGATAGAGATGAAGATGCAAGCACCTACCATGGAACAGGCGCAGGCTGAACTGCAAAAATATTACGGTTATCCCGACTTCCGGGAGGGCCAGAAGAAAATTGTAATGAATCTGCTGGAGGGCCGTGATACGCTGGGGATTATGCCGACAGGCGGGGGGAAATCGATCTGTTATCAGGTTCCCGCATTGCTGCTGCCAGGACTTACCCTGGTCATTTCCCCGCTGATCTCACTGATGAAGGATCAGGTGGATGCGCTAACCACAGCAGGAATTCCGGCTGCATATATCAACAGCACCCTTAGCGGCAAAGAAGTAAATGATCGGATTCGGGCTGCACGGCGGGGCGAGCTGAAGCTCCTCTATGTGGCTCCTGAGCGGCTGGAGCTGGACTGGTTCCGCCTGGAAATGGGCAGTCTGTCTATCTCCTGTGTCGCCGTGGATGAAGCCCACTGTGTCTCCCAGTGGGGACATGACTTCCGCACCAGTTATCTGGCCGTTTCCCCGTTCGTAGAGGGGCTGCCGGAGCGGCCGATTCTGGCAGCTTTTACTGCAACGGCTACACCTGAGGTGATGGAGGATATGGTCCGGCTGCTGCGGCTTCGCCAGCCGGGAGTCTTCATGACCGGACTGGGCCGTGACAATCTGGCCATGTCTGTACTGCGGGGGGAGAACAAGCGTGAGTTCGTAATGGACTATACGGCCCAGCATGCTAATCAGCCGGGAATCGTGTATGCAGCTACGCGCAAAGAGGTCGATGACCTCTATCAGCGGTTGCAGGCATCCGGCGTCGCCGCCGGGCGTTATCATGCGGGAATGAACGACCAGGAGCGGGCGGAGAGTCAGGAAGGGTTCCTTTACGACGATATCCGCGTCATGGTCGCTACCAACGCCTTTGGGATGGGAATTGACAAGTCGAATGTGCGTTACGTCATCCATTACAATATGCCGAAGAATATGGAGGCCTATGTGCAGGAGGCAGGCCGTGCCGGACGTGACGGAGAACCCAGCCAGTGCATTCTGCTCTTCAGCGCCCAGGATATTATGACGCAGAAGTTCCTGATCGAGCAGAATCCCCAGGATACGGACCGCAAAGCCAATGAATATCGCAAGCTCCAGCAGATGATTGATTACTGCTATACCACCCGCTGTCTGCGCAGCGCCCAACTGGATTATTTCGGTGAGGAGCATGGGGACAAGCCTTGCGGCATCTGCAGCTCTTGTACGGACGAACGGGAATTGATAGATATGACGGTGGATGCCCAGAAGATCTTCTCCTGTATTCACCGGATGCGCGAGCGTTACGGTGTGGCCCTGGTATCCTCTGTGCTGAAAGGCTCGCGTAACCAGAAGGTGCTGCAGTACGGCTTCGAGAATCTGCCCACCCACGGAGCGATGTCCAGCCGTACGGAGAAGGAGATTACGGAGACCATCAATGTAATGATCTCGGAAGGGTATCTGGCATTATCCGAAGGCCAGTACCCAGTGGTTCGGCTGCAGCCGCTGGCTGCCGAAGTGCTGCGCGGCCAGCGGCAGGTGCTGCAGCGGGTGGCCCGTCCACTCCGTACCGGAGGGGCTTCCGGTTCGCGGGACCGCAGCCGTGTCCGTGATTTGTCACCGTCGGCTGTCAATGAGACGGTGTTCGAGCAGCTGCGTCTGATCCGCCGCGAGCTGGCGGGGCGCGAGCATGTGCCGTCCTACATTATCTTTAATGATGCGACCCTGCGCGAGATGAGCGTGGTTTGTCCGCAGACCGAAGCGGAAATGCTGAGAGTCAAAGGGGTCGGCGAAGTGAAATACCGGAAGTACGGCAAGCCATTCCTGGAATTTTTTCAAAATGAAATGTAAAGAAGGTTATAAGGCATGAAGATCATCCTGGCCACATTAAATGCCAAATATATTCACACCTCACTGGCAATCCGTCTTCTGAAGGCGTACAGCGAGCATGAGTTCCCGGATATTCATTTGGCAGAATACACTATCAAAGATCCCGTGATGAATATCGTGTCCGACCTATTCCAGAAGAAGCCGGATGTGATCGGTTTTTCCTGTTATATATGGAACATCGAGGAGACTGTTAAGCTGATCGGGATTCTTAAGCAAGTTATGCCTGAGGTATCCATTGTGCTCGGAGGGCCGGAGGTCTCCTATGAGCCACTCTACTGGATGCAGCGGGAGGCTGGAATTGATTTTGTTGTCAATGGGGATGGGGAAGAGACCTTCCACCATCTTTTGCAGGAGCTGCGGGATGAACGCAAATTTCATTTTGTCTACGGGGCTGCCTACCGTAAGGGTGAGGAGCTGATCGTGAATCCGCCGCGCCCCAAAAGCGATCTCAATACCCTGCCAACACCGCACCGGTTCCCGGATGATCTGCCGGATCTCGGCAAGCGGATTGTATATTTTGAGACCAGCCGTGGCTGTCCGTTCAACTGCCAGTTCTGCTTGTCGAGCATTGAGGTAGGGGTGCGGTACTACGATATTGAACGGGTCAAATCTGATCTGCTCTATCTGATTGAGAATGGCGCAAAGGTCATCAAATTTCTTGACCGTACCTTCAACATCAACCGCAATTACGCCATGGAAATGTTCCAGTTCCTGATCGACAACCATCAGGGCTGCGTATTCCAGTTCGAGATTACGGCTGATATTATGCGCCCCGAGGTGCTGGACTTCCTGGCCGAGAATGCGCCTCCGGGCATCTTCCGGTTCGAGATTGGCGTGCAGTCCACCAATGATGAGACGAACGAGCTGGTCAAACGCCGCCAGAACTTCACCAAGCTGTCCCGCACCGTCATGAAGATCAAGGCCAGCGGCAACATCGATCAGCATCTTGATTTGATTGCCGGCCTGCCGCAGGAGGATTACGCTACCTTCCGCAAAACCTTCAACGATGTATTTGCCATGGAGCCGGAAGAGCTGCAGCTCGGATTTCTCAAAATGCTGCGCGGTACCGGCCTGCGGGCACAGGCGGCCAAATACGATTATACTTACATGGAGCACGCTCCTTACGAAATCCTGAGCAGTCACGTGATGCCATTCTCTGACATCATCCGCCTCAAGCGGCTGGAGGATGTGCTGGAGAAATATTGGAACAGCCATCGGCTGGATCATTCGGTCAAATACCTGATCCGGCATGTGTTCACCTCCCCGTTTGACTTCTTCCAGGAGTTCGGCGATTACTGGGAGGAGCGGGGCTGGCAAAAGATCGGACACCAGCTGGAGGATCTATTCACCCGGCTGCATGCCTTTCTGACGGACCGGGGAACAGATTCCATGGACATTATCACCGGTCTGATGAAGCTGGATTATTTCTTGGGCCACAAATATAAGCCGCGTAAAATCTGGTGGGAGATGACGCTGGATAAATCCGAGTGGTCCCGTTATATGAAGGAAATCACAAGTCATCCCGAGCGCTTGTCCGCCAAGCTGGCAGAGGCGGGATTCAGCGAACGGGAACTGCAAAAGTTCACAGTGATTGAAGTCCTGCCATTCCGGCTGGATGCCGTGCTGGAGTCGATTAGCGGATTGCGCTTTGATCCGGTGGCTGCTGAAACTGAGGGGACCGTAACAGCTGACGATAGTATGTCGGTTAACCGTATTATAACTGGCGGCAAAGAGACGGGGTCGGCAGGTTCCGCAGTTCAGGCGATAGCTGCAAATCCAGCGATGGGTCCCGCGCTGGTGCTAAATGCATCAGACAAGAGTTCCATTGCTCTGGCGGAACCCGTGGCGGTTACTGCTGGAAGCACATTGCTGGTCGTTATGTATCAGCAGGACGAGAGCCAGCGGGCACAGTATTTTTCACTAACTTTGTAGTCAGTCTATCTCTTGATGCATCAGGAAACTTAGCCCTGTTGTACAAGGAATCACACCACATGCATATGGTTATGGGAAAACACAAAGACAGGCTCTCCGTCAGTTCCGGAAAGCCTGTCTTTTATAGTACGCTAATTAGCAGTGTGTTGAAGCAGCGATTCTGCCGGAAGGTGGCGTACAAGCCACGCCAGCACATCCGCAGTCACCTCATCCCGGTTCACTTCGTTGAGCATTTCGTGTCTGCCTTCAGGATATAACCTGTATTCTACGTCGGATATTCCATTCTTCCGGTAGATTCCGGCCAGGCGGAGCACGCCTTGACCGTTCATACCCACAGGGTCTTTGGCTCCCGAAAATAAGTATACGGGCTTATCCTTGCATAGATTACGCAGCGTTTTGGGGGAATGGATATCCCGCAGCAGCCGCAAAAAATCGCGGAAGAAGCGGGTGGTGCAGACCGCCCCGCAGAATGGATCGGCTATGAAGCGGTCCACCTCCTGCGAATCACTGCTCAGCCAGTCAAAAGCCGTCCTTACCGGGATGAAGGAACGGTTATACGGGCCAAAAACAATACCGTTCATCAGAACACTGCGGTGGTGCAACCCCTGCAGTCTGGATTGAAGTCCGGCAAGCGACTCTCCTAGCCGAAGCATGCTGCGTGGTCCGTTAGTGCCGCTGAGAATAAATCCCGTATAGATATCATGGCCTTCTTCACACATCAGCTTCTGCGCGAGAAAGGAGCCCATGCTGTGAGCCAGGAGGAAGATCGGCAATCCCTCATGCCGGGAACAGGCGATGCCGGCAAGCTGGAGTATGTTGCGGCGCATCCAGTAAAAGCCGTCCTCCCCGGTGTCGCCGAGCAAGTCGATCCGGCCAGCTGTCTGTCCATGTCCCCGGTGGTCATTGGCATATACCGCATAACCTGCACCGGTGAGCGCCGCTGCAAACCGGGCATAACGGGCAGCTGTTTCGCACATCCCGTGGGCGATCTGTACAATTCCTCTCACCGGAGCCTCCGGCTCAGGCAGCCATTCATAGACATGAATAGCAACCCCCAGCGGATCGGTCATCTTAAAGCTGTTTTCCCTCATACCGTTCCTCCTAAAAGTTTTGTGAGCAATACTTCTTGGAGACAACTGCGTGCAAAACTTGCTTCGAAAGTATAGGCCTGGATTATGGCAGATACGAGCGGAGCACAGTGGAGTGGCCTTCAATTCCGTAGGCACCCAGAGTGGATGGAAGCAGGTAACATTCCCCGGCGGAATAAGGCTGGGAGCCCCCTTCCCAGGTCAGATGTCCGCTGCCTTCGCAGACCACGAGAATCGTGAAGCTGTCTGGAGTGGTGGAGAGGTTCCATTCTCCGTTAACCACGCCTTTTTCTACGATAAAATATGGGGAGGAGGCAATTTGCAGCCATTCTCCGGCCACAGCCCCATCAGTTTTCATGGAGGTGGCGCCTGCGCCTTCATAAGCGGTCACATTAAGCGAATCCTCGATATGAAGTTCACGCGGCTTGCCATCCAGACCCGGACGGTCGTAGTCATAAATCCGGTATGTAGTATCGGAGTTCTGCTGAATTTCCGCTACAACCACTCCGGCACATAAGGCATGAACAGTTCCTGCAGGGATATAGAAAGCGTCGCCGGCCGAAACAGTGATCTCTTGCATGCTGTCCATCACTTTGCCGGTTTCCAGTGCCTCGCGAAGACTTTCACGGGTTACCCCATCCTTGAGACCGTAGATAATTTTGGCACCTGGTTTGGCATCGAGCACATACCACATTTCTGTTTTACCCAATTCTCCCTTAGGCAATCCTTCGTATTCATCCGTAGGATGAACCTGCACCGACAAATTGTCGTTACAATCTAAGAGCTTGATCAGGAGCGGGAAACGTCCGCCCTCCTTCGGGCTGCCTTTGCTTCCGAACCATTCCTGGCCGAATTGCTCACGGATCTGATCCAGCCCTTGTCCGGCAAGCTCACCATTAAGCACAGATGAAGTCCCGTTCGGATGGTCAGCGATCATCCAGCCTTCGCCAATGTGTCCTTCCGGCAGTTCAAGTCCGAATTTCTCCAGAGCCCGGCCCCCCCACACACGTTCTTTGAACTCTGGTTGAAATTTTAAAGGATAAGGCTTAGTCATCTCTTCATCTTCCTTTCCAAATTATAGAGTAATGTTCTAAATGGTTTACCTGGTGCGTGTGGATTCAAAAAACTCCAGCTTTTCTTCATCCGGCCCGTCAAAAAAGAAATAACGGCAGCCGTTCGCAAGCGTCGAAATACTGGTCAGTGCGGGTATCCCGAGTCCGGCAATTCTACTGTGTTCTTGTTCAATATCATCCACCGTAAAAGCGAGATGGCTTACTCTGCCCTCTTGCGGGAGGCCTTCAAAGACCCGCTCAATCAGTTCCACCTCCACATTAGACTGGCCAGGGAAGCTTAGAAAAGCAAGACGTACCCCGTCTCCAGGCTCTCCCAGAATGTCCTGTAGTTCCAAACCGATGACCTCCTGGTAAAATTGCAGCGAACGTTCCAGATGATTCACTTTAATGCCAATGTGCTCAATTTTGGTTACGGCCACTTACAGATCAGCTCCTTTTTTCTTCTCGATGGCCAGCGTATAGGGAGCGGTGGCCCGCTGCAGCTGGCGGTAGACGATCGCTTGTGCCTTCTGGGATGGAAGGCCCGCTGCCCAGGCTTCCACTGCGGCAGCTTCGCGGTCGCCGCCTTCATGGCCGGGATAGAGCACCGCTGTAACGATGCCGCCCGGCCGCAGCAGCTCAAGCGCGGCCTCCAGCGCGGCCAGCGTGCTCATCGGCTCGGTGATGATCGTCTTGTCGGCATCACCCGCAGGCAGATAGCCGAGATTGAACATCACCGCAGAGACCGTTCCGCGCCAGTCCGGCGGAACGGCTTCCACCATGGCTGCATGACTGCTCAGCAGCAGGGTAACAGGAGCCAGCGCGGCCTGCGCTTCCTCCGAAGCCAGCCGCAGGCGCTCTTCGGCAAGTGCCAGCGCTGCTGGCTGAATGTCGAAGCCGTACACCGCGCCGCGCGGACCGGCCGCTTTGGCGAGGAACAGCGTGTCGGCACCGGTGCCCACGGTGGCATCAATGGCCCGGCCGCCTGGCTGGAGGCGGTCTTCAATACATTTATGAGCAAAGCTGAGGACCGACATAAAGCCCATTAGCTCTTCCTCCAGTACTTACCCTGCCAGGTATCACGTGCAATCAATTCATCATCAATGGCATTCAGAACTTCCCACTTCTTCAGACTCCACATCGGCCCGACCAGCAGGTCGCGCGGAGCATCGCCGGTCAGCCGGTGTACAATCATCTCCGGTGGCAGGATTTCCAGAGAGTCGGCGATTAGCTTCACATATTCGTCCTGCTCCAGGAATCGCAGCAGCCCGGCTTCATACTGCTTGACCATTGGCGTCTTGCGCATGAGATGCAGCAGATGAATCTTTATTCCCTGCACATCCATATTGGCAACCGCAGACACCGTCTCCAGCATCATTTCATGGGTTTCCTGCGGAAGACCGTGAATAATGTGGGTACAGACACGGATTCCATGACGCCGCAGCTTCTGGACTGCTTCGATATAGCACTGAGTATCATGTGCACGGTTAATCAGCTCTGAGGTAGAATCATGAATGGTCTGCAGACCCATCTCAACCCAGAGATAAGTGCGCTGGTGGAGCTCCGCCAGGTATTCGACCACATCATCCGGAAGGCAGTCGGGACGCGTTGCTATGGAAAGGCCGACTACACCCGGCTGCTGCAGAATCACTTCATAATATTCTCTAAGCTCCTCGACTGGAGCGTAGGTGTTCGTATAGGCCTGGAAATAGCCGATATATTGGGCATTCGGCCATTTTAAGTGCTGTCTGTCCCGTACGTTATTGAACTGGGTAACCAGATCGTCCCGGCGGCTGCCGGCGAAATCCCCGGACCCTCTTGCACTGCAAAAAGTGCAGCCTCCTTTAGCGATGGAACCGTCGCGGTTCGGGCACGTGAACCCGGCATCCAGCATCACCTTGAATACTTTGGCATCCAGCTGCTCGCGCATTTCGTAATTCCAGGTATGGAAACGTTTATCCCCCCACAATAATGGAGAGGTGGTTTGTAGAAGGTTAGACATGGAGTACTCCTTTCTATGAAACATAAGGATTATGTATCACAACATTCATCATCCTTATTTATCTCGCTGAGACAGTACCGTTTCTATTTAACCTTTCTATTGTATCAAAAATCAGCGATGAGCGTAACATTCAGACCTCTGTAAATACAGTAGAAAATAGTCTCTAATAACAGCGCTTACATCTTGATATTGCTTACACATTATGTTATATTTAGGGTGTAAAAAAGCCGCTGCAGCAACTATAATTTCTATTTCTTGAATTCATAATTTCGTGTCGCAAGGTCCATAATAAAACCAAGAGGTGATCACGATGAATTCTCAAACGGCTTATGCCGAAGGAAAAGGCTCCATTGACGTGCAGCTGACTCCCGACGAAGCGCTTGCGCTGACGGGCGTTGAATTTAATGGAAATCACAAGATCAAGACTGAAGCACAGCGCAAGATCCGCAGTGCCTTTGAGAAGAGATTTGATTTTCAAACTCCTGCAAGGTAGACGGTCAGCTGCATGATAACACGGACCCCAATTCCAAATATATCAAGAAGGAATTCTTCGTTCCGGCCGTATCCAGGCCAGCGGAGAATTCCTTTTTGTTTGAAGCCTGAGAAGGTTTAAGCTTCAGACTGTTCACTTATTCCCTGGGTTCTGCCTGCTTTCTTGTTAAAATCCCTTTACTTTTGCGGGCAAGTTCGGCACAATATTGCAAGTGACAGTGTTTGTATTAGAGAAAGCGGAGGAAAACTTATGCGTTTACGCGGAAGAAAAGGAATACGTGAAAGTCTGGAAGAACAGACCGATCTGGTCATATTGGATCCACGCAGCCTCAAGGGGCGGTGGTCTGAACTGTTCGGCAACGATCAACCTATTCATGTAGAGTTTGGAATGGGTAAGGGACAGTTCATCAGCCAGATGAGCTTCAAATATCCGGATGTTAATTTTATCGGTGTTGATATGTATGATGAGTTGATCCGGCGTGCGGCGGAGAAGGCCCGCGCGGTCTGGGAACCGGCAGGGCAGGAGACACCGCCTAACCTCAAAGTGGCGCTTGCCAATATTAACTATGCGGAGGAAGTATTTGCTCCGGGAGAGCTGGAGCGGATCTACTTGAACTTCAGCGATCCGTGGCCTAAGAGCAAACACGCGCGCCGCCGGCTGACCCATCCGCGTTTTCTGGACAAATACCGCGGCCTGCTCAGTCCGCTTGGCGAGATTCATTTGAAGACGGATTCGCGGAGCCTGTTTGAGTTCTCTCTGAATGCTTTTGCCGATTATGGTCTGCAGATGAAGAATATCTCTCTTGACCTGCATCCGGATGGAGTGATGAACGAGGAGCAGGTGATGACAGAGTACGAAACCAAATTTTTTGGCCGGGGTGTCAATATTCACCGCTGCGAGGCGATTGTCGGCGCGGAAGCGCTGGAACGCTATCAAGCTACGCGTCTGGACAAGTACCGCCTGTAATTGGCACAAGTGGCGGAGAACTTCCGCTTTATAAGCGGTCTGTACAATAAAAAGGCGGTCCAGTGAACCACACCTGGACTGCCTTTTTATTTCATGAGGATATGATAGCTGTAGATTCAAGTTCTTGCCCGGGCTATTCCAGCATATCAATTATGCTCTGGGCACTTTGCATGGGATGAAAGCGGGCAATTTCCTTCAACAGGCTTTGACGTTTAGCCTGCACCTCGTCATAGCTGTATAGCAGCCGCTCCATCCATGCGTCAACCACCTGAAGTGAAGAAATGGGTTCGCCCAGTCCCGCTGCTGTGAAATAACGGCAATTTTCTTCCTCCTGCCCGGGGAGCGGGTCATAAAACAGCATGGGAATTCCTTTGGCCAGTCCTTCACTGCAGGTCATCCCACCCGGTTTTGTGACCAGAAGATCGGAGATTTCCATCAGTTTGTCAATTTCACGTGTGAAGCCTATCAAGGAAACGTTAGGGTGGCTGTAAAGGGGATTCTCCCGCATCGCATGAAGCAGCTTCTCATTTTTGCCGACGCAAAAAATAATTTGCACCTTATCCCGCCAGCCGGCCAAAGCTTCGTTAATGACCTCGTCGTTCATCATCCCCCAGCCGCCGCCCATGACCAGAACAGTTGGCATATTCTGCAGTGTGAAACGTTTGAGAATATCTGCTCTGCATGGATGCTCCCAGAAGCTCGGGTGAACCGGCATGCCGGTGACCTGGATTTTGGCGGCAGTGACGCTTCGGGTGCGCAGCTTGGCTTTGACCTCGGGAGTGGAAACCAGGTATCTGTCTACTTCGGGGCTGATCCAGGTCGCATGGGCGTCGTAATCGGTTATAACGGTGATCAGCGGGGCTTTGAAGGCCGGATCGAGCCGTTTGAGACGGGAAACGACGGCACTGGGAATGAAATGGGTGCAGACTATAATGTCCGGCCTCAGCTGCTTCACAATATTTTGCGTATGTGTATAAAATATCCGGTGCAGGGCAAGTGTGGTAAGACGGTTGAATGATTTCTGGTGACGGTACACATAGCCCATCAGCCTGGGCTTTGAGGTTACCGTCTTGCGGTATGCCGAGACAATCAAAGGTGCCATTTTGGGATTGAGAAAGCTTCCTAGCTCCAGCACCTTCGTTTGCAGATTAGGCGACAATTTGCGCAGGCTGCTCGACAACGCGTAAGCTGCTTGCGTATGCCCTGCGCCAAAACCTTCTGACAGCAATAGTACTCTTTTTTTACGCAATGTATAATCCACCTGTTTTCGTAAAGGGTATTCGCCGTGTTAGAACATCTCGGACTTTAGAACCACAAGACTACTGTGCCTGCAGCGACTCCGGAACCAATTACCGCCCCTGCAAAAACGTCAGACGGATAGTGCAGTCCGAGATAGATCCGGGAAAATCCGACAATGCAGGCTAGGGGCAGCAGTATGAAGGTTAGGGCAGGAAAGACCATCATATAAGGCACTGTAGATGCGAAGATAGCGGTCGTATGGCCTGATGGAAAAGAATGATCCTTAAGCGGATTGTGAAACGTATTCGTGCCCGGAAGCGCCAGGTACGGCCGCATACGCGGATAGAGTTTCTTGGCAATGGCAACAGGCAGATGGCTGACAGCCAGGGCAGTCAGGGCCTTAAGCCCTGTAGTTCTCAAAGGCTCAGGAGACAGGGCCCAGATCAGCAGATTAATGCCGATGGCGCTTGTGGCTCCGCCTAGATGAGTCAGATAAAAAAGCCAAAAGTTCAGAAAAGGGTTATGCAATCGTCCGTTAATCCATTTGAACAGGCGCTGCTCCAAGAGATGCAATTTCATGAATAGATGTCTCATATCTTGTCCCTCCGATAGTCCGGCTGAAGTTGGTTGGCGCAGCTGCTACAATCCGGTCTATGCCATAAAGCTGTCTTTATCATACTTTTTTAAGGTAGTCCATTTCAAGGTAAAAGCTCGGGTTCATTTGGAAATCAACAGTTTTGACTTCATCACCACTTACGCCGTACAATGATTCAAGCAGGCGGAACGCGTTTATAAGGTAACAGAGAAAAAGAGGAGCCGAATACAGAGCATCCGGATCGTATCTTGTGACGTATACACATACAGGCAAGCCTGCCTTAGCACAAAGGGAAGTCCTTGGTCTTACTGTAAGGGATGCAACAAAAGGGTCAGTACGAACGTCAGCAATGCCAGAGAGAGAGAAAAAAAAGAACATCAAGATTGAAAAGGGGGCATCAAAGGTCATGACAGACGCACTGTTTGTTACGCTCCAAGTGATCTTGGCGGCTATCGCAGTCTATCAGTTTACGTTTTCGTTATTTGGACTGCACAAGAAAAAGAATAAGGGACATATCGCTCCGCAAAAATCATTTGCTGTACTGGTTGCCGCTCACAATGAGGAAGAAGTCGTCGGTGCACTGATGGAGAATTTGAAACAACTTAATTATCCCCAGGAACTGTACGATGTATTTGTCATCTGCGACAACTGTACGGATGGTACAGCCAAGATTGTAAGAGAACACGGAATGAATGCCTGTGTCCGCACCAACAACAACCTGCGCGGTAAGGGTTATGCCATTGAATGGATGCTCAAGGAATTATGGGCGATGCCTAGGCAATATGACGCCGTCGTCATGTTCGATGCCGACAATCTTGCTCACACGGAATTCTTAATGGAGATGAACAAGGATCTTTGCTCAGGCGCTCAAGTTATTCAGGGCTACATCGATACCAAGAATCCTGAGGATTCTTGGATCACTGCGGCTTATGGTGTGTCCTACTGGTATATCAACCGGCTCTGGCAGCTGTCACGCCACAATCTCAATATGGCGAACTTCCTGGGTGGAACAGGTATGTGTTTCGAGACCAATCTGCTGAAGGAAATGGGCTGGGGAGCAACAAGTCTGGTAGAGGATTTGGAATTTACCATGCGGAGTGCCTCCAAAGGCGTCTATCCAAGATTTAATTATGATGCCAAGGTATTTGACGAGAAGCCACTGACATTCAAGGCTTCCTCCAGACAGCGTCTGCGCTGGATGCAGGGTCACTTTACTGTAGCCCGCCGTTATTTCTTTCCTTTGCTGTGGCAAAGCATTAAAGAACGTAGTCTGACGAAATTTGACCTGGCTCTATATGGTGTCAATGTCTACATCGTGTTGCTGACATTCTTGATGACAGCAGTCATGTTTATCGACAATTCCATCTTCGGAGGCCCGCATATAGCGAATATTTATGGTAGCCTGCCACTGTGGCTCAGCTACTTTGCTGTAGGAGCCAATATTCTGACCTTCCTGCTCGCGATGGCGCTGGAGAAGGTGAAGTTCAAAAAGGTATATCTGTATTTGCTGGTATTCCCAATTTACCTGATCTCCTGGTATCCCATTACGTTCTATGCGTTCTTTACGCAGAACAACAAGCAGTGGAGCCATACCAAGCATACGCGTGTCGTACGGCTTGAAGAAGTTCAGAGCAAACAGGTTTCTTAAAGAAGATTTTTTGGAAAAAAGAATTTGGCCACTGTTGACACAGTGTGCATAGTGTTGTATAGTATTCAAGTATGCAAAACATAGGGATTGCAAGCAGAAGCACCGGCTTCTCACCTGACTGGCTCTAAGCCAGCTGGTTTTGATCTCAATGCTTTATGGATGTTATAATTCATGAACGTTGATCAAACGGGGTGTCGGGAGTTACCGGCACCCCTTTTTTATGGAGAACCGCATAAGTGATTTCCCAAGTAGATCCGGAGGTGGAGTATTATCAGTAAGGAACATATGATCAATGATGAAATTCGGGCCAAAGAAGTTCGGTTGGTTGGAGCGGAAGGCGAACAAATCGGTATCAAACCGATCCGCGAAGCGTTGCAGATGGCGATTGATCTTAATCTGGATTTAGTCAACGTAGCACCGCAGGCGAAACCGCCAGTATGCCGCATCATGGATTACGGCAAGTTCCGTTATGAAACACAAAAGAAAGAGAAAGAAGCACGCAAGAACCAGAAGATCGTGGACATCAAGGAAGTCTGGTTCCGTGCCAACATTGAGGAACATGATTATCAGACCAAGTTCCGCAACGTTATCAAGTTTCTGGGCGAAGGTGACAAGGTGAAATGCTCCGTACGTTTCCGCGGACGTGAGATTACACATGCCAGCATCGGTCAGAAGATTTTGGAACGGGTGAAGAACGAAGTTGAAGATATTTCTGTTGTGGAACGCCAGCCTAAGCTGGAAGGACGCAGCATGATTATGATCTTGGCTCCCAAAGCCCAATAAATTTGGAGTCACTTGCACAGCAATTTGGCGCCGCATAATATTCAAGGAGGAAACATCATGCCTAAAATGAAAACTCACAGCAGTCTGAAAGGCCGTTTCAAGATTACTGGAACGGGCAAAGTACTGCGTTACAAAGCTCACAAGAACCACTTGCTTTCCCACAAATCCAAGCGCGCAAAACGCGTACTGAACGGAAATCCGGTTATGGCCCCTGGGGATGTAAGACGTTTGAAACAAGGACTCGCTAACTTGAAATAGTTTTATCACACATTTTTGGGAGGTTTATTAATATGGCAAGAGTTAAAGGCGGATTTGTAGTTCGTCGTAGACATAAAAAAGTATTGAAGCTGGCAAAGGGTTATTTCGGTTCCAAGCACCGCATTTTCAAAACTGCTAAAGAGCAGGTAATGAAATCGATGGTTTACGCATACCGTGACCGTCGTCAGACTAAACGTAACTTCCGCAGACTGTGGATCGTTCGTATCAATGCTGCAGCCCGTTTGAACGGCCTGTCTTACAGCAAGCTTGTATTCGGCCTGAAATTGGCTGGAGTAGAAGTGAACCGCAAGATGCTGGCTGACCTGGCAGTTAACGATCTTAACGCATTCAACTCCCTGGCTGTTGTTGCCAAAGAGAAGATTAACGCATAAGTATTAGAAGTAACCGAAAAGCACCGCCTGCGGGATCTCCCGTTTGACGGTGCTTTTTTTTGAGTCTTGCAAAGGTTTTTCAGTTAATTGAACTTAAGGCCAAGGTTTCAATGTGTCTGGAAGAGGGAGTGAATCCCTAAGCGAAGCTCTACTCCCAGTACTTGGTGGTGCTTAGCTGGGATGCCAGCAGCTTGCTACTGGTTCTTCTAATCTTCCGCAGCTCGGAACGCTCATTTGCAGAGGCGCTGATCAGCTTTTCCTCATCGGTTTCAGCAATGATGGCGGGTACCAGTGCCGGTGTGCCGTCTTCATGGACAGCTACAAAGGTGAGGAAAGATGTCGCTGCAACAGCTCGCTCGCCGGTATATAGATTCTCTGATATGATTTTGACGAATACCTCTATACTGGTTCTGCCCGTCCAGGAGACGAAGGACTCGAAGCATACTGAATCTGTAGGTCTGATAGGCAGTAGGAAGTCAACAGAGTCCGCTGAAGCGGTAACCACATTGGTGCGGCAGTGACGCATGGCAGAGATCGATCCAACTTCATCAATAGTGCTCATTAGCTTGCCACCGAACAACGTCTTATGATTGTTGACATCATTCGGGAATACGCGGCCTGTTTTGAATACACGGGACTCCCGGCAGTATTTGAAGTCTGGTGCAGCTTCTGGTTTGTTTTGATCATCCATTTTTCAATACTCCCTTTTATTACATTATGTAAACATTCATGATAATAGAAAACACATAACCGTGCAATAATAATTATATTGTCCTAACCACAACCATGCAATTCGAGCGCTTCTGACATGGTTTGAATGTTTTGCTGACGTGGGATGTGATAGTAAACGGTTTCTTGTGAAAAAATGCAAATTATTATTGACCTGAGGTCATTAATTGACTGGATTTTAAGGTTTTTACCAGTTATAATTTGATCTAATGGTATGTCCAAGGAATACACAGAAGACATCCAATTTTTTAAGGGGGATCACACTCAATGAAAAAGGTATACCAACTATCTCTTGTTATGTTGCTTGCGTTCACTGTCATTCTGGCAGGCTGCGGCAAGAACAATAACAACTCCGGCAATGAAGCAAGCAACGCTGGAACAGCAACTAACGCACCGGCTGAAGCAACAGCAGCTCCAACGGATGCTCCAAAAACTGACGTCAAAGTCGGTCTGGTTACCGACGTAGGCGGCGTTAACGACAAGTCGTTTAACCAATCAGCTTGGGAAGCTCTGCAGGCTCTTGAGAAAGAATCCGGTATTGAAATCAAGTATCTGCAAAGTAAATCCAATTCAGACTATGAGCCAAACCTTAACCAATTCGTAAAAGGCGGCTACAACCTGACTTGGGGTATTGGTTTTGACCTTGGCGATGCTGTTAAGAAAGTTGCAACCGAGAATCCGGATGCCAATCTTGCGATCATTGACAGTGTGGTAGAAGCTCCAAACGTAGAATCCGTTACGTTCTCCGAGAATGAAGGATCCTTCCTGGTGGGTGTAGTTGCAGGTTTGACTACCAAAACCAACAAAGTAGGTTTCATTGGCGGTATGGAAAGCCCAGTAATCAAACGTTTTGAAGTAGGGTTCATTGCTGGTGTAAAAGCTGTTAACCCTAATGCAGCCGTAAAAGTTACTTATGCAGGTGCTTATGACAAGCCAGACGTTGGTAAATCTTTGGCAGCTACCCTGTACAATGACGGCAATGACATCATCTTCCCAGCTGCTGGCGCAACTGGTAACGGTGTATTCAACGAAGCTAAATCCCGTAACAAAGCTGGCGGCGATAAAGTATGGGTAATCGGCGTAGACAAAGACCAATCCCTGGAATTTGGCGACGATGTAACTCTGACTTCCATGATCAAACGTGTTGACGAAGCGGTTAAGAAAGTTTCCCAACAGGTCGTTGATGGAACATTCAAAGGCGGCACTACAACTGTACTGGGTCTGAAAGACAACGGTGTAGGCCTTCCTGAAACATCCAAAGCCAACGTATCCGCTGAAATTCTTGCCAAAGTTGATGAATACAGCAAACAAATCATTGATGGAACAATCAAAGTTCCTACCGAGTAAGACGGACTTGATGTTTCTTGCTTCACAATAATTAACAAGGAACAAGGCCGGTTATTGAGCTGGCCTTGTTCCTTGTTAGATGAATGTTTCAGGTAATAGGTTAACATAGCTGTACCGTCCTTCAGGGGCGGTATAGCCATGTCTATAAGGTAATATATATTCAGTGATGAGGGTGATTCCATGAGTGCTGCGGCTCCTGTCGTAGAGTTGAAGCAAATCACAAAACGCTTTCCCGGTATCGTCGCGAACGACTCCATTAGTCTGACGCTCGAAAAAGGAGAAATTCATGCACTGCTTGGCGAGAACGGAGCAGGCAAATCCACCTTGATGAATATCGTCTTCGGACTGTATCAGCCCGATGAAGGCAGCATCGAAATCGGCGGGAAACCAGTTGTTATCGATAACCCCAATAAAGCGATTGAGCTTGGCATCGGAATGGTTCACCAGCATTTTAAGCTTGTAGAGCCTTTCACGGTAACTGAGAACATTGTTCTGGGCATGGAACCGAAAAAGGGTCTTAAAATCGACTATAAATCCGCTGCGGAGCAGGTTCGTATACTATCAGAGCAATACGGCCTTCAAGTCAATCCAAATGCCAAGATTTACGACATTTCGGTCGGCATGCAGCAAAGGGTAGAAATTATGAAAACCCTGTACCGCGGTGCGGATATACTTATATTCGACGAGCCTACCGCTGTGCTTACGCCTCAGGAGATTACAGAACTGATGGCGATTATGAAGCGGCTCGTTGCAGAGGGCAAGTCCATCATTTTGATTACTCATAAGCTTAAGGAAATCATGCAAATTTCTGACCGGGTTACCATCATCCGCCGGGGTAAAGTCATTGATACGGTGAAGACTGCTGATACAAATCCTAATGAGCTGGCTGAAAAGATGGTAGGACGCGGTGTAACCTTCAAGGTAGACAAGCAGCCTCCGCGTATTGGTGAAACTGTACTCCAATTGAATAATGTAAGCAGTAAGAGCAAAGATGGTGTGCCGGTATTGAATGGGCTTAGCTTTGATGTGAAGGCTGGGGAAATTCTAGGTATTGCTGGCGTCGACGGGAACGGACAAAGCGAGTTGATCCAGGCGATCACCGGCCTGCGTAAGATTGATTCCGGTTCTATTGCCGTATCCGGCAAGGAAATTTCTAATCTGAATCCACGTAAAATTTCTGAAATGAATGTCTCTCATATTCCGGAGGACCGGCATAAGCATGGGTTAGTCCTGGATTTTACAGTTAGCGAGAACATGGTGCTGGAGACATATTATAAAAGTCCATACAATCAGAACGGATTCCTGAACAAAGAAGTCATCGATCAGCATGCCGAGGATCTGGTCAAGCAGTTTGACGTGAGAACTCCTTCTATTGAGAACAAAGCCCGTTCTTTGTCAGGTGGTAATCAACAAAAAGCGATTATTGCGCGGGAAATAGATAAAAATCCGACACTGCTCATTGCTGCTCAACCTACCCGCGGCCTTGACGTTGGTGCAATCGAATTTGTGCAGAAACAACTCATTGCTCAGCGTGACCAAGGTAAAGCTGTACTGCTGATTTCTTTTGAACTTGATGAAATTATGAATGTGTCCGACAGAATCGCCGTCATCTATGAAGGCCAGATTGTCGGTGAAGTATTCCCGCAGGATACCAATGATCAGGAACTGGGACTGATGATGGCGGGAAGCTTGAAGCGGGGAGGCCATTCGGATGTATAGACTCAAAAAAATATTTGCGACGGACAGCTATATCGTTCCGTTAGTCGCAATAGTTATGGGATTCCTTGTAGGGGCTGTAGTGATGCTGATCGGTGGATACGATCCTGTAGCTGCCTACTCAGCGCTGTTCAAACGCGTATTTGGCAGTCCATATGACTTTGGTGAGGCTATCCGCGAGATGACACCACTGATGTTCACAGGACTTGCAGTAGCTTTCGCCTTCCGTTCGGGTATGTTCAATATCGGGGCGGATGGACAGGTGCTTATTGGAATGACTGCGGCTTCTATTGTTGGCATAAAGCTAGCCGGGACCCTGCCGAATTTTATACTGGTGCCACTGGCAGTTATCATTGCAGGAGTCTGTGGCGGCCTCTGGGCAGGCATTGCTGGTTATCTCAAGGCAAAACGCGGAATTAACGAGGTTATTACCACTATCATGTTGAATTGGATTGCATTATTTCTGTCCAATTATATTGTCAGAACGTTCTTGCTACTTGAAGGGCAGAATCGTTCAGAGGATATTCCGGCCTCGCTCTCCATGACATTCTTAAATTCCCTATTTGATAATGCGCGGCTGCACTGGGGAACCGCAATTGCACTGGCTGCAGCGGTATTCTTCTATGTCTATCTGTGGAAAACCAAACAGGGGTACGAAATGCGAGCTGTCGGCTTGAATCCTCATGCAGCGGAGTACGCAGGTATGAATGTTGGCCGTAATGTTATTAAAGCCATGTTCATCAGCGGTGTTTTTGCCGGGCTGGCAGGTGCAGGCGAAGTGCTTGGTGTATTCCATTATCAATCTGTATTTGCGGCTTCTCCAGGTTATGGCTTTGACGGGATTGCCGTTGCGCTGCTTGGTCTGACGCATCCACTCGGAGTGATTCTGGCTGCTATTCTCTACGGAACCTTGACTTATGGATCTGCAGGTATGAGTTTTGGAGCGGATGTTCCTCCTGAACTCATTCGTATCGTAATCGGTTCAATTATTTTCTTCATTGCGGCACAAGGAATTGTGCGCTGGGTGCTCAAACCGTTCTATTTCAAGCGCAAGAAAGAGAAGGTGTTATAGATGGAAGTATTAGGCCAATTGCTCAATACAACGCTTGTTTTTTCCACAGCGCTGATATTTGCCGCCCTCGGTGGCATCTTCTCTGAACGTTCCGGTGTCGTGAACATCGGACTTGAAGGCTTGATGATGTTTGGCGCTTTTGCTGCAGCTGTAGGCGGATATTATGCTCAGGATGCAGGGATGGGTGAATGGGCGCCATGGGTCGGTGTACTTTGTGCTATGGTTGTGGGTGTACTTGGCGCACTTATTCATGCCGTTGCGTCAATTACGTTCAAGGCGGACCAGACCATAAGTGGTACAGTTATTAACTTTCTGGCTGCTGGCAGTACGCTTTATGTTGTGAAGCTGATTTTTGACGGAGCTGGTGAAACTCCGCTACTGGACGGATTCAGTAAAGTACCTATCCCCGGTCTCTCCAAGATTCCGGTTATCGGCGAGGGGATTTTTAATTCCTATCCGACGACTTACCTTGCGATAATCCTGGTTATTGTCATTTATTTTGTACTCTTCAAAACCCCATTTGGTCTTCGGCTGCGTGCAGTCGGTGAACACCCGAGTGCGGCGGATACACTGGGTGTCAACGTAAACCGCATGAGATATATTGGCGTTATGCTGAGCGGGCTGTTAGCCGGTATTGGCGGAGCCACTATCACCCTAACAACAACGGGAACCTTTGCGCACAACACGGTTTCCGGTCAGGGCTTTATCGCTATTGCGGCGATGATTTTCGGGAAATGGAATCCACTTGGCGCGTTCGGAGCAGCTGTATTCTTCGGGTTGTCGCAAGCGATCCGGAACTATGTGCAATTGTTCGAATGGTCCAAAAACATTCCACAGGAATTTATCTTCATGATTCCTTATGTATTAACGATTATAGTCTTAGTCAGTGCAGTTGGCCGTTCTTCGGCTCCGAAGGCATTGGGTGAACCTTACGACCCTAGCAAACGTTAATTTGGATGTATCGCTTGTTGCGTAGATCAATAAACGCATTTCCGGTATGAACTGGGAATGCGTTTTTTTTGTTGAAATTTTAGATGTATCAGTCAGGGACAGGTGTACAGGCAAAGTGTACTTGGCACGAATAGACTGTTGTGAAGAAGAGCTTAACCTAAGCTTTTGCAGCAAAATTCGTATCGAGTAAATTCTGGGAGACTATGTTTACAAAACTTTTAGGAGGGATAAGATGACACAGCCGGTTACAAGGAAACAGGTGATGAAGCTGGTGGGTAAAAATATTACCGCAGTGAAAAAAGATGGCACGAAAGTAACGGGGAAACTGCTCCGGGTCTCGGGAAATCGACTGGTTTTACAACGGACCAGCGGTAGAAAAGTGCAAACCAAGGCTTTGATTCCGCTGGTGCTGTTTGATTTGTTGGCCATTGGTACGGCCCCCTACGCTTATGGCGGAGGCTATGGCGGTGTACCTGGACCCTACGGAGGGTATGGACCAGGACCGGTGCCTGGACCTTATTGCTGTGGACCCAATTATGGCGTACCGCCGATCGGTTTCTTTTAAACTCTGAATCTGCTGGATAAAGGTTTTTCGAACTCATAGCAGAAGTTTTGCGGCTGATAACGGGCTACGCTGTAGCCCAATTTTTGATAAAAAGAAATTCCCGGCGCATTGCCGGTATCCACTGAGACTTTGGCCCTCTGACAACCGCGTGATAGTGCAAACCGCTCAGCCCGGTCCATGAGCATATTCCCCCAACGCTTGCGCCTTGCCGCAGGGGCTATGGCTAACATGTCAATATAGAGTAAGTCTCCATGCAGCATGAAATGAACGAATCCCAGGGGATCGCTTTCATAATCCGGACAAGCTACAAGGGTAACCCCTTGCCCCAGGCGACGGGGCAGGTCTTTTCGGACCTGGTTGATTACGGTTTGCGGAAGATGCGATAATGGAACCAGTTGTTTCTCAATCAAGTCAAGAATGATAAGATCATCCTGCTTGGGTCTGCGATAGCGAATCATAAAGCGCCCCCTTCACGCATTGTCGTACATCATATGCCCAAAGGCGTGTGGGCGTTCCGGCAAGAATAGAACAACGTTTTGTGACGATTGCAGAAAAGATGGGTATTGACTAACCGTGTGAGGAATCATATAATGTGTCTAAACATTTTAACGAACATACATGCATCGGCAATGATGAGGACGAAGTTTTAAGGGCTCTTTTGCTCAGAGAGTGAGAGGAATTGCTGCAACCTCCACCAGAATCCCTTATATACGAGCTCACCTCGGAGCTGTTTTCCTGAAAGGTCCATCGGCAAGAGTGGTGGAATTATTAGGGGGAATCGTTTGGTCCGCGTTAGGGACTTCAGGTTACAGAGATTTGGGCCCTGCCTACATCGATGGATTTTTGTATCCTGATAAGGTGTTGCATCGTGAGATGCAATGCAAACATGGGTGGTACCACGGAAGATCAACCTTTCGTCCCTCACGCGCTGTCTTTTGCGCGTGGGTGGCGAAAGGTTTTTTTGTTGTCAGGCACATTATCGGTCGTATATAAGACGTTCTGTCATTTTCATAATGAATGTTAACTATCGAAGGGAGGAATACTGATGAGCGCGCAAATACCGGAAGTACAGTCTATAGAGCAGTTACGTGAGAAATGGAAAAATCCCGAGGTGATTACGGGCTCCGAAGTGCTGCTGCGCAGTCTTGTATTGGAAGGGGTAGATACCGTATTCGGGTATCCTGGCGGTGCTGTATTATACATCTACGATGCTCTTCATGGCTTCACCGATTTCAAACATATCCTGACACGGCATGAGCAGGGCGCGATTCACGCGGCTGACGGCTATGCCAGAGCCAGCGGTAAGCCGGGCGTATGTATTGCAACCTCGGGTCCGGGAGCAACCAATCTGGTAACAGGCATCGCCACCGCTTTTATGGACTCTGTTCCACTAGTGGTAATCACCGGTAATGTCTTTTCCAGCCTGATTGGAACAGATGCTTTTCAAGAAGCGGATATTACAGGCATAACCATGCCGATTACCAAGCACAGTTATCTGGTACGTGATGTTGAGGATCTTCCGCGTGTCATTCATGAAGCCTTCCATATTGCGAACACCGGCCGTAAAGGCCCGGTTCTCATTGATATTCCGAAGGATGTATCGGCTGCCAAAACTTTGTTTGCCCCGGCCAAACAGCAGGGCATTAACCTTCGCGGCTACAATCCGCGTACGGTTCCGAACAAGCTTCAATTGGATAAGCTGGTCCGCGCAATATCATCCGCTGAACGCCCGATCATCATTGCCGGCGGCGGTGTCATTTACTCCGGGGCTCATGAGGCTATGTACGAATTCGTGAAGCGGACAGAGATTCCAATCACAACAACATTGCTTGGACTGGGTTGTTACCCGAGTGCGGAAGAACTGTGGATGGGAATGCCCGGTATGCACGGTACCTACACCGCTAATAATGCCATCCAGCAATGCGATCTGTTGATTAACATCGGTGCCCGGTTCGATGACCGTGTAACCGGCAAGCTGGACGGTTTCGCGCCCAAAGCGAAAATTGTTCATATCGATATTGATCCGGCTGAAATTGGAAAAAATGTCTCGCCAGACATTCCAATTGTCGGTGATGTGAAGACCGTACTGGAAATGCTGAATCCTGAAGTAAGCCGTGCGGCTAATGCGGATGCCTGGAGAACGCAGATTGCCCAGTGGAAGCTGGATTACCCGCTTCGCTACAACGATTCCGATACAGAGCTCAAACCACAGTGGGTAATTGAAATGATCAATGACACCACTAAGGGTGAAGCCATTGTCACTACGGATGTTGGACAACATCAGATGTGGGCTGCTCAGTATTACAAGTTCAATCATCCTCGTTCATGGATCACTTCCGGAGGACTTGGAACGATGGGATTCGGATTCCCGTCAGCCATCGGAGCGCAAATGGCACATCCGGAACGGCTGGTAGTCTCCATCAATGGTGACGGCGGCATGCAAATGTGTTCGCAAGAGCTGGCAATCTGTGCAATTCATAAGATTCCAGTCAAAATTGTGGTGATTAACAACCAGGTTCTGGGGATGGTCCGGCAGTGGCAGAACCTCATCTATGAGAAGCGTTACAGCTATACTGACCTTGCGGGCAGCCCAGACTTTGTTAAACTGGCTGAGGCATACGGGGTAAAGGGACTACGGGCAACAAACAAGGAAGAAGCAGGCGCTGCGTGGAAAGAAGCACTGGAAACGCCGGGACCCGTTCTGGTAGAATTCGTTGTTCCTAAGGACGAGAATGTCTACCCGATGGTAACCCAAGGGTCAACCATCGATCAAATGCTGATGGGGGATGAATGACAGTGATGAAACATACGATTGCTGTGCTTGTAAATGACCAGCCAGGTGTACTGCAGCGGGTGTCAGGCCTGTTCGGCCGCCGGGGCTTCAATATTGAGAGCATCACCGTCGGACAGTCCGAAGAAGTGGGTTTGTCCCGGATGGTAATTGTTACCCTGGGTGATCAGCACACCCTTGAGCAGATCGAGAAGCAGCTTTACAAGCTGATTGATGTAATCAAGGTTGTGGATCTAGGCTCCAAGCCAATGGTTGCCCGGGAACTGGCATTGATCAAAGTCAAAGCGGATCCGGCTGAACGTCCGGAGATCATGGGTGTTGTTGAGACTTTCCGCGCTTCAGTGGTCGATATTGGTTCAACCAGCCTGCTCGTACAGGTGGTTGGAGATACTCAGAAAATTGATGCAATGATTGAACTGCTCAAGCCATACGGCATCAAAGAGCTGTCCCGTACCGGTGTTACAGCCATGATTCGGGGAAATGCCTGACTATATTTTACGGCTTTAACGAATTGCTGCTTGTTTGCATTAATTTGATAAGATAAGGGTAAGGAAATTCCCGCGAAAGAGCGGGGGCTTGAAGAGCAGCCTATCCTATCTTAAGGACTGAAGGCTCTTGAAGCACCCGCTCTTTACGATGGGTCCCAAATTAAAGGAGGATATTGACAATGGCAGTGACAACGTACTATGAACAGGATGCAGAACTTAGTGTACTAAAAGGGAAGACAATTGCAGTAATCGGGTACGGCAGCCAAGGGCATGCCCAGGCACAGAACCTGCGTGACAGTGGTCTTCAGGTTGTCATCGGCCTGCGTGAAGGCAAATCGTTTGAAACCGCCAAAAATGACGGCTTTGAAGTATTGCCGGTAGCTGAAGCAGTATCCCGTGCAGATGTAGTGCAAATTCTTATGCCGGACGAAACACAGGCATCCGTATATAAAAATGAAATTGAACCAAACCTCAAAAACGGCGCGGCTCTGATGTTCTCTCATGGCTTCAACGTACATTTTGGCCAAATCGTTGCCCCTAAGGATGCTGATGTACTGCTGGTAGCTCCAAAATCCCCGGGTCACATGGTTCGCCGCACCTATGTTGAAGGTTTCGGCGTTCCTGGACTGATCGCAATTGAACAGGATGCAACCGGCAATGCTCAGGCGATTGGTCTGGCTTATGCCAAAGGTATCGGCTGTACACGTGCAGGGGTTATTGAAACTTCCTTCCGTGAAGAAACCGAAACCGATCTGTTCGGCGAGCAGGCTGTTCTGTGTGGTGGTGTATCCGCACTGATCAAAGCTGGTTTCGAGACGCTTACCGAAGCAGGATATGCTCCTGAAATGGCGTATTTCGAATGTCTGCATGAAATGAAGCTGATCGTTGACCTGGTGTATGAAGGCGGACTTGCAACTATGCGCGATTCCATCAGTAACACTGCCGAGTACGGCGATTATGTAACAGGTCCACGCATCATTACAGATGAAACCAAAAAAGCAATGAAAGAAGTGCTTAGCGATATCCAACAAGGTAAATTCGCCCGCGACTTTATTCTTGAGAATCAATCCGGCCGTGCCTTCCTGACAGCCACTCGCCGCAACGAAGCTGCTCATCCGGTAGAAGTAGTCGGCAGCCAGCTGCGTGAAATGATGCACTGGATTAAGAAATAGTCTCATATACTTAAAACGTTGAACGTAATATAGTGTGATTCTCAGATGCGGCCGGTTTTTTTTGCGGGCCGCATTTGAGGGTTTAAGCGCAATCTTTTTCAGGAGGTGCTCAGCTTTGCGGAAAATATATGTGTTCGATACGACGCTGCGAGACGGAGAGCAGTCGCCGGGTGTGAACCTCAATACACGTGAAAAGGTAGAGATTGCTTACCAGCTGGAGAAGCTGGGGATTGACCGGATGGAAGCAGGTTTTCCTGCTGCGTCACCCGGAGATCTGGCTGCGGTAAACGCAGTAGCGAGAGCTGTGAAGAATGTAACCTTGATAGGACTCTCCCGTTCCAGAGAGAGCGACATCGATGCAGTTAGAGAAGCGCTTCAAGGAGCGCAGGACCCCTGCATTCATCTGTTCCTGGCAACTTCACCGATTCATCGGCAGCATAAGCTTCGTATGGAAAAGGCACAGGTGCTGGAGACCGCACAGGCCGCCATCCGTTATGCCAAAAAATATTTTTCCAAGCTGGAATTTTCACTGGAGGATGCCGGCCGGACTGAACGCGACTTCATGGCTGAAATGGTGGCGATGGCCATTCGTGAAGGTGCGAATGTGGTTAATATACCGGATACTGTCGGTTATCTGAACCCCTCGGAATATGGTGCGATCTTCAAGTTTCTTAAGGACACCGTGCCGGATATTGAGAAAGTGCAGCTTAGCGCCCATTGTCATAATGACTTGGGTATGGCTACGGCGAACACGCTGGCTGCGATTCAGAATGGTGCGGACCAGATTGAAGGTACCATCAACGGCATCGGCGAACGTGCCGGGAATACAGCCATTGAAGAGGTGGCGCTGGCGCTGGAGACACGCAGTGAGTTTTTTAATGCCAAGACTTCGCTCGTATTGTCTGAGATTTCCCGTACAAGCCGGCTGGTCAGCAAGCTTACAGGCATGGTTGTTCCAGGCAACAAGGCAATTGTCGGCGCCAATGCCTTTGCCCATGAATCCGGGATTCACCAGGATGGTATGCTGAAGGAGAAAACCACTTACGAGATCATGACTCCTGAAACCATCGGGCTCAAAGAGAGCAAGCTGGTACTGGGCAAACATTCAGGCCGACATGCATTCCGCGACAAGCTCAGTGATCTGGGCTATGAGCTCTTGGAGGAAGAACTGAATCATGCATTTGCCAAATTCAAGGATCTGGCAGATAAGAAGAAGGAAGTATCCGATGAGGACATTCTGGCGCTGCTGGAAGAGAAACTGATCGATACGCCGGAAGTTTTCAGCCTGCAGACGATCTATGTGACTTACGGCAATGAAGCCACTCCTACAGCCAAGATAACGATTAAAGGGCCGGACACGGAACCGATTATTGCAGTTGCCGAAGGCAATGGGTCAGTAGATGCGATCTATAATGCCATTGACCAGGCTACAGGTGAGGAAGTTACACTTGGTGACTATTCCATCAAGGCTGTCAGCCGCGGCAAAGACGCGCAGGGTGAAGTCCATGTAGTATTGTCACAGGGCGAGGTTGCCGCTCAGGGCCGAGGACTCAGCACAGATATTCTGGAGGCGAGTGCCAGAGCTTATCTGAATGCCCTGAACAAACTGCTGGAGAAACGCAAAACGTATACAAAGCGCGATCATGTTAACCTGTAAATCAGGTTGGTCTCATACCTGACTCGTGCGTTATATCTTTTGACTAACTATTGATTTGAGCTGTTCAGACCGTAGATTGACTCTGCGGTTTGGATGGCTTTATTTGTTTTTCTAAGAACATCATAGCGCTTGGAGGAAGGCGGAATACCCCGTACAATGAGTAAGTATGTTGTTCACCATATTTACCGGAGAATGGGCGGATAAACTGGATTATTGATCCTTCAAAAAAATAAACAGAAACCTTTGCAGGGGAAGCCCGGAGTCTGTCGTCTAATATTATGAAGCTGAAGGAGGGGAGAACGACTTGGAAGAGGCAGAGTGGATATCAGCCGTGCTAAATGGGCAGCATCAGGCTTTTGAGCAATTGGTGTCACGTTATCAAGGCATGGTGTATCGGGTATGTATCAAAATTACAGGAGAAGCTGAGTCAGCCAAGGATATGGCCCAGGAAGTCTTCATCAAAGCCTACAAGGCGCTCCCTTCCTTCAGAGGGCAATCTTCATTCTCCACCTGGTTGTACCGGATTGCTTACCGGACATGTCTGGACTGGAAACGGGCCAATGACAGGGAATGGCGGCACCGCAGTACAGCCGATTATACGGAGAATGATTGGGTAACATCGCAGACGCCTGAGCATGTGCTGATCCGCAAGGAAGCGTCGGAAGCGCTGGGCGCGAATCTGAATCATCTCACAGAACCGTACCGGTCGGTCGTGCAGATGTATTATTTTCAGCGACATTCCTATCAGGAGATTGCCGAACAGAAAGGCGTTTCAGTAAAAACAGTAGAGTCACAGCTGTACAGGGCCAGACAGATGATGCGTAAAAACGGGGAGGAATGGCGATGAATTGTGCAACAGTAAAAGAATGGATGCCGCATTATATCGAAAACTTGCTGTCTCCGGAAGCGGAGCTGAGAATCCGTCTGCACATCGAGTCTTGTCCCGAATGCGCACAGTGGCTGGAAGAAGCAAGAGAAATGTCTGTGTTATGGAACGAAATGGAGAATGGACGAGAGTCCTTGGATACATTTGCCTTTCCGGATATTACTGCCGATGTAATGGCGCAAATTGAACAGCTGGAATCGGGGCGCCGGGAACGGGCGGTCAGAGCAACTATGGTTAGACGCCGCACAGCCCCCAAAACCTCTTGGGTACACTATGGGGTTGCGGTCGGCTTGACCTTCCTGCTGCTGCAGCTTGGGGTATTTAAGGATATGGCCTATGGCATTACAGAAATTAATGGACATATGTCCACATCGGTCAGCGCCTGGCTTAACCCTGATGGATCAAATGAATAATTAAACAACTTCAAATGGGAGGATATTATATGATCAAAAAAAGACGTTGGCTCACTTTTCTTCTGGCTATGATTCCGGGACTAGGGCATTTGTATTTAGGCTTCAAAAAATTGGGGCTGGAATATATGGTCGGGGCATCCCTGTGTATTATCTTTATCCCCTCCATGCCAACCATTTTCCCGTTTGCTCTGGCTGCGCTGTGGTTCTATCAATTATTTGATGCTCTTCAAAAAGCAGCGTGGATGAAAATATCTGCCGAAGAACATGAACGTATGATGTTCCATCCTGACAGCTATGGGGCTCCATGGAGTATGGGCATGCCTGGAAGCGTGGCGTATCCGAACGAAGATGTGAATCCGGTCTGGGTCGGTTTTGGCTGTGTAACTGCGGGTATTCTGCTGCTGATTGTTACTACTTTCCCGGGGCTCTGGGATTTGCTCACCGATATGAATATCGGATCCATTCTGTTGTCGCTGGGCCTGATCGGCTATGGACTAAGAATGCTGAAGAAAAATCCAAAAGTATAAAGAAATGGGGATATGAACAATGGGGAGATGGAAGATCGGCAGCTTTACCGCAGCCTTGGGATGCATCATGCTGGGGGTTATCATCGTATTAGCCCAATTTGATGTGGTTACCTACCAGGCGCTGAATTATCTCTGGCCTGCGCTGCTTATATTGTTCGGGCTGGAGACCCTGCTCCGCATATTTGTGAAGTCCGATGTCAAAACGCGTGTCAGCGGCTGGGCTATTGTCCTGATTGTGGTGTTGGTTGCCGCAAGCGGGGCCCAGAGGGTGCTGGCCGATGGCTCGCTCAGCGGGATTTTCGGTAACACAGAGATTGTGCCAGTAAATGGAACAGTGGATGTGCAGGCAGGGATCAAGAAGGTGAAGATTGAATTGCCGCACGGTAAGGTAAAGCTAAGCGGTGTGGATGGCAGCACTCTTGACTATGAGGGTAAGCTGGAAGTGCCGGGGAAATCGGAAAGTGAAGCTTCAAGCTCACTCGAACAGAAATGGACAGTCATAGCCGAAGGAGACACCTTGACCATGAAGCTGGAAGGGGAATCGGGCTGGCTCTCCAACATCCATATTGGATTTAATCTCAAAGATCCCTATTTGAACGTTAATCTTCCCAGCAATCTTGCAGTAGAGGTTGAAACCAGTGACGGATCAATTGAAGCTGGCAATTTGCAGTCAGGTGTAGAATTGGATACCAGCAACGGAACATTGGATATTCATGATGTGGCCGGTGGCGTGGATGCACACACGAGCAATGGAACGCTGACTGTGCAGAATGTGCAGGGTGAAGTGAAGCTGGTCAGCTCCAATGGCGCCCTGAATCTCGGCAATATCGACGGTTCGCTGTACGCGAAGAGCAGCAACGGCAAGATCACGATTAACTCGCCGATTACCGGTGAATGGGAGTGCTCTTCCAGCAATGGCAAGATTGTAGTGGGTCTGCCGGCTTCTAACGATGCAACGATTACTGCAGATACCAGCAATGGCTCGCTCAAAGGAGATGTCAGCTGGAAGGGTGATGACAACAGTCACGGAACCGCCGTGCTCGGGAGCGGGACGCACAAAGTTTCCTTGTCCACCAGTAACGGATCTGTAACCGTGGATACAGCAGAATAAGGATGGACATATAGTTGAACATTCGTGTTGCAGGCAAAATAGGATGCGGATAAAAAGAGCTGTTGTACTTGGCAGAGTAAAGGCCATGTACAACAGCTTCTTTTTTTTGCGGAGTTAAGGAAGGATATCTTCTCCATCAGCCGCAAGCACGACTCGTCCTCGCATGGAATTCGTGCCTACCAGGCATATGCCTTTGGCGCTGCACCACCAGGGCCAGGGAAGATCTCATCCAGACGCTTGAGTACGGACTCGTCCAGAACGACTTCCAGGCTGCGCAGCGCACTTTCGAACTGCTCCATGGTACGCGGTCCGATGATTGGTGCTGTGACTGCCGGATTCGCCAGCAGCCAAGCCAGCGCAATGTTGTCTTGGGGTTCGCCAAGCTCTTGGCTGAGTTCGGCAAAAGCCTCAAGCTGGTTCTTGTACTGTTCTACCCGTTCTGCATTACCACCGCTGCGGCTGCCCTCGATTTTCTTGAGCGCATTACGTCCAAGCAGTCCTCCGTCGAGCGGACTCCAAGGGATGACTCCGAGACCGAGGTTCTGGGATGCAGGAAGAACCTCCAGCTCCGGCAGGCGGCAGGTGAGGCTGTATTTATGCTGCTCAGATACAAGCCCCAAGAACCCCCGGGCTTTAGCTTCCTGCTGGGCTACTGCAATATCCCAGCCGGCAAAGTTGCTGGAGCCGACATAGCCGATTTTCCCCTGGCTGACTGCAAGCTCGAACGCGCTCCACAGCTCGTCCCAGGAGACACTCCGATCTACATGATGCATCTGATACAACTCGATGTGGTCAGTCTGAAGGCGTTGGAGTGAGCCCTCCAGGTGACGGCGGATAATATAGGAGGAGAGACCGCTTTCATCATTAGGGCCGTCAAGTTTGTCGCTCATAGCTCCATAGACTTTGGTGGCCAGTACAACCTTTTCACGCCGGCCTCCGCCCTGCTTGAACCAGCGGCCGATAATCGTCTCGGTCAGTCCGGAATTCTCGCCCCAGCCATACACGTTGGCGGTATCAAAAAAGTTGATCCCCGCATCCAGTGCGGCGTCCATAATGCGGAAAGCTTCTTTTTCATCCGTAATTGGACCAAAGTTCATCGTCCCTAGACAGAGACGGCTTACCTTCATACCGGATTTGCCAAGCTTTGCATACTGCATCTCACCACAACTCCTCTACATGTAATGGTCAAACCATACATTCATAAGTACATACTTATTGTAAACAACCTAATAAACAAGAGCAAATGATCAGACAGGGCCGACCGGCAAGGGAATGGATTGTACGAGGTCAATGATGGCGTTATAGGCTGAGCCTATCACTTTCATAGAATCTATATCTTTGTCCTTTGGCCGTAGGTATGATACAACAATATACAGAAGAACTATGTCTGCGAACAGCAGAAATCAGAGGAGTGACGGGAATGAGTGAGGTTAAAAAAATCGCAGTGATATCCGGGGACGGTATCGGACCTGAAGTTGTGGCAGAGACGTTGAAAGTACTCAGAAAAACGGAAGAATTGTTCGGTTATGCGTTTGAAACCGAGGAGGCACTCTTTGGCGGAATCGCCATTGATGAACGGGGAACACCACTTCCGGAAGACACGCTGGCGATCTGCCGCAAAGCGGATGCGGTGCTGCTGGGTGCAGTCGGCGGACCGAAATGGGATAACAACCCGAAAGAGCTCCGTCCAGAGACAGGACTGCTGGGTATTCGTAAGGCGCTGGGGCTGTTCTCCAATCTGCGTCCTGCTGTCGTATTCGATTGCCTGAAGGATGCGTCAACGTTGAAACCTGAGGTGCTGGAAGGCACAGACCTTATGGTAGTCCGCGAGCTGACAGGCGGTATCTATTTTGGAGAGAAGCTGCGCCGTCAAGGTGAATTCGGAGAAGAAGCAGTGGATACTTGCGTATATAATGTTACCGAAGTGGAACGCATCGTGCGCCAAGCCTTTGAAATTGCTGGCAAACGCCGCAACAAGCTGGCAAGTGTCGATAAGGCGAATGTCCTCGAAACTTCGCGCCTCTGGCGTGAGGTCGTGAACAGAATTGCTCCCGAATATCCGCAGGTAGAGCTGGAGCATGTACTCGTGGACAACTGCGCTATGCAGCTGCTGCGTCGTCCTTCTAGCTTTGATGTTATTGTAACCGAGAATATGTTTGGAGATATCCTGAGTGATGAAGCAGCGATGCTGACCGGATCCATTGGCATGCTTGCTTCAGCATCGCTGGGTGAGGGCAGCTATGGCCTGTATGAACCGGTACATGGCTCTGCACCTGATATTGCCGGACAAGGCCTGGCGAATCCGATCGCTACGATTCTGTCACTCGCGCTTATGTTCCGCCTGACCTTTGGTTATGAGGAAGCAGCAGCGGCCATTGAAGCAGCGGTGGCAGAAGTGCTCGATGCCGGACACCGCACTAGTGACATCGCTGTCGACAAGAGTAAGGCCATCAGCACTACGGAGATGGGCGATCTTATTGTGGCCGCTATCCGTAAAGCCTAGGATACTAGAGCAGCTTATTCTCCTTATGACGCAGAAAAACAATAAACTTCACAGAAAGTTGCTTATTTATAATAATTATAAAAAAATAATGACTGCAATATTGACTTTAATTTTGTGCGATGATAACATTTGGTATACAGCAACACGTATTGACCAACTCATCCAATCAAGAAAAGCATATTGCACTGGAAGTGGATTTCAACAATTGTTTTTCTTACATACTCAAAGGAGGATTTAAGCAATGGCAGAACGTTTGGTAGGTAAACCAGCCCCAGATTTCACAATGGAGACCGTAACGGGCGACGGTAAGGATTTCGGTAAGGTAAGCTTGTCCGACTATCGCGGCAAATGGCTTGTATTCTTCTTTTATCCGCTTGATTTCACATTTGTATGTCCTACGGAAATCACAGCACTTAGCGATGCAGCAGCTGATTTCGCAGCTCTTGACACTGAAATTCTTGGTGTGAGCATCGATTCGATCCACAGCCACAAGGCATGGATTACCACACCTAAGGATGCAAACGGTCTTGGCCCGATCAACTTCCCGCTCGCATCTGATATTACGAAGAAGGTTGCCAGCGATTATGGTATCCTGATTGAAGAAGAAGGAATTGCACTGCGCGGTTTGTTCATCATCGATCCTGATGGCGAACTGAAATACCAGGTAGTTAACCACAATGATGTAGGACGTAGTGTTGAAGAAACTCTCCGTGTTCTGCAAGCCCTGCAATCAGGCGGACTATGCGCCATGAACTGGAAACCTGGCGATAAGAATCTGTAAGCAAGGGTTGGCATAAGCACCGATCTTTGAGATATTTAAAGAACCTCCTTGCGGGAGTAATTGCCGGCGAGGGGGTTTTTTGCACCAAATAGCCCATAGGTAACTGACTTTCGTTTGAAAATGGGCACAAAGGTTAATATAATAGCTTCAAGGCGAGGAATCTCTACTGCTATTTTGTAATATAATATTAAATCAATGTAAAATACCAAGGAGGGTGAACAAAAATGAGCTTTTGCTGTGGAGCGAGTATGGTTGGAACGAAGGGAACCCTAAAGCATTATCGCACGCAAGTCCATAATGTTCCCCTGCTTTTTTGCCCGGTCTGCCATCGGGTTGAGGTACATTATAAAGTGGAAAATGAATATGAAATTCTTGCTGAATATGCCCATGGTGACGGCGTAACAGATGTTGATTTCCAGGATTATGTTATGGAAGACGAGGAAGCCATTTTCGAGAACGTCATCAATGTAGAGAGTGAAGATCCGCTGCACATCGTGCGCAGCCAGATAGATATGGCCCTTGACCTGCTGGCTGTGGCCAAGCAGATTGAAGATACCAAATGGGAGCGGGAGCTTAAGAAACGTCTCGCTGTGATGAGTCAACGGCGTCACCGCTTACAGCAAAAAGCCTAACAAACGGGCTGTTATTCCAGTAAACCAATATGCAGATCACAGAGCCTTCGCTGAAGCGAAGGCTTTTTTACGGTTTGGGAAGCAACCCGAAAGGGGAAACTGGTTTTATATTGGGATTATGTGTGTCTTTAGAATCATTTTAAGAATAAATCTGTAATTCGACAGTTTCTCTGATTGCGTTGTCTGCTTCACTTGGATATGATTGGAATATAGTTGAAACGGTTGGATAATATAATACGATTTCCGAATGTTCTGGCGGCTTCGTCATATACTCAAATACATAGTAATTTGATGTCGCTTAAGCGTCTTCGTCAAATGCAGTAAAAGGGGGAACTTCGTATCGTGATAAGCCAATATCAGGAAAGCTTGCTTTTGCCGGCAAGAACGTTTCATACTGGACCGATGAACACTACATATGAGGATGTACTCGAGCAAATGGACAGCGGAATCATGCTTTTTGATGAAGAAGGTGTGCTAACGTTTGTGAATAAGCAAATGTACAGCATTCTGGGACTTAGCAGACATTCGCTGTTGGGCTGCACTATGATTCATTTATTATCGAATATCCAGATGAACCGATTCAAGAAGAAACAGGTACTGCGCGGATACCGTGAAATAATGAAGAGGGGTAAGCCAAGCTATGAGTTTGTAGATGAATACGGCAGGTATTGGAAAGTGACACTAAGCAGCGGCGAGCAAATGAAGGGCTGTTATCTGTTCACGTTCAAGGAAATCTCCGATTACAAGATGATTGAACAAACAGCATATCAGAACGACAGTCTGGTAATGCTGGGCAAATTATCTGCCTCGATTGCTCATGAGATCCGTAATCCGCTAACAGCGATTCGCGGGTTTATTCAATTGCTGCATCCCCATCTTCATCAACTCGGCAAGGAGGAATATGCCAAGATCATATTAGCGGAGATTGACCGGGCCAATGATATTATTCATGAATTTCTCATGTCCTCCAAACCTTCAGTACCTCAAGTTGCCATGATCTCTGTGTCGGGACTTCTAAAGGAAGTTGTTCTTCTTACCGAAAGTGAAGCATTAATGAAAGGCTGCGAGATCCAGCTTCATCCGTTTCAGGAGGATATGATCATCTCCGGCGACATCAAGCAGATGAAGCAGGTCGTTCTTAATATGATAAGAAATGCGATGGAAGCGATTACGGATAAGGTTGATGATGCCATAGGAAAGATCGAGCTTCGGGCACGCAGAGAAGGTGCAGAGGTTCGTATTTCAATCTCTGATAATGGTAAAGGGATGGATATTTGCACCTTGGACAGGTTGTTCAATCCTTTTTTCACCACGAAGGAAAATGGGACTGGACTCGGTTTGTCCGTCAGCGATCGGATTATCAAGAACCATGGCGGATGCATATCGGTCAGCAGCCGGGTTAACGAGGGCACTTGCTTTGTCATTTCGCTACCGCTGATTCAATAATTCAGGTAATATACTCATGTATTAGAAAAATAAATTTCATGTGAGGCTGATTCCCGCGCAGCAACGTCTGTGTGGGAGATCAGCCTCGTTGCGTTATTGTAGGATAAGCATCATTGGATGAACCAGGAGGGATTATGATTAATATTCATTGGAGTAGTGGCAGCTTGTCACAATCACTACAAGGTGATGCCTTATGCATCATTATGTCTGAGGCAGAATGTGAAGGGGGACATACGTCTGCTCAATGGTCAAGACAAATAAGTATGCTGTCAAAAGCCGGATTATTCAGCGGTAAGCTGAACCAAACCTACGTCCTTCCTATAGAAAGCCTGCCAGAACTTCCGGTTGTCATTCTGGCAGGCAGCGGTAGTGGATTGCTAGGAGAGGAGGAACTCCGTCTTTTGGCTGCCCAGACGGCTCGTGCTGCACTCAGATTGAAAGTACACAAACTCATTGTTCAGATTCCAGACACATGGAGCCAGTTGACTGCTATTGGGGCTGAAGAGGCCAGTCAAGCAATCTCGGAGGGTCTTGTTCTGGGGAGTTACTGCCGGAAGCACTACAAGCGGGAACAGCCGGTATACAAAGGTCTGGAGTCTGCTGTGTTGCATATGGAACGGCAAGCGGAGACGGCAGAGTCTATGGAATGGGTGGAAGGGATTAAGCTGGGAAAAGCATTTGGGGATGCCACCAATCTGGCACGCCAGCTTACTAATCTTCCCGGAAATCTGCTGACACCTTCAGCGCTATCTATGGCAGCGATAGAAATTGCTGAGCGGCACGGATTCCCTGCTGAAGTTCTGGATGAACAGGAAATTGAGCAAAAAGGTATGGGGGGCCTGCTTGCCGTCGGTAAGGGAAGTGTGCATCCACCACGGATGATCGTCATCCGTTACCAGGGAGCAAGCCAGTGGGAGAACGTTACGGCAATTGTCGGCAAAGGGATTACTTTTGACACGGGTGGCATTTCGCTGAAAAGAGCGCCGGGCATGGAAAACATGATTAGCGATATGGGTGGGGCAGCAACTGTACTAGGGGTAATGGATGCGCTTGGAACGCTGCGTCCGCGGATTAACGTGGTCATGGTAATTCCATCCGCGGAGAATATGCCGGCAGCTAATGCCTTCAAGCCAGGAGATATAGTGACAACGCTTAGCGGACGAACCATTGAAATACTAAATACCGACGCTGAGGGCCGGGTTGTGCTCGCTGACGCACTCACTTATTCCCTGGAATGGGGGGCGGAACGGATCATCGATGTAGCGACCCTGACAGGCGCCGTAGTATCGGTTCTGGGTGATATTGCTACAGGTGCTGTGACGAATAACGAGGCGATGATGGAGGAATTAGAGATAGCCGCGTTGAGAGCTGGAGAGAGAATCTGGAGACTGCCGGTGTATCCCGAGTTTCGGGAAATGCTGCGAAGTGAGGTGGCAGACATCCGCAATGCCGCCGGGAGATACGGGGGAGCCACAACGGCAGGGTTGTTCATCGGCGAGTTTGCAGAGGGGCTGCCGTGGATTCATCTGGACATTGCCGGAACGGCATTTCTGTCCAAAGAACGCGGAGTGAATCCTAAGGGGGCAACCGGGGTCATGGTGCGTACACTTTTGCACTACTTGCTTCATTCATGAACGTTAAGTCAATTCCAAGACGATTACAGAAAAAAGCCGCCAAGACCTATATTCCAAGGTCTGGCGGCTTTTTTGCCAAGATATAAGAATCCTTCAGGCTTGTTATAATAACTATAAGCATTGTCCAATCTGTTCCAACATTCCGGTTAGATGTTCTTCTTGCTTCTCATCTGGGAAGTAATTGACGAAATGCCATTCATGACCTTATTACGCGCATCCTTGTTACGAAGCAGGTAAGCTGCTCCAAGTGCTGCTGTAGTCCATAATGTCTTTTTGGTATTCATGTGTATTCCCTCCTTGGGTTGGTCTGGCTGTAGTTGCTTATTAGTAACATACCCGCATCCCAGGGATCCTAAACGAATCTGTTTGTATTAGCTATTCAAGCTTTGGCCGAATGTTTGGTGTCTGCAGGTCCTACGCTGCAGGAGAATGGAGAGTCTGACGAAGCGCCTGCGCAGGTCTTGCTTTTATCACAGCCGGCACAAGCCCCTTGTTTGCCCTTCTGCACGTGACGATAGATCATCCAGCCGGAATAACCAAATACAAGCGCTATAATTAAGATATTTATAAACATTACCGTTCCCCGCTTTCGCTCAAGTAACTCTGGGTATACCAGATTTTAAGACAATCCCAATAAGCTGCCGCCTTGAAAAATGACCAGTGCAACAATATATGCCAGTGCAACGGAATATCCTATGGAGAAAAAGGTCCATTTCCATGAAGCCGTCTCTTTCTTGATGACCCCAACAGTAGCCAGACAGGGTGTGTAGAGCAGGATAAAAGCCATGAAGCTGACCGAGCTGAGCGGAGTAAAGACCTGTGAAATCTGGCCTTCCAGTCCGGCTGCATCCGGGGCATGATAGATAATATTCATGGTGGATACCACTACCTCTTTGGCCAGGAACCCAGGAACCAGTGTAGAACCGGCCTGCCACGTGCCGAATCCAAGCGGATGCAGCAGCGGAGCAATCATACCGCCAAATTTAGCCAGGAAACTGTTATCCATATCCACATTTAATCCGGAAGGACCAACGTAGGACATCAGCCAGATGATAACCGAACCGGCGAGAATAATCGTTCCTGCTTTGCGCAGAAACCCTTTGCCTTTTTCCCAGGTGCTGCGTCCTAGTGTCTTCATCTGCGGCATGCGGTAAGGAGGCAGTTCAATAATGAAGACGGAAGATTCATTCTTGAACAGATATTTGGAGAACAATTTGCACAAAATAAGGGCAAACACAACGCCGAGCACATACATCGAAAGTACGACAGTCGCCTGCTGGGCCGGGAAGAATACTGCCGCAAACAGCAGATATACCGGTAAACGGGCGGAGCAGGACATTAGTGGCAATAGGAGTGTAGTCAGCATACGTTCCTTAGGCTGTTCAATACTGCGCGCGGCCATAATCGCAGGAACGTTACAGCCGAAGCCGATAATAAAAGGAATAAAGGCCTTGCCGTTCAGGCCCATGCGTTCCATCGTACTGTCCATCAGCAGGCAGACACGCGCCATATAGCCGGAATCCTCAAGAAAGGAAATCATCAGGAACAGAATGAAAATCTGCGGAACGAATACCAATACGCCGCCAACTCCGCCAATGATTCCGTCAACAATGAGTGCATGTGTAAACCCGGAAGCCCCAATCGTCTGAAGTAGCGAATTCGCTCCATCGCTGATGGGGCCGGAGATCAAGCCATCCAGCATTTCGGACAATGGTCCGCCAATCCAGTCAAAGGTTGTTTTGAACATGGCGTACATGAAGACGATGAACAGCGGGAGACCGAGGAAACGATGAGTCAGGATCGCATCCAGCCGTTCAGTCAGATTATGCGGCTTGAGAAGTGTTGTATCCATTGCAGCTGCACATAGGGAGCGGATGAAGTCCATACGGACCGAACGAATCCATTGGGGCAGCGTCAAGGCCAGCTTGCGGTTCTGCAGTTCACTTTGACAGCTGTCGCAAATAGCCATTAGACGGGAAGTATCTATGCGCTTTTTGAGAAGCTCGAGAACCACCGGGTTTTGTTCCATCAGTTGTAGGGAAATCCAGCGAAGATTAGGCAGTCCCTGAATAGTCTTCAATTCTTCTTCTATAGAAGTAATGGCTTTCTCGGCCAATTCGCCGTAATCCAGTTTGAAGGTTACCCGGGGAATGGCAGAGGCTTTCTCCAAAATACTGAGTACTTGTCCGCTGCCTTTGCCGGTTCTGGCAATCAGCGGAAGCACGGTAATCCCAAGGTGTGATTGCAGCACTTCAGGATTGACCGAAATACCGCGTGCTTTAGCCACGTCAATCATATTCAGTCCCAGGACAGTAGGTTTGCCGTATTCAAGCAGTTGAAGCGTGAGCAGCAGGTTCCGTTCGAGCTGGGAGGCGTCAACGATGTTAATGAGGGCTTCCGGGGATTCCTCAAGTAAATATTGTGTGGCCACACCCTCGTCACGGGAGAGGGGATGCAGAGAATATATACCTGGAAGATCTATGAGCTTGCCTGCACCATTCTTCAGGCTGCCGACTTTTTTCTCTACCGTTACACCTGCCCAGTTACCCACGTATTCATAGGAAGAGGTCAATGTATTGAAAAGAGAGGTTTTACCAGTATTTGGATTGCCTACGAGGGCTATTGAACTCATGAGACGTTCACCTCAATCCTGGAAGCTTCCTTCCGGCGGATGGCGAACAGTTGACCGTTGCATTCGAGGGTAATGGGACCCAGAAAAGGTCCTTTCCCTTTCAGACGAATCAGAACACCTTCATACACCCCAAGATCAGCCAAGCGGCGCCGCAAGATGGGGTTCATTCCTTCAATTCGTTGGATTGAACACGTTGAGCCCGGTTCTAAGCGCAGTAAGGAGCAGGATGTTGAAGCCATTTTTAAACCCCCTGAGAGAGATTGATAATCAATCTCAATTGTTTTCTTGTACTGTAGCATTTCTTGTATATTTTTGCAGTGATATTTGTCATAGCGCACCTGTGGTGAAAAGGGTTATGAAAATAATCTCAAATTTCCTTTACAATTGTTTCTTTGCTCAGTATGATTGAACGATAATGACTGCACAGGAAGACTGTCCTGGCGGAATAATGATGGTTATAGTTGAAGGGAGAACACAATGGTCAAGAGTAATCAGAGCAAAATTGTCGACTGCACCATCCGTGATGGGGGACTTGTGAATAACTGGGATTTCAGCGTTGAATTTGTTCAAAATCTGTATGCCGGTCTGAATGAAGCCGGTGTTGATTATATGGAAATCGGGTATAAGAATTCACCCAAATTGCTAAAAGGAGCTGAGGGGGCGGGCCCTTGGCGTTTTTTGAATGATGATTTTCTTAGAAAAGTAATTCCGCAGAAGGGTCATACCAAGCTCTCTGCGCTTGTGGATATCGGACGGGTAGATGAGAATGACATTTTGCCGCGTAGTGAAAGTATGCTGGATCTGATCCGTGTAGCCTGCTACAGCAAGGATGTAGACAAGGCACTTCAGCTGGTGCAGACCTTCCATGATCTAGGTTATGAGACTACCATTAATATTATGGCATTATCGAATGTCATGGAGAACGAATTGCTGGAGGCTTTCGAGCAGATCCGCGAGAGCGTTGTAGATGTTGTATATATTGTGGATTCTTACGGAAGTCTGGATCATCAAGACATTCATTACCTGGTGGAAAAGTTCCAGACCCACCTGCCGAATAAGCGTTTGGGCGTACATACCCATAATAATCTGCAGCTGGCTTTCTCCAATACACTAGTAGCTGCCGAGAAGGGTGTAGAGCTGCTGGATGCTTCCTGTTACGGGATGGGGCGTGCTGCCGGCAACTGTCCAACTGAACTGCTGGTTACTCATTTGAAGAATACCAAATACACACTTCGTCCTGTACTCGATATTGTGGAACGGCTGATGATTCCCCTGCGCGAGAAGGAAGAATGGGGTTACATTATCCCGTACATGATTACTGGAACACTGGATGAGCATCCGCGTTCTGCAATGGCGCTGCGTGCATCAGAGGAGAAAGACAAAGCAGTCGAATTCTATGACAAACTGACCACGCCTGAAGTGAATTTTGGAGATAAATAAAGGCTTCATAAGAAGCACTGAACTCTTCAACAGGGTGACGTGCTTTTTATTTTTTTATCTTTGTTTTTCTTTGTTTTATATGTAGCTGAATGTAACTTTAGGGGACTACCAAACCGATATTTATACATAGGACATAAATATATCCATTCACTTACTATAGATATCAATTTCAGACGCGAGGGACCTATGAGACAAGAAGAGAAAAAGACCATTCATGCGGCGATTCTAGGGGCCGTGCTGTTCCTTCTGATTCAAATTTTTCGGACGCCGCTTGGGAATATAGAAGATAAAGATATACTGTCTGCACTCTATCTTATCATTGGCTGCTGCAATGTGGCCTTCGCATTTGCGATTTTTGCACAGGGCTGGCTATTCTTCGCTAACCGCCTATCCCAGGCAAGACTGTACACGTCTGCTCTTTTCCTGGGTGTCTGTATCTTAGACTTTTTGCACACGCTCAGCTTTGCAGGCATTCCTGCGATATCTTCCTATATAAATGCTGAACAATCTCTTTGGTTGCTCACCTTCTCCCGTCTGGCCAGCGCACTGGGGATCTTATTGATTTTCAGCAGGGCAGATAAACCGGTTGCGGCCGCAGACAAACATAAGGTATTCCGGATTTCCTTTGGAATGATCCTGGTAGCTTCGACTGTGTTCATTGTGGGCTACATGCTCGCTCCGTGGATATCGGGGTATTCATGGGTCTCTGGTCTGCAGCATCTGATGGATCTGGCTGTTCTTTTTGTATACCTGCTTGCAGTAGCGCTTATCGTATACCCTGGCAAAGCAGACAAGTCAGCCTCCCTCCTGATTATTATCCGCTCATTGATCTTTTTTGCTCTCGGACAAGTATTCTTTATGAATCCGCTAAGTGTAGGGGAAATGGATTACTTGTTTGGCATGTTTTGCAGTGGGGTGGCCTATTACCTCCTGTTAAAGGGAGTCTACCGGCTTACGATCGAAGAACCTTTTCAAGAAAATGAGCAGGCTGAAGCCCGGATTAACTATTTGGCTTACCATGATGACCTTACTGGACTACCGAACAGACGCCGGCTTAAGCAGCGGATGGAAGAAATCGTGATCCAGGGTGAACGTGACAATAGCCGAGGATTTGCTGCACTTGTGATTATGAATATTAATCATTTTAAGAATATCAACGACTCTCTTGGCCATTACGCCGGGGATCTTTTACTTCAACTGGTGTCCAAACGTATTGGAAATGAAGTGAATGTGGATGAGGAACTATTCAGCATGGGAGCGGACGAATTTGCTTTTCTTATGTCGGGCCGGACTGGCGAAGAGAGTTGCCTGATTCGGGCGGATGAACTTTTGAAGCTATTCGAAACACCGGTGGAGCTCGAATCAGGAGAATACCATATCTCACTCAGTCTGGGGATGAGTATTTACCCCGGTGACGGAGATACAGCAGAAGAGCTCATTCAGAATGCCGATACTGCTGTGCACAATGCCAAGGACCAGGGCGTAGAAATCCGCCGCTACATACCTGCTATGCAGATGAAAGCGAAGGAGCGCCTGAAGCTGGAGAATGATCTGCGCCGGGCGCTTGAACGGGACGAGTTCTATTTGGTCTATCAACCACAAGTTCAGCTGGATTCCGAAGAAATTGTGGGCATGGAAGCACTGCTGCGGTGGAATCATCCAAAGCGTGGACTGGTATCCCCAGTGGACTTCATTCCTATTGCCGAGGAGTGCGGGCTGATTGTTCCGATCGGGGCATGGGTGCTCAAAACAGCATGCCTGCAGAATAAAATCTGGCAGAATGCAGGCTACCGCCCCATTTGCGTCTCCATTAACCTATCTATGCGCCAATTCCTGCAGCCGAATCTCGCGGGTAAAATCGATGCTATTCTACAAGATATAGGGCTCGATCCGTCTTATGTGGATCTTGAGATTACAGAGAGTATGACACTGGATAAAGAAACTGCATTTGATCAACTGAACCGGTTGAAGAGACTCGGGGTTTTTATTAGTATTGATGACTTCGGAACCGGCTACAGCTCCTTGCATTATCTGAAGGATATGCCGATTGACCGGCTGAAGATCGACCGCTCCTTCGTGTCAGAAGTAATGGAGGACTCCAATAACGCAGCTATTGTATCGACTATAACGTCTATGGCCCATCATCTGAAGCTGAAAGTAACAGCAGAAGGTGTGGAGAACAAGGAGCAGCTGCAATTCCTGCGCCAGCAGCATTGTCATGAGGCGCAAGGATATTTGTTCAGCAAGCCGGTCCGGGCTGCTGAATTCGAAATGTTTTTTCTAAAATCTTCGCTGGGAATGCCCTCTTAACAAGTAAGCAGATTCCAAAGGGTTGCATTTTATTCTTGGGAATGATACAATATTTTTTGTCTTCACTACCCAATGCGGGTGTAGTTCAATGGTAGAACTTCAGCCTTCCAAGCTGATAGCGTGGGTTCGATTCCCATCACCCGCTCCAACTTACAAACTCCGAAATCCTTGTTATGCAAGGATTTTTTATTTGCGTATATTTCGGGTTTAAAGTCCGAATAAAAAGCCAGGGTCTCCGCGAAATGCTGGGGATTCCCTGGCTTTTATTGTACTGGGCTGGACTTGCTTAGACAGTTGTCAGGAACTCGACAATGGTCAGCAGTCCTTTATCGAAGTTCTCCAGATTGAAGTGTTCATCCGGTGCATGAAGGTTCTCGTCATCCAGACCAAAACCCATCAGTACTACCGGTGCTTTCAGAATACGGGAAAAGCTCTCCATGATCGGTATGGATCCGCCATCTTTGGTGAAGAGGGCGCGCGTACCGTATACTTTGCCATAGGCATCCGCTGCTGTTTGCAGGATTGGATGGGAAGGGTCGATGTTGAAGGCGCGGGCTTTCTCCATCTGCTTCACCTGGATCTTCGCTCCAGTCTGGATATTGGCCTTCAGATGGGCTTCGATGACATCCAGGATATGTTGTGGGTCCTGGTCACCGACAAGGCGGCAGGTGATTTTGGCATGGGCTTCTTTAGGAATAACGGTCTTGCTGCCTTCACCCTGGAATCCGCCATAGACACCGTTCAGTTCAAGCGTGGGCCGTGCGCCAACACGCTCCACAAAGCTGAAGCCCTCTTCGCCATACAGCTGCTCCAGGCCAAGCCCTGCTCTAATTTTGTCTTCATCCACGCCTTGCTTGGCGAATTCTTCACGCAATAGCGGAGATAACTCAGGAACGCCATCATAGAAGCCCTCAACTGCGACCCGGCCCTTGTCATCATGGAGTGAGCTTAACACAGAGACCAGTGCATGAAGCGCATTGGGCACACCCCCGCCGTAGGAACCGGAGTGAAGATCGGTCAGTGCGGTGTTTACGGTAACTTCCAGCGAGCAGAGGCCGCGAAGACCGGTGCAGATCGCAGGGCGTCCGCGCTCCAGCAGGGAGGTGTCGGAGACCAGCACGGCATCCGTTGCCAGCTTGTCCTTACTGGCTTCCAGGAAAGGCGGGAGATTGACGCTGCCGATTTCCTCTTCACCTTCAATGCAAAGCTTGATATTGACCGGTAAAGTGCCTTCCTGCTTCAGGATAGCTTCAATGGCTTTGATGTGCATGAATACCTGGCCTTTATCATCGGTTGCTCCGCGCGCGTACAGCTTGCCGTCACGGATCTCCGGTTCAAATGGCGGGGTTGTCCATAAGTTAAGTGGATCGACCGGCTGTACATCATAGTGGCCGTAGACCAGAATGGTTGGTTTGCCGGGAGCATGCAGATAATCGGCATAGATAACAGGATGGCCTGCTGTGGGGTGAAGCTCAATATTCTCCAGCCCGGCGCGTTTCAGAGTATCCAGAAGCCAGTGTGCTGCAGACAGTACATCATCTTTGTGGGCAGAGAGAGCAGAAATGCTGGGAATTGTCAGCCATTGCTTCAGTTCGGCCAGGTGAGCTTCACGCTCCGACTGAAAATAAGTTTCGTAAGACATAGTGGGTATGTACCTCCTTGGATTTCGCTGCAAAAAACCGGCTGTATCACCCGGCTTGGCATAACGGCAAGTGCCGCAGTCTTTTTTTGGCAGTGTAATGCCTCCATTATACTGGAGAAGTCATGAGGGATCAAAGGATCCGTTATCTTATAGGTCTACTGTTATAGTTCTTTTCAGGTTGTTGATTACCTTCAGTAACCATGCTAGACTTAGTGAGCTTAAGCAGCAAGAAGGCGCCATTACTTGCTATAGTTACATGGATGTAATCATCTTGGACCATACAAAGAGTCATCGGCTGGAGGATATCGGGTAGCTGTTTACGCTGGAAGAGTACAGGATTACACGGCAAATTTTAGACCGGTTTGGAGATAAATGGAGTATACTGATTATTGTAAACGATAGGAGCGGAATAGAGAGTGTCATTGAATTCAAATACAAGAACTTACATATATACTTACGCCTGCACCGGGGATGAAGAATCCTTGTGCGGCATGGAACTGCGATGCTTATTTGACCGTGATATTCCGGCAGCGATTTTTGAGAGCGATATTGAAGTAGATGTTAGCCGTAGCCCATTTATTAAGGAACGGATTGACGTCATGTATGCCGGGGACAGCCTGGAAGAGATCTATAAACAGACGGAGCAGGTAGAAGTGGAAGGCCAGTCATTCAAAGTGATTTTTGTGAAGACAAACGATTTGTCCCCGGCCGAAAAAATTGAGTATGATGAACGCAGAGTGATTGAGCGGGAAATTGGCATGCGTATCGAAGGTGAAGCAGATGTGAATCATCCGCAGCTGGTATACGGAATAGTAACACTGGGCGGACGCTGGTATTTCGGTACCTATCACAAGAATAAAGCCACCTGGTTCCGGCAGATGAAAAAGCCGCGCAGCTACTCGATTGCCCTTAGCACGCGTGTAGCACGGGCGGCTGTTAATATGGCTATTCCGCATCCTGCTGGTGTGCGGGCTATTGACCCTTGCTGCGGGATTGGCACGGTAATGGTAGAAGCGCTGTCGATGGGTATTGATATCGTTGGTCGCGACATTAATCCTCAAATTGTTGCCGGTGCCCGTACGAATATTGCTCATTTCGGGTTCAGCAGCACCGTTACACTGGGAGACATCGCAGACATTGAAGATCATTATGATGTAGCGATTGTAGATATGCCCTACAACTTGTATTCGCGGATTACACCCGAAGAGCAGCTTGCGATCCTGGTCCATACCCGCCGTATTGCTGACCGGGTCGTCATTGTCGCCATTGAAGCGGTGGACGAGATGATAGCAGAGGCAGGCTTCACCATTATCGACCGCTGTATAGCGAAGAAAGGTGCGTTCTCCCGGCATTTGATGCTTTGTGAGTAAAGGAGGAGCTGTAATGGAGCAGAAATGGTTAACCTGGGCCAAAGAAATACAGGCGATTGCCCAGACAGGACTTACATATGCCAAGGATGTCTATGATATTGAACGTTATCAGGCCTTACGGGAACTGAGTGTGGATATTCTCGCCAACTATACCTTTGAGGGCAAGGAGAAGATTAGACTCGCTTTTGCCAGTGAAGAGGGCTATGCTACACCTAAAGTTGATGTCCGCGGCGTGATTTTCCGTGAGGATAAAATTCTGATGGTCCGTGAAAAGCTGGACGGCAATTGGGCGCTTCCCGGGGGATGGGCCGATATCGGACTTTCGCCTAGTGAGGTAGTCGTCAAGGAAATTGCTGAGGAGTCTGGTTATAAGGCTGAGGCTGTACGGCTGCTGGCGGTGCTTGACAAGAAGTTCCATCATCATCCCCCTGAACCGTATCATATCTACAAAATGTTTATTCTCTGCCAGATTACTGGCGGTGAAGCGGCTGAGGGCGTTGAGACGAGCGGGGTGGGCTTTTTTGGCGAGGACGAGCTGCCGGAGCTATCGGAAGAACGCAATACAAAGCAGCAACTGCGAACAATGTTCCAATTTCTGCGAAATCCCGAAAAACCGGTCATTTTGGACTAGAACCATGCATATAATGTATGAATAAGTGAAATATAAGTTTTAATTGAGTAAAAAACTGGTTAATGATAATTATGAAAGCCTTTGCAAAAAAAATCCGCTGAGCCTTTATATCTAAAAAACCTTCGATAATTTAACTTTTTGGGCCGAGCGGTCTACATTTTTTCCTCTACTGTGACGATAGATATTTTAGGAGGGGATCGCATGGAACAAGAAGAATTGAGACTTCCGCTTACGCAGGAAGGCATGACACGTCCTGCAGAAGGCAACATTGCCAATGGCCTGGTATGGGGCATCCTCATCAGCATTCCTTTATGGATATCAGTGATAGGCTGGGTTATGGTTTTTTTGCACTAGGGCTTACAGCAGAGCAACAACTTCTACCAAATTGAAACTATACAATGAAGGCTGCCTCTCCGTGAAGGAGAAGCAGCCTTTTTGATTTGTGCGTGATTGTGTTTATTTGCGGAATACCAGTTCGAAATTCTCGCAGACGACCCGCATGCCTGGATCAAAGGTCATACCGAAAGCCTTCATCTCTCTAGAGAAATACGCCTCATGATGAAACCGCCATGATTCCAGGGTACGGTCATCTTCCCCTTCGGAATAGGCGAACTCCGGAGTCACGTCGTGAAAAGGGGTGATTTCACATTTTGTGGTTTTGATTATTCCGCGCGGGACACCCTGACTGTCCAACAAGATGGAATGGCCGCCGATAAAAGGCAAAGGCAGTCCGCGTACCTCATTTAGCTCATAATTCATGGCTGTTCCGGTCTTGACTCCCTGCAGCACTAGTGCAAGCAGCTCATCGGCCAACCGTGCATTGTCCCCAAATGACCAGGCACTGTCGTATAACGCTTCCGCCTCAGGATGTTCCTCCAGATAAGCCTTCCAATATTCAATGATGGCAGGGTTTTCCTGCATGATCTTCACCAGTTCCTCTCTTTTTTATTGCTCGGTTACGCTCATCCAGCAGGCAAATAATTCATCCAGTTTCTCTTGCAAGGTATCCCGGATGAGCTGAAGTTCTCCGAGCTTATGCGCATCGCTGGAATTCAGCGGAGCAAGCATTTCAGCATCGATGGAGCCAAGCTGGGCCTCCGTTTCGGCAATCATCTGCTCCCAGTATTCCGGAGGGCGTGACTTCCCGGAGAAGGCGGCCGATGTGGAACTGCTGCGTCTGAATTCGCCCTTATCCGTTCGCCTTCCATCTGAAGCAGCAGTCTTGGCATCAGATGGGTTGTTGCTGGATTTGGCGGAAAGGTGTGGTTTCGGGTCCTCCTTATAGTTGCTGTTCAAAGGCTGCGAGAATGCGGCAGCCTGTTCAGCCTGCTTTTCTTTGTAATACTCATAGTTCCCGGAGAACGCGCTGAATCTTCCTTCCGCGATGGACCAGAGCTTCCCGAAGCAGCGGTTGATGAAATAACGGTCATGGGATACCGCCAGCACGGTGCCCGGGTATTCTTCCAGTGCTTCTTCCAGCGCCTCGCGGGAATCGATATCCAAATGGTTCGTGGGCTCATCCAGAACCAGCAGGTTCGGACGGCGATGCATCAGCACTGCGAACCGCAGCCGTGTCCATTCGCCTCCTGAGAGGCTTGAAATGCTCTTGAACACGTCACTTCCGTAAAAGAGGAACCTGGCCAACTGTCCCCTGGCCTCACCTTCCTCGAGGCCTGCTTCCTCCCGGAAGTACCGCAGCACGGACAGGGTTCCGTCTTCGGGAACAGCTTCCTGTGCCAGGTAGCCGACAACCGCTCTGGAGGCTAAGGTGCAGCTTCCCTCGTCCGGCATTTCCTGGCCCAGAATAATCCGGAGCAGCGTACTTTTGCCTGCCCCGTTACCGCCGATTAGCGCTGTGGTCTCACCATACCGCAGAATTTCACTCGCTTGCGAGAAGAGGGTACGGTCACCGTAGCTTTTGCTGATCCGGTCCAGAATAACAACCTGATTGCCGGTACGGTCCTCCTGCTGGAGCTGCAGATCCATAGATTTACGCTCCAGGATCGGACGTTTGACCTTCACCATCCGGTCCAGCGCCTTCTGCATCGAGGCGGCCCGTCGGTGGAAGGAAGGATTCGGCGGATTGGAGCGGTTGCCCCATTCAATCAGCCGTTTGATGCTTTCCTGCATCTGCTTGATTTTCTTCTGCTGCTCCTGGTAGTCTGCGAATTGCCGCAGCAGCCGGGCTTCTTTCTCGATCTGATACCCGCTGTAATTGGTATGGAATGTGAAGGCTTCCCCGTCTTCGATCTCAATCACTTTCTTCACTACGGCATCGAGGAAGTAGCGGTCATGGGAAATGGCCAGCACCGTGCCGTCATAATCCTGCAGGAACTGCTCCAGCCATTCGATGGCCTCCATATCCAAATGGTTCGTCGGCTCATCCAGCAGCAGAATATCCGGGCGGCGCAGCAGCAGCTCAGCCAGGCCGACTTTGGTTTTCTCGCCGCCTGAGAGGGAAGAGAAGCGCCGCTCATATTGCCCGGCACCGATACCGAGGCCTGTGGCTACACGCTGGATGGAAGATTCCATTTCATAGCCTCCAGCGGCTTCGAACTTCTCTTGAAGCGTACCGTATTCCTTAAGCAGCCGATTCCAGCTCTGTCCGCTTGCAGCGGCATCCGGTACGGACATTTCCAGTTCCAGCTCCCTTAGCCGTGCTTGCCACTTCAGTGGTTCAGCGAAGCTCCGCTGCAGGACTGCATACACGGTTTCCTCGTCATTCACCTCTTGGATTTGAGCCAGCATACCGATGACGCTGCCTTTGCGGATAGAGATTTGCCCTTGCTCGGGACGTTCTTCGCCGCTTAGCAGATGGAAAAGGGTGGTTTTACCGCAGCCATTGCGGCCAATCAGGCCGATTTTTTCGCCTTGCCGTATATCGAAGGTAATATCGCTCAGCACGAGCTGAGCACCGTGGTATTTTTGAACATTTTGGCATGAGATGATCATAGGTATTCTCCTTTTATAGGAATGCCCTAATCGCTGCTCTGGTCCAATCTTCCAAAACAAAAAAGGCCGCAGGGAAATCTCCCCGCGGCCTTCATCGTTCTCCGGTCTTAAAGCGTCCGTTGAAGCATAGGCAGGAAAGGCATTTCACAATGTTGTAGTGTTATTGAATTCTTGTAAATGGACAGACTTCTCCCGTTGTCGGCATTTACATGAACGATGCCAGCCATAATATTAATCAGCCGGCTGCTAACACTATTGGTCCGATTGTGATCCATTCCTCCTACACCTCCTTCATACAAATTTATGAATAGTGTAACCAATAACGGCTGGATATGCAAGAACAAAAGTACAGCACCTGTGCATATCTGATCAAAGCCTTAAGTAGTATGAGTATATGGCGGGGGATGATTGGCCAAATCAAACAAGGAAACGGGGACTTGGCGATGGCGATTTTTAACGGATTGCTGGGCAATGCCACCCAGGTGGCGCTGACGGATGTTCAGCGGGAATACGCACAGATTCTTGCGCCGCACGAAAAAATCGAGCGGGCCTATAAACTGGTCAGGGATATGTTCATATTTACGGATAAACGGCTGATTCTCGTGGATAAGCAGGGGGTTACCGGCAAAAAGACAGAATATCACTCCATCCCTTACAAAAGCATATCGCATTATTCCGTGGAGACAGCCGGGCACTTTGATCTGGATGCAGAGCTATGTCTGTATGTCTCGGGAAGCGCGCTGCCGCTGAAGAAGACCTTCAACAAATCGGTTAATATTTACGAGGTTCAGGCTGTGCTGTCCCAGTATATTTTAAAATAACCTTAGTGCGGCATGGCTGCTAAACGGTATAGCGGAGCACCAGCCCGCCATAGGCAAATGCAGCCAGGATCACCAGCGCGGGGTGCAGTTTAAGCTTTTGTATCGCCCCAAAGGCGATTGCGGCAATGATCAGTGTCTGCCAAATGCCAATCGATTCGGCGGGGCCTTTAGCCATTTTTAAAGTGAGGACAATCATCATAATAGCGATTACAGGCTGTACAAGCAGGGTCATGCCTTTCACTACGGGCGACTGCTTGTATTTTTGCATAACGCCCAGCAGAATGATCAGTGCTGCCGCCGAAGGAACTACAGTGGCGATCAGAGCTGCGGTCATTCCCAGCCACCCGTAGATATCATACCCGACGAAAACAGCGATTTTGGTAGCGATCGGGCCGGGCAGCGCATTGCCGAGTGCCAGCATATTAGAGAATTCCTGATCGGTAAGCCAGCCGTAATGCGGCACGATTTCCTCATACATCAGCGGGATGGAGGAGGGGCCGCCGCCGTACCCCAGCAGATTAGCCATAAAAAATCCGTAAATCAGTTTCAGCCATTCCATTTAGGCGGTCCCTCCTTTTTGTTGTTTTGCGAGGATCCGGTAGTGAACGGTTCCATACCCGAGGAACAGCATGATCACGATTGCCGGATGGATATGCAGCACTTCAAGCAGGACCAGGGCGAGCAGCAGAAAAGCAGCGCCCATCCACTTGCCGAGGCCTTTAAAGGCTTTTTGGGCAAATTCGTAAGCCATGAGTCCCAGCATCACCGCGATGACTGGCGATACGGCGGCGATCATTCCGGCGACTGCCTTGGAGCCGCTCAGATCATTAACTGCAGAGAGAAGGGCGATCATCGCGATCCCGCTCGGGAGAATATGTGCCAGCACAGAGAGGATTGCGCCTTTGACCCCCTTCAGCTTATAGCCGAGATAGGCAGCCATTTTGGTGGCAATAGGGCCCGGCAGGGCATTTGCGATAGCCAGTGTTTCTCCGAATTCATCATCTGTCAGCCACCCGTAACGGGCCACGGCATCATGGCGGATTAAGGGAATCACGGAGGGCCCGCCTCCGTAACCGAGTATGCCTGTTCTGCACATGGCGACGGCAAGCTGCAAATAGGGATTGTCTTTGATGTTCACGTGACTCCTCCTAGTAAATGTGGTGAGTGGAACTGTCAAACTCAATATAGAAGGGTGCTGGTTTTGAGGCCTATTCTATACAATTCATCGGTGTGCAGCTACCTCATGGAAGGGGGTTCCGTGAAACTTTGTGCACAGCTCACAAAAAACAGGGAAGGCGCATGCGTTTTCTTTTGCCTGGATTGACAAAGGTTTTTGCGGTGCTGTTAAATGACACTAACTTGAACGACAGGAATGGGAGATGGGCAGCATGACGACAGGTCCTGTAATCGGCACAAAAACGATGGTGGTCAGCCCTCATTACCTGGCATCCGCCGCCGGAGCGCGAGTTCTGCAAAATGGCGGCAACGCCTTTGACGCGGCGGTAGCAGTCAGCGCTGTGCTCGCCGTGGTCTATCCGCATATGACGGGACTGGGCGGCGATGCCTTTTGGCTCACTTACAGCGCCGGTGAAGGGCGCGTCCGGGCTTACAACGGCAGCGGACGTTCCGGTTACGGCGTCCGCAGGGACTGTTACGCCGGCGAGGAAGCGATTCCGAGACGGGGAGTGCGCAGTGCCATTACGGTACCCGGAATGGCGGACAGCTGGTCTGCCGTCCAGCGCGAGTATGGACGCCTGACCCTGGGGGAGGTTCTGGAGCCGGCGATCGGCTACGCCGCGGGCGGGTTTCCGCTGTCGCCGGACCAGTACGGCAACAGCATGCTGGCAGGAGCGGCGCTGTCGCCGGAGGCAGCCTCGATCTATCTTCCCGGCGGTGCAGTTCCGGCAGCCGGGAGTAGGTTTGTGCAGAAGCAGCTGGCTGCGTCACTGCGGGTCCTGGCAGAGGGAGGCAGGGATGCTTTTTATAAAGGGAAAATCGCCGAAGATATAAGTCAATATATGCGTGATTCCGGCGGGTATCTCACCCGGGAGGATTTTGCCGACCATGAGGGGAACTGGGACGAGCCGGTATCTACGGATTATCACGGACACACTGTCTACCAGGTTCCGCCGAACTCCCAAGGGTTCACTGCGCTGATGACGCTGAACATCCTGGAACATTACAATTTCGGGGACATCGCGCATGGCTCCTATGAATATTACCACCTGCTGGTGGAGGCCTTGAAGCTGAGCTTCCGCGACCGGGACCGGGTGCTCACTGATCCGGTGTTCAGCCGGATTCCACTGGAACAGCTGCTGGATAAGCAGTACGCGGAGCAATTGGCTGCCTCGATTTCACTGGCGAAGGCAACCCCGCTTGGCAGTGAGCCGGTGGGCCGGGATACCGCTTATGCGGCGGTAGTGGATGCTGAAGGGAACGCTGTTTCCTTCATTCAAAGCCTGTACTTTGAATTTGGCTCTGGCATCGTGGCAGGCAATACGGGGATTCTGCTGCAGAACAGGGGCTCGTTCTTCTCGCTGGACCCAAGGCACATCAATACGCTGGAGCCGCACAAGCGCACGTTCCATACGCTGATGCCGGCGATGGCCTGCCTTGACGGCAAGCCGGCTTATCTCTACGGCACACAGGGCGGCGAAGGCCAGCCACAGACGCAGAGTCTGCTTCTGACCCGCATGCTGCATTACGGAATGGACCCGCAGGCGGCGGTGAACGCGCCGCGTTTTGTCTGGGGTAGAACCTGGGGGGAGCCAACCCAGGAACTGAAGGTGGAGGGTAGAGTGGCACCCGGAGTAAGGAGCCGACTATCCGAAGCCGGACATTTGGTGCGCACTGTTGGAGACTATGATGGGATTATGGGCCATGCCCATGCGATTTCTATCGATAGCAACGGCTTCCGCAGCGGAGGAACAGATCCGCGCTGTGATGGGGCTGCTATTGGCTGGTAAATGCAATCATACTGATGGTCAGGCAAGAGACAAGAGGTAAGAGTCTATGGTTAGAGGCTAAAGGACAATGGGCTGGAAGAGAGCGGCGTGTACAGGAAGAGATTGCCGGAACTGCCCGGGAGGAGAGGAGGGGACATGATGGGTCTTCATAATCGGTACGGCGCATTTATTGAACCGGAGCTTGAGGTATCGGCTCTAGGGAGCGGAATACTGGAGGGTGCCAGTTTTACTGTGAAAGATGTATTTGCTGTGGCCGGGCACCGCTCTTCTGCGGGCAACCCGGATTGGCTGCGCAGCCATCCTCCTTCAGCTACCCACGCATCAGTGGTCCGCAGGCTGCTACAGTCGGGGGCTAACCTACGGGGGGCCGCGCATACCGATGAGCTGATGTACAGCCTTGGCGGGGAGAATTACCATTATGGCACGCCGGTTAATCCGCGTGCCGAGGGCCGTATCCCCGGAGGCTCCTCCAGTGGTTCGGCGGTGGCAGTGGCTTCAGGTAGTGTGGATTTTGCCCTGGGAACGGATACTGGCGGCTCCATCCGTGTCCCTTCGGCTTACTGTGGTGTGTACGGCTTCCGCCCGACGCATGGCGCGGTGGAGATGGAAGGGGTAATCCCGCTTGCACCGGGCTTCGACACCGTAGGCTGGATTGCAGACAGCTCGGAGGTGCTTCTGCGGGCGGGAGAGGTCCTGCTCGGTGCGGTAGCTCCGGGCAGCGGGGGTGGCGCGGTGAGCATGCTGCACATCGCACCGGAGGCTTGGGCGCTGGCTGGTGCAGACAGCGCGGCCAGCCTGAAGCGAGGCCTGCGCCAGCTGCAGGCCGGTGCGGGACGATCCGGCGAGACGGAGCTCGCGCCGGAGGGGCTGAAGACATGGATGAATGTCTTCAGGGAACTGCAGGGCGCCGAGATATGGGCGACCCACGGGGCCTGGATTGAGCGTACGCAGCCGCTCTTCGGCCCGGATATTGCCGCCCGCTTCGCGTGGGCGGCGGGCCTGGCCGGGCAGGATCACAGCCGCGCACAGGCGGTGCGCGCAGAGATTGCCGCCCGGCTGCGGCAAATGCTTGGAGAGGACGGTTGCATCGTCCTCCCGACCGTGCCCGGCCCCGCGCCGCGCCGCGGCGGGGATCTGGCCCAGCTGGAGCAGAACCGCAGCGGCGCAATGATGCTCAGCTGTATCGCCGGCTTAGCCGGGTTGCCGCAGCTGACGCTGCCGGTGACGGGACCTGGCGGCCTGCCGCTGGGCTTGTCCGTAATAGGTGGTCATGGACAGGATATGCGGCTGCTCTCCTGGATCAGCCGCATATGGCAATGAACAGTTCGTTAGGGTTGCAGCGTCTTGCTTGGCGCACTTGGGTTATCTGCAGCAATGAGATGATGCACTTATCCCGTGCTGTAATATTGTTCGGTCAACATGATGGGGGCTATTCCCGCTTTACTGTAATTTATTCCTGAATAGGATACCTTCCTTGATAAAGGGGGTATCCTTTTTTCGCGTCAAAATAAGCAGAAGCATCTCAATAAGCTGAAGAATATATGTTATGTTTTATAACATAATTGGTTGAAATTCTGATTTCGCTCTTCCCATCACCGGTATCTTTATCTATAATGTTACATAACATAACATCAAACATGAATGAACTTCAATACATGAACTCAAAAATAAGGAGGGGTGGCTATGCATCTTACGGTCGAAGAAGCGTTGTCCATTTATCCTTTGTCCGAAGCGAAGCTGATCGCTGGCTCGAAGGGCAAGCACCGGGTGATTAAATCTATCAATGTGATGGATGCCCCGGATATTTCTGACTGGATCAAAGAAGGGGAAATGCTGCTTACGACGGCATATCTAATCAAGGACAATCTGGAGGATGCATCGGCGTTGCTGCAGACCTTGAACCGGCGCGGCTCTGCGGGTCTGGGGATCAAGCTTGGCCGGTTCTGGGACGCTGTCCCGGAGAAGCTGGTTGCTGAAGCGGAGATGCTGAATTTCCCGCTGATTGAGCTCCCGTTCCAGTTTACCTTCTCCGACCAGATGAATGGGCTGTTCCGTGCCGAGCTTACACGCAGCACCAGTGTGCTCCAGAGCATCATGGAGAAGCAGCGTAAGCTGATGCGGTTCGCCCTGCGGTCCGGGCGCAGCCGCCCGCTGTTCGAATCCGTATCGGAAGTGATTGAGACTCCGCTGGCTGTTATCAGCGCCCGTGGGGAAGTGGTATTCAATAATTCGGACAACACCGCACAGCAGCTGCTGGAGGGCTGGCCTTGGCAGAGCCGGAATCAGCGCTTCCGCATAGGTGACAGAACCGGGTACCGGATCCCTTTGCTGCAGAGCGACAAGTGCTCCGGTTATCTTGTATACTGCTCCATTGACCCTTTGCTGCTGCCTGTGGAAGAAAGCTTGTTTGTCCAAGGCGCAGAGTTGATATCTTATCATATTCATTCCGGTTATGAAGATTATTTCGAGCATGCCGAACATAGGGAATTCAGCGGAATTATGAGGCGCTTCCTAAGCGGCGGGATGTCTTGCGGCGAATTGGCCCAGGCTGCAGTCAAGCTAGAAGTGGAGCTGCTGCAGGCTCCTTTTCAACTGATGCTTACCGATACTGCAACTTCTGGGGAAGCACGATTAGGTGAGTTGCTCCGTTTGAAGGAGGAATATCTGGAGCATCCGGAGCTGCGTGAGCTGAATGGCATTCACATGATGATGGGCGAAGGGCTGTTATCCCTGTACCCGGCGGGTCCGCATAGCCCTGAACAATTAAGGGAATGGGTGAATGAGTGTTTTGATCATCTGAAATTTGATAAAGGTTATTATCCCCGCGCCGCGCTCAGTAGCTCCAAGGCGAAGCCGGAAGGTCTGAAGGAAGCTTTTACCGAGATCAAGGAATGTATGAGCATATTCCAGCACTGGGGAGGGCACGGAAATGTTGTGCATTACCGGCAGCTTGAACTGAACCTGCTGCTGCGTCAGATACCGGCAGAAATTATGGAAAAATACTGCAGCAGCAGTCTTCGCGGCCTACAGAGCCGGGAGCCGGAGTATGTCAGAGAGATGCTGCATACCCTGGAGGTCTATCTGGATCATGACGGGCATGTGAACGAGACCGCGAAGAAGCTGTTTATTCACCGCAATACCGCCACTTACCGGATTGAGAAGCTCAGTGAACTGCTGGACGTTGATTTCAAAAAAATCAATGATCTCATGCGCCTGAAGCTCGTCTTTCTTTTCCGCAGCATGTTAGAGCAAGATTGAGGGGGATTCCGAGCTTTATGTTATGGATTATCACATAATTTAAGGACATTTCGACGTATCATAGTGCGTTTGGCACAAAAAAGCCAGCCATTCTTATGAAGGGGCACAAACGTATGTTATATAAATTTACGCGAGTACGATGTCTCAGTATAGTAGAGATACATTAATGGCTTGAGCTATTATGAGAGATTTACTGGAGGAGGAGAATTATGAAAAAAAGGGGTCAGGCAGTTACTTTTAGCTTCGCATTAATGTTCCTGTTAGCGGTGGTCTTGGCGGGGTGTGGAAGTAACAATAATTCAGGCAGCAACACCAGCAGTACGGCAGCTCCAGCGGCATCGAATGCAGGTACGACAACAGAGGCGGCAGCAACAACAGAGCCGGCAGCAAAGAAGCCAACGGTTGCATTTGTCTACATTGGACCTCCGGGTGACGGCGGATATACCTTCCAGCATGATCAGGGCCGTCTCTATATGGAGAAGGAGCTCGGCATTAAAGCGGACACTGTAGAAAATGTTCCGGAAAGTGCCGATGCCGAACGCATCATTACCGAGCTGGCTCAGAGTCATGATATCGTATTTACCACAAGCTTCGGATATATGGACTATACCCTTAACGTAGCTAATAAATTTCCAAATGTAAAATTCATGCATGCTTCCGGCTACAAAACAGCCGCCAACATGGGAACCTATTTCGGCAAAAACTATCAGGGCAGCTACCTGGCGGGTATTGCAGCCGGCAAAATGACCAAGAAAAACCACCTTGGTTATGTAGGTGCTTTCCCGATCAGTGAGGTTATCTACAACCTTAACGCCTTTACACTAGGCGCGCAAAGCGTCAACCCGAATGTTAAAGTGGACGTGGTGTGGACGAATACCTGGTACGACCCTGCTACGGAACGTCAGGCGGCAATCAGTCTTTTGGATAAAGGCGCAGATGTATTGCTCGCTTATCAGGATTCCCCTGCAACCCTGCAGGCTGCAGCAGAACGCGGTGCTTTTGCCGGGGGGAACGACTCGGATATGGGCAAATACGCTCCGGATAATTATCTGACCAACCCTGTATGGAACTGGGGACCTTATTACGTGAAGGCTGTTCAATCCGTGATGGACGGAACCTGGAAGAACGAACAGTATTCCGGGGATATGGCCGACGGTATGATTGACATTGCGCCGTTCGGCAGCAAGGTTCCCGATGATGTGAAGAAGCTTGTAGAAGATGCCAAGGCCAAAATCATCAGCGGTGAGCTGGATGTATTTACCGGCCCCATCACTGATAACCAGGGCAAGGTTCAGGTTCAGGAAGGCCAAAAGCTGACTCTTGAAGAAGTGCTGTCCATGAACTGGCTGGTCAAAGGCATTGAAGGCACGATTCCGAAATAAGCACTGAAGCCAAGTGGATATTGCAAGGCCTTATGGGTGGGGCGGGTTCCGTACAGCGGAGCCTTCCCCACCCGTACTACAAGTATAAGGAAAGGAGCGTTCCATAATGCAGAACCCTTCGGTTGAAATGCGCGGGATCGTGAAGAAATTCGGTTCTGTAACGGCAAGCGATGAAGTCGATTTTTCGGCAAATGCGGGTGAGATTCACGCGTTGCTGGGTGAGAACGGAGCAGGTAAAAGCACGGTCATGAGTATGCTCTCAGGGGTGTACAGAGCGGATGAAGGCGAAATTCTCGTTCACGGCCAGCCGGCCAAGATCCGTTCCCCCAAAGATGCTGCACTCCTTGGCGTAGGCATGGTATTTCAAAACTTCAGACTGGTGCAAAGTCTCACGGCAGCGGAGAATATCGTGCTTGGCGAAAAGTCGTCTTTCTGGCGGGGAAGCCATTGGATAAAAAATAAACACAGGGAAATCGAAGGTCTAGCGGAGCGGTTCGGGCTCAAGTTTCCGGTGGATCGTCCAATCTGGCAGCTGTCCGTCGGCGAGCAGCAGCGGGTAGAGATCGTCAAGACCCTCTACCGCGGTGCGGATATCATCATTCTGGATGAACCCACCTCTGTGCTGACTCCCGGTGAGGTGGAGCAGCTGTTTGCGACCCTGCAGGTCATGAAGCAGGCTGGCAAGACGGTCATCATGACTACGCATAAAATGAAAGAGGTGATGGCTTCTTCAGATCGTATCTCCGTCATGCGCAAAGGAAAGATGATTGCAACGCTGGCCACAGCAGAGACGGATGAGCTGGAGCTGGCCCGCCTGATGGTTGGACGCGAGGTTGAAATTACCCGCCAGGAGCGCGAGGTCTCCGCTGGAGAACCGCTGCTGGTTGTCAATAATCTAGAGGTTACTGCCGACCATGGGCGCAAAGCGCTGGACGGCTTGTCCTTCAAGGTATGCGAAGGTGAGATTGTAGGGGTTGCCGGGGTGGCCGGCAATGGACAGAAGGAACTGGCAGAAGTACTGACAGGGCTTCGGACCTGGAAGAACGGCGACATCGAATTTGATGGCAAGCCGGTAAAATCCGCTTCGGTGCGGGGCGCTATCGATTCGGGAATCTCTCATGTACCGGAGAACCGGATGAAGAGCGGACTGGCCGGACGTCTGGGCTCTGTAGATAACCTGCTGTTCAAATCTTACCGCAGTGATGAACACTCCAAATTCGGTTTTCTGAAGGCAGCCAAAAATCGATCCTGGTCGCAGGCACTGGTCGAACGCTTCAATGTCAAGACGCCTGAGTTGGATACCCCGGTACAGCAGCTGTCAGGCGGCAACCAGCAGAAGCTACTGTTCGCCCGTGAAGTTAGCCACCAGCCGAAGCTGATGGTTGCGGTCCATCCTACCCAGGGGCTGGATGTAGGCGCTACTGCCGGTGTGCATGATTTATTGATGGAGCTGCGCAGTTCGGGCAGCGGAGTACTGCTGATATCCGAAGATCTGGATGAACTGCTTCAGTTGTCAGACCGGATTCTGGTAATTTATAACGGTTCGATCATCGGTGAGAGTGACCATGAGCATGCGGACCGCGAGAACCTCGGCCTGCTCATGGCCGGAATCCGGAACAAGGAGGCAAGCGCCATATGAGTCCCCAAAATGCAAGTGACACAGTAACGATGAACTCTGCTCCGGCCAAACCCGGCAAATGGCTGTCCATGCGTCTGGAGTATGATGCAAGCCGTACGCGCTCCCCATGGTGGTCACCGGTTCTATCTATTATTCTGGCGCTTCTGCTCTGTGCGGTGTTCATCGCTGCCAACGGTATGAGCCCGATTACCGTATATGAAAAAATGTTCCGCGGAGCCTTCGGTACCTCCTACGGCTTCACGGAAACCATGGTTAAAGCGATACCGTTACTGCTGTGTGGACTCGGGATCGCTGTGGCATACCGCATTTCTGTATGGAATATCGGCGCAGAGGGACAGCTTACCGTCGGGGCGATGGCCGCTACGGCGGTGACCATTTATTTTCCAGATCTGCCGTCCTTCTGGTCTATTACGCTCATGCTGGTATTTGGAACGGCCGCCGGAGCCCTCTGGGGACTGATGACTGCGATTCCGCGGACCCATTTTGGCGTCAACGAGCTGATTACTTCTCTGATGCTGAATTATGTAGCACTGCTGGCGCTGGATTATGTGGTGTTTGGCCCCTGGAAAGACCCGAAGGGCTTCAACTTCCCGGGTTCACCGATGTTCACTGCTGCCCAGTCGCTGCCTGTGCTGGGAACCACGAGACTGCATATCGGGCTGATCTTTGGTCTGGTGGCGGTAGCGGTCTATTATCTGATGATCAAATTCACCCGCTGGGGTTATGAGCTGCGGCTGATCGGCGCCAATCCGACCGCTGCGCGTTATGCAGGAATTCACATCAAAAAGCATATTATTATTGTCATGCTGATCAGCGGCGGTCTGGCCGGTATTGCAGGCATGGCCGAAGTGTCCGGGGTCACGCACAAGCTCATGCAGGGAATCTCGCCGGGTTACGGCTATACCGCTATTATTGTCGCCTGGCTTGCCAAGTTGAATCCGCTAGGTCTGATCGTCACCTCAATCCTGTTCGGCGGTCTTATTGTCGGCGGCTATAGTGTGCAGACCATCGGGCTGCCTTCGTCCATATCGGAAATGCTGCAGGGTGCAATTCTGTTTTTCCTCATTGCTGGGGATATGATCCACCGTTTCCGCATCCGCCGGAGCGCATAGCAGCATCCTCTTAGAGAAGGGAGTATAACCATGGATTTTACTACACAGTTATTAATAGCCGCCATATCCGCCGGAACACCGCTGCTGCTGGCTACACTTGGAGGTATCCTGAATGAGCGGGCGGGCATTATCCAGCTTGGGGCGGAGGGGTTGATGCTGATGGGGGCAGTCACGACCTGTATCGTCTACATCCGCAGTGAGAATCTGCTGCTTGCCTTGCTCGCGGCCATTGCGGTCACAGCTGTGCTTGGTCTTGTACACGCCTTTCTGTGTGTTACTCTACGTGCCAATCAGACCATGTCCGGTCTTGCAATGACACTGTTTGGCAGCGGTCTGAGCGCTTATCTGGGCAAGTCGATCAGCGGGATTCCGCTGCCGGGTCCTTCGCCCAAGCTGGATCTGGGCTGGGTCAAGTCGATTCCGGTGGTCGGTGATATCTTCGGCCGGATGGATGTTCTGACATGGTTCAGCCTGCTGCTGGTACTGCTGCTGCATCTGCTGATTCACCATACCTCTTGGGGACTGCATCTGCGTGCTGTAGGAGACAGTCCAGCCACGGCTGACGTTATGGGAATCCGTGTACAGCTGATCCGTTACAGCTATATCACTGCCGGGACCGCGCTGATTGGTCTTGCAGGTGCCGACATGGTGCTGGCCTATGCACCGACCTGGAATGAAGGGCTTACGGCGGGCCGGGGCTGGATCGCTGTGGGTCTGGTGATTTTTGCAAGATGGAATCCGCTTCGTGCATTGTTCTGTGCCTATTTCTTCGGAGCGCTCGACTCACTCGGATTCCGTATCCAGCTGCTCGGCAGTGTCATTCCACCCTATTTCCTCAAAATGATTCCGTACGTGGTGACGATCCTGGTGCTCATGTACCTCGGATACCGTAACCGCAACAAGCCTTCCGGTACACCGGAATCACTGGGAACACCATACATTCGGGAACAGCGGTTCTGAATATTCACCACAGCGAATCAGCTATGAAACCTCCCTGAAAGAAGTTAAAATTAAAAATAATCGGAAATGAGTTAACTATAGAAAGAGGGGAAGGTTGTGACGACACCACCTGTATTTTTGACGCTGGAAGAGATAAATCGTATGAGCAAGCAGGAATTTGTGGCGAACCTTGGCGGTATCTTCGAACATTCGCCCTGGGTAGCAGAGGGGGCTTATGCGCATATTCCGTTCCAGTCCACCGCAGAGCTGCATAGTGCGATGTTACGTACGGCGAGGAATGCAGAGCTAGGACAGACAGAGGCGCTGTTGCGGGCACATCCGGATCTGGCGACCCGGCTGGAGGTCAGCCCGTTATCCGCGGCAGAGCAGCAGGGGGCTGGACTCGACCGTCTGACTCCGGAGGAATTCACCAGGCTTACAGAATTGAATGCAGCATATACGGATAAATTCCGCTTTCCTTTTATCCTGGCTGTGCGAGGCAAGAATAAGGATGATATTATTCACTCTATTGAAGCTCGCGTGGTCCGGACACTGGAGGAAGAGCGGGAGCAGGCGCTAGCTGAGATCGGCCGAATTACAGCTTTCAGGCTGAATGACCTGATCCAGGAGAAGACTGCAGAGCAATAAAGCGAGAGTCAACGGGAATAGAAGATACAAAGCCAATAGAACCAGCGGAGGTGTTCTGCCATGACTGGAGCGGGAATTACAAGTATTGCTATGGATGACATGAGCGGCCGTCTAACAACGCATGTGCTGGACCTGTCGCATGGCTTGCCGGCAGCTGGTATGAAGCTTCAGCTATGGAGCCTTGAAGAGAGCTCATGGAAGCTGTTGCGTGAAGCAACCACGAACCATGACGGCAGACTGGATGCCCCGCTGCTGGAAGGCGCGGAGCTAATCCCAGGCTGCTATGAGTTGCTGTTCATGTCCGGAGATTATTATCGGGGCAGGGAACTGAAGGGATCGGATGATGAGGGGAATTCGGTAGACCAGGAACAGCAAAAACCTTTTTTTCTGGAAAACATCCCGATCCGGTTCAACATCACTAATACGACAGACCATTACCACGTTCCGCTGCTGGTTGCACCCGGGGGATACAGTACATACCGGGGGAGCTGAATAGAGCAAGAGTAAACGACCGGAGGTGACCGACTCATGGAGAAATCATACGAGCTTATTATTAGAAATGGTGATGTCGTGCTGCCTGGAGAAGTGCGGAAGCTGGATGTCGGGGTAAGGGACGGAAAGATCGCCGCACTGGGCCAGGGGCTTAGGGCCACGGCAGCAACTACGGTCATCGATGCAGAGGGGCAATATGTGCTGCCGGGGATGATCGATATGCATGTGCACTTTAATGAACCGGCGTTTGGCCACTGGGAAGGATTCCGCTCCGGTTCTGCAGCATTGGCAGCAGGGGGATGTACCTGCTATGCAGATATGCCGCTGAACGGCAATCCGCCTACGGTGAATAAGGCTGCGCTTCAGCTTAAGGCGGAGGCTGCTTCTGCAAATTCTGCAGTAGATTATGTGTTGTGGGGCGGTCTCGTTCCTGGAAATCTGGGGGATTTAGAGGGTCTGATGGAGGCTGGTGTGACTGGCTTCAAGGCTTTTATCTCTAATCCTGGCGGCGAAGGAGAAGGCCGGTTCCGTGAGGTGGATGACGAGACACTATATTTGGGAATGCAAAAAATCGCCGCCCTCGGAGGTATTCTTGCCCTGCATGCGGAGAGCGAAGATATTACGGCTGTGCTGTCGGCAGATGCCGTCCGCAGCGGTAAGACAGGGGCGCGGGATTTCGCTGCTTCCCGTCCGGCGATAGCGGAGCTTGAGGCGGTATCCCGGGCACTGCTGTACAGTGAACGTACCGGCTGCCGGCTGCATTTCGTGCATATTAGCACGGCAGCTGCGATTGATATGATCCATGCTGCGAAGCTGCGCGGATTGGATGTGACAGCGGAAACCTGTCCGCATTATCTGTTGCTTAATGAAGATAGCATGGAACAGCTGGGGCCTGTAGCCAAATGCGCTCCGCCCCTCCGCAGCCCGGAAGAGCAGGAGAAGCTGTGGAAGGTGCTGGCTGAGGATAAAATCGACCTGATCGCTTCAGATCATTCGCCTTGTCCGCCTGAGCTTAAGCTGAATCCTGAGCTGACGTTTTTTGAAGCCTGGGGCGGGATTTCGGGTGCCCAGAGCAGCCTGGAGCTGATGTTCCATGCAGGCGTGCATGTACGCGGCTTGCCAGTCACTCAAGTCTCAGCTTTATTGTCGGAGAGACCTGCTCGGCGGTTCGGACTGGATCACCGCAAAGGCTCCATCGCCATGGGGCTGGATGCAGATCTGGTGCTGCTGAACCCCAACGCTGATTACACACTGGCTGCGGGGGATCTGCTCTATCGGCACAAGCACAGCCCGTATACCGGAATGACCTTATCCTGCAAGGTCACGGCTACAATCATCCGGGGGAACGTGGTGTATACCGCTGAACAAGGTGTGATGTCGGCGGACGGAGGAGAGTGGCTGCAGATCCATAAGGGGCAGCCGGCTGTATGAAGGGGCCGTCCCTGCGCGCACCAGTCGGGAATATGATGGTGCTGCTGAAGGAACTGGCGGCATTCAGCGCTCCGGGACCGGGAGTTACCCGCCTGCTATATACACCGGAGTGGAGCGGGGCCCAGCATTTTTTGCAGGAAAAAATGGCTGCGCTCGGGCTGGAGGTTCACACCGATCCCGTAGGCAATGTCTTTGGACGGCTGAGCGGATCCAGGCTTACCGATAAAGTAATCCTGACCGGCTCACATATCGACACTGTAGTGAACGGCGGCCAATATGACGGAGCCTATGGAGTGGCGGCTGCGGTCACCGCGCTCCATTATCTGGCGGAGACTTTCGGGCCGCCGCTGCGGACGCTGGAGGTTGCTGCGTTCTGTGAGGAGGAGGGAAGCCGTTTTCCGCTGACGTTCTGGGGTTCCGGAAATGTGACTGGCCTATATAACGGAAGCGTGTCAGAATCCATCTCTGATCCGGAGGGGATTACACTCATGGCGGCGATGGAGGCCTGCGGCTACGGCTTGCCAAACCAGGGGGAGCGGCCAGAACTTGATGATCACGTTGACCACTGTGTGAATTCTTCCCCTAGAGATGATATCGGGATGTATGTCGAGCTGCATATCGAGCAGGGAATCATTCTGGAGCAATCCGCGCAGCACATTGGGGTAGTGCAGGCGATTGTGGGCCAAAGACGTTTCACGGCCAAGGTATCTGGAACCGCCAATCATGCCGGAACAACGCCGATGGGTCTGCGCCGCGATGCGCTGGCCGGTACAGCGGAGATGCTGACTGTAATGGAACGATTCGCTGCAGAAGCGGGAGAACCGCTGGTTGCCACCACCGGAAGGCTTGAAGTCCTTCCGGGGACATCGAATGTAATTCCAGGCGAAGTAGAGTTCACGCTGGATATCCGTCACAGCGAGGCAGAGCGGCTGGAGCGCTTCTGCTCCCGGCTCATGACGGAGTTCAGAGAGATTGCAGCCCGGCGCGGCCTTGAGCTTGAGCTGGTGCAGACATTGGCAACCTCCCCCGCGCTCATGAACCAGACACTCTGCGAAGCCCTTGAACACATCTGCCAGGAGCAGGGGAGGAGCTTCCGCAGTATGGTGAGCGGAGCGGGGCATGATGCCCAGCTGTTCGCGCCAAGGTGTCCGACGGCAATGATTTTTGTTCCCAGCCGGGCGGGGATCAGCCATTCTCCGGAGGAGTATTCTTCCCCGGAGGAGCTGGCGGCTGGGCTGGATGTTCTGACCGCTTTATTATATAAGCTTGCCTACGAGGAGAGCTGAACCTATAGAGGGAGAGATGATCATGAAGCGGTACGAAGATTTGTCGCCGTCCCTGCGGTGTATTATGACCCCTGGGCCGGTAGAGGTCGATCCGCGTGTGCTGCGGGCGATGTCTTTTCCGGTACTCGGACAGTTCGATCCCGAATTTACTGATATTATGAATGAGACAATGGGAATGCTGCGTGAGCTGTTTGCAACGGAGAATAAGTGGGCTTATCCTGTAGACGGTACCTCCCGCTCGGGGATTGAAGCGGTAATGGTTAGTCTGATTGCCCCGGGCGACCGGGTGCTGATTCCTATCTACGGGCGGTTTGGCCATCTGCTGCATGAGATTGCTGAACGCTGCGGTGCCGAGGTATTCACTATAGAGAAAACCTGGGGAAGTGTGTTCACACCAGATGAGGTCATCGCTGCGATTAGGGACTTCAAACCTGATGTGGTTGCCATGGTTCATGGCGAGACCTCGACAGGGCAGGTACAGCCGCTGGCGGAGATTGGGCGGGCCTGCCGTGAGCATGACGCGCTGCTGATTGTGGATGCTGTGGCGACTATCGGCGGGGTGCCGGTGGAGACGGATGCCTGGATGCTGGATGCCGTTATCGGCGGTACCCAAAAATGTCTGTCCATTCCTTCAGGCATGGCGCCGGTGACGTATAATGCGCGCGCCGAAGCCAAGCTTATGAAGCGCAAACAGGTTGAGCGCGGTCTGCGCACAGGTGGGATTCAGAGCAGTGAACTGCCTGTGATCCGCAGTAATTATTTCGATCTGAGCATGCTGCAGGATTACTGGAGTGAACAGAGGCTGAATCATCATACGGAGATGACCTCCATGCTCTATGCCTTGCGGGAAGGCCTGCGGCTCGTGCTGGAAGAAGGCCTTCAGAATAGGCATGTCCGGCATGCCTTACACGAAAAGGCTCTGGTCGCTGGACTTATGGCGATGGGCCTCAAGCTGTATGGAGACCCGGAGAGTAAGCTGACGGTAGTGACCTGTGTATGCATTCCGGAAGGGGTGAATGGCGAGTCGGTGCGGGATATGCTGCTTAGCCGCTTTGGCATTGAGATTGCCAGCTCTTTCGGTCCGTTAAAAGGGCTGATCTGGCGCATTGGCACTATGGGCTTCAGCTGCCGCGAGAATAATGTGCTGCGTGTGTTGGGGGCGCTGGAGGCGGCTCTTATCCGGCATGGATATGCGGTGCCTTGCGGGCTTGGCGTTCAGGCGGCACTCGATGTATATGAGGCAAAGATGGAATGAACGGGAGGAGAATAATGAATGTCCTTTAAAAGAAAACCGCTTGCGGATTGTGTCCCGGAGCTTGTGGCTACCGCGCGAGGTGACCTGCCGGCTACCCTGGTAATTACGGGCAGCAAGCTGGTCAATGTATGTTCCGGGGAGATTCTGGAGGGAATGTCTGTCGCCGTTCAGGGTGGACGCATCGCTTATGTTGGCAAAGATGTCTCACATATGATCGGTGAAGGGACGCGGGTCATTGAAGCGGACGGGAGATACCTGGCTCCGGGTCTGCTGGATGGACACTGCCATATTGAGAGTACACAGCTGACTGTGACGGAATTCGCCCGTGCTGTGCTGCCGCTTGGCACTACCGGAGGATTCTTCGACGCGCATGAGATTGCCAACGTATTCGGACTTAAGGGCATACAGCTGATGCTGGAGGAGATGCGTGGAACACCGCTGGCTGCCTACATGCAGGTGGCCTCCTGCGTGCCTTCGGCAGGTGCGGAATTTGAGACGACCGGCGCTTCCATAGGGCCGGATGAGGTAGCGGAAGCCTATACCTGGGGCGACGATGTGATTGCACTGGGCGAAGTGATGAATTTTCCCGGTGTGGTCTACGGAGATGCAAGAATGCTTGGAGAAATTCAGGCAACCTTACGCGCCGGACGGGTGGTGGATGGGCATTTCACCTGGCCGTCCAGTGATTGGAGGCTGCCCGTGTATGCGGCTGCTGGCGTAACCGGCGATCATGAGTGTGTCACAGCCGAGGATGTGATCGAGCGCGTCCGCCTGGGCATGTATGCCAAAATGCGCCGCGGCTCCGCCTGGCATGATGTGGCGAAGACAATCACCGCGCACACGGAGCATGGACTGGATCCACGGCGGATGCTGCTCGTGACCGATGACCGCAGCTCGGAATCCTTGCGTGACGAAGGTCATATGGATTTTGTGGTGCGTCATGCCATCTCGCAAGGGGTAAAGCCGGTGACTGCCTTTCAAATGGCGACCATCAACACCGCTGAGCGCTTTGGCGTTGCCCGTGATATCGGCTCGATTACGCCCGGATCCTGTGCCGATATGATCATGTTGGACGGGAATCTGGCGGATGTTCACGTAGTGATGACTATAGCGGCAGGTGTTGTGGTGGCTGAGAATGGGATGATGACTGCTCCCCTTGAGACGTATACATATCCTGATGAGGTACTCACTTCGGTTCATTTGCCGCGGCTCCCGGTGGCGGAAGATTTTGTGATCCGTGCGCCCATGGAATCAGGCAGTCTGTCAACACGGGTAATCCGGGTGATTGAGAATCATGTGGAGACGGAGGAGCTTATCCTGAAGCTGCCCGTAGAAGAAGGAATACTGCAAGTGGAGAACGGCCTTTGTAAAATAGCAGTTTTTGAACGCCATAAAGGAACCGGCAACAAATCGGTTGGTGTTGTAGCGGGAATCGGCTTCCATGAGCCTGCGGCCATTGCCATGACTGTGGCCCATGACAGCCACAATGTGCTGGTGATTGGTAATGATGATGGGCTGATGGCCGCAGCAGCGGGGGCGGTTGCTGAAGCTCAGGGCGGCGTGGCTGTCATCACAACTGCCGGAACCACGCTTTTTCCGCTGGCGATTGCGGGTCTGATGTCCACAGAGCCCTTCGAGGTAGCAGCAGCGAAGTCTGCAGCGATCAGCAAAGCGCTCTTTGATTCGGGGTGTACGCTGAATTATGCCTTCATGACATTGTCCTTGCTTGCGTTAGCAGTGATCCCGACTTTGCGTATCTCTGATAAAGGCTTGGTGCGCATCTCACCGGAAGAGGGGATAGAACTCGTCTCCTTATTTGTATAGCTCTAAAAAGCCAGTTCAATCCATTGGGGTATCTACAGTCATTCATTTGACTGGGATACCCCATTTTCATGTTTTTATCGCCGAAAGGAACTCTGTATTTTTTAGGACGGCAAAGGGATTTTTACCAGCATTTTTAGTCTCTATGGACTGTAAAAGTAACGATATTGTAATCAAAACCTATAATTTAACCATTTCATCACATTAAGAAACATATTTTTATGGAATTTTATAAAAAAACATTAACAAACTGCAGAAAATAGACGATAATACTTTTAAATTAATTAAAATTATTGCTATATTCTCATGCTGACAAGGTACGGAAAGCCCAAATATGAAGAACGAGGTGTATGAAATGATGAGATTGGATACGCAGGACATCGTGAATATCACCAGAAAGCAAATTGCTGCGATTTTTAAAATGGAGCCGCTTGAAGTGAGGTTCGTCAATGATTTTCAAGGTGAGCAATATCTGTTAACCAATGACAAGCTGCATCTAAGCAACCAGCACTACTGGGCCAAGGTTATGGAGTGTGTCTTTGACAACCACACCCGGCCGGTTCTGATGTGCGAGGTGTTGTACTTCCTGAGGAACGAATTTCTGGAGAGTGATATCAAGCTCCGCTTTTCTTATGATTTTGCAGAAGGTGCTTATGGAGAAGCAATGGCGGGAGCTGAGGTTAGTTTTAATGATTCACCGGAACTACAGCCGGGGGAAATCGCCGAATTAATCGATTTTGCACTGTCGTTACAGGATAAGCAATGGTTCGAGGAATTAACCTCCAAATACAAACAGTTGACTGCATAAGTCTAACTTTCATTCATATTATTCTTAAAGGATTTGTTCAAAAGCCGCTCTGTTTGCATGTTTTTATGCAGATGGGCGGCTTGATTTATTTATATCCGTTAAGCCTGCTTCGTTCCAGTTGGCATCATTCCAAAATATCACATTCATTATGAGAAACACAATACAAGGAATCACATGAATATAATAAGAAGGAGCATATGGAAGAAAATGAGAGTAAAAAATAGCATCAATTTGTGATATTTATGAAATAGTGATGTTTCTTATAGGGTATGTGATTTTGTATACAGAGAATTAAAGCAAAAATTTGATATTATCAAGCCAGAAATTACCGCTTGCAGACTTCAATCCTTTTATGTGAATTAATTCACCTTTTGCAAAAATCATATAAATGGATGCATCCTTTCACACACAGGATAGGTCGTGCACATACGGGAGGGGGGATCTCCTCTTATGAAGATAAAGGAAGATCTTTATAAGAGCGGAAGAGAGATAAGCAGGGTATAGCTTGTATTGTGAAATGTTACATATTACTGGGGATATGGTAAAGGAGAATACTCATTGAAAAAGCTAATTTCTTTGACAGTTACCGCAGCTCTGCTGCTCGCGCCACTGGCGTACACGATTAATGCACCAGCTCTGAATCTGAAGGTGGATGCGGTTTCAGCGGCCTCGGAAGAAGCACCGGCAGCTACCGCCAAACCGGCTGCAACGCCAAAGCCAACAACCAAGCCAACGGCCAAGCCAAAGCCAACAGCCAAACCAACACCTAAGCCTACACCTAAACCAACCGCTAAACCAACCGCCAAACCAACGCCAAAGGCAACGGCAAAGCCTGTTGCAACGGCCAAAGCTACAGTTAAACCGGTAGCCACTGCTAAACCGGTAGCTACAGCCAAACCAGTTGCTACAGCTAAACCAGTAGCTACGGCTAAACCAGTAGCAACCGCTACACCTGTAACAGTAAAACAAGCTGTATATCAGGATGGGGTGTACGTGGCTTATGGTAATGCATACTCCAAAGGCACTGAAGGCGCAAAAATAACAATCAAAGATGGCAAGATTACGGCTATCGAGCTTATGAGAACCAATCCAAAAATCATCGATGTCAATGCACGCGACAATTACAGCGGCGTATGGGTGGCTTACGGATTGATGAAAAGCAGACTGCTTGGTCAAACCAGAGACAGTGCAGCAGGAGTCGATGCTGTATCCGGCGCAACCCGTTCCAGCAATGGCTGGAAGCTGGCAGTAGACAGAGCTTTTGAAAGATCGCTTAAGGTAAAACCTGCTGATGCTACTTATTTTGCCGGTGATCATATGGGGGTAGATCCAGAGGGCAAATACGCTGTATTCGCCAGCTACGATGAGAACAAGCTTACTGCTGTTAAGCTGTACCCTTTGAATGCAAACGGAAGTTTCGTAGATGAGAAGACGTATACTGCAGAACAAACTGCTGCGATTGCAGTCATCACACCAGTACTGCTCGCTAACGGTTCTTCCGCTCAGCCGGTTGCCGGATACGAAGCAGAATCCAAAGCGGCTATCAAAGCTTTCTGGGATGCAGAACAAAACGCTACTATTAACAATACTTCCGCTTACATTGACGGATTCTATTCTTCCTACGGTACTGCAAGAAGTGTGGGCGTAGAAAGAGCAGATATTATTATCCGCAACGGCAAGCTGGTAGACGTGAAACTGTACAGACTGGGCACTAACCTGATCGATAGAGGCGCAACTGCCTATGCCGAAGTGGTAAAAGCCAATGCACCAATGACTGCAAAATTGCTTGCTAATGGTTCTTATATCGCTAATTATGATGAGAAAGTAGACGGTATTTCCGGTGCTACTGAAAGCAGCCACGGCTGGAATCAGGCTGTAGAAAGAGCGTTTGAAAAGGCTCTGAAAGTTCCAACAGTCGGCCAGTATTTTGACGGCAAATTTGCCGGTGTGGACAATACATCTAAAGTTCTATTGCTTGTTGATGTAGCCGCAGACCAGGTAACGGGCATTAAATTGAGCTTGTTCGGAACCGATGGCAAATTGATTGCTGACGACAAGCTGACTCCAGAACAAAAGACTTTGGTTGAACAATTGACTTCAGGACTGCTTGCCCAAGGTGTACAAGCACCTGATGTTACAGGCCAAGAAGCCTTGTCGGCAGCAGCAAGAGCAGCATTGACCGATGCACTGACCAATGCTTCCAAAGAACAAGGAACCTATAAAGACGGTACCTTCACCGCCTATGGTGACGCTTATGACAAAGGAACAAACAGAGCTGATGTAACTCTGCGTAATGGTAAAATCGTAAACGTAACACTTACCCGTGTAGGAATGAATATGGTAGACCTGGGTAAAAACGCTTATGCTGAAGTGCAAAAAGCTCTTCCGCAGCTGACAGCCGGCTTCCTTGCCGCAGGCAACAGAGAAGGCGCTCAGCAAGTGGACGCGGTATCCGGCGCAACCAGCAGCAGCAATGCAATGAAGGCTGCGGTTGACAGAGCGTATGGCAAAGCTGAAGTTACTGAAGCTGACAAAGCGGCTTACTTTAACGGAACTTTCATTGGAGTAAGTACCGACAAGACCGTAAATGTAATGGTGAATGTGAAATACGGCGTTCCTGTAAGTATGCTGGTGTACTACCTGGATGCTGCGGGTAAAGTTAAGCCTTACATGCAATTGACTGACGCTGAAAAAGCTGTGAAGGCTGAGATCGAAAATACTTCGAGCGGCTACGGCCTCCACAAGTACGGATACCGTGCAGCGGCATTCGGCAATAATGATGCTGAAAAGGCAGTTTCCACAAAAGTGGTAGAAGCTATCAAAGCTGCACTGGAAACCGCAGGCAAATAATTTCTGCTATTTCCTCAAAGAGGTTGTTCATGGTCATGCAAATGGCCCGGGACAACCTCTTTTTTTTGGCTCATTCCTTCATCCCTTTTTCGAATCTTTAAGATATGGGTAAGAACGGCATGTAGTGGGACGAGAGCATAAATTCATTTGGGAATCGTATAGTAATTAGAGGGATTTGGGAGATGAATGTCTAAAGTTTAATATACACAACAGGCTTAGGTCCTGTTAGTAATGGGAGGCTCCAACATGACACTTATTAAACAGCTATCTCCGCAGGATGAATTTGTCGGCTTTTATCTATTACGGGAGCTGGCAATCAAACAAACAAACGGTACTCCTCCAAAGGATTATTTTGATATTGTTCTGGGCGATTCCAGTGGTCAAATCTCGGCGAAATTCTGGGATGTAAGCACAACAGATAAAGAAACCTTTTTCCCGATGGCACTGGTGAAGGTACGCGGGGTTGCACATACTTACCGCGAGAAGCTTCAGGTTAAAGTAACCAAGATCAGGCTTGCCAATGATTCCGACAATGTTTCACTCACTGATTTTATAAGGTCCGCACCTATCCGCCCGGTGGATCTGATCCATACCATTAAGGGAGTGATGGCGAGCATTACCGACCCGGAGATCGCGACGATTGTATCGTTTTGTGTGGGTAAAGTGGAAGAGAAATTAATGCATTATCCGGCGGCCAAAACCCATCATCACGCCTATTTCGCTGGACTTGCTTATCATATGGTACGTATGCTGGAAATCGGTGAGTTTCTCTGCAAGCAGCGCCCGTTCCTGAATCCCGATCTGATGAAGGCAGGAATTATTCTGCATGATATCGCCAAGCCCGAGGAAATGATCTCACAGTTCGGGATTGTGTCAGATTACAGTGTCCAGGGCAAGCTGATCGGGCATATCTCTATGGCGTCCAATTGGATTACCGAGGCGGCGATCCGCTCCGGTATTGATCTGGAATCGGAAAAAGTGCTCGGCCTGCAGCATCTGGTATTATCCCATCATAACTTGGGTGAGTGGGGAAGCCCGGTTCAGCCGCAGACGGCAGAGGCTGTAGCTCTTCATCATATTGATGCAATGGATGCGAAGCTGCAAATGGTGGAAGACGCGCTGGATACGACACCTGAGACGGAGGAGTGGACGCCTTTCATCCGGGGGCTGGAGAATAAGGCGGTATATCGGTTGAAAATATAGTTTTATATCAATTGAAATGAAAATTGCCTATTTAGGGGTTGGACGTAACTCCAGAGAATGTTTGGACTTCCGGCCGCTGTTGTCTCCAGATTTCGTTTGATTTATACCGCTTATAGCGGATGAAATCCGGAGACAAAGGCGGACGCTGCCGCTCCTCCAGTTCCAAACTTCTCCTCCGTCACTTACCCTTTTAGTAGGTTTTCAAGTTCAAAAGATATAGATAGGGTTGTGTAGCAAGAAGAAGCAAGAAGAACCCCCGATCCCTTTGCTGGATCGGGGGTTTGTTGGGTTGAGGGGAAGCACTGGCGATCAGGCAGAATTAAAAGAAACTGCTTATGTTAGTTGAACCGCCGAACTCCTTTCGGCCCAGGGAAGCAGAAGAGGATGAAAGCCCCGTAGCACCGGAAGGCTTGTGGGTAGCAGGCTTCTTACTATCAGATTTCTTGGCAGCTTTCTTGGGTGGGGATTTGAAGGGAGTATAGCCCCCGGCATACATCGTTCCGGCCTTATAGCCTTGGCTCCCGGCCAGAAGCAAGGGATCTCTGTGCTGACCGCGTTCCATCAGCTTGAGCAGAATGCCTGCTGCAGCCCTGGCATCATCCAGCGCATCGTGATGCTTCAGGCTGATCCCGAAATACTGGGATATCACATTCAGTTTATGGGAGGGCAGCTCCTGCAGCATTTTTTTGCCGAGCAGATAGGTGCACATGTATTGAAAATCAGGATAGCTGAAGGCTGACCGGTCCAGACAATAACGCAGGACACTCATATCAAAGGCGGCGTTATGTGCTACCACAACCTCACCCTGGAGCAACGGTTCAAGCGTTGGCCACAGTTCGTCGAATGTAGGCTTACCCTCTACCATCGAGGGGGTAATGCCGTGAATCGCTATATTCATGCCGTCGAACCGCTGTTGCGGATCAATCAGCCACACATGTTCGGCGCTCACTACGCCTTCTCTCACTTGAACAAGCCCCAAAGCGCAGGCGCTGGAGCGGCTGGAGTTGGCAGTTTCAAAGTCAATCGCTGTAAAATTCATAGGTAAAGCCCCTTATTCATCATATAAAGTTAATTTTAAAGGAGCGGCTGATCAATTACAATCTATTGAATTTACAAAGGTTAGTTAATTTCTTTTAATCATTTTTAAGGGATTCACACGGAAAGTCAGTTGACAACAAATGGAGCTGTGAATAAGATATTAACTAAATCTATAGGGAAGTGCTGTTATAATTCCTTGTTAATCTATTGGAAAAGTAATTATTTATAAAAGTATACGGAGGGGATTGCACGTGAACATCGAAAATATTGAGGCTTTTGTGTATATCAACCATTACGGAAGCTTCAATAAGGCTGCAGATGTCCTGTATATTTCACAGCCTACAGTGACTGCCCGTATTCAATCGCTCGAACGGGAGCTGGATTGCAAAGTGTTTGACCGGCTGGGCAAGCAGATCCATCTCACGGATAAAGGCAGGCAGTTCCTCCCCTATGCTCAGCAGATTTTGCAGGTGTACCAATCAGGCAAACATCAGATCCAATCGAAAGGACTGGTTCCGGATGAGCTGAGAATCGGGAGCACGGTATCGGTCTCCAATTATCTGATGCCGCATCTCCTGCTGCATTTGAAGAGGGCTTATCCCAATCTAACGCTTAAGCTGACCACAGCATCCACTGAGGCTTTAATTGACAAGCTGAAAGCGAAGGATATTGACCTTGCCTTTATCCGCAAAGTAGTGAATCCGGCGATTCAGGCCTATCCATTCTGTGAAGACCCGATCTCACTGTATGTGTATGAGGGGCATCCTCTGGCCTTGTCCGGGGCGGGCCGCATTTCCATTCAGAGTATTCGCGAGGAGACACTGGTTTTCTTTGAATGCGGTTCTTTGGATTGGATGCGGCTCCACCGCGTATTCGAGAGCATGGAGCAGCCGCCGAATATTGTGTATCAGGTAGATAATCTGGAGACAGCCAAGAAGCTGGTGATTCGAAAAGCGGGTATTTGCTTTCTTCCGGCGCTAAGTGTTCAGGATGAAGTGGAAGCCGGATCATTGATTCGGGTGGATATCGCTGAGACGGAGGGGATCTCTTTACGGACCAGCCTGATTTCCCTGAATGGAGAGCATGCCGGATTTGTAGAAAGCCTGTTGGAGATCATGCCGGGCAAAACGCTTAATCGACTTCTTGTATAAATAGATTGAAAAACTCTATTAGCGCATGAGGGCATGCAGTGATAAAGTTAATTGCATATAATCCAACTAATTCTATAGGGATTATAAAATTAATTTCTGGAGGGATATGAGATGGGGGAGATCTACCGGCTGGCAGAGCTTAGAGACGCGCAGCAATTGCTGGATATTACATATCGTGCCTATGCCCTGATTCGTGAACTCGGACTGCATTGGCCGGCCGCATCAGCCGACTTGGCTCTGATCGAAGATAACATAACCACCAACGAGTGTTATGTACTTGAAGTCGATAATACCGTTCAGGCGACGATTACACTGTCGAAGGGTGAGGAGATCAAGGCACTTACTGAGCTTCCTTTTGTCAAGTGGTTTGCAGTGAATCCAGACTTCCGAGGAAAAGGATATGGCGGCAAGCTGCTGGATTGGGTGGAGGAGAATATTATCCTCGGAAAGCTGGGAGCCTCAGCTGTAACTCTAGCTACAGCGCAAAAACATCCCTGGCTGGTATCTATGTACGAACGGCGGGGATACGAAAAAATAGTAGAGCTGGATCCCAAAAATGGCGACGGAATCATGTATCTGATGAGAAAGAAACTTGCGGACCCAACCACTTCCATTCAAAGGGGATAATTAAAGATGAAGAAGACGATCTCACTAGCCTATGTATTGATTGCAATGCTGGCGATTGCTGGCTGCGGTACAAATAATAATAATGCAAGCAGCAACCAGGGCGGCAATGTCGCTGAAGCAGCACCACAGACTGCAACGACAGACGCATCTGACGCTACTAAAGAACCAGCCCAAGTAACCAAGATCGTAGTCGGTACAGGAACTGCTTTTCCAAAGGTATGCTACATTGATGAGAACGGCAAGCTGACAGGCTTTGATGTGGAGTTGATCAAGGAAGTCGACAAACGTCTGCCGGAATACGAATTTGAACTGCAGACCATGGATTTCAGCAATCTGCTGCTGAGTCTGGATACCAAGAAAATCGATCTGGTGGCTCACGTTATGGAGAAAAATCCGGAGCGAGAGCAAAAGTACTCTTTTAATAAAGAAGCCTACGCCCATTGGAGAAACCGCATCATTGTTGCTAAGGACAATAACGATCCGATTCAGTCGCTTGATGATCTGAAAGGTAAAAAGGTGTTGACCAGTGCGACCAGTGCGCAGTCCACCATTCTGGAGAATTACAACAAGGAGCATGACAATGCGATTACGATCGTCTATCAGAACGGTGCTGCCAATGATACGGTAAGCCAAATCAGCTCAGGACGGGTGAATGCAACGCTCGCTGCAGATTTTGTACTGCCAATCATTGATCCGCAAAGCAAGCTGAAGGCCGTTGGTGATGAATTGTCCTCTGCTGACATTCTTTATGTTTTCCGTAAAGATGAGCCTGAATCGCAGAAGCTCTCGGATGCCATTGACGGAGTGATCAAGGAATTAAAGGCAGACGGTACGCTTGGCAAGCTGAGCACGGAATGGTTGGGAGCAGATGTTACCGACGCATCGGTGAAATGACCAGAACTATAGATCGGGGGAAGGAGCTGCTATATGGGCGCGCCATTTGATATCAGTTATGTATTCTCGTTTTTGCCCAAGCTGTTGACTACGCTGGGTACCACACTTTGGATTGTTGCCTGCTCGCTTTTGGCAGGGGTCCTTGTCGGATTCCTCATTGCCCTCCCCCGCCTGTATAAGGTGCCGGTCCTGAAGACCTTAGCGGAGATCTATATCTCATTTTTCCGGGGGACACCGATTCTAATCCAGCTGTTCTTGTTCTATTACGGCTTGCCGGAGATTCTAAAGCTTATTTCAGTGGATGTGACGCGGACGCCTGTACTCTTCTTTGTGATTCTGACCTACGGTCTGCATACGGGAGCCTTCATGTCCGAGATGATACGGGCTTCTGTAACGGCAGTGGACAGGGGGCAGGTAGAAGCAGCGTACGCGACAGGAATGACCTCTTTTCAGGCTTTCTCACGGATTGTACTTCCTCAGGCGTTAGGGATTGCGGTTCCTGTATTCTCCAATCTGGTCATTGCGCTGCTGAAGGATACCTCTCTGGCTTTTACCCTTGGGGTGATGGAGATGACGGGGAAGGCGCAAACATTAGGCAGTATCAGCCAGCATTTTATTGAAACTTATATTGCACTGGCCCTTATCTATCTGGTGATCAGCTATACGATTGAGAAACTGTTGTTGGTGGCGGAACGGCGTCTCTTGCGTCATGAGGAACGGAGCAGTCCCGTGAAAAAAATGTTTAGACTGCAAAAAGGCGGTTCTTACCGGCAGATCATTGCAGAGTTGGGACCGGGTAAAGGAGGTGGCGGATTATGAAGCTGGATCCTTCATTTATATGGACGGCATTCGTACAGATGCTGAGTGCAATCCCTACCACGTTGTATATTACTTTGGTCTCTGTTGTGGCCGGGTTCGTGATCGGGGTAGCTGTGGCTTTAATCCGGATTTACAAAGTCCCGTTTCTGTATCCTCTGGCTGTAGGGTATGTCACTTTTATCCGCGGGACCCCGATGCTGACCCATTTGCTGCTGATCTATTTCGGGCTGCCGATGTTGATTGACGGGCTGGCTGTCCATTTTGGCTGGGCTTTCCGGTCTGTATCCATTCCTATGATCGGTTTTGCCTATATTTCCTTCTCAATAACAGCAGGAGCTTATATGTCTGAGGTTGTACGCTCTGGTCTGCTCGCAGTTGACCGCGGCCAGATCGAAGCTGCCTATTCCGTAGGCATGACCACACCCCAGGCCCTGTGGCGGATTGTGTTTCCACAGGCACTGGCGGCTGGTCTGCCCAACCTGTCCAATTCTGTCATCGGGATGCTGCATGGATCAACTCTTGCTTTTACCGTATCGGTTGTGGACATCAATGCCAAGGCCCAGATTGTGGCTTCGACGAACTGGAAGTTTTTTGAGGCCTATCTGGCGGCAGCACTTATCTTCTGGGGACTTACGTTCCTGATTGAACGGGCCACCGCCCTGATCGAGAAACGGATCAACCTATACAATCGGGGGGGAGTCGTATGATTAAGATTGAGCATCTATCCAAGTCCTTCGGCCGCCATCAGGTGCTAAACAATATTGATCTAACCGTTACCAAAGGCGAAGTAGTGGTTATTCTCGGACCCAGCGGCTCAGGCAAGACCACGCTGCTGCGGTGTGTGAATTATCTGGAAAAGCCCGGCGACGGAGAGATCTCGATTGGTGATTTCCGGCTGAACTGCAAGCATGCCCGCAAAAAGGATATTCATCAGCTGCGGCAAAAAACGGCGATGGTCTTCCAGCAGTACAATCTGTTCCGCCATAAAACGGCGCTGGAGAATGTGATGGAAGGGCTGCTAATTGTCAAAAAGCTTCCGAAGGAGGAAGCGCGTAAGCGAAGTGTAGCGCTGCTGGAAAAGGTCGGACTAGGCGCCAAACTGGATGCGTATCCGAGCCAGCTCTCCGGAGGCCAGCAGCAGCGGGTCGGCATCGCCCGAGCGCTAGCACTGGAGCCGGAAGTGATTCTGTTCGACGAGCCTACATCTGCGCTGGACCCGGAGCTGGTGGGCGAGGTGCTGGCTGTCATCCGTAAAATTGCCAAGGAAGGCATCACGATGATTGTGGTGACGCATGAAATGGGCTTTGCCCGCGACGTGGCGAATCACGTGGTCTTCATGGATGGCGGAGTTATTGTCGAAGAAGGAACACCTGTGGAAGTGTTCAATCATCCGCGGGAAGAACGAACCAAGCAGTTTCTGAAGCGGATTACGCCGGAGCTGAATTATTCCATTTAGGAGGCAACGCTATGGCTATAACAATAAGTGTACTGGATCAAAGTCCAATCTATCCCGGTGAAACGCCGGAGGAAGCCTTTCAGCATACGATCACGCTGGCGCAGTTATCCGAACGGCTTGGCTTCCGCCGGTTCTGGGTTTCGGAGCATCACGATTCCGAGCAGGTGGCAGGCTCCTCCCCGGAGGTGCTGATCTCGCATCTGCTGGCGAAGACAGAACGTATCCGGATCGGCTCCGGCGGGATTATGCTGCAGCACTACAGCCCCTATAAGGTAGCGGAAAATTTCAATGTGCTTGCATCACTGGCTCCGGGACGGCTGGATCTGGGGGTCGGCCGTGCGCCTGGGGGGTTGCCCCGCAGTACACAGGCGTTACGGCAGGGAGGAGACGTAGCTGCGTCTTTGACGGATAAAATAATTGAACTTGAAAAATATGTACATAACCGGCTGGAGGCAGATCATCCACTGTTCGGGTTGAAGGCAGGCCCGATCCCCGGTACTCCACCGGAGCTGTATGTGCTTGGTGCCAGTGTAGCCAGCGCAGAAATTGCTGCTGAGTTAGGGTTGCCGTATGTGTTCTCGTTGTTCATTGGTGGTGATCAGACGGTGGCTCTGGAAGCCATTCGTCTCTACAAGAGCAGATTCGACACTTCGCAAGGGAAGGAACCACAAGCGATACTTGCGCTTGCCGTGCTTGTCGCTGAATCGGAAGAGGAGGCGAAGGCGCTGGCCGGAGCGCACAAGTTGATCCGGATTCATTTGGCCAGCGGGAAGACACTTACGGTAGCGACCCGCGAGCAGGCTGAGGAATTCACACGGCAAAGCACAGAAGCCTATACGCTAGAAGAAAAGGAGCCGGAGATTACCAAAGGAACAAAGGAAACCGTTCGTGAACAGCTGCTGGCTTTGGCGGAGGCATCCGGTGTTGAAGAGTTTATCGTCACAACCAATGTTCAGCCTTTTGACAAAAGGGTCCGTTCATTTGAATTGCTAAGGGAAGCCTTTGCTGAAGTCCTTACAACACTTTGAGGAGGGAGCCTGCAATGACGAATAAAACGGTGGAGTTCCGCTCGGAGGCTTTTACGGAGACATTGATTGAAATCCGTCGGCATCTGCACCGGCACCCGGAGCTTTCTAATGAAGAGTATGCTACGACTGCTTATATCTCAGCACTGCTGGAACAGGCCGGAGCGCGCATCACCGACTACGGGCTGACAACAGGAGTCATCGCAGAGGTGGGCGGACAGCAGGGCGGGCCAATGATTGCTCTGCGGGCCGACATTGATGCGCTGCCGATTCAGGAAGAAACCGGTCTGCCTTATGCATCGCTATACCACGGTAAAATGCATGCCTGTGGCCATGACTTTCATACGGCTGCACTCATTGGAGCCGTCCAACACTTGAAGCAGCAGGAAAGTCAGTTGAAAGGGACGGTGCGGTTTCTGTTTCAGCCAGCTGAGGAAAAGGCGAAGGGCGCACTGCAGATTATAGACAGCGGAGCGTTGGAAGGTGTCCGTGCAGTTATCGGCATGCATAATAAACCGGATCTGCCGGTAGGTACGATCGGAATCACCAGTGGTCCGTTAATGGCTGCCGCCGATGGTTTTGTGGTTGAGGTACGGGGATCTGGTTCACACGCGGCGGTACCGGAGGCGGGGATAGACCCCATTGTGGCAGCTTCGTATATCATCACGGCGCTGCAGAGCATCGTCAGCCGCAACGTCAGCGCGCTGGAAAGTGCAGTGATCAGTGTTACCAAAGTGCACAGCGGCAACTCGTGGAACGTTATTCCTGAGACAGCGGTGCTGGAGGGAACGATTCGTACTTTTGATGAAGCTGTGCGAAGCAGAGTTCTTGAACGCTTTGAGCAGGTGGCATCCGGGGTGGCCGGTGCTTTGGGAGCGGAAGCATCCGTGCGCTGGCTCGGCGGTCCGCCGCCGGTGAACAACGATGCGGAGCTGGCAAGGCTCGGAGAAGAAACAGCCGATGCCCTCGGCTTTCAACGGGTGAAGCCTCGGCCTTCGCCGGCAGGGGAGGATTTTGCCTTTTATCAGCGTGTGGTTCCCGGGCTGTTCGTCTTTGTAGGGACTGACGGGAGCCGGGAGTGGCATCATCCCTCCTTCAATCTGGATGAATCGGCACTGCCTGTGGGAGCCGCGTTCTTTGCTGATCTGGCTGTACGGGTATTGGAACATTTGTCTGCGGAAGAGGGGGAATCTTCATAGCCATTTTCCTGTCAAGCTTCGATTCATCACAGGTCCGGCAGCAGTCTGGACTTCCTAAGGAGGAGTACTAATGAGTAACGCGCAAATCCGGGATTATCTATATACGTATGATCAATTGGCACAATCCATAGAAGGTCTAACAGAAGAACAGCTACGATGGAAGGCAACACCGGACAGCTGGAGTGTCACCGAGGTGCTGGCGCATTTGGCTGATCACAGCATTGTCATTTCCTTCCGCATTCGTGACATTCTGGCGGGTACTAAGGTCCAGCTGCCAGCATTTAATCAGGATGCCTGGGTTAGCGGACAACACTCAAATGCCGGTCATGCCGCTGATAGTCTGGAGCTGTTCCACAGTCTGCTGCACTACAACGGCCTGCTGTTCAATCGGCTCAAAACCAGCGAATGGGAGAAAAGCGGGATTAATTTTAAAGGTGAAGTTGTCAGAATTACGGATATTGTCCGCAGCTTTACAGCGCATGTGCAGACTCATCTGGTCCAGATTGAACGGATCAAGCAGGGAGCTGTCGTGGTCCATTAAGCCTGGGACTTAGCTCCATAAAACTTAAGCTTATGCTTTCGAAGCCAGTTTTATTGCGAAGTATCTCATGTAGTAATGCTCCATAAAACTTTTAGGAGGAATGAACATGACCAAGCCAAGACAATTGAAACTGGGTGCGTTGCTGCACGGTGTTGGAGGAAGCACCTCCATGTGGCGTCATCCGGACGCCAAACCGGATGCCAGTGTAAACTTTGAACTTTATAAGCAGTGGGTGCAGAAGGCTGAGGAAGGTAAGCTGGATCTGATCTTTATAGCAGACGGTTTGTATATTAATGAGAAATCTATTCCGCATTTCCTGAACCGCTTTGAGCCGTTGACGATTCTTAGCGCACTTGCGGGGGTCAGCAGCAAAATCGGGCTGGTTGGTACATTGTCCACCTCCTATAGCGAGCCTTTTACCGTGGCCCGGCAGTTCGGATCGCTGGATGTGATCAGCGGCGGACGCGCAGGCTGGAATGTGGTGACTTCTCCACTGGAAGGCTCCGCCTTGAATTATGGTAAAAAGGAGCATCCGGATCATGGCAAAAGGTACCGCATTGCTGCCGAATATTTGGAGGTAGCGCGAGGCTTATGGGATTCGTGGGAGGACGATGCATTTATCCGTAATAAGGAAACAGGAGCCTTTTTTGACCCGGCAAAAATGCACACGCTGGACCATGAAGGGGAGTTCTTCTCCGTCAAAGGACCGCTGAATATCGCCCGCTCGAAACAGGGGCAGCCGGTTATTTTCCAGGCCGGTTCCTCTGAGGTAGGGAAAAACTATGCCTCGAAAGAGGCAGACGCTGTCTTTACGGGACATGACACGCTGGAGGAAGCACAGGAATTCTACAGGGATGTGAAGGCGCGTGCTTCTTCTTTTGGCCGAAACCCGGATGAGGTACTGATCTTTCCAGGCATAGGTCCCATCCTTGGCGAGACAGTTGAGGAAGCGGAGCGCAAATATCAGGAGGTTGCCGGACTGGTAACGATTGAGAATGCCCTGAATTATCTGGGGAGATTCTTTGAACATCATGATTTCTCGCAATATCCGCTGGATGAGCCTTTTCCGGAGCTGGGGGATTTGGGACGGAACAGCTTTCAGAGCGGCACGGATAAAATCAAGAAAGATGCCAAGGAAAAGGGCCTAACTCTGCGGCAGGTTGCTCTGCAAGCAGCTACTCCGCGTAGCAGCTTCATTGGTACACCGGCGCAGGTGGCGGATCAGATTCAAGCCTGGTTCGAAGGCGGGGCGGCAGATGGATTTATGATTGCAGCCGCAGTGCCAACCGGGTTGGAGGAATTCGTGGACCACGTGGTTCCGATTCTACAGGAACGGGGATTGTTCCGCACCGAATACGAAAGTGACACCCTGCGGGGAAATCTGGGTCTTAGAGTGCCAGCGAACCGATATACGAAGTCTTCAGAGCCTGAAGGACAGGTGATATGAACTAATATTCCAACCTGTATATAAGCAGAAACGGATACCGCCGGGGAAGGCGGTATCCGTTTTTACTTGTACATAAAGGCGGTTGAATTCAGTTCCGGCTGCGGAGACGTTCCAGCTCAGCTTCAACGGCGCTGTTCAGCGGAGATTCGGGGATGCCGGCGGAATAATGTGCTGTGCTTTCGGCGGATGCTTCCCATTCGCTGATTTTGTCTTCCATGCGGTCGAAGCCACGCGCAGCAGCCCCGGGATTCAGGATCTGTCCAGGTTTACCTGTGTAGCCAGCATAACTGGTGCTTTCGGCAGAACGCTTCATCTCTGCCGCTTTGCGGGCGCGGGCAGCCAGCTCGGCTCTTTTGGCTTTTAGCCGTTTATGTTCTTCCTTGGCATTCAGCAGGCTGCTCTCCAGGACAACGAGGGTTTCGCGTGTTTCTTCCAGGCCTGCGGTGCATTCCTGAATACTCTCGGTGTAACGCAGTTTTGCCATTACCGCTGCTCTGGCGGCAGGCTCATTCCCTTCGTTCATTGCCTGCACGGCTTCCGCTTCGCTTCGCTCAGCCAACACCTGGTTCTCATGGATGCGCCGCTCCAGAACACTTGCTGCAGCCTGGAACTCACGCTGTCTGGTCTCGGCAACAGCTATTTTTTCCTCCAGATCCCGTAAATATTGTCCGGTCAGTAATACCGGATCCTCCAATTTATTCAGTCCTTCGTGGATGGCTGCTTTGGTTAGGGTCGTAATTCTTTGAAAGATACTCATGTTCATTTCTCCTTTTATTTTCATATATGGTGGTACTGGGTATAGTAGCTTTGAATTAGTAATACTCATAACCTTCGGGGTAGCTGTTATAGTTCTCTTTTGGAACCAAGATGCTAGCCAGAATGTACAGGAATGCTACAGTGCCGAAGCTGAATAGGGCAGTGGCTACAACTAACAGCCGGACGATGGTGCTGTCGATGTTCAGGGAACGGGCCAAACCTCCGCAGATGCCGCTGATCATTTTGTCACTTTGGGAACGATACAATTTTTTCATAATATTCTCTTCCTCTCCTATGGGTTGAACCGAGTGAACGGTTCGTCTTAGCCGTTGTCTATGTGTTTATTGTATAGCTATTGATGATGCTGCAAAACGGCCTGAAGACTGTTCTTTAGTCTCGACCTTAGTCGGGGATGGTATCGGCAGTAAGGCGGGGAAGGCTTGGCATATACAAGAATAGGGCTTCATGGCTCCCGTTTTTTACATAACCTGTAAGCTTGTTTATTCGGAATTAACATTGAATGCTTATACTAGCTAGACAATACCGGATCATAACAACATCAAGTCACAGGAGGAATGGCATGGGAATTCATAAATATTTCCGCTCGCTGAATGAACTGGAACGTATTATCCGCTGTCCCGGCAAATTCAAATTTGAGGAGCATAGCGTAGCGGCCCATTCTTGGAAGGTCGTGCAGTACGCCAAAACGCTGGCAGACATCGAGGAGAAGAACGGCGCAGTTATTGACTGGAAGAAGCTATACGAAATTACGAGCAGCCACGATTATGGTGAGATTTTTATTGGTGATATCAAAACCCCGGTGAAACATTCATCTCTGCAGCTTCGTTCCTTAATCCAGCAGGTTGAAGAGGGGATGATCGATAACTTCATTAAGGAGCATATTCCGGAGGAGTTCAAAAGCATCTTCTACCATCAATTGCGCGAAGGCAAGGATGAGTCGGTGGAAGGGCTGATTCTGGAAGTGGCCGACAAGATGGACCAGGTATATGAGGCTTTTGCCGAACTGCAGAGGGGGAACACGGAGAAGGAATTTGTGGTGATGTACCGCAACGCCCTGATCAAGATCAAGAACATCGATTTAAAATGTGTCGAGTATTTCCTGGCGGAGATTCTGCCGGACATGGTTAACGAAGAAACGATTTCTTCAATTGATATCAGACAGATTACGGAAGAGGCACTGGCTCTGTAGGGAGGAGCGGGTACTCTTTTTTTTTTGTGAGGAAGAGACTACACGATTTGCCTCCGCGCTGTAAGCAACGCATAGAGGGCCGCTGAAATACATAGTTATTCCCCAGTAATATACAGAAAACCTTGAAAGCCTCCGGTTGATCAGCTCAGACCCTGTGCCAGGAAGTGGGGAGTCACCCTTGTGGTATGGATAGTTAGACTCATTTTGCAAACCTTGAGCCTTTTTTCACTTGAGAGCCCGTGCGTGATTATTTACTATATTATAGTAGTTTTCCACAAAATATAAGAAAGAAGGATCTGCATGAGTCTGAGCAAAAGGTTATCCCAAATCTTGTTTCCGGTTATGGTCATGTCTGTGATGGCGGGATGCGGCGGTAACACACAGAATAACGAAGCAGCGAACAAACAGGAGCCGTCGGTTCCAGTCAGCGCTCACCATGCCCACTGGTCCTACGAAGGGGAGACGTCACCTGAGCATTGGGCAGAGCTCGACGAACTATTCACAACATGCAGTACCGGCAAGACCCAGTCACCCGTCAATATTCTCCAGGAGAAAGTTAAAGATGACGAGAGTCTGTCGCCCGTCGAAGTGGAGTATTCACCATCCCCGGTATCTATGATTAATAACGGCCACACCATTCAGGTTAATCTGAAGAACCAGGACAATCGTATTACTATTGAAGGGAAAACGTATACCTTGCAGCAGTTCCACTTGCACTTGCCAAGTGAACATGAGGTGGATGGCAAGCATGCGGATATGGAGCTTCATTTCGTGCACAAAAATGAAGACGGCAAGCTTGCGGTGCTAAGTGTCCTGATCACGAAAGGCACTGAAAATGCCGAACTGAGCAAGCTGTGGTCCGTACTTCCGAAGGAAGAAAGTGAAGAAGAATTTGCGATCCAGGGTGACTTCGACATGAACAAGCTGCTTCCGTCAGACCTTCATTCCTTCCGATATCAGGGATCGCTTACCACGCCCCCCTGCACCGAAGGCGTACAGTGGATCGTCCTGGAACATCCGGTTCAATGGTCCGAAGCGCAAATTAGCCAATTTGCAGCTATTTTTCCCCATGATAACCGTCCCGTACAGACGCTTGGGTCCAGGGAAATAGAATCGGATGAATAATGGATTTGTAGATTGGCCATAACCAAATGCTGGATAAATAAAGACCTTTATCTCCACACTTTCGGGGGATAAAGGTCTTTTGATCATGTATGCAGGTTCTACACAGATTTATTTCGAGATCTGATCCATCAATGCTTTGATTTCGGGATCCAGGCACAGGGCATTCATGATAATGGTCAAGGCCTCTGCTCTGGTTGATGATTGAGCCGGGGCAAATTTGCCGTTGCCTCTACCACTAATCAGACCGATTTCGGCAGCTTTGGCAATCTGGTCCTTGTTCCATGCACTTGCTGTATCACTGAAGGTGATGCTCCCTTTTACCGGTGTGACGCTATTGAAGTTCACAATCCTGGACAGGATGGTAACGATCTCGGAGCGGCTGATGTCCCGGTCCGGCCTAAAGGTTCCATCGGGGTAACCGGCAATGACACCATTGGAGGCTAACACGGCAATGGCCTCTTGGGCCCAATGGGCATTAATGTCACTTAATGAAATGGAAGTATCCGACTTCAACAAACCAAAGGCTTTGGTAAGGATTGCGGCAAATTCCCCTCTGGTAATACTTTGGTTTGGTTTGAATGAGCCATCGGAATAACCTTTGATAATGTTCAACTTATGAAAAGTCATGATCGTCCGGGTGCTCCACAGGCCAGCTATATCCTTAAGGGCTGGTACGGGAATGTCCCCGTCTTTCGCGGCAATCATGCTCTTCAGTGTCTCTTTTAAGGCTTGAGCGCTTACTCCCTCAGCAAAAACAGCAGTTGGCGGCGTCTTAACTGGTGCAGGCTTATCTGAAGGAACAACTGCAGGTGTTGCAGTAGGCACTGCACTTGGCATCATGCCAGGGTTCGAGCCTGTCCCCGTACCAGAGGTTGGGTTCGGGTTCGGAGTTGGCATCTGGCTGGGTTCAGGACTTGGAGCTGGAGTTGGGTTCGGGCTTGGTTTTGTGCTTGGCTCCGGTTCCGGATCAGGTTCAACAGTTTTTGCTTTCTGAATAGTCAAGGTTTGCAGTTTTTGGCCATCTGTCGTTCTTGCTTCAATTAAAATCTGGTCTTTGTTGATCGAGATGGCGGAATAGACCGGGAAATTATCATCATACAGATACTCCAGGTAATCAAATTTGACGGCATCGTAGAACTTCCAGCCGGAGGAACCGCCAGACAGATACACGGTGCCTGGGCTGCCATCCTTCAGGGGCTGGGCATTCTTCATAGGATAAGTCCAAGCGAGTGCATGATCGTGGCCCACCAGTACCAGGTCTACCCCGAGCTCCTCAAGGACAGGAGCCAGATATTTGGTGACCAGTTCAGGTCCGCGCCCGTCTTCTGTATGATAGGCAGGGCGGTGGAACATGGCGACCTTCCATTTTGCCGAGCTGGCATTTAAGTTCTTCCGCAGCCATTCTGCTTGCTTTTGCATATCTATTTCATCCGCTTCCGAATTCAGCACAACAAAATGTGTATCTTCATAATCGTATGAATAATTCAAATGCTGTTGCCCGTCCATTCCGTTACCTGGCTGACCCAAAGCGTTAATAAATACATCTTTTCCGCCATTCTTTACATCATGATTTCCTATAGTATAGGCAGAGGGAATACTGCCGCTGTATAGCTGTGAAGCCTTCATATCCTGTTCCCATTCATTCATAATCCCGCCATTATCGACAATATCCCCTCCATGCATGACAAACCGTGTATTGGGATAATGGGTAAAAGCACTGCTCATCAGGTCCTGATGAATATGGTAGGCATCTTCGGTATTGGTATGAGAGTCAGTTACAAACAAGAAAGAAAATCCTTCCGGGTTTGCTGCCTCTGTCGTAAACGTATGCTGAGCACTCCACAACCCCGGAGTTCCCACACGGTAAATGTATTTCGTACCCGGTGACAGGCTCTGCAGTATCCCTTTGTGGAACAAGGTTTCCCCCACACGGTCAGGTGCTGACAGCAGCTGGGGCGTAGCAGTCTGCTCCTTGACATTAGGCTGATCAAAACCTGTGAAGTCACTGGCTTTTACATATTGAATGATACCGTTCTCTATACGTGGGGCAGTTCTCCAGACGATGCTTTGGCTGGTTTTCAAATCCTCTGTTACATAGGTCCGCACATATTCAGGCTCCTCTGACCCAAGCTGCGGGACTACAGAAAGTGAGAACACCCTGCTGACTTTATCCCCGTTTACTGCCTGGAGATTAAGGTTCATTAAGGCCAAGGTAGCCAGAGACGTCTGGACTTCACCCTTCGCATCGGTAAGACCCCATCCATCCTTCAGGAGCTTCACTTGAACCGCTGCATTTGAAATCCAGCCCGTGACTTTCCCGTCCGGTAGCCGGATGGCAGTATAATCCCCACGAATCACTCCAGTCGAGAAGAATTGTTCACCTGGAGCGGCGGAAGCGAGCTTGGCCGATCCCGGATCAGCATCCGCATAGACATCAGACGATACAGAAGTCACTTCAGCAAAATACTGGGGAAGAAGAGGATCAGATGGGATAATGGAGACCCCTTCGACAGGTACACCTGCATCATCCGTGACACGAAGCGTACTTTTCGTATGGAGTGAGCTCCCTTTCACAGTGAGGATATAAGGGAACCCAATCGTATACTTGTGGGGTTCAGCTAGTGCATAGACAGCCTCCCCTGCGGTCATTCGAAAACTCCCGTCGATCATCTCGATAGATTTGAATGCCTCGCCGCGTTCCATTTTGGCACTGGGCTTTACCGTCATATTCAATAGCGCAATGGTTCCGTCAGCCGGTAACGATGGATTGCTTAGTCCGGCAAGCTGCAGCTGGTACGTTCCCTTTACAGGGTCAATCTCGTTCTGCTTAACGAGTGATGCTGGTACCTTAGGTTCAGCAGTGGTGATTTCCAGAGTCTGCGGATCGTATTGGAGCTGGGCATAAGCATCCGTTAAGTCAGCCGCATTGTTGATCTGGAGTTTCAATTGGAACGTCTTGTTGCTGATGACTTCCGGGGGGGCGTCCAGATGATATTGAATGCCGTCTTGAATGAAAAAGGAGCTGACAAGCTCGGCGGGATTGCCGGATCTGTCATATACAGCTGACTGAACAGTGTGATATCCCCCTGCCAGAGGAGAAGAAGGCTGATAGGAGATCATGCCTGTAGCCGCTTCATACCCGCTCTTCACAGGATGTCCATCCAGATTTAAGGTAACAGAGCCGGGGTCAATGCCCGATTGAAGATCGGTGGCCGTAAGCTGAATATGCGGTGAACGCGTATCGATAACGGCTTCGTTCGCCGGGGACACCATGCCGAGTACCGGGACGCTCATATCTTCAGCAGGGTCCTGCTCATAGACCAAGCGTAGATCGTCTACCCATACGGTTCCTTTATTCTTCTTGTCGAAGATGGATTGCTCAATCCGCATGTATATTTCCAGCTGGATCGGTCCCACTTTGTCCTGCGGGATATCCCCCTCAATGTATTTCCAGCCTTTCCAGTTCACGCCAACGTTCTCGTCCAAATATTCCACCTCGAAGGACTTTCCGTTGCCATCTCTGAACTTGCTGAAAATAAGATGTCCATCGTTGTTTCCGTACACCCACATCCCTACTTTTTGGGGAAGTCCGGAAATGAGATAGGGAACCTTAGGTCCAATATATACATAGGAGGGGTTTTCCTTAACACCTATGTAGTCATAATCCAAACGTACGGAATTATTCCCTGAACGGACATGCCGGGGATCCGCTTCCAGACTCATGGCACCTGAGAAATTTCTTTTTTGAACCAGCACATTATCACTTAGGTTATTCTCGAAATCCTCGATGACGATGGAATGGGGGAGGGGCACGTCAGCGGCGATAATGCCTGCGGGTTGAAGAGTACTGATGATAACCGTGATGAGTAGCAGGAACATCGTTGCTCTTTTCGATATGAATGACAACCTTCGGTGAATACTCTTCTTGAACATGTTATTCGCTCCTCTTAGTCTAAAAGATTTATCCTAAACTCCAATGCAGTATCGTATGTAAGGCTTGCTTATGTGAAGTTAATTATAAAGATGATCTTTGTTGATAGGATTAATTCAAAGAATTAACTATGTAAACTATTATGGGATAATCCTATCAACCTAGATTTAGGACCCGAAGCAATAACGAGCTGGGATCTACGGAGATGCTGTGATACCGCTGTTCAAGGTCGAACAGGAGAGAAGTTACAGTCAGAACTCGGTTTGGTCTACAAAAGAGTACAACAAATCATGTAGCTTGAATTCTAGCGCACTTCACAGCCCGTACCTATTTCTTCCGTACATGCACTTCTAGGCATCTACCCACATACAATAAAAGGACCATGAACCCGTAGTTCGGACTACTTACCGGTTTCATTGTACATGTGCGGGAGGTGTCGCAATTTGCCAGGCATAATAAGCACGATCGCGCTGTTAATCAAAGAACTGACGCTGCTGGTATCCTACGTAAGGAATAACGCTTTTCCCCAGCCTCTTTCGGAGCAGGATGAGAGCAAATACTTAGGCATGATGGCCGAGGGAGATGCCAAGGCACGGAATTTGCTGATTGAGCATAATCTTCGTCTCGTAGCTCACATAGTAAAAAAATTCGACAACACAGGGGAAGACATGGAGGACCTGATCTCCATCGGCACCATCGGGCTGATCAAAGCCATAGAGAGCTACCGCCCGAACAAAGGCACGAAGCTGGCTACGTTTGCAGCACGCTGCATCGAGAATGAAATCCTCATGCATTTAAGATCGCTTAAAAAGACCAAAAAGGACGTATCCCTGCATGATCCGATAGGTACTGATAAGGAAGGTAACGAGATTACACTGATCGATATCCTCGGCTCCGATGCAGATGATATTGTGAAAGAAGTGGATCTGAAGATCGAGAAGAGCAAGATATATCGTAATCTGGACATCCTGGATGACAGGGAGAAGGAAGTTGTAGTGGGGCGCTTCGGGCTCGATACCGGCGGGGAAGAGCGGACGCAGCGGGAGATCGCGAAGGAGCTGGGGATTAGTCGGAGTTATGTATCAAGGATTGAGAAGAGGGCACTCATGAAGCTGTATCATGAGTTTTATAAGGCGAAGCGGTGAGGGATAAGCTATAAAAAAGAGTCACTACAATAGATGTATTAAAAGCAACTTATCTGCGGATGAGTTGCTTTTTTCTAGTTCTCGGAACGCATTGACGCTGCTAGGAACAATATTCTCTGCTGTATGACTGTAGGTGAAAAGTGCTGCCTTATCGTGAGTGTATATCATTTCCAGTTCAGAGGGTAATGAACAGTATGGATATGATGTAAAAGGCAACAGGACGGTACAGCTGTCAACCGCTTCGAGCCCGCAAACAGATACAATGGAAGAATAGCTATGATGGCGCTAACCAGCTCAAACATGCGCGAAAAGAATGATGGCGGTACAACCCGCTATTACTATGACGGAGAGAATATCATCGCCGAAGGAAACGTATCCGGTAGTACTATCAACTTCAAAGCCCGTTATGTCCGCGGATTGCAGTTAATCAGCATGAAGAACCAGTGGGGGACAGTGGGATACTATCTCCAAAACGGACATAGCGATGTCGTTAACCTGTACAGACAGGATCAGAGCCTCCTGAACACCTACGATTATGATATTTGGGGTAATCCAACTGTAAAAGAAGAAGCAGATCAGTACACGAACCCGTTCCACTACTCTGGGGAATACTGGGATGAAGGGCAGCAGCTGCAATATCTTCGTGCACGCTGGTATGATCCAAGTGTCGGGAGATTTATCACAGAAGATACCTGGAAAGGCAGACTGAACCATCCGGATAGTCAGAATCCGTATATTTATGTGGTGAATAATCCATTAAAATATGTAGATCCAAGTGGTCACATTGCCATTGAATGGAGTGTTATTTTTGGTATAGCAGCTGCAAATGGGCTCATAACATTTTTTGATGATTTACTTGATGGAGAAAGCTTAGAGCATGCTGGTGTTTCTGCCTTTGCTTCCTTTGCTGGAACAAGTGTAACCGGTACTATAAGTGCTTTAACTGGAAATTTAATAGCTGGAGGGCTTGTTGGTTCCGGTGTTAATGAAGCTATAATGACTCTGTATGAAGGGGGGAGTATGTTTGATATTGATACTATAGCTAACATAGCTATCGGAGCAGCCACTGCGAATATAAGAGATGATAATTTAGGTCTATATTTGGATACTTTAATTAATAGTTTATTAGATTTAGTTAATTAAATTATAGCTGAGTTCTCTTAGTGATAGTAAAAGAGAACTCAGTAAGTTTTTTAAGGAGAGATTAGTATAGATACTAGAACTATAATTATAGGAAGTATTGTTATATATCTAATTGTCTTTTTTTATATCCAATATAAAAATAACAAAGGAAAAAACGTAGATCCTAGTAAAATTCATATTAGATACCCCATGGTCTATAAATTACCTCTCACAGCTAATTTACCAGCTATCGCAGCCACCTTTTTGTGTGTAAATGTATTCATATTGATGTGGAAAAAAAATAATATTCCACTTGTTATAATTGCTGTTTTTTTTATGATAGTAGTTATTGTTTTTCTAATTGGCATTAATACAACTAAGGTAATTATTACTGATAAAAAAATCACTTTGAAAGATTTTATTCATAAACAAGAAATTGAAATGAATGAGTTAAGAGGGATAACCAAAAAAGGAAGCTACATTTTTTTGGAAAAATACTCTGGTAAAGAAATAAGATTTGCCGGAGGATTAAAAGATGTAAATGAACTCCTTTACATCGTTAATGAACGGATTTCTGAGATGAAGCATCAAGAATAAAGGAGGTAAGGTTTGTAATGAAGATCGGAACCAAAAAGATACTGCAAGCTATATTACTGGCAATTATACTAGTCGTAGGAATATGGGCAAACTTACAGCTTAATTATCCTGTATGGGTTAAGGTATTGATAGTATGTTTCTTAATTGTTGCTTGTATATTAAGCTATAGAAATTACGCTCGTAAGTTAAATAGAGAAAGGATATGAACAGTAAAGTAGAAGTATTTATAATGTTCAAACTTATTAAATGATCAGCACATTTCTAGGAGTTGATCATCAATGCTTAAATGGATATTAATTGTTCTTACAATTAAGCTTTGCAAGAATATAGGCATGTAAATGGGCTTTTTTAGATGAAATAAGATTAAATCTACATCGTATCGTGTCCACAACCTCAAAAAATTCGACAACACCGGCGAAGACATGGAGGACCTCATCTCCATCGGCACCATCGGGCTGATCAAGGCCATTGAGAGTTACCGCCCGAATAAAGGGACGAAGCTTGCTACATTTGCTGCCCGCTGTATAGAAAACGAAATCCTGATGCATTTGAGATCGCTTAAAAAGACCAAAAAGGATGTATCCCTGCATGATCCTATAGGGACGGATAAGGAAGGCAATGAGATTACGTTGATCGATATCCTCGGTTCCGATGCGGATGATATTGTGAAGGAAGTGGATCTCAAGATCGAGAAGAGCAAGATTTACCGCAATCTGGACATCCTGGATGACCGGGAGAAGGAAGTTGTAGTAAGGCGGTTTGGGCTTGATACCGGCGGGGAAGAGCGGACGCAGCGGGAGATTGCGAAGGAGATGGGGAGCTCGCGCGGAGTTATGTGTCGCGGATAGAGAAGAGGGCGCTGATGAAGCTGTATCATGAGTTTTATAAGGTGAAGCGGTGAGAAAGGAAATGATAATTACAAAGTAGTTAGTAATAAAAACATAGAATGTCCAAAAGCAACTTGTCTACGGATGAGTTGCTTGTTGTTTTAATAAGGTTTTGTTTTTAACCCGTTATAAAAGAATGATCATTTTGAATCTCAAAATTCAGAAAATCTTTAGAAATTTCCTCTGAAGTTCTTCAGAGTTCCACTCTAAAATGGTATATGGTTAATCCCATTTAGGAGTTGAGAACTTGACGTATTCTAACAAAGGATCCTCTAAATCAGTAGGGCTGTCTCTGTTATGGCTTTTAGTCGTTCCTGTAATAAACGTTTTTTATGATATACTGAATCACCCGGGAGTTCATGTTTATAGCCTTGAATCGAGCCTGGATCAAAAGATACCTTTTATCCCTTCCTTTATTATTCCTTACTTACTATGGTATCCGTTTATTACGACTGTGCTGATTGCTCTTGCTTTCAAGGACAGGAAAATCTATTTTCAGACACTAATTGCGCAGTGCAGTGGTCTCATCATCTCTTATGCTTTCTTCGCTCTGTTTCAAACCGGGATTCAACGACCCGATGTTCTTTCTGAACCCGACCTTATCCATCAATTGGTTAGTTTTGTATATAGTTATGATCATCCATACAACTGTTTTCCGAGTATTCATGTGCTTACCAGCTATCTGATGCTAAGGGGAACGCGTGTTTTTGGGCAAATGATTTGGTTGATGACTGCCGCCATGTCCATTCTTATTATTGTGTCTACTGTACTGGTAAAACAACATGTTTTAGCGGATATTATGGGTGGTATTCTAGTTGCAGAATTGTGTTTTCGGTTATCTGGTACTGCTATTAATTATTTCCTTTACGACAAATATAAATGAAGGTTGGAGGGAAAGTACTGGGCACAAACTGAATATTCTCTATAAGTAGCTGTTTAGCCCATTTTCTTTTCATATGCAAGGTGTGCTGATATGCAACTAAAATCCCGCCTTGTCTAAGTGACTTAACAATCTGATGGAGGATATGCTCTCGCATTTCATTTGAAAAGTTGAAAAATGGTAATCCACAAATAATACAATCTAACTCACGGATATTTTCTTGTTTTAATTTCTTGAGCAGGTAGCTGGCATTGGAATGAAACAAGCATTCCGGATAAAGTACTTTTAAGTATTCTCTCATTTTTTTATTCCGTTCAAACAATATTAATGGAGTAGAATCTGTAAGCTGAGAAGTGATTAGGCGTGTGATAGCACCTGTACCAGCTCCAAGCTCTGCAACAGCATTTACATTATGCCAGGGTACAGATTGGACTATTTTGTTAGCCAATGAATTAGAACTGGGGAGGATATTTCCTACCCGCTTCGGATCTTTGAAGAAGCCTCGTAAGAAAAGCGAATATTCAGACATCATTAATAACAACTCCGCTCTAAATAATATCTCAAAGGTCCTATGGGAAAGGCAGACTCATTCGAAATGTGAAGATATCATGATTATGTTCAAGTGATAAAGTTCCATGGTGCAGCTCAACGATATTCCTGGCAATAGAAAGACCAAGACCTGCTCCGGTTTGAATTCCCTCGCTCTTTCTGGAATGGTCGACCTTATAAAATCGTTCAAATAGACGATTCTCTTGGTCTTTTGTGAGAGGTGTTCCTTTATTTTCAACCTCAATGGTACATTGTTCCGAATCCGCTATCATTCGTATGCAAATGTTTCCCGGTTTGAGAGAATACTTTAAAGCGTTCATGAGCAGGTTATCAATGGCTCTGGCGATTTTCTCACTGTCGACTAGCGTGATCATAGGACTTTTAGCAATATCTTTGACGAGATGAACGTTGTTTTCTTGAGCGAGCGGTTCGAATTCAAACAACAATTGATTCAAAAGCTGTGACAAATCAATTCTCTCCAGGTTTAACCGGGAGTCAGCCGAGGAAAGCCGGGTATATTCAAACAAATCATCGAGTAGTTTCTTCAAATGAATAGCCTTGTTATAGGTGTTTTGAATAAAACGTGTGTATTCCTCTTTATCTTGGTACGATTCTGTACGTAAAAGCTCAATATATCCGATAATGCTTGTAAGGGGGGTACGTAAGTCGTGCGAAATTCCCGTGATCATTTCCATCTTGGATTTTTCGGCTTCACGTTCCCTGATGATCTGCTGCTCTAAGCGCTCTGCCATCCGATTGATATTTACCGCGACCAATCCTAGTTCATCTTGCCGCTCAACAGCTACCCGGTAACCCAAATCACCCTCAGCTATAATCTGAAGTCCTTGCTCCAGCGCAACTAAGTCTTTGACGATCCGCCGGGTCAATGTAAAAAATGTAATTACATAAATAATTAAAAACATTGGTGTAAGGAGGTAGGCGAGAGCGTCGAACAACCATTTCAGGTTCGTGATTTTACCAAGATAAAAGAATAAGATACTGAGTAAGGTGTTTATCGTAATGGTAATTACTAAACTGAGTACCATCCGGATTAAGATATTGGTCTGAATACGTTTATTTATTTGCAGATTTCGCATAAGGTTAGTCAATTTTATATCCAACTCCCCAGACAGTCTTAATATACAGAGGTTCTCTTGGGTTCTTCTCTAATTTTTCTCTTAAATTACGAATATGAACCATTACGGTATTATCGGAATACCCGTAGGGCTCTTTCCATACACTCTCATAAATTTGCTCCGAGCTAAACACTTGCCCAGGCCGGCTTGCCAGCAGCGATAAGATCGCAAACTCTAGTGGAGTCAATGAAACATCAGTTCCGTTAACCTTCACAGAATGTTTACTTTTATCTATAATCAGATCTTTAATAATAAGCAGTGAATTGAATTCCTCCTTTCCAATTAAGGACTGGCGCCGTAACTGTGCTTTTACACGAGCCAGTAGTTCCAGCGGATTAAACGGTTTGATCATATAATCATCTGCTCCGGTAGTTAGACCTGTGATTTTATCAATGTCCTCCTGCTTGGCTGATAACATGATGATTGGAGTATTGGAGATTTCTCTTATTTTGAGGCAGGCTGTAATACCATCCATTTGAGGCATCATGACATCTAGAATAACCAGTTGAACCGCTGTTGTTTTTATTGCATTCAGTGCCTCCTGCCCATTTTCTGCTTCAAGCACTTGATAACCTTCGTTCCGTAAATAAACATGAATCACATCGCGAATTTCCGAATCATCATCTACAACAAGGATTGTATTCAATGGCTGCGGCTCCCTTTTATATTTATTTTATTATGTTTCCCTTCTACGACAGACGTAGACGAAAGCGGGTGGGAAATTAAGTGGCACATATTTTATTGTATCAATATTAAAATATTCGGTAAGTTGCTTCTTCATTTGAAGTGAATATTGAAAGGCGATAAATAATCCTCCAGGTTTAAGGGACTCATAAATCTGTTTAACCAAAGTATTTCTTAATTCAGGTTCAAAATTATAAAAGGGCAATCCGCTAAAAATACAATCTAACTGATGAATATTCGAATTGTTCATTGTTTCTACTAAATAAGCAGCATTACGATGGCAAGAAAAGTTAGGATACCTCATCTTTAAGTTATTACTCATCGTTTTATCCATCTCAAATAGCAGAACTTTAGTTGTGTTAGTTATCTTAGCATTAAATAAACGAGTAATCGCACCTGTGCCTGATCCGAGCTCTGCGACTGCTTTAATCTCATGCCAAGGTGCTTGGTTTACCATGCTGCGTGCCAGAAATCGGGAACTTGGTGTAACGCTACCTACCCGTTTTGGATTTTGGATAAAGCTTCGTAAGAATAAATAACTTTCTTTAAATCCCATCTGATTTTCCTCCATGAATTTCTGAATTTTAGGTGGTGAACAACTTGGTGAGAATATGATTTCCAAAGAACGTTCCTGCGGAGAAAAAAAGTAAGGTCCAACCTAAAGCACTAGAATATGATATAAGGGCGAACCGTTTATAGCTTGTACCGCTCAGTCCGATTAACATGGGGATGATATATCGTACAACTGGAATAAACATACCTATGTACATAGCCGTATGTCCTCGTTTGATGAGAATCTGCTCGGCCCTTTGAAAATGTCTATTCTTCAGAAATTTGTTCTTCAGTTTTTGACCAAAGAATTTACCTGCAAAATAAGAAAGCGTAAAGGCAGTTAATAATCCTGATAAAACGCAGCAGTAAGTCATCCACGGATTAATCACTCCCATATGGCTCAGAGTAGCACCGGTAAGGATCGTTATTTCATTAGGGATAGGAATTCCAAAAGGGCCAAACGTGAAAGCAAGATAAAAAATCAGATATCCATACTGATTAATTAGCTCTAAGATCGTATTACTAGCCAACATGCCAACTCCTTCGCTTACTTCAATACAGAAATAGTAACTAAAAATTCTGAGGAATCAGGTGGGAGAAATCTAAAGAATTTCTGAAGAAATTTTGATGGGGATTTAGAGCCCGAGATCGGATCGAAACTCGCATAGTAGGGCTCTGACGCAGATGATATTGTGAAGGAAGTGGATCTGAAGATCGAGAAGAGCAAGATATATCGTAATCTCGATATTCTGGATGACCGGGAGAAGGAAGTTGTAGTGGGGCGGTTCGGGCTCGATACCGGCGGGGAAGAGCGGATGCAGCGGGAGATTGCGAAGGAGCTGGGGATTTCGCGGAGTTATGTGTCGCGGATTGAGAAGAGGGCGCTGATGAAGCTGTATCATGAGTTTTATAAGGTGAAGCGGTGAGTTTGAAGGTTAGAATAACTTATGCAAAGTTTGCTGAATCAGCGAGGATGCCCTATGGATTTTCCAGTACTGGATCAGCAAGGTATCCCGAAGCTGCTAGTGGAGCGACTTTATTAAAATTTACAAGGTAAGGGGGATATAATATGGTACTGAAATTAGTTAGGAGAGTGAAGAGAACAATATATTTATGTGTGTTATTTTTAATAGTAATTCTAATTTTACTGAACTTTATTCCTATAAAGTTCGCAGTTAATCTTGATGATGCACAACAAATTTTAAAAGCCGGAAGTTATATTTGTGTAACAGAGTCTAAATATGTAGATGATACAGGATGGATTGCAAAAACAGACATTAACTCGCATTTAGAAAAAAATCTCGCTGTACGAGTGTCTGGAAACAGCCCCAACAAATATTTATCCGAAAAGGAGTTCGATTTTAAAAGGTTTGAAGTAGAAAATAGATTTTTATTAATAGGTAAAGTTGGAAGGTTTGAGGAAGACAAGGAACTAGAGACGGTATTGTATGCCAATTTAAACGTTGATAAATGGAAGTTATTATACCCAATCAAACGAGCATCTTATAGACAATACTTTACGCCTAAAAGTTACCTCAACATTTATGATTATGACCTGAGAAAGGTAATACAAACAATATGGCTAAAATAATTGTCATGAACATTGCCATTTTATAGAATGGGCAGACATGGAGTAGTAATCAAAAAACAGCAGTTTTAGCGAAGAAGCCTCCCCAGATTTGACCACATGGAATGTAACAAGTTCCATGTGGTTTTTTGTTTATTTGGTATTCTTGTATGCTTTTGCGGATTATATTCCGGATAATAAACTAGTATGTACTCGAAAATTGTAAATTCAATGAAACTGATTTTACATCTGATAACGAGTTGCCTTTTAACACCAACTAACACTCGTTTTTTTCTTTTCCGAGAAAAAACAATTGTCAAAGTATTAAATCGCATGGCAAAGTGGGTTGTGTTCAAAAAAATTTATAGCAACCTACTGCAACTTAAGCTGGATGCTGGTGTACACATGCATTTAATTTTCCAAGAATTTTACTGATACCGAAGGCTCTGGGTATCGTCGCGTATTGAAACGAACCCAGAATATTACGCTCAGTGCATGGATTTATTACAACCAATTTCGGAAGTAGCTGAGCAGGTATATGTTATAAGCGGCGATGTAGCGTAGGATGTACCGGAAGCGCTGAGTAACGTGTTTATCATCGCTAATGATGCCCTGAGGAAAATTAGATTGTATCAAGATACGTGATATTTTGGTTTACTTGTAGGCTTGTTTTTTGCATGTCGAAGAAACCAACGAAGAAACCCAAGGTCATATATGACCTTGGGTTTCTCGAAACACTGAAGAGCAGCCTTGGCTGCTCTTTTTTTGTACGTCTCCACTAGCGGTTGACGGTTACATTAATCGTATCACTAACAGTCGCTCCTGCGGGATTAACCAGTTCTGCCCGGTATTCGTACACGCCGGGTGTACGGCTATTGATGGCAGTCTCTGCGCTCTGCGCCTCGGGCGTACTAGCATTCAGCGGCTGTGTGTCGATTAGCAGTCCGTTCTCATACAGGCGGTACTCGGTGGCGTTAGTGCCCCACCACAGATTCATCGTCACCTTGTAGGTGCCGTCTCCGTCCCAATTGTCCTGGGACAACACCGGCTTGCCCGGACTCGCATCGCGGATGGTCACCGTAAGTGTATTACTTTTTGTCGTGCCGTATTTATTAGTTAACTCTGCCGTGTATACATAAGTGCCGTTTACTTTACCGTGAATTTGCGTACTGGCAGTCTGCGCAGACGGAGATACATCCTTCAGGGATTGGCTATCGATAAGAACACCGTTCTCATAGAGCTTATAGCCCGTGCCATTGTTACCCCAAAAGAGGTTCATGCTGACGGTATAATTGCCGTCACTAAGGCCATGGGCATAGCCGCTGTTCGAGGATAACACCGGCTGGCCGGGCTTGTCCGTTGCGAGTACGGTCCCACTCATAATTCGGAAGGAATAGCTCTTCTCTGTGGTATTGCCTGCGGCATCAGTTACGATGTACCCGATGGTATGAGACCCGGCGCCCAGCTCGGCGGCGCTTAAGCTCTGGCGTTCGGCAATAGGCTGCCCATTCAGCAGAAGCTGTTTGGAGGCAACACCCGACAAGGCATCGGTGGCAGTAAGTTCAAAGTGAAGCTGAGCTGATTCCTCCACATCTCCGATCGCATGGCCGGATTCCGTCAGCTCGGCAGCGGGCGGAGTCGTGTCAACATGGATGTTGAGCGACTGGGCGGCTTCCACTTTATCCTTTCCCGACACCGCATGGTATGTCAGTGTATGCCGGCCGTCTTCGATTACGGCTACCGGTACGCTGTATACAGCTTCTGCCTTGTCATCCAGCGCGTAATAGATGGTAGCCGTGCCAGGATTGGCTGTAAGGGTAACTTCGACGGGGTGATTCAGCCAGCCGGAAGCGTTAGGATTGGCCGACAGCGAAGCCGTCGTCACCGGAGCAGCATTCTCTTCAACAGCAGCGAAGTCTGCAAGGCTTCTGGTTTTGAGCTGATAGACACCTTTAAAGATCGCCGCGACACCTGTAATATTCAGCTTCTGTCCTTCTGCATAGGGGAAGCTGTCTATCGAGATGCCCGTCCGCACATCCACCCGTACATGATTGCTGGTTCCGTCCGCAGCATTAGCATCGAATTCAAATGATCCGCTTGGGGATGCGCTGATGATGTTCGTCACGGTCACGCCATCTAGCTTAATCAGCCTGCCCTGGTTGACATCGTTCACCGCTGCAACCGTAACGGGCTGTGGCAGCTCCGCTGTGCCGGTTTTCTCGATCTTTACTACCTCAGCAAGTTCCAGCTCTGTATTATACATTGCGGTGGATGCCGTTACCTTGACTGTATCACCGGCATGAAAGCCGTTCAAAGTCTGGTAGACATAGATCCCCCCGGTCTCATCCTGCAGATAGAAGGTCTGTCCGCCGAAAATGCCCGGCTCGGTCGTTACAGTCCCCTGAGTGGTAACCAGTGATCCCGCTGTCTTGGATCTGGCTTCGCTGATGGAGATGACCGCCGGAACCGGATCTTCCTCAGCCGGGAGCGGTTCTGCCGGGACATTGCCCAGCGTGACTGCTTCCGTCTTCAGGTTCGTACCGTTCAGACGCAGGCGCAAGTTGGATGCGGCCGTGGTGCCCGGCTTTATCTGGACTGTCAAATCCTTGGAAGCATGTCCGTTCTGGTCAGCCGTCAGTAAAAAGTTGCTGCTATAACCGTAGTTGCTTGGCCATGTCCCGTCGCTGTTCTGAATCTTGGCGATCTGGGCGCCTCCGCTCACTTGGTAGATGCCCAACTGGAAGCCGGATACACTGGTGCCGGCAGGAAGATGATCCGCACTGACACGGATCAGGAAATTTTGCGCATTCGGCAGCACCGCCTGGTGCGTGAAGCTGTACGCCGCGCTCTCTGTAGCAGCCGGTCCGCCGTAGGAACCCGGCTTGAAGGTGCTGGGATCATACCATTTGTAGCCTGCATTAGGCGCGGCCCAAGGCTCCGGCGTCGGTTCGGTTGACAATGCCGGCTCCTCGAACGGAAGCAGCGCCGTTGGCTGATCCAGTATCAGCCCGCTCACTTGAGTAAAATCTGTATAATTTTCCTGTTCAGCGAGCCAGTTGACCGTATTCACAAGCAGCTTGGCGTCGTCCGCCTCTTTGAATCCGTCGTAGGTCGTTTTCTTGGCACCTGTGTCTTCGCGTAGATATTTCGGTGTCGCATCTTCTACAGGTGAGGAGTCACCGATGAAGGCTGCCTTGCCGGCACCTTTCTTCGCAACTGCCACATAAGGTCCTTCCGCCACACCGCCGCCGTTGTATACACCCTGGTCTACAGCGTTGCCCCAAGCAGTATTAGTGTTCGGCAGATAGACGATCCCCTTCGCCCGGTTAGGGTCGAGGATAGCCAGCGTGGAACCGGCATGCATCGCTACTGACGATACTCCTGATGTGATACTGAAAGCTTGGTCAGGAGCGACAATGTGGGTCGCGTTGAGATCACCGAGCGCATTGTAACGGAAGCGGACGCCGAACTCTTCTGCCAGCCAGTCAGAGCTGACCACACCCTGCATCGCTTCGGAACCCGCTTCTTCGGCACTCATTCCTTTGGCCGGATTATCCCAGGCCCCACGCCGGTAGCCGTTGAAGGCTTCGTTGCCGTCCCAGCGGTTCTTGTTACGGTCCGCATTATAATGATCTCCGATGAAGAAAATGCTGCCGCCGTTCTCCACATATTCTGCCATCGCCTGTTGTTCGCTGACTTTATAAGGAGTGTTAGCTTCGGCTGCTATGAAGATGTCATAATCTGAAAGATCGCTTAAAGTAATAGGAGTGGTTTTACGCAGTTCACTTACATAGTAACCTTCCTGTGCGAGCGCATTGCCAAAGTCGGAAAAAGCGCCGTCGATGACCCAGTCGGCCGCTCCCGCGGTCTGTTCATGAGCGTTGTCGAACAGAATCTTTTGGCCAGCATGCCCGTTGACGACTTTGGCTTCAATGAAAGGAGCAGGATTCTTTGGGCCTTCCGCGTGTACCGCCGGGGCGGCTCCGAATGTGAACAACTGCAGCGGTAAGGCTACCGCTACAACAAGTGCGCCGTTCTTCAGCTTCTTTTTCCAACCTGAGTGTTTCTCCTTCATATTCTTCCTCCTCAAGAGATCGATCAGCAGACGTCCCTAGAATGGCCCAGCTGCTTGTTGTCTAATATCCTAACTCTCAAGAATCAAGAAATACACCGGTTTATGTAAACAGGCGTAAAATTATACTTTTGACCTATAAATCGTAAGGGGGTTTAGTCGAATCGCGAGATCTTTTATGAAAAAAGTCACAAAAATCGTGGCGGAAATGGAGCTTAGTGTATGACAAAGCAGGGGGCGTTGGTATTAAAAACAGCACCTCTTGAAGCATTCGCTCCGGTGTGCCCCTTCAGGTGGCCGGATGGATGGTAAGAGGTGCTTTTTATTGAGGTAAATGGATGTTTCAAAAGGATTATATGGTTCTGAAACCGTTCAGAGAGATCAGGACTTCGTGCATCTGTGTGGTTCCTTCGATGATTTCGTTAATCTTCGCGTCGCGGAAGTAGCGTTCCACGGGATAGTCTCTAATGCAGCCATTTCCTCCGTGTATCTGAACAGCATCGCCAGCAACTTTGTTTACGATAATGGAGGAAAAATACTTCGCGTTCCATGTTTCCATAATCGTGTCAGGATCGCCTATTTCCTTCAGATACCCCGCATTCAAGCATAACAGACGGGCAGCTCTGATATTTACGATCATTTCAGTAACCATCTTTTGAATAAGTTGGTTCTCCCGAAGGGGCTTGCCGAACTGTTTGCGTTTTCTTGCGTACCTGATACTAGCTTCCAGGCAGGCTTGGGCTGTTCCGACGCAGCCCCAGGCAACGGTATAACGTCCGTAATCGAGACAGGACAAGGCCACATGCGAGAGACCTGTACCAGATGCGCCGATCATCGAAGAAGCAGGAATATGGCAATCTTCCAGATGCAGCTCAGCGATCATGGTTGCCCGGGCTCCCATAAGTCCACGCATTGGCTTCACGGTGAGTCCGGGTTGGCTGCGCTCGACTAAGAATGCAGTCGGTTTGCCGTCAAGCTCAGCAATGATTGTGAAAATATTCGCAATTTGGCCCATAGTTGTCCACTTTTTGACACCGTTCAGTACATATTCACCATTGACCAGAACTGCTTTGGTCTCCACGCTCTTGGCATCACTGCCGACATTGGGTTCGCTAAGGCCAAAAGCACCGATCACTTCGCCACAGGCTAGCTTAGGAAGCCAGTAAGAGCGCTGCTCATCAGTTCCCCATCTCAGAATTCCGAGTGCAACCATCCCATGAACAGTCAACAGGCTTCGCACAGAGGCGCAGCCCCTTCCGATTTCTTCGTTCAACAGTCCCAGACTAACCAAGTCCATCCCCATGCCGCCATAGTCTCTTGGAATCATGGAGCCCAGATAGCCGGAAGATTTGAGCGCATCTAGAACATGCTCATCAAGCTTTTCTTCCTCATCATGCTTCTGTGCATACGGCATGACTTCACGGTCGCTAAAATCTTTGAAAGCCTGCTGGTACTCTAACTGTTCAAGAGAAAGTCTAAAATCCATCGTCGCACATCCTTCATTTTTTTCGTTGTCCCACGAATTATCTCCCAATACATTATATAGTTATAGTCCAAAAAGATTTAATTGGAAAGGGTGTAAATTGTCGAAAAATAAAATAGATATTATTACTAAAGGAAATGAATGTTATTTCATAGAATAGACATTCTTTTTCCAAAATTTATGAAAATATAACTACCGATTTGATCGTGCGTTGATACAGAAATAGCACATGTGAATGAAATAATGTCAGAAATACTCTCACCAGATAGAATTATAAGGAATTAAAAGGGATATAAAGGGATATAAAGGGATAAATTGTCGTTATTTGTTGGAATAATTTAGTAGACACTCTAAAAAATATGATTTAGAATGGGCATGTCTTTGGAGTAAAAATATAGAAAAATTGATTTATAGATTTTGGTGATTTTAAGGAGTTGAGAAAATGGTCCGGATTTTCAGCGTCAAAATTCCCAAAGCCTGCACTGTGAATGTTCAGGAAGTGATGAATCTTTTGTCGGAAGAACGGAGACAGAGGACACTTCGGTTCCGGAGAAAAGAAGACCGCATCCGCAGCGTACTCGCGGAAGCTCTGATTCGCACACTGCTGATCAGGGAGCACCGCTTGGATAACCGTTCTCTCCGATTCGCCGTTAACCGTTACGGGAAGCCCTATCTTGCCGATTTGCCAGACTGTCAATTCAATCTCTCCCATGCGGGAGACTACGTACTTTGCGCTATTGACCAGAAGCCGCTAGGCATTGATGTGGAAGAGATCAAACCTATAGATCTGTCCATTGCCAGCCGCTTCTTTACCCCCGGTGAGAATCAAGAGATTCAGAGGATGCCAGAGGACAGACGCTTGGATCATTTCTATCAACTGTGGACCGCCAAGGAGAGTTACATTAAGTTCAAGGGGACCGGATTGTCCATGCCACTCAATTCTTTTTCCCTGCATATTTCCGCTGAACGCATAGAGCTTGTTGAACAGGACGGCTCTCCGGTAGCTCAGGTGGAATGCTACTTCAAGTCATTTCATCTTTCCGCTAACTATAAAGTCACACTCTGCTCAGAAAGTCCCCATTATCCGAAGGAGATTCAGAACATAGATTGCCAGGAATTGCTCAGAGAGTTCAGAGAAAGGTCAGGAGAGAGTTATGCAACCCATTAAGCTGCTGTGTCTTCCTTATGCGGGAGGCTCTGCTATGGTCTTCAGTAAGTGGCGGACCTTTATTCATCCTTCCATCGAACTGCTGCCGGTTGAACTGGCGGGGAGGGGAAGCCGGTTCAAGGAAGCCTTGTACACTGATTTTGATACTGCTGTTGAGGATATCTATGAGCAAATTAAGGATGAGATCGCAGAGGGACCCTATGCCCTGTTCGGACACAGCATGGGCAGTTGGCTGGCTTACGAAGTGTATCATGCGATCCGGCGCAGAGGCGGGGAGCTGCCGCTACATCTTTTTGTATCGGGCAGACAAGCACCTCAATTGGAATCGGAAACGGAATACTCCTCAATGGATGACAGCAATTTTATTGGGGCATTGAGAGATTATGGGGGGACCTCCGAGGATGTGCTGGATAATCCCGATGTTCTAAAGGTATTTCTGCCCATTCTAAAAAGCGATTTTCAAATCACAGAGAATTATAAATATCAGCAGAATCAGGCTTCTGTAACCTGCGGGCTGACGGTATTGACGGGAAGAAACGACAACCATATTCGCTTCAGGGACTTGTTGCCATGGAAAGAGCTGGGTAATGCGTCATCTCATATCTATGAGATGAGAGGAGGGCATTTTTTCATTACCGAGTACCCGGAAGAAGTGTCAAAGCTGATTAATCAGATTCTATTAAGCTGTTTGGAGGGATCGCATTGAACGGCAATACGCTTACAGAAGCTTTTATCAATAATTCGGTGCTGGATCATGTGGGAGTAACCTTCATTGAGTCCTCACAGGATGAGAATTTTATTTCGTATCGGGAATTGTACGGCAAATCGCTCCTTCTTCTGGGTTACCTGCAGGAGCTTGGTATCCGGCCTGGTGAAGAGCTGCTATTCCAGATTGAGGATAATCTCCACTTCCTTTCACTGTTCTGGGCTTGTATTTTGGGAGGGATTATTCCCGTTCCTTGTTCCCTGGGCACCACAGAGGATTACCGGCTTAAGCTGACGCATATTTGGAACAGTCTCTCTTCTCCCCATCTTGTTGTAGAACGCCGGATCTCCGGGAAGCTGGAAGGCTTCCTTCAACTGAATCCGTTCATGGAGGACAGACTGATTTGGCTGGAAGACGCAATGCAGGCAGACATTCACCATAATACCGGTGTAATCCATGAAGTCCGGGAGCAGGACATCGCTTTTATTCAATTTTCCTCCGGCTCCACAGGGGCACCAAAAGGGGTAACGCTAACTCATGGCAATCTTGTCGCCAATGTTAGTGGGATTATTCACAAAGCTGCTATTACCGAAAAGGACTCGTATTTAAGCTGGATGCCCCTAACGCATGATATGGGACTGATAGGAATGTATTTAGCTCCGATGTACCGGCAAATTAACAGCTATCTGATTCCGACGGATATATTCGCCCGCCGGCCGATGATTTGGCTGGACAAGGTAAACAAGCACCGCGTCACCCGGACCGCTTCTCCCAATTTCGGGTATAAGCTGCTAATGACGGCTTTTAAGCCGAGAAATGCGACAGACTGGGATTTGTCCTGCATTCGTACCATTTTTAATGGAGCTGAACCGATTGCCCCTAATTTATGCCATCGATTTATGGATCTGCTTGAGAACTACGGCCTGAAGCGGACGTCTGTATTTCCGGTCTATGGACTGGCGGAAGCCAGCGTTGGTGTTTCATTTCCTCCGCCTGACACCGAGCTTGTAACCGTAACTGTGGACCGACGGTTCCTTGCAGTCGGCGAGAAAGTCAGATTCATTCCAGAAGGAGAGGCCGGCATGCATGCGCTGGCACTGGTGGAGTTAGGCTCCGCCCTGAACGATTGCGAAATCCGGATAAGCTCGGATTCGGCAGCAAGCCTGCCGGAGTCGAGCATAGGATACATTCAGATCAGAGGCAAGAACGTTACCGGGGGGTACTACAATAACCCGGCCGCAACTGCGAAGCTGATTACCGGAGACGGATGGGTGAATACCGGGGATCTGGGATTTCTGCAGGGCGGCAATCTAGTGGTTACTGGCCGGGCTAAAGATATTATTTTTGTCAATGGACGGAATGCTTATCCCCATGATATCGAACGGATCGCCGAAGACACGGAAGGGGTGGAACTGGGCAAGGTTGCCGTAGCTGGCCTGTATGATGAAGTGCTTGAAAGAGACATGATTCTGGTCTTTATCCAATACAAAAAGCCATTGGCGGTCTTTGCCGGGCTAGCGGCTGAGGTGAGCCGCCAGATTAACCGCCGTATGGCGATTGATGTGGACAAGGTCATCCCGGTCAAAATGATTCCGAAGACAACCAGCGGTAAAGTACAGCGATATGTTCTTGGAGAGTCTTACAAGCAGGGGGAGTACAGCGAAATCATCCGTGATCTGGCCCCTCTTCTGGAGCAGGAGCATCACAACAAAGAAATCGTTCTGCCACAGACGGATATTGAAATTCGTCTCTCCGAAATCTGGCAGGACACGCTTGGACTAGCTCAGGTTGGCATTTACGACCACTTTTTTGAGATTGGCGGGAACTCTATGCTGCTCTTGCAGATGATAGAGGACATTGAAGCCGAGTATCCCGGCGTAGTAAGCATCACCGATCCCTTCGCCTATCCCACCATTCATGATCTGGCCCAATATATTATGAAGTCCGAGGCTTCCCGGAAGCCTGCCGCACTTGAGCTTCCCGGTCTGTATATGGCTGATACCGGGATGTATTCTGCCGGGGTCAAGCGCTGTGTGCTTAGATATGGGTTAACCGGAATTCAGTCGGAGCATCTGCGGCAGGCAGCCCTTGGACTGAACGCCGGAGTAGACGAACTGCTGCTAGGAATATATATGATTCTTTTATCTCAGGTGGCCCCTGATTCGCTTCAAATTGAACTGCACGCCCAATTGCTGCGGAACAAAGCGGAAGGGATTACCCTTGCCCACTCTGAATTGAGGGACCTGACCATTGCGCTACAGGCGATTCAGCTTCTGCGGAGGCGGGAGCTTCCGTCCTTCCGGCTAACCGATATGTTTAATCGGCAGCAGGTGCAATCAAGGCTATTTGTGTCACCGCTCTTCCTAAACAGGGAAACTGGCGAATCAACAGATGACTTGCTGAAAGGGTATGACCTGATTGTTGAAGTGGGCAGTTTGGCAGCAGGAATGGAGATTGCGTTTATTTTTAATGAAAGACTACTGAACAAAGAGGAAATCCGTATTGTCTTTGCCAACTACATCCACATGCTTGAGCATGCGGCAGAACTATCCATTATTCACGGTTGATCAAGCGGAAGAAGGAGGGAATGAGCGATGGAACCAAAGACGATGAAGCTTCCTGCATTTAACCGTAATCTGCTGAAGGACATCCCCATATTGGAGGAGAAGGACAGCGGGGAGATCGCGGTAATCGGCATGTCACTCCGGATGCCTGGTGCAGACAACCCGGAGCAATTCTGGCAGATGCTGCGAAGCGGCGTAGACAGTACAGGACCTTTTCCTGAGCAGAGACAGGAATTGGGAGACCGATATCTTCGGCTTACCAAACGCCAGGAGGGGCCATATCGATATATGGATGGGGGTTATTTGGACAGCATTGCCGAATTTGATCCCCGCTTCTTCAAGCTTTCGGAAATAGAGGCCCGGATGATGTCACCCGAACAGCGTATTTTTCTGGAATGCGCCTATGAAGCTATTGAGGATTCAGGCTGCAGCAGAAAGAAGCTGAGAGGAAGCAGAACCGGTGTATATGTGGGGCATGTCGGTTATATGGGAGAGACGAAATATTTACAGATGGTCTCCGAAACGGCGGATACACTGGCCAAACCCTTGGGAGTGCCCGGTAATCTGGATTCAATCTCAGCTAGCCGCATCTCATATTTACTCGATCTGCATGGGCCTGCAATGCTGATAGATACGGCCTGTTCCTCATCATTGGTGGCCGTTCATCTGGCGGTAAATGCCATACGCTCAGGAGATTGCGAGATGGCACTTGCAGGCGGAATTCGTCTGAATCTAACCCCGCTGGATGTAAAGGAAGCAAAAGTCGGGATGGAATCATCGGATGGGATCACCCGAACCTTCGACGGACAGGCTGACGGAGCCGCTTCCTCGGAAGGGGTAGCCTGTGTGCTGCTAAAGCCGCTTAGGGCTGCTATGCAGGACAAAGACCCGATCTATGCTGTGATTAAGGGGAGCGCAGTCAATCAGGATGGCAGTTCTATCGGCATCACCGCCCCGAATGGTAAAGCCCAGACGGATGTAGTGCTGCGTGCCTGGGATTCGGCTGGTATTGATCCAAGGAGTCTCTCACTTATAGAGGCGCATGGGACTGGAACCAGGCTTGGAGATCCTATCGAGGTGGATGGTCTGCAGAAGGCCTTTGAGAAATTCACAGACCATAAGCAGTTTTGTGCGATAGGTTCGCTGAAATCGAATCTTGGACATTGTTATCAGACTGCCGGCATTGCCGGGCTTATTAAGACTTGCCTGGCCCTACAGCACCAGGAAATTCCTCCAACTCTTCATTTCAAGCGTCCGCATCCGCATATTCCGTTCATCCGAACGGCCCTGTATGTGAACAACAGGCTGAGACGCTGGCCGGAGGGAGATACACCCCGCCGGGCTGCCATAAGCGCCTTCGGCTTCAGCGGCACCAACTGTCATGTTGTCCTTGAGGAAGCCCCGCGTCAAGCGGCAAGCAATCCGGCACTTCGCTGGCGCAAAGAAATATTTACTTTGTCCGCTGCCCATCCGGCTTCGCTAAGAGGCATGGCTTTGCGATATGAAGCCTTTTTGGCAGAGCATGCCAATGAATCACTTACAGATATATGCTGGACTGTGAATACAGGCCGGGATCATCATGCCTGCCGGTTGGCTATAGTGTGCAGCAGCGTAGCTGACTTAAGGTCCCAACTGGCGGCCTATGCCAAGGAGCCTGAAGCCTGGACACTGCTATCTGATGGCAGTGCAGAGTCGGCGCTGGCTGAAATGTATCTGCAGGGAGGCGAGCCGAATTGGGATGAGCTGTACCCTGTAGGGAGTGTCAATCGCCTTCATTTGCCAGCCTACTTCTTCAATAGGCAGTCGTACTGGGTGGAGCTTCCTTCTGAAGAGTTGTTGCCCATGCCTACAACCAAGACGAAGGTATTGACCCCGGAAGCAAGGGAGAACACGCCTGAGCCTGTAGCTGTAACTGTAGACGGCAAAGACATCGAGAATGTACTCCTGAACATTTACCGGACAGGAATGGGCAAGCCTGATATCGGGCTAAATGACAACTTTTTTGAGGCCGGCGGGAATTCGATTTTATTGAATACGATCTATGCCCGTCTCCAGCAGGCCTTCCCCGGCAAGTTGAAGATGACCGATCTTTTTGTGTACACGACCATTTCGAGGCTGGCGCGGTTCCTTGCCGGTTCCAGCGAGTCCCTCTCGCAAGCTGGGCCAGAAGCGGATGCGAAGCCTGTTCTGAAACGGGATGAGCTGATGCAGTATGCTGAGGCGGCAACTGCTCCTTCGCCTTTCCGCAAGCCTAGAGAATCCGTTGCCCGCAGCTTGGCCAGAGGCAAGCAGATTCTGGCACAGTCCGGCAAGGTGCTGCAGGCACAAGGTGACCATTCTGGACATCTACCGAAAGCGTCCGATGAAACAGAAACGCTAGAAGATCTGGTTGCAGGATTCGCCAATGGAACATTAGTGATAGAGGATGCCATCAAGCAGTTGAGAAGGTAGGGGACGTAATGGAAGCCTTATTAAGGTTAATTCTGAACAGTGCCAAGGATGGAGCAATGAGCCGCGAATTGGCTGCCAGCCTGCTGCAAATGATTCAGGACGGCGGCAATAATCATGGGGATTCAGCCTCCAAGGATATTGCGATTATAGGTGTCGCTGCCCAGTTTCCGGGTGCTGACAGCGTGGAGGAATTCTGGGCGAATCTTGAAGCGGGAGTAGACGCTACCCGGAAGTTTCCGGAAGCACGTATGCAGGACATGGTCAGATATCTTCATTATACGGACTATCCTGAAGATCAGATCGGATTCGCCGAGGGTTCGTTTCTGGAGAATATCGACGGATTTGATTATAAATTTTTCCGCATGTCCCCGAAGGAGGCCAGCTTGATGGATCCGGCAATGCGTCTGTTCCTGCAGACCTCCTGGCATGTGCTGGAGAATGCGGGATATGGAGGGAAAGCGCTGGCTGGCACCCAAACCGGGGTCTATGTTGGATACGCCGGAACGATAAAGGACAATTACCAGAAGATGATTCTTGATGTCGAGCCTATGAGTGTCCCTCTATCTGTGGCGTCCAATCTGCCGGCAATGATTCCTTCAAGAATCGCCTACTATTTGAACCTGCGGGGTCCAACTATGGTTGTGGATACCGCCTGTTCCTCTGGCTTGGTTACGGTACATTTGGCCTGTCAGGGGATTCTGAATGGCGACTGCGATACAGCCATTGCCGGTGCGGTCAAGCTTCATCTGCTCCCTCTTCTGGGCGAAGAATATAAATCAGGCATAGAATCTTCCGACTTCCGCACGCGGACATTCACCGATTCAACCGACGGAGCGGGTTTCGGTGAGGGAACGGCTGCTGTTCTGCTTAAACCCCTGTCCGCCGCGCTGCGGGATGGGGATACGATTCATGCGGTAATTAAGGGCTCAGCTATTAATAATGACGGAGCCTCGAATGGCATTACTGCTCCGAATCCTGAAGCACATACCCAGTTAATGGTCCAGGCTTGGGAGAAATCAGGTATTTCGCCCGAATCCCTGTCTTACATTGAAACCCACGGAACAGGTACGCGCCTGGGAGATCCCATTGAACTTGAAGGCATTGAGAAAGCATTCCGCAAGTACACGGACCGCAAGCAATTCTGTGCGATCAGTTCGGTAAAGCCTAACATCGGACATCTGTACGAAGCGGCCGGCATGGCCAATTTAATTAAAGCCATTATGGCGCTGAGAAACAGACGCTTGCCGAAGACACTCCATTTCACAACACCGAACCGTTACATCCCTTTTCTGGATTCTCCAGTATATGTGAACACCCGGAGCCGCTACTGGGAGCAGGGTGATACGCCGCGCAGATGCGGGGTGACTTCACTGGGACTGAGCGGCACCAATGCGCATGTTGTGCTGGAGGAGCCCCCGGTGTATCCGGCGCAAGTTCATGCGGCTGCAGGAAATAAACCTATGCTGTTCACGCTGTCTGCCAAAAGTCAGGAAGCGCTGGAGACACTCATTTCTTCATATATTGATTTTCTGGAAGAGAACCAGCCCGTTCTGGAGGATCTGTGCTTCACTGCCAGTTGCGGCCGGGGGCACTTTGATTACAGACTCGCGGTGTTTGCCCATTCAACTGCAGACATTCTGGATGGATTGTATGGACTGACGGAAGGTGCTCCGCTTGCCGAACTTCAGGAGAAAGGCATATCTTACGGCTGTTGCCGCGTTATCACTGCCGGAAGAACAGCGGTACCCGGAGAAATAACCGAGGAGGAGCAGCAGGCCGTCAGCCAAGAGAGTGAAGAACTTCTGGATGAGCTGCATCGAGGCGGCAGCAGAACAGCCGTGCTTCTCAAGCTTGCCCGTTGTTATACTTCCGGGGCTGTGGTGTCGTGGGACCGTTGGTATGAAGGTGTAAATTCCAAGCGGATGGAACTACCCCTGTATCCATTCGACAATTACCGCTGCTGGTTGGAGGCAGGCGGTAAGACTGCAGGGGGGAAGCAGGAGCAAACGCAGCAGCCGAAATCTTTATTTTACCGGCTTGAATGGCGGGAGAATCCGTTAAGCACTGCTACTTCGGGAGCTCGGACGGATACTGGAAGTGTTCTGATTGTTGGTGGAGGGGATTGCGAAAGGTCTGCCTCCTTAGTCCAAGCATTCAGACAACAGGGCAGAGTGGTCTACGAAATGGACTTCGGTCCGTTCTCGAAACAACAGGAGTTTCGTTATATCGCGGCCCCAACAGAAGCTGCAATCGGGAGCTTTTTTGAAACGCTGTGTTCCAATCCGCCCAGCCTGGTGGTCCATATGTCTACATTAACAGGAGTAGCGGTACCAGCAGCTTCCTTAGGAGAGCTGGACGCAGCTTATGCGCGCGGTGCTTCCAGTGCATATCTAATTGCCAAGACCATTGCCCGACTGGGCTGGGAGCAGGTGGATTATTTGCTGGTGTCACGGCTTGCACAAGCTGTAGACGGCTCCGAACCGGAGATCATTCCAGAGAATGCTTCATTATATGGAGTGGGCAAGGTAATTGCCAGGGAGTTGCCGCAAATCCATTGTCTATGCCTGGACTTGGACGACAGCTCCGGGATAGAACAGATTATGGCGGAACTGGGTTATATCCAGGATGGAGGGTTTATTGCTTATCGCAGGGGCAAGAGATATGGCGAGTATTTACGTACTCTTTCTGTTCAAGAATCCCCAGAACGGCCTTTGGAACTGAAAGAGAAGGGTGTATATATTATCGCCGGAGGACTCGGTGGTATCGGACTTGAGATTGCCAAAGCCATGACGGCCGAACAGCGGGTGAAGCTGGCTTTTATCGGCCGTTCATCGCTGCCTGAGCGGGAACGATGGAACGAAATCCTCGATGAGGGCCGAGAGGCCAAGGTCTGTGCGCGTCTTGAAGGGATCCGGTTGCTGGAAGCGCAAGGAGCTTCGGTGGAATACTTCGCGGCAGAATTGCAGGATGAGCAGGCAATGACTCAGATAGTGAACGGACTACGGGAGCGTTACGGCCGAATCAACGGAGTTATCCATAGTGCCGGAATTCCCGGGATGGAGCTGATTATCGGCAAATCAGAGGAAGAGTTCAATCAGATCAGTGCGCCTAAGGTAGCTGGTACCTGGCTCCTTGATCATCTGACAGCCGGAGATGCTCTTGATTTCATGATTCTGTTCTCGTCTGTATCGACATATTTCAGTGCCCCGGGCCAGGTTGATTATGTGGCGGCTAATGCCTATATGGACAGTTATGCAGCCCACCGGAGCCTAAAGGGAAAGCGGACAATGGTAATAAATTGGTCTACCTGGAAGGAGACAGGGATGGCCTGCGATACGGGATTTACTGCGGACACCCTCGTTAAAGCGTTGCCTACGAAGCAGGGGGTCAATGCGTTCCGGCAAGTATTCCATACCGGACTCGAACAGGTCGCTGTATTTGAATTCAATCCGTCTATGATACATCTGCTGCGTCTCTTCCCCTATCAATGGGATGAGCAGATTAGCGCTATCTTGCACCCGGATGGGGCCGCTGAAGATAAAGCTGTGCGCAGTGTGAAGGAAGCTGTACCCATCCGTCTTGTGGGCCGGGAAGATGGTCGTTATACAGAGATGGAGCAGACGGTTGGCCAGATTTGGGGGGATACGCTGGGCTTCACCGTCCTGAACATACACGACAATTATTATGAATTGGGCGGGGATTCCGTACTAGGTATCCGCATCATGAACAATCTCAATAAGCGGCTCGGCATCCTGCTAAGTGTGAATGAACTGTTCTTGCATCCCATGATTTCCGGGCTTGCTTCATTCCTTGAAGAAGCAAAGGCTGCCGGGGAAGTAGCTGCCAAGTGGAGCTATCCGCCAATTATTCCGGCCCCGCTCATGGAGCAGTACCCGGTTTCTTTTACACAGAAGCGAATGTTTGTGGTGGACCGCATGGAGGGACATAACACACACTATAATATTACCCGCTTTCTGGATATAGAGGGTCCGCTCGATATTCAGCGGCTGGAAGAGACGTTTCAGGCCTTGATCCACAGGCATGAAGCGCTGCGCACCTCATTTCAATTGTCGCCGGATGGACCCGTGCAGATCATTCATCCAACCGTAGCACCTGAAATGGGCTATGAGGAAACAACAGAGGACAGGGTGGAAGCCCTTGTCAGTGATTTCATCCGTCCCTTTGATCTGAGCGAAGCACCGCTCTTGAGAATAAAGATACTGAAGTTTAGTCCGCTCAAGCACCTGCTGCTGTTCGATATGCATCATATTATTACCGACGGTGTTTCGATGGATATTCTTATCCGTGACCTGGTAGCTTGCTACGAGCGGCAGCCTCTCGAGGAGTTGAAGGTACAGTATAAGGATTATGCGCTTTGGCAAAATGAACTGGCAAAGGGCAGTCTGATCGCCGAACAATCCGCTTATTGGTCCAATGTCTTCAAAGGTGGGATTCCGGTGCTTGAGCTGCCGCTGGATTATGAACGTCCAGATAGCAAGCGGCTTGAGGGAAGGCTGCTCCGGTTTTATCTGGAAGAAGATCAGGTGAAAGACATCAAACGCTTGGCGGTAGACTCCGACACCACGCTGTTTATGGTGCTGCTGGCTGCTTTTAATATCTTGCTCTACAGGTACTCAGGTCAGGAAGACATTGTTATTGGCTCTCCTATTCTGGGCAGGCCCAGCAGTGATCTGGAAGCGGTAGTAGGCGCATTTATCAACACCTTGCCGATGCGCAATTATCCTCAACCGCACAAGAGACTGCAAGATTTTCTTAAGGAAGTCCGCCAGACTGCACTGGAAGCGTACAGCCACTCTGATATTCCTTTTGATGAGATTGTGGATGTGCTTAAGGTAAAGCGCGATCCTTCCAGAAATCCGCTTTTTGATGTTTGTTTTATTTTTCACAATGTAGGCAAGAGCATCATTCAAACCTCGGATTTAATCCTGACGCTAAATGATGATATTCCGACCTACGTTTCTAAATTTGATATCACACTTGAGGTAGAGGAGGTTAAGGGAAAACTGAAATGCAGTTTCGAATATGCCTCGAAATTATTTAGCGAAGCAACAATCAGCCGGATGAAGGAGGATTATGTCGGTCTGCTGGAATCCATGCGGCTGAACAGTAACGGGAGAATTGATGAACTGGAGCTGAAAAGCGGCCGCCAGATGATATCGAGCTTCGGTGAGGAGCTTCATGTCGATTTTGATTTTTAACTTAGGATTCGAGAGGGGAAAGGGAATATGAAGCGTATCGGAGTTGTAGGTGCAGGCGTAATGGGAATCGGGGTATCGCAAAGTCTAGCTCAGGCCGGGTATTCAGTGCTGCTGATGGACATCAACAAGGATATTTTGGATAAGGCTAAAGAAGAAATTTATAAAAATGTCCGGTTTCAGAGCTTTTATTCCCAGGGAGGAGATCATTTCGATCCGGATGAAGTACTCAGCAGAATTGAGACAAGTACAGATTTGCATATTATGCACGATGCAGATTTTGTGATTGAAAATGCTACGGAAAAATGGGAGATCAAGAAAGAGATTTATCCGGCACTAGACGCGATCTGCCCGGAATCCACGGTGTTTGCTGTAAATACATCCTGTATTTCGATTACCCGCATCGGCTCGCTGACCCAAAGGGCAGACCGGATCCTGGGCATCCATTTCATGAACCCGGTCCCCCTTATACCGACGGTTGAGGCGATCCGTGGAACATACACTTCTGAGGCTACGATTGATAACGCTAAGCAATTGCTGGCCAGCATGAACAAAAAATGTGTGGTTGTGAACGATATGCCCGGCTTTGTATCCAACCGCGTGTTAATGCTGACTATTAATGAAGCTATTTGGCTGGTTCAGGACCAGGTGGCTTTGCCGGAAGAGGTTGATACGATTTTCAAAGAATGTTTTGGACATAAAAGCGGTCCTTTGGAAACAGGGGATCTGATCGGACTGGATACGATCCTGTACTCCGTTGAAGCGTTATACGATGCGTATCAAGATCCGAAGTTCCGGTCCTGCCCGCTTCTCAGAAAAATGGTGGATGCCGGGAAGCTTGGACGCAAATCGGGGCAAGGGTTCTATAATTATGCCTAATTGTTAATGTATTTCCAAAAAAAATAAGCGAAGGTGGAATTATTCATGAATGAAGTCAAAGCTAGTATTCGCCAGTTTCTGTCCCGTTATATAAAGAATGTTACGCTGGAGGATCATGACGATATTTTTGCATCCGGCTTTGTGAATTCGCTGTTTGCGATGCAGCTGGTTATGTTCCTGGAATCGCAGTTCAAAATCCGTATTCAGAATAATGATATGAATTTTGATAATTTCCGGACTATTGATGCTATCGCCGAGCTGGTGGATCGTTTGGTGCCAGTGCAATAAAACCTAAACCACGGAGAGAAGGAATTCAATTGGAAGCGACTCAAGCGCAATCGGTCAACCAGCCGGGCCATAAGGAGACAGAAGCCAAGGTGAAATGCCTGGTCTGGGATTTGGATCATACGATGTGGAATGGAGTGTTACTTGAAGACGGGGAAGTAGAGCTTAGGGAAAATGTGCTTCAAGTGGTCCGAACGCTTGACGAACGGGGGATTCTCCAATCCATCGCCAGCAAAAATGATCATGAGCATGCTATGACTGTTCTGAAACAGCTTGGGATTGATGAGTATTTCTTGTACCCGCAGATCCACTGGAGCTCCAAATCCTCATCGATCCGAAAGATTGCTGAGCTGATTAATATCGGACTGGATACGATTGCTTTCGTTGATGATCAGGCCTTTGAAAGAGAGGAAGTCGAATTTGAGCTGCCTCAGGTCCGCTGCATTTCTGCCGATGATATTGAGCATTTGCTGGAAAGAGCGGATATGACCCCCCTCTTTTTGACGGAAGATTCGAAGCTGCGCCGTAAAATGTATATGACGGATATCATCCGCAAGGAGGTAGAAGATCAGTTCCAGGGTCCGCAGGAGGAGTTCCTTGCAACCTTGGATATGCGGTTCACTATTTCCCGTGTGGGGGCCGATGATTTGAAGCGAGCGGAGGAATTAACCGTACGGACCCATCAGTTGAATACAACAGGGTACACCTATTCCTATGACGAATTGGATGCTTTCTCACGTTCAGACCGGCATCTTCTATTCATTTCGGGGTTGGAGGATAAGTACGGGCAATACGGTAAAATCGGATTGACCCTTGTAGAGTGCGGGGAAGAGGAATGGACCTTGAAGCTGCTGCTTATGTCTTGCCGGGTGATGTCGCGCGGGGTGGGTAGCATAATGTTAAATTATGTAATGCAGGAGGCCAAGAAGGCTAACTGTAAGCTATGCGCTGAGTTTGTGGCTAACCAGCGCAACCGGATGATGTATGTGACTTACCGTTTTGCCGGATTTGAGGAAGTTGAAGTCAACGGTGAGGTAACTATATTGAGGAATAACCTCGATAATGTTCAGCCCTTCCCCGACTATGTGAACGTAAGAGTAATAGATTAGGGGGAAGCGTTATATGGAAAAAATCGCATTATTATTTCCTGGACAAGGCTCGCAATATATCGGGATGGGCAAGAGTCTACACGAGGAATATGCCATTGCTAGGCAAACCTTTGAAGAGGCTAATGATGTACTTGGGTTCGATCTGTCAGCTCTGTGCTTTGATGGCAGCTATAGTGACCTGGGTAAGTCCAGGATTGTTCAGCCGGCAATGCTGACGGCCAGCATTAGTGCTTACCGGGTCTATATGCAGGAGGTTGGCATAGAACCGGAATTCTCCGCCGGACACAGTCTGGGTGAGTATACCGCGCTTACGGCTGGCGGAGCTATAAGCTTTGCAGATGCGCTTAGACTGGTCAGACAACGCGGCGAACTGACTCAATTGTTGATCGACCGTGGAGAAGGGGCTATGAGCATCATTGACAGCATCTCTATGGAAGAGCTGGAGCAAGTGTGTCTGGAAATTTCCCCTTACGGAGATGAGCTATCCATCAGTTGCCGGAACGCTCCAAAGCAAGCGGCTATCTCGGGCCAAGCCGCTGCAGTGGCGGCTGCGGAGGAACGAATCGGCCAAAGCGGAGGGGTAGCAACACCATTATTCATGAGTGCTCCCTTTCACAGCCCTATGATGGCGGAAGTCGCCATGAAATTGAAAGAAACGCTGCAGTCCATTCCATATTATCCGCTACGCTGGCCGGTCATTTCTAATGTTACGGGACGGCCTTACCCAAGTCATAGTTCCATTGCGGAAATGCTAGCACTGCAATTGATTCAGCCGGTGCAGTGGCAAGCGACGATGCAATACTTGAAGCGGTTTGGGGTGACTACGACGATTGAGCTAGGACCGAAGAATGTACTCAGTGCATTGGTTGAAGAGAATGTCAGCGGCACCCGGGCCTACAGCTTCGATCAGCGTATGGATCGCCAGCAGCTCATCGGGAGCTTGAATGCGATGGAGGAGCTCAAAAAGCATAATCCAACCTTTCTGGGTCGTTGCCTGGCTATTGCTGCAGCAACTCCCAATGCTAATGATAATCAGGAGGCTTACCGGCAAGGGGTTCTGGAATCTTACCAGCGGTTGGAACAAATGCAGGAGCAGACGGAGCGCTCGGGGGTTCCTCTGAGCTATGAACAGATGCGGACGGCTCTGGATCTGCTGTTGACTATCCTTAGAACCAAACGCATCTCCGAAGAGGAGCAACAGGAATGGGTCCATCTTCTTCGTGAAGAGACTCAAACCTACTATACGCTGGCGGATTACTCTGTCGCACTGGCTTGAGAGTATAAGGGATTGGGGGACAGAGAATGCAGGTCTTGAATCAGGTTGCGCTTAATTTGATACGGACGGGCAACGAATGGGAGGAAGAACGGAACTATTGGCTGAGCAAGCTGGGTGGCCTTGCTGAGATCTGCGGATTTGAACCAATGCAGCCGCAAGATACGGTGAATGGTGTACTAGAGGGATTCTTCGAATCGCGCTTTGACTCACCTGTCTCGGAGAAGCTTCTGAAGACTGGTGGTGGCTCGCCATTTTCCGTGTATTTGCTGTTAACGGCAGCACTTGGCTATTTGTTGTACAAATATACTGGTGAACAGGATGTTGTTCTTGGTATGCCGCCCTTTGCGGGAGAAGCTGACGATGCCGATTTGAAAGGGCTGTTCATGCTGCGGAGCTATATGGAAGATTCAGACTCATTCAGGAATTGGCTGTCCGCCGTTCAGAAAACCGTGAATGAAGCGAAAAAATATAAAAATCTTCCCTTTTCCGCCATACGGGAATTATTAGCCGATGACACAGCTGCAGAGCCCCTGCCTCTCCGCCTGCGTACAGCCGCCGGCATGGAAGGGCTGCACGATGACTGTTACGGCGGTGAGGAGACGGGGGTAGATATTCAGTTCACCTTCTACATTTCCGGAGAGACTGTTGGGATAAGAACCGCCTATCACACCACCCTCTATAGTGAGAGCAGGGTACGGGACATTGTGGCTCATCTTATGCATTTGACGGCTCAATGCATCTATAATCCTTCCCTGGCCCTATCGGAGTGTGATCTTTTTACTCCGGAACAGCGGGAGCGGATGGAGCTCGGCAACCGCACCAGCCGTCCCTATGACCGGAAGCTGAATGTTGTGGAATTAATTGAAGCTGAGAGTATAAGGCATCCTGATCAAGAAGCAGTGACCGACGGTACACTAAGATACACCTATAAGCAGTTGAATGAAAGAGCAAATGCCATAGCGGAACACTTAATACACAGGGGGGCTGCACCTGGACAACGGGTTGGCATGCTGATCCCCCGCAGTGCAGACACTCTCGCGGTGCAGCTGGGAATTTTGAAAACCGGTGCTGCCTATTTGCCCATTGATCCCTCCACTCCGGCGGAAAAAATGAATTACATGCTGGAAGACAGCGGAGTACAGCTGCTGATTGCAGACACAAGCTGCCTTCCAGAACAGTTCATTGAAACCGAGATCCAGCTGATTGTCCTCTCGGAGCTTTTATTAAAGGGCACACAGCCTGAGAATCCGCAGATTCGCTTCACGGAACGTGATATGGCTTACATGATCTATACTTCTGGTTCTACCGGCAAACCCAAAGGAGTCATGATTGAGCATCTTTCCCTGCATAACTTCATTCTCGGCATTACGGACCGGATCAGTTTTGATCCCGGGGATTCCATAGTGTCCGTGACCAGCATCTCATTCGATATTTTCGTGCTCGAATCGCTGCTGCCGCTATCTCAGGGACTTCGGATCATTATAGCAGATGAGGTTAGCCAGATTGATCCTGTGAAGCTGGATGATCTGATTATCCGGGAAAAAGGGAAATGGCTGCAGACAACGCCTTCACGGCTGCAGATGTTACTGGGAAGCGTGCATAAACCATCATTTCTGGCTTCCTTAAAAGGTCTTCTAATTGGCGGGGAACTGCTGCCGGCAACCTTGATCCAGGAACTGCGGATGTTAACCAGGGCAAGAATTTACAATATGTATGGCCCTACAGAAACGACGGTATGGTCATCGGTGCAGGAAGTGACATCTCCTGGTGCAGCGGGGCTTGGAACGCCTATTGCCAATACTGTGTTTTATGTTTTGGATTCACAGGGTGGACTGGTGCCGATGGGCGCGGCCGGTGAGTTATATATTGGTGGAGACGGGCTTGCGCGGGGATACTGGAACCGGCCTGAACTGACGGAAGAACGCTTCGTGTCACTGCCCGTTCATCCCGGGGGACTCCTCTACAAGACCGGAGATTTGGTGAGATGGGATGGCGGACATTTGCAATTTCTCGGCCGGACCGATTTCCAGGTGAAAATTAGAGGTTACCGTATTGAACCCGGTGAAATTGAACACCGGATGCTTACTCTACCCGGGATTTACCACTGTGTAGTTGTAGCCAAGGGAACTGCCGAAGAGCATGCGCAGTACCTGGTTGCCTATTATACTTCCGATCAGGTATGGTCGGTAGATTCGCTAAGAGCGGAATTGTCCAGGTATTTGCCTGAATATATGATCCCCTCTTATTTTGTGCAATTGCAGGAACTTCCGCTAACAACGAGTGGGAAGATAGACAGGAATGCCCTGCCTGCACCGGATACACAAAGGCCGCTTCTTGCAGAGGCTTTCGCAGAATCGGGTACTCCTACGCAATCCTTGCTGATTCAGGAGTGGAGAGAGCTGCTGAACAAGGATATTATCGGGATTCATGACAACTTTTTTGATTTGGGCGGCAATTCCATGCTGGCCGTCATGCTGCACTCCAGGCTTGAAGCCCACTATCCCGGCAAGCTGAACGTGGCTGATATTTTCGTCTCCCCGACAGTCGCCGGACTGGCCGAATGGATCGATAAGGCAACCGGGGAACGCAGAGAACTGCAACTGGCTCTGCTAGACTTTCCGGATAATTTGTCAGTCACGGATTACGACAGCAGCGGTGAAGGCTGGAGCTTCGAGATAGGGGGAACCGATTTCGAGAGCTTGAGCCGGTTTGCAGCGCAGCAGCGCAGTACCATCAGTGATCTCGGACTTAGTGCATATCTCTATGTGTTATCAAGTCTTTCAGCACAATCTGAAGTTACTATCCAGCTTTTGCCGGAAGAAGGGAGCGGGGTTATTCCTTTCACGGTTGAACTGGAGGGGTTATCGGGGTTCCATGAATTGATTGAACGTGTGGCGATTCAGCGGCAGGAAGGTTCCCGTGGCGAAAGTTATCCAATCGCATGGCTCACGGACATGATCATAACCAAAGCCACGAATCAGATCATCCCCGCATATTCGCTCCGGGAGTGGGCTTACGGAGATTATGGGCATGTGATGGATTTTGTGGTAACCGCACATATAGCGCCAGCGGGTGACAGGATAAGCTTTCATGCCGACTATCAGGCCGACCGTCTGGCCAGAGATACGGCAGAGAAGTGGACAAGTCTGTTTATGAAGACATTGGAATGGATTATTCAAACTGAAGGAGGCGGGTTTAATGCATAAACTGGCTTTATTGTTTCCAGGACAAGGCTCGCAAAAGACGGGCATGGGCAAGAAATGGACAGACGAGTTCAAGGTGGCGCGGCATACCTTTGAAGAAGCGAACGACGCTCTCGGCTTCAATCTGCAGGAACTGATTCTTACAGGAAGCGAAATGGAATTAAGAAAAACTGAGAATGCCCAGCCGGCGATACTGGCAACCAGTATCGCTGCTTACCGTGTGTATATGCAGGAAACAGGAGTAGAGCCTGTAATGGTTGCCGGACACAGTCTGGGAGAATTCAGCGCTCTTTGCGCTGCAGGCTGTCTGGAATTTGCGGATGCGGTACGGATTGTGCGCACACGGGGGATGCTTATGGGGAGCATCCTGTCGGAACCAGCCGGAACGATGTCGGCAGTAGGCCAGCTGTCCAAACAAGAGATCCGCGAGGTTCTTGCCCGGGTCTCACGCGAGAATCACCGGGTTGTCATCTCCAATTACAATGCCCCCAATCAAATTGTGATCTCCGGTCACCAGCCAGCGGTTGAAGAGGCAAGCTCGATGCTGGAGAAGATGGGTGCCCGTGTCACTCCTCTGAAAGTAAGTGCTCCTTTTCACAGCCCATTGATGGAACCGGCAGCCATTCAATTAGAGGAAGAGCTTAAGAAATACAGCTTCAAGGTGCTACGTTACCCGGTGCTGTCCAATGTTACAGCGCGGCCTTATGCCGGACCGGAGCAGATCATACAGCTGCTGGTCGAACAGATGACAGCACCGGTGCGTTGGTCAGAGTCAGTTACCTATATGCGGAAACAGGGGATAACGTTAGCCCTGGAGATGGGGCCTGAGACGGTTCTGCGTACACTCATTCGCAAGAATACGCCATTAATCGACAGCTATGCTTTTGACAGAGAGGCGGAGCGGGAGCGGGCACATTCTCTTCTTGTTGATCCTGTAAGCGTTAAGGGAAAGGCTGTGACAATAGTGACCCGTTGTTTGGCGGTTGCGGTATGTACGAAGAATAGCAATCCTGATCTGGAAGAGTACCGTACGGGATTTCAGGAGCCCTACCGGGAGATCGCCAAAATGCAGGAAAGTCTGGAGGAGCAGGGAACCGAGCCAACACTTGATCAAATGAGACGCTCGCTGGATATGCTGCGGTTAGCTTTTCGTACGAAAAGAACGCCACTTGAAGAGCAAATCGAACGTTTTGAACAAATTTTCAGGGAAACAGGAAGGCAGGATTTGTCTTCTGACTATTTGCATGAATGGCAATTGAGCGCCAACTAAGCCGAAGAGGGGACAAAAGGATGAACTGGCCGGATTTGAAAAGTTGTGCTCCCGAAACGGGTTCGGATATGCAGAAGAGTGTCATGAACGTCTCCAAGAAGGATATTGCTATTATCGGAATGGCCGGCCGTTTTGCCGGTGCGGGCAATCTGACTGAATTCTGGGAAGCCCTGCGCAGCGGCCGTGATATGACTGGCGACTTCCCCGAAGAGCGCCGTAAAGACGCGGAGCCTTACATACGTTATATGGGCTCCTTGGGAATCAGTGATGCAGCACTGGAATATACACGCGGCGGATTCATGCCGGAAGTGGACCAATTTGATGCCTCACTGTTTCGGCTTTCTCCCAAAGAAGCAAGCCTGATGGACCCAAACCAGAGGCTTTTTCTGGAAGCCGCATGGCAGACGATTGAAGATGCCGGATATGGCGGGGGCAGATTGCACGGAAGCCGGACAGGCGTATTTTTGGGCTACAGCACCGATTTCTATGACGAATACAAACGTCATATTCTTCATAATGAGCCGGAGCACTTCGGCATGGCAACATCCGGAAATATCAAATCCATTACAGCAAGCAGGATCGCGTACCTGCTTGATCTGAAGGGCCCAAGCATGCTTATTGACACGGCCTGCTCTTCGTCACTTGTCGCCGTGCATCAAGCCTGCCAGGCCATCCGTCATGGAGAATGCGATCAGGCCTTGGCCGGTGGCGTAAAGGTGCTCTTGACACCAGTGCAGGGGGAGAAGGAATGGGCCATCGGCATTCAATCCTCAGACGGGCAAGCCCGTACCTTTGACGACAGCTCTGACGGGACAGGTATCGGTGAGGGAGTTGCCGCCGTAATGCTCAAGTCTTTGCGAAAGGCCATAGAAGACGGGGATGATATTTATGCTGTCATCAAAGGGAGTGCAGTGAACCAGGACGGAACAGGGGCTGGACTTACCGCTCCGAACCCAGGCTCCCAGGAAGAAGTGATTCAACGCGCTTGGAGAGAGGCGGGAATTGATCCGAACAGCGTGACTTATATAGAAGCTCATGGAACCGGAACCCGGTTAGGTGATCCAATCGAAATTTCCGGTATTGACCGGGCTTTCCGGCCTTATGCGTCAGGCAAGCAGTTCTGTGCCGTTGGTTCAGTCAAAACGAATATAGGGCATCTGGACAGCTCCGCAGGAATCGCAGGGCTGGTGAAGTGTGTGATGGCCCTGCGCCATGGGGAAATCCCCTCAAGCCTTCACTTTAACCGGCCTAACCGGCAAATTTCCTTTGAGAATTCAGCGGTATTTGTCAATGACAGCCTCATGAAGTGGGATAAGCGGGAGCAGCCCCGCCGCTGCGGTATCAACTCCTTTGGCTTAAGCGGTACTAATTGTCATTTGGTTTTGGAAGAAAGCCCTTTGAAAGGCGGTGCCTCCGCACTTCCGGCCTCAGCCGGTTATGCTGCAGGGCCGGGGGTATCGCCCTATATCCTGACATTATCCGCCCAGTATTCGGCCGGGCTGGCTAAATTGGCAGAGGAATATGCAGAGCTGCTGGCGGAACGGGATTACCCGTTGGATTCCTTGTGTTATACGGCTAATACAGGACGCGGGCACTACGAGCACCGCGCCGCTATTCTTTTTGAGGACAAGAAGGAGTTGTGTGCACGTCTGAATGAATTGGCCATGGGGGATGCCGGTGTCCGCAGCAGTGCAGGCAAGCTGTTATGCGGCTTTCATAAAGAAGCTTCCAGGAACAAAGAGCATCGTCTGGCAGGAGAGCTGAGCGAAGCAGAACAGCAAAGGTTGAACTCTCTCGGTGAAGCTGCTCTAGGTGCGGTTCAGAGCGGAGAGGATCTTCACCTGCTATGTGAACTCTATGTTCAGGGGGCGGATATCAGTTGGGAGCGGTTGTACAAGGAAGGGATTCGCAGATTGTCAGGCCTTCCTTCGTACCCGTTCAACCGCAAACGCTGCTGGATTCAGCGCCGTGCATGGTTCGAACGCTCAGCTTCTCCCGTGAAAGAACATGAGCATCCACTTGTCGGACGCCAACTTGCTGCCTCTAAGGACTTTATTATCTATTCCGCCGATTACAGTCCTGAGCACTTGTGGGCGCTGGAAGAACACAAGGTTTTTGGACAATACGTGCTGCCGGGTACGGCCTATCTTGAAATTGCACGGGAAATTGGAATCCGCCAATACCCTGATAGATATTTGGAGATCAGGGAGATGACCTTTCTAACACCTTTGTCGATGGCACAGGAGGAGACGCGTGAGGTACATTTTGTAATCGAAAAGCAAGGAGAGGAATTAGCCCGCTTCTATGCCACAAGCCAAAATCCCGGCGACGGGAATTGGATCGTACACGCTGAAGCCCTCTTGGCTCCTAATGGCGGAAGCAAACCTCCTCGTTTTGATCTCAACAAATATATGGAAGAATCAGCTGAAATTCATCTGGATTCCGAGCCGAGAACACAAGGGGTCATCGTTACGGGTCCCCGCTGGGATACTGTGAAGAAGGCATTTGCAGGGGATGATGGAAGCACGCTCCTATATTTGGAGCTGCCAGATTCCTTTATTAGTGATCTGGAGACATATGCGCTGCACCCGTCGATGATGGACTGTGCGATCAATGCCTCGAATTTGATTGCAGGCAGTGATACATTCCTGCCGTTTTTTTATACATCGTTGCGGATATACGGGCGTGCCGCTTCCCGGATTTACAGTTATGCTTCCGTGAAGCAGCAGCAGGGCCAGGCTGAGACAGCAAAGTGGAATATTGTCCTCATGGATGAAGAGGGACAGGTCTTTGCTGAAATTGAGGATTATGTGATTAAGAAGGTCAGTGAGGTCTCTGCACCGGCAAACCGGAATCCTATATACCATGAGGTGGTGTGGAGCCGTTCTGACCTCATGGATGCATTGCCTTCTATACCGCTGACTAATGGTCCGGTATTGATTTTCCGGGGATCCTCGCCCCTGAATCACGAAGTAATTGCAGAGCTGAAGCGTACCGGTAGAACATGCACCGAGGTGATACACGGGTTGGAGTATCGCAAGCATCATGAAGGATTGTATGAAGTAAGCCCGGACCAGGAGGCATATAACCGGCTAATCCGGGATTTATCTGGCAAAGGAATAACAGATGTCCTGCACATGCTGACTATAGGCGAGGCAACTGAACCGAAGGATATTACAGAATTTCAGGGGCAGGAGAGCACCGGATTGTTCAGCTTGTTCTACCTGATCAGGGCCCTCCTCAAGAACGGCTGGACGGAACCGGTCCGGTTGAATCTGGTTAGTGACTACGCCCGTACGGTAACGGCCGACTCCTTGACCGTTAATCCTCTTCATGGCGCTTTGTGCGGTCTGCTCAAAGGAATTGAGCTGGAGCATCCCCAGATCAAATGCCGCAGTCTGGATATTGATGATGTGATGCAGGCCGGCCTTTTGGTGCAGGAGATTCTCAGTCCCTTAGAGTACTCCTATGAAGCTGCTTATCGGAATCACATCCGTTACCTGCCTCAATTGATAGAGGGAGATGTGGCGTCAAAAGAAAAACAACCACTGGTGATAAAGGATAGCGGAGCGTATGTGATCACTGGCGGCACGGGTAGTCTGGGAATGGAAGCCGCCCGGTTTTTAGCCGCCCGTTCCGGGGCGCACCTGATCCTAATCAGCCGCAATCCGCGGCCAGAGAATAAGAACAGCGAAATGGTTGGCCTGAGGGAAGAACAAGCCCATTATTACTATGCCGATGTATCGTCAGGGAATGAACTGGAGCAAGTGCTGAAGGAGGTTCGAAGCAAATACGGGCCGATTCATGGTGTCATACATTGTGCGGGTATGGCTGGAAACGGATTTCTGTCTCAGCGTCAGGAGGAAGACTTTGCGGCTACCCTTCAACCCAAAACCAGGGGAACATGGAATTTGGATCGTTTGACGCGTCAGGACGATCTTGATTTCTTTATTACTTATTCGAGTATCACCTCGTTGACCGGGGCACCGGGTCAAAGTGATTATACTGCAGCGAACGCTTATCTGGATGCTTTTTCCCAGTCTCGTAACCTTAAGGGGCTAAGGACTGTAAGCATTAACTGGACAGCCTGGAAGGAAATCGGCATGGCAGCGGATTTCGGCCGAAGTGAGGCCAGAGGACTATTCCTGCCGATTACGACCCGCCAAGCGATGGAGGCTCTGGACGAAATACTCCATGCCAGGGTGGAGAACATCGTTGTTGGTGAACTGGATCTGGAAACGCTCGGGCAATTAGAGGTCACTCTGCCTATGCTGCACAATAGGGTGAATTCGATGCGAAATCCACGCCGGGCCACGAAAAGAAAGAGCCAGCCCATGCCGCTGGACCGTCCAGTCGTGCTTACAGGAAAAATGGAGGCGGAATGGACAGCTATTGATCAAAAGCTGGGGAACGCTTGGGGCAAGGTTCTTGGACTGGAGCAGATAGACGTTTTTGAACATTTCAATCACTTGGGCGGAGACTCCATTCTTGCTACGCATTTGTTGCGTGAACTGGATTTGGTTTTCCCGGGCATGCTGGATATTTCCGATGTATTTACCTACTCTACCATTCATGAAATGTCCAGGTTCATTGACGGCAAAACAGGAAATCAGCGCCTCGTCAGTGATTCGGCAGTTTCCGGTACGGAGGAACAATTCATGGATGATGTGCTGGAACGTCTGGCGAAAGGCGAGATTTCGGCTGAAATGGCCGGTAGCTTATTCGGAGAAGGAGAGAAACGATGAAAAAGGTACAGAATTATATATTCGAGCAAGTGGCCGCCCGGCAGCTTTCACCAGCGGAGGCCAAGCAACTGCTTAATGACCTGCAGGGTTCGTCCGGGTCCGCCGAAGAAGACATCGCAGTCATTGGAATGTCAGGAAAATTTCCTGGCGCAGAGAATTTGGATGAGTATTGGGAAAATCTGGAGAATGAGCGGAATTGTATCGGGAGGTTCCCTCAATCCCGCATCAAATGGGAATCTTTGCTGCTCAACCCAACTGTTCAGGAGATTTTGGCGGGTGGTTCTATGGAAACCGACAAGGACGGTGGAATCGTAGCGGGCATTGGCGGCTTTCTGAGCGAGATAGATGCCTTTGACGCCCCCTTTTTCAAGTTATCTCCGCGAGAGGCCAAATTTATGGACCCCTCACAGCGACTATTTTTGCAGACTTGTCATGAAGCCTTCGAGGATGCCGGATATGGCGGGGAAAAAATGATGGGAACCCGTACCGGAGTATTTGTGGGAAAGGATCATGCCAACCTGCCGATATACAGGCTGCTAACAGAACCTGATCCGATGCATCTGACAGGCTCCTGGCCTGGGATTTTATCCCGCCGGATTTCCTATCTCTATAATTTTCGGGGACCGAGCATAGTTGTGGACACCGCTTGCTCTGCCGGTCTCGTGTCCATCCACCTGGCATGTGATTCCTTGCGTAAGGGGGAATGCGACTTTGCTGTCGCTGGTGGAGTTCAAGTTCAATGCATGTCCATTGAAGGAGAAAGCGGACCAATGGATCTGAATATGGTCGAATCAGATGACCATATGGTACGTACTTTTGATCGCAATGCTACTGGAACAGTATGGGGAGAAGCTGTAGCCGCAGTCCTGCTTAAGCCGCTGTCCCAGGCGCTGGCAGACGGAGATAATATCCATGCAGTCATTAAAGGCAGTGCCATCAATAACGATGGGGCCTCTAATGGAATTACAGCACCTAACGCTTCAGCTCAGGAAGATGTAATCTGCCGGGCGTGGGAAGCCGCTGGAATATCGCCTGAGACGATTCAATATATTGAAGCACACGGTACCGGTACGGCTCTTGGGGACCCGATCGAGATTAAAGGGATCACCAATGCGTTTAGACGTTACACGGATGCCGCACAGTTCTGCGGAATTGGAGCCGTGAAGACGAGCATCGGTCACACCGTAGCTGCTTCCGGGGTAGCCGCGTTAATCAAAGTGATTTTAAGCATGAAGCACAAGATTATGCCGGCCAGCATTCATTTTATGGAGCCTAACCCCTATATTAACTTCCCGGATTCCCCGCTGTATGTGAATGACATCCAAAGAAAGTGGGAGAAGGGTCAGGCTCCGCGGAGAGCGGGCATCAGCTCCTTCGGCTTCAGCGGAACCAATGCGCATTTGATTATTGAAGAAGCGCCTCCGAGAGCTTCGGACCGTGAGCTGGCGGATACCGTGTACTTCCTTCCGATCTCAGCGATTCACGAGGGGACCCTTCAAAATCTGGTAGAAAGCTACCGTAATTACGTAGAACAATCGACAGAACTCCCTTTGGCGGATTTTTGTTATACAGCAGCCGTGGGCAGAGGTCATTACTCCCACCGGTTGGCCCTCGTCTTCCGCAGCCGCGAAGAGCTGCTTCATCAACTGGAGAGTATCACCAGAGCCGCATCCCTCTCGCAGCTTTCCGCTCAGCAGGTCTGGTATGGTGGGAATGCGGCAGTTGCCGGAACCCGGGGCGTAGAGAAGGAGGGTGCGCTCAGCCATGCGGAGCGTTATCGTGTGAGCAATGAAGCAGATCAGCTCTTGGCCTCAGGGGATGAAGATGGAACTAGTTTGAACAAAATGTGCCTTCTCGGTTCAATGTATGTTCAAGGAGCAGAACTGAGATGGGCGGAAATGTACAAAGACCAGAATAGACAGATGCTGCCGCTTCCCGTATATGTTTTTGATAAATTGCATTGCTGGGCTGGCTCCAAAGTATTGTCCGCCGCACCAACTGCCACATCCAAAGACATCCCGCATCCGCTACTGGACCGGGTGGTGACCGATTCCTACGACCGGTTGATCTTTGAAACCCGATTATCGGTAGAATCCCACTGGATTCTTAAGGATCATACATTTATGGATGCCCATATTGTTCCGGGTGTGACCTACGTGGAGTGGGGACGGGAAGCATGCTCCAGATACTTTAACAGCAACGATTTGCATTTTAAGGACATTGTTTTCTTGACGCCGCTGATCCTCCAGCCCGATGAATCAAGATTAGTTCAGACTGTGCTGAAGAAAGAACGGGATCATGTGGGATTTATGGTCACCAGTCAGCCGGAATCCGGAAAATCATGGGTAGTTCATGCAGAAGGCAGGGCCTATCTTATAGAGCAGCCAACCGAAAAATTCAAAAACCTAAGCGACCTTCAGGAATTATGCCCGATATTTCCTCCTATGGAGCCGTTCAATTCAGTGTCCGGGAAATTTCACTTAAGTGAGCGCTGGGATAATCTGCTGAAAGCACGGACAGACGAAAGTGAAGACACAGCATTGCTGCTGCTATCGATTCCCCAGAATTATGAGGGGGAAATGGATAACTTCTTTTTCTACCCGTCGCTTCTGGATAATGCCGTCAACCCGATGATTAAAAAGCTGGCAGACGTGTATTTGCCTTTTACCTTCAAAAGCTTCACCGTTCGGGGGCGCATGCCACAGAAATTCTATAGCTTTTTCCAAAAGAAAACCAACCACCGTAAATCCAATGAAACGCTTGAATATGACGTGGTTCTTATGGATTTGGAAGGCCGCGTATTTGCTGAAATTGAAGACTATTCTATTAAACGCATCAGTATGATGGAACAGGTGAAGTTCAAGCAAATGAGCAATCAGAAGGTGAAGCCTTATGTCTTGAACTGGGTCGAAGAGCCGCAGGCACATACCACGCCTAACCGCCATCAGCATGTGCTGGTATTCAGCGATAACAAGCAATACAGTGATTCATTGGTTCAACGTATGGAAGAGGAAGGCCGTGTGGTTATTGTCGTTGGGCGGGGTCCCCAATATAACAAAAAGGATAGCCATCATTTTACCATAACTGATAAATATGAAGATATTTTACGGCTGATCGAAGAGATTCAAACTGAGGAATTCACCCAAATTATTAATTTCTTTACAATTGAGGAGAAAAGAGAGATAAATACACTATACACTGTGGTGGATAATCCTTACAATGAGATGATCGCCGTGTTCCAGCTAGTGAAGGCTCTTCTGCTCAACAAGGTTTCTCGCCCCCTTGATATTGTGCTCATTGGGAGGAATGTACATGAAGTGAATGCCCGCGAAATGGAATTGCATCCACTGCTTGCAGCGGCTTTCGGTCTGGGAAAGGTGTTGAAAGACGAATATGAGCATATGCAGACACGTTCTTTGGACCTGGATAGCGAGCTGCCGATAGAGCAGTTGATGCTTGAGCTTGATCATTCCGGTAGTGCCTACTCCACTGCCTATAGACAAGGTATACGGTACGTTCAGGAATTTGGAATGCTTAATCTGGAACAGCTTGAACAGCAGTCCCTTGAGATCCGGAGGGATGGCCTATACCTGATAACAGGAGGGACTGGCGGACTGGGATTGGAGATGGCGAAGTATCTCGCCCACAAAAACAAGGTGCGGCTGGCCCTGTTTAACAGAACCGCTCTTCCTGAACGTAGTTATTGGGAGACGGTGCTTGCAGCGGGAGAAGATCCTGTGTTGTGCCGGAAAATTTCTGCTCTGCTTGAAGTGGAGCGCCTCGGCTCAACAGTAGAGTGTATTTCTGTAGACGTTGCCGATGGTCTGGCTTTGCAAGCTGCTGTATCGGGACTCCGAAGCAAATACGGAGAAGTAAGAGGGGTTATCCATGCCGCCGGCGTTGCAGGGGATGGATTCTTGATCCATAAGGAAGTTAAAGACCTTGTACCGGTTATGTCTCCAAAAGTGACGGGAACCTTGAATCTTCATAGCGTGACTGCGCAAGACGGGATGGACTTCTTCATTCAATTTTCTTCGATTGCCTCGCTAATGGGTGGCCCGGGTCAGGGAGACTATACAGCAGCCAACTTTTTTCTTGACGCATTCAGCGACTATGCCAATAAGCTTGGCAGACGGACGATTTCAATTAACTGGCCTTCATGGAAAGAGACGGGGATGGCTGTCGACTATGGAGCGGTTCATGATGAATCCATGTTTCAGCCTATTTCAACCGCCCATGCTCTGGATATCATGGATATGGCTCTTCTTTATGGAATGGGGCATATCATCCCGGCAGAGGTCAACACTCCACTGATTCTGGAACATATGGATCATCTGCCGATTCGGTTATCCCAGGAGATTCGGACGGAAATGGAGAAGAATGCGGTTCTTCTCAAAGGCAAGAAAAAGGCTTCCTCGACCCAGAAGGTATGGGAGCAGATTACGGTTAAAGGTAAAGGCGAACTTACCGATGTTGAAAAAAAATTAACCCTCATCTGGGCAGAGGTACTTGACTTGGATGTGTTGGATGTTGGGGAGCAATTTAATAATTTGGGTGGAGACTCGATACTGTCCATACAGTTACATAAACAGATTAACACCGCATTCCCGGGTGTAATGGATGTGTCTGACGTCTTTTCGTATCCGACAATTGCTGATCAAGCCCGCTATATAGCTTCCAAGCTGGAGCCACAAGCATCTGCAGATCAATTATTTACCTTGCTGGATGCTGTAGAAGCGGGAGAAATTTCCGTTAAGGAAGGGCTGGGAACATTGAATGTTCTCAAGAGTGAAGTGTAATGTCTTCAACTGCCGATATGACTCAGTATATATTGCAGCAAGTTCAGCAAAAGCTTGTTGCTAAAGAGGATGTCTATCCTTTACTGAAGGAAATCCTTGCAGGAATCAGTCCTTCCGCATTAAGCGCTTTGCTCTTAGAGCACGAGTCGGATCAGCCGGATTTGTATTCGATAGCTAGCTATTGGAAGGCGATGGGAGAGAGTGCAGATGATTCTGCACTCTCTCTCAAGCTGCAAGCGGATGAGGCAGGCATTTATTTTCAAAGGATTGGCCGGGGTATCTTTGATTCCAACTGCTATATTCTAGGCCATCAGGGTGAAGGCGTCATTATTGATCCCGGTTCAAGCTTTGATAAGATCTATTCTGCTGTGCAAAAGTCACAGCTTAATATCCGGCATATTCTGATCACGCATGGCCATGTGGATCATATATTTGCTATGGAACGATTGCGTCAATCAACCGGTGCGGCGATAGTCATGCACAAGCTGGATGAACCTTTGCTTGATTCTCCACTGCTTAACGGATCGCAAATGGCGGGTTCTCCGCAGCATTTTTCTGTTCCGGACCGGTATGTAGATGAGAATGATGAATTAACAGTTGGAGGCATGAAACTGGCTATTATGCATACTCCAGGGCATACGGAGGGTTGCATCAGTATTTTAAGTGAACATTATTTGTTTCCAGGGGATGTAATGTTCAAGGGGCGCATGGGAAGTGTGGACTTGACAGGAGATGCGTCGGATCTGCTGAAGTCCTACCGGCGCTTGTTAGGATTGCGCCCTTCATTACTGGTTTGCCCTGGACATGGCCAAATGTTTACTCTATTGGAGGAGGGTTTATATTAAATGCTTGAGGTTGAACAGGCAGTACTAAAGAGGGAGAAGCAGAAGGGAATCAAGGTTGTTGCCCTTATGTGTCTGGGGATATTCCTGTGCATGATCGATACAACCATTATGAATATTACGCTTCCGGCGATTCAAATGGATATTCATGAGTCACTGGATAAAATGTCATGGGTGCTCAATGCATATACCATCTCTATCGCTGTTCTCTCCATACCGCTTGGGCGGGTGGCGGAAATATACGGGAAAGGCAAGTTTTATGTGCTCGGTCTGCTTATTTTCGGCGTTGGCTCGGCGCTTTGCGCGTTCGCGACCACAGGTGATGCTTTGATACTATCCAGATTCACACAAAGCATTGGTGCAGCCATTCTCTTTCCTATCAGTATGATTATTGGGGTCTCTGCGGTCCCGCTGGAGAAAAGAGGTATAGCGCTTGGAATGCTTGGCGTCACCCAAGGGTTCTCCGCAGCCATCGGTCCTACAATCGGGGGCATGATCACCCAATATCTGAACTGGACCTGGGTATTCTGGGTGAATGTGCCGTTATGTCTGCTTGGCATCATGGCCTGCTTCTTTCTGCTTCCGCTCCGTAATGAACCGCGGGTGCAGGTTAAGATTGACTGGCTGGGCGTAATCTTCTCCTCGATTTCCATCTTTTTAATGACCCTTGTCTTGGTTAAAGGCGACTCATGGGGATGGACCTCTACGTTGTCCTGGGCATGTTATGCTGTCAGTTTTATAGCATTGGCCTTGTTTCTATTCGTGGAGAGCAAGGTGCAGAATCCGATGATCCGGCTGGAACTGTTTAAGGACCGTATCTTTTCGGGAGCAGCCATTACAACGGTAATGTCCAATATTTTTCTGATTGGGGTCACGGTTCTGCTGCCGACATTCTTAACACGGATTCAGGGAAAGACTGAATTTAAAGCAGCCCTGCTGGTAACGCCGATCTCTGCGATGATTTTCATCTTTGCGCCGATGTCTTCGCTTATTATGCGCAAGATTGGAGCGCAGTTCATGATTATAGCCGGTTTTATTGTCATGGCCGGTGCTTATCTGCTGCTGAGAGATCTGAATCTGGATTCTCAATCCTCCACTATCATTGGCCTTAGCTCCATGCTAGGCGTAGGATTCGGCTTAATAGTGGGTCCTATGACGGAGATGGGGGCTTCTAATTTTGAGGGGGAATTGCTCACCGCTTCACAGAGTGTGTTGTCTGTGCTCCGGCAGTTGGGGATTGTACTGGCAATTGCTATCTTTGTGTCCGGGCTGACGCATAACTTGAAAGTTCAAGAGAACAAGGTATTAGAGGTTGCCCAATCCAGAATAGCACAGATCGATGTCGATTCGTCTGCCAAGGAACAGATTTTTGCTACATTTAAGCAGCAGATGAAACAGAGCTCACTGCAATCCTCCAAATCATCTACGGTGCAGAATCACACAGGTTACGTCTTCCCTGAAGCCCAGAGAAAAGCTTTGATCGACGATAATGTAGCTAGCGAAATGAAAAAACTTCCTGTAGCCCAGCGTGTAGCGTCCAAGGAGAAGATTACCGAGGCGGTCACTGCAAGTGTAGACCTCAAAATTAACGAGATTACGAAGGAGATTAATCAGTTCGCCAGTGACATCAAGCCCTATTCCAAAAAGACAATGGCAGAAGGCTTCGGAAATCTGTACAGCTCGGCTGTCCCCTTTGTCGCCCTTAGCAGCTTGCTGGGATTATTATTTATCGGTCTTCGCATGAAAAGAGACGCATTGTAATATGAAGTGCGCACCTAAAAAAACAAAAGGCGACTTGTCTTCGGATGAGTTGCTTTTGTTTATATGTAGCGGTATATGAGTTGACTATCGTAATACTATTTCCTACACGAATATGATACTCTACTTGATAGAGATGGATTTAGAACTGCTACTATTACATACAAGGAGATGTTGCTAGTGGATCCTAAAGCAGCCGATATCGCAGCCCATGAAACCCCTGAAGGAACACAGATTCTGTATGGGGATTATGCAGAAGGAGGCTCCTATTATTCTTGTACGTACCGCCCTGATGTAGTGTATGCAACATACGGCGAATTGGACAGAAAACTGCAGATTATTGCTCCAAGCCGCAGTGGATATAAATTTCCTCTTATCGTCTTTATCCAAGGTTCTGCATGGAGAAAACAGGATGTATATTCCGGCATTCCTAATCTCTCTTATCTTGCTGCAAAGGGATATGTGGTTGCCAGTGTAGAAATAAGGGACACGGATATTGCCCGTTTTCCGGCTGCCGTTGAGGATGTGAAATGTGCGATCCGTTTCATGCGTAAGCATGCAGAGGAGTACGGTATTGATGTAGACCGGGTAGCGGTATGGGGGGATTCATCAGGCGGACACCTCTCTTTAATGACAGGACTTACCATGGGTGAGTATGATAATGGTCTTTACAGTGAGCAGTCAGACGAAGTCAGCGCAGTTATCGATTATTATGGGGTCACGGATCTGCTGACCTTAGGGAAGTATAATCATATTCTGGACCATGATGCAGCCGATTCTCCTGAAGCCTTGTTGATTGGCGGTAAAGTAAAGGAACATACAGAACTGGCAAAGAAGGCGAGCCCTTTACATCAGAATTTTGATAAAGCGCTTCCGCCATTTTTGATCGTGCATGGAGACAGTGACCATGTTGTACATATTAACCAGAGTATAGAGATGTACAAAGCTTTGAAAGCGCATGGTCAGAACGTTTTATTTTATAAGGTGGCAGGCGCAGATCACGGACCCGGCTTCTGGAGTCCTCAGGTGCTTGACATTACAGCGAAATTTTTATCTGCTCACTTACACCGGCCGCGCTGAGGAGGAAACGTATGGAATTTGAGAAAGTACTCACTGTACATGTGAAAATAGAGAAAACGTCCGAATTAAGCAACAATGATGGTGATTCCGTAGTCATGATTTCTTTCACAGGCACGGTGACGGGAAAGTATTTCGAAGGAATCGTTCTTGAAGGTGGGGTAGATACTCAAATCATCGGGAGATTCGGGGACAGACATAGCCTATCGGCAAGGTACATGCTGGAAGGAAAGGACTATACCGGGCAGCCCTGCAAAATCTATATTGAAAATAACGGGGATCTCAGCAAGAAGCAGGAAATTGGTTTTTTTCGCACATCCCCCAAAGTGATTACAGATAGCAAGGCATTGTCCTTCCTGAATGGCAGTGTACTGGTTGGGGAAGGGCATTTCACAGAGTCAGGGATTGATATTAGAATATTCAGCGCAATATCCTAATAACGGCTGATCAGGACATATACGCAATCAACTCATGGACATGAATGGGTTGATTTTTTTTATTTATTCAAGAAAAGGCTTTGTTACGTCTTTTTTATCTTGAGCTTTATGCGTGATAAAGGCAAAAAAAATCACTCCTTAGAAGATGGAAAGCGGTGCTTCCCTTATATCCAAGGAGTGATCTCTAGTTAATATTTATAAATAAATGCGGTAGTTTCCGCTCAGTGCCAGCAAGCTGAAGAAGTATAGGCAGTTGTCGTAATACCGGCGGTCACCGGTACGAAGCGGAGTATTCCAGAACAGCTTGACGAAGTGGCCGGCATCTGGCCCGTCGGCAGCGAGCGAGGCCATGGCCAGCGTCGACAGAAGGCCAATGGGGTGCAGGGATAGCTCCTCAAAAGGCTGGCCGTCAACAGTGTAGCGCCGGTAATCGCTTATTTCAATATCCCGGAAAAAGGCTTGGATCCGGTTGGACTGTCCCACCTGCCAAGGGTCGCTACGGAACCATTCATAATCAAGCCCGATGTTGGCTGCAACCCGGTAAGAATCACTGAAGAAGTGACGGAAGTCTCCATGCGGCTGGGGTTCAGCAGGAGTTCCGTCATAGTTGGCATATTCGGGAGAAAGGCCGGTAGCCGGATGACATGCTGTTTGTAAATAGGCTCTGCTCTTGGCCGCGGCTTCTTTCCAAAAGGCTCTATCCTGTTCATCTGCTTGCAGGGCAAATAATTCATAGAAATGCGGCAGATGGTAGGAGGGATCACTGAAAGGGGTTTCAGGAATAAATTTAATCAGCTTGGTCGCTGGGTCCCACATTGGATCGCCTTCCCCGTCTTCCCCTTTATGAACACAAGCCCGGAGAATAATTCTGGCCTGCTCGGAATAGTTGAACGGTTCAGCGCCGTCACCCCAACGACTCGAGGCGAAAAACAGCGCCATTGCGAAAAACTCTTCCCCGTCCGGCGCGGGACCGGGCGATAGCCGGGTTCCATCCAGTTTACAGTGCCAGGCAAAATAATCCTTGTAACGGCCTTCTGTATGCTGCATATATACCTTGGCGAACTTCCACAGCCGGTCGAACTCTTCCTTCTTGTCCATTTGAACAGCCATCATCATTCCATACGACATACCTTCTGTCCGCACGTCTGTATTGCCGGTATCTACGATATATCCCTTATCTTCACCCATGGGATGGTAGATCCGTACATCGGGTGCTCCATAGAATAATTCATTCCATGTGTCGTCAAGCTTCTTACGGATCGCTGCTTCCGGCACTCCGTTCTCACTGAACAGGTTTCTGTATTTTTCCGTATAAAAAGAGCCCTCGTTGAAGATTTCCATCATGATCCTCCATTAAATTTGGTTTTTCAAAGCATAACATAACTGGAGGTATAGAAATTAAAGCGTTTTCCTTAATTATTATTGGTGATTAGGATAGGTTATCCACTCCATTAATTCATTCGCATAAGATCTTTCCTAATATCAGAATAGATCAATGTTTTGTGGCTATATGTCATGGACTTCAGTTCATCCGCTTCCTATACTGTAGTGGACGAAGGAGCAATTTATAGACAAATTTAATAAATGACAAGGATGAAACGGCAATGACAAAAAAACAAGGATTAAATCCGTATCTCCCGTCTTGGGAGTACATCCCTGATGGTGAACCGTATGTATTCGAAGGCAGAGTGTATGTATATGGCTCGCATGACCGTTTTAACGGACACGTCTTTTGCTTGAATGACTATGTGTGCTGGTCTGCACCGGAGGATAATCTGGCCGACTGGCGGTATGAGGGTGTGATCTACCAGACTACAGATGACCCGCTTAATCATGAAGGAAACATGTGTCTGTATGCTCCCGATATCACGGTTGGGCCAGACGGGCGGTACTATCTCTACTATGTTCTAGATAAGGTTCCGGTTGTTTCGGTAGCAGTCTGCGATACGCCGGGCGGCAAGTATGAGTTCTACGGCTATGTGAGATATGCCGATGGAACGCGCTTAGGGGAAAGAGAAGGCGACGAGCCGCAGTTTGATCCAGGGGTGCTGACAGAAGGGGAGAAAACCTACCTGTACACCGGCTTCTGTGGCATCAGGGATACATCCAGAAGTGGCGCCATGGCTACGGTGCTTGGCCCGGATATGCTAACTATATTGGAAGAACCGGTATTTGTTGCACCGAGTGAACCCTACAGCAAGGGGAGTGGATTTGAAGGGCACGAATTTTTTGAGGCTCCCTCGATCCGCAAAAAAGGAGATACCTATTATCTTATTTATTCCTCGATTGCTATGCATGAACTCTGTTATGCGACCAGCCAGCATCCCACTAAAGACTTCACGTACCAGGGAGTCATTATAAGCAATTGCGACCTTCATATTGATACGTACAAACCGGCGGACAAGCCGATGTATTATGGTGGCAATAATCATGGCAGTATTGTCGAAATCAATGGGGAGTGGTACATTTTTTATCATCGGCACACCAACGGGACTGCGTTCTGCCGGCAGGGCTGTATCGAGAGGATTGATTTCCGCGGGGACGGAACGATCCCCCAGGTGGAAATTACATCCTGCGGTTCGAACGGTGGCCCGCTTGAAGGCCGGGGAGAATATCCGGCATACCTGGCGTGCCATTTATTCTGTAAGGATGAGGAAATCTATACCGGGGGCTTCGGTCCTTCCGGAGCATGGATGGATAGCCGATTCCCGAAGATTACCCAGGACGGCAGGGATGGGGATGTGGAGATCGGTTATATCGCAAATATGACAGATTCCGCTACCGCCGGGTTTAAATATTTTAATTGCGAGGGAATCCAGAAAGTCAAAATCAAGGTGCGCGGATATTGCAAGGGTGCCTTTGAAGTGAAAACGTCGTGGGACGGACCAGCCCTTGGACGGATACCGGTAAATTCTACGAATGTCTGGAAGGAATACTCCGCTGATATGGCGATTCCGGACGGTGTACAAGCGCTATATTTCACGTATACCGGCAATGGCGGCCCCAGTCTGGCTTCTTTTACTTTGGAATAAACCCATGGAAATCTGATTGGATTGTATTAAAGAAAGCAGCACTCGGGGTATACTCCAGTGTTGCCTTTTTTATCTAGAGAAATATCTAGAACCAACTAAGAAGTCGTTGGAGGAGTGTAACAAACATGACAAGCATGGAGCATAAGCAGCAATTGTGGTACAGACAACAAGCGGAAGAATGGAATGAGGCTTTGCCGATTGGAAACGGGCGGCTCGGCGCTATGATTTTTGGCGGTGTAGCCGAGGAGAAGCTGCAACTTAATGAGGATTCTGTATGGTATGGTGGTCCGCGTGACCGCAACAACGGGGACGCACTGCCTCATTTGAACGAAATTCGTAAGCTGATTTTGGAGGGAAGGCTCCGGGAGGCGGAGGAACTGGCTGCAATGTCGATGGCAGGCCTTCCCGAAGCGCAGCGGCATTATTTGCCGCTTGGAGAACTGCTGCTGTCCTTTGGCGGCCACAGACAGCCGGCCGAAGACTACAGAAGAGAGCTTGATTTGGAGAGCGGCGTGTCCCGGGTTAGATACCGGATCGGCGAGGTTTGGTATACCCGAGAGATGTTTGCAAGCTATCCGGATCAAGTCATTGCCATCCGAATTTCTACCGATAATAAGGATGGGCTTTTCTTGAAGGCCAGGTTTAACCGCCACAACTGGAGATATCTTGAGAAAACAGAGAAGTGGCAGAACAGCGGGCTGGCTATGAATGGTGAATGTGGCGGTAAGGGAGGCAGCTCTTTTGCCGCTGTCTTGAAGGCGGTGACGGAAAACGGCATTTGCCGGACCCTTGGCGAGTATTTGCTTGTGGAAGGTGCAAGCTCGGTTACGTTGCTGCTTGCCGCAGGAACTTCGTTCCGTCACACCGATCCAGAGCTTTACGCAAAAAGACAGTTGGAAAAGGTGAGCCGGGTTCCCTATGAAGAGTTGCTGGCCCGGCATATCTCGGATTACCGTGAATTATTCGGACGTGTGGAGCTGACACTTCCGGAGATCTCACACAAACGTACATTACCAACCGACGAACGGCTGGAACTGTTTCGTAAGGGAGAAGAAGACAACGGACTGATAGCAGCCTATTTCCAGTATGGCCGCTATTTGCTTATCGCCTCCAGCCGCCAAGGCTCCTTGCCCGCGAATCTGCAGGGGATCTGGAATGACAGCTTCACCCCGGCCTGGGACAGCAAATTCACGATCAATATCAACGCACAAATGAATTATTGGCCCGCAGAGATTTGCAACCTGGCTGAATGCCATGAGCCACTGTTTGATCTGATCGAGCGGATGCGGGAGCCAGGGAGGGTCACGGCCAGGGTCATGTACGGCTGCCGGGGATTCACCGCGCATCATAATACCGATATCTGGGCAGATACGGCTCCGCAGGATACCTACCTGCCCGCTTCCTTCTGGCCGCTTGGCGCTGCATGGCTGTGCCTGCATCTTTGGGAGCATTACCAGTTCAGCCAGGATCGTTCTTTTCTGGGGCAGGTGTATGAGACGATGAAGGAGGCGGCCTGGTTCCTGCTTGATTATTTGATAGAAGACGCCGAAGGCCGGCTAATTACCTGCCCGTCCGTTTCCCCTGAGAATACGTACAAACTGCCGGGCGGAGAGTCTGGGGTGCTCTGCGCCGGAGCATCGATGGATTATCAGATTATAGATGCACTGTTTGGAGCCTGCATCCGCAGTGCGGAGATTATCGGCAGGGATGAGGCGTTCCGCGGAGAACTCGCCGCCGCTCTGGAGCGTATTCCCAAACCGCAAATCGGGAAGTATGGCCAGATTCAGGAGTGGATGGAGGATTATGAAGAGGTTGAGCCGGGGCACCGTCACATTTCTCATCTTTTTGCACTTTATCCCGGCGATGCCTTTAGCATGGAGCATACGCCTGAGCTGGCTGAAGCCGCCCGGACGACACTAGAGCGGCGGCTTGCCGGCGGCGGCGGCCACACCGGCTGGAGCCGGGCATGGATCATTAACTTTTGGGCCAGATTGAAGGATCAGGGTGAAGCCTACGCCAACGTACGCGCTCTATTGGAGCATTCTACATTGCCTAACCTGTTTGACAACCACCCTCCGTTTCAGATTGACGGTAATTTTGGAGGAGCGGCGGGGATTGCTGAGATGCTGCTGCAAAGTCATACCGAGACAATCAGGCTGCTACCCGCTTTGCCGCAGTGCTGGAGCAAGGGAAGCGTCAAGGGTCTACGGGCCCGCGGCGGATATACCCTCGATTTTGCCTGGGAGGAAGGTCTGGTTACGGAAGCAGTTGTGACTTGCACGGTGTCGGGTCCTTGCTGCCTGGAGGCTCCCGGTCTTGACTCCATTTCGTTCGCAGGAGAAGCGGGATGCTCTTATATGTTCACCCGTTAGGGATGAATAGGAAGGAACTGTCAGTCGTATTTTTAGGGGGGAAGAACTATAGTTTATGAATTGTAAGCGCATTCTCGAAAGATATAATTATAGATGTCACCAGGTGATTAACAGCAAACAAAAAGCAACTAGCCAAAAAGGGGAGGCATAACAAAATGCATAAAAAGGCAAAACGTTCCGCCCGGGCATTAGCAGTTGGTACATTCGCGCTTGCTCTGGCACTGACAGGCTGTAGTTCAAACAACGCGAACAGCAACACGGCCAATGGGGGAACAACAGCAAGCCCAGCGGCAAATGGAGACGACAATGCTCCGGCAACATTCTCGGTATTTTTGGCCAGTCCCGGGCAGACGCCTACGGAGGACAACAAGATTCTCAAACTGATTAAAGAAAAGACCGGTGTCAGCTTCAAAACGGAGCTTCTGGTGGGTGACCTGCAGCAGAAGCTGGGGGTTATGATTGCCGGAGGAGACTACCCGGACCTTATGTCGGGCGATGACAAATTACTCAATGCCAAAGCATACATTCCGCTTGAAGATTTGATTGAAAAGTATGCTCCTAACCTGAAAAAACATTATGCCGCGGTCTGGAATCAGATCAAGGATGAGACCGACGGACATATCTACGTTTTGCCAAGCTATGGTGTATATCAAGGTAAAATTACCGAACCGACTTACCAGGGACCAGGCTTCTGGCTTCAAAAAGCTGTGCTTGAGGAAATGGGATATCCAACGCCTAAGACTCTGGATGAGTATTTCGATATTATCGCTAAATATAAAGCCAAACACCCGGATATGATCGGATTTGAATCGCTCAACTTCGACTGGCGTGTATTCCCGCTTCAGAATGCTCCTGAGCACTTGGCGGGCCATCCGAATGACGGGGGCGTTATTGTAGACAACAACAAAGCGCAGATTTTTGCCGATAAGGATATTTCCAAGACCTATTATAAGAAGCTTAATGAAATTAACGCTCAAGGTTTGATGGACAAAGAAGCTTTCGTACAAAACTACGACCAGTACCTGGCCAAAATCGCAAGCGGCAAGGTCATCGGTATGTTTGACCAGCACTGGAACTTCCAGGATGGAGAAACCTCTTTGATCTCTCAAGGCAAAAGAGAAAATACGTATATCGGCTTCCCTCTGCTCTATCCGGGCGCTGAGGAATGGTATCGTGACCGCGGAGCGGTCGGCACCAACCGCGGATTAGGGATCTCGATCAATGCCAAGGACCCTGTCCGGATTATCAAATTCTTGGATCAGATGATTACAGAAGATTGGCAGAAAACTCTCCAATGGGGAATCAAAGGCGAAGACTATGAAGTGAAGGAAGACGGCACGTTCTACCGGACACCGGAAGAGCGGGCGAATGCAGATCAAACAAGCTGGCAGTTGGCTAACAAAATCACGACTATGTTTGGTTATATGCCGAAAATTCAAGGTACCTACAGCGACGGGAATGCAGCTGATGCCGGAACTCAGCCGCAGGAATTCTTCGACAGTCTGAAACCTTCTGATCAGAAAATCCTGAAAGCGTATAACAAGAAAACATGGTCCGAATTCTTCAAGGAACCGAAAGAAAATTATATCTACTTCCCTGCTTACTCCATCGTTCTTAAGGACGGTTCGGCAGCCAAGCTTGCGCAGTCCAAGCTGAATGACCTTCAGATCAAATATTTGCCGAAGGCCATTATGGCAAGTCCGGCTGATTTCGAAGGGGTCTGGAAGGATTATGTCGACCATATTCATAAGCTCGACATCAAGGCTTATGAAGACCGGATAAATGAAGGTATCCAACAGCGCATTAAAAACTGGAGTGTGAAGTAGTCGAATTCAAGACTTAGAATGGAGCGGGAAACAGGGTTTCCCGCTCTTCATCAATACGGATGGTTGGGTGAGAATGATCTTACAGGAGGGAAACGCTAATGTCTGATGCCGTACTGGACAAACAGGTCAAAACACAGAAGACCAGAAAACGCAAAGTTGATCCGGAAATCGGTGTAAGTTTAAGCTGGAAGACGCTTAAAATGCAGAAGCAGCTCATTTTTATGTCTGTACCGATTGCCATTTATTTAATTATCTTTAACTATGCTCCCATTTGGGGCTGGGTAATGGCCTTTCAGAACTACCGTCCGGCACTTTCCTTCGCTAAGCAGGAATGGGTTGGCTTGCAGCAGTTCAAATTTCTATTTTCAGATGAGACCTTTATGATGGTGCTGCGCAACACGATCGCCATGAGCTTTATTAACCTTGTGCTTGGTACGGTTACGGCAATCGGTCTGGCCTTGCTGCTAAATGAGATCAAAGTCAAGTTTTTCAAACGTGTTGTTCAATCGATTTCGTATTTGCCGCACTTTTTGTCCTGGGTTATCGCAGCGGGCATCGTTGCCACTTCGCTGTCGATCGATGACGGAATTGTCAATATCGTCTTAATGAAGCTTCACTTAATTAAAGAACCGATTATGTGGCTCAGTGAAGGGAAATATTTCTGGGGCATTATCGGGGCTTCGAACGTGTGGAAAGAGGTAGGCTGGGGTACCATCATTTATCTGGCAGCCATTACCTCGATCGATCCTTCTCTATATGAGGCAGCGTCCATTGACGGCGCCAAACGTTTTCAGAAGATGCGCTATGTCACTCTTCCGGGAATTAAAGCCACATTTGTTATTTTGCTCATTATGAACATTGGACATATTCTGGATGCCGGCTTTGAACTCCAATACTTGCTCGGTAACGGGCTTACTGTGGACTGGTCGCAAACCATTGATATCTTTGTAGTGAAGTATGGTATTTCTATGGGGAATTATTCACTGGCTACGGCGGCAGGGATCTTCAAAACCATCGTCAGTGTCATTCTCGTATTCATCGCAAATTATGTCGCAAAACGCCTCGGCGAAGAGCGATTAGTATAGAGGAGGAAGCCCACATGAAAGCTGTGACGAAAAGTTCAGGCCGCATTGAGCCTGTGGTATTTCATACGATCAATACGATATTTATGCTCTTTGTGGTTGCCATCACGCTCTATCCATTCCTCCACACGATCGCTGTTTCTTTTAATGACGGCAGTGACACTCTTGCCGGTGGAATATATTTCTGGCCCCGTGCCTGGACCATGGAGAACTACAGAGCCGTCTTTATTACAGGGACGATCTACCACGCCGCTTTTATCTCTGTGTCCCGTACGGTGCTCTCAACGTTATTCGGCGTTTTTCTGACTACGATGCTGGCGTATACACTGGCGCAGCAGCAATACATTTTCCGTAAAAAAATAAGTATGCTGTTCATCCTGACTATGTATTTCAATGCCGGACTGATTCCGAATTACTTCCTTATTAAAGAGTTAGGACTGCTTCATAGCTTTATGGTCTATATCCTTCCAAGTTTGGTCAGCGCGTTCAACCTGATTATTCTCCGGACGTATATCCGGTCCCTTCCAGGAAGCCTCACAGAGTCGGCGAAAATCGACGGGGCGGGAGATTTCAGAATCTTCTGGAAAATCATCTTCCCGCTATGTACGCCCGTACTGGCAACGGTTGCTTTGTTCATCGCCGTAGGCGCATGGAACTCCTGGTTTGATACGTTCCTGTACGCATCATCGGATATCAAGCTAAGCACACTGCAATATGAAATGATGAAGCTGCTCGGTTCCACCATGAGCACGAACAACGATCCTTCTGCGCTGGCAGGTAATCAGCACAATCAGATGCAGGCCCTGGTGACACCGGCTTCCATCCGTGCAGCCATCACCATTGTAACTGCCGTGCCAATTTTGTTCGTATACCCTTTTTTGCAGAAGTACTTCGTGGTAGGATTAAACTTGGGTAGTGTTAAAGAATAACTGAATAAATAATATTTAAATGTAATGTATGATAATGAAAACCGTTTCGGCAGCGACCGAAGCGGTTTCTCCTGTTCCACAAGGCTTAGCTCTCTGTAATCCAAAAATTCAGAAATAAAGATGGTGATGCCAATGCTAAAGGTACTGTTTGCCGACGATGAGCCGCTGATGCTTGAAGGATTGCGATTCCTGGTCGACTGGGAGGGACTGGACTTTGAAGTGTGCGGCGAAGCCCTGGATGGCGAAGATGCGCTACAGCTGATTCATAGCACACGGCCTGATTTGGTCATAACCGATGTGCGCATGCCTGTGATCGATGGTCTTGAACTCATTAAGTCATTTGCTGAAAGCGATTTCCAGCCGAAGTTCATCATCTTTAGCGGTTATGCTGACTTTGAGTATGCCAAGGAAGCCCTTAGATACGGTGTGTCCAATTATTTGACCAAACCCTTGGATGAAAGAGAATTGACAGAGGCACTGCAGATTGTAGCCGAACAAATACGCGCTGAGCGCAAGCTTGCATCACGGCAGGAGCTGGTCTCCGCCTTCATACAAGCCGAAACCGTGTCCCGTCTTCTCATGCGGGACAATTCTGCTGAAGAAGCGGAAGAGGCACTGAAGGCGCTGGATATCCATCCGAATTCCCGGATATGTTGCGTATTAGCCCAGGGGGATTCATTCGACAGCCCCCACTTGCGAAGCCAGGTCTATTCCATGAATGCTAAGGAAACGTTACGCAATATATCCGTTCATCCTTTTATGGCCGGAAGCCATAAGCTGGGTTATTTGCTGGTTTCACCGCAGGAAGGTCCGGAGCTTGACCCCGTAATGGTGACAAGCTGGATCAATGAAGTGCGGGCTCCGTATAGCGGCAAGGTTTTGTTCTCGGCCAGTCTGGAGCATTGCGGTACCGCATCTCTGAATGCTGCATATCAAGAAGCGCTGTCGGCTGAACTATGCCGGCCAGATTTGAACAACCGCGAGATCGTTTTCTTTCAGAAGCAAGACAAGGATCAAGTAGCACTGCTTCCGTCAGGGATGAAGAAATCACTGCTCCGATCCGTGACCGAAGGGCAGGTTGATCTATTAAGCTCACAGCTGAGCGATGTATTTAATATTTTCTCGGCGGATAGTACTTCAAGTACATGGATTGATGCTTTCCTGAGTAATATCAAAGCTGAACTGCTCCGCGAAATCGATGTTAGAGGGGGAGATTCCTCAATATGGGCGGGGAAATGGTTTCCATCCCGGGTAACCGCTTGCTGTCTGGCGCTGTTTGAGCGGCAGACGAAAGAGGATTTGCATGAAGTTGCCGAATGGTTCGCCACCTTGGACAATAATCAGGAGGACCTGCTCGTTACAGCGGCGATGGACTATGTCCGTGAGCACTATAAGGAGAAGCTGAAGCTTCAGGACATTGCGAAGCATTTACATGTGAATTCTGCTTATCTGGGACAACGGATTAAGAAACGTTATGGCATTTCTTTTAACGATTTTCTTCATGAATACCGGATTGAAAAAGCCAAGAAACTGCTGCGACAGACGGATATGTGCATTTCAGATATCTCCGGGCGTGTGGGCTATTCGGATGCGGATTTGTTCGCCGCCAAGTTCAAAGCGCTGAATGGCATCTCACCTTCGGTGTACAAGAAGGGCTAATTCAAGGAGAAGAGGAGGGGAGCAGCATGAAGGGCAAAGGAAAACCATCAGCCATCGTTAATGACATCCCGCTCAAATACAAATTCCTATTCATCTATTTGCTATGCGTTCTTGTCCCTATACTCAGCATTAATGCCCTCTTCTATGTTCAGATTAGCCGTAACGTGGATGCACGTGAAAGAGAGAATCTTGAAATTTCTGTAGACCGTGTGGTCTATGACCTCATGCAAATCGTGAATGAGTGTGTGGCGATAAGCAACACGGTGGCTGCGGACCGGGCTTACAATGAAATCATGGATTCTACCTATCCGGATAACGAATCTTATTATGATGCCTACAATAGTGTTCTGAGGGATAAGATGTGGCAATATAACAACCTGCATTCCTATATTTATTGGATGGGCGTGTATACTACAAATCCAACGATTCAGAACGGCGGCAGTTACTTTATTTTGTCAGACAGCGATAAGAAGAGTGAATGGTACCGCAAAATAACCGGTGGCTCGGACAAGGTGCTGTTAACCTCTTATCAGGGGACTAACCCGCTCAATCCGCCCCAGCAGGAAGTGTTTGTCAGCCTTATCCGCAAGCTGGATAACTTTACGGGACAGCCCTACCAGAAGTATTTGCGAATCGATCTGAGGTTGAACAATGTGCAAGAGCTGTTCAAGAAGGAACACGACTATTTGCAGTTCAAGCTTCTGGATGAGAAGAACCGTGTGGTGCTGGAATCGGATCATTCCTATTATTCAATGGATAAAGACGTATTATTAAACGTGGACACGGGTGACAGTCAATCGTCCAAGCAGATTGTCCGTACTCTGGGCACTGCAGGATATACGAAAGGCTGGAGGCTGATCGGAACTCCGGAAGGCAGAGTAGTCAATCATGAGATGAGCCGTGCGCTGAGGGTGTCCCTGATTATCGCTGTACTGACCGTAATTATTCCTACCTTGTTGATCATTGTGATTATACGATCCTATAATCTGAGGGTGAGATTGCTCTACAGACATATGAAGCTTGTGAAATATGAACAGTTCGAGAGCATTGACATGTATGAGGGGAAGGACGAAATCGGCGGTCTCATCCGCAGCTTTAATCTGATGACAGAGAAAATCCGCAATTTGATCAATGATGTATATAAGCTGGAAATTCAGAAAAAGGACCTTGAGCTCGAGCGGGTAAGAGCCGAATTGAACTATTTGGAAAGTCAGGTGGACCCGCATTTCCTCTTTAATACACTGAACGCCATATTGGTCATTTGTAAGAAATACAAGTATGAAGAGGTCACCGATGTGATCCGGAATCTGGCTCTTATTATGCGCAGGCTGCTAAGCTGGAAGGACGATCTGATTACTATCGAAGAAGAAATATCTTTCATTGAGATGTATCTTCAGATTGAAAAGTTCCGCTTCCAGAGCCGGTTCACTTACGACATTGATATTGACCCTTCTGTGCTGAATTGCCGGATTCCAAAAATGAGCGTACAGGCACTGGTGGAGAATTCCTGCAAGCATGGTTTGCAGTCGGTCAAAGGACCGAGGAAGATTCATGTGTCTGCTTTCAGGAACGACACAGATCTATTCATTTCTGTAACGGACAACGGAAAGGGAATGGATGAGGATAAGTTGAAATGGATCGAGTGCCACTTGCATTCGGAGCAAGACTCCGGTAAAAATATCGGTCTCCGAAATGTCTACAAACGTCTGATGATGTATTATGACAGCAGATCTACATTTACCATTCAGAGTACCGAGTATGAACAGACGGCGATTACCATTCAAATTCCGATAGACTTGGCATTGGACCCAAAAGTGGAGGAATCCCATGTTTAAAGTGGTTTTAGCTGATGATGAGACGATTGCTTTAGAGGGACTGAGAACGTTGACCGATTGGGAGGAGCTGGGCTTCGAAATCTGCGGAGTATGCGAGAACGGGGAAGATGCGTTAAGCGCAGTGGAGGAATGTTCTCCAGACCTTGTGATCACAGATATCCGCATGCCTGGTATCGATGGATTGGAGCTAATCAAGCACGTACGCCAGCTGGATATGGAGCAACCCCTATTTATCGTTCTCAGCGGTTACGGCGAGTTTGAATACGCACGGACAGCAATCCGGTATGGCGTAAGACACTACTTACTGAAGCCTGTCATTGAAGCCGAATGGGAGACGGCGCTTGCTGACATTGCGGACGAGCTGGAAAAGCGTGTTAAACACAAGATGCAGCAGGACATGCTGGCGAACCGGCTTCTTCCCGTTGCGATCGCCCGTATGCTTGAAGGGCAGTGGGCGGAGCCGGAAGAGGAGATAGCTGAGCAAATGGACCGTCTGGACGAGGCTGTTTCCGGGTGGACTTATATACATGTGGATGGTCCCAAAAGCAATATCACAGAAATCTGCCGGAAGTTGGCCGGATCGGTGGGCGCTTTATCTATAGATTTACCCGGTGATCAGGCGGGGCTTGTCGTGGAGAATTCAACATCTGCAGCGGAGCTGGCAAGGCGGGTGTATACCGAATTGTCACGGAACAGCAGCGTGAAGGGGTCTGTGAGCATAGGGCCAAGTGTGCAGTCTCTACGGGAGCTGCCCGTATCTTACATGTTGGCAGCAGGGGCTGCCGCCCGCCATGTTTTTTATTCAGAAGCAAGCGGACCTATTGATACTGCCATGGATGCACAGAACCAGCTTAGCTATAAGCTTCCTTCTGCTGATCTGACAGAGGAACTGATAGGCGCAGTCGAGAGATTACAGGCACAGAAAGCGTGGGACAAACTGAGTGAAATGTTCAGAGGGTTTGAACAGAATAGAACCGCGCCTGAAGTTGTACAGATGACAAGCATCGACATCATGCTGAAAAGTATGGAGCTTGTGAAGGAGTTCGGAGGGAAAGCAGAGCAGTGGAGTGACTCTTTTGAATTTTTTAAAACCGAGCCGAAGTCGCTCACAGTGCTGGAAGGCATCCTTAGGGACTTGTTGAATTCATGCATGGAATATATCAGGCAGCATAAGGAACGCGGATCCGAGCATCCGCTGATACAGGTGGAATATTTCTTGAAGGATAATTATTACAAGCCCTTAACTGTAAAAGAAATCGCGGAGCATTTTTATATCAATCCGGTATACCTTGGCCAGGCCTTTATTAAAAAGAATGGTATCAGCATCCTTGAATATATTCATAATTTGCGCATTGAACAAGCCAAGAAGCGGCTGATAGAAACGGGCGAGACGGTTAGGAAGATTGCAGAGAATGTGGGTTATGTTCATTACCATCATTTTTTAAGAGAGTTTGAAAAACGAACGGCACTGAAACCAGTAGCTTACCGCAACCAGGCAGAAGCTGGGGCTGAAGAATGATGGGTATCCTTCTTTAGTATAGTAATGGTAAACGCATACAAAAGCGATATCATAGACTTAACTGTTATCTATATTCACAATAGGAGGTTATCGATGATGGCACAGACAGATAACGGGTTACCCGCATTGCATGAAGTGTTCCGGGACGCCTTCAAAATTGGCGCAGCGCTCAGCATGGACGTTTTATCTGCACAAGCCTCTTTCATTGCTAAACATTTCAACAGTATTACAGCCGAGAATGTGATGAAGCCGGAGGAGGTTCAGCCCCGGGAAGGAATCTACACCTTCGATGCAGCCGACCGTATTTTTGAATTCGCGAAGGCCAATCAAATCGTAGTCCGGGGCCATACCCTTCTCTGGCATAATCAGACAGGGGATTGGATGTTCCGTAATTCAGAGGGGGAGCCGTGCACCAGAGAGCAGCTGCTCAGCCGTCTGCAAACCCATATTAACACTGTGGTTGGACGATACCGCGGGCAGGCTTATGCCTGGGATGTGGTTAATGAAGCCATTGAGGATAAATCAGACCAATACCTGAGAAATACGAAATGGTTAGAAATCCTTGGAGAGGACTATCTCCGTATGGCTTTTGAAATGGCCCATCAGGCAGATCCGGACGCTTTGCTGTTCTACAACGATTATAATGAGACCGATCCTGTCAAACGGGACAAAATCTTCAAGCTGGTCCGCAGTTTGCTCGACCAAAATACACCTATTCACGGGATAGGCATGCAGGCACACTGGAACATCTATGGTCCAACCATTGACGAAATCCGCAGTGCACTTGAGCTATATGCTTCTCTTGGCCTAAGAATCCACATTACGGAGCTTGATCTCTCCATGTTCCGGTTTGAAGATCAACGGACTGATTTGAAAGCGCCAACAGTAGAGATGCTGAAGCTTCAGGAGGAACGGTATGCAGAGATTTTTGCTGCTCTGCTTGAATACAGAAAGGTCATTGATTCTGTTACATTCTGGGGCGTAGCTGATGACTATACCTGGCTGGACGGCTTCCCGGTCCGCGGGCGTAAAAACTGGCCGTTTTTGTTTGACGTACATCATCAGCCCAAAGCTTCGTTCGGTCGGCTTGCCGATCTGGCTGCATCGAAGTTATAACACTTGATAAATTCAGGGAAATCCCAAAATGGAGGACATCTTATGACATTTCAATTCAATCAAGCAATAGGAAAAGTTCCACCCAACGGTAATCCGGTGGTTGCAAATCGGTATGGGGCCGACCCGTATGCCCTGGTATACGGAGATCGCGTCTATTTGTACATGACCCATGACGCGCTGGAGTATGACGAGAACGGTGTGGTAAAAGAAAACACATACAGTAGTATCAATAAGATTGCGTTAATCTCCTCTGACGATTTAGTCAACTGGACCGATCATGGTGAAATTGCGGTAGCAGGGCCGGATGGGGCGGCCAAGTGGGCTACCCAGTCTTGGGCACCTGCAGCAGTCCACAAGGTAATCGAAGGCATGGATAAATTCTTTCTGTACTTCGCCAATAATGCCAGCGGTATCGGCGTTCTGACGAGTGACAGCCCAACGGGACCATGGGTTGACCCTATTGGGGAGGCACTTATTTTGCGTTCAACCCCGGGAGTGGAGGATGTAACCTGGCTGTTCGACCCGGCGGTTCTGGTTGATGATGATGGTAAGGGTTACATTTATTTCGGGGGCGGAGTACCGGAAGGGAAAGACGCGGAACCGGGTACAGCACGGGTGATGAAGCTGGGAGAGGACATGACCAGTGTTGAGGGAACTGCGGAGGTTATTCCCGCCCCGTTCATGTTCGAGGATGCCGGCATACATAAACGGGAAGGCATCTATTACTATACCTACTGTTCAAATTTCTATGATGGGGAACGTCCGGCTGGCAGCCCTCCTGCGGGTGAGATTGCATATATGACGAGCGACAAACCCATGGGTCCCTGGACTTATCATGAGACGATATTAAAGAATCCGGGACATTTTTTCGGAGTGTCTGGCAATAACCATCATGCGATTTTTCAATTTCATGACGAATGGTATATCGCCTATCACGCACAAACCTTGTCCAAAGCACAGGGGATTGCGAACGGCTACCGTTCTACGCATCTTAACCGCCTTTTTCATAACGGGGATGGGTCCATTCGGGAGGTTGAAGCAGACTATCAAGGGGTGCAGCAATTCAAACCTTTAAGCCCGTATCAACCAGTGCAGGCAGTGACAATGGGATGGAGCGCAGGTATCCAGACGGAATTCGAGACAGCTGTGGGGGAAAGACTTGTAACCGAGATTGACAATGGCGATTGGATCGGATTAGCCGGAGTCGAATTCGGAAGCAAAGGTGCCAAAGCATTTAGTGCGGATATCATGAGCCTTGAGGGCGGCGGTGCGATTGAACTACATCTGGATGACCCGGCAGGTCCAATCATTGGCGAACTGCCTGTTCCCGCCGCAAACGGGCCGGAGAATCAGATGGAGTTAAAGACGGAGGTTAACGGTGTGCAAGGAACCCATGACCTGTATCTGGTGTTTACAGGAAAAACAGGGATTCCACTATTCAAGCTTGTGTCCTGGAGGTTTATAGAATAGATCATTTAATCCAAGGGAGGGCAATTCAGTGAATACTGCTACTATAACCAATCCTATTATGTGGGCAGATGTTCCGGATGTAGACGTCATCCGGGTTGGCCCTACATTCTATATGGTCAGCACAAGTATGCATGTCATGCCGGGCTGTCCGATTATGAAATCAGTAAATCTAATGGATTGGGAAATTGTAAATTATGTATATGATACCTTTGAGGATAACGATGCCCACCGGCTGCTCGACGGAAAAGGGATTTATGGAAAGGGTTCCTGGGCGGCATCGCTCCGCTGCAAGGATGGGGTATTCTACGTCTGTTTTTCATCCAATGACATGAACCGGTTCTATATCTACCACACGGAGGATATTGAGCATGGAACATGGGAGCGTTCGGTAATCCCGGGTCTTCACCATGACCCGGGCTTGCTGCTGGATGACGACAGACGCAATTATGTGATCTACGGTAATGGTGATATCTATATTAAGGAGCTGACGGAAGATCTTACGGCCGTGAAGCCGGGGGAAACCGATCAACTGCTGCTCGAAGGCGAACGGAGAGATATGATTCTGCGGATCGAAGGCTGTCATGCGTACAAGCTGAACGGTTATTACTATTTGTTCTTTATTGAATGGCCGAGAACCGGAAATATGCGCAGACGTCAAGTCTGCTACCGTTCGCGCGGGCTTCTGGGTCCCTACGAACGGAAAGTGATTCTGGATCATGACCTGGGCTACCATAATAATGGTGTAGCCCAAGGCGGTATTGTTGATACCCCGGATCACGATTGGTATGCTGTGCTGTTCCAGGATCATGATGCTGTCGGGCGGATACCCTGCGTGCTTCCTGTGAGCTGGGAGAACGATTGGCCGGTCATCGGGAGTAAAGGCTCCGCACATCAAGTGGTTGAGACAAAACTTCCAGTCGCAGAACCGAAATCTCTTGTAATCAGCGATGAGTTCGACTATGCGACTAACCGGCTGGCCTTGAACTGGCAGTGGAATCATAATCCTGACCCTGGGCTGTGGTCTGTGACAGAGCGGCCGGGCCATCTGAGGCTCCGCACCGGTCAAATCACGGACAGCATCCTATGTGCACGCAATACGCTGACGCAACGTACGGAAGGCCCGGCCTGCAGCGCAGAGACAGTGCTGGAGATCTTGGGAATGAAGCCCGGTGACCGTGCGGGAATGGTTGCTCTGCAGAATGGGTTTGGTACTGTAAGGATCGCAGCCGGGGAGCCGGGACAGTTCAGGATCGAGATGTGTGTTAACGGCGGCGACGGCTGCGAGGAGACGGTGGAGAGTATCGTGTTCACCGGGGAAAGGGTTTATCTCAAAGTTGAATTCAATTTTGAGGATAGCCTTGACCAGGCGCAGTTCTTTTATTCGACAAACGGGACTGCATGGAATCCAATCGGCAAGACGCTGCATATGAAATTCACGCTGGATCACTTTATGGGGTACAGGATTGGACTGTTCAATTATGCGACTAATCAGTCAGGCGGTTATGCCGATTTCGATTATTTTCATTATCATAGGCTGAATTAGAACAAGGTCTGCAGAGTACAGAGCTTGACCATGCCACAAATTCCAACTCAAAGGGCGGCCGCGTATGGACCGCCCTTTGCGCTCGAAATATGGCTTTACGTTGATCAGGCCGACCGTAAGACTCTGGTTCTGGAGTTGAATGCCGGCACCGCTAAAGTTCAGCCTGGACTATTTGTTCTTTGGAAGCGAGTGTATCGCGGTAGGCACGGGGGGAGTAGCCTGTAAGCTGCCGGAACTGTCTACAGAAATGCTCCACATTGGCATACCCGCAAAGCGCTGCGACCTCGGCAATTTTATGTGGACCGAAGCCAAGCTTTTCTTTGGCCAACCGGATCCGGCAATGAATGACATCCTCCATACAGGAGATCCCAAAGGTGGATTTATATATCGTCTGCAGATAGCCTGCACTGATATGCAGATGCTCAGCCATTAATGAAACGGTCCAAGGATGGCCGGGATTATTGTAAAGAGTCTTCCGCAAGTTCAGGAGATTATAATATTGCGGGCTCAGCTTGTCCTGAGATGCTTCGCACAGCTTATTGAAGATAATTCTAAACAGGTAGTCAATGGAAAGCTCCCGGTAGTCATTCTGAAAAGTATGCTCAAAGGTCAACAGCTGAAACAGCTGATGGCAGTAGCTGGGGTCGGGAAGCGAAAAGGGGACGCCGATGGGTAAAGTGGTTTCTGTAATATAGGACTCGTCCGCATCGAAACGGACCCAGTCGTTAACGTACTTATTGGAACAAGCACGATAATAGATAGTGTGCTTAGGAGGATAAAGAATAACAGAATGGGCCGGATACTCTTTCAATTCTCCGTTCACTTTAAACAACGCCGGAGTTTGTGTGAGCACCAGAAGCCAGGCATCATGGCCATCGGGTATACTGAAGACAAAATCGTCAGGATGAGTAGCATCAAATTCAACATAGTGAATCTTGGGCATCTGTTTCTCCTTTCTTCGGATACATCAATTAATGGACAGGATATATCATTGTATGGGATTTCGAATTTTTCTATAATTTATAATGTGAATTAAGGAACTTTGGGAAAATAACTGAATTACACAAATGAATTACGAATTTATGATCATTAGAAATCATCAATAATGAAGGAAGGTTACTTGTCCATGATACCACAACCAAACACAGATCGGAATGATATCCTTTGTTATACCAGGTTACCTCAGGAGGATATGGTATATGCTCCGAAGCTGGCGTACAGCATGCATTTGGCTTACTGCAGCGACGGAGTTCTTTTTCAGGAATTGAACCATAATTCGGGGGTATTATTCGCGAAGGCGACAGAGAACGAGGACGGTACACTCCGGGCTAAGAGCCTGAAGAATCCGTATCTGTTCCATACCGCTGAGGGAAAGTTCGGGGTGATCGCAATCCGTACAGAAGCTGAAGGGGAAGCCGATGCAGAGAGCAAGGGGAAAGTACTGCTGTTCTCCTCCAGTGATCTGCTGCAATACAAGGAGGTTGGACTGCTGGAGCTTAAGGCGGATACTTTTGTAAGCGATATCTCCTGCGAGTATGATACCGCCCGGGAGGGCTACCTGATCCGCTGGATCGATGAGCTGGGGAACGGTTATCAGAATTTTATAGCCGATATCATGAGTATGAAGGGACTCTCCGCACCAGAAGCGGCGGAGCCGTTTATCCTGGATACAGTGCTCGCCGATATTGAGGGGATTCTGCCGCGCAATTATATATCGGTACCGAATGAAATAGCCCGCAGACTATACGCTAAGCTTACAGTTCCGGCCAACATTGCTATTGAAGTTCCGGACCGCGTGACAGCAGCATCGGAACAGGATGTGAAAGAGATCCGGGCGACGGCTCTGTACAGCGACGGCACCCAAGCGCTAAAAAGGGTGGATTGGAATACGGAGGGAATCCCCTGGGACAAGGCGGGAACCTATAGCATTACCGGTGAAGTCCATCAGGATCATTACCCGTTTCCGATCGCTTTTGACCGTGCAGACCCCTGCATTGCTAAATGGAAAGGGAAGTATTATTTCATTGCCACCAATGATGCGGATCAAAACCACACGCTATATATGCGGGAAGCAGAGACCATCCCTGGATTAGTAGATGCCGAGGAAGCATTGATTCTGGATTCGAATACTTATGAGCAGATCGGCGGGCTGCTCTGGGCGCCGGAGTTTCATATCATTGAAGATGAACTTTATATCTTTCATGCGGCAACACCAGGTGAGTTCCTCTATGAAGAGTCGCATGTCATGAAGTTACGGGCAGAGGGAAATCCGATGTGCGCTGCTGACTGGTCGATGCCTAAGCGTGTAGTAAAGAGGGATGGTACATATCTGTGTGAAGCAGGCAAGACGATTTCCCTCGATATGACCGTGATTCAGTGGAACGGCCAGCATTATGCCGCATGGTCGGAGCGCCAATTCGAGCCTGTCGATCTTGGAGCCTGGATCTATATCGCCACCATCGACCCGCAGGAACCCTGGAAGCTGACGAGTGATCCGGTACTTCTGACGAAACCTGATTACGGGTGGGCCAATAATCATACCTTTGTAGATGAAGGTCCATTCGCTCTCTACACCGAGGACAAATTATTTATGACCTTTGCGAGCGCGGCGGTGGATGCAACCTACGTTGTGGGTCTTCTGACGGCTGACAAGGGTGCGGATTTGCTGGATATACGCAGCTGGACCAAAGGTAATTACCCGCTGCTGACCTCCAGAAGTGTACCGGGAGAATATGGACCGGGCCACAATTCTTATGTTACCGATGAGGATGGAGTCATTTGGAACGCTTACCATGCAAGACCGGGGATTGACGGACCCAGAAGTTCCGGCCTTCGCCGTGTGCATTTTGACATTGACGGCGTTCCGGTCCTGGATCTGACAGAGGATAAAGACCTGAACCAGGATCTGAAAAAAGTATCTATTGAAGTAACCGTAAGATAAACCATCAACGGTGTGTCAAATATACGGAGCTGATCCGTATCCGTCCAGTTAAGTAGAGGGAGCTCTTCCTCAGCTGATCGAATAAACAAAGAAATAAACGTTTATATTCAGAGAGGAGTAACGGTATGTTAAGAGAAGTACGTGTTGAAAATGGTATGGTTCAAGGACTGCCGGCAGCTGATCCGCGTATTACCAGCTTTAAGGGGATTCCCTTTGCGGCTCCGCCTGTGGCGGAGAACCGCTGGCGTGCTCCCCAGCCTGTGCAAAACTGGGAAGGGGTATTGAAAGCATTTGATTTTGCCCCCATTTCGATGCAGGCCCCTACTGTCATAGATGTGAATAATATCTATACCCGCGAATGGTCGGTCGATCCGGATCTTCCGATGGACGAGGACTGCCTTTATCTGAATGTCTGGACTCCAGCCCTCAGTGCGGATGAGAAGCTTCCTGTCTTTGTATGGTATTTTGGCGGAGGACTTCAGGTAGGCCATACGGCTGAAATGGAGTTTGACGGCGAACGGATTGCCCGCAGGGGGATTGTCGTTGTGACCGTGAATTACCGCCTGAACGCGTTTGGCTTTCTGAGCCATCCTGAGATCACTGCCGAATCCCCGGATGCTCCCGCGAATTTTGGACATCTGGATCAGCAGGCAGGCACGCAGTGGGTGAAACGCAATATCGCTGCTTTTGGCGGAGACCCAGATCAAATTACCATAGGAGGACAATCTGCCGGCGGTGCAAGTGTAATGACCCAGCTGACCTCGCCGCAGAATGAAGGATTGTTTCAGCGTGCGGTGGTTATGAGCGGCATCTTTACCCCGCTGTATCCTAACAATCCGATGCCTCCGTTTGACCGTACCCTCATGCAGGCTGAAGAGGAGGGGGCCGCCTTCTTTGAATTTATGGGGGTGTCAACTCTGGAAGAAGCCCGCAAGCTGGATGCCATATATATCCGCGATAAAATGCTGCAGTATGGCCACTTCTGGGGAACGGTCACGGACCAGGTGTACTGTCCCGGTAATCCATATGACCTTTTTCTGAAGGGGCAGCACCACAAGGTGCCGGTCATGCTGGGAAATACCTCTTCCGAATTTTTCGGTGTTCCGGGCGCCGGCAGCGTCGAGGAATTCAGAGCCATGGCTGTGGAGATGTTTGGCAGTGAAGCCGAGGAGTATCTTAAACTATGCGCCGTTGATACAGGGAATCTGGAGGAAATGATCCAAAAGGCCTCCGTGAACAATATTGAATATGCGGTCCGTGTTGCTATTAAGGCTAATAGTGATTCCGGCAGCGGTGTTCCGATGTACTATTACACTTTTGACGCCGACATTCCGGGCTGGGATGACCCCGGAACCTTCCATTCGGTGGATCTGTGGTTCCACTTCGAGACGCTGGCTAAATGCTGGCGGCCTTTTGTGGGCAAGCATTATGATCTTGCCCGCCAGATGTGCAATTATCTTGCCTATTTCATTGGCACAGGCGATCCGAACGGCAAAGATTCGACGGGCGAGGAGTTGCCTCTCTGGATACCGTGTACACCGGAAACACCTTACAGTATGGTGTTTGCTGACAAGTCAGCATTGGCAGAGGAACCTCCGGGTGAGGTTATGCAATTTCTGGTCGAGCAATATTTCAAAGGCTAGCCAACCATAGTAAGAGAGGAATGAGCGCAGTGCAGGAGAGTAATCCGAATTACACGATACAAACTGCAGGTTATGACAAGGAGAGGGATGGCATCGGGCGGGGAGAGATCCATACTATAGAATATCCCTCCAGTACTGTTGGTTGCACCCGAAAGGCAATGGTATATACGCCACCCGGTTATTCCACAGACCAGAAGTACAGCGTCTTGTATCTGCTGCACGGGATTGGGGGAGATGAGACAGAATGGTACGAACACGGCAAGCCCCAGATCATTCTGGACAATCTGTATGCGGATCAAATGCTGAAGCCTATGATTGTTGTACTTCCGAACGGGCGGGCGATGCTGAATGACCGGGCGGAAGGAGATATTTTTGCTCCTGATAAGATACAAGCCTTTGAAATATTCGAATCGGACTTACTCCATGATCTAATCCCTTATATTGAAGTGAACTATTCGGTCTTGACGGACCGGATGCACCGTGCCATTGCCGGATTATCGATGGGCGGAGGACAATCCCTCAATATCGGTCTGAACAATCTGGACCGTTTCGCTTGGATCGGGGCATTCTCTCCGGCTCCAAATACGAAGCTGCCTGAACAACTGCTTCCGGAGCCTCAGAAGGCAGCCGGGCTGCTTAGCCTGCTCTGGTTATCGTGCGGGGATCTGGACAGCCTTAAGAATGTCAGCGACCGGACGCATGCGTATTTGTCGCAGCATTCTGTGCCTCATATCTGGGTGGAGGAACATGGTGACCATGATTGGCCGGTCTGGAAGAACGGTTTATATCAATTCTCTAAGCTTATTTTTTAGCGGACTGCTCAAGAATATCCGCTGCAAGCAGCTGTATACGACATAAAGAGGGGCGTTCCCGGCAGACCATGATGGCTGCCGGGAACGCCCCTTATCTTTGATTAGAGCAGGATATAGGCTAGTGCTTGTTGTGATAATGATCTATTTATTGGCGACTGCATCGGCACGCATTTTAACAATTTTTTGTGCTCTTTCCGTATCTACGGCAAGAACATCATTCCAGCCGAGTCCCACCACATCACTCTTCAGCTTGGTCCAGAGCTTATCGAATTCTGCCTGATCCTTGGCGAATATCATTTTCCAGGAGGTGTTCTTCACATAATCCGAGATCTGGCTCCGTTTATTCTTAATATCCGAGGAGTCCGATCCGAGACTTGTATTAATATTTGGCACGATATCGATCATATTGTTTTTCTGATAGTACTCTGTCGGAGTGGTTGCATTATAAGTCTTCTGCCATTCTGTAGTAAGAACGGTCTTGTTCGCTTCTATCGTGGAGCTCCAATAGGTATTGTTATAAAATTCTTTCGTATCCGGATCGATTACAAAATCGCTCATAATCATAGTGTTGATCTTGCTCTGTCCGTCTTGATATCCGCCGCCGCCATACTCGTCAGGAACAGGGGTATTGTCCTGGAAGGCGGTTTGGCCTACGGGTGTCAGCTTAAACTTGCCGTCGGCTGTTTTTTCATAGTTGAAGCCTTCAAATCCATTGGTATAATAGCGAAGGCCTTCAGGAGAGGACATCCAATCCATGAATTCAATAATTCTGTCCGGATTCTTGGCTTTTGAACCCACAGCAAATACTCTTCCATTCCCGAAATAGGCATCACTATTCTGGATAATATGGGTATCAGCGATCGGGATCGCAACGTTCCCGTCACCTTTATTGCCTCTTTCAATAGTATTGTAGAAGCCTCTTTCCCAGGAATACCACAAGAGCAGAACCTGTTTGTTAGTCAGTTTTTCAGAGACTTTATTCCAGTCCTGGGATGGCGAGTCAGGGTCAACCAGCCCCATCTGATTGGCGTCATAATAGAACTTAAGGATTTTCTTGTACATACTGTTGTCGTCAACAAGAGGTACAATATCGCCTTTTGCGTTTAGCTGTATGGTCGAGGTTCCATCCGGCTGTTCATAACCGTACCAGTTACTGAGCCAACGGACATTTTCCATACTTCCATTATCCCAGTCCTTCCATAAGGTGATCGGAACGATTGGTTTGCCGTCAGGTGTCTTGGGATACTTCTCCTGCATCTGCTTCAGTGCGTTCAGAAGATCGGTCAGATTGTTCAGCTTGGGAGATCCTATTCCCTTGTAATAATCCCAAGGCATAAGCGGACTGGAGTAAGGGAGTTCTTCCGAGAATGTTGTCGGTGAAGTGTCCGATGTAAAAGTCGGCAGCGCATAAATTTTTCCATCAGGATTGATGCTTTGGAATGCAGCATTGAAAGGCTTGAAGTGATTGTCTACATATTTGGACAGATGTTCGGTATTCTTGATCTTATCCGTGATATCCATAATCATGCCTGCCGGTATCAATTCCTCCAGCTGACTGTTATCAATAATCAGGAGGTCTCCCAGATCTCCCGATGCAGACCTTGTCTTGTATAGCTGATCGCCGGCAACCTGCGGAGACAGAATGTTTAAGGTGATATTGAACTTATCCTTAATCAGCTTTCCATACCATCCGGTCTGCTCCCCCTGGTAATTTGCTGCGTTGTCAAAGACGGTAATGGTTAGCGGTTTGCTGTGATCGATCCCTGTACCCGGACTGGATGATTCCGTTGCAGTACCCGGATCGGGTGCTGCTGTGGCTGTACCCGCATTGTTGGAATTGCTACTACATCCGCTCAATGCTGTTGTTACCAGAAGCAGGGTGGTGCCGATCAGCATTGATGATTTTCTTGCCAGCTTATTGTTTCTGTTCATTTACAGCCCCCCAAAATGATTAGTTTATCATCCTCGTGCCTATTAACCTTTGACTGCACCAATGATAATTCCTTTTACAAAAAACCTTTGGAAAATCGGATACACCAGCAAAATAGGTGCGACAACGATGATCGTAACGGTCATCCGAATGGATGTGGTGGTTTGCTTGGTGGACAGACTGGCCATGGCGGTTGATCCGGCATTTTGCAGATTGACCATGGTGGATAAGGAGCTGGCCTGATTGATGTAGTTATAGAGAATGAACTGCAGGCTGTACAATCTGCTGTCCGTAACCAGCAGCAGTGTATCCTGAAAGGAATTCCACTGGTTCACTGCCGAGAATATGGCGACTGTCGCCAATATCGGTTTGCTGATGGGCAAGATGATTTTGTAAAAGATCGTTATAATCCCGGCACCGTCAATGCTGGCGGCCTGCTGCAATTCCTTTGGCGTGGACTCAACAAATGTCTTCACAAGAATGATGAAAAATGGAGCTACGATGGACGGCAGAATGTAGGCCAGGAAATTGTCTGTGAGGTGCAAGGATCTCATCGTCAAGTACCAGGGGATAATACCGGCATTAAAAAACATCGTAATAATGGTAAAGCGGTACCAGAATTTTTTCCCCCACATGTCCTCTTGGGCAAACATGAATCCCAAAAAGGCTGAGGCCCCTACCGTCAAAAGAGTACCTATGACTGTTCTTCCCACAGAAATAACAAATGCATTCCACAGTCCCGGTATTTTAAACACGTCAACATAGTTCTGGAAATGGATTCCCCTCGGCCAAAACGCAATTTCACCTTTGGCGCTGAGATCGTTGGCGCTTATGGTATTGATAATGATAGAGTAAAAAGGATATACACACATAAATGCAAAGAGGGAAAACAGGACATAGATGACAGCAGATATCAATTTGTCGGTTGTACTGACCTGCATTTTTATTTTTTTGGAGAGGCGGCTGTTATTTTCTACAGCAATCGGAGTCATTCCAGTCGGGTTGTCACTCATACGATGCCCTCTCCTCTTAACAATTTGGACAGCCCGTTTACGGAAAAGAGAAGCGCAACACTAATCAGGCTTTTCAGCATACTGATCGCAACGGAAACGGAATAGCTGCCGCCTCCCATGGCAAGGTTGTATACATATAAATCCAATACCTGAATGGTGTCTTTGTTGAATGCATTCTGGAACACAAAATATTGCTCCAATCCATTGTTCAGAAAGCTGGCAATCTGGAGCATTAATAGTACGAAGTAAGTCGGCAGCATACTTGGCAAAACCACATGGCGGATGACCTGCATTCTGGTCGCACCATCTACATAAGCCGCTTCATAAAGAGATTCATCGATCCCCATAATGGCCGCTATATACAATATGGCCGACCAACCCAGTGATTTCCATGTAATCCATATCCACATCGTAACCCAAACATGTTCCGAGTTTTGAAGAAAAAGTACAGGAGAATCAATAAGTCCCATCTGACTCAGAAAGCCATTGACGACACCTTCACTGGAGAACATGGAAAAGGCCAGGGAATACACCAGTACCCAACTGATAAAGTTAGGAAGCGTGGTTACGGTCTGGATAAATTTCCGGAAGCGCACAGCTTTAATCTCTGTCAGGAAAATTGCGAAAATCATTGGGAGCCATGAGAAAAGTATGCTCAGTCCGCTGATGCCAAATGTGTTTTTGATGACCTGAAGCAGCTGATCGACCTTCACCTGATTTTCTACCAGGGAACGAAACCATTTGAAACCGACAAATGGCGCTTGTGACAGCGGAATCGGCGGCATATAGTCAAAGAATGCATACACCCATCCATAGAGGGGGTAGTAGGCAAAGACAGCAAGTAATACCATAAAGGGCGAAATGTAAAGAAATTTTCGTACAGAATTGCTCCTTATGCTGTGATTACGCATCGGTTCACTCCCCCTTTGTATAATATTTGGAGCTTTCAACAGGGTGGCTTTAACCCAAACCTGCTGTCCGGCATGCTGTCCTCCTTCCATTAACAATGTCTAACAATCCGATACCCAATTGAACGTTATGTTGCTAATATCCCTCCTTGATGTTAGCGCTTACACAACTATGCAACTATAATAAATTATCGTTTTCCTTCAAACAATGACCAATCCTCACGACTTATTGATCTATCATTAGATAAAATAAATATCGGATTACAGAGACACTCTAAAATTTACAAAATATAGGATAAAGTATATAAAGTATATAAAGTATATAAAGTATGATAAATGCCATAATCAACATTAAACTTAAACATAGCCAAGATTTTAAGGGGGAATTCTTTATTTTTGGTATGGGTGGAGGCCTGGAAAGTACAGTACAATATGTATTGTAAGCGGTTGCTGAAAAAGGAGGATATTATGCAGTCCACAACTTATAGAAATCCTGTGATATCCGGGTATTACCCGGATCCCAGTGTGGTTCGTGTGCAGGACGATTATTATCTGGTGAACAGTTCGTTTGAGTATTTTCCCGGGGTTCCTTTGTTTCACAGCAAGGATCTGATCCATTGGACGCCGGTTGGGCATGTTCTGACCCGGCGTTCCCAATTGGATCTCCGGACAAGCGGCAGCTCCGACGGGATCTACGCCGCCACCCTGCGTTACCATGCGGGACGCTTTTATATGATTACTACAGATGTAAGAGGAATCGGCAATTTCTACGTAACCGCTGAGCGGCCGGAAGGGCCGTGGTCTGATCCCATTCTTTTACCTTACGGGGGAATCGATCCCTCTCTGTTCTTCGAGGACGATGGACGCGCTTATGTGACCGTGCAGAACGGAGCCGATCTGGAATCGCACATTATCCAGTACGAAATAGACCCTGTAACCGGCAAGGTGCTCTCCGAACCTGAAGTGATCTGGAGAGGGGACGGAGGGCCTTGGGTGGAGGGGCCTCATCTCTACAAAATCAACGGGATGTACTATTTGATGACCGCCTCAGGCGGCACCAGCGTAGACCATCGGGAGATCATTGCGCGCAGCAGCAGCCCGTTCGGCCCTTTTGAGGACAAGCCGGAGCCTATTCTGACGCACCGTGGCTTGAAGGAGCACCCTGTTCAATGTCTGGGCCATGCTGATCTAGTGGAGGATACGGAGGGGAATTGGTGGGCGGTCTTCCTGGGTATGCGGCCTGTGCAGGGCAAGTATTCCCCCCTTGGCAGAGAGACCTTTTTGGCGCCGGTGAGCTGGACAGAAGAAGGCTGGCCTATGATCGATAATAATGAAGGAACGGTGGTATCCGCAGACAGTCTACCGGAGGATGAACCGGTTCAGCGCATGGAGCTGAAGAACGGATTTGGTCCGGAATGGGCCTTTCTACGGGCGTATGAGGAGGAATGCTATTCCTGGACAGAGCGTCCGGGTACGCTGTCGATCCGGGGCAATGCCTATACACTGGATGACGAGGCTCCGGCCGTGTTCGCTTGTATCCGGCAGAAGCATCTTCATATGGAAATGGCCGTGCGCTTGGATTATACGCCCACAAAGGAAGGGGAGTACGCAGGAGTGGCCGCCCGTTTGAACAACCGGGGGAACATTTTCTGGGGATTAGCTTACCGTGAAGGAAGACGGGTTCTGGAGCTGGCCATCCGGGACGGCGGCCAGAGACAGGTCCAGAACGTTGTTCCCGAAGCTGCGTGTCCGCTTCATCTACGTATCCGGTGCGATGGGGAAATGTACGCGTTCGCTTACTCGGAGGACGGAGAAGCTTGGCATGAAGTAGAGCATAAGGTACCGGTATCCTGTCTGTCTCCAGAAGTCAACGGCGGCTTCACCGGTGTATGTCTTGGCTTACATGTGTCGGGGAACGGTGAGAAGGATACAGCGCCGGGGTATTATGATGGCTTCTATTATTCCCCGCTGTCGTAGTTTCAGTGCGAAGAGATGCTTTTACCAATTTACTTAAGAAGAGGAGATTTCACATGAATCAGTTGCCAAAACAGAGCCAGCCCCTTGTAACCCACATCTACACCGCGGATCCGTCTGCCCACGTATTTGAAGGCAAAATATATATTTATCCTTCGCATGATCTGGATCATAATGGACCGGACAACGACAACGGTGACCAGTATGCGATGGAAGATTATCATGTTCTATCCATAGAGAATTTCGAATCCCCTGTGACAGATCATGGGCAAGTGCTTCATCTGAGCGAGATTCCCTGGGCTTCGCAACAACTATGGGCGCCTGATGCCGCCTACAAGAACAATACCTACTATTTATTTTTTCCGGCCCGCGACCGGGAAGGGATCTTCCGCCTGGGGGTAGCGACAGCTTCATCCCCGGCAGGTCCGTTCACGCCCCAGCCCGACTATATCCCCGGCAGCTTCAGTATCGACCCCGCTGTTTTTGTGGATGAAGACAACCGTGCTTATATTTACTTTGGCGGCCTCTGGGGAGGCCAGCTCGAACAATGGCAGACCGGCACCTTCTGCCCGGGAGCGGAAGGGCCTGCCCTTGACCAGCCTGCATTAGGGCCGCGTGTGGCGCTCTTAAGCGAAGATATGCTGTCTTTAGAGGAGGCACCGCAAGAAATTTCCATTGTGGATGAAGAAGGAAACCCGATTCTTGCCGGAGATGAGGACCGGAGATATTTTGAAGGGCCATGGGTACATAAATATAATGGCCACTACTATTTGTCTTATTCGACTGGCACGAAGCATACCCTGGTCTATGCGGTCAGTAAACATCCGACGGGTCCATTTACCTTCATGGGCGAGATTCTGTCTCCGGTTATCGGTTGGACCACGCACCACTCCATCGTTCAGTTTGAAGAGAAGTGGTATCTGTTCTATCATGACAGTTCCCTGTCTGACGGTGTCAATCATAAGCGCTGCGTCAAATATATGGAGCTGCATTATAATCCGGACGGCACCATTCAGGCGATGAATCCATACCCTTCCCAAGAATAGGGACCTACAATCTTCAACAGCTATGCTGTCCTATAAAGGACGGTGTAGCTGTTTTGTTTGCAGCAGATTACGGCCAACAGCGGGTGCAAGCTAATTTCCGATAATCGTGATCTTTGTATCTATCCATTTCGTCTTGGTGATGCCTTGGGATTTCTGCAGCAGGGTACTGATGAGGTTCTCGCCCCAGTTCTGCTCGTTCTGTGAGATTACCCGTGTAATCTGCCCGTTATCCATCGCCTGCATCATTGAAGGGGTCAGACCGAGGGCGATATTATAGCGCTTCAGTCCTTTGGCTTTCCAGACCAGTACAGAGCTTGAGCTGGAGACAAAATCGAGGCTCACCAAGGCGGAGAAATGGGGATGGGCGGATATCATCTGCTCGAGCTGCAATACAGCGTTGTCTCCGCTGCCGTCATTGTGCTTAATGTCCAGGATATCGATCTCCGTATGCTCTGCGAGGTAAGTCTGCAGTCCCTGAAGCCGCTCTCCAAACCCGAGCATGTGGGACATTCCGGACTCCACAAGGATCATCCCTCTTCCGCCCAGCAAGTGGTCTACCGTTTGGCCGATCACGATGCCGGTTTGCCTGTTGTCGGCCCCGATATAAGCACTCCTTCGGCTGTCCGGCGCATCCGATTCAAAGCAGACCACGGGAATCCCCTGGTCAACGGCTTTATTAATCACACCAACGAGGGCTTGGGAATCCACCGGAGCGATTGCGATACCATCGACTCCCCGTTTAATCATCATCTCCATGATCCGGATTTGCTGCTCCAGATTGGCTTCATCGGGCGCTTGAACAAGCAATTGAACGTTATGTTTGCGGGCCTCCACCTCTGCCTTTTCCGTAATCCACTCATAGTTGGCATTTACCATAGGATAGATGATGCCGAAGGTCAGCGGCTGTTCTTCATTTCGTCCGGTCGCAGCCGCCTGCTTCTCCTGCGGTGTATGCACGACTCCGGCTGGGAAGCAGCCGCTCAGGAACAGAGCTACTGTCAGGCACATGATGGAGAAAGCAGCTATCCTTACCCGGGATACGCTCACGGATATTCCCCCCCTTTACAAACAGAAGGGAGCGGTTCCTCCGCGTGACCTTGCTTCCGGTATTCCATCGGAGTCATCCCGGTTACTTTTTTGAACAAATTGGAGAAATAATGCTGATCATTGTAGCCTACGCTAAAGGCGATCTCAAAGGTTTTATGGCTTGTCGTCTTCAGCAGTTCCTTGGCTTTGTCCATCCGGGTCGAGGTCAGAAATTCAGTCATGGTCTGTCCGGTTTCCTGGCTGAAGATTTTGCTTAGATGGCTGGGGCTTACCCCGACCTGTCTGGAGATGTCATGGAGAGAAAGCTGCTCATTGCCATACTGCTCGCAGATGCAATGTTTCACTTTATCAATCAGCCCCCGGTATTTATCCGAGCCTTCCGACCGCCACTCCCAGAGACGGGCAAATAGTCTGCTCAAATATTGGAGGCATTCACCGGTATCGGAAATGCACCGGATCTCCTGCTGGAGCTCTCTGAGAATCTCTGTAGGCTCGGCGGCTGCCCGAAAGCAGATTTTAGCCGTTTGCACCAGCTCCAGGGTAATGTCGGTCATCAGGTAGTAAGCGTACACGGAATTCCAATTCATCGGTTCCATCTCTGCCGCAAGGTGTGACAGAAATTCCGGCTTCTGTTTACCGTCTCCCAGCTTCAGAAACTGGATCAGCCGGTTCCGGTCGAGTAGAGTGCCGTGTTCCGAAGGGTTAAAAGAAGCATCAAGCAGTGCCGCCGAGTTCTCCCGGGACATCTTTTTGAGTATAAGATTATTTTCGGCTTCGAGGTAAGACAGGTGGATTCCCTGCAGGCGTTCCCGCACATCGCCCAGACTGACGGACAGCTCACAGCCGCATACTGTTCTCAGCCCTTGCTTCAGCGCTCTGCAGACCTCATCCATACTCCTGTTCAATTGCTCGGGGGTACTTCCCTTGAAGATTAATACCGTTTCCGTCCGGCTGCGTTTATAAAATAGGCCTTCTGTCAGCTCCGTCAACAGGGATCTGAAATGCTCTTCCGCAGTTCGTAGTGTTGAAGAAGGGGCGGATGTGTACTCTTCGATTTCCGGGATATTCAAAGTGAAGATGGCAATGGCATAGTAGGGGGCGATGAGCGGCAGCCCCAGTTGCTCCGCCGATTCGATGGCGGCGGCGGTACCGATCAGTCCTCCGCACAGCTCGGCGTATAGCTTACCTGGCGTATAGGCATAACTGTCCTTTTGCCGCTGCTCCTCATCAATCCTAACGCTGACACTGTGGAGCAGTTGCAGGAGATCAGCTGCGCTGAACGGCTTCAGGCAATAATCCTCAACCCCGAGCCGCAATGCGGTCCGGGCATACTGGAAATCATCGTGGCCGCTCAAGATAATGATTTTGATCTTCGGAAATCGCTGACGGACCACGGAGCTAAGCTCCAGTCCGTTCATGAAAGGCATTTTGATATCGGTAATGAGGATATCCGGGAGCTTCTCACCAATGAGCGGCAAGGCCAGCTCTCCGTCGGATGCGTCGCCGCAATAGATGAACCCTTCCCGCTCCCAATCCACGCATTCCCGTATACTTTCACGGATCAGAATCTCATCATCCACAAGCATAACCTTTTTCATATTAGGTCCCCCTGTTCTTGGGTATGCGCACCCGGATTTGTGTACCTATGCCTTCTGTACTCTCCAACTTTATGCCATATTCCTCTCCGAAATACAGTTGTAGCCGCTGGTGCACATTCTGGAGACCGAAGCCGTTCTGGGCGGGATAGGCGTCCTCCGACTGGATTGGCTGCTCGATTTGTTCCCGGAGTACCGCCAGTCGATCCGGCGAGATGCCGATTCCATTGTCGGAGACGGTAAGCACAACAGACTGGTTGTCCGCATAGCCGCTGATGATGATCTGTCCCTGGCCTCTTTTATTCTTTATTCCGTGATAGAGGGCATTCTCCACCAAGGGCTGAATCGTCATATTCAGAATCGGATACTCCTGCAGCTCCTCAGCAACTTCTATGCGGTACTCCAGAATGTCGCGATAGCGCATCTGCTGGATAATTAGGTAACTCTGCGCATGGGCAAGCTCGGAGCGGATCAGCACCCAATCGCGTCCTTTATTCAGGCTAAGCCGGAAAAAGTCAGATAGCGCTTTCACAATACGGATGACACCATCGTTTTTGCCGGCTTCTGCCATCCACACAATGGAATCAAGGGTGTTGTACAGAAAATGCGGATTGATCTGCGCCTGGAGCGTCCGCAGCTCTGCCTTTTGCAACTGCTGCTGCTCCCGGATGCTCTGCTCAAGCAGTTCTTTGATTTGACCCACCATGATGTTGAAGCTCTCTCCCAGATCGGCGATTTCATCATTTCCCTCCGGTTTCACCTTTGCTTCCAGGTAACCGCTCGCAGTCAGCCGCATTTTGTGCTGCAAAAGCTGAATAGGCCGGATCAGCCGCTTCGTAAGCAGATAGTGAAGCGTGATGGCGAATACTATGCTTAGTACAACGCTGACAATAATCAACTGTCTGATCCGGTTGGCTTCGGCAACAATCTCCTGTAGCGGGGCCATGCCGATGATGACCCAACCGGTAGAACGGGAGGAGGTATGGACAATGAACCGGGGTGGTCCGGTAGTATGCAGCACGAAGCTGCCGTTCTCCTTCAGTGCAGAGTCAGGAATTGTGGCTTCCTGGATAATCGCCAGGTCCGTATCACTGACAGGAGGGACATAAATGGGATGGTTCTGTCCATCGACAATATAGAAAAATCCAGTTTTGCCGATAGGCACCTTGTCACAGAAATCTTTAATGAAGGAATCGTTCAGATCCACAATGACAAACCCGATCACCTCATGCGTGATCCGCTGCTTGACTGCCGCCATAATCGAGATCACACCCTGATTCTTGTATGTGAAACCGTCGACCCGGTCATATCCGGATATCGAGGAGGGAGGAATACGGAGGATGCTGTCGGGATTCTGAGCCAGCGTCTGAAAGTGCGGATTGCGCAACGGATTGATGTTGGATTGGAAAATACCCCTGCGTTCGCTGATACCTTTGCCATACAGATTGATGAGGCTGATGTTCAGTACATTTTCATACTTGTAGGTCTCCCGGTAAAGGGCAAAGGTCTGAAGAATATCCTTCGCTTCCTGGTAGGTTTCCGATTGCGAGAATAGAAAATGGATCGCCTGGGGATTGTTACTCAGCTCCAGCAGCCGTTCCGTGTCCTTGAACAGATTATCAATGTTCGTGCTGAGCATATCCGCCTGAAGGATGCTTGAAGCTTTGCTGTGACTGGAAATCGAATGATAGGATTTCTGATAGGAAATGAGGCCGACGGCAATCAGCGGGATGGTGGACAGCACAACAAACAAAGCCAGCAGTTTCGTCCTCAGACTCGAGGAGACCCAGCGTGTGATCCGCATTATCGGGAGATCCTTTCATAAATAGCATATATTTGGATTCGATTATAGTTTATAACAAAAAGGAGCGGACCGAAAACAAAAAAAGAAAGCGTAAACAAAAATCACACCATTTCAATAAAAGATTACACATCCTTGGGCCGCAGCCGCTAAAAAACAAAAAATAGAAAGCAAATGCCAAAGGATGCCCATATATCGGTGTTTTGGAAGCGGTTTATAATGAACCCGACACCAAATCCTGGTGAATGCGAAGGGGAGGAATCAATATACATGAAGAAATTCGGGAAAATGGGGGCTGTGCTGGCGCTTACTCTGACTATGGTCATGGTTGGGGCATGCAGCAACAACAATGCTGGGAAGACGGAATCCGGCAACTCAGCCGTGCAATCGACTGCGGCGAATGACGGAAGCAAGACGGAGGGCAAGAGTATTACGCTGGGCTTCTCACAGGTTGGGGCGGAGAGCGGCTGGCGTAGTGCGAACACCAAGTCCATCCAGGATTCTGCCAAAGAAGCCGGCTATACACTGAAATTCTCGGACGCCCAGCAGAAGCAGGAGAACCAGATCAAGGCCATCCGTTCCTTCATTCAGCAAAAGGTCGATGTCATTGCGTTCTCTCCGGTGGTTGAATCCGGCTGGGACACCGTACTCAAGGAGGCTAAGGACGCGGGGATTCCTGTGGTTCTGACAGACCGCGCCGTGGACTCCAAGGATACTTCGCTGTATGTCACATTCCTCGGCTCGGATTTCGTGGAGGAAGGCCGCAAGGCGGGCCAATGGCTGTCGGACCAGTACAAGGATGCTTCAGAGGACGTTAACATAGTGGAGCTGCAAGGAACTACTGGTTCTGCACCGGCAAATGACCGCATGGCGGGCTTTGCGGAGAAAATTGCGGGCAACGCCCATTTGAAGGTCATCGCATCGCAAACCGGCGATTTCACCCGGGCTAAAGGCAAGGAAGTTATGCAGGCATTCCTGAAGGCCAATAAGGATATCGACGTTCTGTATGCACACAACGACGATATGGCGCTTGGTGCCATTCAGGCGATTGAAGCAGCCGGACTGAAGCCTGGAGAGGATATCAAAATTATCTCGGTGGATGCCGTCAAAGACGGAATGCAGGCAGCCAGTGAAGGTAAAATCAACTTCATCGTCGAATGCAACCCGCTGCTTGGACCGCAGCTTATGAAGGTGGTAAGGGATGTTGTAGACGGCAAGCCGGTAGAAGCCCGGATCGTGACTGATGAATCGACCTTCACTTCCGAGCAGGCCAAGGAAGCATTGCCAAGCCGTGAGTACTAATTAGAGGCAACAACTACAAGCGGCTCCGGCGGGATAACTTCCACCGGGCTGCTTTTATGAATAACAGGGAGTGGATGCGAGAATGAGCACACTGAAGCCCATACTGCAAATGACGAAGATTCACAAACGGTTTCCGGGTGTAAAAGCGTTGACTGATGTGGACCTCCGCCTGTTTCCGGGTGAAGTGCATGCCCTTATGGGAGAGAATGGCGCCGGTAAGTCGACACTGATTAAAGTACTGACTGGCGTGTATCCGATAGATGAAGGAAATGTGGAGATGGACGGCGCCCCCCTTGCCATCCGCAGCCCGTTAGAATCACAGGCGGCGGGGATCAGTACTGTCTATCAGGAAGTTAACCTGTGTCCCAATCTGACTGTCGCGGAGAATATCTACATCGGAAGAGAACCGCGGAAATTTGGACGGATTCTATGGAAGGAAATGAACCGGCGTGCGGCGGAACTGCTCCGGGAGCGGATGAATGTGCAAATTGATGTTACCCTCCCGCTGCATATGTATTCTGTGGCGGTACAGCAGTTGATCGCGATTGCCAGAGCGTTGAATATTTCCGCCAAGGTACTAATTCTCGATGAGCCGACTTCAAGTCTGGATCAGATCGAAGTGGAGCAATTGTTCCGGATTATGAGGAAGCTCAAAAAGGACGGTCTGTCGATCTTATTTGTCACGCATTTCCTGGATCAGATGTACGAAGTTTCGGACCGGGTCACCATACTGAGGGGCGGAGAATTTGTCGGTGAATATATGGTCAAGGAGCTGACCCGGATGGAGCTGGTTATGAAAATGATCGGCAAGGATCTGAGTTTGCTGGAAGAGCTGCCAAGTCTGGCCGAAGAGTACAAGGATACGCTGGGCAACGAACTGATCCGGGCGGAAGGACTTGGCCGCAAAGGGGGGATCGAGCCGTTTGATCTGATGATCCGCTCAGGAGAGGTAGTGGGCTTGACGGGCCTGCTTGGCTCCGGCCGGACAGAAGCCGCCCGGCTGTTCTTCGGCGCTGACCGGCCGGATTCTGGGAAATTGACCTTGCCGGGAACGCAAGGAACGGTGCATTCCCCCCGGGAAGCCATTGCGCACCGGATTGCCTTCTGCTCGGAGAACCGCAAGACGGAGGGGATTATCGGCGATCTGACCGTAAGAGAAAACATTATTCTTGCGCTGCAGGCCAAATATGGGACCTTCAAGACGATCTCCCGTAAGCGGCAGGAGGAAATGGCAGAGGAATATATCCGCATGCTGAACATCAATCCGCCCAGTCCCGATCATCTGATCAAGAATCTGAGCGGCGGCAACCAGCAGAAGGTGCTGCTGGCCCGCTGGCTGTTGACAGAACCTCAACTGTTCATTCTGGATGAGCCTACGCGGGGGATTGATATTGGAGCAAAAGCGGAAATTCAAAAGCTGGTGCTGTCGCTCTCGCGCCAGGGGATGTCATTCCTGTTCATCTCCTCCGAGCTGGAGGAGGTGCTGCGGGTCAGTGACAGGATTGCTGTCCTGCGCGACCGCCGTAAAGTGAAGGAAATCTCAGATAAGGATATGAGCCAGCAGCATATTATGCAGGCCATTGCGGGAGGCTGAAACGTATCATGGGTACAATGGTTAAACATCATTTATTCTGGCCGCTGTGTGTACTGGCCGCATTGCTGCTGTTCAATCTGTGCTATTCGCCGGATTTCTTCTCCATCACGATGCACGACGGGCATTTGTACGGCAGTCTGATTGATATCCTCAACTTCGGATCGCCTCTTATCCTGGTGGCAATCGGGATGACACTGGTGGTGGCAACCAAGGGGATTGACTTATCTGTCGGCTCCATTGTCGCCATTTCAGGCGCAATCGCTTGCCTGAGCATCAGCAGAGGCCAGGACCAGAACGCGCTGGGCCTGATTCTTTTATCAGTGCTCCTGGCCATCGGCCTATCGCTTGTGCTGGGTGCCTGGAACGGACTGCTGGTCTCCGTGGCCGGCATTCAGCCGATTATCGCCACACTGATTCTGATGGTGGCGGGTCGGGGAATTGCCCAACTGGTGACCGGCGGACAGATTATTACGGTCACCAGCAGCAAATACGCCTATATTGGTTCCGGTTCTCTGGCCGCGCTACCCTTTTCAATATTTGTCGTTGCTCTGTTTGTGGTCATCGCCGTGTTGTTGACCCGCAAGACTGCGCTGGGTCTGTTCATTGAATCGGTTGGCTGCAATCCGACGGCCAGCCTGATGTCAGGCATCCGCTCGGCTTGGGTCATCCTGTCGGTCTATGTATTCTGCGGCTTATGCGCAGGCATCGCCGGACTGCTGCTTAGCTCGAATGTCTCCAGCGCCGACGGCAACAATGCCGGTCTCTGGTATGAGCTTGACGCCATACTGGCAGTGGTGATCGGGGGGACGTCACTGAACGGCGGACGTTTTTATCTCACCGGCACTGTGATTGGAGCGCTGATTATCCAGACACTGACCACAACGATCTATATGATCGGCGTCCCTCCAGAGATTACACTGGTCGTCAAAGCCTTTGTAGTGCTGGCAGTCTGCCTGATCCAGTCAGAAACATTCCGCGCCTCCATTGCCGCACGCTGGAAGACGCGGCATTATCCAGCAGAGAAGGGGATATCACGCCATGTCTCTTAACCGCAAATATATTCCGATGGTCGTCACCGTTCTGCTGTTCCTTGTTATGTTCGGAGCCGGTTCCTTCCGGTATACCGGATTCTTCTCTCTGCAGGTGCTTATGAATCTGCTGGTTGACAATGCCTTTCTGCTAATCACGGCTGTCGGTATGTCGTTCGTGATCCTGTCGGGCGGCATTGACCTGTCCGTCGGCTCTGTTATCGCTCTATCGACGATGGTCTCCGCCAGTCTGGTGCAGCAGCAGGGTTGGCCGCCAGCGGTTGTGATTCCGCTGGTGCTTCTGATGGGAGCCGTGTTCGGCAGCGCCATGGGGGCGATGATCCATTACTTTAAGATTCAGCCGTTCATTGTAACACTGGCGGGAATGTTCCTGGCCCGCGGCCTGTGTTATGTCATCAGTATTGATACGATTACAATTGATAATTCCTTCTATACTGCCGTTGCCCAGACCAAAATTCAGCTGCCGGGCGGAAGCTTCCTTTCCGTCAGCGCCATCATCGCCCTGGTAGTTGTCGCCGCCGCTATCTACATCGCTCACTATACCCGGTTCGGGCGTAACGTGTATGCGCTTGGAGGCAGCGAGCAGTCCTCGCTGCTGATGGGTCTTCCGGTGGCACGGACCAAGGTGTTAGTCTATACCTTGAGCGGCTTCTGCTCGGCGCTTGCTGGTGTGGTGTTCACCTTTTACATGCTGTCCGGGTATGGGCTTCATGCTGTCGGCTTCGAGCTGGATACGATCGCAGCTGTCGTGATTGGCGGTACCCTGCTGACCGGAGGTGTGGGATACGTCCTCGGCACCTTCTTCGGAGTGCTCATTCAGGGTGTAATTCAGACGATCATCAGCTTCGAGGGAACGCTTAGCTCCTGGTGGACCAAGATCGCCATCGGCCTGCTGTTGTTCGTATTCATTCTCTTGCAGCGGGTATTAAGCTCCAGGCGCGCGACGCTAAAGCAATAGCATATCAATATAAAACCTGCATTGGGAGAAAAAGCACTCTTGTCTTCCAATGCTTTTGGGATATAATTGAAATCGCTATCATATGGAGGGGGATGCTGATGAGGACAGTGAAATGGTGCCTGGTCCTGCTGCTGCTGCTGCCGCTTGGCGGCTGCTGGAGCGGCCAGGATAATAACGTACAGGCACCGGTGGTGCCTCATAGCTCTCCTGCGGTGGAGGATAGCTTGGAGCCGTCCCCGGACAGGGCCATGTCAAGGCCCATTCGGCTAGGCTTCTCCCAGCTTGGCTCAGAGAGTACTTGGCGGGAGGCGAATAGTGCGTCCATCCGGGAAGCTGCTGAAGAGGCAGGAATCATTCTCATGATGAAGAATGCCGAACAGGATCAGCGCAAGCAGTTCGAGGCCATCCGTTCGTTTATCCGCAGCAACGTGGATATTATTGCAATTGCACCGGTAGTGCAGACCGGATGGGAAGACATCCTGAAGGAGATTAAGCATGCGGGGATTCCCGTCATCATCCTGGACCGGTCTGTCAATGTGGAGGACAGTTCCTATTATGTCACTTTTATCGGGTCTGACTTCTATGAAGAAGGCATCAAGGCTGCCAAATATGTGATCGACAAAATGCGGCATCATAACGAAGTCATCCAAATTGCCGAATTGCAGGGTACAGTAGGTTCAACGCCGTCGATTGACCGGGGAAGGGGCTTCCGGAAGATGCTTGAGGGCAAACCGAACTTCCGGATTACGCAGACGGCGCCGGCGGACTTCACACAAAGCGGCGGACGCGAGATGATGAAGACTTTTTTACAGCAGCCAAGGGAGAAGTGGCCCCAGGTGCTCTATTCTCACAATGACGATATGGCGATCGGTGCGGTGGAAGCCATCAAAGAGGCGGGACTTGTGCCGGGAGTCGATATCATTATTGTTTCAGTGGATGGCACACGGCGGGCGTTCGAGCAAATGACCGATGGGAATATTAATGCTGTGGTCGAGTGCAATCCTCTGCTTGGTCCGCTGCTCATGCAGGCTGTCAAAGAAATCATGAGCGGGCGGACACTGCCTAAGAGAATGGTGACCCCTGAAGATATTTTCACACAGGAACTGGCGGGCATCGAGGTGGAGAACCGTAAATATTGATACAGGAAGCGATTGGGACAAAGAGCTCTCATAAGTTATAATTCCGCACGGCTGCATCATCCAGGGATGGAAGGGGCAGCCGTTTCTATTTATTTTTCCGTAGAAATACCAAAAAATTTCAACCTTTCAGACAAAAAACTGCATTGTTCCCGTATACCGAATATACTAAAATGATCTCGAATAGAAAATATTAGTAGAATCTTTCAAAGAATTCAAGTTGAGAGGAGGGTGCCCAGCAACCCGGGATTTGTGACGCAATAGATTGGAAGGGATTACAAATCATTCTTAATGGAGGTATGTCGATGTTTAAAAAACTCTCGGTAATTGCATTTACCTTTGTTTTATTGCTTAGCTGTCTGCCTATGATGTCAGTGCATGCTGCAAACAATGCCACGGCTAAGCAGCCGGGGAGCTCCAATCCGCTGATGGATCATAAGCTGGGAGCCGATCCCTTTGCGCTGACATATAACGGAAGAGTCTATGTTTATATGTCTAGCGATGCCTACGTCTATAATAGTAACGGAACTGTGAAGGACAATGATTTCAGCGCCTTGAACAAAATCAATGTCATCTCCTCCGCCGATATGGTGAACTGGACAGATCACGGGTCCATCCCTGTGGCCGGAGCCAATAATGCAAACGGTGGAGCCGGCATTGCCAAATGGGCCTCTCTCTCATGGGCACCTTCAGCGGTGGTAAAAAAAATCAACGGTCAGGATAAATTTTTTCTGTATTTTGCAAATGGTGCTTCAGGCCTCGGCGTGTTAACGGCAGATTCCCCGACCGGTCCCTGGAAGGACCCGCTTGGCAAAGCGCTCGTGACAGGCAGCACACCCGGAATGTCCGGCGTGACCTGGCTGTTTGACCCGGCTGTCCTGGTGGACGACGACGGTAACGGATATCTGTACTGCGGCGGGGGCATTCCCAACACCTCGGACCCGGCTTCTGTGGCTAATCCCAAAACAGCCAGGGTGTTGAAATTGGGTGCGGATATGACGAGCATTATTGGAAGCGCATCTACAATTGATGCCCCTTATATGTTCGAGGATTCTGGAATCCACAAGTATGGGGGCAAATATTATTACTCTTACTGCATTAATTTCTCCGGCACTCACCCGTCTGCTTATCCGGCAGGTGAAATCGGTTATATGGTGAGCAGCAGTCCCATGGGCCCCTTTACGTATACCGGACATTTTCTGAAGAATCCGTATACCTTCTTCGGTGTAGGCGGCAACAATCACCATGCGGTATTTAACTTCAACAACCAATGGTACGTAGTGTACCATGCCCAGACTGTGGCGAAGGCCGTACTGGGAGACGGCAAAGGCTACCGCTCCCCGCATATCAATAAGCTCGTCTATAATGCGGACGGGACCATTCAAGAGGTTCAGGGAGACATGGCGGGTATTGCCCAGATTACCAATCTGAATCCGTTTACCCGGGTGGAAGCCGAGACGATCGGCTGGAACGCAGGCATTGCCACCGAACCTACTCAGGCTGCAGGCGGTCCTGTAAGCAATATGAATGTGACCAGCATTAACAATGGAGACTGGATTGCCTTAGGCAACGCGGATTTCGGTTCCGGCGCCAATTCCTTCAAGGCAAACGTGGCCTCGACCACAGGCGGCAAAATCGAAATCCGGCTGGACAGCGTAGCAGGCACATTGGTTGGAACGCTTAATGTCCCATCGACCGGAGGTCTGCAGACGTGGAAGGAGGTAGAGACCACTGTCAGCAATGTGACCGGGGTCCACAGACTCTATCTGGTATTCACCGGATCAGGCTCGGGCAATTTGTTTAATCTCGATTACTGGCAATTCTCCGCGGGCACCACTGCTCCTTCCGGAAATAAGGTTGAAGCTGAGGACATGACGCTCAGCGGCACCTATGCAGGGAAGACCACTTCCCCGTTTAACGGGGCTGCGTTGTATGGGAGTGATGATGCTGCTGCGTTCAATCAGTATTTTGCCTATGGCACGCACAACATCTCTGTCCGGGGAGCCTCAAGCAATTCCGCCACGGCCAGAGTGGATTTGCAAATCGGCGGGACGACCGTTGGCTCCTTCTACTTCAGTGGAACCACTCCTACCGTTCAGACCCTATCCAATGTGGCCCATGCTACCGGAAATCAGGAGGTCAAGCTGCTCGTAACCACCGACAACGGAACCTGGGATGCTTTTGTGGATTACATTGAGTGGAGCTTATGATCGTATAACCAGGCAGGAGGCAAGCACTATGGTCAAAAAAACAGGTATGTTTTTGTTGGCAATATCGCTATGGATAGGCCTGATACTGAATCCTTCTGCAGTGGGCGCTTCGACATTTAACAATCCGTTTATTTATGCCGATGCCCCGGACAATGATGTAATCAGGGTAGGCGATGTATACTACATGACCAGCACCACCATGCATATGAACCCTGGTGTTCCGATCATGAAGTCCTATGACCTGGTGAACTGGGAAATCGTAAACTACGTCTACGATACCTATGCGAGCGGTGATGCGCAGAATTTGAATAACGGCCAGAATGAATATGGTAAAGGCTCCTGGGCAAGCAGCCTCAGATACAACAACGGCATCTACTATGTGTCCTTTGGCTCTAATTCAACCGGTAAAACCTATATTTATCAGACCAAGAACATTGAGAGCGGCCCATGGACCTCCTCTGTCTTGGGAAGTTATTATCATGACGCATCGCTGCTGTTCGATAACGGACGCGTGTTTCTGGTCTACGGCTCCGATAATATCAGCTTGATCGAGCTGACGGCGGATGCCAAAGCCATCAAGTCCGGGGGGCTCAACCAGGTCATCATCCCCGGCTCCAGTAATATTGCCGGCTCGAGCTTCATTGTAAAGGCCGAAGGCGCGCATATCCAGAAGATTAACGGCTATTATTATGTCTTTCTGATCTGCTGGCCTTCGGGAAGCGGACGCACCCAATTGACCTACCGGTCCTCCAGCTTGACGGGAACTTATACGGGCCAGGTATCGCTTAACGATTCAGGCATTGCCCAAGGGGGAATAGTGGACACGCCCTCCGGCTCCTGGTATGCCATGCTCTTCAAGGACAGCGGAGCAGTCGGGCGTATGCCGTATCTTGTTCCCGTGTCTTGGGTGGGCAACTGGCCGGTTTTTGGTACCGGCGGCACAGCACCGCGGACCCTGAACATGCCAGCAGAAGGCTATCCCGTGAAAAAGGTATATGCGTCCGATGAGTTCACATCGGCTTCCGCATCTGCGGAGCTTATTGTGAACGGAGGTTTTGAAGAGGCCGCTATCAGCCCATGGACTCCCAACAATACGGCAACCGTTGCCTCCACTGCAGCGGACCGTTACAGCGGTTCCCGAAGCTTGCAGGTCACCGGCAGACAGCAGACAGGGGCCGGACCGAAGCAGGATCTCACCGGCAAAGTAACTCCCGGCGCAGTCTATAGCTTCTCGGCAAAGGTCAAATACACCACAGGCCCAGCTACCAAGCCATTTAACTTCGACATCCAGAATGGCCCAAGCTACACCGGCATTACGATTCTTGGGTCTACCACATTGACTAAAGGGGAGTGGGGCACGATTCAGGGCACCTACACGCTGCCCGCCGGTGCAGATCTGTCGCAGACGTTTATCTTTCTTGAGACCCCTTATAGCTCTACGCCGGATGCCACAAATGACCTGATGGATTTTTATGTAGATGATGTGTCATTTGCAGGAACAGCTTCGTCTGGAGCGGGACTTGCCAAGGTATGGCAGTGGAACCATAATCCCGATCCTGCGAAGTGGTCACTGACCCAGCGTCCCGGCTTCATGCGATTGACCACGGGCAAGGTAAGCTCCAGTATTCTGGAGGCCCGGAACACACTGACTCAGCGGACATTCGGACCGAAAAGTACAGGGATTACTGCTCTGGAGACTAGCGGAATGAAGGATGGGGATTATGCCGGTTTGGCAGCATTTCAAGCCAAGTATGGCTTTGTAGGCGTGAAAATGTCCGGCAATTCCAAGTCTATCGTGATGGTCAATGCCGGCTCCGGGTCTATAGCCGAAGTGGCAAATGTGCCAATCAGCCAGAACAGAGTCTATCTGAAGGTGGTCTGTGATTTCACCAATCAGACAGATAAGGCCTACTTCTACTACAGCCTTGATGGAAGTAATTGGACAGCGGCTGGCAATACGCTTCAGATGTCTTATACGCTGCCCCATTTTATGGGCTACCGGTTTGCGTTGTTCAATTACGCAACGAAATCAGCGGGCGGTTTTGTTGATTTTGATTATTTACGTCTGGAATAGCCGTGGTGAATCCATTATGAATTAGGAGATGATTTGAGTTGAAAACCAGAATTGGAAAGTTCGTAAGCGGTTTGGCCTTAGCCGGTGTCCTGCTCGCGTCCGTGATGTCGGGGAACGCCAGCGCCGCGCTTACTAGTGGGCCAAAGTTCCTGGGAAATATCATTGCTGGCAGTGTTCCCGGTAACTTCGCCAACTATTGGAATCAGGTAACACCTGAGAATGCTACCAAATGGGGAGCGGTTGAAGGCACGCGCAACAACATGAATTGGAGCGGTGCGGATACATCTTATAATTATGCGGTCAGCCGGAACATCCCCTTCAAATTCCATACGCTGGTCTGGGGAAGTCAAGAGCCTTCATGGGTTGCCGGCCTTTCGGCGGCGGATCAGAAATCGGAGGTGACCTCATGGATTGCCGCGGCGGGACAACGCTACTCCAAGTCCGCATTCGTGGATGTAGTCAATGAGCCGCTGCATGCCAAGCCTTCCTACCGTAATGCTATCGGCGGTGACGGAAGCACCGGCTGGGATTGGGTCATCTGGTCCTTCCAGCAAGCCAGAGCCGCGTTCCCGAATTCCAAGCTGCTCATCAATGAATATGGCATTATCGGTGACCCGGGCTTGACCGATCAATATGTGACCATTATCAATCACCTGAAGTCCAGAGGCCTGATCGACGGGATCGGCATCCAGTGCCATTACTTCAATATGGACAATGTAAGTGTGAGTACCATGAGAACTGTACTGGGTAAGCTATCCTCCACGGGCCTGCCTATCTACGTCTCTGAACTGGACATCACCGGCGACGACAACACACAGCTTGCCAGATACAAAGAGAAATTCCCTGTACTGTGGGAGAATTCTGCTGTGAAGGGCGTAACCCTCTGGGGTTACATCCAGAATCAGACCTGGGCCGCCAATACCCACCTGGTGAATACCAATGGCTCGGAGCGCCCGGCGCTGAAATGGCTGAAGCAATATCTGGGCAGCTCGACCAGCAGTGGTGTTACAACTACCAGTGACTACACGGATTTTCAATCGGGTACGGAAGACTGAACAGGCTTGAATTTTGTTCGGGTCTCTGGTCAGCCACAGTCTTGAGTTCCATGACACACTCAAGCTTCTGAGGACATGGACAATAGGGGTTGGACTCATTCACTAAGTATGCTTCTAGAGGGCTGTTCCCGCTTGCGTAAAGGCGCGCGGTGAGCAGCCCTTTTGCAGGTGAATTACATGGGGTTCTATTTTTCGTAGAAAAGCAACAAATGTACATATGAAAGCAACGTTAAGCTATGGATCACAAGAGTCGTCTGTGATTAAATACATAAAGAATACAGCCTTAGTTCTTACACTTAATCTTCGGGTTACACGAAAGGATGAATACTTTTATGAACCAATACCAACTCGGTTTGACCCCACCTATGGGGTGGAATTCTTGGAATACCTTTACATGGGATATTAACGAACAGCTCATCCGGGAAGCTGCCGATGCGCTTGTTGCAGAGGGGTACAAGGATGCGGGATATGAATACATTGTAATTGATGATTGCTGGAGCCTGAAAGAAAGAGACAAGGATGGCAAGCTGGTTGCTGATGCAGCCAAATTCCCGAACGGAATGAAGGCGCTTGCAGATTATATTCATTCCAAGGGATTAAAGTTCGGAATGTACTCTTGTGTAGGGACACACACCTGCGCAGGATATCCGGGGAGCTTTGAACATGAATTTCAGGATGCCGAATTACTGGCAGAATGGGGCGTTGATTTCTTAAAGTATGATTACTGCTTCAAGCCCAGACATATTTCAGGGGAACTGTTGTACAAGCGAATGAGTCTCGCGCTAAAAAACTGCGGAAGAGAGATTCTGTTCTCGGCATGCAATTGGGGCGAGGACAATGTATATCACTGGATTCGTGAATCAGGCGCTCATATGTACCGGTCCACAGGGGATATTCAGGATAGCTGGGATTCGATTAAAGGCCTGGCTTTATCACAGCTTGACAAAGCCTCTTATACAGGAGCCTATTGCCATAATGATATGGATATGCTGGTTGTCGGCATGTACGGAGGCAGCAACAGTGACTTTATCGGAAGCCAGGTTGGCGGTTGCAGCGATGTAGAGTATAAGACCCATTTTTCGTTATGGAGCTTGATGGGGTCTCCGCTAATGATTGGCAGTGACATCCGCAGAGCCAATCAGGCTACTAAGGATATTCTGATGAATGAGGATTTGATCGCCATTAATCAGGATGTGGAAGGCCGCGGTGCTTATCGCATCAAGCCGGAACCGCAATGGTTTCATACGGATGATGTGTTTATGCTGGTGAAGGTATTAACGGACGGAGACGTTGCCATAGGTTTCTTCAATTTAAGTGATGGGCAAAGGGAGATGTCATTGCAATTCTGGGATATCGGACTACCCTATGCTTCGGGAAAATCGCTGTTGTTATATGACTGCTGGGAGCATAAAGAAATCGGTACATTTAAAGAAAGATATGCTCCTGTAGTTCCAGCTCATGATTGTCTGATTGTGCGGGCGAAATTGGTGTAAGGGATAGCATGAACATGAATAGGACATGCAGAACCTGCGGAGTTCCCTTAATGACGGATGATGTGGCGATATACCTGAAGCTTGTTACGCGAAATGCTAAAGATTTCCTGTGTATAGACTGTCTTGGCGAGCAACTGAAATGCGGTCGCGGCCCTATTGAGCAGTTGATAAAATATTTCCGAGAATCCGGGAATTGTGTGCTGTTTCGCTAAGCTTAGATCAGACAGAAATATCATGACTGCCTGCCGCAGGTTGCTCCTTTATGGCGTAATGGGCATCATTTGCCGGGCAGTGTGCTTTTCTGTATTGTGACGGAGTGTATGAAGTTGCTTTTTTGAATATTTTCGAAAAATACAACGGGTCCTGATAGCCAACGGAATAGGACAATGACTTGATCGATAACTGGGAATTTGTCAATAATTCGCAGGCACGCTGAATTCTGAAGGCGGTAAGATAACCAGAAATGGAGACGCCGTTTTCTTCCTTGAATAACCGGAACAAATAGCTGCGCTCAATCTTCACAAATTCAACTACATCCAAAACAGATAATGATGGATTCCAAAAGTTGCTTTCAATGTAATCTCTTGCTGCTAGTACATAGTCCTTTTTGAAAAAAACTTTATCACTAGGGTAATGCTCCATGTAATAAGACAATAACAAATGTAGACCTGCATCAGAACGCTCTCGTTCGAACGGCTCTATTCCAGCACTGTTGACCCTATGAAAAAGTGGTTTGAAATCTTGCGGTGAGGCTTTCAGGACCGGATGATCAGCGGCAATATTAATCATCGACAAAAGGCGTGAGGCCTCAAGCCCGTTAAATTCAATCCAATAATACTCCCACGGATCCTGCGGATCAGGATAATAATAGACTTCCGTATCAGGGAATATCATGAAGCTCTCGCCGGTCATCAAAGAAAAAGTGGCATGGCCTGTCTCCAAATAGCCCTTACCGCTTACAATATAATGCAGGGCATAAACATCGCGGACACCAGGTCCCCATTTGTGTGAATTTGGAGGCTTATAACCATTCCCTTTTATAATGGAACGCTCGCTGAAATCGTAGTACATTGAATGATTCTCCGTTCTTAACCGATCTCTATTGTTAAATGCCATAATATAAATATGGTAAAGCAAATTAGTGAAGAAACATAGAGCTTTTAATTAATCCGTTCGATATAAAAGGAGTGTTATAGCTTATGCAGAGCCTAAAAAAGATCCGTTTGGCGCGTCTTTTCGGTGACGGCATGGTATTACAGCGGAACTCGTGTGTCAAGATTTGGGGATGGGCACCAGCAGGAGAAGTGGTCAATGTCCGGTTCAAGGATCTGATCTACAGCGGGATTGCGGCGATGGATGGACGATGGCAAGTCAGTCTTCAGACGGGAGATGCGGGTGGGCCCTTTGAGATGATCATTGAGTCCAGGGACGGAACGGAACGTCTCAGGCTCGTGAATATTCTGCTGGGCGATGTATGGCTATGTTCTGGCCAATCCAATATGGAAATGAAGATGGTTTCGCTTCAACAAGCATTTCCTGAAGATATTGCCAATGCGGGGAATGACGCGATTCGGCAATTATTGATTCCGGTAGTATATAATTTTGAACAACCGTGTGCTGATATTGAATCTGGAAGATGGGAAGCGGCTGATGCTATAAGCATCATGAATTTCTCTGCTGCGGCATACTACTTTGCAGCCAAGCTATATGAGCAGAACGGCGTGCCGATTGGGCTGATTCAGGCCAGTTTGGGCGGGGCACCGATTGAAGCGTTTATGAGCGAGGAAGCCCTTGCACCTTTTCCGAATGCTGCAGAGGAGTTACGGAAGCTAAAGGACAAGAAGTACCTGGAGTCATTGGCGCAAGAAGATCAAGTCAATCAAGAGCAGTGGTACGGCTACGTCAATCAGAATGACGCGGGTTTAGCTGTCGGCGGAACGCCTTATTATGATCCGGCCTTCAATGCTTCAGATTGGTCTTCTATTCCAGTGCCTTCCTATTGGGAAGAAGAGGGCTTAGGATCTTTTAACGGCAGTGTGTGGTTCCGGAAGGAATTCGAAGTTCACTCTGGTGAACTGGGGCTTCCAGCGATGCTTGAGCTCGGCAATGTGGTGGATGAAGATACCGTTTATCTCAACGGGGTTCAGATTGGAGCTCTGACAAGCCAGTATATTTCAAGAGTGTACAGTATACCGGAAGGTCTTCTGCAAAGAGGGGGCAATACGATTGTCGTAAGAGTAGTCAATGTTTCCGGTAAAGGCGGATTTTATAAAGGCAAGCCTTATCGTCTTCAGATCGGGGAAAGAAGTCTCGATTTAAGCGGTGATTGGCAGTATCAGATTGGAGTCAAGTGTGGTCCGATGCCTGCGCCTTCTTTTGTCCAGTGGCGTCCGGCAGGCCTTTATAATGGCATGATTGCTCCAGTTGCCCCTTATTCGCTCAAAGGTATCATCTGGTACCAAGGGGAATCCAACTTGAACAATCCCGAATTATACGAGAGTCTGTTTCAGACACTTATTGCTGATTGGAGAGAAAAGTGGGGCATGGATGATCTCCCTTTCCTGTATGTGCAGTTGCCCAACTTTTCGGAGCCTTCAGATAGTCCTGCCGAAAGCCAATGGGCGAAGCTAAGGGAGGTGCAGCGGAAGACACTTGCCGTATCCATGACAGGAATGGCAGTAGCTATAGATATTGGAGAATCGAATGATATCCATCCGGTAAACAAGAAAGATATTGGTTACAGGCTCGCACTCGCAGCCCGGAGGGTAGTCTATAAAGAGGATGCGGTAGTGGCTTCAGGTCCCCTGTTCCAGTTCGCGGAAAAGGTTGGGCAACGAATGATCCTTCACTTTAGTAATACTGGAGGGGGATTAGTCGCTAAAAATGGAGATACACTTAAGCATTTCGCCATTGCCGGAGTTGGTCAACCCTTCATCTGGGCTAACGCTAGTATTGAAGATGATTGTGTTGTTGTCTGGCATGATGAGATTCCTGATCCCGCTCAAGTGAGGTACGCATGGGCAGATAATCCGGATACGGCCAATCTGTATAATCGGGAAGGGTTGCCTGCATCGCCCTTTTCAACAGTATAACCGAGTCACAAGCAGCGATTCTCCAGTACAGGATAATCGCTGCTTTGTTGTCTTCATTACGTTTTTTCATAAAAAAGAACGGTATTCAAAACAAATCCACCTTGGACCAGTATAACGGAAGCGGGAACCAACCTGCAGGTGCGGATACATTCAGGAATCGGCCGTGTGGGGTAAGAAGGAGAGTCTGCGCCTGTTCCTTATTTAGGATAACTGCGCCAGGTGTTGCACTCCGGTCAACCGTTACACCCTTAGGATCAACACATATGGTGACTGGTTGCCCATCCAGTATGGCAGAAAATTCTCCCGGCTCAAGGCCAATCGTCTGATGTTTTAGCGTTAAGTATGCCTTTAATACATTGGCAAAATCAAAAATATTATACATGTGGGCTGGCTCAATCACATACTCTTCAGCAAATTTGCCAAGGCTCGGATTGAGAGCGGTATCATAATCAGATGTGCGAATTGTTATTCTATCTATTCCCATATGTTTCATATAAGCCTTAACCGTACGTTCAATATCACTCGTAACTTCCATCATCAATTCTGAAACTTCATCACCAGTTCCATTTACAATCATATAGCCGATAAGTCTGTCTTTATCTAGTATACCGAGAGCATTTTGTTGAAAAGAGCTGAAAATTAAAGGTAACTGCTGTATATCACGTTCTACATATGCAAGCTGCTTTGAATGAACCCTATGAGCAAAGCCCTGGCCCCCTTCAAGATCGAACAGTGGACTAAAGGACAGACCCTCTGCATCTACATCCTTCAGGGCATGTCGCACATTGGCATCCCCAATGATATATTTGTATTGCATGCCCCCAACAGTAAATCCAAAATATTCATATCGCTGCCGCTGACCCCATAACACAGCTATATCACAGGTATCACTTATCTCATGTAGCCATAAGTTCATTAATTCTTTCATATGCCCTTCACCACGTGCCCCTGGATGCACAGATACAATACCTACGAATCCTACCCGCAGCGTGGAATCACATACTCTTAAGGTCTCGGGCAGTACGGCTACCTGCGCACGGATCGAACCCTGATCGTCTACTGCAACCTTATGAAGTGACGAAAGATCGAATTCCTGGTTGTACACTTTTGGAAGCAGTGATCCTATATCTTGATCAAATGCGAAGTTGGCTAGATCAATAAGTTTTTCCCGTTCGTTCGATTTCGCCTTTCTATACTCAATCATGTTGTATCTCCTTTCGTGAATAACGATAAGAATCGGTTAGCTATTCTCCTACTCTTTCTCACTTTAGCACACTTCACTACGCTTCAGAAGCTGGTTTATAGATAAAGGATGAACGCCATGGATAGTGAGGCGCTATCTGGATTGGATTAGAGAAACTGAAACAGCCGTCACCAGCATACTAGGTATGCGCAGGTGTCGGCTGTTTCAGTTGTGCTAAATACCTGTGGTTATTTCAGGCCCATTGCAGACATTACGTCAACTTCGTTTGCTTTCTTGTACCATTCGGTGACTTCATCTGTAATCTGTGTTCCACCTTTTTCGTACCATTGCTTAACGAACTCATCATAGGCTTCAAGAGGTTCTTTGCTGTAAATGATCTTGGTGAAGGTCTCCTTCTCCATCGTCGTCAACTGCTCCCAGGAGGATTGCATAGTCTTTGTAGGCGGGCCGTTGAAGGCAGTAGGCAACAGCACATCGCTATTCTCATACGAAATGGCGTATCCGTCTCTCATCGTTTTGTCGGCACTGGCAGCCATTAACAGCTTGCCAGTATCCGGCTTTGCACCGTTAGCCACATCATAAAAGGATTGGCCCGGTCCGTCGGCGCTTGGTGAATTCTTGGTGAATGTCATCTTGCCTGGGCTTTGGACAGCTTCCAGCGGTTTATTGAACTTGGTTGGGTCGAATACAACTTCACCATTAACAATATCGTAGTCGTAACCTTGGGCATAGCCATATTTAAAGTCGCCGGTTCCGAAGGCCAGATCATAGAGCTTATCATAGTAAAGGAAGAATGCTTCCATGTTGTTAAAGTTTTTGTTGAACATAAAGACGCCATCATTAAGCTGGGCAGATTGATAGGTTTTGTCTTCTTTAACGCCTTTGATTGTCGGGTAGACTGCGATTTTGGCACCCGTAATATTCTTCTCTACATCCTTAACACTGCCATACAGCCATGGACGCCCGATAATAATACCGGCTTTGCCTTCTGTGAAATCGGCGAGTGCATCCCAGGCTCCTTGGGTAGCCAATTCTTTATTCAAATATCCTTTGGAATACCAGTCACGGAGCTTGGCGAGTGCTTCCTTGTTGCCATCTGCCACAGATCCGTAGGTAAGCTTGCCATCCTCGTTATACCACTGGCCCGGAAGATTCTTACCGGAATAGGCACTGAATATCATTACGGCATCACTGACCCAGCCTGTATTGTAAGAATCCTTGCCGGAGAAATCAAACCCGTAGGTATCCTTTTTACCGTTACCGTCTGGATCGTCGTTAGTGAAGGCAGCAATTACATTTTCAAATTCATCAATGGTTGTGGGCGCTTTCAGCTTGAGCTTATCAAGCCAATCCTGCCGAACCAGCATGACTTCACCTTCGGTCAAGTTGGGGGAGATTGCCATACCGTATACTTTACCATCTTGGACGATCGGGTTGAATGTTGTCGGATACTGTTTGTATATTTCTTTTAACCGGTCAGGCATGAAATTTTTGATGTCTCCGGTGATCTCTTTCACCTGTCCGGACTGGATAAGATCATTTGCCAGTGAAGTATCATATACCGGAATAATGTCTGGCAGCTTTTCGGAGCCGGTGAGAGCCAGACGAAGCTTCGTGTTGTAGTTGGATGCATCACCGCCGAGCAGGGTAGTTTCAATCTTGATACCCAGTTTGTCCACACCCCAGCGGGTCATTACATTGTCGTTCAGACTCTCGCCGTTAATATACTTGCCTGCATTCTCATCTTGCTGTTTAGCAGTTGTAATGGTTAGGGTTGGAACATATTTCCCGTCTTTGAGCGCCGTATCTGTAGCGGAGCTAGCGGTATTGTTCTTCGATACACAGCCGGCAAGCATGCCAGCCATAAGTAATGAGGAAGCAGCAATAGCAAAGGTGGTTTTCGTCTTCATTCATTTTGGCCCCTTTATATTTAAAAGTAGTATAACCAGAAGTTTATTCCTTTACTGCGCCTAAGACGATTCCCTTTACAAAGAAACGCTGAAGGAATGGATAGACTAGAATGATTGGCAAGGTGCTTATAAAGATTTGGGCTGCTTTGATGCTCTGCTCCGACATAGCCGCTGCTTCCGATGCGCTAAGTGCCATGCTCTGCGCCGAGCTTTGTACGACAACCGTCTGCAGGAAAGAGGCGAGCGGGTAATTGTTAGTATTGGACATGTACAGAATCCCGTCAAACCAGGAGTTCCAGTGTCCTACCATTATGAACAGGCCAACTGTAGCTAGTCCCGGAAGAGATAGAGGAAGATAAATTTTAAGGAAAATACCAAAGAAAGAAGATCCGTCAATAAAAGCAGCTTCTTCCAGCGCCTTCGGGATGGTCTTGAAGAAGTTCATAATCAGAATCAGGTTATAAGCACCGAAAGCGCCTGGTAGTACCAGTGCCCAAATCGTGTCCTTCATGCCAAGACTGGTCACCAGAATGTAAGAGGGAATTAGCCCGCCAGAGAACAGCATGGTGAACACGAAGATCCACATCAGGATATTGCGTCCGCGGAATTCTTTGGATAATGCATATCCGGCAGTTGTGATCACACACATGCTTATCAGTGTTCCAAGGACGGTACGTACAATGGAGATTAGCATGGAACCGGTAAAGTTCGTGTTACTGAATGTTTTTACATAAGCATCGGATGTGAAGTGAACTGGCCAGAAGGAGACCAGATTACCATTGACTGCTGCCTTGCTGCTGAAAGATTGTGCAAGTAAATGGAGCAGAGGCAGCAAGCATGTGAGGGCAACCAGTATGAGCAGGATGTGGTTGAAGAAAGAAAAAACCTTATAGCCCTTAGTCTTATGATACATGCCTAGTCTCCTTTCTAGAAAATTTTGTAATTTGCCATTTTGTAAGCAATCCTATAAGAAATGACAATCAGGATGAAGCTAATCCCTGATTTGAATAATCCAACTGCCGTACCGAATCCGTACTGTCCGTTGAGGAGAGAGGAGCGGTATACATAAGTATCAATGATGTCACCGGTACTATAAACCAGTGGATTATAGAGGTTGAAGATTTGGTCAAAGCCCGCATCAAGAATGCTTCCTAAACTTAGCGTTGAGATCACGATTATCATCGACAGCATGCTGGGTAGTGTAACATGGCGGATTTGCTGTCTGCGCGTTGCTCCATCGATCTCTGCTGCTTCGTAATAGGAAGGGTCGATACCAGTAATCGTTGCTAAATAAACGATCATACCGAATCCGAAGTTCTTCCATAGATCACTGATTATTACAGTGGGACGGAAATAGTTAGGATCCCCTAAGAAAAAGATAGGTTCGGTTCCAAAGAGGCTGGAGAGAAAATGGTTAATCCCCCCGTCGAGTCCCAGAATATCGATCATGATCCCGGCTACCGTGACCCAAGACAGGAAGTGCGGCAGATAAACCAGCGTCTGAATGCTCTTCTTGATTCCGATACTGCGAACTTCATTCAGAAGAATTGCCATGAGAATGGGAACAATAATCCCGACAATAATCTTGATGACAGCGATAATAAGTGTATTGATAATGGCTTGCGTCGATTCTTCATATTGAAAAATCCTCGCGAAATTGTCCATACCGATCCACTCAGACCCTGTGATTCCGAGCCACGGCTTATAGTTTTGAAACGCCATGACCAGTCCAACCATAGGACCATAGGCGAATATCAGGACGAAGATTAGTGCCGGCATACACAATGCATATAGCGGCCAATTTTGCTTGATTTCTTTCTTCCACGGGTTCTTTCTGGCTTTTTGAAGTTTTTCGGGTTTTACTTGGTTAACCCTAGTGTTAAGTACCTGTGCGATGGTCCTTACCCCCTATTCATTGAGTTCATTTTCTCTCTGCTGCCCATTAAGATTAACAAAAGCGCTTACATTACGAAATGCCACAAAATAAATATCATAGCCAAGATCTTAACTATGTTAATCAAGGGGCAGCATTAAGCAGGTGGTTCGCTTTTTCTTTAATGAAGGTTGCGCTATTATAGGGAGGCGGTAGAAGGAGGTCTTTGTTCTGAAAAAGATAAACATGAAGCGTTTCATTTATTTTTTTGTATTTTTCCTCACGCTTACACTGGTTTTGTTTTATGTAATGGAAACCCTCAGTGCAAAGACACTTAAGCAGAGCCTGATCCAATCATCCAAGAATCAGGTTATCTATACGAATAGCATGCTGGAAGGCGTTCTTTACGAAGCACGGACTTACGCGATTCAATATACGACGGATAGTTCGGTTCGCTATTATGAGAGTCAAAAGCAGGTTTTGAGCACATATGATTCCCAAATGAAGAAGAATGAAATATGGAATATGATCAATAATACCCTGGTATCCAGTCAATCTGTAGAGATGGTTGGAGTCTACTGGAAGTCAGATGGGACTTTCATCTCCACGGTAAGCGGCCGGACTTCTGAACCCTTTAAAGAGGTAACTCAAGGGGGGTGGAAGACGATAAATGGAAGTTTATACTACTTTTCAGTCTATCCCTATATCAAGCAGCCCAGTAGTCCGTTAGACATTCAATATATTGTAGGGGTTAAGCTCAAAACTGAGTATTTAACAGCGCTGCTCGATAAGGCTCTGAATAGTGACAATGCGGATGCCTTTTTTCTGCTGAACAAGACGCTGCTGGTTGGGGACCGGACAGTGGATTCTGATATTGTACGGGCGGCTCAAGGGATGATAGCTTCCGATCCAACACAGGTTTTGGAATATCGTTATAAGGCGAATGACGGGAATTTCGTGATCTTGTCCCAATATATAGATTCGATTGATTCTTATTTAATTACTTACACGCGTATGAACGATATTCTGAATCCGCTTAACCGGAATCATCAGGTATTCTTCAGCAGTATATTGGTTATTCTGATCATCGGCCTGTTCGTTATCTCCATGTTCTACCGCAACTTTTACCGTAATGTACATTTATTGCACAAGCGCTTTTATCAGGTGGAGCACGGTGAATATGGTACGCGGATCAAAGAGAACCCTGGCAACGAATTTGACAGCCTGTTCAAAAGCTTCAATCACATGGTTGAACAAATTCAGGCGTTGTTTGATTCGCTTGCTACGGAGACGGCGCTTCGTCAGAATGCAGAGCTGAAGCAGCTTCAAGCGCAGATTAACCCGCACTTTTTGTACAACAGCCTGTTTTTTATTATGTCCATGGCGAAGACCTCACCGGATGCAGTCATGCAGATGAGCAAGCATTTGGCTGAGTATTACCGCTATATGACAAAGCTGGATTCTAGACATGTAACCTTAGCTTCTGAACTCGAGCTGTCGGATCATTACTTAGCTATTATGGCTCTATGCAAGCAGATCGACTACCGAATCAAGTTGCCGCAAGATATAAGTCCAAGACGGATTATGCCCTTAATGATTCAGCCTATAGTCGAAAATGCAATTCAACACGGTATTGAAGAGCATCACGGAGCCCATCGTGTATTCATCGAAGCCGCAGAACTGGGCGGTGGTGTTGAAATTACGGTGTCTGATGACGGAAAAGGATTATCCGCAGAAGAATTATCGCAGCTTATGGAACATATCGGAAACGAGCTGGCCCCTGCGGAGACGAGAGGGATAGGGCTATGGAATATTAATAAGCGTCTTAAAAATTCGTATGGTAACAGTAGCGGCTTGTACTTTTTTACGAATGAATGGGGAGGACTCTCGGTCAGACTACACATAGATTTTCAATTGGAAGAAGGCGAATAGTGTGAAGGTATTGATCGTGGATGATGGGCATTACATCGTGGAATATTTGAAGCACTTGCTGGATTGGAAGAAATTCGGTGTGAGCGAGCTGGAGACGACGACCAACTCCATTGAAGCTAAGCAGATGCTGGAAGTGTCTCCGGCGGATATTTTGATCACTGACATTCGGATGCCCGAGGTATCAGGGATTGACCTGCTTGAGCATGTCAGTACATTGAAGCTGAAGACTAAGGTGATTTTTCTGACCGGATATTCGGAATTTGAATACACACAAAAGGCCATCCGCCTGGGAGCGTTCGATTATTTGTTGAAGCCTGTGGATAAAGAGGATATGGAAAAGGTCATAAGGAAGGTCACCCAAGTGATTGAGGATAACAGACCACAAAGTGTTAATGTCTCTGGACCTTATGAATCTCTTGGCTATCTGTTGTCGGCTCTCAGCGTGAACGGTGCATTATATCAGGAATTCAAACCAGGATATAGTGGTTTTGAGCAAAAGCGTATGCGGTTCTTCAGGAGTTCACCAGCGGACGGGGAGGAGGAAGCTGCACTCCGGAACATTCTTAAAGGGTGTGATGCTGTTGTTTGGGCAGTACCCCCTTCTTTGGTAGGAATCATTCCTGAATCGGAGGCTCTAAAGCTGGAGAGGACTTCCCCGTTCATCACCTTTTCAGGGTCGTTTCAGTTTAGCCACAAGGATTCAGTCAGGGATTCGTTCTATCAGTTCTACTATCAGGAAGAGGTTGTGCCCAGCGACTTCAGTGTACTGCACAATGTGGAAGAATTCTCAATATTGGAGTCGAGGAAATGGGAGTGCTCCCTTCAAAAAATTCATAAAAGGTTCTCCCTATTGGTGGGCCGGAAGCAGAGGATCATATATCTTCTGGAGGCGATTTATTATTTATACATTAGCAATAACAATCTGCGTGCTGAAGAGGTTATGGACTGGATAATTCACCGGCTGGACAACCCAAGTGAAGCTTATGAATTTGTGATTGTAGCGATATCGAGGCTGGGGAAGGAAGCAGACCTGTCGAATGAAGATATTATTGGTAACGTGCGGAAATATATCGCTGAACATCTCGATGAAGCGCTCAGCCTAGAAGACTTAGGGAGGATCGTTCATCTTCACCCTGTATACCTCTCCAAGTTCTACAAGCAGGAGACTGGAGAAAACCTTTCAAACTACATATCGATTAAGCGGCTGGAGCGTGGCTCCAGATTATTGATCGATTCCAATCTGCATGTGGTGGATATTTCCCGCATGGTGGGTTATAAAAAGTCTCAATATTTCATCAAGCTTTTTAAGGAGCAATATGGTGTTACACCGCAGCAATACCGGAAGCAGCAAATTAAGCTGAAGTAAGCAGCATAACCATGCGGCGATATGATGATCGAATAATTAAATGTTGAAGTAACTGAAACCTCCTTTGCACAATCCGGGATTTGCCGGAGTAAGCAAAGGAGGTTTCAGCTTAGGTTCAGCATTTATTTTTATATTGAGTGGCTGTAATTCCATAATATTTTTTGAACGCATTACTGAATTGTTCAGGTGTGGCGAAGCCCACTATTGATGCGATTACGCTGATAGAAGTATCCGTTGTGAGCAGGAGCCGTGAGGCAGCACTCATTCGTGCTTGCAGTTTTTTGTCTTTGAAGGGAATCCCGTATTGCTTATGAATCATCCGCTCTGTCTGTCTGGTGCTCAGCCCTAATTGGCTGGCGAGCTGCTGCAGGGTAATGGAACTGTAATGGTACAAAAAGCTGTTCTCAATCATAAGCAGTCTGCTATCATCAAGGGTCTTCAGGGGGAAGGACGGGAGGGTGACATGATGCTCTCCATAATGTCTTATCAAACAGATCACAATCATCTCAAGAATATTGGTCGCCATATGATGGACTCCGATCTGTTGGAGGGAAAGCTCTTCAGCAAGCATCTCAAACAATCCGAGCATGTTCCCGCCCTCTTGTCCAATCCAGAATGGAGTAGACATTAGTAGCTCTGGGAGAAAAGGTTCTATCACAAAGGAATTCTTGACGTTCAGAGAAACGGAGTTGCCGGGTAACATCTCAAAAAAGATGCAGTATTCCGCCATCGGGTCCTCCGGATCGGGAATCTGTTCATGAACGACATCGGGTCCTGTTACAAATAACGTGCCGGGCGAGAGGGCATAACGGTTTCCTTGTGCCTTCAGAATACCCTGGCCAATTGGAATATAATGCAACTCGTAAGTTCCTTGACTGTGGCTGTGCTCAGGCATAGAACTGTGGAAATAGCCGAATTTTACATACAACACGTTCAATACCATTGAACCAAGGTTCAGCTTGATATCCAGATTTTCGATGTTAATGTTGGGTAAATTCATTCTCACAGACTCTCTCCTTGTAATAATGCGAAATTTATTCCACTCCCTTGTCATCTCTTAGGATAACCAATCTAAGCCCCCATTGATATAATTATTACAGAATTTCAAGTGGAATGTTATGGCTGCACGCATACAGAGGAGGATACCAAATGAACAGTCTACCTGCAACAACACGCATGTACAAGAAAGGAAATTATGCTAACTCGTATACAGAGGTTCCTGATGTCCATCCTGGAAATGCGTGGCGGGAGGGGATGGTAAGCGGAAATGGGGAGAACGGGTATATCACATCTGGCTCGCCGTATAGGGACAGTTTTATTTTTCAAAATATGTGGTTTAACTATCCTTCCAAGGATCCAAGAGTGATTCCGGAAGAATTGACGGGGCAGCTGAATGATGCCAGACAAAATGTTTTTAAGCGGAATGATCAGTGGAAGATTACGGATGAGACCGGATCAACAAGGATGAGAACCTTTTATTACAGCTACCATCCCGGGCACCAGCTCCGTTTCAACATCCTCCCCCAAGGGAATTTGACCGGTTACGAGAGATGGACAAATTATGAAACAGCGGAGACAGGAGTACGCTATTGCGATGGGCATGGGGAATGGATACGCACATCCTTTACTTCCCGGGAGGATAATGTCTCATTTACCAAGATCTCCGCTTCTTCTACTGGTGCAAAGATTAACATGACCCTCTCCATTGACGACATCTCCGTAATGAGCGGAGCGAACGAAGGCCACAACGAGCTGACGGGGCTGCAATATAAAAAACTGGTGAACCCCGGTGCGGAGTATCTCGCTCAGGTGGCCCATTACCCATCGTTCCAGGGAAGTGAACTGGCTTACGGCGGATACGCATGCCTGACTCAGGTTGTTGTTGTAAACGGTACCAGAAAAAGAGTGTTGATGGCTGACAGCCATGAACCGATCAATGTCGGCAAAGAGGCAAATCCGGCCATTCTTATAAAAGATGCTGATGCCGTATATCTGATTACACGCTTAAGCAGAACTCATTCTATGGGAAGAATCGAAGATTTTGCATCAATGGCTCATTACAATATTGTAGACGAGCTATTTGAAGAAACTAACGCAGTCGTTCATAAATATAAGGCTCCAGACGGTGACTTGAATTATGAAGCAGCCCTCGCTTCCCATACCCGGAAGCATTCAGCAGAATTTAATGCAGTAACCTTCAATATCGGGCACGATACGCATTACAAGGACTCAGACAACTTGACCTTAATCCATGTACAACGATCAGAGCCATCCAAAGTCAATCATGCGTTTATGGAGCAAGTGTACAACCAAGGACGGTATGCCATGATCTGCTGTAGTGGTACAAGTGCACCGCGCTTGTATGGAATGTGGACCGGGGAGTGGAATCCTGGCTGGCGCGGGATTTATACACTGGATGCCAATGTGAATCTGCAGGTTTCTTCCATAAACACCGGACATTTAACACAAGCACAGCCCGGATATATTGCTTTCTTCCTGAGGAATACCCCGGATTTCGAATACAATGCCCGGATGGCGTATGGTATGCATGATGCAATCCAGATTTCCGTTAACTCGGATGGCGAACGGGGAATGCATGTCGAATATGATAATGATTACCCTTTTGAATACTGGAACGCAGGGGCAAGCTGGTGTCTTCTGCCCATCTACGAGTACTGGCAGTGTTACGGCAATAGGCAGATACCGGTTCAGGATCACATGCGGTTCAATGATTTGAGAACGGTATTAAGTGTTCAGGATGGGGGATTAACCGAAGAGGAATTCGCACGGATCAAAGATAGAGGCTATCTGGATCTGGAAGAGGAAATTCTGCTCCCTTTGCTTACCAAGCAGGCGAATTTCTGGCAGCAGATCTGCACGCCGGAGTACTATTCGGATGTAGATGGACATGCGTGCCATCAGCCTGGTAAGACTGCACTGAATCCGGGGGAAAAATACATGATCCTTCCAGCGTATTCTCCCGAGAATCATCCCATTGGTTATAACAGCACAATTACGGCTAACGCCACCATGGATATTTCAGCAGCGCGGGATGGTCTGTCTATGGTCATCTCTATGGAAAAGGTAGTCAAGCGCGAAGGCTATGAAGTTGCAGTAGCTAAGTGGGAAGCATTGCTTGAGCAGCTTCCGGATTATAAATATGACTCGGATGGTGCCTTATGCGAGTGGAGCATGAATGAATATACGGAGAACAACAACCATCGTCATTTGAGCCATCTCTATGCAGCCTGGCCTGCCTATGAAACGCAAAATAATCCGGGATTGGCCCGGGCTGCCAAGACGGCGATTGCAAACAGGAATAGGTATAACACCGAGGATGATACTGCGGGGCATGGCTGGATGCATAAGGCGCTGGTTCAAGCCAGGCTGAAAAATGGTGAAGGGGTACTCTCTTCGCTGCTTCCGATGATGAGGGCTGCTGGTTATTACACCTCCTTGATGACAGATCATGATTCCAACAGAAGATGCAACTGCTATTGCACGGATACCTCCTTCGGTACGGTTGGAGCCATTAATGAAGCGCTCCTATTCTCGAATACCGGCGTAATAGAGGTGCTTCCCGCTTTGCCCCCCGATTGGGAATCGGGTTCTATACATGGACTTATGGCCAGAACTTGGGTTGAAGTCAAGGCCTTGTCCTGGAATCTTTCCGCCGAGAGGGTACAAGTGATACTGAAGTCGAGCAGGAATGATAATGTCATCCAATTAAGTGCAGGACTTCCTTGGACCCGGGCCCTGGTTAATGGATATGAAGCGGATGTGCAACAGGATGAAATCGGCAAACATCTTCAATTAATACTTAGCGGTGGAACGGAGGTTACCGTTGACTTTGTGTTATAGAGGGCTCAGCCATTGAGCAGGGAGATGCCATTACGATGATGAGACTCCAGGACAGTTCAGAGACCGGAAAGGTTGAAGTAGGGAGTAACGCAACTCTCAGGGGAATCAGCGGTGATTTGTCGGCTAAGCCTTAGAGAGGTTTCTCCTGTATGTATTTGGTGTTACTCCTGTCAGCGCTTTAAATACACGATAAAAATGTGTCGGTGTATCAAATCCGCACATATCGGCGATTGCGCTGATATTCTTATCACTGTAAATCAGCATTTCCTTGGCCCGGATAATTCGTTTGGCATTAACATAGTTAGTAACGTTCATCGTAGTCAATTGTCGGAATACCCGGGAGAAATGAGACGGAGACACATTAGCCCGTTCCGCCAGCATGAGCAGACCAATCTCACGTTCCGGATGTTCATCAATCTCCTTTAAAGCCTTAATGATCCAGGCAGGGGCCATCCGTGAATCCTCGTTAGTGTTGCCCTCCCCCGACAATATGAATCTGTTGATCTGCAGGAGGAGTTGGCAGACGATCAGCCGGGTAGCTTGATGATAGCCGGTTCTTTGTTCCGTCATCTCCCCGGATATTCCCTCCATAGATACTTCTGTAATTGATTTTAAAACATTGGGCAGTTCAAGTTTATAGGACTTATTCTTGCGCGCGTAATCGAAACATAAGAGATGGGTGTACAAATCATCCAAAGGATCTGTAGCAAACAGGGTGGGGGCAAAGTACAGTGCTGAAGAGATAATTGGGTTATCGTTGTCCGGCAGGGAATGGTGGATGGTATTGCCCGGAATGATAAACAGATCTCCGCTTTTTTTCTCATACCATGTATTGTCAATAAAGAAGGTCCCTTTACCTTGATGCACATAGACGAGTTCATAACGGTCATGAAGATGGTCGGGAAGTTCATTATCCTGTTTCTTCACAGTTTTATGAACTACTTCAAAGGGGAATAAGGGATCACCGGTAAAGGGTTTGCGGAACGGCTTCACAAGAGCTCCTCCTTCAATTCGCAGATACAAATTACAGATGAATAATATCAAATATTGTTATAAAAATGCAAGGTTAAGCGATTACATTACTATTTAGATCTGATATACAATGGTCTTATAGATTAATTCATAACATAAATTGATCTCCCTAAAAAAGGAGTGGATACCGGATGCGTATTGATGCTCATCAACATTACTGGAAAATTGACCGGGGAGACTATGGCTGGATTACGCCAGAACTGCCGCAATTATACCGGGATTTCATACCGGTTGATCTCGAGCCACTTCTGAAAGAACATGGAATCGACGGAAGCATACTTGTACAGGCGGCTCCGACACTGGAAGAGACTCAATATATTCTGTCGCTTGCAGACCAGAATGCATCAGTGCTCGGTGTCGTGGGCTGGCTGGATCTGTTCAGCAGTGATCACAGGCAGCACTATGAAGAATTACGGCGTCACCCCAAGTTCAAGGGTTTCCGGATCATGATACAGGATATGCCGGATGCCTCCCGTATTCTGGAGCCAGTTTTTGTAGATGCTCTTCGCAGTTATGCGGCGGAGGGAGTTCCTGTGGATCTGCTGCTTACCTTTCAGCAAATGGAGCCGGTGGTGAATCTGCTGCGGCTGGTACCCGGGCTGCGTGGCGTGATTGATCATCTAGCCAAACCTCCAATCTATAGCGGTCAGCTGGAACCCTGGTCCACACATTTAGCTGAAATAGCTTCATTCCCCGGAATCTATTGCAAATTATCCGGAATGGTTACGGAAGCGGGGCAGGACAGCTCGGCGAAAGAAGACTTTATACCATATATTAGCCGGGTTCTGGAGTTATTCGGACCGGACCGGGTGATGTTCGGGAGCGACTGGCCGGTATGCCTGCTGGCTGCCGAATATAGCCAGGTCATAGAAATTGTTCTGAATGCGCTCCCGGCAGGATGGGGAAGCACAGAATACGATCGTTTATTCGGCGGCAACGCGAAGGAGTTCTACAAACTATGAAACAGCTGAAGAGTACGGTGCTGCAAGGTGAAGATAAGCAAAGATATGAAGATTTGCTGGAAGCGCCGGTGACGGTGCTGCAGATTGGAGAGGGCAACTTTCTACGCGGATTTTTCGATTGGATGATTGGCGAATGCCGCAGGCAAAAACTGTTTGCAGGAAGTATTGCTGTGGTTCAGCCGCGTCCCTCTGGTAAAGATCTTCTTGAACAGCTGGCTGCCCAAGATGGACTGTACACCCTGATTATACGCGGTCTGGAGAACGGAGCGTCTGTAGCCAGGAAGGAGGTCGTGACGGTATTCTCCCAGGCTTTTGATCCTTATACAGACTGGGAGCGTCTGACTGAACTCGCGGTTAGCCCGGAGCTTGCCTTTGTAGTCTCCAATACGACAGAAGCCGGTCTGGTATATAAGGCGGAGCCTCTGGGCCAAGGCCCTATCCTCTCCTTTCCTGGTAAGATTGCCTATATATTGTATCTGCGGTATCAAGCTTATCAAGGCTCAGCGGAGCACGGGCTGATCTTCCTTCCCTGTGAACTGCTGGAACACAATGGTGACGTACTGCGGGAAGCGGTGCTGCAATATGCGGAGGATTGGAACCTGCCGCAAGCCTTCCGGGAATGGGTAAAACTGCATAACCGTTTTCTGAATTCATTGGTCGACCGGATCGTGACCGGTTATCCGGAAGAGGCTCAGGCTGAAACCTGGTTTAGAGAGTGGGGAGTGCGGGATGTATTGCTCTGTACAGCGGAGCCCTATCATTTGTGGGCGATAGAGGGGGAGCCAGAGCTTGAGGAGCTTCTTCCATTCCGCAAGGCTGGCCTTAATGTGCACTGGACGAACGATCTGAAGCCATTTCGTGAGCGTAAAGTCAGACTATTAAACGGTGCCCATACCTGGATGGCTCCACTTGGACTTATTCACGGAGTTGATCATGTGCGAGAACTGCTCGAACACGGGGAATTGGGCCGCAGGGTCCGTGAGGTTGCTGTGGATGAGATCATTCCGACGCTTCCGTACTCTGCGGATGAGTTGCGTTCTTATACCGGAGAGGTATTCGACAGGTTCGCGAATCCTTACATCAGTCACCGGCTGAGTGATATCGCTATGAACAGCTTAAGCAAGTTCCGCGTCCGTCTGCTTCCTTCGTTAACATATTACATGGAACAGGATATGCCTATTCCGGAGCAGCTGGTGCTCGGTTTAGCTGGATTGCTGCGGTATTATCGGGTGAAACCTGCAGAGGATGGCGCTTATACCGGAATAAGCCTGGTTCAGCAGGCCTATACGGTCAGAGATGATGCTTCGGCGCTGAAGATAATGGCGGAAATATGGGATTTGGTAGAGTCAGCTGGAGCAACAATGGAAGACATAGCCGGGCGGTTACTAGATGAAGAGAAGTTATGGGGGCGATCTTTAAAAGGCTGGAAAGGTCTCTCCAGGGAAGTGGCCATTTGGTTTATGCGCTGGGAAAGAGAGCCTGTCATGGAGACAGTGGGTTAGGTTATCTGAAGGGAATTAAAGGATTCAAGGAAATATCCATATTTAAGGATGGGGTGATTCTATAATGAAGTATCGTAAATTGGGAAACACTGGACTGGATGTTTCGGCTCTCAGCTTTGGGGCATCGTCTTTGGGCTCCGTATTCCGTCAGACCGATGACCAAGAGAGCATCCGAACTGTGCATGCGGCCATAGACGCAGGTATTAATTATATTGATGTATCACCGTATTATGGTCTTACCAAAGCTGAAACTGTGCTGGGCAAAGCGGTTCAGCAGTTACCGCGTGACAAGTTTCTGCTCTCGTCTAAGGCAGGACGTTACGGCGAGGACACTTTTGATTTCAGTGGGGCAAGAATCTTCAGCAGTGTGGAAGAGAGTCTTGCGCGGTTGAACACGGATTACCTGGACATTCTGTATCTGCATGACATCGAGTTCGTGCCAGCTGGGATTATTCTTGAGGAGGCTGTACCTGCACTCCACAAGCTGAAAGAACAAGGCAAGATCCGCTTCTGCGGAATCAGCGGTCTGCCGCTGCAGCTCTTCCAGACCTTATTGCCGCAGATTGAAGTTGATGCAATTCTCTCCTATTGTCATTATTCACTAAATGACACCTCTTTGCTCGATCTTCTGGCGCTGCTCCATCAAAGAGGAGTGGGGCTGGTTAATGCTTCGCCGCTGTCCATGGGACTGCTGAGCACCCGCGAGACAGCGGATTGGCATCCAGCAAGCAATGAACTGAAGATGGCTTGCCGGAAAGCCGCAGAATACTGTGCCTCTCAAGGTGCTGACATTGCGAAATTGGCCGTTCAATATTCAACTGAACATGAGGGGATTCCTACTACCCTGGTCAGTACGGCCAATCCGGACAATATTATTAAGAATGCTGCTTGGACCGACGAGCCGTTGGATCGTGTCCTGCTTAAAGAGGTCTTGGAGATACTGGAACCGGTCCACAACAAAACTTGGGTGAGTGGCAGACCGGAATACAATGAATCCCCATTCCACAGTGAAGGGAGAGGATTATAATGAAAGGCATTGTCTGTGAAGAGATCGGCAAGTTTACCTTCCGCAATGATTTGGAGGAACCTATTCTTGAAGAAGGAAAGGCGGTTGTCCGAATCTGCCGGATCGGCATCTGCGGAACGGATCTGCATGCGTATCAAGGCAATCAGCCTTATTTCACCTATCCTCGTATTCTGGGTCATGAGCTGTCGGGGATCATAGAGGACATAGGTGCCAATGATGCCGGACTGTGCTGTGGAGATCAGGTCAGTATTGTGCCTTACATGCATTGCGGGGAATGCTCGGCCTGCCGCAGCGGTAAAACTAACTGCTGCAAGCATATGAAAGTATTCGGCGTTCATATTGACGGAGGCATGCGGGAAAGGGTCTCCATTCCCGTGGAGCATCTGATCAAGACAGACGGACTAACCCTGGATCAGTCTGCAATGCTGGAACCGCTGGCCATTGGGGCCCATGCGGTCCGTCGCTCGGGACTTGTGCCGGATGACACTGTTCTGGTTATCGGAGCCGGACCGATTGGACTGGGTGTAATGGCACTTGCGCGATATGCCGGTGCTAATGTGATCGCGATGGATGTGAACGAGGAACGGCTTGCTTTCTGCAGTTCCTGGGCCCAGGTGAAGCATACTATAAATGCGTCTCAACATCCTAAGGAGCAGCTGGAGGAAGTCACAGACTTCAACCTTGCTTCTGTAGTCATTGATGCTACGGGTAATGCTATATCCATGGCTAACGCTTTCGGCCTGGTGGCGCATGGCGGTTCGCTCGTGTATGTCGGGCTGGTCAAAAGTAACATTACCTTTAACGACCCGGATTTCCATAGCCGTGAACTAACTTTAATGGGCAGCAGAAATGCAACTAAGGAAGACTTCGATCGTGTACTGGATGCAATCTCTGCAGGTTATGTTGATATGAACGGCTATATTACCCACCGCTGTGCTTTAGGGGATATGATCAATGAATTCGGCAGCTGGCTAAAACCAGAGTCTGGGGTAATCAAGGCAATAGTGGAAGTCGGTAATTAAATACTATAATTCTGTTAATTGTTTTACAGTAGCTGACTATACGGCGATTTATATCTAATTCTACATTTAGAAATGAATCGCCTATATAGGGTGTACGTATGCTTATTACCTTGATCACACGGGTGCAGCTAACCATTGTGTGATTTTCTCATTTAACATCAATAGTAACCATTTATTTACTTTAATTTGAAAGCGTTAACATTATTACAAAGGAGTGTTAATGGTGCTGCTGAATTATTTGAAGTCCGCTTCGGAATGGACGGAAGCATTGCCTGTCGGAAATGGGAGGCTGGGAGGTATGGTATTCGGAGGCATTGAGACCGAACATATCCAGCTAAATGAAGATACACTATGGTCCGGATATCCAAGAGATACGAATAACCGGGATGCTATTCATATTCTTCCCCAGGTGAGAGCGCTGTTGTCAGAAGGTGAATATGAGCAAGCATCTCAGCTGTCGAAGCAAATGCTGGGGCCATATAATCAGTCTTATCTGCCACTCGGGGATTTGTATCTTCAATTTGAACATGGGGACATTGCTGAAGAATATTCCCGAGCACTGGATTTACAGACTGGTGTTTGCAGGACCGAATATGCCATTGGAGGGGTTCTTTACACACGCGAAGTGTTTGCCTCCTATCCTGATGGTATTATAGTTATCCGCCTGGAAGCAGCGGATGAAGGAATGCTTACTTTCCGTGCAGGGCTGGGCAGCAAGCTCCGGCACACCGTAAGTGCAGAGCCTGGACGTCTTGTTCTTAAAGGTCTTGCCCCTGAGCATGTGGAGCCCAACTACAATGACCGGAAACGGCCGATCCTGTATGGCGAGCCGGACACCAGTCCCTCCATGCGCTTTGCTGCATGTCTCCAGGTGATAGCGGAAGGCGGGACTGTAACCGTGGTTAACGGCGCAACTCATGTCCGTGATGCGAATGCAGTCACATTATTGTTAAGTGCATGCACAAGCTTCAACGGATTTGACAAGATGCCTGGAAGAGACGTAGAGGAAGTAGCTAAGCGCGCGGCCGAATCAATTGAACATGTGGCCGGAACTTCGTATACCCGTTTGCGGGAACGGCATATCACAGATCATCAATCCTTATTTAATAGGATGGAACTGACTCTAGGAGGAGAAACCGGGATAGAGGAGCGTCCAATTGATGTAAGAATACGTGAATCCGGAGCGAAGGACATTAAGCTATTGGAGCTTTTGTTTCATTATGGACGTTATTTACTGATTGCCAGCTCCAGACCCGGATCTCAGCCAGCCAATCTTCAAGGAATCTGGAATAATGAGGTGCGCCCTCCCTGGAGCAGTAACTGGACACTGAATATTAACGCACAGATGAATTACTGGCTGGCAGAGACCTGCAATTTGGCATCTTGCCATGAACCCTTGCTGCAGTATATCGGAAATCTGGCACAGAACGGCAGGAAGACTGCTGAGATTCATTACGGTGCACGGGGCTGGGCTGCCCATCACAATGCCGATGTGTGGTGCCAGACTGCACCGGTGGGTGATTACGGGCAAGGCGATCCCGTATGGGCGCTGTGGCCGATGAGCGGGGCGTGGCTATGCCGCCATCTTTGGGAGCACTATGAATTCAGCCTTAACAAGGACTATCTGCGGGATAAGGCCTTCCCTCTAATGAAGGAGGCTGCATTGTTCATTCTGGACTGGCTTGTAGAGAATGGACGCAAAGAACTAGTCACTTCGCCGTCAACTTCACCGGAGCATAATTTCCGGTTGCCGGACGGAACATTATGCGGTGTGAGTACTGCTTCTACTATGGATCGAATGCTGATTCAGGACCTGTTCATAAACTGCCTGCGAACGATAGATGAGCTTGGCCTTCAAGATGATCTCACGTTAGAGCTGCAGCAAGTGCTGGATCGTTTATGGCCGTTGTCTGTGGGAGAGGGGGGAAGGCTGCAGGAATGGAGCGAAGACTTCGCGGATGAGGATGTCCATCACCGCCATGTATCCCATTTGTACGGAATTTATCCCGGAGAATGGTTGATGGAACAGGGGATGGAGGTTTTTAATGAAGCAGCCAGACAGTCGCTGGAGATGCGCGGTGACGAAGGCACCGGGTGGAGCTTGGCTTGGAAAATCAATCTGTGGGCCCGTTTTGGCAACGGCAACCGGATATATTCTCTGTTCGATAACCTGCTGCAGCCTGTGGACAGACAGGATTTGAATTACCACCGCGGGGGCGTCTATCCCAATCTTTTTGACGCACACCCTCCTTTTCAAATTGACGGGAATTTCGGGTACACAGCAGGCATTGCCGAAATGCTGCTTCAATCGCATAACGGTGTTCTCCGGTTGCTTCCTGCCTTGCCCGATTTGTGGGTAGAGGGTAAGGTTAAGGGACTACGCTCCAGAGGGGGATATACAGTGGATATGGAATGGAAGCAGGGCCATCTGCGTCAAGCGGTCATTACAGCAGAACATGGCGGCTGGTGCTGTGTGTCTACAGGAAGAGCATTAACCGTAACAGACACAACAACCGGATGTATAGTTGGCACTGGAGAAGGAGAAGAAGTCGGATTCAGGGCCGCCGCCGGAGTGGTATACCTAATTCATGCGAATTAAATCGGTTAACGGCAAAATATTCTTCCGCTATCCTTAGTCCAAAGATGCTGCTGTAAATGCGGCAGTGAAGGAGCAAACACCTACCCAATATCGGGACAAATTCCGTAGCGGGCCAACTTAAATAGAAATAGGGGGTAACTATGGAAAGATTATTCAGAACACACTATGTTCGATTTTCTGAAGAACTAGAGGGGCTTTGGGATTTTGCTCCACTGGATTCATCTGCGATAGATCCTTCTTCAGCCATATATTCATATCGGTTACCGGTACCAGGCTGCTGGGAGCAACATCCGGACTTCGCCTCCTATCGGGGTAAAGGTGTGTATCGCCGCTTCATAAAAGTGAATGCTGACGGAGCATTGCGCCTAACCTTCAAGGGAGTGAGTCATACCGCCAAAGTCTATCTCGACGGTACCCTTATTGCAGAGCATTACAACGCCTATACGGCATTTACCGCACTGATTCCAGAAGTATCGCAGGGTATTCATGAGCTTACCCTATTAGTAGATAATTCTTTTAGTGAAGCCTCTTCGCTGCATGTACCGAATGATTATTATACCTACGGCGGGTTAATCCGCCCTGTGATCATGGAGCTTCTTTCGGGATCTTTTATAGAACAGGTGAAATTCCGACCTTATCTTGGGAACGATGGATGGAATGCCGAGATTTCTGTGATACTCTCCAATCCATTATCCCAAGGACAAGAAGTGAATGTCACCGGGACTTTAGATGGTTATCAAATGGCCTTCGGTCGTGTATGGATGGGTCCTGGTGTATCGGTCAGCCTCAGTAAGGAGTATTCGTTCCCGAAGGTGAAATCTTGGTCATGCGACGCTCCTAATCTATATGAGCTTGTTGTCCATCTGTATACCGGAGATGAAGCTGCATCCGACGATCTATACGAACGTGTGGGTTTCAGAACGGTCGCTGTGAAGGACGAGACCATCCTATTGAACGGGGAACCTGTTGTGCTGTGCGGCTTCAACCGGCATGAAGATCATCCTATGGCTGGAGCAGCACTTCCTGTGTCATTAATGATCCGAGATTTGGAGTTAATTAGAGACATGAACGCCAATACGGTAAGAACAAGCCATTACCCGAATGATGAAAGGTTTCTGGATTTGTGTGACGAATTTGGCTTGCTGGTCTGGGAGGAGAATCATGCCCGCGGGCTCAGCATAGAGCAGATGAGAAATCCGAATTTCATTCACCAGTGTGAGCAGGTAAACCGAGAGATGGTAGAGCAGCACTTTAATCATCCTTCGATTATCATTTGGGCGGTTCTAAATGAATGTGCCAGCGATTTGGAAGAAGGGCGGGTACATTATCAACGGCAGCTTGAACAGATACGTTCTTTGGACTCAAGCCGTCCATTAACCTTTGCGTCGCATCAGCGTGAGCGCGAGCTGTGCTTTGATCTTGCAGATATCGTATCGTTCAATTTGTATCCCGGATGGTATACAGACGAAGACCCGGGTGCTCTTTGTGATGAAGCAAGAAAGTGGGCGGATCAGAATGGAGGCCTTGGCAAGCCGATGATTATGAGTGAGTTCGGGGCTGACGGCTATTATGGGCTGCGTGATCCTCTTGAAGTTAGAGGCACCGAGGAACGCCAGGCATTGATCATTGAACAGAATCTCGCGGCTTATGTGGGCAAGCCATATTTATCCGGAATGCTGATCTGGCAGTTCTCTGATTGCCGGGTAACCGAGGGTACGGATTGGCTAATTACACGTGCAGGTACCCAGAACAGTAAAGGAATTGTAGACCGTTATCGCCGTCCGAAGCTGGCATACAAGACTGTTCAGCATTATTTCGGAAAGCTTCGGAACTGATGGAGCACAGGATTCTGCTGATAGGTCACGGCATAATCAGTCAGACGTATATCGAAGTTCTCCGTAGCTTGCCAGAAATAACGCTTGCAGGCGTTGTGGGAAGGAACCTGATACGGGCAGCCGCATTTGCGGATCAGCATGACATTAAGATATATGGCACCTCCATAGCGGATACCGCTGCCCGTTGCGGGGCAACCGCCGCAATGATCTGTACGCCTAATAGGGCACATTATGATAATGTTCTTGCAGCTGCTGAATGTGGGCTACACTGCTTATGTGAGAAGCCCCTGCACATCCAGCCTCACCGCCAGCAGGAGATGATAGAGGCTTGCAAGGCAAGTGGTGTGGTACTGACGGTATCTTATATGCGGAGGTACTCCTATCACTGGCAACTTATCAAACAGATCATGGATTCTGGAGAGATGGGCCGCATCCTGTGTGTGGACGCTTCTATTAAACATTATCGCAGTAATAAATACTACGACTCCTGGCATGGAACTTATGACGAGGATGGAGGGGGTCCCTTCATACAGCAAGGGGCCCACCTGATTGATCTAGTACAGTGGTTGTGTGGTGGCTATACCAAAGTGCTGGATGCGAAGATGTTCCGGCTCCGGCATTCCATTGAGACAGAAGACCATGGCTATGCAACCGTAAGATATGCAAACGGGGCAGTAGGGATGATTCAAGCCTCCACCGCCTGCAAAGGAATGAGCCGTGAAACCATTGAGATCTCCGGAACCCATGGATCAATTACAGCAGATTTCACGGGAATTCTAGAATGCACGCTGCCTGGCCGAGAGAATATGATGAGATCTGAGGCGGATAATGACCAGCTGTTTGCAAAGTTATGCGCCGATTTCTTTAATGCATGTAAGATCGGTGAGAAACCGTTTATAGATGCCGAATCGGCGGCTATCACCACAGAACTCATCCAGGAAATATACAAAGTTTCCGGAACACCTGTTCAAATCTTCTAGGAAGAAAGCAGCAGAATGGTAGTAGGATATGGAAGACTCGATCTTCATCGAGAGCTACGAACAAGCAAATTCCCGTGCCGATGAAATCCGGTACGGGAATTTGCTTGTTCCATATCATTCGCTATACATGAAGCTATAAAGCCGCACCCCGTGCGGCGGCACAGTGGTCCGCAGCACACCCGCGGCGAGTTCGGCGGGCATTCCGCTCCACAGCTCGGCGCCGGCAGATGCACCGCTCAGGCCGATCTGTTCAAGGGCCAGTTCCAACTGCAGCGTGTTCTCACCGATGTTGAATACGGCAGCGTAGCGGGTACCATCGGTGTGTTCGGCTGTCCAGACGATATGATCCTCTTTGCAGAGCGCTTCTTTGGCCCCGTGGCTCTCGCGGTGCATACGCAGAATCTCACGGTTGGTAAGCAGCGATAGTGTCCAGTCATCATTGTCCCGCAGTTCGCCGCCAAAGATGAGCGGAGAACGGAAGATGCTCCAGAGTGACATCATCGTCAACTGCTCGTCACGCGTGAACCGGGTCCAGCGGTCCTCCCCGCCCCCATCCACAGAGCGGATGCCTATGTGCCCAAGCGGCAGCATGTCACAATCCGGCCAGCAGCCGGCCTGGGGTACACCTTGCCATTTCCGGCAGCGGTCGAACATATCCAGCAGAAGCGGCCATAGATCCCAGAAATCGTCCGTGACCCGCCACATGTTGGCGTGCTCGGTGAAGAAAGACGCGTATTCCACCGGAGCGGGTCCAGGGGAGAGGCTCAGCACCATGGGCCGGCCGCATTGCTCGATTGCTTTGGAGATCAGGCTGATCTCCGCCTGATGGGTGTCGTACAGCCTGGAAGCAGCGATGTCGTCCACCTTAACCAGGTCAACACCCCACTCTGCATACAGTTCAAAGAGGGAATTGTAATACGCCTGGGCTCCTTCTTTAGAGGCGTCCACACCATACATATCTGTATTCCACGGGCAGATAGAGTTCGTATGCGCAATGTCGCGTGCGGTCGCAGTTGTGCCTAAGATCGGGGTGGCAGCGTGAGCAGCCTGCCGCGGAATTCCGCGCATGATATGGATGCCGAATTGAAGTCCAAGACTATGGACATAATCGGCTAACGGTTTGAAGCCTTGGCCGTCCGCTGCGGAAGGGAACCGGTTCTCGGCAGGCATCAGCCGGGAATAGTCATCCATCACGAGCGGGACGAACGGCCGGTATTGGGAGGAATTTGCATAGGGTTCGTACCATTGGATATCGACGGTAATGTAAGTCCAGCCGAAGGCTTTAAGATGCTCCGCCATATACTGTGCATTGCCCCGGATTTCCTCTTCTGTCACGGCTGCTCCGTAGCAGTCCCAGCTGTTCCAGCCAAGGGGAGGAGTAGATGCTGTAAGTTTATGATTCATTAGAAGCTCCTTTACTGATGTAATATTGCTCTTGTTATCTTCATCATAATCAAGGAGATTAGCAATATCTACAGTAATCTTGCGAAGGGGATAGCACAATATTGCGGTTTGCCGAAGAACCAGCCTCCGGTAACTAACGGGCCGCGCCCGGTCAAATGCCGAAGGCCTTCATCGAATTAACTCCCTCTGGAATAGCGAAGCCGTTCAGCGATAGCATCCGGACTAAGGAGTTTTTTTTGATTCCGCGCGGTAGTCCTGGCGGTGAGTCTTATTGAAAATAGGGAGTACCTTTGTTACTCTTACTAATATATTAGCTGCGAAGGAAGGTTCATAATGCCCCTAACAACTCAATGCTTTAAAGCGACCGAAACACATGTGAAAATAATCGGTCGGACTCACTATTACAACGATGTACTGTGGCTGGCACTCTCAGGCGGCGGTGTGGAATTTTCATTCCATGGCACCAAAGCGGAGATCACCTTAAAAGGCGATGCTATCGCCTCAACCGATAATAATTTGGCCCGAATCGGTATCAGCGTAAACGGAAGAAGAGTGATAGACGATCAAGTAGATAAGCCGCTGAAATCGTATACAGTATTTGAGAGCGATAAGGAGCAGGAGGTTACCATAAGGATCACCAAACTATCAGAGGCTGCGATGTCCACGGTAGGAATTCAAGAGATCACTGTCGATGCTGCAGATGGAATTAAGCCCACTCCTCCCCAACTTCATACAATCGAATTCATCGGTGATTCCATTACATGCGGCTATGGCGTTGATGATGAGGAAGCACTGCATTCTTTTTCCACAGCTACAGAAGATGTTACAAAAGCCTATGCGTACCTGACCGCGCAGCGGCTTGAGGCTGATTACAGCATGGTCTCGTACAGCGGATACGGCATCATTACAGGCTATACGGATAATGACGAGAAGCTTACCACGCACCTTCTCCCTGATTATTATGAAAAGGTGGGCAAGTCTGAGGGGAAATTCGACGACCGGTTATTGCCCCAAGACCTGCCTTGGGATTTCAAAAAGTTTGTGCCAGATCTGATAGTCATTAATCTGGGTACGAACGATGATTCTTACACCAAAGAGGATACGGGCAAGCAAATAGAATATGCTGAAGAATATGTGGAATTTCTTAAAAAGGTCAGACTGTGCAATCCTCATGCTCCAATTCTGTGTACTCTGGGGATCATGGGGGACAGGCTGTTTCCTTTTGTTGAACAAGCAGTAGAACACTATACACGGGAAACAGGCGACAGCAATATTACCTCCATGAGGTTTGAAGTTCAGCTGGAAGAAGACGGATACGCAGCCGATTTTCACCCTTCCCGGATCACTCACAGCAAAGCGGCGGAAAAACTGGCGGCCCACATTAAAAAGCTAATGGGGTGGTGAACATAATGAATGCAGAGATGGTTATGCAGGAGCTTGAAGCACTTGGCAAGGAACGGACCAAGAAAATATACAGCTCGAATGGCGCGCAGGAACCGCTTTTTGGCGTGGCCACTGGTGCAATGAAGCCTCTCTTCAAGAAAATCAAAATCAATCAGCCTCTGGCTGAGGAACTGTATGCCACAGGGAATTACGATGCTATGTATTTTGCCGGCATCATTGCCAATCCTAATGCCATGACGGAAGCTGATTATGACAGGTGGATGGATGGAGCCTATTTTTATATGCTGTCTGATTTTGTAGTTGCAGTAACGTTAGCCGAATCAGATATTGCTCAAGAAGTTGCCGATAAATGGATCGCAAGCGGTGAAGAGCTGCGAATGTCAGCGGGCTGGAGCTGTTATTGCTGGCTGCTGGGCAACCGGCCGGACGATGAATTTTCCGAATGCAAAATTGCCGGTATGCTTGAGGTCGTGACCCATACGATTCATGAATCTCCAGATCGCACCAAATACGCGATGAACAACTTTTTGTACACCGTGGCGGTATCCTATTTGCCTCTTCATGATAAGGCGTGTGAGGCAGCGAGGGTTATAGGTCCGGTAGAAGTCAATCAGGATAAGGCCAAGAGCAAATTTATTCACGCTTACGAAAACATTCAAAAGGCAGTTGACAAAGGAAGGCTCGGTTTCAAACGCAAGCATGTAAGATGTTGAGTGGTGGACAAAGCCTGAAGCCCATTCAGGTCATATCACAAAATAAACAAGCCTGACGATCACTAACTTGTGATTGCAGGCTTTTTCTTATTCTCGTTATATCACTGCGCATGCAGACTTCGGAATTTGGAAGGAGTGACACCATAGAAGCTTGCGCATTGCCTCGTGAAATAATCAGGTGAACTGAATCTTCAATAAGATGATCTTCTGCATAGTGCTTAGCCAGCAGGTCGAGAATTTCCTTGATTCTAGGGTCCAGCGTCTTTGATGGCTTCCAGATTCGACGGGTACCTGGCCGAAGACTTGTTCTGACTGGAGTTTAGCCTTTCGGGATTTTTCGGTAACTGGAGGGAGAGAAGCCCGAAATCTTCTTGAAGAGCCGGGAGAAATAATAGGGATCATTAATACCCACTGCAGAGCTGACTTCTTTAATGCTAAGCTCGGTAAGATCCAGAAGATGGCCTGCCCGCTGAATTTTGAGCCGTAAAAAATACTCGATCGGGGAGACGCCAGTCTCGGAATTAAACAAATAGATTAGATGCTGTTTGGATACCCCGACATGATTAGCCAGGTCCGCGAGAGAAATGGAGCTGCTCATACGCCCGTTCATATACTGGATCGCCTGCTCCAAATAAGTTTCGCGCTTCTTCTCCTGTGCCGACTTCCCCGTATTTAATCCGATTCCGGAGAGCAGCTGCCTTGCAGTCTGGGCCACATGTACATGGGTGGTCAGGGCATAGGTCCGCTCGGCCAATATTTCAAAGGTCGGAATGAACCATTCAATTAGACGAGCCTTACCACTTGGTGATAAGGAGAGCGGTGCACTAGACAAACCAAACAGCTTCACCAATCTATTCGCATGGCTGCCTTTAAAATGAAACCAATAGATACTCCATGGTCTCTCCTGCATTGCCCCGTAGCGGTGAGCGGTGTCAGGAGGGATGATCATCATGTCACCTTGCTGCAGGTTCATTCGTTCTCCATAATTCAACTCAATCCAGCCCTCTCCTGCTTCGCAAAAGATGAATATATGCGACGGACTGCCTTCCAGCCGTTCCCTGAAATGATACTCGGCATTAGGGAAGTATCCAATGTCCGTAATAAATAAGGAGGAAGTCAGTTCCTCCTGTTCGAGTTCTTTCATCCAGTATTCCGGGAGTACATATAATTTCTCCTCGACAAACCCTTCAGGCTTGCGAATGTTGTCATTAGTCATTCCAGTACCCCCCGTAATTAATCATCAGAATAAGAATATAATCCATCACTTCCCGCATTTCGTCAATTGGAACCTTCCTTGCCAGAAGATACAGTATAACTATCAAGATTAGGGAGGCAGTTCAAACATGAAGCATGAAGCTATGGATCATACACTGGAGACGGCTCCAACAGGATCTGGCGAAGTACAGGTATGGGAGACGAACGTGTTGATTCCTACATATGAGGCAGGTGAAGCTGACCCCAATCCTATGTTTCTGGAGAAAAGAGTCTATCAGGGAAGTTCAGGCCGTGTGTATCCGCATCCGGTGATCGAGAGCATCTCGGATGTGAAGCATGATAAGAATTACAAGTTGGTGATTCTGGAGAATGAATATGTCCGTATCGAGATCATGCCTGAAATTGGCGGAAGAATCTATCGTGCGCTCGACAAGACGAACAATTATGATTTCGTCTATTATAACCGTGTAATTAAACCTGCACTGGTTGGCCTTGCAGGCCCATGGATATCGGGAGGCATTGAATTTAACTGGCCGCAGCATCACCGGCCGAATACGTTCGGTCCGGTCGAATACAAATTCGAAGCAACAGACAATGGAAGCGCTACAGTGTGGGTGAGCGAAATTGATCGGATGTATGGCACGAAGGTAACTGCTACATTTAAGCTCTATCCGGGCAAGGCTTACTTGGAGATCAACGCTCAATTATACAACCGGACACCTGAGCCGCAGACCTTCCTGTGGTGGGCTAATCCGGCCGTAGCTGTGAATGATCATACGCAATCCGTATTTCCACCAGATGTTACGGCAGTATTTGATCATGGCAAAAGAGATGTCTCGCGTTTCCCGATAGCTACCGGAACCTATTACAAACAGGATTATTCGGAAGGCGTGGATATTTCCCGTTATAAGAACATTCCGGTTCCGACTTCGTATATGGCTTACAAATCCGATTATAATTTCGTTGGCGGCTATGATCACGGGGTCGGAGCGGGGCTGCTCCATGTGGCGAATCATCATATCTCACCAGGGAAGAAACAGTGGACCTGGGGGAACGGAGAGTTCGGCCAGGCATGGGACCGTCAATTGACAGATGAAGATGGTCCATACATCGAACTTATGACCGGAGTGTATACAGATAATCAGCCTGACTTCACTTGGCTGCAGCCTTATGAGGAGAANGATGGTCCATACATCGAACTTATGACCGGAGTGTATACAGATAATCAGCCTGACTTCACTTGGCTGCAGCCTTATGAGGAGAAGACCTTCACTCAATATTTCATGCCTTACAAAAGCATCGGCGTCGTAAAAAATGCTTCGATTGAAGTAGCCGTTAATCTGGAAGTTGATGCTGACACCGGGCAGGCAGTAATCAAGGTATATGCGACCTCGTTACTTGAACAGGCGGTCGTGGAATTAAGCGGATCAGCAAGCCGGTATCTGCAGGAAACAGTGAAGTTATCCCCTGTAGATGTGTTCGAAACGGTTGTAACGCTTGGCAGCGGAGAGCAGGAGCATGATTTGAAACTGTCTGTTCGTAATGCCGAGGGCAGGTTGTTGATCTCATATCAACCGAAACGGCCGGATATTGAGCGGGTCCCTGATGCCGCCAAACCACTGGCAGCCCCCGAAGAACTGCGTTCAGCGGAGGAACTGTATCTGGCGGGCTTGCATCTGGAGCAATACCGGCATGCTACGTTTGAGCCTGAAGCCTACTATTTGGAGGGATTGAAGCGGGACAGTGGCGATATCCGGCTGAATGTAGCTTATGGAACTTTGCTGCTTCGCCGCGGGCTATATACAGACAGCGAGAAGTATTTCCGCAAAGCGATCGAACGTCTGACCTGGCGCAACACGAACCCGTATGACAGTGAGGCATACTATCAGTTAGGACTAGCGCTCCGCGGACAGAAGCGGATTGATGAGGCATTTACTGCTTTTCATAAATCGGTATGGTCTGCGGCGTGGCAGGATGCGGGGTACTTCTCACTTGCTCAAATCTCCAGCCTGAAAGGCCAGTATGCCGAGGCACTGGAGCAGGTAGAGCGCTCCCTGATCCGCAATTCACGAAATTACAAGGCCCGTAATCTGAAGGCTGCTATGCTGCGAAAGCTGGGATGGATCGATCAAGCAAAGAACTACGCGCTTGAAACTATTGAATTAGATGCCGCGGATTTCGGAGCTTATCATGAACTGTCGCTTGCTCATGCAGCTTTGGGAGATAACACTGCTGCAGAGAGCATTCTGGCTGAACTACAGCAACTGATGAGAAATGACGCACATAACTATCTCAATGTCATTGCAGATTATATGAACTGTGGTCTCTTTGAAGAAGCCATTGCCTTAGGGGAAAAGGCAATAAGTCAGAAGGAGAAGGACACTGTCTATCCGATGCTGTATTATGCACTTGGTGAATTATATCAGCATACAGGACAACATGAACAAGCTCAGGATGCTCGCAGCAAGGGACAATCAGCTAATCCAACCTATTGTTTCCCGAACACCCTGTTTGAACTTGAGCTGTTGGAAAGCGCAGCCGGAGCCAATCCGGAAGACGACAAGGCCCATTATTATCTCGGGAATTTCTATTATGACAAGAAACGGCCTGAGGAGGCGATGGCAAGCTGGGAGCGATCTCGCGAACTGCGGGATGATTATCCGACAGTACATCGCAATCTGGGTCTGGCTTATTTCAACAAGCAGAATAATCCGCAAGCGGCATTAGCCTCGCTGGAGAAGGCCTTTGTATGTGCACCGAAGGATGTGCGTATTCTGTTTGAACTGGATCAACTGCGCAAGAAGCTGGCTTGGTCTGCGGAGGAACGCCTTCATATCCTTGAAGAACACCGGGAGTTAATTGTGAAAAGGGACGATTTTTATATTGAATATGTCACCTTGCTGAACAATCTTGGACGTTATCAAGAGGCTATCGCTGCCTTGTCTCTGCGCAATTTCCATCCTTGGGAAGGTGGGGAAGGAAAAGTAACCGGACAATACAAATTTGCATGTACCGAGCTTGGCAAGAAAGCGCTACTGAGCAGTCAGTATGAAACAGCTGTCCAGCATTTACAGCAGGCACTCGTCTATCCGCTGAATCTCGGTGAAGGTAAGCTGGAAGGAGCCCAGGAGAATAATATCTATTATTATCTCGGCATGGCCTACGAAGGTCTTCAGCGGGAACAAGAAGCCATCGAGAGTTACACTATAGCTTCACATGGGCTGGCTGAGCCTACAAGCGCGATGTTCTACAATGACCAGCCGCCGGAAATGATCTTCTATCAAGGACTGGCCTGGTTGAAGCTCCATAACGAGAAGGAAGCCAGACGCCGCTTCAATAAACTGATTGATTATGCAGAAAAGCATATTTTTGACGACATCAAGATCGATTATTTCGCCGTATCTCTACCGGACTTCCTGGTGTTTGAAGATGACCTGAACCGGCGAAATGAAATCCATTGCAGGTACATGAGAGGTCTTGGACTTTTGGGACTTGGTCGTGACGAAGAAGCTGGTAACGAATTCGATACAGCTCTGGACATGGAACCTAATCATCAAGGGGCTATGGTTCATCACTGTTTATGCGGTGCAAAACTCATCTGATCAGCTAGAGTTACAATACACAGAAGGAAGGTTGCGGATATCTTGATCAATGAAGGACGTTACACGACAAGACTGGAGGCGGACTGGAATTTCCAGCCCGATCTTCTTAACCAAGGTGAACTGGAAGGATGGCAGGCTTCAGGCTTGCCTTCTCCGGCCCCGGTATCTGTTCCGCATACCTGGAATGTACAGGAGGGTCTTGAGGAATACCGCGGGGCGGGCTGGTATGAACAAACGCTAACAATCCCAGACGAGTGGAAGGATTGCCGGATACGGCTTTCCTTTGAAGGAGTCTACCGCGATTCTGATATTTGGGTGAATGGGGTAAAGGCAGGCAGCCACTACAACTCCGGCTATACGCCGTTTGAAGTCGACCTTACTCCGCATATTCACATGGCCGGCGAGAACCGTCTTGTAATCAGAGTGGACAACAGTAATAGTGATGTGGCGTTGCCCCAAGGCAACAGCTTTGACTGGGCAGATGATGGTGGTCTGATCCGGCCGGTAACACTTGTCGTAACCGGCTTCATGGCCATTCAGCACATCTGGATCGAACCTGAGGTTTGCTTCACTGATAATGGCAGCCAAGCAGGAGGTAAGCTGTCTGCTGCTATCAAGCTTTGCGTACCGCCGGCCGGTGAGCTCAGTGCTGACGTTGCCGTCTATCGCAATGAAATCCGGATGTGGCAGAGGACCGAAGAAATCACAGGCGGGACCTTGTCCTGGAGTATTGCAGATATTCTGCTGCCGGAGGTCGATTTATGGCACTTCGACCATCCGCATTTATACCAGCTTGAAGTTGTGCTGCGTACAGGGGATCAGATTCATGACCGGGTAGTCCGCTCATTTGGCTTCCGGGAGATTGTCGTGAAGGGACATGAGCTGTGGCTGAACCGTGAACCGGTCCGTCTGATGGGTGTGGAGTGGATGCCCGGCTCGAGTCCGGAGACTGGAATGGCCGAGAAGCAGGAAGACCTTGTTGCGATGCTGGAGAGATTGAAGGAAGCCAACTGTGTCATCACACGTTTCCACTGGCAGCAGGGAAATGAGCTGTTAGACTGGTGTGACCGCAACGGTCTCCTGGTACAAGAGGAGATTCCGCATTGGCAGCAGCCGGCAGAGCCGGGGAAGGATTCATTCATGTTGGCCTTGGCTCAAGCCAAAGAGATGATTGGTGGTCATGCTCATCATCCGTGTATTTTTGCCTGGGGAATGGGCAATGAGCTGGATGGCCAATCGGAGATCACCCGGACTTACATGGAACAGCTCAAGGAGGAGCTTCTGCAGCTGGACCCAAGCAGGCTTATCAACTATGTAAGCAACAGTATTCACTTTCAGCCGGGCAGCGATGCCACGGGTGCCGGGGATCTGTTAATGTGGAACGATTACATCGGGACCTGGCATGGCGATTTGGATGAGCATGAGGTAATCCAGCAGATTATTGCCGATTATCCCGACAAGCCCATTGTGGTGGCTGAATATGGACTTTGTGAGCCGGTTTATGAAGGCGGGGACGCTAGACGAATCGGGATACTTTTGCAAAAAACAGATATCTACCGCCAGTATCCTCAGTTTGCGGCTTTAATCTTTTTCAGTTTGAATGATTACCGGACTCAAATGGGAGAAGACGGTGAAGGTAAGCTGAAGCAGCGGGTTCATGGTTCTGTAGATATTCATAACCGGGTGAAGCCGTCGTTTGCGGCGTTGCGTGAGATTTCTTCACCGCTCTTGCTGGAAGAAGAACCCGTATGGGACGAAGGTGAGCTCAAGTTGACCCTGAAATGCCGGAATGATATTCCCAGCTATGCTGTACAAGACTATTACCTCATTGTGTCTTCGGCTGATACAGAAGTAGCCAGACTGGTGATTCCTGAGATGCAGCCGGGAGATATCCTTACAATGCGCATCTCTGTACCAGTAAATCCTGTGCGGAAGCAGATGCTTACCATCTATCGTCCGACTGGCTTCAGCGCACTTGAACTGAAATTGCATAAATAAACACAATTGAAATACCCGGCGATCGCTGAAGATCTGCCGGATATTTTGTTAGGATGCTGATTTTTCTGCACATGTTAGGAATTCTAAGTCGATCGTAACTTTGACGGGTACCTTCCCAGTACAGAAATCACTAAGATTAAATTGTAAGGAGCAATTAGAATATAAAGGGAGGGTTTCAAGTGAAAAGGTTAAAGAAAAATACAGTCTCTACTCTTGTAATCGCTTTATTGTTGACGCTTACACTTTCCGGATGTGGTGGCAACAATAACACGAACAACTCGGCGAGTGAAACGTCAGACCCGTCAACAACAAATTCATCGGCAGCGGCAGCAACAAATGCAGATAAACCAGACAACTCCAAAGAGGTTAAGATAACCGGATATCTGCTAGGTGAGGCTCCGAAGGGTTTGCCTGATGTACTGGCAGCAATTAATGAAAAGCTTAAGAAAGACATTAATGCCACCCTTGAAATCAACTATATTGGCTGGGGAGATGTGGCTTCCAAATATCCGTTAGTGCTGGCTTCCGGCCAGGATGTCGATTTCATCTTTGCGGCCGATTGGAACTTTTATATCTCAGAAGCTAATAAGGAATCGTTCTTGCCGCTAGATGAGAACATGCTCCAGACTTACATGCCTAAATACTTCGCCAAGCAAGATCCTGCAGCATACACCGCTGCTTATGTTAACGGGAAGCAGTACATGATTCCAACGACCACCCCAGACCGGAAGGTAGCCGTGGCTGTACTTCGAAAAGATATCTTGGATAGCGCCGGACTTGAGAATCCAACCAAATTATCCGAACTGGGTCCCTATTTTGCTGAAATTAAAAAGAATTATCCTGACATGATTCCACTGAATCTGGATTCACAATATGATCTTACTAAGCCATTTAGTGCGCTTGCCACAGAGAAATTTGCCTACGCAGCTGCGCCTCTTGATTCCGCTGATCCAAGCACAGTGGGGACTTACAGCGATATAGAAGACCCTACAGGTAAAATTTTGAGCATTACGGATGAGCCGGTACTTAGCTCTTTTAAATATGCCGCCGGAGTCATGAAACAGTGGTATGATGCAGGCTATGTGAACAAAAATCCGTTTGCTAATAAAGTGAAATCGCTGAACAACTTTAATGAGGGCAAAGCAGGAGTAGCCTTAGGAAACTCGCTGGATATCCAGTCTGTGGTATCCACTGCTAAGAGTAAAGGCGTAGAAACTTACATTATGCCTTTTCTCAGTCCTACAGGTAAATCGCCATCGAATAGCTGGTTGAACAACGGTGTCGCTATTGCTGCCAATTCCGCTAATCCGGAACGTACGCTGCAGGCACTTGATCTGTTAATGGAAGATGAGTCTTACGTTAAACTGGCGTATTACGGTGTTGAAGGGAAGAACTATATCACTACGGATGATGGTAAGTTGGGACTTCCTGAAGGAGTCACTACAGAGAACAATACCTATCCGCCGGATGCATCAGGTTTCTGGTTTGTAGATAAGGATTTTGGCAAACCAAGTGTGGACTGGCCAGAATCATATATTGAGCTTCAAAGCAAGGTTAAAGATTATCTTGCTGCACCAACTTATCTGGGGTTTACGTTTAATTCAGAGAAGGTTAAATCCGAAATGGCAAACCTCAAGACCGTATCTTCACAATACTTTCAACCGATTGTAATCGGCGGTGTCAAAGATGTAGACAAAGCTTTTGACACTCTAGTATCCAAAATGAATTCAGCCGGAGTTGATAAAGTAAAAGCAGAAGTTGAAGCTCAGGCGGCGGAGTTTTTGAAAAACAAACAATAAAATTTCTTCAAACGGCCGCTCCCATGGGGCGGCTTTTCATTAAAGCATACCCGAAAGGTGATGGAGAGAAATGCAGATCAGAACTGATGTTCCAGCCGGGCTGAAACAAAGGAAAAAATCAAATAAAGGAAATCTGTTTTTAGATTTAAAGCAGAACCGCGTACTCTATTTAATGTTTGTGCCCATTGTAATTTACTACATTATCTTCTCTTACATTCCGATGGGCGGAATTGTGATGGCCTTTCAATCCTATACGTTAAAGGGTGGATTGTTCTCCAGCCCGTGGGTGGGGTTTGAGAACTTTGAATATTTCTTCTCATCCGGTAAAGCCTGGCTCGTTACACGCAATACCGTTGTATATAACGTGATCTTCCTGGCTGCATATACATGCTTTTCATTAGCGGCAGCCATTTTTTTATCTGAAATTCAGAAAAAGTGGTTTAAGAAACTCTCCCAAACGTTAATGTTTCTGCCTTATTTTATCTCGTGGGTTACTGTTTCGGCCTTCGTATATAACTTTCTGAATTATGAATACGGGATTGTCAATAAAATGCTGGAATATTTCAATATTGCAGCGTTAGATATTTATTCGGAAACCAGCTACTGGTACTTCCTTCTTCCATTCCTCTATGTCTGGAAATGGGTTGGTTACGGCAGTGTTCTCTATCTGGCGGCCATAGTGGGTATTGATCAGGAAATATATGAAGCGGCTACGATTGATGGAGCCACCCGATTCCAAAAGATCACTAAGATCACGCTGCCTCTTCTGAAACCGACCATGATCATTCTAATTCTGCTGGGGCTAGGCCGGATTATGCGCGGTGAATTCGATATGTTCTATCAGCTTATCGGCAACAATGGAAGACTCATGGACGCGACCGATATTATTGATACCTTGGCTTTCCGCTCTCTGATGGGCACTGCGGATTTCGGAATGGCTTCCTCCGTTGGTGTGTACCAGTCCGTTCTTACACTAATCATTATCCTTACAGCAAACTGGCTTGTAAGACGGTATGACAAGGATCAAGCGCTGTTTTAACCTATCTATTTCAGAAGAGGTGTAATCAATGACTACTGCCACAAGTAACCGTAAACTGAATTCAACGCCGTGGTTCACATTTATTTCCTATGCCATAGTGTTAATCATCGCTATTGTCTGTGTATTGCCTTTTATCGTCTTAATCTCCGGATCGCTCTCTACAGAGAGTTCGGTAATCAAGGATGGTTACTGGTTCTGGCCGCGTGATTTTTCAATGGATGCCTTTAAATTTATTTTCCGTTACCCGGAAGATGTTTTGTCCGCTTATAAGGTCTCGATCATTATCACTGTTATCGGGACGACGCTTTCCTTATTTATCTCTTCAATGTCGGCCTTTGTCATTAGCCGCAAAGAGATCAGATACCGCAATGTACTTGCTTTTTTCTTGTTCTTCACAACGTTGTTCAGCGGAGGACTGGCACCCTATTACATCTGGATCTCCCGCAATATGCATTTATCGGATACTTATCTGGTGCTGATTCTGGTCCCCATGTTTAATGTGATGTATATTTTGATTCTACGGAGTTTTATCCAAGGTTCAGTGCCCGAACCCCTTATCGAATCAGCAAAAATAGATGGAGCCGGCTATTTGCGGATATATCTTCAAATGGTTCTGCCACTGTCCAAGCCTGCACTTGCTTCCATAGGTGTATTCATGGTTCTCGCTTATTGGAATGATTGGTGGACGGCAATGATGTTCACGAACAACAATGATATGGTTCCGCTTCAGTATCTGCTCTATAAAATGTTATCCTCTATTAATCTGTCTTCGTCCATGTCAGAGCATGTATCGAACGTCGATTCGCCTAAGGAAACCTTCAAGCTGGCGATGACTGTCATAGCTACAGGACCAATTATTCTGGCATTTCCGTTTGTGCAGAAGTATTTCGTGTCAGGCATCACGATCGGTGCAGTTAAAGGGTAAGGAGAGACACATCTTCACTTCATGAACCGTTAAGGGGGAACACCACTTGAGACTACTAATTGTTGATGACGAGACACGAACAAGAGATTTACTGCGGAGTCATATCGATTGGGAGAGCATCGGAATAGATGAAGTGAGGACAGCTCATAACGGATTAAAAGCACTTGATTATATACAAGACTGGAAGCCCGAAATTATTCTTTGTGATGTGCGGATGCCAAAAATGGATGGCATAGAGTTTGCCCACCAATACCGCTTGATTGCACCGCAAGGTAAAATTATCTTCCTAAGTGGTTATTCGGATAAAGAGTATTTGAAATCGGCTATACATCTAAGGGCATTGACCTATATTGAGAAGCCCGTAAATCCATTAGAAGTGCGTTCTGCGGTTAAAGCTGCTGTCGTGCTCTGTCAAGAAGAGGAAAAGAAGTACAATGTGGAGCTGCAGGTTCAAAAGGATATTGATCGCAGCCTTCCCTATCTGCGGCAGGAGATGGTCCGCAAGCTGATTTCTAATCCGGCTTCGCCGCATGTCGGCCCCGCCATCCACAATCAGGAGACATTTCTCCTGCCGATGAAGGGGCCGTACACAGTTGCCACAGCCAATCTCTATTGGAAAGGATTGTCTCATCCCGGTGATTTCTCATTACAACAGAATATCATTCTGGATCTGATTAACCAGAGCCAACACTTTCTCTCCCTGCAAGTAATAGCGGGTTTTAATGGGCAGAATCAATTGGTGCTGATTCTTCCTGGGCTTTTCGGCAAAGCTTACCGGGATGGGCGTGGAACGATTGAAGAACTATTCACTGAACTATGTCAAATCGTAGGCGATGCTATTGAGCTAAGACTCGGTATTGGCTCCAGCGCTGGTACACTCATGGAAATACCGGAAGCTTACAACAATGCCGTAAGAATCAGTGCCATTCAGTATTATCATGATCAGAACATTATTTTTTGTGAATCTATCGGGCCTTCGGAGTCTATTGATACCAATTGGGACAAGGTACGCCGCATCCGCAACCATTTGCGCAAAGGAGAGATTGATGCTGCAAAAGATACACTGAAGGAGTGGACCCGGTATGCGCGCGACTGTATGGATCTAGATATTCTACGGCTGAAAGATACCTATTTTCAATTTATGCTAGCGATTACAGAGACTGCCGTTCAACTGAATCTGATGGAGCAGACGGAGGATACGGAAAGGCGTTATGTGTGGAAGGAAATCGACGGTATTCCTAGTTTGAATGCACTTGAGCAGTTTGTAATGAACACGATTAATGAATTGTTTACTGCCGGACAAGGAGAGGGGAAAACTGCCAACATCCGGAAAATGCAGATGATTATCCGGTATATTCATGCTAATTTCCATACGAGCGGGTTTACGATCAAGGCAATTGCTGATCATGTTCAATTTAGCGAAACGTATTTATGCGCATATTTCAAAAAACAGCAGGGCCAAACCATTAAAGAGTATATTACTGAAGTCAGAATAAATAAAGCTAAAGAAATGCTGGGAGATATGAGTATGAAATTATTTGAGATCACGGTGCAGCTAGGATTTACGGATGCAGGGTACTTTACTACTTTTTTCAAAAGATATGTCGGTTGTACACCCAGCGAGTATCGTGAGCGAATCCTGCGATGAAGATTTGGCTCTTAAGATTATCCAATCTAAGCATCCGCTATAAGCTGTTTGCTACTTACCTTCTCGTCATTTCCATTCCTTTCATATTACTGCTGATTATTCATATCACTCTTACCCAGAAGGAAGATGAAGAACGGGCGATAGATTCCTCACGCAAGATGCTGAATGAAACAAAATCTTATGTTGCTTACAAGTCTGAGGCAATGACAGAAGTGCTGAACTTTCTCGCCTTCAACCCGTTGGTTCAGACTGGGGTTGCCACTGACTCAAAGCCTTATGAGGATATTATTAAGTGGCATGATGATGCGGTTGTACTGAATGAGCTCATCAATCAATTTCTATACAATAAGGATATCAACAGCATCCAAATCTACATGGAAAAGGGACTGGCGGGAGCGACTGAAAGTCCTGATTTCTTACAACTGAACAAGGTGAAGTCAACAGTCTGGTACCGCGATTTTGCCTCATCAGATGAAGTTTTTGATTGGCTTCCCACCAAGATGCTGGACCCGGAAGCTAGTACTGGAGAAATAGCGATATTACGTAAAGTGCTGGATGCGAATAATAGCCGCAGATTTAAAGGGTTTGTTCAAGCCCGGATTGAATCAAGCGCGATGCAGACGGTGTTGAATCATACAGTGTTGACGCCCAAGACATCCTCACTTCTATTTAATGACCGTGGAGATTTACTGAGCAACTCAGATTATTTTGACTACCCGGATACGCTAGTTAGGGATCTTTTGAAGAGTTTTAGTGACCATTCAGAACAAGACGGTTATTACACTGATGATTATCTTATTGAAGGCAAACGTCATCTTCTTGGAGTTGAGGACATCCCGAATTCGAATCTGAAGGTAGCGATTATTGTACCTTATTCGGATATCACCGAGTCAACCATAAAAGCCAGAAACCGTATTATTTCCATATTTATGATAGTCATTCCCCTAATGCTTCCCCTTGCCTATTTTACCGCAGGTACAGCAACCAAGCGGATTCGTCTTCTGATCCAACATGCCCGGAAAATTAAACATGGTAATTTCAATATCACACCACTTCCCGTAAAGGGAGATGAGATTGGAGAGCTTGCGCAAAATTTCAATGTTATGGTTCACAATATAACTGAATTAATCGGCGAAACCTACAAGCTCGGGAATGAAGTGAAGAGCAATGAATTAAAAGCCCTTCAGGCGCAGATCAATCCGCATTTTTTGTATAATACACTGGATCTGATTAATGTCATGGCTATTGAAGCAGGCGAACGTGACATCCAGCGTGTTGTAGATGAACTGGCAACATTTTATAAGCTTAGTCTGTCAAATGGCAAGGAATTCGTTACTTTAGAAAGCGAGCTTAAGCATATTGAGGCGTATACCAGCATACAGAATATGCGTTTCGGAGGCGGAATAAGACTTGAGCTTGAGGTAACCCGTGAATGGTATGCATGCGAAATGCCGAAGATTATTCTGCAGCCACTGGTGGAAAATGCGATTCTGCACGGCATTATGGAAAAAGAGTCTGAAGAAGGAATTATCCGGGTGACAGCCTGGTCAGAGCAGGATGATCTTAATATAAAGCTGTCTGACGATGGTATCGGTATGAATGCTGAAGAACTGGAAGCCGTCTTCAAAGGGGAGAGCAGAAAGCGAAAAGGTGGAGGATACGGCGTCCGAAACATCGATGAGAGATTAAAGCTTGCCTACGGAGCGTCATACGGATTGAAATTCGAGAGCATTCCCAAACAAGGTACTGCTGTGTATGTGAGTGTTCCTCTGAAGAAGTAAAAGAATATAGTCCATCAAAATAAGTGTTTTGTCAATTGGCGAAGGGCATCTACCAAGGTAAAGTATAGATAATAATACTAGGGAGCGATGATGTTGATAGCCACTTGCAGAATGGGAACCTATAAAGGCTTCAAATCTATCGTGATGGAAAGTGAACACATCCGGTTAGAAACCGTACCTGAAATCGGCGGTAAGCTTGTTTCCATTAATTATAAGCCTACTGGTAAGGAATGGATGCTGGATTCCGGTGATCGTCCTATGCGTCAGCCGGAATATGGTACCGCTTTCTCCGATTGGGATATGAGTGGCTGGGATGAATGTTTTCCGACGATTAATAGTTGCCCATCTGGAATTGACATCAACGTCACACTTCATGATCATGGTGAGCTGTGGTCACTTCCATGGGACTGCAAGATCGGAGAGCATTCAATGGTCAGCTCGGTTCGAAGTCCACAGCTTCCCTGTCAGTTTACGAGAGAAATCTCATTTTCTGCAGAAGATCGGATAAGGCTGGATTACCGCGCTGACAATTTGAGCGATGGACCGCTCCCCTTTTTATGGGTGCCTCATCCGCAATTCGCGATTACGGAACCGACCCGCATCCTTCTTCCGGAGTCCATGGAGGAAATGTTGTGTGTGTTTGAAGGCCATTCGCTGAAGAACGGGGAAATGTATGACTGGAATGAGGTATCGCTGATTCCTTCTGTGGTTACCGGAGATGGCAGAAAGTTATATTATCGTGATAAAGTTCCGGCAGGCTGCTCCGGGCTGTATGAGGAAGTAAGCGGGAACTTCTTAATCCTATCCGTTCCGGCAGACAAGGTTCCTTATTTAGGGATTTGGGTGGACGAAGGCATGTTCAATGACCACCGGGTCACTTGCGCCCTTGAGCCAAGTATCGGTTATTATGATTCACTGGAAATAGCAATCGGCAATGGGACGGCACAGATGATACCTGCACAAGCATCTTTTTCATGGCATTTAGAGCTGTCCTTAGGCGCTGGAATCAACAATATAGGAACTGAACTAGGGAGAGGGATAACTTTATGAAGAACTATCGGATCGTTGTAAGTGAGGATAAGAAGAATATATTTTCAGGCCATATTAAGCTGAGTGGCGTGAACCCTTCGGGTGAACGGATTAGTTTTACGAACTACTATATGGCGAAGAACGGTGAACCGTTTTTTGGCATTTGCGGTGAATTCCATTTCTCCCGTTATGATGAGCGGTATTGGGAAGATGAGATAATTAAAATGAAAATGGGTGGCGTCAACATTGTCACTACCTATATTTTCTGGAACCTGCATGAGGAAGACCAAGGTGTCTTTGAATGGGAAGGTAATAAAGATTTACGCAAATTTATTCAGTTATGTCATCAGCATGATCTGTATGTCATGATTCGCATCGGTCCCTTCTGTCATGGAGAAGTACGTAACGGGGGCATGCCGGAATGGATGTTCGGCCGTCCGTTTGAGGTCCGCTCGAATGATGAAGGGTATCTGGCCTATGTGCGGAGGTTGTATACAGAAATCGGCCTACAGGTGCAAGGACTATTGTATAAAGATGGAGGTCCGATCATCGGCACCCAAATCGAGAATGAGCATAACCATTCCTCAGCACAGTGGGGCCTGACAACAGGCATTAACAATATGTGGCTTAATGGCGGCAGTGACGGCGATGAACATATGCTGCGGCTGAGGGATATGGCGATAGAGGCAGGAATAGATACGCCCATCTATACATGTACAGGATGGGGCGGCGCTACGACACCCGTACCGGATATGCTGCCGTTGTGGGGCGGATATGCATATTGGCCATGGATTTACTATGAAACGGACCGCTTCGATGGGGTTAAGGAGCATCCTGCAACACCAGAGTATATTTTCCGCGATAAACATAATAACGACATTCCCAAGAGCTATAATTTTGAGCCTTTCTACCAGCCGGAAGACTATCCGTACGCTTGTTGCGAGATGGGTGGCGGGATGGTTCAGTTCTATAAATACCGGTTCGAGTTTCCTTATAAGAGCGTTCCGGCCATGTCGGTCATGAAGACAGCAGAGGGCTGCAATATGCTCGGATACTATATGTACCATGGGGGGAGCAATCCGAAAGGCAAAGTTAATCCCTTCACGAACGATCTGGCGACGCCGAAAATTTCCTACGATTTTAACGCTATGATCGGGGAATTCGGGCAGGTACGTGAATCTTATAAGCGGACGAAGCTGCAGCATTATTTGTTCACAGAGTTCCAGAAGGAGTTCGCTGTTACCAAGACGATATTACCGGGCGACACCTCCGGACAAGATCCATATGATGTGAGTGAACTGCGCTATGCAGTCCGTTCGCATGAGGGCTCCGGCTTCTTGTTCCTGAACAATTTCCAGGATCATGTGGATAATCAAGATTTGCAGGATATGAACGTCAGTATTGAACTTCCCGGTGAGACTATCACCATTCCGAGTCAAGGAGAGTTAACGCTGGGCAGTGAGAGCTTTGCTATTTTGCCGTATAATTTCGATCTGGCCGGAATCACGCTGAAGTATGCAACCGCGCAGCTGATCACGAAGCTGGACGTAGAGGATGCAGTGTACTACTTCTTTTTTGTACCAGAAGGAATGAAGGGGACTTACGCGATACAAAATGACGATGTAACAAGCATTGAAGTGGATAAAGGTCATTCCAAAAGGCTTGATCAAATGACAATCATTGAAGTAGAGGATCAGGTTTCGAGTATAACGCGGCTCATTTCCGCTGAGGGTAAGCAAGTCGTGATCTATACCATGACGGATGAGCAAAGCCTTGGGTTCTGGAAGGCGGATATCCGCGGGAAGCAGCGTGTATTGTTCACAGATGCCAACTTGCTGGTATCCGGGAATGAGATCAAGCTCGAATCAACGGATCGGGAAGATGTCACTCTACGTGTATTCCCTGATTTTGAGGACTCCCTCGGTTCGATTACGGGCGGAGAACTGAAAGAAACGTCGGAGGACAGTCTTTTCAAATCCTATGTGCTGTTTGCACCTAAGAAAGAGATTACCTTTACACTCACGAAGGTCAAGGACGAACGGGCTGTTCTGGAGTTCTCATCAGGATCATTAGTCGGAGTCAAGGAAGCCTTGCTGCAGATTGATTACTCTGGGGATATCGGCTATGCATTCATAGATGGAGACCTCATTAATGATAACTTCTGCAACAACACGACTTGGGAAATTGGATTGAAGCGTTTTGAAGAGCGGCTGCTTGAAAAGGGGATGTACATCTACGTGTCACCGATCCGCACAGGGACTGTTGTTAACAGTAATACAACAATGGCAGGGTGGAATGAGACGGCGAAAGAACGGTTTGCAGATATTGCATCGGTGCGGGCGGTTCCGGTTTACGAGATTGTGATTAGACCTAACTAAAGTTCTATTCTCATCAAGCTTGTAGGGGAGTGGTAATCAATTGAATGAATTAATGAAGAATTTACCCCGGAAGTTGACGATTACGATGTGGGACTTCTCCTGGTATACGATGACTTTGCCTGGAGAGGCTTATAACGATTTGGCTGCACGCTTCAAAGAGGCAGTAGACCGGGGTTATAACACCATTCGCATTTGTGCGATGCCCTATATGTTGTTTACGGAAGCAGGAAAACGGTCAGGCCGATTGAAATTCGGCAATCTCGGAGAGGTCGGCCAGCGTACACGCTGGTATAATTGCCGCGGTGGAGCAGAGCTGGACGGTCATGCCCATTTAATCGAGCTCTTCAGACAGGCAAAGGCTCATGGCTGCTATATCATATTGTCTTCTTGGGAATATCAGCAGAGTCCGAGTTTCCTGGCACATCCGGAATTAAGGGACCAGCTTGCCGCAATCCCTGCAGCGGAACGCTTTATGGCTATTGCCAAATCCATGAATCAGCTAATCCGTTTTATTAAGAATGAAGGATACGCTAGTCAAATTGTATATGCTGAACTGCACAATGAGGTGGAATTCGGGCAGCTTACCGCTGTGGGTGTGGAACAGGGGATAAAAGAAACAGATACCCCAAAGCTTATAGAAGCAATGCAGCCATATATTGAAGAAGCGATTGATTATCTTCGTGAGCAGCACCCCGACATCCTGATGACAGCCAGTTATACGCTTAATGAAGCTTATCCAAAAGCTTATGTTGCCCGCAACATGCAGATTGCCCACTATCATCTCTATATAAAAGGCGTATTGAATGAGCTAATGGATGCAGCAGGGCTCAACGGTGAACAGACGACGTTCCCTAATCCCTTTGTTCAGTCTTTATTGAGAGAGGATGCTCCTCCATTTGATCAGTGGACGCTGCCTGACGGGCAGGAGTGGAGGATGGAGGGGAATCCCGTTGGAATGAAGCTTATTTACTTGCATGATTGGGCTGATCCGGATCAATGGGATCTCTATTTGTATGATCGTTACAGTGCCCATAAGCTGGCTATGCTGCAAAAGGCAGATATGCGTTTGGAAGAAGCTTACGAGTGGGCTGCACATTCCGGTATACCAGTTGTCATTGGTGAAGGATATGTGGGTTATACGCCGCTATACGCCGGCTTCGAGGAAGGGCCTGTCGGGAAATTCATTGCGGAGTATGCGCTGAGAAAAGGTATGTCACTCGGCTTCTGGGGAATGACGCTATGCTCCAACTGCGCCCCGCATCATCCGTTTTGGCATGACGTCGCTTGGCAGACCAAATGGAATCGTTTTATTTTGGAATCAGAGTAAATAGCCGTTAAGACTTGAGATGTTTAATGATGAGAGTGGTGCATGCTGTTGTGTATTTGCTTTGTTCTAAAGGAATGGTAAAAGTTACAGGTTGCGTGAAACATGTGAGTCGGGGTATATTATTAATCCGGCCAAGAAATAGTAACGCCGAGCTCGAAATGAAATTAAAAAAGAGCTTGCATTCATCGGTCGGACATGATATATTATAAGAGTTGCTGGTGACGAGATAAACGGCGCCGACAACGAGCTTGGTCTTTGAAAACTGAACAACGAGTGAGTGGGATTTCACGCAAGTGAGATCCAAAATAGAGAATGCAAATTCTCGTCAGATGTTTCA
>NZ_JBGJZN010000020.1:0-3379 GCF_042610465.1 Paenibacillus diazotrophicus
TTGGAGTCGCTGTTGGAGTTACCGTTGGTGTCGGTGTTGCTGTAGGCGTTGATGTTGCAGTTGGTGTTGGCGTTGGTGTTGGTGTCACAGTCGGTGTTGGCGTTGGCGTCGCTGTCGGCGTCACCGGTCCGCCAGACTGAATGTTGCCGGTTGGTGTGTAAGTCCAGGTACCCGCGCCAAATAAATAGTTGCTGCCGCCGTTGCTGTCCCAGGTGCCGCTTCCATTATTGAAGCAAGCCTCCAACTGAGTAGCGGAACCGATGTTGATCGTAATTTTGTTATAGCCTGCCACTTCAGCTGCCGGCATAGCCACACCTGGTGAAGTCGTCCATGTGCCGCCAACAGGACGGTAATGGATGTATGGTGTCGTGTAGCCCTGCTTGTAATAGATAGTTACACTGTTTCCAGGCGGAGTGGTGACGAGAGCGGCTGCGCTGAGTGCCGACAGGTTACCTGCGGCATCAAAAGCTTTTACCGTATAGCTGTAACTGGTTTCAGAAGCCAGCCCACTGTCCGTATNGGCTGCGCTGAGTGCCGACAGGTTACCTGCGGCATCAAAAGCTTTTACCGTATAGCTGTAACTGGTTTCAGAAGCCAGCCCACTGTCCGTATACGAGTTGGTTGCAGAAGATCCGATCTTGACTCCGTTGCGGTAAATCTCATAACCAGCCACACGGATGTTATCGGTGGATGCATTCCATGTAAGGGCAGCAGAAGAGGCATGGGTTACAGAAGCTTGGAGGTTAACCGGTGTGCTTGGTGCTTCCTTATCGGGAATTACTGGCTGATCCGTAATGAATGGATGCGTGCCTTCAATAGTGCCCTGCATGCTTTCCGTATATTTGCCGTTGGCCAGTGTATACTTGCCTGCTCCAACATATACCTGCTGGATATCACTGCGTGTAACATTTCCTTTGGCGTCTTTGGCTTCAATATAATAATCCACCAACTGGTCCCGGTAATCTGAGATGTAGCTGTAATAGAGATTTCCGATATCTGTTGCCGGAACCTTCTCCATGATGACTTTACTGCTTGGCTGCCAATCGACACCATTGATATCAGGGCTCAAATCACGGACATTCATCGGGTACTCCACCCATTGCCCAACCTTGGCGGGATCTATACCGGACACACCGGAGGATGCCAAAGCTGTTGGGTCATAGACCTTAAAGGTATTGTCTGAAGCATCAGCGGTCTTGTCACGGTGAGCACGGATTTTGACTTTGATGTCACTGATACCGTTCGTATCAAAAGCGTAGGTATAAATGGAGAACACGTTGTTAAAATGCTGCAGAGTCCAACCCTCTGCTTTACTGACATTAGCGCTGCCCGGATTGTACGGGTAACGCTGCGGCCACCAGACGGAAGGGCCTGTTTTGTCTTTGGCCAGCTTTTGCGATACATAAGGCTTGGAAAAGTACAACGATTGATTGAAGGACAAAGCCGGTTTCACGCTGTCATCAACATTCTCGTCGTAATAGCCAAAGCCTGAATCCATTGCCGGAAGCAGGAAATACCAAGCCAATTCAGCCGGGTTCGCACCACCGGAATAATCATTGGCACTGTTTCCCTTTACAGGAAAGGAGAGCATCCAGGGGTTCAGCTGATTCCCGTCATACGTAATTTCCCGATCCAGCGCCGTGGTCGGTTTCCAGTAATTCGGATGATCGTCTAACCAGATCTGCTCAGCTGTTTTGGCATAATTCAAAGAAGCTTGGAGTAAGGCAAAATTACGTTCAAGATAGTGATAGCCCTTCTCGAAGGATACAGTCATCCCCTCCTCTACACCAGAAAGGTTCTTCTTAGGGGCTAGTGAAGTTCCGTTAACCTGGTTAAACGTGGCGAACTGTCCCTTCCAAATGCCAAAGGGAAGATGCCAGTGATACCAAGTCGGATCGGAAGAGGAATCACGGGTATCGATCCAGGATCCATCCTGCACGTGAACCACATCGGAGGTGGCTGGTGTATTACTGCGCAGGTATTCATCGATACCCATACCTTTTACGCCGCTGTCGGCATAGGTAACATTTCCGGCATTGCGCCAGGTTTCTTCGGAGCCTGCCCGGCCCGAAGAATTATCCCCATCATGGGCTACGACGAAAATCTGCTTCTGCGCAACCAGATTCTCATACGGCTTAAGCGCGTCAGCTTTGACTTGGCCCAAGTATCCTTCCTCCCAGGACTCTGCCTGTGCTACAGGAACGCCCACTACTCTGGACTCCGCTCCACTTGCAGGATCGACATAACGTACCCAATGCGCCGTAGAGGCAAAAGGATACTTATTGTATACCACTTGCTGTTCATTGAACATGTTCTGGCTCACCCAGCCTCCCGGGGTGCTGACATTCTGAAGATCTGCCCGGTTGGGCGGTGACACCATCGTGTCTGTTCCAGGACTGTTCAGCAGCGGATAATCCTTAAGGGTGCGCGAGAAATGGTTATTGCCAATCACAGACCACTGGATACCCAACTTCTGCAGCACCGGTATTATCCGCTCGGAAAAGCCAAGCTCCGTTGGAAAAAAACCCTTCGAGGACTTGTAGCTGCTTCCTAGGAAATAAGGCTGGGCCAGCGTGGCTCCATGATAGATCATATCCTTCAGCAAATATTCATTCCCGGCCAGTGGCCCCATCGAGTGATGCCCGGAGAAATGGATCAGATCCAGTGTATTGTTTCCATTGGTTGTTTTGAGCTGATCGTACGCATTCTTCCAGGGAGTACCCCATGCCGCATTACTGTATCCGCTTACATTTCCTTGTTGAATAATGCTGTTCACGTTGTTCACTACAGAACCGGACATCGTGACATGCATCTGTGCCTGTGGATAATTGCTATGCAGCGTATTCGCCACACTCCATGGCCAAGTTAGATAAGCACCGGTCTTGGCATGATGGGAGTAGTAGGATACTAGATCATCGTGCGGCATCGGTGAACCATTGGGCAAATAAAATTTATAACCGGCAGGCGGATTCTGCTTCAGATGGATTACTTCACCGTCATATGTATAACGGATTGGACTTCCTACAGGGGCAGAATTATAGGAATTCAGATCATAGTAAGCCCAGAAATTAGGCATATGGTTATGATATACATTCGAAGCAGCAATTTCAGCCGATACATTAGTGGCCACAGACTGGCCAAACAGCAGGAGACCCAGCAACAGTGCTCCAATCTTACGCCTTGACCCAAAGTACTTCATAACCTTTTCCAGCTCCTCTCCATATTAAAGAATCGGGAGCATTGTTTGCTCAATGCTCCCGTCACATGAACTACAGATCCTTCCAGCGCTGCACGGTAAGATTGACGGTCTGTGCTCCGCCTGCAGGCGTGAGCGTCCGGTTCGCAATATCCGCCCCGCTTGTGCTAGTCTCCACTGAAG
>NZ_JBGJZN010000021.1:0-1686 GCF_042610465.1 Paenibacillus diazotrophicus
AGTATGTGGACGTAGACCCGAAACCGTGTGATCTACCCCTGTCCAGGGTGAAGGTGCGGTAACACGCACTGGAGGCCCGAACCCACGCATGTTGAAAAATGCGGGGATGAGGTGGGGGTAGCGGAGAAATTCCAATCGAACTCGGAGATAGCTGGTTCTCCCCGAAATAGCTTTAGGGCTAGCCTCGGTGAATGGAGTGGTGGAGGTAGAGCACTGATTGGGTGCGGGGCCCGCAAGGGTTACCAAGCTCAGTCAAACTCCGAATGCCATTAACTTCTTGCCGGGAGTCAGACAGTGAGTGCTAAGATCCATTGTCAAAAGGGAAACAGCCCAGACCATCAGCTAAGGTCCCCAAGTGTGTGTTAAGTGGGAAAGGATGTGGAGTTGCACAGACAACCAGGATGTTGGCTTAGAAGCAGCCACCATTGAAAGAGTGCGTAATAGCTCACTGGTCGAGTGACTCTGCGCCGAAAATGTAACGGGGCTAAACACACCACCGAAGCTATGGCTAGATGCTTTGCATCTGGGGTAGGGGAGCGTTGTATGTGGGTTGAAGGTGTACCGTAAGGAGCGCTGGACAGCATACAAGTGAGAATGCCGGTATGAGTAACGAAAAGATCAGTGAGAATCTGATCCGCCGAAAGCCCAAGGTTTCCTGAGGAAGGCTCGTCCGCTCAGGGTAAGTCGGGACCTAAGGCGAGGCCGACAGGCGTAGTCGAAGGACAACAGTTTGAAATTACTGTACCACCGTAATCCGCTATGAGCGATGGGGTGACGCAGGAGGGTAGTGACGCGGACTGATGGATGTCCGTCTAAGCAGTGAGGCTGNACAACAGTTTGAAATTACTGTACCACCGTAATCCGCTATGAGCGATGGGGTGACGCAGGAGGGTAGTGACGCGGACTGATGGATGTCCGTCTAAGCAGTGAGGCTGATGTGTAGGCAAATCCGCACATCGTTAAGGCTGGGCTGTGATGGGGAGCGAAAATTATAGTAGCGAAGGTCATGATCTCACACTGCCAAGAAAAGCCTCTAGTCAGGAGAANGTGTGTAGGCAAATCCGCACATCGTAAGGCTGGGCTGTGATGGGGAGCGAAAATTATAGTAGCGAAGGTCATGATCTCACACTGCCAAGAAAAGCCTCTAGCCAGGAGAAGGTGCCCGTACCGCAAACCGACACAGGTAGGCGAGAAGAGAATTCTAAGGCGCGCGGAAGAACTCTCGTTAAGGAACTCGGCAAAATGACCCCGTAACTTCGGGAGAAGGGGTGCCTCGGTAGGGTGAATAGCCCGAGGGGGCCGCAGTGAAAAGGCCCAAGCGACTGTTTAGCAAAAACACAGGTCTGTGCGAAGCCGCAAGGCGAAGTATACGGGCTGACGCCTGCCCGGTGCTGGAAGGTTAAGGGGAGCGGTTAGGAGCAATCCGAAGCTGTGAACCGAAGCCCCAGTAAACGGCGGCCGTAACTATAACGGTCCTAAGGTAGCGAAATTCCTTGTCAGGTAAATTCTGACCCGCACGAATGGCGTAACGACTTGGGCGCTGTCTCAACGAGAGATCCGGTGAAATTTTAATACCTGTGAAGATGCAGGTTACCCGCGACAAGACGGAAAGACCCCATGGAGCTTTACTGCAGCTTGATATTGAATTTGGGTACGATCTGTACAGGATAGGTGGGAGCCGTAGAA
>NZ_JBGJZN010000022.1:0-896 GCF_042610465.1 Paenibacillus diazotrophicus
CACTGTCTGTATAATCCGGTGTATTCGTATACGAGACAAATTGGTATTGTCCTCCGTAAGTCGTCGATCGATCTACGCTATATACTGTTGCACCGTCGACCGAATCCCATTTTAGATGAACACTATTAGAATCTGCGGTGGCTACAAGGTTGCTTGGGGGTACAATTTTCCCCTTAAGATCAATTTCATTAAGTATAATTTCTCCAGCGGCAACATTTTTTATCACTACATAGGCTACATTTTTTACCACCTGACCCAATTGAGTATAAAATGGATTCGAAGTACCCGAAGTGCTTATCGGGGTATGTGATAAATCCGAACCGGGAATGGTACGCAGGAGGTTTCCTCGACGGTCATAGAAATTCATATCTAAGAATGCTATGTACGCGCTATCTGCATTCACATAATAGTCTGTCACATCGGAACTATATGGCAGGTCATATCTAAACTCTTGAGAAGGCTTCATGACAAATCCAGTAGTATAGTCGCCATCGGTTGTACATTGAGAACCCATATTGGAACCAATTAAGCTACCATCGTTCATATTAGTTGGATGTACTCCCCCTAATAAACCTAGCGTATAACCATATGCATTCGGAATGTCCTGTAAGGTACTTAACTCAACAGTTACCTCGTTGGAATGTGCACTCTCGCCTGAAGAATCGACAGCTGTAACTGTATAGTAATAAACGGTTCCCGTCCAAGCTTCTGTGAAGGTAGTTCCAGTCATATGGCTTGCAATTGTGGTATAAGGACCACCTGCTTCAGTTGCACGCTTTACATTATAACTAGTGGCTCCTTCGGATGCGTTCCAAGTCAGATTAATCTGATTATTCCCTGCTGATCCAAAAAGATTTAATGGAGCCTGCAGTCCTGGAGCATGGGGAGTAACTGTA
>NZ_JBGJZN010000023.1:0-586 GCF_042610465.1 Paenibacillus diazotrophicus
CTTACTAATTGGGAAATCTCATCTTGAGGGGGGCTTCACGCTTAGATGCTTTCAGCGCTTATCCCGTCCGTACGTAGCTACTCAGCCATGCTCCTGGCGGAACAACTGATGCACCAGCGGTACGTCCATCCCGGTCCTCTCGTACTAAGGACAGCTCCTCTCAAATTTCCTGCGCCCACGACAGATAGGGACCGAACTGTCTCACGACGTTCTGAACCCAGCTCGCGTACCGCTTTAATGGGCGAACAGCCCAACCCTTGGGACCTACTTCAGCCCCAGGATGCGATGAGCCGACATCGAGGTGCCAAACCTCCCCGTCGATGTGGACTCTTGGGGGAGATAAGCCTGTTATCCCCAGGGTAGCTTTTATCCGTTGAGCGATGGCCCTTCCATGCGGTACCACCGGATCACTAAGTCCGACTTTCGTCCCTGCTCGACTTGTAGGTCTCGCAGTCAAGCTCCCTTATGCCTTTGCACTCTTCGAATGATTTCCAACCATTCTGAGGGAACCTTTGAACGCCTCCGTTACTCTTTAGGAGGCGACCGCCCCAGTCAAACTGCCCGCCTGACACGGTCCCCGTACCCG
>NZ_JBGJZN010000024.1:0-575 GCF_042610465.1 Paenibacillus diazotrophicus
TATAAACTTGTTTACACAAGTTCAGCTTAAAGGAATGTTCTAAAACGCATTTTCGTTTCGGTATCCAGTTTTCAAGGATCAAGGTCTTGCATATACTATTGCACGTAAAACATTATTGGTGGAGCCAAGCGGGATCGAACCGCTGACCTCCTGCTTGCAAGGCAGGCGCTCTCCCAGCTGAGCTATGGCCCCATAAAGAGATATGATGTTATATGGTGGGCCTTGGTGGACTCGAACCACCGACCTCACCCTTATCAGAGGTGCGCTCTAACCAACTGAGCTAAAAGCCCATATAACATATATAACATTTTGGATTCAACCAATCTCTTGGTTGACCGCTTGGCAGCGTCCTACTCTCCCAGGACCCTTCGGTCCAAGTACCATCGGCGCTGGAGGACTTAACGGTCGTGTTCGGGATGGGTACGTGTGGAACCCCTCCGCTATCGCCACCAAACGCATACGAAAGAGACTTGCTCTTTCAAAACTGAACACGAGTGAGTGTTCGAACCCAAGGGTTCTAATGGAAGCTAAGCTTCCGATTTGAATGTTCTCATTGCAGAGAACGATTCTCCATA
>NZ_JBGJZN010000025.1:0-520 GCF_042610465.1 Paenibacillus diazotrophicus
CGATGAATTAATGAGAAGGGTTACAAGCTTAATTAATATATTGGGGATACTGGTTTTGATGCTTGTTGGATGTGCCGATGAGGTCAAAAGTGATGAAAGTATAGCCGAACATTACATCGAACAAAACGGTTATCAAGTTACTTCTCGAAAAGGCGAAATTAATCAATATATTTTGGATAAAAGCAAACTTTACGGAAGTCCTGAATCAACACCGTACCTACAAAGTTGGGATGTTCAAGCTGTAGACCCCGAAAAGTATTTTGGAAAAGTAATTTCAGTGTATCTATTCACAGTAAAAAATCATCCGCTAGAAGAAAAATATAAACGAGAAACTGATGTTTCTGTCATGATTTGCGAAGGCAAAGTAATAGGAGGAACTTCATTCCCCGTTCAAGAAAAAGAGCTTTTATTGGGAGCACCATACTCACTTGACGGAAAAACATTAGAGGAAGTAACTCGAAAGAGTTATCAAGAATGGTTAGAAAACTGGAAGATAAAATATAGTAATTTACTGACTAAC
>NZ_JBGJZN010000003.1:0-652500 GCF_042610465.1 Paenibacillus diazotrophicus
GCGTTCGTCCTGAGCCAGGATCAAACTCTCCAAATTGGTATTTAGAAAGAGCGATTGCTCATTTTGAAACATCTGACGAGAATTTTCATTCTCTATTTTTGGATCTCACTTGCGTGAAATCCCACTCACTCGTTGTTCAGTTTTCAAAGATCAAGCTCGTTGTCGGCGCCGTTTATCTCGTCACCAGCAACTCTTATAATATATCATGTCCGACCGATGAATGCAAGCTCTTTTTTTAACTTCATTTCGAGCTCGGCGTTACTAATTCTTGGCCGGAATAAGAATATACCATGTACAGATTTTGATTGCAAGCTTTATTTTATTATTAATATACCTAATAAAAATGACTGCTCCTTTCTTAACCACCCAATGTTGCGCAGCAAGAAGAGAAACAGTCTCATAGCACAAACAAATCTGATTGCCTCAAGCAATAATTTCTTGTATATACAACTCTCGCTCCAGCATTAAGTTAACAATCGCACCTTCCACTTGTACCATAGGGCGTGTGGGATTACTGCGGTCCGTAAAAATAATCTCACCATGGCGACCATCACTAAGACGTATTCTTGTACCGTTATATAAGTTGGTTGTTTTCTGAATGAACGTCTGGACAATGACTGGATCCAGTTTGCCAAAGCTCTCTGTAAGCAGCTGCTCCAATACGAGATAAGGGGACTGCGCCTTTCTATAGGCCTTCACGAGTGTCATGGCATGGAATATATCTGCTACCGCCACAATCTTGGCATAGAAGTGGATCTGACTGCCTTCCATATGAAGCGGATAACCCGAGCCATCAATCTTCTCATGATGCTGCAACGCAGCCAGTCGAACGCCTTCATTGATAGCTGTTACATTACGCAGTAGCTGGTATCCATAAGTGGTATGCCTGCGAACTTCCTCTATCTCAGAAGCACTCAAGGGCGTTGGTTTCTGGAGCAGGTCAGCATCTACCTTTACGTTACCTATATCATGAAGCAAGCCTGCAAAAGCACACTGCATCCAATCCTTTTGGGGATATCCACACCATTGGGCAATCTTATAGGAGGTTAAGGCAGAGAGTACCGCATTGTGATAATTATATTCCTGTTCCAAAAGAACGCGTGGTGCAAATTTCAATACATGATAGTCCTTCAAGTAGCTGATTAGTGACTCTAACTGACTTCGTAATTCCAATATAGGTAGTGGGGCGGCAGCAGCTGAAGCATAGCTTTTCTTAACAAGTGCCACCATCTTCTCATACTCATCGTGAAGCGGAGAATTGCTTTTGGCCAGTTGAGACTCATTGATTACAGCACCGGATTTAGTGGAAACTGTCTGCTTCGTGGCTTTGGCTGTTTCAAGAGGATTATTTTCCCCCTGAGAACCTTCAATCTCTACTTGTTGAATCAAGAAGGCCTGCAAAATTTCAATGTCCCTCGGTAGTATAATTTTACCTTTGGTGAAGAGGACCCCACCCAAGGGTGTGACCACATCTTTAATAATTTTTGTACCTGCCTTAATTTCCCCTACGGATATGCTTGGCATACATTCAGCCCCTCTGTTTCAGTGACACTTGTGTTCAGTGATTTTATTTCCCTAATTATAGTATGGATAACCTCAAGCGACTAGATGGACAAGGCGTTTCCTGAAAATTAATTCCTATTATTAGTTCACTTCAACCCCATGTATGTAAAAAGAGCATGAGTCTCTGCAAGCAGAAACCCACACTCTTCATAATAATTTTATTCGAGGTTATCTTCGTCACCATCGGAGATAGGTTCGGACTGTCCTTCTTCAACAGTTTCTTCTGCTGCTGTATCCAAGTTGTCGTCACCAGTCTCTTGTTCGGAGAACTCATCCTCTTCATTCTTGTCAGCTCTGCAGAGCGTAGCCACTGCATCATCTTCACGGATATTAATCAGCTTAACCCCTTGTGCATAACGGCCCATGGTAGAAATGCCATCCATGCTGGTACGGATCAGAGTACCGCTCGTCGTAATGATCATGAGATCCTCATCTTTTTTGACAACCTTCAGTCCAACTACCGGACCGTTCTTGTCAGTAAGATTAATGGTCTTGATTCCCTTGCCACCACGGGTTTGAGAGCGATAGTCGATGGCAGGGGTACGTTTGCCATAACCCTTGGTGGTTACAATCAGTACCTCAAGCTCCTTATCTACACAATCCATCCCTATGACCTGATCATTGTTATCCAGTGAAATACCTTTAACCCCGGTTGCGCTGCGTCCCATAGAACGAACATCATTCTCAGAGAACGTAATCGACATCCCACGTGCTGTACCGATAATCAGATTCTGCTCACCATCTGTCAGCTTCACCTCGATCAGTGAATCCTCTTCACGGAGATTGATCGCAATCAATCCACCTTTGCGGATATTGTTGTAATCCTCAAGAGGTGTCTTCTTCACGATCCCTTCCCGGGTAGCAAAGAACAGATATTTATCGCTGTCCGCATCTTCGACTTGGATTACAGCACTAATCTTCTCACCCTGTTCAATCTGAATCAGGTTGATGATTGGCGTCCCCCGTGCAGTGCGTCCCAGCTCCGGAATTTCATAGGCTTTGATCCGGTAGACCTTACCTTTATCGGTAAAGAACATCAGATAATTGTGGGAATTGCTCACAAAGAGATGCTCCACAAAGTCTTGATCTTTGGTATCCATCCCAATAACACCACGGCCTCCGCGCTTCTGGCTGCGGTAAGTGCTAACTGGTAGACGCTTGATATAACCGGTATGTGTAATGGTAATAACAACCTCTTCACGCGGAATCAGATCCTCATCGAGGATACTTTCTTCCCCAACCGTGATTTCCGTACGGCGGTCATCAGAATACTTATCCCGAATCTCCTGAAGCTCATTGCTGATAATCTCCAGAACCAAATGCTCATTAGCCAGAATTTCGCGATACTCAGCGATCTTGGCCAAAAGCTCATTATACTCATTCTCAATCTTTTCCCGTTCCAACCCGGTCAGGCGCTGCATCCGCATGTCGAGAATGGCCTGCGCCTGTTCTATGCTTAGGCTGAAGGTGCTCATTAAGCCATCGCGTGCAATATCCGTAGTACGGGAAGCACGGATTAGGGCAATAACCTCATCCAAATGATCCAAGGCGATCCGAAGGCCTTCCAGGATATGTGCCCGAGCTTCAGCCTTCTTGAGATCAAAAATAGTCCGGCGACGGATAACTTCGATCTGGTGCTGCAAGTAGTGATAAAGCACATCACGGAGATTAAGAATCTTCGGTTCGTTATTAACGATAGCCAGCATGTTAATTCCAAATGTAGACTGCATCGAGGTGTGTTTGTACAGATTGTTCAGCACAACGCTCGGATTCACATCACGTCTCATCTCAACAACTACACGCATACCATTGCGGTCGGATTCATCACGCAGATCTGTAATGCCTTCAATCCGTTTTTCACGAACTAATTCAGCAATTTTTTCTACCAATCTGGCTTTGTTGACCTGGTAAGGCAGCTCACTAACAATAATCCGTGCTTTTCCGTTATTCTCTTCGATATTTGCTTTGGCCCGCATCGTAACCGATCCGCGGCCAGTTCGATAGGCTTGCCGGATACCTTCACGTCCTAAAATATAACCGGCGGTCGGGAAATCCGGGCCTTGAATATATTCCATGAGCTCCATGGGTGTAATATCAGGATTCTTAATCATGGCCTGTACACCATCAATAACCTCTCCCATATTATGAGGAGGAATATTGGTAGCCATACCAACAGCGATACCCGATACCCCATTTACAAGTAGGTTTGGATAACGGGCTGGCAATACTACCGGCTCATTCTCTTCACCATCATAGTTGGGTGCGAAATCCACTGTTTCTTTATTCAGATCGCGAAGCATTTCTCCGGCAATTTTGGAGAGCCTAGCTTCGGTATACCGCATTGCAGCAGCCATATCCCCATCAATGGAACCAAAGTTTCCGTGACCATCCACGAGCATATACCGCATTGAGAAATCCTGCGCCATACGTACCATCGTTTCATAAACAGCAGAGTCCCCGTGAGGATGATACTTACCAATTACCTCACCGACGATTCTCGCTGACTTCTTATGAGGTTTATCGGCAAACATTCCAAGTTCCGACATCGCAAACAAAATGCGTCGGTGGACAGGCTTAAGTCCGTCCCGCACATCCGGCAAAGCCCGGCTCACAATGATGCTCATCGCGTAATCCATAAAGGATTCGCGCATTTCCACACCAATGTCCCGATCTTTGACTTGCGGGTTATTTTGTTCAGCCATGAGTTGCTGGACCTCCTTCAGTTAAAAACCGCTACCCTTTATTATATTACTTTCACAAAAGTAGCACAATTAAACATGATAGCCTTTTATCTTCTAAAATGATTTCTTTTAGCGGAATACGGGTATACGCCCTCTCCGCAATTCTCTTCAGCACATAGACTGTACAGACAAGATGAATGTGCTTATATCCCTTTTTTTGTCTCAAAAGACATAGCCCCATATCCTTATATTATACCACTGTTTGTGTGGCTTGTCCTGACATTTCCGTATGCATAGTGCCAAACCCAATGTACATGAGACCAGTTTTTATGACTAGCAGATGAGTAATGGATCAGTTGCTTGTAATATTTTGAAGGAGGTAGATCATGAGCATTCAGCGGGTATCCAGCAAATGGGCCAAGACGAAAGTCATTCTGAAAAACCGCCAGTTGGCTGTATTCATCCCCGACACGCGCAAATATAGTCAAGAGGCGTTAATAGAACTACTTGGGATCTATGGAACGGTATATATTAAGCCAGATCGCGGCACTTACGGCAATGGTGTAATGAGGGCAGAACAACGCACGGTTCATTTAAGCCCAGCTGACCAACAGCCAGGTACTGATTGCTCTCCAAACCCTGAAATCGTAAGTACCGAAAAAATTGTTGAACCAAAGGTAATCTATATCCTTCGCTATGCAAAAGATGCAGAAGCCTTTTCGTCACTGCAAGAGCTACATGCAGCTTTATTGCCACGGATTAAGGGCCGTATCTATTTGATCCAGCAGGGTATTGATCTACTCTGTCATCAGGAACTGCCTTTTGATCTAAGGGTACTTACACAAAAAAACTTGTCAGGGGCATGGGAAACCACGGGAATACTGGGGAGAGTAGCAGCTCCACAAAAAGTCGTCACCAACTATCATAGTGGAGGCAGCATTCTTACTGTCCACAATCTGCTTAAAGAGCATATGGGTCCTTTGGAACTGAAAGCGACCATTCAGCAGTTGAAATCCTTAGGAGTAAAAATAGCCGCTCAGTTAGAAACCGCTTATCCGGATCTTAAAGAGATTGGACTTGATGTGGCTTTGGATCCGCATCACGATCTCTGGCTACTCGAGGTCAATACACTCCCATCCATTATTGTGTTCAGCAGATTTCAGAATAAAGCGATTTACCGCAAAATCCGCCTTTATGCCGCAGCATACGGCAGACTGAAGAGAAGCCGCACCTTGGTTCACCGGCACAAATAGAATAAAAGACCATAAAAAAGAGAACCTCCGCTCTCTCCTATTCATTACAAACAGAGAAAACGGAGGTTCACTATAACCACCAACAAATATTAGATATCCAGGTTTCGTACGGACTGCGCATGCTCCTGAATGAACTCCCGACGTGGCTCAACGTTGTCGCCCATCAGCGTATCGAAAATTCCATCAGCCAAAATGGCATCCTCAATGGTGACCTGCAACATCATGCGGGTCTCAGGATCCATAGTCGTATCCCAAAGCTGTGTCGCATTCATTTCTCCAAGACCTTTGTAGCGCTGAACGTTGACTTTAACATTCTCACCAAAGGTCGCAATAATCTCATCCCGTTCCTTCTCAGTTTGAGCATAGCGGATGACCTTGTTACGCTCAATCTTGAACAGTGGCGGCTGAGCGATATAAATATAACCTGCTTCGATTATCTTTCGCATGTAGCGATAGAAGAACGTCAGCAGCAAAGTTCTGATATGTGCTCCGTCGACATCCGCATCGGTCATAATGACAACCTTATGGTAACGGGCTTTTGACAAATCAAAGTCATCACTGATGCCAGTTCCCAGAGCTGTAATAATCGCCCGAATTTCAGCATTGGACAATATACGGTCGAGGCGTGCCTTCTCCACGTTCAGGATTTTCCCCCGAAGCGGCAGAATCGCCTGGAAATGACGGTCACGGCCCTGCTTGGCGGAGCCGCCAGCGGAGTCCCCTTCGACGATATACAATTCGCTGATAGAGGCATCCTTGGAAGAACAGTCAGCCAGCTTGCCCGGCAGAGCACTAACTTCAAGTGCACTCTTGCGGCGGGTCAGCTCACGGGCTTTGCGGGCTGCTTCGCGGGCACGGGAAGCCTGCATTGATTTCTCCAGTACGCGCCGGGATACTGCCGGGTTCTCTTCCAAAAATTCCTGCAGTTTTTCTCCGAAAAGGGATTCCACGATACCGCGCACTTCACTATTGCCAAGCTTGGTTTTGGTCTGTCCTTCGAATTGTGGCTCAGGAATTTTGACGGAAATGATCGCCGTTAAACCTTCACGTACATCATCACCAGTCAGGTTGGAGCTGCTATCTTTGATTACACCGGTTTTACGGGCATAATCATTAATGATTCTTGTTAATGCACTCTTGAAGCCGGATTCATGAGTCCCGCCCTCATGTGTATTAATATTATTTGCAAATGAGTAAATGTTCTCTGTATAGGAGTCGTTGTACTGTAGAGCGACTTCTACCGCAATCATATCACGCGAGCCTTCAACGTAAATCGGGTTCTCGTGCAGTGCTTCTTTTTTCTCATTGAGATATTTCACATATTCAACGATACCGCCATCGTATTTGAACACATTGGATGCGCCTGTTCGTTCATCCAGCAGCGAAAGCTCAATACCTTTGTTCAGAAAAGCTAATTCACGAACACGGGTAAGTAGTGTGGAATACTCAAACACAGTCGTTTCTGTGAAAATCTCCGGATCCGGATGGAACGTTGTAGTTGTACCTGTCTCCTCGGTATCACCGATAACCCTGATGTCATATTGCGGAGCACCGCGTCTATATTCCTGCTGGTAGATATGACCGTCACGTTTGACGTTCACAACTACCTTCTCGGACAAGGCATTCACGACAGATATCCCTACTCCGTGCAGACCGCCTGATACTTTATATCCGCCACCGCCGAATTTCCCACCCGCGTGCAGGACAGTCATAACGACTTCGAGCGTTGACTTCTTCAGCTTCACATTCTCACCAACAGGGATACCCCGGCCGTTATCAATTACAGTAACACTATTATCCTCGTGAATGATCACTTGAATCCGGTCGCAATAGCCTGCCAGCGCCTCATCGATACTATTATCGACTACCTCCCAGACCAAATGATGCAGACCTTTGGCGCTGGTAGAGCCGATGTACATGCCGGGACGTTTCCGAACTGCCTCCAGTCCTTCCAGTACCTGAATCTGGCTCTCATCATATGTCGGTTGATTCATTGACATGCCTTCACCTACTTCTTTCAGATTATCTCTTGTGCATCATACAATATTATATTTCCAACAAGATTTTGGCTCGTTTTTTGAGAGTGGAGGAAGAAATAGGGGAGTAATATACCGTGTTTTTGGTTACGACAATGGACTTCGCTTCCTCTTCACCGATTCGTTCCAGTTTTTTGTCCTGCTCGGAATGAACAATGAACTGCTTCGATACCTTAGAGGATTTCTCAATCGAGATATCAAATATAGCAATTAACTCTGAGGATCGAATAATCTTTTCTCCGCCCAAATGAATATACATAGTCTTCCTCCGCTCTTAAATCTCCACTTTGCCGTCATGCACATGATATAGGCTTGCGCCCTTTAATTTATCGGCACTCAGACTTTCTACCCCGGTGGCGGTGATAAAGGTCTGCACCTTGCTTTGAAAAGTTTCGATAAGCTGGGTCTGACGATAGGGATCAAGTTCAGACAAAACATCATCAAGAAGCAGCACAGGATACTCTCCGATCTCCTCATGGATCAGCTCAATTTCCGCCAGCTTGAGCGATAAAGCTGCCGTGCGTTGCTGCCCTTGGGAACCGTATACCTGAGCTTCTCTTCCGTTGATAAAAAAGGACAGGTCATCCCTATGGGGACCCGTCAGCGTCATGCCGCGTCTGATTTCCTGATCTCTCGTTTGTGATAACTTTAACATAAAATTGTCTAATAAGACAGCTTCATCTTCCATCTCACGCTCACCAAAAGAGGGAACATACAGTAGTTTCAGCTCTTCTCCACCATTCGTAATCCCCCGGTGAATGCTTTCTGCCCAAATTTGCAGCTTCTTTATGAATTGTTTCCTTTTTTTGACGATTTTAACACCATGTTCTACAAGTTGGGCATCCCAAATCTCTAGAAGCTCTTTGCCAGCAGCTTCTTTTCCCCAAAGCTGTTTCAGCAGGTTGCCTCTCTGGAGCAGGACCTTCTGGTATTGCTGCAGATGAAACAGGTAGCCCGGCTGAACTTGGCCGATTTCCATATCGAGAAACCGGCGCCGGATGCCTGGCGTTCCTTTGACAATTTCGAGATCCTCTGGAGCGAACATGACTACGTTCAAAGAGCCGATAAACTCACTCAGCCTGCGCTGCTCCAGTCCATTAATTCTGGCTTTTTTCCCACCAGTAGTCAGGGTCAGCTCCAGCTTCAAATCCCCGTATTTACGTTCTACCTCGGCCACAATCTGCGCGGAGCCTGCTGGTGCGTCAAAGGAAATTAGCTCCTTGTCTTTGGAGGTTCGGTGACTCTTGGTCATTGCCAGCACGAATAGTGCCTCCATGAGGTTGGTTTTGCCTTGGGCGTTCTGACCAAGGATCAGATTTACATCGCCCAGATTCTCCAGACGCAGCAGCCCGTAATTGCGGTAATGCTGCAGACCGATATTTTTGACAAACACGAAGCTGTGCCTCCCCGAAGTATTACTCTTTTATTCCGCCGCCTTCAACCTCAAAAACGCCGTTATCCTGAACCTCTATTTTATCACCCGGGTACAGCTTTCTTCCACGCCGATCTTCTTTTTCTCCGTTAACCCGTACGAGTCCTTCCTGGAGCAGGGCTTTGGCCATTCCCCCTGTGGATACACAATCAGAGAGTTTTAAAAACTGGTCGAGCTTAATGTATCCACTGTGGATAAGTATTTTTTTCATGATTTTCGTCCTTTCAGCCACTTATCCACATGTGCATGGAGCGGCATTAATTCGTAGTCCGGTATGGGAGAATTACATAAAGACTTTGGCTTTCATCCAGTGGTTTAAGGATAATCGGGCTCATCATTCCGGTAAAAGCAATTACGAGCTGCTCACTTTCCACTACCTTGAGCACATCCAGCATATATTTGGAGTTGAAGGAAATCTTAAGCGGTTCGCCTTTAAAATCAATGACTTCCAGCTCTTCACGTACCTTACCCAGCTCCGATGAGCTGGATGAAATTTCAATATCGCCATTATCCAGCGTTTGCATACGAACAATGTTTGTTTTCTCCTCGCGGGACAACAAATAAGCACGGTCAATGGATTCGCTGAGTTTTTTTGTATCCAAAGTTAGTTCTGTTTTATAGGCAGTCGGAATAATTCTAGAAGTATCAGGATAAATTCCGTCCAGGATCCGTGAATAGAACAGCACCTTATCGATCTTGAACAGCACCTGGTTGTCGGCTACTACAATATCCACCAGCATATTCTGGTCCGGAATAATTTTACTGAGTTCATTCAACGTTTTACCGGCAATAACAACATTAGCAAATTGGACACTTTCGGTACCTTCCAGATGTGCAGCTCTTGTCGCCAGACGGTGGCGGTCGGTGGCTGTGAACTTGAATTCATTATCGCTAAGGTTCCACAGAATCCCTGTCAGAATAGGAGTTGTCTCCTGGGTAGAGATGGAGAAAGCCGTTTGTTTGATCATATTCTTCAGCAAATCACCAGGCATTGAGATGGTCTCGTTCTCCTCAATACTAGGCAGCACAGGGAATTCCTCTGGGTCAAGGCCGACGATTTGAATCTCGGTGGAACCGGAAGAGATATAGGTTTGAAAGCCTTCCTTGACTTCCATGTGAATTTCTTTGGAGGGAAGCTTCTTGATAATCTCAACGAAGAACTTGGCTGGAAGCACAACACTTCCGGGCTGCTCGACTTTTACAATCGTATGGCTGTCATCTTCTGCAGGAATGAAGGATTGGATGGAGATATCCGTATCGCTGGCAGTCAAGGTAACTCCCTGATGGCTGACTTCAAACTTGATGCCGGTCAGAATCGGGATGGTGGTTCTGCTGGAGATTGCCTTGGATACGTGACCTATCGATTCGTTGAGTTCATTTTTAAGAATGCTTATTTTCATGATTTCACTCCTAGCTGAAAAATTGGGAATTCGGTGATGGTCTTACTCTTTGAAACTCGCCTTTTAGAAGATGAATTATTATAGTTATTTATTAGTATTAGTAGTAGGGGCTCCGTTTATGTGGATAACCCCGAAAACAGCATAAAATTAAGCCTACCCACATGTGTATAGATTGTGTATAGGCTCTTTGTTCCTCTTAGGAAGGATTTTTAATTTTCTCCGCAAGATTATTTACCACTTTGTACAACTCCTGGTCTACCTTTAATGACTGTGTAATCTTCTCATGGGCGTGAATAACGGTTGTATGGTCTCGCCCTCCGAAAGCTTCTCCGATCTTAGGCAGCGAATAATCCGTTAACTCCCGGGAAAGGTACATGGCGATCTGTCTTGGAAAAGCTACAGCCTTCGTGCGTTTACGCGCTTTGAAGTCTTCCATGCGTAAATTGTAATATTCGCCGACTTTTTGCTGAATATCATTGATTGTGATCATCTTCGGCCGGCTGGAAGGGATAATATCCTTAAGTGCTTCGGCTGCCAGATGAGTCGTTACATCCTGGTTGGTCAGGGAAGAATAGGCGACTACGCGAATAAGTGCACCTTCCAGTTCCCTAATATTCGTATCGATCTGATTGGCAATGTACATCATTGCTTCATTCGGAATATCGAGGTTCTCTGCCTTGGCTTTCTTACGCAGAATGGCAATACGCGTCTCCAGGTCCGGCGGCTGAATGTCGGTGATGAGTCCCCATTCAAACCGGGAGCGCAGCCGTTCTTCCAATGTGGGAATTTCCTTTGGTGGACGGTCGCTGGAGATGATAATTTGTTTGCGTTCTTCGTGCAAAGCATTGAACGTATGGAAAAATTCCTCCTGCGTTGACTCTTTGCCGGCGAGGAATTGAATGTCGTCAATGAGCAAAATGTCAACATTGCGGTACTTGTTACGGAAGCTTTCACCGCGGTTATCACGGATGGAATTGATGAATTCATTCGTGAATTTCTCGGACGAGATGTAGATAACCTTATTGTTCGGGTTATGTTCAAGCACATAGTGTCCGATTGCATGCATTAAATGGGTTTTTCCTAATCCCACGCCTCCGTACAAAAACAGGGGATTGTAAGCTTTGGCTGGTGCTTCGGCTACTGCAAGTGAGGCAGCATGTGCAAAACGGTTGCCTGAACCAATGACGAACGTATCAAAAGTGTACTTGGGATTAAGCAGATGGGTCTGCGCTTCTTCACGCGATACCGCTGGAGAAGGGGCCATTTGTTGAACTACAGGCTCAGCCGGTTTGTTCTCCTCAATGACAAATTTGACCTCAACTTGCTCTCCGGTAACTTCATAAACCGTAGCTCCTACCAATTTTGTATAACGACTTTCCAGCCATTCTACGGCAAAGGTTGTAGGCGCCGAGATGATTAGAGCCTGAGGGCCGAAAGTAAGCGCCTTCGTGGCCTTAAACCAGGTATCAAAGCTCGGCTTGCTTAGTTTGGTTTGAATAATCGATAAAATTTGCTGCCATAATTCGGAAGTATGGCTGTCCACAGACTGTCACTCCTTTAAATCTTCCAAATGTGGCATCAGCCATGAAGTGGAAATGTCGAAGAAAATGGGTTGGTGCTGAATCTTATCCCCAATAGGCAATATATAGAGACAAAAAAATATGGATAAATTTGAATTGTTCACAACTTTATCCACAGCTTGTTGATAATATAGGGAACAAACAAATCTATTCACATTCAAAAGTAATACCATCATAGCAAAACCACCCTTGTTTTTCAATGTGCACAGCCATTTTATCCACAAATTCAATCACTTGTGTATAATTATTAAGAACAACACTAGATATTGTTGATAATTTGTTTACCGTTCGACAGTTTCCGTCACGACCCCAAAATTTTTATACACAGGTTATTCGAAGCTGTGAGCATCCGGTTTGTTTTTTAATCACAGGTGGATAACTGTAAAACGCTGTGGATTATTTTTAATCCTGAGAATTGTGGATAAAGGCAGTGAAAATGAGGATGCGTAAAGGTAAGTAGACAAGGTTGACTTTTGTGCGGATTGTGTGATTTAATATATAAAGGTGTTTTCTGTGAGGATATGTCTCCAAATTAAAATGATAATACTTGTAGATACTGTCCCTACTTCAAGGACGGCTTAGTCCGTTTCTGCTTATATGACAGTAATTATGATCCTGTAAGGGAGGTGCAATACATGAGACCGACGTTCAAACCGAATGTGAGCAAACGCAAGAAGGTGCATGGTTTCCGCAAAAGAATGAGCACGAAAAACGGCCGTAAAGTGCTGGCAGCCCGCCGCCTGAAAGGCAGAAAAGTTTTGAGTGCGTAAGTTAGGCCACTTAGGGACCACTGCTGTGGTCCTTTTTTAAATGTTAGGGACGTATGATTTACACCCATAAATTAATTACTTCCTTATATACCGTCAGATGCGGTTCTCTTTTAATAAACTACAAGGGTAACCGTTTCTTATTAATTGTATGGAATTATTCAGCTCTGCAGAGGAATACGCCTAAGACAGCGTTGCTATACTTTGCCGGGCTTTTTTTAATGTAAGAATATAATTGATGTAGCGGATAGAAGTGTTCAGAACCAGAGCTGTTTATGTCAGCTTGCCGATGAGTATACTAATTAGAAGATAAAATTCCGGAGGACTGTAAGTCCGGTCTATGAATAGGAGATTCCCGTGCACAAAAGTTTACGATTACGAAACCGTGCCGACTTCAGCCGCGTATACCGCCATGGGAAGTCATTTGCCAATCATCAGTTCGTAGTGTATTGGTTCAGCAGAAGAGAGGTGGAGCGGTTCCGGCTTGGAGTGTCGGTCAGTAAGAAGGTCGGAAACGCGGTTGTTCGCAATCGGATGCGACGGCTCGTCAAAGAGATTGTCAGACATCATGAACCGGAAATTTCCGGAGGGATTGATATGGTGTTTATCGTAAGAAAAGGAGCACTCTCCAAGGATTATGCTGAACTGGAGAAAAGCGTTCTTCATGTGCTTCGCAAAGCCAAGCTGCTCAAGGCTTCACGAGCGTAATAGGGGCTGAATGGGCTTGTTTATTTGTATTCATAAATATGGTATGATTTACGATGCAATGGAATGTTTAAGAGAGGGGTTTTGAAGTGTCTCTATTGAAGACTAAACGAGGAAAATGGTTTCTTCTCCTCGGTGTAATGGTATTGATGATTGCTGTTCTGTCGGGGTGCTCTCCGTCGTCAACAACTGTAACTCACACTACGGAGGATTTGAAGCACGGAAGTTTCTGGCAGAGTAATGTGGTTTATTATTTTGCCACAGCCTTGGATACCTTTGCTAAATGGTTTAATGGACAATATGGTTTGGCCGTCCTTGTAATGGTTATCATTGTCCGTACAATCATCCTGCCGCTTACGATGAAACAGGTAAAAAGCTCGCGTGCGATGCAGGCTATTCAACCGGAACTCGAGAAAATCAAGAAAAAATATAAAGATACACCTGAAAAGGTACAGCAAGAAACGATGCGCCTATTCCAGGAGAACAAGGTTAACCCAATGGCCGGCTGTCTGCCGCTGATTGTGCAAATGCCGATCTTTATCGCGCTTTACAATTCGATTTATTATAACCCGTCTCTTCGTGAGCACTCGTTCCTGTGGTTACAGCTCGGGAAGCCAGATCATCTGTTCATCCTTCCGCTCTTGGCAGCAGCGACTACGTTCCTGCAAACCCGGATGATGACCAAGATGAATCCTGTACAACAGCAGGGCCCTATGCAGTTCATGATGATGGTATATCCAGTTCTAATTTTCATCATGTCCTACAACTTCCCATCAGCACTTCCGCTGTATTGGTTCTACAGTAACTTGTATACCATTATTCAGAACTATTTCTTATACCGCAACAATGACAAAGCCAAATTGGCTGTTGCTACTGCTGGTGCAGGCACCGGTAGTGCCAAAGAAGTCAATCTGGTGAAGGGTAAGAATAACTCCGCTCGTAAGGATGTTACTCCTGCTGCAAAAGGCAACAGCAGCAAAGGGAATAAGGAGGCCAAAAAGTCAAAATGAGCAAAGTCGTCGCGACAGGGAAAACCATTGAAGAAGCTGTAGAACGTGGCCTTAATCAGCTTGGAGTTCAGAAGGACCGGGTATCGGTCAACGTACTGGAACAGCCATCAAAAGGATTCCTGGGATTGATCGGTGCGAAGGGTGCCAAGGTCGAATTGACTTTGATTGCCGAAGCCGCACCGACAACAGCGGCGAGTGCTCCGTCACTGTCTCAGCAGTCAACAAGAGAGAGCAAACCAGAGGCTGCCGGCGGTGTACCACGCCTAGATTCCGGACATCCGGTAGAGGATGCTTACCAAGAAGCTGTTCAGTTCATTGTGGATGTCGCCAAGAGCATGGGGCTCGAGGTGGAAGTAGAAATCGTTCATACCAAGGAATCGACTGTTCTGCAAATATCCGGTCCGGATCTAGGGCTGCTTATCGGTAGAAGAGGACAAACTCTTGACGCTTTGCAGTATTTGGCTAATATTGTTGCTAACCGATATTCCGATAGTTTTATCCGGCTTGTACTGGATGCGGAGAATTTCCGCGAACGCCGGAAGAAGACGCTGGAAGAACTGGCTGACCGCTTGGCAGGACGAGTTGTTCGTACCCGCAAAGAGGTTGTGCTTGAGCCGATGTCCCCTCAGGAACGGAAGATTATTCACTCCAGATTACAGGATCATCGGCAGGTTAATACACTCAGTAAGGGTGAAGAACCGAACCGCCGGGTCGTTATCACATTAAAGTAGAGACTATAGTGCCGCAATGACTCCTTGACCAATGAAAGGGGTCATTGTTTTTTTGGAATACAAGACTATAATTATTCATTCAGCGGGAGCTGAAGTGCAGAACACATTGAGGTGAATAGAGTATGCTTAGTGACACCATCGCTGCTGTATCTACAGCATTAGGCGAAGGAGGAATTGCAATTATTCGTGTTAGCGGTCCTCAGGCGATTTCCCAGGTGGCTCCATTGTTTCGCAGTAAGACACCGCTGACAGAAGTAGAATCGCATACCGTTCATTACGGGCATATCATCAGCCCTGAAGATGGAGAGCGAATGGAAGAGGTGTTGGTCACTGTAATGAAGGGACCACGTTCTTTTACTACTGAGGATGTAGTTGAGATTAGTGCCCATGGGGGTGTGATCTCGGTTCGGAGAGTAATGGATTTGTTACTGCAGCAGGATATTAGGCTTGCGGAGCCTGGGGAGTTCACCAAGCGTGCATTCTTGGGCGGACGTATTGATCTATCCCAAGCGGAGGCGGTAATTGATCTGATCCGTTCAAAGTCGGACCGGGCTTTTTCGGTTGCACTGAAGCAGGTCAGCGGCTCCTTGTCCGAACGTATTCACTCACTCCGCCATACCCTTATTGAAACACTGGCTCATATCGAAGTGAATATTGATTATCCTGAACATGATGTAGAATCTTTGACTGCTGAATTTATCAAAGATAAAAGCACAGAGGTTATGGAAGGCATCAACAGACTGCTGAAAACAGCAAACGAAGGGAAAATACTGCGCGAAGGTATTACGACTGCGATTGTTGGTCGTCCTAATGTTGGCAAGTCTTCTTTACTTAACGCTCTGGCCCGTGACAACAAAGCGATTGTAACCGATATTCCTGGAACAACGCGTGATGTTATTGAAGAGTATGTAACCATTAACAATATCCCGCTAAAGCTGCTGGATACTGCCGGAATTCGTGAAACAATGGATATTGTGGAGAAGATCGGTGTTGAACGCTCCAAGGCGGCATTTAGTGATGCGGATCTTATCCTACTTGTACTGAATGCAGCGGATGAGCTGCACGAGGATGAATTGGCATTAATGGAACAAATCCAAGGTAGACAAGCACTAGTGATCATGAATAAAATGGACTTACCTTCGCGCTTAGACAAAGACAGATTGCTCTCCTATTTCAGCGAATCCAGCATTGTTCCGATGTCTGTGTTGGAGGAGGAAGGGTTAGATAAGCTGGAGGAAGCCATATCCGGGCTCTTTTTTGAAGGTAAGCTTGAATCAGGGGATCTAACTTATGTAAGCAATGTGAGACATATTGCGCTGCTCAAAAAGGCTTACAAATCGTTGCTGGATGCTTATGAGGCTGCCGATATGCATATTCCTATAGATATGATTCAGATTGATGTCCGCCTTGCTTGGGAGCAGCTCGGAGAGATCATAGGAGACACTGCTGCTGATTCGCTCCTGGATCAAATCTTCTCACAATTTTGCTTGGGTAAATAATTACGCTTGTTGAGCGTATCTACTATAAAAATACAATCTAGGAGGTAACACCTAATGAACTATGATGGAGGCAGCTATGACGTAGTGGTCATTGGCGCAGGCCATGCTGGCTGCGAAGCTGCACTTGCCGCAGCACGAATGGGCTGTCGCACGCTGATGATTACAATCAATCTGGACATGGTAGCCTTCATGCCATGCAATCCGTCCATTGGCGGTCCTGCCAAAGGGCATGTTGTACGTGAGATCGATGCACTTGGCGGTGAAATGGGACGCAATATTGATAAGACCTTTATCCAGCTACGTATGCTTAACACCGGTAAAGGTCCTGCTGTGCATGCTCTTCGTGCGCAAGCAGACAAATTCCTTTATCAGCACGCGATGAAGGAAACAATGGAGAAGACACCAAATCTGACGCTTCGTCAGGGAATGGTGGAGGAACTTATTGTTGAAGATGGAAAAGTTGCCGGTGTCATCACAAAGACAGGAACGGTATATCATAGTAAAACAGTCATTTTGACTACAGGAACCTATCTGCGTGGCAAAGTGATTATGGGAGAGTTAACTTACGAGAGCGGTCCGAACAATCAGCAGCCGTCCGTTAGACTTTCCGAGAATTTGCGTGAACTTGGGTTTGATCTTGTGCGCTTTAAGACGGGGACACCTCCGCGGGTGCATAAGGATACCATTGATTTTTCCAAGACCGAAATTCAGCCAGGAGATGAGAAGCCTAAGTTCTTTTCCTTCGAAACCAAATCATCTGATAATGAACAGTTGCCCTGCTGGCTGACCTACACTTCTGAGGTTACTCATCAGATCATTAACGATAATCTACACCGCGCTCCGATGTTCACAGGTATTATTGAAGGAACGGGTCCAAGATATTGTCCTTCCATTGAAGACAAGGTTGTGCGGTTTAGCGATAAATCACAGCATCAAATTTTCCTAGAACCAGAAGGGAAAAATACAGCTGAATACTACGTCCAAGGATTATCGACCAGCCTTCCCGAAGATGTTCAGTTGGCCGTGTTACGTTCTATTCCTGGGATGGAAAAGGTTGAAATGATGCGTAATGGTTATGCGATTGAATATGATGCAATGGTTCCTACCCAGCTTTGGCCTTCACTTGAAACTAAGCGTCTGCCGGGACTTTTCACAGCTGGACAGATTAATGGAACCTCGGGTTATGAGGAAGCAGCAGGACAAGGCGTCATTGCCGGTATTAATGCAGCGCGTAAGGTGCAGGAGAAAGATCCGGTTGTATTGGATCGTTCACAAGGATATATTGGGGTTCTGATTGACGATCTGGTCACCAAAGGAACCAATGAGCCTTACCGGCTGTTAACCTCACGCGCAGAATATCGTCTATTGCTTCGTCATGATAATGCGGACCTTCGCTTAACGCCAATAGGTTATGATATTGGTCTAATTCCAAAACAGCGTTATGAAGCCTTTCTGGAGAAAAAGGAACGGGTAGAGCATGAAATCATTCGTCTTCGGGAAACTAAGGTGAAACCTATTGATGTCAATTCTACACTTGCTGAATTCGAATCTGCTCCAATTGTAGATGGAAGCAACCTTCTTACATTGATGCGGCGCCCAGAACTTACTTATAGCTTTGTAGACCAAGTGTCACCTTCTGCTGAAGATTTAGATGAAGAAATGAAGGAACAGGTGGAAATACAAATCAAATATGCCGGATATATTGAAAAACAACTTCAGCATGTGGAAAAGCTGCAGAAAATGGAGAAAAAGAAGATCCCAGACGATATCAATTACAATGAAATTCACGGATTGGCTATGGAAGCCCGGCAAAAGCTAACGAAGATTGCTCCTATCTCTATTGGTCAGGCATCCCGAATTTCCGGGGTAACTCCAGCTGACATTTCAATACTTCTTGTACACTTGGAGCACTATAACCGTGTAACGGCAGCGAAAGGATAATTTATGGATAACACTGCAGTGCAGTTTACCGCTTTACTGCAAGAGCAAGGGATCACACTAACGCCAAAGCAGCTTGAGCAATTTGAACTTTATTTCAAAGAACTTGTTTCATGGAATGAAAAAATGAACCTTACCGGCATAACCGAGCGTGACCAAGTGTACATGAAACATTTTTATGATTCACTATCCCTTTCGTTTTTCATGAATATGGAGGATGTGCATAAACTTGCGGATATTGGATCAGGTGCAGGGTTTCCTGGAATACCTCTGAAAATTTGCTTCCCGCACTTGAGACTTACAATCGTAGATTCACTGAGCAAACGCATTTCATTCCTTCAGCATATCAGTGACACATTGGAGTTACAGAATGTGCAGTTGATTCATGGTAGGGCGGAAGATATAGCGCGTCAGTTTATTCACCGGGATGCTTATGATTTGGTAACCGCTCGGGCAGTTGCACGTTTATCGCTGTTGAATGAATTTTGCCTTCCTTTTACCCGAAAAGACGGCTTGTTCGCTGCAATGAAGGGAAATGATCCTACCGAGGAGTTGGCCGAGGCTAAGCGAAGCTTCAAGGAGTTGCGTGCTGAACTGAGTAAAGTGGAATCATTCAGTCTGCCTGTTGAAGAGTCATCAAGACATATTGTATTTATTCGAAAGACCGGTGCCACGCCGACGAAATACCCAAGAAAAGCAGGTATGCCTGCCAAAGCTCCATTGATTTGATTGTTTCACGTGAAACATTTTCTGGATACGACAGGAAATATGAATCGAACCTTTTCATTGATGAAGGTTCGTTTTTTTGTGTGGGAGAATAAATTATAAAATGCAGGAAAAATAGGTCTCATTGGAGAATAGGATTATAGGTTAAAAAGTGATAGAATAATATAGTAAGACTTTTCATACGATGCTGATTCAGTACCTGTGAATCTCCAATGTATGAAGAGTAGAACTGAATTGTTTTTCAGGTTGTTTAATAAACATTCCTGAATACAATGCGTAATATCGCTGCTCCGGAAGCATACGCTTCTTTTGAGGACGGCGTAGCCGCTTCTGCTTGCTGTACGATAAGCTTTTCGCTAGGCAAGGTCAAGAAGATCGTACTATAACGAAATTAGGTGGTTATGAACGGAATGAAAGAACAATTCACCAAGCTTTTTGGATTTACCGAGCGGAGCAGCGGAGAAGAGGTCAAACAGATCCCGGTTCATGAGGTCATAAGTAGTCCTTATCAACCACGGACTATTTTTGATGATGACAAGATAGACGAGTTATGCCAAACTATCAAAACTCATGGGGTTATCCAGCCGATAGTCGTTCGTATACGTGAATCCCAATATGAGATTATTGCAGGAGAACGACGCTGGCGAGCAGTGAAAAAGCTGGGTATGGAAACGATCCCGGCTATTGTTCGTGAGTTCAATGATTCACAGGCTGCTTCTATTGCATTGATAGAAAATTTGCAGCGTGAGAACTTAACCTCCATTGAAGAGGCTATTGCGTACCAGAAATTAATTGACCTTCACCAATTAACTCAAGAGAGCCTGGCACAGCGGCTTGGTAAGAGCCAGTCCACCATTGCCAACAAAATCCGCTTGCTGCACCTTCCTGAACAAGTGAAAACAGCCTTAATGGAAAGACAAATTACCGAACGACATGCAAGATCACTTCTATCTCTAGAAACGGTCGAAATGCAGTTAAAAGTTCTGGGTGAGATAATTTCCAAGGGGTTAAATGTGAAACAGACAGAGGCAAGAATTGCTTTCTATAATGCAGTAAATCAAACCAAAAAATCAAAACGGGTTTCCTACACCAAGGATGTTCGTCTCGCTCTTAATACAATTCGTCAATCTATAGATATGGTTTCGGGGTCGGGAATGGAAATTAAAACTTCTGAAAACGACCGCGGTGACCATTACGAGATTGTAATTCAAATTCCAAAACGATAAATGATTTCATCAAGCTGAAGGCGGCCCTGAGGTGATTGTGGCCGCCTTTTCTGTGACCTGAACCGGAGTGTTATCAAATTATATAATATAAGAGCTATTTGTAGAGTTGCTTATATTTCTCATGAAATTGATGCCATAGCTCAGCACGGTTTACACCGTTACAACTCAAGACCTACATGATGATTCTTCCTAACAATTCGAGGTGAAATTAGTGTCCAAGATTATTGCTATAGCAAATCAAAAAGGTGGCGTTGGTAAAACGACAACCTCTGTCAACCTGGGTGCCGGAATGGCTACTCTAGGGAAAAGAGTGCTCCTCGTTGATATTGATCCCCAAGGCAACACTACTAGCGGCGTTGGCATCAACAAAGCGGATGTAGCAAATTGCATTTATGATATTCTTATTAATGAAGCGAATCCCCAGGATACCATTCTAGAGACACAAATTGAAGGTCTCCATATTATCCCGGCAACTATTCAATTGGCTGGAGCTGAGATTGAACTAGTATCCACTATTTCTAGAGAGCTAAAACTAAAAAAGGCTTTGAATGCAGTGAAAGCGAATTATGATTATATTATCATTGACTGTCCTCCATCACTGGGCATACTTACCATTAACTCACTCACAGCGGCTGATTCTGTTATAATCCCAATTCAATGTGAATATTATGCTCTTGAAGGTTTAAGCCAACTGCTGAACACTGTTCGTCTAGTTCAAAAAAACCTAAATCCTCATCTTAAAATAGAGGGAGTACTTTTGACAATGCTTGATGCCCGGACGAATCTGGGGATTCAGGTTATTGAGGAAGTGAAAAAGTACTTCCAGGAAAAAGTCTACAGAACAATTATTCCTCGTAATGTTAGACTAAGTGAGGCTCCTTCACACGGACAATCTATAATTACTTATGATAATCGCTCCAAAGGTGCGGAAGTGTACCTGGAGTTGGCAAAGGAAGTGATTTCTTATGAGTAAGCGTTTAGGGAAAGGTCTCGATGCACTTATACCTTCCTTGTCTATCAATGAAGATGATAAGGTTGTAGAGATTCCTTTAGCACAATTGCGGGCAAACCCATATCAACCGCGTAAAGATTTTAATGAAGAGGCCATTCAAGAATTGGCTGAATCGATAAGACAGCATGGAGTCATACAGCCGATTATCGTCCGGAGCGTTCTGAAAGGCTATGAAATCATTGCCGGTGAGCGTAGATTCAGAGCATCTCAATATTGTGGGAAGGCAACGATTCCTGCTGTTATCCGCAGTCTTAGCGACCAACAGGTTATGGAAATTGCGCTGATTGAGAATTTGCAGCGTGAAAACTTGAATGCGATGGAAATAGCAGTAGCCTACCAGGGGCTAATGGATCAGTTCTCACTTACCCAGGAGGAACTTTCCTTAAAAGTTGGGAAGTCAAGACCGCATATCGCCAATTTCCTGCGTCTGCTTTCCTTGCCTGAAGAAGTAAAGGAATATGTTTCACGTGGAACAATTTCCATGGGGCATGCCAGAGCTATTGTGGCGCTAAAAGATCCTGAAACGGTGAAGCAATTAGCAGAACAATGTGTGGAACAGCAATGGAGCGTTAGAGAGTTGGAAGAGGTAGTTAAGAATTTGGATCGAAAACCGACTGGAGCAATTAAGGCTAAAGTTGTAAAGCGTGATCCATATATTGATAATGTTGAAGAATTGTTGCGCGAGAGATTCAAAACCACGGTAAAGATAAAACAGGGCAAGGAAAAGGGAAAAATTGAATTGAACTATTACAGTGCCCAGGACCTGGAAAGATTGTTGGAACTATTGGGTAACTGATATGGATATCTGCGCTAAAAACATATCCTGAGATATCCCTTAAAACGGGTATGGAGGGGTATGTTTTTTAATGAAAGGGTGAGTAGATGGTGGAACTGGTCTATTTGGATCATGCGGCAACCTCGTGGCCAAAACCGCCTGAGGTCAGCTCAGCAATGATGGATGCCTTGCGAAATTCCGGTGCGAATGCAGGGCGCGGGAATCATTCTCTGGCCATGGGTGCTGGACGTATGCTTGTAAGGGCACGAAGTACACTTGCTGAGCTCTTTTCGGTCTCCAATGCGCAGAATATTGCCTTTACACACAATACTACAATGGGGCTAAATATGGCCATTAAGGGCACACTTCAACCAGGGGATCACGTTGTCACCACGATGACGGAACATAATTCTGTGCGTAGGCCATTGGAATATTTGCGTCAAACTCTGGGTATTTCCATTGATTATGTGAAGGTTGATCGAGAAGGTCAAGTGGATCTGCTTGAATTGAAAAAAACCTTTAAACCGAATACTAAAATGATGATATGTAATCATAGTTCAAATCTATTAGGGAGTATCCTGCCTATCGGAGAAATTGGTGATATGGCCAAATCAAAGGGTGCTGTCTTTCTGGTGGATGCTGCTCAAAGTGCGGGCTCTATAACAATCGATGTCAATAAAATGAATATAGATTTGCTCGCTTTTCCAGGGCATAAAGGATTACTGGGTCCACAGGGTACGGGTGGTCTGTATATAGCACCTGATCTGGATTTGATTCCCTTGATACATGGAGGCACTGGAAGCCAGTCGGAAAATATCGAACAGCCTAATGTTCGTCCGGATCGTTATGAGGCAGGCACACAAAACGGGGTAGGGATAGCTGGACTGCTGGCAGGTGTGACGAAGGTTAAATCGCTGGGACTGGAGAATATCCATCATCAGGAATGGGAGTTGACTCAGAAGCTAATGGAGGGTCTGTCTGCTATTCATGGAATAAGGCTGCTTGGACCGGCAATGGGGGCGGATCGAAGCGGGATAGTATCCTTTGTTATTGAGGGACAAGATTCTGCAGATATCGCTCATCGCCTTGATCGTAATTATAATATTGCGGTACGAGCAGGTATGCATTGTACTCCGCTAGCCCACAAAGTTGCGTCTACATTAGACAGCGGGGCTGTAAGAGCCAGTGTGGGTGTCTATTCAACTGATGATGATATTAACAGAATACTGTTTGCAATGAAAGAAATGTACGGACGGAAAAGTTGAAATTACAAACCAGAGTCACGTTGCCACTTTTACCGCCCATAGATAACCATGGACCTGTTGCAAAAAGAGGTAGTAAGATCATTTGAGGAGTGCCTCACAGATATACACATATATTTATACAGAAGGATGGTCTGTACATGTCGGAGTTAAATGAATTGATTGCTGAGCAACTGTCGATGTTCATCATGGGGTTTGCTTTGATTATCGTGGTGCTGGCAGTAAGTTTGATTGTTCAGGGAGCGAAAATTCGTAAAATGCGGCGGAAATATGATGCAATGATGAGCGGAAGCGGTGTTGAAGATCTGGAAAGTCTGCTGATCGACCTCAGAAACCAGGGTGATCTGCTGGAAGAAACTCAGCGTGAACACAAGACAATGATTGAAGCTGCACAGGTCAAACTCAAGGGCATGAAGTCAAAGGTTGCAGTGAAACGCTACAATGCTTTTGGAGAGCGGGGGAATGACCTGAGCTTCTCGCTTGCTATTATTGATGATAATCAAAATGGAGTTGTCTTAACCAGTCTGCATAATCGTGAAAATTCATATATTTACTCGAAACCTTTGGAGAGTGGAAAATCGCAATATCCGCTTTCACCAGAAGAAAAAGAAGCTATTACTCTAGCGTTGCAGCAGATCTAGCGTGAAGATTCCATTGTTTTAAGGCGGAATAGAGACTGGAAGCAATGATGTCCGATAACCGCATCACTAGACTTAATCTAGTGTTCTGCAGGACGAAATACTCCATAAAACCTCCCACATTCACAATTCCGGTGAGGTGGATATCTCCAACAGGAGGGAGCTGCTTGTTGACTCCTGCTCCGGGTCTCAGTGGGCCTTCAACCACCTGAATGCATCCGACACTGGTAGAATGGCCCAAACAGGCATCGATGCCAATGATAAATGGATGCTTGTGTTTTTCGTGAATAAGAGTAAGGGTTTCTTCTAAATTTACAGCATGCACAGGCTCGTCTAAGGTTCCATACAAATGAAACAAGGGGCTGTGAAAGCGGGCTAATGCCGTGCCAACAAGCGGACCAAGTGAATCGCCTGTAGAACGGTCTGTGCCTACACAGACAATGATGATTGGTGTGTCCGAGCGGGTGCGGGAGAAATAGAACAGAAGACGGTGTGTAATGGCGGAATAGATATTGGGATCGGCATGTGATATTTTTAAACAAGACGGTTCAGGCAGTGAAACAGCTTTAGAAGAATTCATATGATCTTCCTTTCTGAAAGGGAGCGTATGCAAAAATTCCAGCAGGTAAGCCGTGAGGTTTTTCATTAGGAGAGCCCGCTAATGTTCCTAGTATATGGATGATATTTGTTTTTTATACTTCACTCGATAGAGATAGGACGATAATCCCAGAGGGAGGAATGTACATGAATGAGGAGCTGCTGATTGCCTTTGACTCTACCCAACAGGCACTGCGTGCAGAAATGCTGCTTGAATATGCAGAAATCGAAATTGATATTTTTCCGACTCCGAAAGAGATTACTGCTGGGTGTGCAATGTCGATCCAATTCTTCAGGGGAGCTCTGGGAGAGGTGCGCAAGATTGTAAGGGAACAGAATGTTGAAGTGCGTGGAATTTTTAGAGCGAATGGGAATGAAGGCTACGAATTAATCGGGGAAAAGGAGGGGTTAGATGAATAGGCTGATTTTGGAAACTATTACTGCAGGCAAAGCTGTAGAAAGCGCGGTGCGGTTTAAAGATAATTTATGGAATCTGGTAACCGATGCCGAAATGTGGGCAAATGTATTATTTGCAGGATTGCGTATTCTTTTAATCTTCATTTTGACCCGGGTTATTATTAAAGTTGTCTCCAGGGTGATTGACCGGTCGATGGAAAGGGAGACACGCGGGAAACTATTAGGCGATAGCCGCAGGTTCTCAACCGTTGGAGGGTTACTGAAGAATGTGGTTACGTTTATCTGTAATTTTGTAATGATTATGCTGGTGCTTTCTGAGTTTCATTTTAATTTAGGTCCACTATTGGCAGGGGCTGGTGTAGTTGGACTTGCCATAGGGTTTGGGGCACAAAGTTTGGTCAAGGATGTAATTACAGGTTTTTTTATTATTTTTGAGGATCAGTTCGCAGTTGGGGATGTAATCCAGACAGGGACTTATAAAGGGACAGTAGAGATGATTGGCCTAAGAACGACAAGACTACTGAGCAGTACAGGGGAAGTGCATATTATCCCAAATGGAACAATTATCAACGTTACGAACTATTCACTGGCCAATGCTATGGCGGTTGTGGATGTTCCAGTGAAGATCGAACGCGGGCTGGAAGGTACACTTGCATTGATCGGCGAAGCCCTAAAAGGGATAGAAGAGCGGAATCCTAATGTAATTGCCTATCCGAATGTCTTGGGGATTCAGTCCATGAGTACCTCGGAATATGTGATCCGCGTGGCGGCAAATTGTCTTCCCAATGCCAGAGATGCTGCAGAACGCCAAATCCAAAGCGACATTAAGCAGGCATTGGAGAAACAAAGCGCCTTGGAGGCTGCTAAGGCCGAGCAGGAAGCTCGTGAGCATGATGAACAGGTTACAAGGGCTGAAAGGGAAACGGAGGCCTTGGAGACAGCACAGAGAGGACGTAATTCCTCAGATGCGAGACTAAGAAGACAGGTCGCCGCTACAGATGAGGGAGAAGAGGGGGAGCAGTAATGGAACGGAAGATTTTTGGGCTTGGCGATATTGTTCTCATGAAAAAGCCGCATCCTTGCGGCACCAATGAAATGGAGATCATTCGTATGGGAATGGATATCCGGATTAAATGTACCGGCTGTCATCACAGTGTGCTCATTCCCCGTGCAAAATTCGAGAAAAATATGAAAAAGGTATTGCATTCAGCTGCAGCAGAAGGCAGTGAATAATTAGCCTTGCAAATGTAATGCTGGCATGCTACAATAATTCTTGCTGCGGAGAGGTACCCAAGAGGCCCAAGGGGGCTGACTCGAAATCAGTTAGGCGTGTCACAGCGTGCGTGGGTTCGAATCCCACCCTCTCCGCCACTTCAATTCTACATTCGGTCATTTATGAATCCTTCGTTAAGATAACGGAGGTTTTTTTGCGGTTATTTTAACCTTAAAGGCAACACAAAAGAGGGACCTGAATAGGTCCCTCTCAAGAGGCAGTACATTGATGACGTTCGGATTTTATCTGTCTATAGCCGCTAAAGTGATGCAGGTGTTGCCAGGCTTATCCCTTTTTTAAGGGGAAGCCTTTACTCTCCCCGACTTACCATAGATGCTGATTCAGAATCCTTGTGATTGTGTTCGTCTACGACGTCCAACGGAACCACACCTCTCTTTTGTACTGCCTGAGAATAGTATGTCTCATGATATTTTTTTTATACTTTCGGTCTTCAAATTAATGAACCCGAGCTTTTTCAACCTTTTTCCACTTGCGGTCTTTATTAGAGGTTTCCGGGAAGGTGTCGCCCCTCTTCATTTCTATTCGTTTTGGATTCTGAATTTGGGTATGGAAGCTTCTTGCTTCACCAACCTCTGTGTAGATGCCCGGATTTGGGGCCTTATCGCCCTTTTCGTATTCGGTTTGCTCGCCCATTGGACCATTCCTCCTTGTATAGAGTGAGTAATTGCAGTGTTATTGTGCTCGTATCGATGTCTCTTCATGTAACCAAAAAGTATCCAATCATCATTCTTGATAAATATTACTTGCACTCTTTAGATCAATTTGGTATATTAATTTGGTGCGAGTCTATGTTTGTGCTCGTTCCTTGCTCCTGACGTGATTAGGGGCCTCAGACCATAAGGAGGTGAAAATTATGCGCAAATATGAAGTCATGTACATTATTCGTCCTGACATTGAACAAGAAGCCGTTCAAGCAGCAGTCGAAAAATTCCAAGGCGTCATCTCCAACGGCGGAGAAATTACAAAGCACGATGTGCAAGGTAAACGCCGTCTTGCGTATGAGATCAAGAAATTCCGTGATGGCGTTTATGTTTTGGTTAACTTTACTGCAGAACCTGCAGTTGTTACCGAATTGGAACGTCTCATGAAGATTTCCGACGAAGTCATTCGTTATCTCATTACGAACGACGTTGCCTAAGATCTTGACAAGCTTTGTAACGAATCGCTTAAAAGGAGGGGAATGAATTGTTGAACCGTATCATTCTGATCGGTCGGTTGACCCGTGACCCGGAACTTCGTTATACTCCCGCTGGTGTTGCCGTAACGCAGTTTACGCTTGCCGTAGACCGCAACTTTACAGGCCAGAACGGTGAACGCGAAGCGGACTTCATCCCGGTAGTAACCTGGAGACAGCTGGCTGAGACCTGTGCCAATTATTTGCGCAAAGGGCGTCTGGCAGCCGTAGAAGGCCGCATCCAAGTACGGAATTACGAGAATAACGAAGGTAAACGTGTATACGTTACTGAAGTTATTGCCGATAATGTCCGTTTCCTGGAATCCTCGCAGAATCGTGAAGGTGGCAATGCGCCAAGTGGCGGAAATGTACCAGAAGAACCATCCTATGGTGGCGGCGGTAACAGTACACGTGGGAATAACAATAATTCCTCGCGTAACAACAATAATCAAGATCCTTTTTCGGGCGATGGAAAACCGATCGATATATCGGACGATGATTTGCCATTTTAATAAGGAAGGACTGAACTGACATGGCTTTTAAACAAAGAGAAGGCGGAGACAACGACAAAAGACCGGCTCGTCGTGGTGGACGCAACAAGCGCAAAAAAGTGTGCTACTTCACTGTGAACAAGATTACTCACATTGACTATAAAGACACTGAGCTTCTGAAGAAGTTCATCAGTGAACGCGGAAAGATCTTGCCGCGTCGTGTAACTGGTACAAGTGCAAAATACCAACGCGCTCTGACCATTGCTGTAAAACGCTCGCGTCAAATCGCGCTGCTGCCTTACACAACGGAATAGGACGTTTTATGAAGCAGCCGGGTAACCGGCTGCTTTTTGTTATGTCAGGAATACCCTGTTTCCTCAGCAGGCGATTGACGAAGACAAGGGAATGTAGTAAATTACAGGTATCCTATAACTAAAGGGGAAATTTTGATGTTGGTGAGCGTTCTTAACTAAGCAACTTCATATCATCTGACCAATAAGCCGCACAAGGCCGCTGAATAGCTTAAAGCGGACTGTGTTTAAGTATGTCCAGCAGGGATATGCTTGTGCTTCTGGAGGGATGAATGAATTAGTTAAGGACACATGCGAAGCGTCATATGGCCTCTTTACGGCTAATGTTCTCTTTGTGATTAAACCGTGCTCTTGCAGCACGGTTTTTTCTGTCTTCAGGCGGGATTTTCCACAGGGGGAAATGGGCTGAAGCACAAGAGGATAGCAGCAGCGAATGAGGGCAAGGACAGCCGTAGTGGCAGTCTTTGCCCTCTTTTTGCGTTACGGGCAGATCAGAAGCCTATCTGAAAGTTCAGGCAGGACTAGAGGAGGAGAATTAAGAAAATGAATACACAAAGTCAGATTACCTTGCAGTATGAGGAAATAAAAGAAGAGCTGGGACGACATGCTGTATCTTATGAAGGGAAAAAGGCAGTAAGTGGGCTTGCGCCAATGACCTATCTGCCAGCCATTCACAGGGCGCTAGATGAAACTGCAGAGGCGAAGGAGCTTTTGGAAAAAGGGGCAAGTGTACCGATTCCTTCGCTGGAGGGAATGGAGTGGCTAATGTCACTTTTAGGAACAGGTTATCTGTATAATGAGAAGGATTTTATGGCAGTATCGGTGTTTCTGCAGAGCTGCAGCCAGCTTCGCAAATACATGAAGGCCAAAGAACAGAGTGCCCCCCGGATTGCTTCTTATGCGGCATCCCTAGTGGAGCTTAGCGAGGTAAGGGAGGAGATTGAACGCTGTATACGTCTAGGTACGATTGATGATCACGCCAGCAAGGGACTGGAGCGGGTCAGGAAAAAGTTAGCAGTGGCTAAGGATCGCCTCCAGAGAAAGATTGAAGCTGTCATGGCGAGGCATCAGGGGATTCTGCAGGAGAACCTCGTTAGTATGCGCGGTGGGCGGTATGTGATCCCTGTAAAGCGTGAGTATCATAAACAGGTGAAGGGGGCGGTCCTGGATCAGTCGACCAGTGGGCAGACAGTGTTTGTTGAGCCCTATGAGATTGCCTCGTTGCAAGGGGAACTTGAATTGCTGGGGGCTGAAGAGGCAAGGGAAGAGATGCAGATTCTAAGTATGTTGACTGGCCTTTTGGAACAGGAGCAGGGAACACTACGCTTGAATATTGAAATTACAGGCAATTACGATTTTATTTTCGCCAAGGCTAAATATGCGAGGACAATGGATGCAAGAACTGTTGCCCTGAATGACCGAGGTTACTTGAGAATGAATGGGGGCAGACACCCCAAGCTGGAAGGAATGATTCCAGTCAGCCTGGAATTCGGCAATGGATATAAGTCCCTTATCGTCACCGGACCCAATACTGGCGGTAAAACCGTAGTGCTCAAAACGCTGGGGCTGCTAACTTTAATGGTCCAATCAGGGCTGCTAATTCCTGTAGAGCCTGGCAGCGACTTCACTGTGTTCTCAGATGTGATCTGCGTGATTGGCGACGGACAGAGTCTGACCCAGTCCCTAAGCACCTTTTCAGCACAGATGAAGAGTATTGAAGGGATGCTGAGAGATGCAGGCAAAGGAGTGCTGCTGCTGATTGATGAGCTGGCTGCAGGCACGGACCCCGGAGAAGGCTTCGCACTATCGATTGCAATTCTCGAGGAACTGAACCGTAAAGGTGCTAACCTGATGGTTACTACCCATTTTAATGAACTGAAGGTCTTTGCAGCTTCCACAAGCGGCTTCCAAAATGCGCGAATGGAGTTTGACAAGGATACCCTGCAGCCGCTATACCGGCTTACTATTGGTGAAGCTGGGGAAAGTTATGCCCTGCAGATTGCAGAAAAACTAGGTATCCCCCAGTCCGTTATCCAGCGCTCACAGCAGCTTGTGGAGCAGCAACTTGAAGTGGACGGAGATAAGAGGTATCGGAACAATTATGACGGTTCAGGAAAGGGTAAATCAGCCACACATGGATCCGAACAGCTAGAAGAGCCGTCGGAAGGAGAAAAGTATGCTCAGACAGGTCATGGCCAGAAACAAAAGAAGGGTTTTGAAATTGGAGATGCAGTGTATGTGAACTCGATGGGTAGGACGGGGATCGTCTATGAGACAAGGGATGAAATGGGAATGGTTGGTGTAATGATTCAAAAGCAAAAAATGAAATTTAATCATAAACGCTTAAAACCATACCTGAGCAAAGAGGAGCTGTACCCTGATGATTATGATTTTGATATTATTTTTGAAAGCAAGGAAACCCGAAAAAAACGCAAACTGATGTGGAAAAGACATGTTGAAGGTCTTACAATTGTTCATGAGGAGAAGGACCATTAACCGTTGCAGGAAATGCTGAAGTCTGCCCAAAAGGGCAGGCTTTTTTCAAAGGAAAATAGTCTTTATAATGGCCCAAAAAGGTACGAAGTTGAATTAATTGCTTCACTTTAGGCTGAATATTGTATATCCTCAATATTGTAGGTTATTAAAGGTACAAAGAAAAAAGATATAAATATTGAATAAAATTTCATTTGGATAGCGCTTACATTGTCAGGAAGGGAAGAATGATATGATTAAACGCAGATATGGCGCGCTGGTGCTGGGGATGGCTATGATGCTGTCCGCTTGCAGTGGTATTAGCTCCGAGCGTCTTTCCTATGGAATTCTTTCGAAGAATACAGCAGAAGTTCCTGTAGCAGGAGGAACCATCACTTACGGCTACTCCTCTCCATTCCAAGGGTTGTTTGATCCTGCTTTTTATGAAGGTGAGGATGATTCCCAGGTACTGGAGTTCATTACTGAACCCATGTTTAAGCTGAATGATGATCTGACCACAGTTCCAGGTATTGCCTCCTGGCAGGAATCAGAAGATCACACTGTGTTCACATTCAAAATAAAGGCGGGGATCCATTGGCATAATGGGGATGAACTAACTGTAGAAGATTGGAAATTTGCGCTGGAGACAATTGCAAGCCCGGAGTATTCGGGGTCACGATACTATAGTGTAGAAATGATTAAAGGCGTAGAAGCCTATCACAAGGGGGAAGCCAAAGCAATCAGCGGGATTAAAGTAATTGATCCATATACACTGAGAATAACCATGAATGGTGTTCGTGTGAATGCTCTGGACAACCTGTGGTCTTACCCTATGAATAAAAAGGTTTTTAGCGGTATCGCTGTTAAGGATATGCCGGACAGTGATCCGGTGAGGAAACATCCGGTTGGAATTGGCCCCTTTGAGGTAACGAATATAAAGCCCGGGGAGCTTGTGGAGATGAAGCGATTTGATGATTATTATCAAGGAAAAGCGCTCCTGGATGGTGTGCAGTATAAAGTGTTTGATGATAAGGAAATCCTGAATCTTCTCTATGAGAATCAGGTGGACATGGCTTCAGTCCCGCGTGATGCATATGCCTCGCTGAAGGGTCTCGATCAGGTGGAGGTGTTGGAGTCTCCAGAGCTGTCTTACGAATACATAGGATTCAAACTCGGGTATTGGGATCAGGAAAACCAACATATTGTTATGAATAATCCCAAGTTCGCTGATAAGCGTCTACGGCAGGCAATGTATTATGCACTTGACCGCAAAGGAATTATTGACCAATACTCCTATGGTCTTGGAAACCTTATTGAAACTCCTGTTCCAAGCACAAGCTGGGCGAAGATCCCCGATGCTGATATCAATACTTATGCCTATAATCCGGATACAGCAAAGGCACTCCTCGATGAAGCCGGTTATGTAGATAGAGACGGGGATGGAATGCGTGAGGATCCCAAAGGGAATACTTTTGTAATAAACTATGATGCAATGACGGGTACTACAACCGCTGAAGCAAGAACGCAGGCTATCCTTCAGAATTGGCGGGAGGTTGGACTGGATGTCCGGCTTAATGGGGGCCGGCTAAAGGAGCTTAATGAGTTCTATGAAGCCGTAGAAAATGACGATCCCTCCGTTGAGCTATTTAATGGAGTATGGGGTTTGGCCAGCGATCCTGATCCCTCCGGTCTATGGAGGGCGACAGATCTGTGGAATTATACACGGTACAGTTCAAAGCGCAGTGAAGATTTGATCCGAGAAGGCGTAGGAATCAAATCCTATGATAAAGAGCACCGCAAGCAGGTCTACTATGAATGGCAAAAATTAATCAATGAAGAAGTACCGATGATCTTTTTTGCCGAGCGCACAAATATTACAGCCGTGAACAAACGTCTGCAGAACGTTCGGGTTAACTCCATGAGTATAATTATCGAACCGCAAACATGGTGGATTAAGGAAAAAGAGTAATGGAAGCAAAGCTGTTGGAGCCGTTGCCCGGGAAGGCTGACTCTGCAGTTTTGCTTTTTTTTGTATTATTTTTGAATCAAAATGAAGTTTCTTTCGTCATATACATCATGGATGGTAATTAATGCGAGCACTGAAATTGTCGTTATTTGTTGTTTCTTTTTTATCGGCAAGTGATTACAATAGAAATATTGTTCATGCGTCAAAGCCGTTTTCCATGTTTATTCTACAATTAGAATGATCCGAATTCCAGATAGGGGGGAACATAATAACACCGAATCGGGCGAATCCCTAACAGCTAAGAAAAGCACAACCATGACTGCTTGGTGCGCTCCAGGCAAGCATTGTAAATAGATTGTAAGCAATTATATAACTATTCCACCATAAAGAAGGAATCAAAATCATGAAAAAATTCAAAAAAGTGAAGACGAGATATATCGTGATCATTGCTGCACTTGTAGTGATTATCGGTGGAGGTGTACTTTTCCAAAAGCCGCTGGCGGTACTGGCCTTTGATCTTTTCCTGTCGGACCGGGTCGAGAACAAGCTGTCTCAGGAATCGTACCAGCCTCTGGTGAATGATGGCAACACTGCAGTAAAACCTGAACCTGTCGTGTATAAAAGCGACCCGTTTTCTCTGATGCTGCTGGGTACGGACCAGCGTGAAAATGAAACGGCCCGTTCCGATACGATGATCTATGCAGTTATTCGCCCGGAGGATTACAAAATTCTGCTGATCTCTATTCCGCGTGACACCTACACGGAGATCATCGGACACGATGACAATAAAAAGGATAAAATTACGCATGCCTATGCATTTGGAGGCCAGCAGATGGCCAAGGATACACTGGAGAACCTGCTGGGGCATGACATTCAATATTACGCCACTATTAATTTCCAAGGCTTAAAGGATGCTGTGGACGCTATTGGTGGTGTCCCGCTGCCGATCAAAAAAGATATTGTGAACAAAGGCAGGGATCATGAGAAGTTCACTATTGAAGGCGGAAAGTCCAACTATAATGGTGAAGAGGCCCTTAACTATACCCGCTACCGTGAAGATAGTGACTTCAACCGCACGAAACGGCAGCAAGTATTCATTGATGTAGTTGCAAACAAGATGCTGTCCATTAGTCAAATCGGCAACATCCCCGAGCTGCTGGATATCATGGGCGATAACTTCAAGACGGATATTGCACCTTCCACAATTATTAGCCTGGCCAAGAAGTTCATGGGCGGAAAAGATATGGATATTTCCAGCTTTACCGTAATGGGTGAGGGTGAACGCATCGGCGGAGTGTATTATGATATCGTTGATGAAGAAGACCTGACGGAAGCCAAAGCGATGATCGACAACTGGATGAATGCCAGTACACCGGTGGATCAATTAATTGAACCGGGTAAAGCGCAAAATGCACTGGAGCCTGCGGCTACAGCCGCAGCACAGTAATCCCTCCAAAAACGAATAAGTAATGACAGCAGCAGCCATATGCAATCTTAATGGCTGCTGCTTACTGTTCTCATGTTATAATAAAATGGAACGGATGATTGGCTAAAGACGTATTATTACGGATGGCCCTTGCTTCACGTTAAGGGTAAGGCATAATAATTCCTTCGGAACTCTTTGAGGAGGATCAAGAGATGAATATTGCGTTTTTTTTACTTCCGAAACAGGAAGTGGCGTGCGTGACCCTAGATTCAACGCTCCGCCAGACTCTGGAACGGATGGAGTTTCACCGCTATACAGCTGTACCGATTCTGAACCGGAATGGGGAGTATGCAGGAACAGTAACGGAAGGTGACCTGCTCTGGTATATGAAGGATTCGGGTGGAGCGGTGACATTCGAAAATGCTTCCAAATTTCTGCTGAAGGATGTTCCGCTCAGGATGAACAATCTGCCGGTATCCATTGAAGCGGATATGGAGGATTTAATCAATCTGGCCAAGGTGCAGAACTTTGTGCCCGTTGTGGATGACATGAACCGATTCATTGGTATCGTCCGCCGTAGTCAAATTATTGAGTATTGTGAGAAGGTTGTTTCACGCCAGTCACAGGAATCGGTGTAAGCCTTCTTTTTTGCAATCTGAGGTAGGGATCAAGGCCTGTATTTCCGGCGAGCACGGAATGCGGGCCTTTTTTTGAAAATGCAGCGAGTATCTCCGGGACGCCGGACGTCCCGTGTAGCTGGGAATTATTTATGCTATAATGGAGAATAATGCTTTTTGCCGGAGGTAGAGAGACTGTGCCCAATGTGCCGAAGGATTTGGATGTAGCCAAACGCGCCAAGGTAATTGAATGGTTGAAGACCGAAGTTATTGATCAAGTCTCACGGTTGTTCAAAGCACTCTGGGAAGGCAGCACCGCACGTGTAGGAGACAGTCTGGCAAGCCTGATTATGAGCTCCTATATTCTAGGGCGCAGACTTGGAATCCCTTATCGCGAACTCGATGACCTGTTGATTGAAAAGCTTAGAAAGCACAGGCAGGAAGGGCATCAATTGGAAGAATGGTACCAGGATATATCTGCGTTAGAAGAACATATGCGTAAGAGGTGAATACTGTTGAAATTTCGCTGGACATCGGTGGCATGGAGCATAGCGTATCTGCTGCTGCTGCTCTCACTATCAACCCCACTGCTCATTATCACTACATTATTTATGATTATCCCGGCAGTTGTACTGTTCACGACACTGAACACGAAGCAGTTTATTCTACATATTCTGCCTGTGCTGCTGATTGTCGGTCTGATCACACCCGTCTATGTCTTGATAGCGGCCTATTTCTTGATACCCGCACTAGTGATGGGACGCTGGTACAAGAAACGTTCCTCAGCGATGTCCACTCTGCTCGCCGGAATGATTACCATTCTGGGTGAATTTCTGTTGCTGTTGCTGGTAGGAACCGCCTTATTCAATTTCGATCTTACCACCTATGTGAATGATGTGTTGCAGATGGTCAATTCACCGCTGTCGGAGCTGGGGGCCAGTAATCCTCTGGTTTCGGAATTAAAGCTCTCCTCGGAGGATGTAAGTACGATTAGTCATATGACCGTTCAGATTATTCCAATGACGCTAATCATTAGCTCTTTCATGATAGCTGCGATCACGCATTCCATTGTCCGTCCCATTCTGAACAGCATGGAATATGCGGTGCCTCGAATGAAGCCTGCCCGTGAATGGAGACTTCCCAGATCGTTCATCTGGTATTATCTTCTGGGTGTTGTGCTTAGCATTGTGTTTGGGGGATCAGACAGCGGATTCATGCCGATGATTTCGGACAATCTGCTGCCGCTGCTGCGGATAGGTTTTATCATTCAGACCATCGGTTTCTTGTTTTTCCTGGTCTATGAGCGAAAATGGAGCAAGGTAGTAGCGCTCCTGCTGTCGATTCCTGTTATTCTCATGCCGGGGTTATGGATCATTGGTATAGTCGACCTGGCGTTTCCGCTGCGAGAGCTTGTGACGAAATCGAAACGATAGGGTGAGGGCTCATGCCAAAATTTCTGCAAAAACGCTGGCACGGCTATCATACCGTATGGGCGTTTATGCTGTTGCTGCTGCTGATTATAGCAGTCAGTGTCTATAATTGGGTTATTGGTGTCGCCAGTCTGTTTTTAGCCGGGACCCTCTGCTTTTCCATGCTGCAGGCAGAACTTTCGTTCCGCCGGAATTTGGTGGAATATATTAACGGGCTATCTTTTCGCATCAAACGGGTGGAAGGGGAAGCGGTTGGTATGCTTCCGCTCGGTATTATTCTGTACAGCGAGGACCGTAAGGTGGAATGGAACAACCGCAGCGCCGGTGATATTTTCTCCCGCAAGTCTTTGGTTGGGGATGAAATGGAGGAATTGCTGCCGGAGGTCATGCCTTCCCTTGCCAGCCATGTTCCGCTTAAGAAGGAAGCCTCCAAAGATAGCAGTCTGAAGGACATTCGTCAAGAAATCGCCGTTGACGAACGGTATTATCAGGTAGTGGTAATCCCTAGTGAGCGGATGCTGTATTTGTATGATATTACTGAGCTTGTGGTGCTGCGCGAACGTTACGAAGAAGAGAAGCTCGCGATCGGCATTGTGATGATGGATAATCTCGATGAAGCCGCCCAAGGGATGGACGATCAGCAGCGCACCTCGCTGATCGCCAAGGTGGCCAGCGAGATTACCGAGTGGAGCAAGCAATTTGAAGTATATCTGCGCCGGTTATCTTCGGAGAGGTATCTGATGCTGCTTAATCACCGCAGTCTGCAGGCGCTCGAAGAGAGCCGATTCGTGATTCTGGACGAGGTGCGGGAAATGACCGCTGACCTCAAGGTGCCGATGACGCTTAGTATCGGGCTGGCCTATGGCTCTGAATCAGCCAGTGAGCTGGGAGCACTAGCGCAGTCCAGTCTTGATATGGCACTTGGCCGGGGCGGGGATCAGGCAGCCGTGAAGGCCGGTCAGCGTCTGTCTTTCTATGGCGGTAAGAGTAATGCTGCCGAGAAGCGCACGAGAGTGCGGGCCCGCGTTATTGCCCACGCCCTACGTGATCTGATGCAGGAAAGTGACCGGGTGCTGATTATGGGCCACCGGACGCCGGACATTGATGCTGTAGGTGCTGCGATTGGCCTGCTCAAAGCAGCTCAGATGTACAATGTGGAAGCAAACATTGTGATGGAGACTCCGAACCCTTCGATTACCCGGATGATGGAGCAAATCCGCAGGGATGAGGAATTGAACAAATCTTTTATTTCTACAGAACAAGCACTGCAAGTCATGACGGAACATACCCTCCTGATCGTGGTAGATACCCATAAGGCATCGATGACTATGGAGCCGCGCCTGGTGCAGTATGCCAGCCGGATTGTGGTCGTGGACCATCACCGCAGAGGTGAGGAATTCATCAATGATGCTGTACTGGTCTATCTGGAGCCGTATGCTTCATCTACATGCGAGCTGGTTACAGAGCTGCTGCAGTATATTCATGACAAGATCAAGCTCAGCCCGCTGGAAGCCACGATGCTGCTGGCAGGTATTACGGTGGACACCAAGCATTTTGCGCTGCACACCGGATCTCGTACATTTGAAGCAGCAGGATTTCTACGGCGGGTTGGCGCAGATACGATTCTGATTCAGCGTATGCTGAAGGAGGATCTGCAGGAGTACATTTCAAAAGCGGAAATTATCAAACATGCCCGGATGGTGTATGATCATATAGCACTGGTTGTAACGGCACCGGGGATGAAGATCCCACAGCTTCTGATTGCCCAGACGGCAGATACGCTGCTGGGGATGACGAACGTGGTGGCATCATTCGTCATCAGCGAGCGGCCAGATGGCCTCATCGGCATCAGCGCCCGGTCACTCGGGCGGATGAACGTGCAAGTTGTTATGGAGAAGCTGGGGGGCGGCGGACATTTGTCCAATGCTGCCGTACAGCTTGAAGGAACAAGTAAAGAAGCAGAAGCCAGACTGCTTGCAGTACTGGCTGAAATTGAAGCGAAAGAGGGGCTGTTCGAATGAAGGTCATTTTCATAAAAGATGTTAAGGGTCAGGGCAAGAAGGGGCAAGTCAAAGAGGTATCAGAGGGTTATGCAGCCAACTTCCTGCTGCCGCGAGGATTGGTTCGCCCGGCTACAGATGGTAATGTAAAGACTTTGGAGAATCAGGCAGCTGCCGAACAGCGGCGCAAGGATCAGGAGAAAGAGGAAGCCGTTCAGCTGGGCAAGAAGCTGGACGAGCTGACGCTGACTCTGAAAGCCAAAGCTGGCGAAGGCGGCCGTCTGTTCGGTGCCATTACAAGCAAGCAAATTGGTGAAGTTCTGGCCGCTACGCAGGGCATCTCGATCGATAAGCGCAAGATTGAACTGAATGATCCGATCCGCCATGTGGGTACATTTCAGGTGACGGTGAAGCTGCATACTGAAGTAAAGGCTAACCTCACGGTTCAGGTAACGGAGGAGTAAGATGGGTGGAGATCTCTTTTTCGATCGGATTCCCCCGCAGAACCTGGAGGCAGAGCAGGCTGTAATCGGTGCAGTACTCCTGCAGGATGAAGCGCTGATTACTGCGATGGAGCGGGTGAATACCGAAGACTTCTACGATAAACCGCATCAGATGATATTTGAAGCGATGGTGCAGCTCGGAGAAGAGAGCCAGCCGATTGATCTCGTTACACTGACGTCCAGACTACAGGACAAGGGACAGCTTGAGGATATCGGCGGTGTCAGCTATCTGGCGAAGCTGGCGCATGCGGTGCCGACTGCAGCCAACGTCGAATACTATGCCCAAATCATTGAAGAGAAGGCGATGCTGCGCCGCCTGATCCGTACCGCGACGCAGATTGTCAGTGAAGGCTACACTGGCGGAGAAGATGTAGGCGGTATGCTGAGCGATGCCGAGCGGCGGATTCTGGAAATCTCCAACCGGCGCAGCGGCAGCGGATTTATTGCCATCCGTGATGTTCTCATGCAGGTGTTTGACCGGGTAGAGCTGCTTCATCAGAACAAGGGGGGGACTTCTGGGATTCCTACCGGCTTCGTGGACCTCGACCATATGACTAATGGCTTTCAGCGTAACGACCTGATCATTGTGGCTGCCCGGCCTTCCGTAGGGAAAACAGCGTTCGCCCTGAATATTGCCCAGAATGTAGCAGTTAGGGCCAAAGAGACCGTCGCTATTTTCAGTCTGGAAATGTCGGCGCCCCAGCTGGTTCAACGTATGATCTGTGCTGAGGCGAACCTGGATGCCAATATTATGCGTACCGGTGACTTCAAAAGTGATGATGACTGGTCAAAGCTGACGATGGGCATTCAATCCTTGTCAGAGGCAGAAATCTATATAGATGACACTCCTGGTATTACGGTTACCGATATCCGTGCCAAATGCAGAAGGCTGAAGAAGGAAAAGGGTCTGGGCATGATTGTCATTGACTATTTGCAGCTCATTCAGGGACGCGGCAAGGGCGGCGAGAACCGCCAACAGGAGGTCTCTGAGATCTCCCGTACCTTGAAGCAGATTGCCCGTGAGCTGGATGTCCCGGTGATTGCACTGTCTCAGCTCAGCCGTGGTGTTGAGCAGCGTCAGGATAAACGTCCGATGATGAGTGACCTTCGTGAATCCGGTTCAATTGAGCAGGATGCCGATATCGTAGCCTTCCTCTATCGTGATGATTATTATAATCAGGATACTGAAAAGAAAAATATCATTGAAATTATTATTGCCAAACAGCGTAATGGCCCCGTTGGTACCGTAGAGCTAGTGTTCCTGAAAAATTTCAACAAGTTCGTCAACTACGAGCGTGCTCATAACGAACCATTTGCAGGTTAGGCAGTTTACGCACAATATCCGAACGATCACACATTTTCTTGTGAGATCGTTCGTTTTTATTTGACTTTGAAAAGTACCGCTGTTACACTGGTTATTGTGCTTTAGCGGGTTAAACCGCAGGGCGTCCGGAGGGCTGCGTACATAAGAAGCGCGTACAGAGCCCATATTACAAGTGGAAACGGCTTCGCTGTCCTAAAGGGACGGCGGGTTTCAGCGGGAAATAGAAGGATAATTTATAGCTTAATCATATAGATTCTTCTATTTTGAAAAATAATGGTGCTAAGCGAGCACCTACGGAGGAATGAACATGTCAACGGTAGTCGTCGTGGGAACACAATGGGGAGACGAAGGCAAAGGCAAGATCACGGATTTTCTGGCAGAGAGCGCAGATGTGGTCGCCCGGTATCAAGGGGGTAACAATGCCGGTCACACGATTCTGATTGACGGGAAGAAGTTCAAGCTGAGCTTGATTCCATCAGGTGTATTTTACAAAGAAAAAACTTGTGTCATCGGCAACGGAATGGTCATCAACCCTGAAGCGCTGATTCAAGAAATTAATTATATTCATGAGAACGGCTTTGACACCAAAAATCTGGTCATCAGTGACCGTGCCCATGTCATTATGCCATATCATATGCTGCTGGATGCCCTGGAAGAGGACCGTAAAGGCCCTAACAAAATCGGCACTACCCGCAAAGGGATTGGCCCGGCTTATATGGATAAGGCTGCCCGCAACGGTATCCGCATTGCTGATCTGATGGATGCAGAGGAGTTCGAGCAGAGACTGCGCCACTTAATGGAAGAAAAGAACCAGGTAATCACTCAGGTCTATGGAGCAGAGGCGCTGGACGTAGAAGAAATCCTGACTAAATACCTGGAATATGCAGAAGTGCTCCGCGGTTATGTTACCGATACTTCTGTGGTACTGAACGAAGCCATTGATGCTGATTCCCGTGTACTGTTCGAAGGTGCACAGGGTGTAATGCTTGATATTGATCAAGGCACGTATCCATTTGTTACTTCGTCCAATCCGTCGGCAGGCGGCGTCTGCATCGGTTCCGGTGTAGGACCGTCGAAGATTAAGCAGGTTATTGGTGTAGCCAAGTCTTATACTACTCGTGTTGGTGACGGACCGTTCCCAACCGAGTTGAACGATTCCATCGGTGACTATATCCGTGAGACTGGCCATGAATATGGTACTGTAACGGGACGTGCACGCCGCGTAGGATGGTTTGACAGTGTAGTGGTGCGTCATGCCCGGCGTGTCAGCGGAATTACCGGTCTGTCCCTGAACTCGCTTGACGTACTCAGTGGCCTGGAAACCGTGAAAATCTGCACAGGCTATAAATACCGTGGAGAAGTCATCACTCATTATCCGGCCTCTCTGAAGATGCTGGCGGAATGCGAAGCAGTCTATGAAGAGCTGCCAGGCTGGAGTGAGGATATCACTTCGGCGAAGACACTGGATGATCTGCCTGCGAACACACGGAAGTATGTTGAACGGGTGTCGGAGCTTACAGGCATTCCGATCTCGATTTTCTCCGTGGGTCGTAACCGTGAGCAGACCAATCAAGTACTGCCAATCTATATCTAAGCCCAATTATATGGATTTACCCTCTAAGGGGCCTCAATGGAGGCTCCTTTTTATATTTTATGGCGATAATCGAGGCACCACTGTTTTTGCGTATACGTTTCTCTGGCAGCGTTCTAGTCAATACTGAAAGGATAGAAGGACCCGAGGCCTGATATTCCTGAGATTGCAAATGAACAGATGCAAGGGAGAGATGAAGATGAAAATGGTAAAGCGCACACTGGCTGTCTGTCTAATTGTGGTGCTGGCGAGCGCACTGTCTATTCTGACTACAGCGTATGTTGTGAATACGTATATTCAATCAGTGCTGGCAAGCTTCGACATTAAGCTGGATGGACCGGAGCCGGGGATCGGCGGATTCATGAAGAGTCTGACCGGTATGAACGCCAAGCCTGCGGAATCAGATACAGCAGAGGATGAAGGAACTTCAGCGCCAAACAGCAATAAAACGGATAAAGATGACAGTAAAAGTGGAGAGAAAACGGTGGAGGAAGATGCCCCTAAGGATGCTCTGCCTGTAATGGGGGAGGCTTCCAGTGAACAGGAATTGGTCATGACACCAGAAGCCATGCTGAATTTGAAGGAGAATCTGCCTGCTGATGACAAGACCAATATTTTCAATATTTTGATGGCTAAGTTGCCCCAAGAGGAAATGCAAAAAATATCCAAGGCCATGGAGGATGGGTTAACAGAGAGTGAAGTCCAGGAACTGCAGCAGGTTATAGGAAAATATGTAGATCCAGAGGAATATGAGACCTTAATGAAAATGCTTACACCAATCGGAAAGGACAGCCCGCAGAATTAAAAATCGTCACTTTTCGGACACGGTAAAGCTGTTTTTACGTCATATTTTTGGAAAAAACCCGCGAATTTCGCGGGTTTTGTTGTGTATAGAAAGTTGAAATTTTTCTACCGGCTGTGGTACAGTAAAAAAGGACTAAAAGGGGTTAATTTTTTGTAACCTTTTCTGGGTACCTGACAACATGACTATACGTAGTAATGCAAATAGATAAATAGATGCTGCAGCATATAAATAAGGGGACGTACAACAAGCTTGGCCGCTCTATGCGGTATGAATGGGCGGACTGAAAGGGAGAGTTTCATGAAGGGATTTAAGTTCATGCGCCGGACGGGGAAGCTGCGGAACGATGACGGACATTCCGCAGAGTCCGGTGCAGCAAGTCAAGAGGGCAGCGACGCTGCCAGTGAGAATGTCTTTCATCCGGAGAACAAACCCCGGAGATTACGGCGGCGTTCCTGGATCGCGGCTTCGGCTGGTCTGTTGCTGCTTGGTGCGTTTTTGGTCGGAGCCGAGAAAAGGTATGTGGCTGCCAATACGGTAACTTACTATAAGGTTCTGGTGAAGGGCGAAGAAATCGGTAAGCTTAGCCAAAAATCCGAGCTGGAACAGCTGTTCAAACAGAAACGTCAGGAGTATCAAGAAAAGTATCCTGATTCTGTGATGGTGCTGCAAACAGATGGTATTTCTACCGAAGCCGAGAAGGCCTTTAAGCCTGAGATCGACAGCGGGGCGACATTGGACAAGTTGGATGACATGCTAAAAGCTTATGCGGTAGGGGTGCAATTGACGGTGGACGGCGAGGTGCTCGGCATTGTCAAGGATCAGGAGACAGCAGCTGCCGTGTTGAAAGGTGTCAAGGAGCATTACATGCCGCAGGCCGAGGCTACTACAGGGGCTAAGTTCAAGAAAACGGCCGCTTCCAGTTCAGCCAAAGGGTCAACCACCGCTAAAGATAGTGTGGAATCGGCTGATATACGCGAGCAGGTGTCGATTGTACCAGTCAAAGCTGATCCGAACAAAGTCTTAAGTGTGGAGCAAGCCGTCAATGCGCTTACTGAAGGCAAAGAGGAACCGTTGACGTACACGGTGCAGGAAGGCGACACGATTTCGGGGATCGCCAAACTGTACGAGACCACACAGGCTGAGATTTTCAAGAACAATCCTACGGTCAAAGAATTGACGCTGCAGATTGGAGACACCCTGCAATTGACAGTGCCCCAGCCTGCGCTTACGGTAGTTACTGTAGAACAGGTTAACGAAGAGGTTGTTACGGAGCCGGATGTGATAGTGCGTACCAGTGATCAGCTCGCAGCAGGTAAGAGCAAGGTAGTCCGTCCAGGACAGACTGGTCTCAAAACGATGCAGTACCGGCTAACCAAAGAAAATGGTCTGGTCGTCAAGGAAGAATGGCTGGGACAGACGGTAGTCAAAGCATCGTTGCCGGAAGTGGTGTATCGGGGGACCAAGGTGGTCGGGGCAAGAACGTACAAGGAAACCAAGTCTTCCGGAGAAGGAACAGGAATGTTCGCCTGGCCAGTGGTGGGCGCGTCAATTTCCAGCAGCTACGGCGAACGTTGGGGCCGCGTACATAAAGGGGTTGACCTGGTATCCGGCAACCGTACGATCAGAGCAGCCGATGCCGGAACAGTCAGCTTCGCAGGTGTACAGAATGGATATGGCAATGTGGTTATCGTGGATCATCATAACGGATACGTTACGTATTACGGGCATTTGAGCAGAATTACAGTCTCTCTAGGGCAAAGGCTAGAACAAGGTGCACCAATCGGAGTCATGGGCAATACTGGACGTTCAACCGGCACTCATCTGCATTTTGAAATCCGCAAGAACGGGGTAGCGATCAACCCTATGAAGTATCTGCAATAATTCATATCTTAACCAGCCGTCCGATTTGATTTCGGGCGGCTTTTTAATTCCAAGAATGCGCATCGTAGGATGTGACACCAGGACAGGTATGCTAAAATAAGAGAATCAATGATAAGTAAGGTTAGAAAGGTGAAGCGGAGCATATGCAGATGGGGACGATTCTGGTAGTAGACGATGAACAGCCTATTGCTGATATATTGAAATTCAATTTGGAAAAAGAGGGCTATGAGGTAATCTGTGCTTTTGACGGAAACAGTGCAGTAGAGCTTGCCTTGTCTAAACGGCCTGACCTGATGCTGCTCGATCTTATGCTTCCCGGCAAGGATGGCATGGATGTCTGCCGTGAGGTGCGCTCAGCTCATCTGGATATCCCGATTATTATGCTTACCGCCAAAGATGGGGAAATTGATAAGGTGCTGGGTCTGGAGCTTGGAGCAGACGATTATGTAACCAAGCCATTTAGTACACGGGAGCTGCTGGCGAGAGTTAAAGCACAGATGCGCCGCCAGCATAAACCAGCGCCTTCGGAAGCTTTGAGTGAACCCCTGGAAAGCAAGCAGGGAGTACAGCATTTTGGCCTGTTTGTAGATACGGACATGTACATGGTTTATAAGGAAGGCGAACCGCTTGATCTGACGCATCGTGAATATGAACTACTCTATTATATGATTCGGCACGCGGGTAAGGTGATGACCCGGGAGCATTTGCTGCAGGCCGTATGGGGCTTCGAATATTTCGGGGATGTGCGGACCGTTGATGTAACGATCCGCCGTCTGAGAGAGAAAATTGAGGAGAATCCCAGTAAGCCGGAATACATTTTCACCCGGCGCGGACTTGGTTATTTGATGCATAGCCCCAAAAGCGGAGGGTTGTGATGAAGGGACTGTCCTTTTTCCGGACGATACAGGCCAGACTGATTATTATTTATGTGCTGCTGATTCTGATCGCCATGCAGCTCATTGGTGTGTACTTTGTCAGCTCGATGAAGAATTCACTGACTGATAATTTTACTAAGGATCTGAAGGCGCGGGCAGAGATGCTATCGATTCTGACCGCCGATAAATTCGGCAGTGAGGCTGGAACAGCAGATGAAGAGACCGCCGTAGAAAGTCTGCGGGGGATGGTCAACAATCTCTATATCAATGGAGCCGAGATTCAGGTGCTGGATGCAAGCGGAAAGATTATCACCACTTCCGTCCCTTCGCAAAATGACTATGTCGGGCAGCGCAATACCCAGACCGTGGTCAGCCGCGCTCTCCAGGGGATTAGCGACAATGAGGAGTATATTATTGCGGATGATAATGTGCGCAAGAAGGTAGTCGCTAAGCCTGTACTTTCCGGGGACAAGGTGGTAGGGGCAATCTATATTGCTGCTGATATGAAAGATCTGTATGCCACTATGAGCCGGATTAACAGTGTATTCCTCTCAGGACTGCTCCTGGCTCTGGCGCTTACAGCCGTTCTGGGTGTTATTCTGGCGCATACGATCACGCATCCGATCAAGGAAATGACTCGGCATGCGACGGCAGTGGCTGAAGGCCGCTTCAACCGTAAAATGCCGGTATTCGGCAATGATGAGATTGGCCAGCTAAGCCAGGCCTTTAATTATATGACAGGCCGGTTACGAGAAGCTCTGTCTCAGAATGAAGAAGAGAAGGAGAAGCTGGCCTCTATTCTCGCGAATATGAGTGACGGTGTGGTCGCCACCGATGAGAGCGGCGGGGTCATTCTGATGAATACCCGGGCCGCACATATGCTGGGTTCGGAAGGTCCGCTCCCAGAGGGCGCACCTTTGGATGAGCTGCTCGGCCTGGATCATGAGCAGTCAGGTTCACTTGCTCAGGGAAATGCACAATCCGCCATGCTTCATCTCTTCCCAATGGGAGGAGGAGATCCCAATATTGTGCGGGTGACCTTCACACCGATACACCGGCGGGAAGGCAGAGGCATCGTGGGTACGATAGCAGTCCTGCAGGATGTCACCGAGCAGGAGAACCTGGAAGAGTCGCGCCGTGAATTCGTAGCGAATGTGTCGCACGAGCTGCGGACGCCGCTAACGACTATCAAAAGCTATGTCGAGGCTTTGGATGACGGTGCGCTTGAAGATCCGCAGCTTGCTGTGCGGTTCGTCGGGGTCATCCGCAATGAGACAGAACGCATGATCCGCCTGGTTACGGATCTGCTGCATCTCTCACGTCTGGATTCGAAGGAATCCAGCCTGCGCATTCAGCAGACCGATATTTCTGAGATGCTGGAGGATGTAGCGGACCGCTTCTCTTTTCAAATCCGTCAAAAACGGATTCACATTAGCACCAGAGTCCGCAAAGAGGTCGAGAGCGCCTGGCTGGACCGTGATCAAATTGATCAGGTGCTGGGCAATCTGGTCTCCAATGCGCTGAAATATACGCCGGAGGGCGGGACGATTCAACTGGAAGCCCTGAAGAATGAAGAGGGAATGCTGGCCGTATCGGTCCGGGATTCCGGGATCGGCATACCCAAGAAGGACATTGAACGCATCTTTGAGCGTTTCTATAGAGTGGACAAGGCACGTTCCCGCAATATGGGTGGAACAGGTCTGGGACTGTCCATTGCCCGGGAAATTGTCAAGGCGCACGGCGGCTCGATATCTCTTCAATCCGAGCTGAATGAGGGCTCCCTGGTTACCTTTACACTGCCATTGAAGCAGGATAGGTGGAGTGAGTGATGAAGGAAAAAGTGAAATCATGGATTCTCGCACTCCTAGTATTCGGGAGTCTTGTAGAGAGCTATTATCTGATCTACCGGCTGCCTGGCAGCGATTCAGCAGTCATGTCGGAGAATTTATATGTGAAGACAGACAATATGGGGCCGGAGGAGAAGGTCGAAAACTTGCTCTATCCAGATAAAATGATCATTCATAGGGGAGAGGGCAAGCATACGCTCTTTTACCCCAATACCACTTTTTACAATCTCATCCTTAACCGTTTGAAAGGCCGGAACTTTGAGAGCTTTCAAAGGCGGTCCGTGCAAGATTTCGACTGGGATAAAATCCGGAATGACAATCCGGGCATTGAGCTGTCATTTGGAGCAGGCATCCCCGTAACCCTGCTTCAGAGGGTCATGCAGTTGTCACCTGATTCCCTGTTTGAAGGGGAGAGTATTGACAGGATTTGGATTTACAATATGAAGAATGATTCCAAAGCCCATGCTGTTTTCTTCAGTACTCGTGGCGACATTGTCTATGAAGCGGCCAAGGCTGACCTTACCGTGCAGGATGTGCAGCAGCATGTTGACTTCGGCAACAATCTGACCAATTACAAGGCGGTAAATGGTGATTATTATGTACCGGTTGCCAAAGTACCAATGGTTGAAGTCGAAATGCCCTCGGGCATGTATACGATTCAACAGATGCAGAGCAACCTCTTTTTCGATGCAGGCAGTACCCGATATATTCCGGAAAAAGACGGGTCCGAAATCTATACAGACAGCAAACGCAGTCTTCAGGTGGATCAGGAACAGAACTGGATGAGCTATAGTGATCCGGCTGCGCTACCCGCAGGAGAGAGTACACCGGCCAAGGATGCGCTGGAGGCTGTTGATTTTGTCAATGAGCACGGGGGATGGAATGGAACCTACCGGTTGGCGGCAACAGAAGAGGGAAGACAGGAGCGCAAGGTTTCTTTTCAGCAGTTCTATGGTTCTTCTCCCTATGGTTCCTATCCGATTATCAGCCAGCCGAAGCTGCAATACGGAGTAATTAATCTGGAGCTGCAGCAAGGAACCGTATCTTCCTATGAACGTTCTCTGATGTTTGTTGAGGAGGACAAGGCGGTCAAGAGGGTTGTGGATTTATCGTTCGGCCAAAAGCTGGAGAGCCAATTAGCGCAGATTAGCCTGTCCTCCGCGGTGAAGGACTTGACTCCGGTGTATGTACCCTCTGTCAAAGGGGAGAAGCTTCAGCTGATTCCGGTATGGCGGGCTACGCTCGTTGACGGCACCGTGCTTACACTGAATTAGTGTTTCTGCTGCTAGATGAAGAAGCTATATTTATAGGAGGGAAGGTATGGACTGGGGAAGAGCAAAAAATGTGCTGATATACGCCTTTCTGGTATTGAATCTGTTGCTATGCTATCAGCTCTGGATGGATCTGCGTGATCAGGCCAGCGCCAACCTGGACTTCACCTCCTTGTCGCAGGAGACGCAGGCTGTCATGGAAGAGAAGAATATCCGTATTCTGTGTCCAATTCCTGCTGCAACGCCCCAGTTGCCGGATCTTACGTACCATTATTCGGGGGAGGAGCAGAATGAGCCTCCCGTAGAGCTTAAGGAACCGATAGACAGCAAGCTGATCTATTCTTCGTTTACCGAGCTCAGTACTGCGCTGAAGGGGCAGATTCCGGATATTGCTAACTACCGTTTTGATTCACAGGAAAGCGAGGTTGGCAAGTTCGTGCTTCATCCGCTGGTAGACAAGAAGTGGTCATTGTTCAGGGTTAGACTGGAGCTGATCAACAGTGATCAGAAGATTGTCGCCTTCCGGTGGCCGAAGATTGAGATGGTAACCACCGGAAGGGATAGGGATCAGAAGGTGCTTCCGGCATCACAGGCGCTCAGCAGCCTGATAGAGAAGTATTTTCCGGCGAATTCGGTGGTTAAGGAGATTGAGCTGGGATATTACGGAGAGTTATTTAATTCCGAGAGCCAGGTAGCCTCGCCCATGTGGCGGTTCATGCTGGAGAATGGCAACGCCTATTATGTGGATGCCATAAGTGCGGACATAATCAGTCCCAAGACAACAGAGTAGAAGGAGCAGGAGAGAGAATGGGAATATCATTTACAGTGCTGTCCAGCGGTTCTACCGGTAATGTGACGGTGGTACGCAACGGGGAAACGACACTGATGATTGACGCTGGACTAAGCGCAAAACGGATTGATGAACTGCTCGCTATGCGCGAGTTGACTGGACAGGATATCGATGGAATTCTAGTGACGCATGAGCATTCCGATCATATTAAGGGACTTGGAGCGATGGCGCGCAAATATGATCTTCCGATCTATGCCAACACGAACACATGGGGAGCGATTGAGAAGGGTATCGGCACGATTGCCGAGCAGAATCGGGTCATTCTGGAGACGGGGCAGCATAGGGATTTCGGCAGTCTGCGGGTGGAGTCATTTGCGATCTCGCATGATGCGGCTGAGCCGGTGGGATATAACTTTTATGATGGCAAAGAGAAGCTGTGTGTGGCGACAGACCTGGGTTATGTCAGCGATAAAGTGCGCGCTGCGATCTCTGATGCCGATGTGCTTGTACTGGAAGCTAATCATGATATCGAAATGCTGAGAATGGGACGTTATCCTTGGAACACAAAGCGGCGGATCCTTGGTGACCTGGGCCATTTGTCGAATGAGGCGGCAGGCGCGGCGCTGAGTGAAATTCTGACCGGGCGGACCAAACGCACGTATCTGGCACATCTGAGCCGGGATCACAACATGATGGACTTGGCTAAAATGTCTGTGCGCGGTGCGATGGAAGACCGGGGCTGTTTTTACAAAGACAATGAATTCAGGCTCTGCGATACCTACTATGACCGCCCTACGCCATGGGATAAGGTGAGCCAGTCATAAGCTGGTCCATTTCTGTAATCTTGCGTTCCAGCTCTTGGCGCGAGAAGAATCCCTTGTCAATCATGAGTTCGATCAGGGCGCTCTGAACCAGAACCAAATGATAGTGTTCATCCTTAAGGTCACCCAATTTACCGATAAAGTGCACGAGATCCATATTAGCCGAAAAAGATTCCAACTTATACCCTCCTTTCCTGTAATAATTTACATGTTTTTTACAGCAGAAAAAACACGGTGTAACATCTGTGTGTGATACAATTAAGCAGGAAGAGCAAGACAGAGATTGACTCAATAGTCTTCTATTATTGTAGTCTTTTAAGCTGCAAAATATTCCTGAAAAGTGACAGAGTAACGCTAGCTTGCAAGAATTGTAGACGTCCTATGTGCTTTGCTCCGTACTTATAGGGTGAATTAGTATCATGAAACCTTTTAGTGCTTCCTGGAGTCTAAGAGAAGATGAGGTATATCCGGGCGTGGTTGCTTGGCGTTCAGGTCTTGAATACCAGTAGCAATAGAGGGGAGAGGATGAACGGTGGGACTGTTTGACGATGATTTCTATTCAACGAAAGTGTCACGGCGCAGCAGCAGAAAGAGTGATGCCTCAAGCGGAGCGGGCGGGTACAAGTGGCCCCGCAGATCGCGGAGGAGCCTGACTACATGGCAGGTAGCCATCATCTGCTCCGTAGTTAGCGCTGTAACAGCGGTGCTTCTGTTCAGTCTGGTGACCGGACAGCTGACCCATGAGAAAGCCGAATCACCAGCAGTAATCGATAAGGTTGCTGTAAGCAGTGGGGATCCCTATGACCGGATTATTCAGGCTGCCGCTCTTGTACGCCCGGCGGTAGTGAGCATAATTAATCATAAGGAAGATAACAAGGAACTTAATATTCTCGATGAGTCTGCACTCGGATCGGGAGTTATCTATAAGAAGGACGACGGCAAAGCATTTATTATTTCGAACAATCATGTTATTGAAGGTGCAAGCAAGCTGGAGGTTGTTACGGTTGACGGGAAGACCCATAAAGCAACACTTGTTGGCGCAGACAAGGTTAGTGATATAGCCGTACTCTCCATAGATGGCAAAGGTATTAATACGATCGCCCAAATCGGTGATTCCTCGAAGCTTCGGCTGGGAGAGACCGTTATTGCTATCGGCAATCCCCTGGGACTTGGAGATACACTAACCTCTGGGATCGTCAGCTATACAGAGCGGACCATTCCGGTATCCCTGAACCAGGATGGTGTGTATGACTGGGAACAGGAAGTTATTCAGACAGATGCCGCCATCAACGAGGGTAACAGCGGCGGGGCGCTGGTGGATCTGGATGGAAAGGTGATCGGTATCAACACGATGAAGATCTCTGACACAGGCGTGGAGGGACTCGGCTTCGCGATTCCGGCCAACCATGTGATGGAAACAGCCGATGAACTCGCATCCAAAGGTAAAATTGCCCGTTCGTACTTAGGTGTATATTCAGTGGATCTCAACAATCCTTATGTGCCTCTGGCAGAAGACCAGCGTAAGCAGCTGAACCTGCCCACCAGCGTGACGGATGGGGTTGTTGTTCTGGATGCGGTTGGACCTGCGAAAGATGCGGGCCTGCAGTTCAATGATGTGATTACGAAGTTCGACGATCAAGCCATTACATCCACGTTGTCACTACGGAAGTATCTGTACGATCATACCAAGATCGGAGATGACCTCAAAATCACCTTTTACCGCAATGGAGCTATGAAGCAAGTTACCGTAAAACTTCTTGAGAAGCCGGAGGAATAAAAATCTTAGGGGCAGTATATAATATAGAGGCAGTCACATGAGAAGCGATGCCACCCTGAAAATTATTAATAATTTTTGGGTGGCAGCCGTTTCTAAGCTTGGAAAATGGGGTAAAGGATAGAGCAGGGGTTATAAAATATATAACTTAACCTAACTGGTAGCCCTTACATTGGAAAGTTAGCCTAATTAGTGAAAATAAGGAGAAATTCGGATGTGATAGCTTGCCTTTGTTATAAAGGTGTGGTAACATAAAATTATTCATACAAATGATACCTAATTTTCGTATTGAAAAGGGTTGTCACATGAATTACAGCCTTTCTCAATGTGTGAATTTTTTCTTTGTTTGAAGATAAAAAGAACATATTAATTTAAATTTGTGGAGGTAACACACATGCAAACAGGTACAGTTAAATGGTTCAACGCAGAAAAAGGATTCGGTTTCATCGAAGTTGAAGGCGGAAGCGACGTATTCGTTCACTTCAGCGCAATCACTGGCGACGGCTTCAAAACTTTGGACGAAGGCCAACGCGTTGAATTCAACGTTGTTCAAGGCAACCGTGGACCACAAGCCGAAAACGTTGTAAAACTGTAATAATAGAAGGTCCGTCCCCGCTTGTGAAAGTTGGGACGGTCTTTTTTTCAAATATAAGGAATTATATGCTTCATGCAATATCGGTCCCTTATATTACTCGTGAAACGGTTGCCGTCCTTAACATCAAGGACGGCAATGTCGTTTCTACTTGTCTGGATTCTCAACTTGTGACATAAAGGAAGGGAGGAACGGCAATGAACTACCGGAAGAAGCCTTTGGAGGAAGTACCGGAAGAAAATACCGCAATTTGGGCCTGTACCAATGATGGATGTAATGGATGGATGAGGGATAATTTCGCATTTGAACATGCGCCTTCTTGCCGTCTCTGTCACTCCCCTATGGAGCGCAGTATGAAGATGCTGCCGCAGCTGCTCAATTCCAATGGCGATTTGAAATCGCTGAAGAAGGGTATTTCCATTACCTAACCAATGCCTTTATGAGTCAAGCTTCTATAGAATAATGAACACATTCAAGACGGTGAAACCGTCTTATTTTTTTTGCTTTCCAAACGCAATATTGTGATATTTGTCACAAATTTATTGAATTTTAAGCCCAAACAGGGTGTATAATGTGATTATTATCACACTTAACCCTTTGGATTTTTGACAAAATAGACATATCGAATGGGGAGAAGGAAGGGGAGAAATATGGATACAGTGATGCTGTCGCGATTACAATTTGCGTCGACGACAATTTTTCATTATTTCTTTGTACCAGTGTCAATTGGACTCGCGCTTTTAATTGCAATCATGGAGACGATGTATGTAAGAAAAGGAAATGATGAGTACAAAAGGATGGCCCAGTTCTGGGGGAAGCTTTTCCTGATTAACTTCGCTGTGGGCGTAGTAACAGGAATTCTGCAGGAATTTCAGTTCGGAATGAACTGGTCGGACTATTCGCGTTTTGTCGGTGATGTATTTGGAGCTCCACTCGCGATTGAAGCGCTGCTAGCCTTCTTTCTGGAGTCTACGTTTATTGGAATCTGGATTTTTGGCTGGGATAAAGTATCCAAACGTGTTCACCTGCTCTCGATTTGGCTGGTAGCGCTTGGAACTATGTTCTCGGCTTTCTGGATTCTGCTCGCTAACTCATTCATGCAGCATCCGGTAGGATTTGCTGTCAATAATGGACGGGCTGAGATGAATGACATTTGGGCATTAATTACCAATGGACAATTGCTGGTCGAGTTCCCACATACGGTTCTTGCCGCGTACGCGACAGGCGCCTTCCTGGTTACGGGAATTAGTGCATATAAATTGCTGAAGAAGCAGGATGTTTCCTTTTTCCGCAAATCTTTTGAAATTGCTGCGATTGTCGGCATTATTTCATCGTTCGGTGTAGCCATTGCGGGACATGCCCAGGCGCAGTATCTGGTAGATACCCAACCTATGAAGATGGCCGCTTCCGAGGGACTATGGGATGACAGTGGTGACCCTGCTGCATGGACGGTTTTTGCAACGATTGATCCAGAGAATAAAATAAGCTCTCATGAAGTGAAAATCCCATATATGCTGAGTTTTCTCTCTTACAGTAAGTTTTCGGGATCTGTCAAAGGGATGAACACACTGCAGGCTGAATATGAACAGGCCTATGGTCCTGGGGATTATATTCCACCGGTTCGCACAACCTTCTGGAGCTTCCGGATCATGGTTGCTGCAGGCTCGCTTATGATTCTGCTGGGAGTATACGCCGTCTACCTGATGTGGCGCAAGAAGATGGAACGCCCGAACACCTGGTTCATGCGTTTTATGCTCTGGGGGCTGCTGCTTCCGCCAATTGCTAATACTTCGGGCTGGATTATGACCGAGATGGGTCGTCAGCCATGGACGGTATTTGGGTTAATGACTACAGAGGATAGTGTATCCCCTAATATTACGAGCGGACAGGTGTTGTTCTCAGTAATTTCTTTTACAGCAATCTATGCCATTCTTGGTTTGGTACTGGTTGGCTTGTTCATCAAGGTGATCAAGAAAGGCCCTTACGCCATGGATAACGATCACGGCGAATCCCATGATCCGTATAACAAGGAGGGATCCCATGCTTTCTCTTAATGAATTATGGTTTGTGCTGATTGCTGTGCTGTTTGTCGGCTTTTTCTTCCTGGAGGGATTTGACTTCGGTGTAGGGATGGAAACCCAGATATTAGCGAAGAATGATACGGAGCGCCGGGTACTGATTAACTCAATCGGACCGTTCTGGGATGCGAATGAAGTGTGGCTGATTACTGGCGCAGGCGCCATGTTCGCCGCCTTCCCGCACTGGTATGCAACACTATTCAGTGGATTCTACATTCCGTTCGTGTTCGCGCTGCTGGCGCTGATTGCCCGTGGTGTCGCCTTTGAATTCAGAGGTAAACGGGACTCGCTGGCTTGGAAAAGAACATGGGATGTCTGCATTTTCTTCGGAAGCTTCTTGCCACCATTCCTGCTTGCCGTAGTGTTCGCCAGCTTCATTAAGGGGCTGCCGATCGACGGGGATATGCAGATGTATGCCGGATTCTTCGATATTGTAAATGGTTATACTGTAGTAGCTGGAATTACTGTAGTGCTGCTGTGCCTGGTGCACGGACTGATGTTCACTACGCTTCGCACGGTAGGTGATCTGCAGGAACGGGCCCGTAAGATGGCACAAAAGCTGCTGTTCCCGCTGGCTGCGCTGTTGCTCGCTTTTGTGGTCATGACTTATTACATGACAGATATATTCGAGAAACGCGGAGCACTGCTGTTTGTAATTGTAATCTTAGGTGTTGCTGCTTATGTGCTGTCCGGCTATTTCATGAGCAAGAAGAAAGATGGGCTAGCCTTCGGAATGACAGGTGCAGTGATGGCCTTATCGGTAATCTCTATCTTTGTTGGATTGTTCCCGCGGGTTATGATCAGCTCACTGGATCAAGCTTTTAATCTGACGATCACGAATGCTGCTTCCGGCCATTATTCCTTGAAAGTAATGACGATTGTGGCGCTGTCGCTGCTTCCGTTCGTGCTGGGTTATCAGATCTGGAGCTATTTCGTCTTTCATAAACGGGTTCACGAGAAGGAGCATCTTGAATACTAATGGATAAAAATTTGCTTGGGTACAAAGGAGTTAAGCCGGTCTTTCTGATCGTGGGCTTCCTTACCCTGGTGCAAAGCCTATCCATACTTTTGCTGGCGAAATCGCTGGCGGAAGTTGTCTCTGCGCTATTTGCGGGAGAACCGCTGAAGGAACAAGGGGCGAAATCGCTCTTGTTCCTTCTTGCGTTTCTGGTGCGTCATGCGAGTGCCCTGCTGATGAGCCGTGTGTCTTACCGCTTCGCGGAAGCGACGGGCAGCAGTATGCGGAGACAAATGATGGAGAAGCTGTTCCAGCTGGGACCGAGGCTGGCGGGCGACCGGGGGACCGGAGATCTGGTTACGCTAGTACTTGAAGGAGTCACGAAGTTCCGGACTTATCTGGAACTGATTATTCCGCGAATGGTAGGGATGGCGGTCACGCCGGCCATGCTGCTGGTGTACGTCTACACCTTGGATACCTCCAGTGGTGTTATTCTTACGTTGACGATGCCGATCATTATTGTCTTTATGATTCTAATCGGGATGACGGCCCGTAAGCAGATGGACCGTCAATTGAAGTCATACCGCACCCTGTCCAATCACTTTGTGGATTCACTGCGCGGACTCGAAACATTAAAATTTCTCGGGCGCAGCCGCAGCCACAGTGCGAGTATTGCGGCAGTAAGTGACCGCTACCGTTCTGCGACCATGCGCACGCTTCGCGTAGCTTTTCTGTCTTCGTTCGCCATGGATTTCTTCACGATGCTGTCTGTGGCTTCTGTGGCGGTAAGTCTCGGCCTCCGCCTGGTGAATGAACAGATGACGCTGGTCACCGGACTCACTATTCTGATTCTGGCACCAGAATATTTCCTGCCGGTCCGGCTGGTCGGAGCGGACTTCCATGCTACTCTTGACGGCAAAGAAGCCGGAGAAGCCATGAAGAGTATTATTGATCGGGAGACAGTAGAAGCTAAGCTGTTGAATCCGGCTGGTGACATAATAGTAGCTGGAACTGGAGGCACAGCTGGAACGGTAACAGGTGATGGTAAAGGGACTCCGGCTTCCGGCAGAACTGCACCATTCAGGGATGTCTTCGCCTGGCAGAAGGACAGCGTTCTTGAACTACATCGAGTAGGCGTGAAATATGAAGCTGACGGGATCGCTTCGCTCTCCGGTGTGGATCTGGAGTTCAGAGGGAATGCCAAAATCGGCATTATTGGTGAAAGTGGTGCTGGGAAATCTACGCTGGTAGATATTCTGGGAGGATTCCTGCATCCTACGTCCGGTACGATTAAAGTGAATGGTAACCAGGTGAGTGCACTAACGGATGAGGGATGGCGCCAGCAGACCGTCTATATTCCGCAGCGGCCTTATATTTTTAGCGGCACACTAGCGGATAACGTCCGGTTCTATTATCCTGAGGCTACAAATGAGGCGGTTGCGGGAGTGGTCGCCGCCGCTGGATTAGCGAAGCTGGTTGCGTCACTTCCGGGCGGACTGGATGAGATGATTGGCGGCGGAGGGCGTTCGCTTAGCGGTGGACAGGAGCAGCGTGTAGCATTGGCCCGCGCACTCCTAAGCAGTCGTCCGGTTATGCTGCTGGATGAGCCGACTGCTCATCTGGATATTGAGACGGAGTATGAGCTGAAGGAAACGATGCTGCCGCTTTTTGAAGGAAAGCTGGTCTTTCTGGCCACCCACCGGCTGCACTGGATGATCGATATGGATATCATTGTTGTCATGAAGCAGGGACAGGTGGCCGAGGTTGGCACACATCAAGAGCTTGTCGCCCGCAGGGGTGCCTATTATGAGCTTATTCAAAGTCAATTGGAGGGAATCCATTGAAACGTGAAGGATGGTTTGCTCCCTATTTTAATACCTATTTCTGGCGGTTTCTGCTGATTATAGTCCTAGGTGCGCTGACGATTTTCTCAGCCTCCTCCCTGATGTACACTTCCGGGTTTCTGATCTCCAAGGCATCCATCCCACCGGAAAATATTCTGATGATCTATGTGCCTATCGTTGGTGTGCGTACCTTTGGAACAAGCCGGGCGGTGATTCACTATGTGGAGCGCCTGGTCTCTCATGATACAATTTTGCGGATTCTCTCCAAGATGCGTATCCGGCTGTACAACATTTTGGAGCCACAGGCACTTTTCCTTTCTTCGCGCTTCCGTACCGGAGATATTCTGGGAATGCTCGCCGATGATATTGAATATTTGCAGAATGTGTACTTGCGTACCGTATTTCCAAGTATTATTGCTCTCTTGATCTATGCGGCTGCTATTATTTCGCTCGGTACGTTTGATGTGGCCTTCGCACTGTTGATGGGGCTCTATATGCTGGTGATTGTAATTGTCCTCCCGCTGATCTCGCTGCTGCTCACACAATCGCGGCAGCGGATGGTCAAACAGGAACGCAACCGGCTCTACCAGAAGCTGACCGATGCCGTGCTGGGGATGGGAGACTGGGTGATTAGCGGACGGCAGAACCAGTTCGTGGCCACTTATGAGGCCGACGAGAAGGAGGTTGCCCGTACCGACGGAGCACTCCGCAGATGGGCGCGTATCCGGATGTTCCTTGGACAGGCGGTTGTCGGCATCGCCGTTGTGTCCGTTATCTATTGGGCTGCCGGAGAGTACCAGAGTGGCGCTATCGCCGGCACACTCATTGCGGCGTTCGTGCTGGTAGTATTCCCGGTGGCTGATGCTTTCCTGCCCGTCTCGGATGCGGTAGAGAAAATTCCACAGTACCGTAACTCGCTGGAGCGGCTGAATCAAGTGGAGTCAGCGGGGGGGATTACTTCCGAATCGGATGAAGCAAGCAGTGTGGAGGCGAGAGCCCTTGCAGAAGCTGCCGTGAAGACGATCAAGGAAACCCGGCAGGCACATATTCAGTTAAAAAATGCAGGATACCGTTATACTACCGGAGATGACTGGTCCATTCAGGATCTGACTCTTTCCATTCCGCAGGGCAGGAAGATTGCCATTATCGGCCGCAGTGGAGCAGGCAAGTCTACGCTGCTGAAGGTGATTCAAGGTGTGATCAGACCTTCTATCGGTTCTGCCGTAATTAATGGCATCGATGCTTCTGCTTATGGGGAGAACATTCCGAAGTTGATTGCCGTCCTTAACCAGACCCCCCATCTGTTCGATACAACAGTGGCGAATAATATCCGGCTAGGCGCCCCGGACGCTTCGGATGCAGAGGTCAAAGGGGCCGGAGAACTGGCCCATCTGGATAACCTGATCTCCTCACTGCCTCAGGGGTATGATACTCCCGTGCGCGAAGCCGGACAGCGCTTCTCCGGCGGAGAACGCCAGCGGATCGCACTCGCCCGTATTCTGCTGCAGAATACTCCGGTCGTCGTGCTTGATGAGCCGACAGTGGGGCTTGATCCGCGGACAGAACGTGAACTGCTGGCAACCATGTTCGACGCGTTGGCGGATAAGACGCTGATCTGGGTAACACACCATCTGGTGGGTGCAGAGCAGATGGATGAGGTGATTTTCATGGAGAATGGGGTGGTGGAGATGCGCGGCACCCATGCGGAATTGATGGCCCGTGAAGCACGCTACCGCAGATTGTATGAGCTGGACCGTCCGGCAGAGTTCCTTGCGAAGCGGACAGGGGATTGAGTCATATATATCTTACAAGGCTCCTTTTGCCCGGCTATGGGTGGAAGGGGCCTTTTTTTGAAAAAATGAGGATTTATAGGCACGCTGTCAATCATCCGTATCATTCTCGCTGAAACAGCGGTTAAGGTAATGGAGTGATCAGAATATTATCAGTTGTGATACAATTGGATGGATTAACCATATTATCGGATGAGGTGGAATCATGTGAGTTCGGCTGCTCTATAAAAATACCAAATTACATTATCCGCGTATCTCAAAAAAGGGGAGAAAATAATATGGATTTAACATGGGAGCTGGAAAGCATATACCCTTCTTTTGAGTCGGAGAAGTTCCATCAGGACCTTGAGCTTCTGGTAGAGTATGCTGAGAGATTAAAACAATGGCGTGCAGAACATCTGCATAACCGTATACATAACGACAGAGCTGCAGCGGAAGCAATGGAGCAATTTTTGCGGGAATATAATGATTATAAAAGTATCTACCTCCGTCTATTCAGCTATGCGGAGCTAAGGTTCAGCATGGACAGCAGCAATATGGATGCCGTTAACAGAATGGATGAGCTCGAGGACACGGCAGCAGCGGCCGGAGAAGTTCATGCAGACTTCAGCAAGTGGCTGGCAAATATCACAGATCTGCACTCTACCATCGGTTCGTCCGCTTATCTTGCCGAGCATGAATTCTATCTGTACGGACTGCAACGGCAATCTGTCCATTTGCTGGGTGAAGAGGGGGAAGCAGTTATTGCGAGGCTGCAGCGTACCGGTTCCAAAGCCTGGGAGAGGCTGTATATGCAGACATTATCCACACTCCGCATGGACATCAGGATCAGTGAAGAAGCTCGGAGCTTGTCCTTAGCAGAATTGCGGAATCTGGTCTATGACGGAGACGCACAGGTGAGAAAAGCAGCTTCTGAAGCTGAGCATGAAGCGTGCCGGAATGTAGCGGAACAGAGTGCGGCCTGTCTGAACTCCGTTAGCGGAGAAGCGGCTGCGGTCTATGAGCTGAGAGGGTATGATTCTCCGCTGCACAAAGTATTGACGGCATCAAGAATGGACCAGAAAACACTGACCGTCATGCTGAACGCCATTGAGGAGAGTCTACCCGTCTTTCATCAATACTATTTGAAAAAGGCAGAGCTGCTCGGCCATTCCGGCCAGCTGCCGTTTTATGATATTTTTGCTCCGATCGTCGGAGAGTGTTCAGCCCAAATCACCTACCTGGAAGCAAGAGACGTGATTGTCTCCGGTTTCAGTGCATTTAGCACAGAATTAGGTGAATTCGCTGCTAAAGTGTTCAAGCAGCGCTGGATCGATGCCGAGCCAAGAGCGGGCAAAGGGAATTTCGGCTTGTGCGTCGATATTTTTCCAATCGGAGAAAGCCGGATCATCACCTGCTTTACGGGGAATTATATCGATGTCAGTATACTGGCGCACGAAATCGGGCATGCCTACCATAGCAGCTGTCTTACTGGTGAGACTATGGTGAATACTGATTATCCGATACCGATCGCGGAAACGGCGTCGATTTTTTGTGAAAGTCTCATTCATCAGGAGCTGGGGAAGGTGGCACCAAAAAGTGAGACCCGGTCCATTCTGGAACGGAGCCTATCCGATGCGGGATATTACATTGTCGATTTCTATGCCCGCTACTTATTCGAGAGCCAGCTGTACGAACGGAGACGATCCGGTGCTCTGTCCGTCGAGGAACTGAATGACCTGATGCATGAATCGATGGCAGCTGCTTATGGCGATAGCGTGGACCCTGACTCTATTCATCCTTACCAGTGGATCAGCAAAGCCGGGTATTATATGGCAGGTAATGAATTTCTGAATTTCCCCTATTCCTTCGGTCTGTTATTCTCTAAGGGTCTGTATGCACAGTATAAGAAGCAAGGGGAACCATTCGTGGAGCGTTACCGGTCTTTCCTGGCAGCTACCGGCAAAAACAACATTGCTGACGCTGCACAGCTCATGAATATTGATGTTGATTCACCAGAGTTCTGGCGGGATGCGCTGGCATTGATCGCGGAAGATGTTCAGAAGTTTGTGGAGAGTGTGTAAACTCTGCGGCGGGAGTTCCTTTTTGTGGTGAAGTGTGGTAGAACAGTAGAAGGAGTATATACCGCAGCGATACAGAAAGGGATGCTTGATCGAATGTATGTAGTGTGTAAGGAACATGTGGAACTGGCCATCGACAAATTTGTGGACGAGTTCGAGGATGCACCGGATATTGTGGACCTGAAGGAAACTGAGTTCTCTGACTGGGATCCCCCGGCGAAATGTGCGGAATGCGATAAGAATGCAGAGGTTCTGGTAGTCTAGAGCCTGTGTGCTTCATGACAATTCAATTAACTAATCAAAAGATGTCCATAGCCGGATGTTCACGCATCCGGGTTATCGGTCACGCTTAATCAGGTATACCCTGCAGCTGTGAAAGTGAGCTGCAGGGTATTTTGGTATATAGACTGTATGGTGGTACTATCGGCTTACGCCTCAAATATTTCCTTCATCCCGTTGCTGCTGCCCCGGCGGTATATAAAGGCTGAGGCGATGGCAATGAGTGCAGCAATGGAAAGCCCCCAGTAAATGTTGGAGTAAGCCGTTGACAGGGAGAGGCCACGCTGCCACTCCAGCGCACTGGCGGCCATGGCGACGCCAAACGCGCCACTGAAGAACTGCAGCAGCTGGAACAGCCCCATCCCGGAACCAATCTGTGAGGAAGGCAAAATACGAGAGATTTCGTTGGATACCCCACTGGAGAGCGTGGTAAAGGCCAGACTCATAATCATGTACACGAACATCACCGCCACCCACGAATGTCCGGCGAAGAGGGCAAATAAAACGGTAGCCGTCAGTACAAGCAGCGGCACAAAGCGCAGAATACCTCCGTTGCCGAAGCGGTCAATGATCCGGCCTACGGACCGGGATACAATAATGGCAAGCAGAGAACCGGGGAAAATCACGAATCCGGCATGGCTCGCGCTAAATCCAAAACGGTGAACCAGAATCTGTGGCAGCAGGAACAAGGTTGCAAAGCTGCATAGGTATGAAGCGATCCCGACCAGGGAAAGTACCAGGTAGGAGCGGTTCTTGAATAGAGCAGGCATGACAAACGGATCAGGAGTGGTCCGTATCCGGCTGACGAACAAGATAATTGCGGCTATGCCGGCTATCAGAGCAATCCATAGCCCACTGGTTAGGAACAGCAGAAGCCCGGTGGTGCCGATTCCGAGGAAGATCCCTCCAACGGCGTCAAAAGAACCGCGACTCGGTAGCTCCTTCGGCAGCAGAACCAGAAACAGCGGTACAAGCAGCAGGATAAATGCAGTAACGGCAAACAGCCAGTTCCAGCCAAAGTACTGGGTAATGGCACCGCCTGCAACGGGACCGAGTCCCAGGCCAAGCGAAACAGCTGACATTATGGTAGCCATTGCCTTGCCGCGGCGGTCCAACGGAACATAACGGGTGAACAGAACTAGTGACAGCGACATGACAGCTCCGGCCCCGGAAGCCTGCACGATCCGGACGATCAAGAGGAAGATGAAGTTCGTGCTGAGGAATCCGGCAATCGCTGCGAATCCGAGTGTCAGCAGGCCGATCGTCAGCAGCCTGCGGATCGGCAGGAAGTCAGATAGTCTACTGTAGGTAATCGATGCAATGGAGAACATAATGGAATACCCGGTCACGATCCATGAGGCGGCAGAGGCTGAGATACCAAAAGACTCTGTCACATCAGGCAGCGCCAGATTGAACATCGCCGTATTCATAATGACAAGAACAACCGCAACACTGAATAGAAGCGTCAACAGCCCTTCTCTGGGAAGAGTGGCTTCCACTGCTGAATCTTTATTTTCCGCTGTAGCGGAGATGTTAGGTACTGATTCCATGTGATGACCACTCCTATATATTATTTTATATTTCGATTATCATCGAACATTTGAAATATAGCATGGGCTGATATAAAATGCAATTAGGAGCACAACTATTTCTAGCATCCATCGGTATGCTAAAGGGGATATTGATCCATGAAGATACTTTTTCATCCGGAGCGTAAGGATATTCAGCTTGCCTCCGTACTGTATGCACTTAGTGATCCAATTCGCTTGTCCATCATTTCAGATATTCATCATAACGGCGAACAGGCCTGCAACTGCTTCAATGTGCCTGTCGCCAAATCGACGATGTCCCATCATGCCCGGACGCTGCGCGAAGCAGGGGTTGTCCATACCCGTGTTCAAGGTACCCAGCGTATGCTGTCCTTGCGTACGGAGGATTTGAATGCACGTTTTCCAGGATTGCTGGATTCTGTGCTCAGTGCCTATGAGGCGGCAGAACAGCCTGTGTGGGTGACGGAGTCAGAGGAGAGTAGTCACTAAGGCGGGTACTCAATAAAAGGGTATACGATAAAGAACAAGACAACGTCTACATTCCTGGGGTGTAAAAAAGACAAAGCCACTGTAGGCTTTGTCTTTTGCTGCTTCTTTTATATAACTAGTGCTTCAGCGCGGATTCACCTTCACCTGCGAGCCCTTGCCGCCATACTGGATGCCGGTGTCTTTAGTACCTACTTCCTTCAGATCAGCGAGCAGCCGTTCGATCACGGCCTTGGATGCAGCGGCTTCCTTCGCGCCGGAGGCCTTGACTACCAGCAGCACCGGCTTCCCGGAGCGCAGATGCTTGTCCGCCTGACGTAGCTTCGTATCATAGTCATGCTCCTCAATATGAGCGGTGAAGCGCAATTCTTTCACCTTCTCCTTGCCGCCCGGACCCGCTGGTGTTCGGCCTGAAGCTGGCTTGCGAGCGGTGTTATCTTTCTGCGCTGCCGATTTGGCTTTGCCCTTGGCCATGAGGCTGCAGGGCGGCGGGCTGCTCATCAGCGAGGTACAGACCAGATCCGCTCCTGCGGACCGGGCCATGGCCAACGCCTCCTCTCTAGTAACTACGCCCAGCTTCTCACCCTTCAGTCCGGTAAGGACAACCTCAGACGCTCTAATTTGTTCATTGATTAAGACTGCCATTATAAGTGAACCCCCTGGGTATAATAATCTATAGCTATCATATACGGAACTCGCTGGGGGTTCAATTTCGATTACGGGTAAGGAGCAGAGAATCTGGCATTAATGATATAATTCTGAGTATAACTGTCCAAAAGACTTAGCGTAGATGTGTTCAGACAGATATAGCAGAGAATAAACGGCTCAAACACATATGCAGACCATGGAGGATTTATGTTCATACAAATTATCGGAGTAGGCAAATTGAAGGAAAAGTATTTGACTCTCGGCATCGCGGAGTATGCCAAGCGGCTGACGCCATACCTCAAGTTCCAGATGATTGAGGTGGCGGATGAGAAGGCACCTGACAACCTCAGCACGGCTGAGGTTGTTCAGGTGAAGGTGCGCGAGGGCGAGCGTATCCTCGCGCATATCAAGAGCGAGGCGCATGTCATTGCGCTCGCGATCGACGGCAAGCTCTGGAGCTCGGAAGAGCTTGCCGCCGAGATCGACCGGCTCGGCACCTATGGGACGAGCCATGTCGTCTTCGTCATCGGAGGGAGCCACGGGCTCTCCGATGACGTGATGCGCCGCGCCCAGCAGCGCATGAGCTTCGGCCGCATGACGCTGCCCCATCAGCTCATGCGGCTGGTGCTGGTAGAGCAGATTTATCGCGCGGTGAAGATAAATCGGGGAGAACCGTATCATAAATGACGGCTAAATTTTATGTAAGTATAATTTATTTGGTTGGGGTAATTGCGGTCTTTCAATGATATTAAATTTATTAACGATTGCTCGACAAGTGTACGAAGGTTACTCTTCAACAGAGTGGTCCTTTTTTTATAAATCTCAGGTTCTTCGCTTAGATGAGATTTCATATCGATTTGTTGTTATCTCTGAACGCAGATAATCGTCGTTTAGTGCTTTTAAAAAAAGAAAAGCATTTTTTGATGTGATTGTAAATTCTTGATTGGCTTGGTCAATCTGTATATCGAGATTATAGTGTTGAATTGTTGTGCAAATTTGATTGAAACCCATTTGTGGAATAAGTCCGTTGTTTAGAATAGCAGCTAACTTCCTCTTCTTTCGCCCATCAGTACCAACAAAAGTATTCAGGTCAGTCATATTAACGTAATTATGAGTTGCGGCAATTTGCTGTAGTGCATTTTGAGAGGCGGCTTCATATAATTCCTCATATCCGAAGATACGTTCGAAATTCATGGGTTGCATAATAACAATGTCGTTATTAAAACAAAATGCATCAACATCGTTGGGTATCTGGAAAATGTTCTCTTCCACACGTGAAAAACGACCGCCGTTATATGCAATTGCATTAAATACACCAGGACGTAAAATTTTTCCGGGACTATATTTACGATAGTAGATAATATGCTCATTATCAAAACTAACTTTGACTGCGTATGCCCACATTTTCTTTAAGGTAGTCTCATCCACGTTTTCGAATATTTCAGTGGTCTCATCATTTAAAATAGGCTGATTAATTTGGGGAGCATGAGTAACATTCTCCACAGGAATGCACTGAAAGGATTCAGTTGTATCCATGTTTATATCATAGGGAACAATGTTTACTTGATGAACTAATAATTCATCAAGTGTAAGTTTAAACATGTCAAAGAAGGCTGTTGAAAGAGTGGGTGTATGAACAGTCTTATAAACGGAAAACGGGATCGGTGCATTTCTCCTTTCTTTAAGAATGAAATATAAATGAGCACGTTTATTATTTGCTTGCTCCAAACGTCTTTTTAGCTGTTCCAGTTCACCCAGTGTCGTCACTATATTTTCACCCCAAGATATATTTTATTGTCGATACTATTTATTTCAACTGTGTCACCTATACGAAGATCTGATTTTGTGATCAGAATAATGGATTGATTTATTTCAATGATACGGTAACGGAACAGTATTAAAACTGGATTTATAAAAAACATATTGGTATGCGTGTAGATAATAGTTAAAACGATAAGTAGAAGAGCAAATACTATAATGTCGTTTATTTTGTCGGTCTTAAAGGAAAGAAGAGGAATTACATATGTGGCAAAATAGTTAAGAACTTCGCTACTTTTTGTATGAATAGTGTTTACTGTACAACTCAATGGTGTATTTCCGGTACTCCTCCTCATAATAATGAACAAAACTAAATTGGGTATAACTATAAACCCTAGAAACGTCCATTCGATAATAGGATTTATTAAAAATAATGAGGGCCTTGCATTAGAAAACCCAAATACTTTCTCAAAGTTGAAGTTCTGTACAAATAAAATGAAAAACATCGGTGAAACTGAACTTAGAAACAAGACAGCTTTTACCCAAGTACGCATTTGTTCACCCCTGTTTCAATAATATGGTAATAGATGTAACCTTTCAACAATTATATTATTATTTGAAACTCATGTTAGGTTATTAGAAGGATCTCTTAATGGTAAAGTCAGTCTGCAAATATTAACATTGTTGATATATAATAGATGAAGCAAGTTAATACAGATGAGCATCCCTCATTAGAGGAAAAATGATGAACTGTTTTGAGGTATCAATAAGTAATTTACTGTTTATGGATTGGAGTAAAAGAACTGCATTGCATCAACTGAAACCAAAGGGGCTTACAAATGACTAACGAAGAATTCAAGAAACTAAAAGCAGATTTATGGTCAGCTGCGGATCAACTTAGAGCGAACTCCGGACTAAAGTCCACAGAATATGCCACTCCTATTTTGGGGCTTATCTTCCTGCGTTTTGCCGAGAGCAAATATTTACAATATGAAGAAGAGATTAATGCTGAATACAATAGACTAAAAGGTACCCGGATAGAGCGCGAGGTACATGAAATAGCGATTGAAAAATGCGGATTTTATCTTCCCGATGAAGCAAAATACAACCATCTTCTTAATTTACCAGAGAGCGAGAACTTAGCACAGAAGGTAAAAGAAGCTATGGTGGCAGTTGAGAAGTTTACATCAGAGCTTGAAGGAACCTTACCAAAGGACGAGTATTATAACGTTAACGGTAAGGAAGACAAGACCGTTTTGAAAAAACTACTTAAGAATTTCAAGGACATTCCAGAGGACATTAGCATAGATCTATTTGGTGAGATATACGAATACTTTCTTGGTAACTTTGCTCTTGCAGAAGGTCAGGGCGGCGGGGAATTCTTTACGCCATCAAGTGTTGTGCGTTACATGGTTGAGGTTCTTGCCCCTACAGGAGGGAAGATATTAGATCCTGCTTGTGGTTCTGGGGGGATGTTTGTCCAGACAGCGCATTACATCAAAGAGCATAAACAAAATGGGAATGACATCAATTTGCGTGCCTATGGTGTAGAAAAGACAGGAGCAACCGTTAAACTTGCAAAAATGAACCTTGCCCTTAATAACATTAGAGGTACAATTACCGAAGCTAACTCTTACTATGTAGATCCTTATGATTGTGTGGGTGCCTTTGATTATGTGATGGCCAATCCTCCGTTTAATGTGGATGGAGTAGAACTTGACTCGGTTAAGAATCAGCCGCGCTTCAATACCTACGGTGTACCACAGAACAAGACGAAGAAGGCCCAAAAGGATCAATCCGAAACCGTACCGAATGGTAATTACCTTTGGATTAATATGTTCGCAACAGCTCTTAATGAAAAAGGACGTGCAGCCCTTGTTATGGCGAACTCTGCATCTGATGCAGGTCATAGCGAGAAGGATATTAGGAAGAAGCTCATTGAAGAAGGGTTAATCAGTCAAATGCTGACCATGCCCAAGAACATGTTTAGTACAGTAAGCTTACCAGCCACGCTGTGGTTCTTTGACAGACAGAAGATGAATAAGGATGAGATCCTATTCATTGATGCAAGAAACGTGTTTACTGTCATTGATAGAGCGCACGTTAAATTCAGTGATGAGCAAATAAAGAATCTCGGTATCATCTCAAGATTATATGAGGGCAAGACAGAAGCCTTTGACAGTCTTATTAATGATTATAAGACTAACCTTGAAAATGCTGAAACGGAAAGTGACAAGAGATATTGGCAGTCTAATGTAGACTGGCTAATAGAGCGTTTTCCAGAGGGTAAATATTGCGATGTTATCGGACTTTGCAAAGTTGCGAAGATTGATGGGGAGGACGGAATAGCTGAGCAGGATTATTCGCTGAACCCCGGACGTTATGTTGGCGTAGTTATCGAAGAAGATGGCATGACGAAAGAAGAGTTTAATGCAGAGATGCTACGGCTTAATGAGGAATTGACAGTACTGAACAGTACCGCGCAGGAGCTTGAAAGGAAGATAACGGAAAATCTGTTGTCTTTGGTGAGTGAGTGATGTGGGAAACAGAGACTTATAGTTTGACAGATTTAGGAACAGTAAAAAGAGGTCGTTCACGGCATCGCCCTAGAGATGATAATTCTCTATATGGTGGAGAGTACCCATTTGTGCAAACCGGTGATATTAAAAGAGCTAATTTTTATTTAACAAAGTATACTCAGACATATAATGATAAGGGACTCCAACAGAGCAAAATGTGGGGCAAAGGGACGTTGTGCATTACTATTGCTGCCAATATTGCAGAGACGGCTATTCTTGGAATAGAGGCATGTTTCCCTGATAGTATTGTTGGCTTTATTCCTTATGAAGATAGGGCGGATGTTCGTTATATAAAATACTATTTCGATATATTCAAAAAACAAATGCAAGTATTATCATTAGGGGCCACACAAGACAATTTTAGTGTTGAAAAAATGCTAAGCGTAAAATTTATTATTCCACAATTACCAACACAAAATAAGATAGCAGATATATTATCCGCATATGATGACCTTATTGAAAACAACAACTGCAGAATAGAGATATTAGAGCAAGCTGTACAGCAAATATATAAAGAATGGTTTGTACGGTTTCGATTTCCTGGCTATGAAACTACCCACTTCACAAAGGGGATACCTGATGGATGGGAAGTGAAAAGTATATCTCAAATCGCAGACATTACGGATGGAACACATGATACGCCAAAGCCGGTTGATACAGGATATTATCTCGTTACAGGTAAACACATTATCAAAGATACTATTGACTTTTCATCAGCGTATTACATCTCTGAAAAGGACCATATTGCTATAAGCAAACGTAGTGGATTGGAAAGAGGAAATATTCTATTTTCTAATATAGGAACTATAGGTTCTATTTGCATAATTGGTGACGATACTGATTTTAGTGTAAAGAATGTAATTATTATTAAACCCTTTAACGATGAAGGTACGTGTTTTTTGTATTGCTTGTTGAAAAACACTACTACACAAGAAGTTTTCAAGCAGCAAGCTGGCGGTTCTTCACAGCAGTTTATTGCTCTTGGATTTATGAGGAAATATAAAGCTCTGATTCCAGATTCGAGAGTGCTAGAAAATTTCGTAGTGCACGTCAAGCCAATCTTAAATGAAAAATCAGTGCTACAAACTAAAAATCTAAACCTAGTCAAACAACGGGATCAATTACGCTCAAGGTTAATGAGTGGAAAATTAGAGATTTAGATTATAAATGAATTATTCTACGAAGGAGAACTTTGAGCGATTGTAGTATTTAATTAGGAACCATATGAAATGCCGAGGGGGAACATGCATATGCCACGCATTATTACAGAGGATATGATTGAGCAGGCATCGATTAAAATGCTGGTCGAATCTTACGGATACGACACAATGAATTGCTATACACCTGAAAGGGAGACCTTACCTGATGGTTCTGGCAGAGAGAATAAGAAGCAGGTTGTACTTCCGAATATACTCTTTAGTACGTTGTGTGAAATTAATCCTACGATCCCTGTGGAGACGATCAGATCGGTTGCTGGTACACTGCAGGTTACCCCCTTTACTACTGATTTAATGTCTATTAATTGTGCAAACTATCAAATGCTTAGAACGGGCATCACTGTCCAATATGAAGTGAACGGCAAGCAAGAGAGCAATATCCTCAACATCATTGATTACAAAGTACCGCTAAATAATAACTTCACCGTTGTCTCACAAATGTGGATCAAAGGTGAAGTTCATTGGCGGCGGCCTGACTTAATCATTTTTATCAATGGCTTGCCGCTTGTGTTTATTGAACTTAAAAACTCCAATATATTAGTGAAGAACGCTTACGATAAGAACTTGACCGACTATCTGAAGGATATTCCCTACCTATTCAACTACAATCAGATTTGTGTGCTATCTAATGGTATGGAGACTCGTGTGGGCAGCTTTAAAGCAGGATATGAACATTTTTTTGAATGGTTAAAGGTAGACAGTGAAAAAGAAAAGCCAGACAGAGATCAGATTAAGGAGAAGGGCATTAGTCTTGAGTATTTGATCAACGGATTATTAAAAAAAGAAACACTCATTGATTACATAGAAAACTTTATACTGTTTAATCGTAAACGAACGAAAATAATAGCTAAGAACCATCAGTTCTTGGGCATTAACAGTGCGTTTGATGCCTTCATCAATCGTGAAAGCTTAAAGGGTAAGCTTGGTGTGTTCTGGCATACACAGGGTAGCGGTAAAAGCTATTCGATGGTTATGTTCGCACGCAAGATAAAGCATAAGTGCGAAGGGAACTTTACGTTTTTGATCGTTACTGACCGTCAAGACTTAGATGACCAAATATATAAGAACTTCTTAAGAACGAATTTTATAGCGAAAGATGAAGATGTTCGTCCTGCCAACAGTACTAAATTGCGTGAACAACTCACTACAAACAAGACGATTTTGTTTACACTAATTCATAAGTTTAGATACGATAAAGGCAAACAATATCCTGTATTATCTGAACGAAAAGATATTATTGTTATGGTGGATGAGGCCCACAGAACGCAGTACAAAGACCTTGCGGAGAATATGCGAAATGGTCTGCCTAATGCACAGTTTATAGCATTTACAGGAACACCGTTACTTGGAAGCAAGCGCTTAACGAATTCCTGGTTTGGTGATTATGTCAGCGAATACAATTTTGCTCAATCGATTGAAGATGGTGCAACTGTACCGCTGTATTACACGAAACGTGTTCCAACAGTTGAACTGAGCAATGATTTCCTGGATTCCGATTTCTCGGAAATCTTAGAACAGGACAATTTAACGGATGAAGAACAAAAGCGTTTGGAGAACCACTATGCAAGAGAGCTCGAAGTTATTAAGCGTGATGACAGACTTGAAATTATCGCTAAAGATATTGTGTACCATTTCCCACGACGGGGCTTTCTTGGTAAGGGAATGGTTATCTGCGTCGATAAATTTACAGCTGTTAGAATGTACGACAAAGTAACTTACTACTGGAAAGAAGAAATCAAACAGCTCAATAAAGAAATTACAAAAGAAAAAGACGAGGTAAAGCGTCTTGAATTAAAACGGATTGTTGATTATATGCGAATTGTAAAAATGGCAGTTATTATTAGTGAAGAAGACAAAGAAGAAGAAAAATTTGCAGCTCAAGGTCTATCTATTCAAAAACATAGAGATGTTATGAATGATGTTGATGAGAACGGCTTTGATATTGAAGATCATTTTAAGAATGAGAATCATCCGTTCCAACTTGTATTTATCTGCTCTATGTGGCTAACCGGCTTTGATGCCCCTAGTGTATCTACCATGTATTTGGACAAACCGATGAAAGGGCACACTCTAATGCAAGCGATCGCAAGAGCAAACCGTGTGTTCCCAGGGAAGGATAACGGTTTTATTGTTGATTATTTGGATGTATTTAAATATATGAAGCGAGCTCTTGCGGACTATGGTACATCAGAAGAAGAAGACATGCCTGTTAAAGATATTGAAAAGCTAGTGGATCTTTTAAACCAAGCCATTGAGAATACCACTATATTTTGTGATGCCCTAGGAATAGACATTAATGAATTAGTTACTACAAATGATACCTTCAAAAAGCTGGACTTATTTGATTGCTTTGCAGACACTATTTTACAAAATGATGAATGGAAAAATGAATTCAAAGTATATTCCAATACAGTAGAATTATTATATGAGTCCCTCCGTCCCGACATATTTAAGATGGATTGGAACAATCCACTGAAAGAAGCTATCCTCTACTTAAGAGGAATTATTGAGGGTAAAATAAGGCCTGAGAAACTGGAAGAAGCACGTAAGAGAATCGATGCACTGCTGGACCAAAGTGTTGTTGCAGAACAAGCAGCTGTTTATGAAATAGCAAAGACATCTAAAGAGATTGACCTTTCTAAGCTAAATATAGACGAGTTAAGAGGGCAATTTAAAAAGATTAAATATAAGAATATTGAAATTGCAAATCTAAGGGATTACATCTCGAAAAAGCTTGAGCATATGTTAAAGAAAAATATTACAAGAAGTAACTTCGCTGAAATATTCCAGAACATCATTGATAATTATAATGCTGGTGGCTCAACGAATGATGATTTCTTTGAAAAGCTATTAGAGTTTATGGAAAGCTTAAGGGCAGAAGAGGAACGGCATATAAAGGAAGAATTAACCGAAGAAGAACTCGAAATATTTGACTTGCTATGTAAAGAAAAGTTAACTGCAACGGAGGAAAAGAAAGTTAAGCTTGCGGCAAAAATGCTATATGAAACCCTGATACAAAAGAAGGCAGAGCTTTTTGTAGTCGGCTGGCATAATGACCCTCAGCCAAAAGAAAAGGTTAAGAGCGAGATAATAAGAGTGTTAAATAGCTTTTTACCAGACAGCTACGAAAGAGATGTCTTTACATTAAAGAGCAACATTATATATGAGCATATCATAGACCAGGCAATCACAGGTTTTGGATGGATGGCAAGCTAGACGAGAATAACGTTTTGAGCTATTTTTCATTTAGATATTATGAATATAGAAACAATAAAATTTATAATGGAGGTAAATAAAGTCCAACAAAAACAGAAATACCATCTACAATAAAGTCTTATGTCAAAACGAACACCCCTATTCTAAACGGAGAATAGGGGTGTTTTGTATCTCATTCTTTAAGAACTAATTACTAAATGGAGCCATTCCTGTAATGAATTAATTTGAGGTTTGAATGAAAAAAGCGCCAGCTGTATACTGGGAAACGTTCCGCCAAAGAACAATTCCAGCACAGGAGGCACTCAACATGAAGTATAAACAATCGAAGAAACAGAATCAACGGATTACCCGGATTTCCGACAAGACCCTTGTTGTAGGTGCAGACATCGCCAAAGAAACCCATGTGGCTCGCGCCATCGACTATCGGGGGATTGAACTCGGAAAGGATTGTGTGTTCTCTAATACCCGTACCGGACTCGAGCAACTGGTTCAGTGGATGAAGGAGCTTCAGCGGGAGTATGCCAAGAGCGACGTCCTCTTTGGCATTGAGCCCACCGGACACTACTGGTTTAATCTGGCCGAGTATTTGGGACAGCAAGGCATCCCGCTGGTCATTGTTAATCCGCATCATGTGCACAAGAGCAAAGAACTGGAAGATAACTCACCCACGAAAAATGACTATAAAGATGCAAAAGTCATCGCAGACTTGGTGCGAAACGGAAAGTATAGCGAACCTAAACTGCCGACGAGTATCTATGCAGATCTGCGAATTCTCATGAATCTTCGAGAGAAGATCATGGTGAATCTCGGACAGGTGCAGAGGCGGGTTCAGAACTGGCAGGATCGCTTTTTCCCGGAATACGCCCAGGTATTCAAGGACTGGGAAGGCAAAGCCTCGCTCATTACGCTAGGCGAGTTTCCGACGCCAGGTGAGATCATCGCACTCGGTACAGAAGGCATCGTTAAGCGATGGAAGAAAGATGTGAAACGAGCTGTAGGCACGAAACGAGCCCAGCATCTCATGGAAACCGCGACACGTTCCATCGGTCTGACCGAAGGGCTCCCCGCAGCTAAAATAGAGATCAAAACGCTTCTGGAGCAGTACGATATGTTCACCAGACAACTTGAAGAGATTCTGAGCGAGGTCGAAGGTCTACTCGCGCAAATTCCAGGAACGAAAGAGATGCTCACCGTGCCGGGCGTGGCTGTGGTCACCTTGGCAGGGTTTCTAGCGGAAGTCGGGGATCTGAGCGGTTACGAGCATGGGCAGCAGATTATTCGGCTGGCGGGACTAAACCTCAAAGAGAATAGTTCTGGAAAGAAAAAAGGCAAAACGGGTATCACCAAACGTGGACGTGCACGCTTAAGGGCCCTGCTGTTCCGTGTGGTCATGCCCATGGTGGCCAAGAACGCGGAGTTCAAGGCACTGCACCAGTACTTCACGACACGCAGCCAGAATCCACTGAAGAAAAAGCAATCCCTTGTGGCACTGTGCGGGAAGCTCATTCGTGTCCTGCATACGCTGGGCACCAAGCACATTCCATACAATGCAAACGACGTGTTAGGGCCGGTACGTCAGGCTCAGATCCAGTTGGTCGCTTAAGAAAAACCAAGTTGACGTTTCTCATGAGGCTAGAATAACCAAAGACAAAGGAAGCACGGAGCAGCCGTAGGATTCAATTCCATAAGGGCAACGACCCGGTAAAGGAGCAAGAAACGGCGTCCACTTTTTGAGAGGCAGAACGAAGGAATTTAAGGGCAACGACCCGGTGTGACATGGGAGGGTAAGCCCTCAAGAATAGGATGTGGATATCCAATGTGCGATCATAGAAAAGATCCGTGGGTTTGGGGATAACTCCCTACAATCTCTATTCCCGCCACCGGCTCCACCAGAAAATAATGTAATCCTTTCATGACTTCTCCAGTTCTCAAGCTGTCAATGGCTGAAAATCTAAGAACGAGTGAGTAAACAAGAGCATTTATTAATTTATAGTGGGAGGATAACTATGGACAAGCAACAGCAACAAATGATTTTGGATTTTCTCAAAGCATCATATGATCCTGAGGGTACTATTCACTTTTTAGCAGTAGCTGCACTGGAACAGGAAAGAGTAGAGCATTCTCAACCTACCATCATCAAATTAAGGGTAGCCTTAACCTACGAAGAAGATCAATCCATTAACCCATACTTTGACGGAACCGATATGTATGTCTTATTGACCCCGACCGAAGTTCAATTTACCCGAGAGGAAGAGTGGGCAGATTGTCCTCCAATAATTGAGGGGAGCCCAATTGAACTAGCGCTAGGCTGGGTCTCTCAATTAAATGTACCGTTCTATGTTTCTACGGAAGCACATGAAGCAGCACAAATGGAAGGGGGTGAAATCTAATGCAGAAAAGTACGAATTACGAATCACTCGTAGAGAGTGAGGATATGCTGGTTAACCGCATCGAGACCTGCTCAGAAACCATAGAAGCTGTGCTACAGATGCTCTTCAAAAAGGATGGTCCGATTCATCTCCTGACCGTCCATGAAGTGGTTGTCGCCATGCACGAAATCCAAGTCAAGTTGGAACGTGAACTGCTACTTGTTCGAATAGAAAAAAGGCTCACAGCCCGATGCTTAGACTGTAAACCCTCCTGAACTTCACTCGCTACAGATTATACTTCTTCTGCTCCCATTCAAAGACTGACTTCAGTAGGCTTAACGCCATCGTCTGATCTTCTACAGAGCGCTCCAACAGCATCTCTACAACCCGGCTCAAAGCATCCTTACGATCCATCGGATCAAGGTATCGAAAGAACTCTTCTAACGACACACCTAACCCACCAACAACCTTCTGCAATGTCTCGATCGTTAGATTCTTCTCCCCGCGCTCCACCTGACCCACATAATTCGTATGTAAACCGGATAACTCGGCTAACTGCTCTTGGGATAAACCTTTATCCTTACGCAGCCGACGTATCCTATCTCCTACTCTCTTCACCACATCAGACACAAATACCACCTCAAGAAAAGCTTACCTGAAGGGCTTATTAGACTTAACACACTACAAATGTTAGTTGACTAAAATATAACATCTATAGATAATGAAAAGGATACAAATTACATCTTTTAGTGTGGGTAAAATGTCCTAACTATATTTTAAAGTATTACCGAATCATGTTTTATATTATTTTATACTACTTTATCAGACCTAACGGGGGAATCTATCAATGCAAATGAAAAACCGAATCATCACCACTCTTACCGTCGCTACCTTGTTACTCACACAAGCTGGAACCGCCCTTGCAGACAGCGCAATCGACGTGTATCTGAAAGGAAAACTACAAACCTTCGAACAATCGGCAATCATCAAGGACGGATCAACGTTGGTTCCCATGCGAGCTATTTTCGAGGCATTAGGCGCAACGGTCAAGTGGGATGCCAAGCAGCAAATCATCGACGCTACAAAAGGTGACAAGGTCATCCGCTTGCAGATTGGTTGGAAAGGCGCTTGGATCGGGGAAACCAAAGTGGCATTGGACGCTGCTCCACAAATCATAAATGGCAGTACAATGGTGCCGCTACGCTTCATCGGTGAAGCCCTTGGTGAGAAGGTCGAATGGGATAGCACTTCTCGTTCCGTCCTCATTTCAACTGACAAATCGCAGCTTCCGAAAGCGGATAGCGGGGTGTATAAAGGCTATGCCACTGTCATGAGGGATGCGATAAAGAGCGAAACGTCGACAGGTGTCAAGATGCCAGACGCTACCTATAAGATTCTAGAGAGTAACAGTGACGCGTTCTTCGCGACTAATCGGGACAAGTTCTCTCTCTACGACAAAGCTAAACAGGTAAGTTCAGCTAATATGTCAAAGAATCCAGCTCAGTACAGCTCTACAATTGCTGAGGTTAATCGAATCCGAATTTTTGATGTCCAGGAACTGACTGCTAAAAGTGGGCAAACCACCACTATGGCCTATGGAGAGAGTGAAAGCGGTGGCCTGTTCTTCCAGATTTTCTACGCCGGTTCTAAGAAGCTGGCGAAAGAAGATGTTATCGAAATGGTGGGAATTTCTGCAGGCAAGTCTCAAATCAGTGTGATCAATCGTCAAGGCAACCAGTACGACGCTCCCGTAACAGTTTTCGTAGCCGGTAATATCTTTACTGCTTTAGAAGAGTATCAGTTGCAGGCAGAACGCGGCAAAGGTGAGACCATCGAGTTTGACGATGAGGCACAGGCGCGTCTGAATAAAGGAACAGTGAAGAGCTACACAGGCGAGATGGGTCTCGTGCAGGCGGCTGAGGACGGAGTGCTTAGCGAAGTACAGCGTCTAGTCGGAACAAACCATGTCGATGCTAACGCTCTACCCGACAATCGGACTCCGCTGATGGCAGCAGCACTTAAAGGCAACGACGAAATCGTCACTTATCTGCTGTCCCTGGGAGCCGACCCGAACCTAGGCTATTCCTTTACGTCACCGCTAAGCTCCGCAGCATACAGCGGGAAAGCTTCAACCGTGAAGCTGCTGCTTCAAGCAGGTGCAGTCCCAAATGACTTTGCTCTAAGTACGGCAAGGGATAATGGATATGCTGACATCCTGACGCTTCTGGAAGCTGCTACGAAGTAACGAACCTTTAATCATAATCCCCATGTTGCTTCTAAAGGACATGGGGAATCATTTAATAATAGGTAGTAGAATGGAGGCGTATCACTTGGCAATTCTTTTTTTTGACATGCTGAGAAACAAGATAGACACGACAAAAGCGGAAGCAGCGGTGAGAAGAGCAGAGAAACTAGACAACAAGCGATTCCGGCAAGCACAGACGTTCTCAGATCGGCAAGCCACAATCAGCACTAAGGCTGAGCTGGAGGATGCCATAAGCAAGAGATACGGTACCATCATCGTTGTAGGAGAGCTAGCTAAACATGTCAGCTCAGCCTACAAGGCCAAGCATAAACTGGCTGTGCTGGAGAAGACTCCCGCAGTAGTGTCGGCCGGAGCCTTAGCGGCTGTCGGCATAACGGAGTCTGTTGTCATAACCGCTATTATTGCCCTAGCCGTTATTCTAGTTGTTGCATTATTCAAGAATTACGATATCGATACCGATATTCAAATAACCAGTGAACAAGGTGAATTACAGCCAAAAGTTAAACTAAAATTGGTTAAGAAAATAACTTAAACTCAATTCTAATATCCCTAAGTCCTTTGAGACTCAGGGATATTTCTTTATTACATGGATAAAAAATACATATAGTTTATAGAAACAAATTCAATTTAAGAAATAAGTATCTCGTTTGGATAAGAATCCATTCCCTTTATGCAAATGTTTAAAGAATCCATAACCTATAGAAAAGTTAAATAAACTTCTAATCGATTATAGGAAGATGCTGAAGAGTCTTACATAGTATTTCAATACAAGTAAGCGCAATAAATGTATGTGTTATTATTGTTGTAATAAGCTGAGTAGTCATCTGCTATTAAAGAACTGATTAAAACATACTGGGAGGATGCCCCATGAGTCGTGGAAATAAAGAGCATTATGGAAATGCAGATTTAAAGGAACTGTTGAGTGATTTGGGATGGGGTAGTTCATCCTTCGATAATAGATTCAAACGATTCTGTGAGGTGTATGGTTTTGAAGACCAGGATTATAACATGTTTAAAAAGGACCCTGAAGATCAGTTGAGTGAGTATGAGTTTAGTTGGGAGTGGTATCCTCTTTTCCGAGCAATATTGAAGTCTCTCCCAGAACACCCCTTTTTTCGAGAAAACCGTCAAATTAATAATATTAATGTGGAGGATATAGGCTCTTACTACACAAGTCTTTTCAATGAAATCGAAAAAATGCCAAACCATTTAAAATATGAAATAATGTCTCACCCCTTGTATCAAAATGCGTTAAAGGAATCGTATGCGGCCAATCATTTGTCCAATAAGATTGCTGAATCTATTGCAGCGATCGAGCTCATCACGAAGCAGGAGCGAGCAGATATTATGATTCAAATTTATCAGCAGTTAGATGAGTGGACATACAATGCTTTTAAGCATAATTATTCCCTGGACCTTGCTCGTTCGGGATATCATGATAATAACCAAGAGCTATTAACTCGAATGATCGGCGATGACAATTGCAAAAATCCAGATTTCAAAGAGGAAAATGAAGCATTAAGAGCTCAATGGCTTCAAGAAGAAGAGTACAAAAGGGTAGAAGCAAGACAGTCACAAATTGACTCTCTGCTTGTTCACATATTACGACGCTATCTTACAAACGATAAAATGCCCCAACCCGAGGGCAAATTATCAGCTGAGGAAAAGCGGTCGCGCCTTAAACTTCAAATTAAAAAGAAGGAAGAGAAGCAGAATATCTTGGAATTAGTTGAGAGTCTATCCCTACAAAATCAGGAAAGCAAAAAACGAAACAAAAAGACTATTGAGGAGATAAAGAACTTTCGCTTTGCATACGAACAGTTTTTAGAAAAGACATCTTTATTGAACGAAACCCAAATGGGCCAAATCGATTTGATGAAATTAAAAATTGAGAGTTGCAGTTATATTGAACGGACTGCTAGAGCTACGATTCAAAGTGTCCAGAATGAAGTTAACAATTTCAGCGAAGAGCAAATTGAAGCAGCTAAAAGAGGTTATATAGAGAGGCGCAAGGCGTATCTTGAAGATGTGATTAACAATTGTGAGGAAGAGCTTGCAAATCTAGAGAGCGGTAATACGAGTATCAAGGACGCGGCAAGCTTTGAACAGGAAATCCAAAACGAATACCTGAAGTTTTGCGATGAAGTTGGAATTTATGCCCATCAATATAAAGAAGCAAGTAGTTCCTTCATAGGTCAATTGATCATGGCACCAAGTTTTAAACTACGAAAAGATAAATAAGTATTTTTTAAGGGCACATTCACTGTGCCCTTATTTTTTTTGCCCCCAACTTTTAAATGAATGATGGGTGGAAAATGAGATAGTAGCCTGTCTAACTTATATTTAGGTAGCAAGCAAATAACACACCAATATTAAAGGAGGAACCAAACCATCGAGGACAAAATCAAAAATAAAAACAACCAAAGCCGACAGGAACAGAACTTGGATGGCTGCAAGTCCATACACATTCTCGTTCGTGAGAAGGGTATCAAAGTAGCACTTCGAGAGATTAATAAGAAACTTGTTGATCGGCTTGGTGTTATGTCGCTTGGCGTTAGAACGGTTAAGGCTAACAGCATTTTTTGTATGGCGGATTTTCAAATCACTCTCGATGTAGCAGGGAAAACAGAAGGGCATAAGGCTGCTATGAAACGTGTGGTACATGACAGCCTTGAAGTTTTTGAACATGTAGAAAGCGATGATAAGTTACGTTTTACATCTTATCGTGGTGAAGGATCAATTGTTTTTGAAATAAAAGATATTCTTGAAATCGTCAATCATCGAGGTCCTGCAATCGTGAAGATCATGAAACAAATTGGCATTTCAGACTATATGATTGATTTCGATATTGAAGTCAGACAGCCTTTATCGATGCAAAACTACAATAACTAGGAGGGTTTAACTATGCACAAAATGAATGTTACCGTCATTACCACTTTTGAATTAACCAAGGAAGTAGTTAACGAATGCACCAATTTAGACAAGCTCACAAAGGAACTCCAGATATTTGAGAAAAAGGAACGGAGGTTACTAAGGTACAAGGACCATTTCTTAGAAAGCTACGTGGAGGACGTAAACCAGTTCCCTCCCTCCCGATTTGCAGAGACTTCTATGATTCAAGTTGAAGGAATAGATACAGAGCCAGATGGAATCTGTGGGCTTTACAGAGTGAAATTCAAGATTCCTGAGCTAATTGTAGGTGACTTAGCTAAAGTCAATCGAGTGCGCTTGGCGGCTGATTCAGCAATAAAGGCTACCGCAAAACACTGGTATGTCAAAGATGAGTTGACCGAATTAGAAAGTCTTCTTCTGGTTATGGAACTGGAGGTTAACAGAGCCATTTCCAAGGCATTATATCGAACAAATGAAAGATTTATTCGATCAAATATTAATATAGGCACATGGTATTCTGTACGTTTCCTAACCGAGAATAACGAACCGTTGTTAACTGTTTGGCGCGTAAAGAACTGCATTCCTGCTTTTTGAATTTAATTTTTCAATAAGTACAAAAAGAATGGGTTGGGTGATTCTTTCTCAGATCTATTCTTCACTGAAAATTGCTGCAAATAGTGTCGGTACATTGTTGCCACTTTCATTATGATGCTATTTGCAGCTACAACAGTTGTACCGATAGGTAATCTCTTCTCCAATGAAAGGAGGTGAGATCAAACTTCATGAATCAAACATCTCAAATTACGCTAGAAGATTGCACCGTTCCATTAGGTATAAATCCCTTAGAAGGGGATGAAGTAAGTAGGCTTGAAGAGCGTGGCTTTCATTATGACGCTAATGGGAAAATTCGCTTTAATGCTAACGTGTTCACCGCTTATTTCCTATCGCGAGTAAAGCTTGTACGCAATAAAGGTGCCTATTATATTTTCCGGAGAATAGGGAAATATCAGGAAGCTAGTGAAAATGATTTGCTCCGGATTACTCGGCAAATTATTCATGAGGCTAAAGGAAATATATACCAAACCAATTTTAGCCGAGAATACATGCAGGTGCTCAAACTTGAGACACCTCAAGTGGACTCTTTAGATTCATTCAAGCATCTTATTAATGTAAAGAATGGGATGCTAAATATGCTAACGGGTGAGCTGATACCTCATTCGCCTGAATACTACTCTACCGTACAGTTAGATTTAGAGTATGCCCCTGAGGAAGAAGCAGAGCTGTTTAATCAATTCATTGCCGAGATTATGCTGCATGATGAGGACTTAATCGCTCTTCTGCAAGAAGTTGTCGGATATATTCTGTCATCAGAGACTCGAATTCAAAAAGCATTCTTTTTCGTTGGTGGCGGATCTAATGGAAAGGGCGTTTTGACAAAGATAATTACCCAATTGGCAGGGCAGCGGAACGTTTCAAACCTTACGCTGAACGATTTCGGTGACCGCTTCCGAATCGCCGATCTTGTGGGTAAAGCTGTAAATATTGCATCTGAAAATGAAGTTGGCCAGCGGGGACTTCAAAGTGAGAAGTTCAAGCAGCTTGTAGCTGGTGATGATGTTATCGTAGAGCGCAAATTTGAAATGCCATACAGCTTTACGCCGATCTGTAAATTTTTATTTTCAGTAAATGCCCTACCTCGGAATACGGATCATTCACATGGGCTGTACCGAAGATTACAACTAATTCCTTTTGATCTCGAAATTCCTGATGATAAGCAGGATTTGGGATTAATTGAAAAACTAGAAGCTGAGCTACCAGGCATTCTTAACTGGGCCCTCGATGGTTTAGAGCGATTAAGGGAAAATAACTTTATCTTTACTGACTCTGAAAGGTCAAGGGCTCTTTTACGACGCTATAAGCAAGAGCAGAACCCATTACAAGTTTTCATAACAGAGTTTATCGATTCTGGCTCAAATAAAGAAGGGCTGTTTCGAAGTGAAATACGCAAAACACTGAAAGCTTGGTGTTTGGACAACGGCGAAGAGGAGCTATTGAGAATGTCTGCTCAAATGTTTTGGCCGCTGTTTAAAACAGTACTTGCAGAATTGGGATTACCACACGAAGAGAAGCAGTTTAATGGTAACTACCGCTTCAAGGGCTTGAAATGGAAGTAGCTGTACATCATTACGATTTCTTTAGTATTTTGTACTGTAAGTGTTGATTAAGTGGTAAGCAGCGGAATGAAAAACCCTTGCTCCACAAGGAAAAGTGTAAAAGTGTAGTGCATCGGATAACCAAATTCGTTTTTTTACTTATTTCAATAAAAACGCAATGCGATAGATTCCAGTTCACTCTACACTTTTACACCTTTTCATCTATGGCAACGAAATCTTTATTTTTTCATTGCTTGATCCACACTTTTTTTACACTCAAACCGAAAAGAGGATAACTTCAATGCCAATTGTTAAAAAAGCTCAAACACCTGCAACTGTAACGATAGCAGAGGGAATATATAACGGTATGGTAAAAAGCACATCCTTGCTTAACAACGTCCAAACCATGAATGGACCTAGGGATAAGCTAAAAATCTCGTTTGATATTGATTGTAACGGTATCCAGCAAACAGTCAGTGAACGATACGATGCTGAATATTCCGAAGGAAGTAAGCTGCATAGTGTGTTTGATGTCTTTCTGGAAGAGGTGCCTGAAGAATTCGACACTGACATTCTCGTTGGTCTGGAATGCCGAGTTGAAATCGAACGGAGACAACTCTCTGATGGAAAACCTTGGAATGGCGTTAAGGCGGTTCTGCCTCCCAGTTATGACACGGAAGTAGTATCTCCAAGTCATAATGCATCAACAGTGACCTTACCTCCAGTAATTCCACCTACTACAAAAACAATGAAAAGAATGAAACCCTCCCCTGCAGCTGCGATAGCAGCAGTTCTTGCCAAAAGGTCGGGTATAAAGAACTCGCCATCTTCTGATGCCGGATATCTTTTCGAAGATGAAGAATCGGAAGGTAGTGAGGAGTAAAGATATGGTTCGATTGCAGCGGAATCAAAACAATGGTAGCTACATCTCCGAAGGTATATATCAAGCGGTTATTGATACCGTCTATGTTGATCGTGCAGTGAGGGTTGGGTCTAATCTATGCGATCAGTTGGTTATCATTTATCAGGCAGCAGTTGGTCAGTACCTTCGAACGGTAAGGGAGAGATATTTTCTTCCTTACCGCGAAAACTGCCGACTAGCCGCTGTACTTCACTCATTACTAGGCTATGTGCCGGATCATTTTGATAGCGATCTTTTGATAGATAAGGATTGTTACATCAGAATTCAGCATAAAGAATTAGCCTCAGGTCAAAATTGGTGCTATGTCGATGAAGTTCTTCCAATGTGATTGAATCATAATGATCGTAAATAAAGAAGTTATAAACTTATATTATTCCTATAGAATCCTGATTCTTTCAGGAAAACTTCTATAGGAGATGAGTTCAATGCATACCATTACGAGTCACGAACATATTGGCAAACTGCTCGAAAGCGACCAGTTTCCTGCTGCTGTGAAAGGATACCTAAGAACCGAATATGAATCATTGCAATCTGCGCTCCATTATGATGAAGAACAGCCGTACTCAATGAAGACTCACGGGTACAGTATGGCCGTATTGGAATCTAAAGAAGGCAACGAGAGTCTATTTGATGGTTCCCACGGTCTGGACCTACTGAATTCGACTCCAGAGTACGTGGAACTGGTAGAACTGCCCGATGGAGTTTGTATGTACCGAGCCTGCCTGATGCCCGACAACGAGTGCTTTCTGCTGATATACGCGCTCAGGGGCGCTTTAAGGCCAGAATTGGAACAGTGGTTTGCGGAGCAATCTGGATGCCTGGCTAAGGAGGACTTCGAATGATTAACTCTAAGCCTAAACCAGCTAAGCGTATTGAGGTTATTTCTCTAAGAATGGTACGTGAAAAAACATCGCTGCTCTATCCCAATCGTGTGATTCGCTCACCTCAAGATGCGGTTGACTTGTTCCGCCAATTCATCGGTGATTGTGATCGGGAATCATTCTGTATCCTTTGCCTCAATACAAAAAATGAGCCTACCGCTATGCATCAAGTATCTTACGGGTCGCTGAATGCCTCTATTGTCCATCCCAGGGAGACGTTCAAGCTTGCGATTCTTGCCAACTCTGCTTCCATTATTGCATGCCATAATCATCCGTCAGGCCAGCCAGATCCCAGCCCTGAGGACATTGAGATAACAGAGCGACTGAGGGATAGCGGCTGCCTGCTTGGCATCGATCTACTCGACCATCTTATTCTTGGAGAAGGCATTCAATTTACAAGCATGAAGGAAAGGGGATTGATGTAGATGTCTTATATATTTGATTCCCAGCGTTACGTAACGCGAGGCGTAAATAATGAGCTCAACCCTGAACTGCAACTGCTTCTATGGGTGTTACTAGATGAACAAATCCAAAGCAACGTACAGATGGACTACCTTCAAGTATTTGATTTGACTACTGAGAACGAGGGAAGTCATATGGTTCAAAAGATCTTCCATTCTCAAGAGCAACCGAAGCGTATTAAATCCAATAGTTATCCGGGTGTTAATACGCCGCTGCATGGAATTATCGTGTGGATAATTGATAGCGGCGAGTACGTGACGATGCTCTTGCCATCAGAATATTGAGAGGGTGGGACAGATGAATCCAAGGGTTATTAATCTCATTATCGTAGCGCTTCAAATAACAATCGAAATCATTAAAAGCAGCAGAAATCATAAATAGAGTAAACAAGTCTGCTTATAAAGGCGGTAGGCTCTTGTTTCGATGACATACTTCAAAGGGGGAGCTGCTATGAGAGACGGCTTTAATGTACAGTACGAATTTGAATCCGCTATTGATTTGCTCTCGGATATGGTTATCAACTACATTTCCATGCAAGAGAAAAGGGCATCATACCGTGCAGAAGTTATGCTCTGGCTGGAGCCAGTTGAATTGCTGGAAATGGAAGAACTCGCTAACCATGAACTGACCTCACAACTTCTTGGGACAGCAGACTACCAAATGGTCGCCTGAGAATAGGAGGTCAACCTAATGGTATCAACAGTAGCCCTCTACATTCGGGTCTCCACAGATGAGCAGGTGGATGGTTACAGCATAGATGGTCAGATGGATATGCTTAAGGCATTCTGCAGACGGCACAATCTAACTCTATATAAAGCATATATAGATGCAGGAAAATCAGCAAAGTCGATTCAGGGCAGACCCCTTTTGCAGCAGTTACTTGTGGATGCACAGCAGGGATGTTTTCAAAACGTCTTAGTCTGGAAGCTAAATCGGCTTTCACGCAACCATAGTGACTTGCTGCATATGGTGAAAATTCTTAATAAGAGCAATGTCGGAATAAAGAGCGTGACAGAAGATATTAATACCGATACGACGATGGGCAGCTTTGTTGTACAGGTGCTGAGTGCTATTGCTGAGTTAGAACGGGAACAGATTTGTGACAATGTCCGTTTAGCTGTGCAAGAGCGCAATCGGCAGGGGTGCTGGAATAGCGGGAATATGGTGCTCGGTTACCGGTGGCATAAGAATCCTGAACCTGGACAGCAACAGCTTGAAGTTGTGGAACCTGAGGCTGAGCTAGTCCGAACTATTTTTACCATGTATGCAGATGGATTAGGGTACAAGGCAATCACCAATCGACTAAATGCTGCAGGCTATTTGACCAAGAAAGGTCTGGCTTTTGGAATCGCAGGGGTGAGAGGCATCCTGAATAATCCTAACTACATAGGAAAAATACGCATTGGTACAAGCCAGCGTCATACAGGTATTGAGGTACAACTGATAAAGGGCGAACAAGAAGCAATCATTACTTTGGAATTATGGGAACAAGTCCAAGCCAAGCTACGCAGTCGATCGAACCCGCCATCGAAGAGGATCAAACGGCATTTTCCATTGTCAGGATTGCTCAAATGTCCTGAGTGCGGGTGCAGCATGGTTGCAGCACACACGAAGAGCTATAACAAAAACGGGACGATTCGGAAGAACTACTACTATGTATGCTCACTCTATAGGAGTAAGGGCTCCGTTGCATGCAGCTTAAACGCGATTCGTGCAGATGATATGGATTGTTGGTTCTCTCAACAAATTCAGGAGCTTGTGACTAAACCTCCTTTACTGAATCAAATCATCGCGACGGTGAACGATAAGCGGGATCTACGCCGTAAACCTCTTGAGGATGAAAAGAGAGGTCTGATTAAGGAGTTGGCTGCATTTGATCAGCGGCAGCAGAGATGCTTTGAGTTATTTGAAGAGGAGCATATTCCTCAGGAAACTCTAGTGGTGCGGCTTAAGGAACTTGAAGAAAAGAAAGCTGTTAAGCAGGAGTCCCTGCGAGGTGTTGAAGAAAAACTTGCCAATCAACAGATGCAATTGGTAGATAGCAATAAGATTCTTACCGTATTGAAGAATGTGTGGGCGATGATCCAAACCTCCCCGCATGAACAGCAAAAAAAGCTGTTTAAGAGCTTATTTGATAAAATCACGCTCCCCCCTGACAAGGATATATCAAAAGCTGTCGTACATGGCAGTGCGTCGTTAAATCATATACTATTCACAAATAACATGGAGGAATTTCAATGCAAAACCAACAGCCAATCCGTTTAAATCAAGGCCGAGTCGTGCTGGAACTAGAGCGAGCATTCTCATGTTAATGATCGCGGATAAGATACGTCGTGTTGCTATATACGTTCGTGTAAGCACGGAAGAGCAAGCGGAGCATGGTTATTCCATCGATGCACAACTCAAAACGCTGACAGACTACTCTAAGCTCTATAACTATGAAATCTACCGCGAGTACGTTGATAGAGGTATCAGTGGTAAGAGCATGGATAACCGCTTCGAGCTGCAGCAGATGCTTCAGGATGCTAAAAATAATTTATTTGATACTGTCTTGGTGTGGAAGTTTAATAGATTGGCGAGAAATGCTGAGCATCTTTCACAAATCGTCAATATACTGAATAAAAATAACGTCGCGTTTATGTCCATGACTGAACAGTTCGATACCTCAACGTCACACGGAAAATTCATGTTGCATATCATGGGGGCTGTAGGACAGCTTGAACGGGATACCATAGTTGACAATGTTAAGATGGGTCACAAACAACGTGCTAGGACAGGGAAGCACAATGGTAAGCTACCGCTAGGGTATCAAAGTGTAGAGGACATCGTGAATGGCGTTCGGAGTCGGGAATCAAAAGTAGAGATTGTTCCTGAGGAAGAAGTCATTATTCTCAAGATTTTTGAACGATTCGCTACCGGACGAGGATTTAAGTCGATTGCGAACGAACTCAACCATGAAGGTTATGTTACTCGATCTGGTGGAGCCTTCTCCATCAGCGGTGTGAAGGAGATTCTGGACAATCCATTCTTTGTTGGAAGGATACGTTATGGAAGGTATGAAAACTGGAGTGAGAAAAGGCGTAAGGGCCTTAACACCACACTGGAGACTTTTGATGGAATTCATCCTGCTATTATTTCGGAAGAGTTATGGAACAAAGTACAGTATTTACGCAAGAAAAAATCAGTGGTCTCGCTGAAGCGGTTCGATGGCGAGTTCCTGTTAACCTGGCTTATCCGTTGTCCGAAGTGCGGAGCGCCGATGGTAGCTAATCGGACTCAGAATCGTAAGAAGGATGGCAGTAAGGTCATGCGTCTATACTACTCTTGCAGCAACTTCCGTAACAAGGGGAGCAAGGTATGCAGCGCCAACAGCATTCGGAAGCTGGAGGCAGAGAATTATGTAATTGAACGGCTTAAAGAAGTATTAGCAAAGCCTCAAATACTCAAGGCGATTGTAAAAAACATCAATGAGAGGAAAACGAAGCGTGTCAAACCCCTACAGCAGGAACTTGAGCACCTTCTGGTTAAGATAACAGAGCTGGAGGTGAAGCGGCGAAAGTATTTTGACATGTATGAAATGAACGGCTTAGATAAGACGATGTTCTCCAAGCGGCTTGATGACATTGGTGAAGTACTGGAACGACTACATGTCAAAAAGGCGGAGCTGGCTGCTGAAATGAAAGACGACCATGCGGAGCCCGTCTCCTACGAAGTTGTCCGCGCTCTTCTGAACAAGTTCGATAAGCTACTGGACTCGTCATCCTTTGACCAACGAAAGACCTTAATGCATTTGGTCATCAAGCAAATTACAATCAAGGATTCAAAAACCATCGACCAAATCGATATGCACTTCGATGAGAATACGATACACCATTTTTTAAGCGCTGACCCTTCTACGAATCATGCAGAAGGGTCTTTTGCTGTCCAGATGAAGCGAGAGATCCAGGGTCGAAGCATTTCTATTGCAATTTGACAGTTCGGGTGACCGCAATCCACTGTCTGCCTAGAATTGCGTCAGTTGGTTCAAAATTTCCTTTTAGGCTGCTACGGTCACTTCTTACAACACTGACACTAAATGCAGGTCAAAAGAGGGGGGCGGGTAGCGGATGCAATGCTGTGAGCGGTAGGGGGTGTTCAGAGGACATAGCGGATGACATTCCAAAAGGCTTGTGGGAAACTGAATCTAAGAGAATATGGAGGGATGGTAAATGCCTCAATTGACGAAGAAGGAAATCGAGACGATAGCCAAGACTATTTCAGAGCATTTTGTAGAATATACATCCAAGTATGAGGTATTGAAATATCCAGAAGAGCCTTACCTGAAATGGAAGGAAAGCTTTTCTGACCCTAAGAATGTTGGACCTGATGAAATAAGTCGAGCTTTCGAATGGAAGTACGGACATTGGGGGAAGCCAAATTACGTCCCCGCCCATAAAGTCATTATTGCCAAGTTACAAAAGTATTGGTCTGAGTTTGCTGAAGCAGGCAAGCTGGAGCTTGACGACATTTTTGCTTTCTGGGAAGAGAAACTGGCAGGACATCAATCCTTCATTACAATAGCATTCTTATCAAACCTAATATGCTCAAAGAAAGTGGAGCTAATAGATCAGCATAATTTTCGGGCAATGAACTATTTGATGTCCACTGTAAGGCCGGATTGGGTGTGGAAGAGGAAGCCTGTAAGCCATGAGGACATTACGGATTTTTCAACATTCTTACGATCCCTGCTTCCAGCGGTTAAAGAGGCTAAGGGAAATAAGCGTGAGCTGGATAAATTCCTCATGATGTTTGGGAAGCATAAGGTGAAGGGTATTCCAGTGTCCCGTTCTAAAGTGGCTCCAGCAATTTCTAAAAAGCATGACTGGAACTCATTCTCATCAGAGACCTTCGACATAGGGAAAATCACTTTACGATCCAATGCAGATCTGCTCTTTGCTCTACTACTCCAATCACTCGATGCAGATGGAATTGGCGATGGGGTCACCTATACAATAGAAGAGATCCAGAAAAGAATACCGATGCAAAAGACAGGAATTGCGGTTAGCTCCAGCTACAATTACGCGCTGGTTGCTCTGTTCGGAAATCAGAGGGGAAGAGATTACTTCACGTTTGAGAATGGAAACTTGGGTCTGTACTTCACAGAGCAGGCTAACGATCCATCCAGGGATAATACGTGCTGGAAGAAATACCTTGATGAGAAGGTCAGTATCAATCCGAAATACGTGAAAACGGGTTGATGGAGGCAGCCGGTAGCTCCGAGCCATATTACATCCTAAAAAAGCGTCAGTAGCGACAGAACACGCAGGCAGTCTTTATTGGCACAGAGAGACTATTTTTTCTCTATCAAATTAATATAATGGGATTCAACGGAGGGTATAGTTTGTTCCACTCCGGTCCAAGCTTTGTAGCTTTGATAACCCAGAACAGTACCGAAAATCTCAACTTCATCTCCATTAAGGAGCTTACCTGAGTCGTCTTTACGAGTAACAAAAATAGTTATTGGCTCTTTAAAAGTTCCAAGTTCCAAATCCTCATTTAGATTGACTCTAAGCTGATTCTCTTCCTTACCAATTACTTGAACTATTGTTCCTTTAAGTTGAACCTGCATACCCTTATAGGAATCATCCGCTGACCTGGCCAAATCTCTGGGATTTGGCTGGGTTGAATGTGCTTTATATTCTGCTAGTGTTGGAATGGAGTCTACTTTTGCAACTGATGCCAAGGATGAAGGCTGGGACTGGGTATTACTGAACATTGATGCGCCGAATATTAGCAGGACTATAAAGGCCAACGTTGAAAGGAAAAACTGTTTTTTTAATCTGCGTACATGTTTGATAAAGAGAGCGATGAAAAAACAAACAAAAACTGTAATGAGTCCACTCAGCCCAAAGAAAATCATAACACTATAAAATCCGTTACCAATCGATTTCGTTGCCGTAAGGGTTATAAGAGCAATAAGAAAGAACAATCCGGAAAGTGAAGTTAGAACTATCATGAACCATTTTGGAATTGAAGTTGCCTTTTCTTTAGTGGCGACAGCAGGGTAATTCGTACTGAGCAACCAGTTTCCACAAGCTTTACAGTAGTTCCTATGTTCCTCGTTTATTTCTTTACACGTTGGGCATATGTAAGAAGGCATTTTGACACCTCGCAAGTTTTGTATGATTGAATTACATTCGACGAGGTAACAGATATTTCCTTCCCATGTGGGATAATGGACATTTCAATGGAGAGTTGTGAGGTAGTTGGATTGGTTCTCAGTCAGGAAACTGATCTATGGAATACAAGATGCAATATCGTAATCATTTAATTTATATTATCTTTCTTCTTGCTGCTTAATGAATCATAATGGGAAATGAATACATATGCACCAAACAGTAAACTGCCTAGAGGGGGAAGTATGATGGAAAACTCCGAGTTTCTTTTTAGAAGACTAGAAAAAGAAGGTTACGACCTTATTAACAAGATGATCGAGACTAAGCAAGAAGAACATCTATTTCTTGACTTTAAAGAAAAAAAGGAGGCCTCAAGAGTAGGGCTTTCCGATGATGATAGAAAGAATTTCGCTAAGGCACTTTCAGGATACTCCAATTCGTCTGGTGGAGTAATAGTTTGGGGTATAAGTACCAAAAGAGTAGGAAATGAACCAGACGCTGCGGATGATATAAAGCCAATCTCCTCATTGAAAAGATTTCTCACTGATTTAAATAGCTTAATTAGTGATGCTCTAGTGCCGGTTAACCCAGGAGTGCAGAATATCCTTATAATGAAGCCAGATGAAGATGACACCGGATTTATTGTAACTTATGTCCCCGAAAGTCAACTTCCTCCTCATCGAGCAATGTGCAAAGAAAACAAATACTATGTTCGGGCTGGCGATAGTTTCGTTATTATGGAGCATTATATGCTGGCGGATGCCTTTGGTCGAAGACAAAAGCCAAACGTTGAACTATATTATAATTTTCAATCCGGTGGAACAACTGGAAATAATGGACTGTTCTTAGAACTTGTAATGGGTATTAAAAACACTGGGAGATATCTAGCCAAATTCCCTTCCATTTTAATTGATATGGATAAACGCTTTATCTTAAGTGATTATGGAGTGGATGGAAATTATAACTGGAATATAAAAAAAGTTAAACAGACCAATGAACTTTTGAAGAATGGAGTGCTTTTCGCAGGTACAAAAGATGAGGTAATACATCAGAATTCGCTTTTAGAAGTTGCTATTTATCATTTTCATATATATCCAATTGGGATTTTAGATTTAATTAAAAATCAAAACAATTGGGGGAATATCGAAATCAGTTATGAGATATACGCAGAGAACTTCATTAGTTTCAAAGAGACTATCCAGATACCATTTGTTAAAGTCATAGAAGCGCTGAGGTCTAGCAACATAATAAATGATGATAACGATGACTAGTTCTTCCCACATTTGAGTTCTATTAAATCTCACAGTGAATTCGTTGAGCTCCTAAAGATAAAATTAGTTGCTATTGAGAAAGAAGGATTAGGTTATGATTGATAAAAATCCTCAGGAATTATATCAGAAAATAACAAGATTTGTCGCAAATAATCAACTTCTTGATCGACTTGATTCTACGCTTAATGAATTCAACCCAATCAAAGTGATGAAAGCGGACCAGTTCGAGATAAGACATTCCAATATATTAGCGTGGCTTCTTAACCCTAAAGAAAATCATTATTTAGGAGATATGGTCTTAAAAAAAATATTCGCAGAAATACTCTGTGGAGATGTAATCATTAAAAATCACGGTTTGCAAATAACTGACGTTCTTTTAGGAAGCTTTCACGATGCTGATGTTCTTCGTGAATGGAGAAACATAGACATTGTTGTTATCTCCAAGAAGAATAACCTGGTTCTTTTCATTGAGAATAAGGTCTATGCTGGGCTAGCAGATCATCAATTACAAAAGTATCTTAACATCATCAGAGAGTCATATCCTTCAATACAACACGTCATACCAGTGTTCTTGACATTGAGTGGTGAGGAAGCTCCCCATTCAGAATACTACAGCTTCAGCCACACAGATATATTAGCCATTCTAAGAGCCATTCTTGAATTGAATCAAGATAAGATGAACGAGAAAATATTCGATTTTATCTCCTATTATACTAAGACGCTGGAGGTGTTAACTATGCAGGATGAGCAGTTAATTAGCCTATGTCGAGAATTATACAAACATCATAGAGAAGCCATTGATGCAATTATTAAATATGGAGTGGTGTCCACCTCAACGCTGAACCAAGCAACAGATATGCTCAAAATAAACATAGCCATTACAGACCATTCTAATCATCCGGATTTTCACTTGAGTGATAAGGAGTTTTGGTTTATTCCCACTTCATTAAAAGTTAATATGCCACAAATAGTTGGTTCATGGAAATCGCCGTATCCTTTTTCATATTTCTTTGCTGCAGAAGAAAAAAGACTCTTGCTGATCCTGGAAGTTGGACCGATAAAAGATGGCCAGTTGAGAGTAGATTTAATGAATCATATAGTTCAAAATGATATTGGGAATTTATTTAGAATTAAGGCAAATGCGCTGACGAATATGAACGTGAAGTTTACAAGATTAAGATCTAAAAATATCGAAATAGATGATTGGTCCGACGCTGATCATGTATTTGAGCGAATGAATTCCCTGATGAATCAATTTCAGTTTATCGAAGTTAACAATGTACTGGAGGGCATTCTAAAGGGATTTCACCTAGGCCAAGTGAACGATAAAATCTAAAATCCACAAAGAGAGCAAAAAAATCAAACTACAATACTCCCCTGCTAACTGAGCTGGGGTTTTTGTGTTCTGAACTTTCTGATAGTGTTAGACCATCGAATGCAGATCTCACTACCATACAACTGACACTACACATAGAAGTGACAGATGGAGTGTATGGGGTGAACTTCTACGAAGACGAAATTTAGCCGTTATAACGTGTAAGGTGAACCGTATCATAAGTAGGGCGAAATTTACTCGCTGCAACACGTTAGATTGTCCCAAAAAAATTAATAGCAAGCGAAAAGTGAGGTGAACAGTAAAGGGAGCCGTCCCCAAATCATCGATTTAGGGACGGCTCCCTTTGATTTTCGCAACCTACTTTCTCCGGAAATTCAGACGTGCAGCTGGTAACTCCCCCTTCGGCATCTATAGATGACGCCCCTATTGCTTGTTTCGAGATTTGGCGACTTCGGGTTCAATTTCGGATACAAGTTTTTCGAGTATTCGATTAAATTGTTGTTTTTCATCCATCGTTAGAACATTTAAAAATACAGGCTGAAATTCTCCAGCTTGATTTAAAACTACTTTGCCGGCTTTAGTTAGCGTAATCATCATCACGCGTTGGTCCTCTTCAGATTTATACCGCTCGATGAATCCCTTTTTTTCTAGCTTTTTAATCATTTCAGAAGCAGATTGCGGGCGCATATCCAATTGATTGACTAGTTCCTTTTGGGAAATACTTGGTGTCTGATGAAGGATACTCAATATTTTCCCTTGACCTCGATTTAGAGAGGTAAACACGCTGCTGCCTTTAAGTATGTTTTCTTTTAAGAACGCCGTAAGTAAATCATTATATTTCATGAAGTTAGTGGTTATATCGACGTTTAATTGTTTTTCATCCACAATAATTTCCCCTTATTTGTTCTCCGTACCCCTCTATTTTATCAGGTCACCGAAGTAATTCAAAATATGTTGTTGACATTTTAATAAGGGTACCTTATTTTATTAGTAAGGTACCCTTATTAAATGTGCAAAGGAGAAAACAGAATGACAGAGCTAGCCGTTTCAACTAAAGAGCTCGTTAAAGAATTTCCTAACAAGCGAGCAGTCGATGGTATTTCTTTGGATATTAAGAAAGGAGAGATCTTTGGTATTCTCGGTCCAAATGGTGCAGGAAAGACAACTTTCTTACGAATGCTTGCAACGATTACTAAAGTGTCAAAAGGCAAAGCCATGATTTTTGGCAAAGACGTCACCAAAGACGCTCGAAAGGTTCGAAGCTTGATTGGCTTGACGGGCCAATATGCAACCGTTGATGAGGAATTGACCGCGATGGAAAACTTGAAGCTCTTCGGGCAATTGAATGGCTTATCAGCGAGTCAATCCAAAGCGAGGGCTCTTGAACTTCTCAACCAGTTTTCATTAACCGAGGCAAAGGATCGACCGATTCGTGAATTTTCGGGCGGGATGCGTAGACGGTTGGATTTATCGGTGAGTTTAATCGTGAAGCCCCCACTCATTTTTCTTGATGAACCGACAACGGGCTTAGACCCACGCACACGAGGAGAGATGTGGGAAGTGATCCGCAACTTGGCAAGCGACGGGGCAACGATCTTGCTGACAACTCAGTATTTGGAGGAAGCGGATCAATTAGCAGATCGACTAGCGATAATTAATCATGGAAGAATCATTTCTCAGGGAACGCCGAATGAATTGAAGTCTTTGTTAAGCGATACCCATTTTGAAATTATTCTGGAGCATATGAGGGATGCCGAAAGAGCCAAAGGATTAATCAAGGCGGAAATCGCTCAGGAGGCCATGATTTCACCCGAAGGAACCAAATTGACCGTTAAGCTGGCAGACACGAAAGTGATGACGAGATTACTATTAGATTTAACTCAGCAAAATATAGAAATCAAGGAGTTTTCGGTTAGAAAACCAACGCTTGATGAGGTGTTTTTGGAACTAACAAAATAATTAGGGGTGATAAACATGGAATCCATGATAAGCAAACAAAACAACTTAAAGAGCGCTCTGTATGATATTGTTGTAATGGCAAAAAGAAATATCCTGAAAATCAAACATAATCCCGATAAATTGATCGATGTAACCGTAATCCCTATTTTCTTCATGATCGTTTTTTCTTATCTGTTCGGAGGTGCGATTGCTGGAGGTGTACAAGGATACTTGCCAATCATCGTGCCGGGAATTCTAATTCAAACACTGGTCATGTCGTCAGCGGCAACGGGTACGCAATTACGAGAAGATTTGGATACTGGCGTTTTTGATCGGTTTAAGTCATTACCCATTGTCCGGATTGCTCCACTGGCTGGTTTAGTGGCATCAGATATTTTACGATATGTCGCGGCGGCTTTTTTCTCGATCGGTACGGGCTTTATTCTTGGATGGCGTCCGGAAGCCGGGTTTGGGTGGTTGATCGGCGCTTCGCTTTTGGCCATATTCGGTGCATGCGCAATCAGTTGGGTGTTTGCATTGATTGGTTTGCTATCCAAATCCGCAGCAACGATCTCTAGTATTTCGACAATGGTCACCATGATGATGTCGTTCCTATCCAACGCCTTCGTGCCTATTGATACGTTGCCCCATTTTTTGCGGAGCGTAGCTGAACATAATCCTATTACTTATTTGGTCACGGCTTTTAAAGATTTAGCCAATCATGGAGAGTTCACTTCAAACGCATCAATGACCATCTTTATCGGCATACTCCTTGTTATGATTGTCGCTCCAATTACAGTTCAAATATATAACAGAAAAATTTAGTTAAAGTAAAAAAGGACAGGGGCGACCGCCCTGTCCTTTCTTCATAGATGAGGGGGGCTAAGGATGGCCCTAAAACTTTCATTACCTATAGCTCGGAGAGCGGAAATACAACGGCAGCTCCTGGTAGGTGACCTCATTTACGCCATACCGCGGTGCGCCATCTGCATTTCAAGGATCAGAATCTGCATTTCAATCCAAAAGTGTTCATCTCCTCTTCAATAATTGTTGTATACTGATGGAAAATAAGGCTAGGAGAAATGCTGTAAAGCGAGGTGTCATGGATGTATAGGGTGGCGATATGCGATGATGAGGAGATTCAAAGAGAGCTGGTTAAGAGTATACTCATTGCCTTATCTATCAAAACAAATGTAGAGTTCGAAATCGAGCTGTTCGGCTCAGGAGAGCAATTACTGTCCCACTATGAGCGTAATGAAGCTCCCTTCCATATTCTTATTCTGGATGTAGAGATGGGGGGGATGAGTGGGATTCAGACCGCCCGAAAGCTCAGGAGCTTGAATCACCTCGACGAGCAAATCGTGTTTCTAACGAGTTATCCTGAATACATGATAGAGAGCTTCGATGTGATCACCTTCCAATATCTGATTAAACCTATTGCGCCTGAGATTCTAGAGGAGAAGATCATCAAACTGTACCAATACTTCCAAGCGCAAGACAAGAAATTTATGGTCATTAAGTCAGGTTACGAAGAGGTCGTCTTAAGATATGATGACATCATTGGGATTGAGGCTGCGAAAAGCTTAACGATCAAAAGCAAACTCAACATTATTACCACCAGTCAAACCTACGAGAGCAAAGGCATTATCACGGATTATGCAACTGCATTAAGAGACAGCAACTTCTTGCAAATCCATCGCTCGATCCTCATCAACCTGCTGCATGTGAAGAAGTTCGCCAGCGGGGTTGTTCTCATGTCTAATGGAATGGAGCTGCCGATTGGTCGTTCGAAGGTTAAAGAGGTTAAAGATTTCTACACCAAATATATGATTATGAAGGTTAACTAATATGATTCAATATCATTTACCAATTATCATTTGTGTGATACTAGTGATGTGCTTCCAGATCAACTTCTTCTTTAACTCCGTATTTGATAAGTCCACTAGAAAGCCGAATAGAATCGGTTACTTTATCATTTATAGCATTCTTAATTACCTCTATTTAGTCGTGCAGATGTCCGCTTACTTATCCTCGCTAGTCGCTTTACTTATGATTTTTACTATTGCGCATTCTTACAAGGTAGAAATCAAAAACAAGGTGATTTTTACAGTTCTGTACGGAGTTCTGGTGACGATGACTAATATGATTTCGTTATATATTTTCGCCTCATTAGATTCTATAGACTTCACCACCCTTGATTCTAGTAACGAGAATGGCCGTTTGATCTTTACGAAGACGATTTTGCTTAGCTGCATGATCATGTTCGCTGTCATTCAGATTATTAGACTCATTGCGAAACGCAGAAGCTTCTCTGTGCATTATCGTTATTATCTTTTATTCTTATTCGTCCCTCTGATCAGCATGTATCAGGTTCATGTACTCACTACTTATAGTGAGAAGAATATTTACTATTTCATCGCGATTATTGGATTCCTTCTCTTGAATGTGATGGTCATCTATCTCTTCGATAATATCGTGGATAAATTTCAATTGCTGCATGAGAAAGCTCAGCTGCAAGATCAGATGGATTATCAGGATGCGAACTACGAGAAGACGGTCCATAGCTTCAAATCGATTAAAAGAATCATTCATGATACGAACCAACAGTTTCTATATATTGAAGAGTGTATTAAACGTAATGATTCAGCAGCGGCACTAGAGCATATCAAGGTAACACAGAATAAAGTAGAAGAGGCTTATCAACGAGTAAATACGGGGAATCTCGCGATTGATGCTCTGGTAACGAATACTCTTAATATTGGGCAAGCCAATGGAATTCGAATAGATATGAAGCTGCAGTTGTACTCCCAGGATGTCCACATTGACCGTTATGACTTGTGCGTCGTTCTGGGGAATATGCTGGACAATGCCATCGAAGCCTCTAAGAAGATCAAACTGGCGGAGGACCGGTACGTTCGTATTAAGATCCATTCCAATGAGAACGCGATCTTCATTCAAATCGTCAATCATATGGAGAATGAGGTCGTTCAGCTGCGCAGCCAGAAATCAAGCCCCGAGTATCATGGTATCGGCTTAACCAACATCGCAAGAATATGCGAGAAGTATGGTGGGAACATGACGATTGAGGCAGAGCATAAGGTGTTTAACAATATGGTGGTGCTACCTTTCCACACGAACAATCCTTAGACAACTTGTTGTTTAGGGATTGTTTTTTTCGTTTCAGGGTTTTTTCCAAAGGCAGAGGTCTTTTCCTTGTATGATGAATTTAGTAAAAGATTCCATGGGTGAATTTGAGGAGGAATGAATGATGATGAAGAAGTTGATGTTGAAGAAAATGATGATGTCGGTGCTCGCGGCTGCGATGTTCGTTGTGCCGGTGACCCAAGTCTCGGCCGAGAGTGAGAAGGGAACGGCCAAGGACAAAGCGCAGCGGTTGGCGGAGGAGATCGTGTCCTCTTATGGAGTGAGTGGGATACAGTATGCGATTCGGGATCAAGGCTCCATTGTACTATCCGATAGTGCCGGGGTGTCTGACAAAGCAAATAGAGAGCAGATTACTGAAGACACCATGTTTGGGATCGGCTCGGTGAGCAAAATGTATGTATCTGCAGCAACCATGATTCTAGCAGATGCCAAGAAGGTTGATATCGATAAACCGCTGACTACTTATATTCCAGAGTTTAAGATGGCGGATGAACGCTATAAGGACATTACACCTCGTATGTTGATGAATCACTCCTCAGGTCTGTTCGGCACACATTACGGGAACAGTATGCTATTCGACGACACCGACACGGAGAATCATGATGAGCTGCTGTCACGATTACAATCTGAACGATTGAAATCAGATCCAGGTGAGTACTCCGTCTATTGTAATGATGGATTCCAACTGCTGGAGCTCTTAGTAGAACGAGTGAGCGGTTTAAGCTATTCTGAATTTCTGGATCAATATATTAGCAGCCCATTACATTTAAGCTCTACGAAAACCCCATTAGACGAGTTTGATAGAGAACAGCTGGCCAAAACCTATTTTCCAACTATAGAAAAGGCTCTACCCGTGGAATATGCGAACGTCCTAGGAGCGGGAGGAATCTTCTCCACTGCGGAGGAGTTGACGGCATTTGGAGAAGTGTTAATTGGCAACCGGACAGATATTCTATCGGAGCAATCAGCCAAGGCTATGCAGAATCCTGAATACAGGAGAGGACTGTGGGTGCCTGAGGAGACGAACGCGTTTAACTACGGTCTAGGCTGGGATGCAGTAAGCTTGGCCCCATTCAGTGATTATGGGATCACGGCACTAAACAAGGGCGGAGATACGACGATGTACCACGCCGCTTTAACGACGATCCCCGAATATGACATTAGCATTGCAGTACTCACTTCCGGCGGAAGCTCGATCTATAATACGATTTTTGCATCGAAAGTGTTGTTGGAATATTTGGAGGACACCGGGAAGATTAAAGAGATCCAACCAGATAAGACCTTCAAGCCTGCCGTAAAAGTGGAGATGCCCGCTCAACTACAAGCTTACTCGGGACGATATGGGGCTGTGGGATCTACAGCGAATATAGAGATCAAGGATGGAGAATTGGAACTGCCTGCATTAGCAGGGTTGATTCCTCCGCAGAAATATGTGTATACAGGTGATGGACAATTTACTAGCATGGATGGCAGTGCAGCCGTAAGCTTTGACGAGCAGAAGAATGGCAAAACTTACTTGAAGCTCAAAGCATATTTAACAATCCCGGGAATCGGCCAGATGGTTATGGTAACCTATGAATATCAGAAGCTGAATTCCAATCCCTTAGACCAAACAACACAGAAGGCATGGGAGAAGAGAAACGGTAAAAATTATTACGCGGTGAACGAGAAAATCACATCAATCATGTATATGGAACCTTCGATTCTTACGAAAAATATCACGGTGGATCAAGGCTATGTCTCGGGTGCTCGTATTGTAGATGCGACCCAGGCGCTGAATGCCGCTGAAATTCCAGTAATGAGCGGTCGAGATGCGTTCGACCTGAATTTCTACAAGGTGAACAATGTGGAGTATTTGAAAGTCGAAGGCTTCTCTTATATTAGTGAAGAGGCTGTTAAACCGATCTATGCAGGCAAATCATCCAAGGTTACGATTCCCTCTAATGGTCATGCCGTTTGGTTCAAGATTGGTGAACAATCCGCGAATAAAAGGATGACGGTTGATGTCCCAGTTAGCGGAGGATTTGCTGTGTATGATGCACAAGGCAAGGTTGTACATTTCTCTGCTGTAAGTGATGAGCGCTCCATATTCTTGCCAGAAGGCGGGTTAATCGTTCTTGGAGGCAAGGCAGGGGATGTATTTAAGATTAAAATGAGTGAGAAGTGAATTTATTGCGCACTAGAATATGAACCTGTAAGGGGGGAGGTGAGGCATCTCTCTCTCGTTTCCTGGAAACGTCACTTTCTTTGTCGGGGAGAGGAAAACTTCAGTCAAGTAGTATCAATTGGACAATAGGACCAAATGCTCGAAATAAAGGATCCATTCATAGTGATATCTGGGAAACTACTGCTTCAGAACTTGCGACAAGTAATATAATTGGTGTATGCCCAATAAGTGGATGGTGGGCGAAATGGCCATGTTTAAATCGATGGGACAGAGAAATAAGATATTCTTTAATGGTATCACTTTCTACACCCGCAACGAACTTATATACACCAATTGAAAATATATTAACAAATAAATTTTAAAATCAGATTTAGTAATTGATGAATAATTTAATTGCTTGTCGATAGGGAAAAAAGGGTTCCAATTCGGAACCTTTTTTTTCGCCGTTAGAGGATACGGTGAACCGTACCGTAAGTAACGGCAAGTTTTGCAGTCTGACCTGCCCAAAAAATGTCGTAGAAAGACGTCTCAGAACGTAAGGGTGGAAGCAGCAGCGAACCTTTTGCCGAGAAACAGCCAGCACCTGCCACCGTTTGGCTAGAAGGGGCTAATCCTAAATTTTGACGTAGATCTGCTTCACGAGCGTTTGGAGCAGATTTTTTTTATTTCAACGGGTGAGGCAGCGAACATCTTGTGGAACTGGGCGAGCGCTTGCCTCACTTGGACAAGCGAATTGGGTCGGCAGTGTTCTGGACAAGCTGTTTGGCTTCCGACTTACGCTTACTATGAGCATCATGCCGCGTCTTTAGCTCATTCAGACGTATTATGAGAAAGTCATTCTGCTGGAGCGTAATCACCTTGGTAGACTGGCCTTCCACGAGACGATGAGGGAATTCATCATGTCGTCTGCAGCCTCAAGGCTCGACTGTAGGAAGTCTGTATGCAACTTTAGTTTATTGGCTGAACCGTTTGATATCACTCACCGGAGAGAAGCCAAACAGGCGCGCATATTCCCGGCTGAAATGGGAAGGACTCTCATAACCTACCTCGAACGCGATATCTGCCACATGGGTAGATTTGGTTAACAGGCGACGGCGTGCTTCCTGCAGTCGAATTTGCTTCTGATACTGTATCGGAGTCATGGCGGTGACTTCTTTGAAGTGCCGATATAATGAGGAGGAGCTCATGTTTGCCAGCTCAGCAAGTTCTTGGATGCGCAACGGCTGGTTGTAATCCCGCTTAATCTGCTCGACCACCTCAGCAATGGAGGCGAAATTGCTTCCAGCCATAGCAATCTGCTTGAAAACTTCCCCTTGATCATAGCAAAGGAGTCTGTAAATAATCTCACGTATGACGAGGGGGGCCAGTGCCGGAATGTCCTTCGGCGTCTCTAACAGACCTACCAGTCTGACGACAGCATCGAGAAGAGCATTATTCATTTTGCCTACGAATAGCCCTCTGTGATATCTATTGGTGTTGTCGGGAAGCAATCCCGTCTCCTTCATGATTTGATAGATTTGGCTGGACTCTAAATCCAGACGAATGGCTAAGAAGGGAGATTCAGGAGAGGGCTGCGTAGCCCGGCCGGTTATCGGTACATCCAGGGACACCGCGAGGTAATCGGATATTCCGTATCGGTAGTGCTCATTGGCGAGCATGACAACCTTCTCGCCTTGGGCAACAATGCATAGCGAAGGCTTTTGAATTCTGCATATCGGAACCTCGGAGCGGGAATCGCGAACCAGATGCAGAGAGGGGATTAGGGTAGCGTGATCGCCATCAGCGTCGGAGAACTTCTCGACGAGTTGCGCAAGTTCCAATTGTTTATAGTATGTTTTTTGAGCGTCATCGAGCATGTGGATCCCTCCCATTACTATGTTCCATTATAAGTTCTTGAACTGTGCTTGATAAGTGGAGTGAGAACAATAGGCAAGAACGTGAGAAGAATTGTCTAACAGAATTTAGCTTGGCAGGATAATAATAAGGTTGTTGCTACAGTTGGGCGACAATCGCCTATTATACAATAGTAATTATTCATTGGAGGGGAAAAGCATGCAACATCATAAAGTATGGTACGTGACTGGTGCTTCGAAGGGACTGGGGTTGTCCTTGGTAAGAAGATTGATTGATTGCGGATACAGAGTCGCTGCAACATCACGCAATATAGAAGATTTAAAGCGAGCTGTGGGTGAAGTGCCGGAAGGACAATTTCTGCCATTAGCGGTTGATCTGACCCAGGCGGAATCGATTCAGGCATCCGTGAACAAAACGTATGAACAGTTTGGGCGAATAGATGTAGCCGTTAATAATGCAGGCTATGGCATCGGCGGTGCGATCGAGGAGCTGTCGGAGAAGGAAATCATGGCCAACTTTGAAGTCAATGTATTTGGTCCAATTCATGTTATTCAAAGTGTACTGCCCCATATGCGAAAGCAGCAATCAGGCCATATTATCAATATCGCGTCTATCGCTGGCTTTGCTCCGCATATGGGCTGGAGTGTGTATGCAGCAACGAAGTTCTCGCTAATGGGCATGACGGAAGTACTTGCCCAGGATGTGCAATCTCTGGGGATCAAAGTGACGGCTGTAGCACCGGGCGGCTTCAGAACGGAGTTCAATAAGGAGAATTCCCTAATTCTGTCTGCCAATAAAATGGAGGATTACAGCGAGCTTCATGCGGGACACAAGCAGTTCGTAGCGCAAGATGGCAAGCAGCTTGGTGATCCTGAAAAAGCGGCAGAGGTGTTCATTGATCTGGCGGAATCACCGAATCCTCCGGCTCAATTGTTCCTGGGCAGTGATGCTTATTGGAGAGCGTCCGAGAAGCTGGATCAATTGCGTGAAGAACTGCAAGCGAACAAGGACATCAGCTTCCGGACTGACCATGAATAAGAGCGGGATCACAATCCTGCCAATGTGCTGTGAAATATAAGGTGAACCACGAAAAGGCCATCCCCGAAGGATGGCCTTAAAACTTGCCGTTACAGACAGCATGGTGAACCATATCACAAGTAAGCACATTGAGAAGCGATAGCGAGAAATGCTGACTTGAGATATCCATGCTAATTTAACTTTAATGCTTAAGCTTTTTGGATGCGCCTGTGGTATCATGAACATGCCTATCATCCCGTTACATCTGAGGGGGAAAAAGTTGCTCGTGAACATGGCCAATTACCATAAGTATGAGGATGTATCTGTATCAGATGAGGCCAAGTCAGCGCTAGATGGTGAAGCAGCCCGGTTGGCAAGTTTGATTTACACGCATACTTCGCAGGATGGGACCTATGCCACACCGATCCAAGGCCTGTATGTGAACCGATATTCGCAAGTGGAAGCGGCGGATGATGTTCACACCATGTTCTCGCCGGTAATCTGCATTGCAGCGCAAGGGAACAAGCGAATTACCGTAGGCAAAGATGCTTATGAGTATAGTGCTTCGCGAATGTATATTGCTCCCGTTGCCTTGCCTGTTGCGATGAAAATCATGCAGGCCAGCCCCCAAGTACCGTTCTTGGGCATAGGTTTATACCTCGATCCGCAAAGGATTGCTTCGCTGCTGCCGATGGTATTTCCTAATGGTTTGCCGGAGGTTCGCAATCGCAGTGCGTGCTACGTCATCGAAGCTGATTTGGCCATGATGAACGCCGCTGCAAGATTGATGGATTGTCTGTCCTCTCCCGATGATGCTCAAATGCTGGCTCCGTTGGTAAAAGACGAGATTTATATCCGTCTCCTTCGCAGCCCAATCGGTGTTTATGTTGCCGAGACCGTTCTGGCGGAATCGGGCATGCAGCAGGTTGCAAAAGCGATTGATTGGCTCCAAAGTAACTTTTCCCAGCCGTGGAAAGTAGCGGATTTGGCGGAGTTGGTCCATATGAGCGAATCGTCGTTTCGCGAGTATTTCAGATCGGCTACTGCGATGAGCCCTTTGCAATATCAAAAGGTGCTGCGCCTGCAAGAGGCGAGGCGTCTAATGTTATCGAGCTCCATTGACGCAACTACGGCGAGCCGGCTTGTAGGCTATTTAAGCGATTCCCAATTTAGCCGCGATTACAGCCGATTTTTTGGGTACCCTCCAACTAGAGATATCACAAGGTGGCGTCAGGACCAGCAACAGTTGAAGTGAAACGCACACGTAAACGGCTTTTCAAATTTCCGCGGGCATAGAGCCTAGCGGATTTTTCCTTTTTAAGCGGCGGAATCTGTTGAATCAGGCAATAACTCCGACGGAAAAGGCAAAGACCGTAGTGGCCAATCCCCTATACTAAGAGTAGACATACTACCGATAGGAAAGGGGCTTTCTGAAAATGCGTGTATTGGTTACAGGGGCGACAGGCTTCATCGGAGGGGCGGTCGTTCGCGAACTGCTGGATGCCGGTCACCAAGTGGTTGGTCTTGCCCGTTCTGAAAAAGCCGGCAAACGGCTTACGGCATTGGGTGCCCAGGTTCAAATCGGTTCGATTGAGGATTTAGCAGGCTTGCGCAAAGCGGCTGCTGCAGTAGAGGGGGTCATTCATTTGGCCTTCTTCCACAAGTTCTCCCATGCGGGCCCTTCAACTCGGCTTAGGGTTTTATTCGGCGGGAATCCTCGTCATGTGGCGATGCGATTTATGAAGGCTGCAATTGAGACCGACAGGCGAGCCATCGAGACACTTGGCACCGCTTTACCCACCGGTGAGCGGGCGCTTGTCGTCGCGATGCCTACGATGACGCTTACTCCCGGCCGTCTCGGAACGGAGGATAGCGCTGGGGATCCTCAATCCCCAGGTGGATTACGCATCATTTCTGAACATACCACCCTGGACTTGGCGAATCGGGGGGTACGTTCCTCGATTGTACGCCTCCCACCGATCGTACACGGTGAAGGCGATAAGACGGGTTTGTTCCCAAATCTGGTGAACATCGCTCGCAAGAAGGGTTTTTCCGCCTACACAGGCTCCGGAACCAACCGCTGGCCATCCGTGCATCTACTGGATGCGGCGCACCTTTTTAGACTCGCCTTAGAACAGGCTCCGGCAGGGTCCCGGTTTCATGCGGTTAGCGAAGAGGGCATTTCTTTTCAAGAGATCGCCACGGCTTTGGGCCTCCATCTGAACTTGCCGGTCCAAGGCATTGGTGTTGAAGAAGCAGGTAAACATTTCGGATGGCTTGCACCCTTCACGAAAACAGATAATCCGGCGTCCAGTGCGTTGACTCAGGAGCGTTTGGGATGGAATCCAGTACATCCTACCCTTTTAGATGATATTCGGAAGGGGTATTATTTCTAATACTAACAATAAACCGAAAATGGGTGTTTCGTGGAAGGGGCGATTTCGTTGTTGATTTCAGTGACACGGGTGCGAGTAAAGGGCATGTGGGCGCTTCCGTTTTTTATTTACCACATCGTCCGGTCAACGAAGCAACTGAATAGGGCTGCCGGATTGCTGCATTCCGACCTTACACGCGACAGTTGGAGAGTAGCTGGACGATGTCGGTATGGGAGAACAAGGATCGCATGCTGGAATACCGCAATCACGGCAATCACGCCAAGGCCATGCGGATCGCACGCCGAATTGGCGATGAAGTGGAGGCCGTCCACTGGGATGCCGATACTATTCCGAGCTGGGAGGAAGCGAAGATCCGTTTGCATCAAAAGTATGGCAGAAAACTTGACCAGAACAAGTGGTGAATTTTGCGTCCCTTTCGACCCTAGCTGGTGCCTCAATCGAGAAGATCGGTATTAACACTTTAGCCATAGGGTTTAAAGGGGCAATAGCTTCACGGTGCACCAACGGAGGAGGATCATTCATATGAGAAATAAGATGATTCGGGCGCTCGTTCTCATTCTCGCATTTTCGATTGCCGGATACGCAATTGTTCAGTATGGCGTGCTTAGAGCTAGTGATGCAGGACTTGTCTCTTTCAAATTGCAAAAGCCGAATTTTGAACTAAAACCATGGATATATGTACTATATATTCATATTTTCACCGCGGTATTTGCCTTGATCATAGGACCCTTTCAACTATATTTGAAGCCAACAAATGCTAGGAAACGTTGGCATCGTCTATTGGGGTATGGATATGTTCTTTCAATTACAGTTAGTGGGATCGTGAGTGTGTATTTATCCCTTTTTGCCACAGGAGGTTGGATTGCCACTCTTGGGTTCATGTCGCTCGATGTATTGTGGGTTGCGACGACGCTTACTGCAACGAGAAAAATTATGGCCAAAGACATCCAAGCTCATAAAGCATGGATGCTTCGCAGTTATGCGCTTACTTTTGCAGCTGTCACGCTTCGCATCTGGTTAGCACCGCTGGCTCTTCTGTTTGGCGATTTCGAGGTGGCCTTTCGGGTTGTCGCCTGGGTCTGTTGGATTCCTAATCTGCTCGTCATAGAAGCTGTGATTTCCAGAATGAGGTTGAGGCAGCGGCAATGATTCACAACTTCCATGCCCAAATAATCCGTAAAACCGCGCATCCATGGCGCGGTTTTATTTTGCGTACGGTGGAATGTGTTCGTGCCGCGCCCCCAATGACGCAGGTTCCACGATGAAAAGTGAGTATGGGAAGAAAAGCGTCTCGACTGGACGAAAGGAAAGGGAGAGGAGTGCTCAAACGGAGGATACGGAAGTGGACTTTGAAGGAAGTATGGCTAGCGGCCAAACCTATGCGATTGGGGACGTAGTGCAATATTATTTTTTGAAAGTGCAGTAACAGAAAAGGAGCCGGCATTCGAGTCATTCGAGGGCTCCTTTTCTTTTCTATCTTCCCAGCTACTGTTCGTAAACATTTATCACTTTAATCATCGATTGAAATACCTGCGGCTTTTAAGTGTCCATGAGTTAGAATTTTTCCGAATTGAGAAGCGAGTTCCTTTGGAGTATAAGAAAAATCATTTTTAACCCACCATATTACAATGCCCATAAAAGTAGATGCGATATATTGGAGTAATAATTCCTTTGAAATCTTCAGGGGAGTATCATCCAAGCCATCTTCCACTGTATTTTTTATAATTTCCTCCATTTTTGATTGAAAACCATAAATTCTATTCTCATCAAGTAACAATGCTTTGTAAAAGGGAATATTATCCAGGATTTTCTCCAATATGGTTTGCATTAGTTGTTCAAACATAGAGCCACTTACAGGAGATTTGCTGCTCGAACAAAGATTGAGTGTACTATTTAGTTCTTCTAATAATTCATCCATAGACGCATTTAACAAATCGGGCTTGTTCTGATAATGAAGGTAAAATGTATTCCGGTTAATCATCGCCCTATCGGCAATATCTTGGATCGTAATCCCTTCATATCCCTTCTCATTAAGAAGCTCTATAAACGCCTTTTTAATCGAATGCTTGGAGCGAATGATACGCAAATCAGTTTTTTTGTTCATTATGACTCGTTCCCTTATATTTTTTTGTTAGTTAAACGACATTGGAGTTGAATTTGTATTATATTTTTCAAAATCGAAATTATTAAATATTGAATGCGGATCGTATATTAATCATAATAAACAAAAGATAAATATACAACACTATGACCATTATTTATCGAATTGATAATTAACTCTATTTGAAGGGGAGATATTAAATGAAAACTATAGCAATCGTTGGAGCAGGAGAAGGATTAGGAATGTCCATTGCAAAAAAATTCGGACAAAATGGCTTTCGCGTAGCTCTTATTGCTCGAAATGAAGAAAAGTTGAACCGACTGGTTATTGAATTAGAACAATTGGGCATTGAGGCGGCTTCATTTCAAGCAGATATTTTAAATAAAGAACAAATTGAGATGGCATTCGCCGCTGTTAAAGAAAGATACGGATTTATTGATGTTCTTGAATACAGTCCAACGCCGAGCATCAATACAGTAGCACCATCATTAGATGTAACAGAAGAAAATGCATTATACCAATTTCAATTTAATGTTTTAGGTGCGTTATCCAGTGTTCGACAAGTGCTGCCGGAAATGTTGGATAAGCAAAGCGGTGCTCTATTATTTACGACTGGAGGCGCTGCAATCCACCCAGTACCGATGATGGGTAATGTCGGAATTGCAATTTCAGGACTTCGTAATTATATCTTTAATTTGAACAGCGAATTAGCGGACAAAGGTGTGTATGCGGGTCACCTTGCGATCGGAATTTGGATGCAGCCGAACTCAGGAGTTCAAGACAAAATCGCTGATATTTGGTACGACATGTACACCAAAAGAGACAGAGTAGAAGAATTTATAACTGAAGACCGCGTGTGATTTGAATAATTTAGATGAAGGAGATAGTTCAAGAAAATGAATATCACCATTTTTGGTGCAAGTGGTGCAATCGGACAGCTGCTGACACAATTAGCTCTAGATTACGGGGATTTCGTTACGGCATATGTTAGAAACCCCCACAAAATCAGCCTCAAACATCCCAATTTGAGCTTTGTACAAGGGGAACTTTCGAAAAATTATTAAACAATCGAACCTTGATTGGACAGTTGTTCAAATTATTAACCCCAATGTTAAACACAAAGGGCAATCTTATGACTATTCATTAGGAGATAAATCGGCTAAATTATCAGTTTCCAGAGAAAATGTTGCTAAAATCATGTACGCTGCCACCCGTGACAACCAATTGATTAGAAAAATGCCAATTGTTTATAACAAATAAGCTCAAAAAAATGCAGTATTCACCGATTAGTGGTTAGTGAAGGAGGATTCAAAATCAAAATCGAGATATGGTCAGATTATGTTTGTCCATTTTGTTATATTGGTAAACGACGATTGGAGTCTGCACTGGAGCAATTCGCTCATCAGAATGAAGTGGTGATTGAATATAGAAGCTTTGAACTTAACCCACAAGGGTCCATGTACTCAGGCAAAAATATGCATCAAATCCTTTCTGAGAAACATGGTATGAGTATCGAGCAAGCGAAAGAGGCAAATGCTAACCTTGGACAACAAGCGGCGATGATGGGTCTGGTGTATAATTTCGACCAAATGAAGCCCACCAATACGTTTGATGCTCATCGTCTAACCCAATATGCTAAATTGGTTGGTAAAGATAGGGAATTATCCGAGAAGCTGTTCTATTCCTATTACACGGAAGCCAAGCTGATTTGGGAATAACAGGAGCCCCTTTCTTTGTCATTGATAGAAAATATGCAATTTCCGGCGCACAACCCATTGAGATATTCTTAAGCACCCTTAACCAAGCAGCTCAATAAATAAGCCTCGCACGAATCATCAAGAGGAGAGCCGAGTGACAAAGAAAGAATGCAAAAGCACAAACCATTGGTTTGTGCTTTTTGCCGTAGCTTAAGTGTAGTTCTTATTTTATGATCAATGGTGCTGAGTTTGACTGGCGTGTAACTTATGGGTCATAAGGAGGAAAAAATGACTGAATTATTAGCTCCAGCAGGAAATATGGAGGCTTTAAAAGCTGCAATTTCTAATGGTTGTGATGCAGTATACTTAGGAATGCAAAAATTTGGTGCACGTGCATATTCATCTAATTTTGATTTTGAATCGTTAAAAGAGGCTGTTACATATGCGCACCTGAGGGACGTTAAACTCTATGTTACAATGAATACCATCGTTTTCGAAAACGAAGCTGAAGAGATGAAAGAGCAAATACGCGAATTAAATGATATCGGTGTGGATGGCATTATCGTCCAGGACCTGGCTGCTTTCGATTATATCGTTAATAACTTTCTTGATATGGAAGCTCATTGTTCAACTCAAATGGGAATAGACGATTTAGACGGAACTTTATTATTCAAAGAACTTGGTGCTAAAAGAGTTGTTCTGTCCCGTGAGGTTGAGATTGAAAAAGTAAAAGAGATCAGAAGAATAGCTGATATACCTTTAGAAATTTTCGTTCACGGTGCTTTATGTGTATCTTACTCGGGAAACTGTCTAATGTCAGGATTAATCGGCTTTCGATGCGCAAATCGTGGAAGATGTGTGGGTTCATGCCGTAAGGAGTATGAACTAATGGATAAGACAACAGATACATCTTTAGGGAAAAACTATATTCTATCTACTAAGGACTTAAACACAATCGATTATATCCATGATTTAAAAGAAATCGATTCTTTAAAAATAGAAGGCCGAATGAAAGTGCCTACGTATGTTGCTAATGTTGTATCCAAATATCGCACGGCCTTAGATCATAAAATAACCGAAGAAGATAAAGAAAATCTGAAAAAAACATTCAATAGAACATTTACTAAAGGGTATTTGTTTCACGAAGATAAGAAAAATATTACAAATATCTTAAGACCTAATAACTTCGGTTATGAAATTGGGACCATCAGCAAGATTGTTAAAGATAGGTATGAAATAACACTTTCACGTACCTTAAATCAAAACGATACAATCAGAATAAGTCACAACAATGAAGATGTTAATCTAGCTGTTGCCAAACTGTACGATAAAGAGGGCGAATTAATCAACAAAGCAGACGATGTCTGCTATATCAAAATCAAAGAAAAGGTGTCTAAGGGAGATTTAGTATATAAAACGAAGGATTATTTCTATAACAAAGAATTAGAATCATCACTGGAAAAAGAATTTAAGCGGTTTAACCTCGATATTAGAGTATATGCATGTCCAGATTCAAAGCTTTTCATAGAGGCGGAGGGCTTAGGCTTTAATTATTCATATGAAAGCGAGGAAATACTAGGCGAAGCCATTAATAATCCAACAACAAAAGACCAGGTAATCAAGCAATTTTCGAGATTAAATGATACGATATTCGAACTTAATCATGTAGAATTTGAAGAATGCAATGCCTTTATTCCAGCTAAACTGTTAAATGCAGCAAGAAGAGATATTGTACTGGGCTTATATGACTTAAAGCTTAACAGCCAAAAGAAAAGAACCAAGGCTTTGAAGGTAAAAGAAAAAATAAGCTTTGCCCCTGAAAAACCATACCTTACGGCCTCTGTAACGACTAAGGAGCAGTACGATGCTTGCGTGAGCTGTGGAATTAAGGAAATCTATTTTAAAAACGTTGTTAGAAGAAATCAGATTGATTATAAGGAAAAAGAAGGGCAGCTACTCATCGGAGGATATGGTGGAATTTATCACTACAGAGACACGAATCCGTTTGTTACGGACTATTCTCTAAATGTTGTTAATGCTACTAGTTGCTATGAATTATATAAATTAGGTGCCAAACGAGTCACTTTATCTTATGAATTGAATAAGAGCCAAATTGAAGATTTAATGAATGCCTATTATGAAGAAAATGACGGCTATCCTGCACTGGAAATGATTGTATATGGCAGGGTTCCTTTGATGTTTACAAAATATTGTCCGATGAAAAAAATGAATCAATGCAGAATTTGCAGAACGAAGAGCTATGAGTTAAAAGATGAGCACGGAACGTTCCCTATCATTTCTCATAATGATTGTACAACGACTCTCCTTAATGGGAAGACGCTTAATCTTTTAGATGAGCTACCAAACATCAAAGGAATCGAGGCGCTCAGATTAAACTTCACAGTTGAATCCAAAGAGCAGGTTGTGAAAGTCATTAATATGGCGTCAGGCAAATTAAATGGCTCAATGAATAATGCTGTCTTTAATCAGGAAACAGACACAAGAGGACATTTTAATAAAGAGATTGTGTAGGTAGCCAAAGGGATGGTTCTGGCGAAGATTAATCGTTCAGCTTAGGGCAATGAAACCAGAAATCCAATAGGTGATCATATAGCGTGAGGTGACTGGTCGTGAAATGGAAAGGGACGTTTACTTATCAAACCGTTCTTATGCAACCTTTGGAGCGGGTTTGGGACTTTTTTCAGTCAGCTGAGAATTTAGTCAGAATTACATCCTTCCCCAAAACGACGGTGAAGGGGCCTTCCGAAGCAGCTGCGGGAAAAATGATCCAGTTGGAACTAAACTTTGGGTTCTGGAAAATCTCCTGGAAGTCGTATATATCAGAGTGGAAAGAACAGGAAGGTTTTGAAGATATCCTTATTGATCCCATATTTCCGTTTCATTCTTGGAAGCACCGCCATCAGTTTGCTTCAAAGTCCGTTCGTGAAACGATTATGACGGACAGGGTGGAGTTTGAAAGCTCTCTGCCCAGTTGGTTAATAAAAGTTGGCCTGATCTTCATGTTTAAAGATCGTGAAAGAATGATAAAGAAGTATTTTGGAAGAAGGACGGAATAAGGCAGTAAGATCAAAGAAGGGGTCATCCCGCAAAGTCACCAATACAGGGATTATGGCCACAAGCATGCAACCTTCGTCATGGACATACGCATATAGCACTGCTATAATGGACGTATGAACACATATGACAAAATATTAGCAGCTGCTCTTAAGGTACTCGAAGAGGAGGGCGGAGCCCATTTTTCGACGCGAGCCGTAACTGCGATCGCGCAGGTTACGGCCCCTACACTCTATCATCATTTCGGCAATGCCGATGGACTCCTGAGTGCAGCTATAGTGGAAGCGTTCAAACAGTTATTTGAAAGCAAGATTGCCGCAGTGGAGTCCACCATTCCAGAGATGGCTCTTCGTCAAGGATGGGATGACTATGTCCGCTTCGCGGCAGCCCGTCCTCGGATCTATGCGGCGATGATGGGGCGGTTGCTCGAGGGTGCACATATTGAGGCGGCAGAGCATTCGCACCAAGTACTAGTGCAAAATGTTCAGAGAGTCGCTGCCGAAGGCAAACTGGCTGTGTCAGCTCAAGCTGCGGCAGATCTGGTCTGGGCTTCCGCCAATACGGCCTCTTGGCTGTATGTGACGGCCCAGATTCGTAAGGCACCCCTACCCGAACCCAACGTCGTTAATCTCATTCGGGAAAGCGTAATGCAGATCATTTTGATTCAAGAGCCGGACGCCGATTCAAAATGAGGGATCCGATGACAGAGTGTAAAGATTTCAGGTAAAGATGAGGGCCCACAAATAGTGGCACATAAGAGAGATCGTCTATCCAAGCAGGATGGCGGTCTTTTTTTTTATTTTCAGAAGGATGTCGATGATCGCACTCCTCACGCAACGCCCGCCAAAATGATGTTCAGGCCGTAGGACAACATTTCGTAAAAAATGTATAGCACCGCTATAGACAGCTTTGTATAGCGGTGCTATAATGTCCGTATAGCAGTGCTATAGCGTGAACCATATCTTATCAAACCTAGGAGGCTTACTATGTCATTCAAAACTCAAGAACTGGTCGTTGTCACAGGTACGTCCAGCGGCATCGGTAGGGCTACCGCGGAGCAGCTCGCCACTGAAGGATATCACGTTTTGGCGGGGGTTCGTCGTCAGGAAGACGCCGACAAAATCAAACGCAAAAATATCGAGCCGGTAATTGTCGATGTTACCAATATCGGCACGCTCAAGGCGCTGGCCGAACGGGTGGAGCAAGATCCGCTTGGCCGTCCTTTACGGGCAGTGGTCAACAATGCCGGCATCGCCGTTAATGCACCTCTTGAGATGGTCCCCCTCGATGAATTCCGCCGCCAGATTGAAGTCAGCGTGATCGGACAGGTCGCGGTTATTCAGGCGCTTACCCCGGCCTTGCTGAACAGCGGCGGGCGCGTAGTCAATATCGGTTCGCTCGGGGGTAAGGTCTCCATGCCCGGTTTCGGAATTTATTCGGCTGCCAAGTATGCGATGGAAGCGATCAATGACAGTCTCCGCAGAGCGATGTCCTCGTTTGGCCTCAAGGTAATCATGATCACTCCGGGTGGCGTCAGCACTGGCCTGTCAGAGCAAGGGATTATGACAGCCGAGCGGCTGGCCAAGTTGATGACGCCGGATCAGCACAGGCGCCATGATCGTCTTTTTGATGCCGTGAAGGCTCAGGCTGATACGTGGGCAACGGACGGTATCCGCCCCGAGAAAGTGGCGGCAGTGGTTTCACGAGCAATCCACGTCAGTAAACCGCACACCCGCTATACGGTTGGTCACGATTCGGCGCTGCTGACCCGACTGGTCCGTATTCTTCCAGATCGACTCCTCGACCGGATGCTCCGTATCCAGATGAACCTGCAGTAAAGGAAGAATGAACGATGTCACACAAACAGATGGAACATGCCATTATTGTAGGTGGATCTTTAGGTGGTCTAATGATGGGGCTTGCGTTATCTCGCTCTGGTTATACCGTTACCATTCTTGAACGTGCAGATTCCTCATTAAGAAATGGTGCTTTTATTCGACTACACACAAAGCCTTATCGTAATAGTGAAATTGAACGAGAATTAAGACACTTGGCATCTAGTGGTAACAACAATGTGGAAGCCTGGTCAGCCATTCAAGAACGTTTGCGCAATGCGGTTGCTAAAGAATCTAGTATTACCCTTCGGCACAATACACGAATTGTTAGTGTGGGACAAAATGAATCATCTGCTTGGGCTACCAGTGAAGAGGAGCAGACGTTTAAAGGGGACTTATTGATTGGCGCAGATGGATATCGCAGTATTGTCCGCCGCTATTTAAATCCTGACAAACCATTTGCAGATTATGCTGGCTATCTGGTTTGGGTTGGGAAGGTAGACGAAGAACTGCTGCCAAAGAAAGACTGGAAAAAACGGCAACTTTCGAACGCTTATTTCAACAATAGTGCTGCCGGTACATTGACTACTGCGGTGATGCCAGGTAAAGAAGGAGGAACCAATCCTGGCCAGCGATGGATAGGTTATTGCTGGTTTGATCATTCGCATAATCAATTGCTGTCTGAGTTAGGGGTGTTAAAGGACGGGGTTGCCCAGCACTCCTTATACGGTGAAGATATTCCGGACTGGCTACTGGAAGAACTGTCACAAACCAGCCAAGCCCATTGGAATAAAGAAGATGATGCCATTTTGCAAATCGCAATTAAGAACCGCAGTTTAATCGGGGCACCTGTTAATGAATACATCCCTAATATATTGTCAAAAGGAAGAATCGCCATGATCGGCGATGCAGCTCATACCATGTCACCAATGACGGGCGCAGGCTTTAATGACTCACTTGATGATACCGTTACCATTGTAGACTCCATTAAGCAGTATCCGAATTCGATAACAGAAGCTTTGAGTGAATACCAAACACGCCGTTTAGATGTGGTTCGTCAAGATGTTCTTGCGGGCCAATACAATAGGAGGAATTAATATGAACGATACAAAGAACCGTTACGTTACTGTACTCTGGGAGGCGAGAGCTAAGGCAGGAAGAGAAGCCGAGATGAAGGCATTCATGACTGCTGCTGTCACCCCGTCGCGCAACGACCTAGGCAACATTGACTATGAGGCTCACGAGGTGGAAGGCCAGCCGGGTACATTCATTATCTACGAGCGCTGGGAAAACCGGAATGCCCTTGATCGGCACCTGAGTGCCCCTCGGATGCAGGAACTGGTGCCCCAGCTCTTAGAACTGATGGAGGGATCCATTGAGGAAGGGATTCGGCTCCTGCAGCCTTTCCGCCCGGTGCAGTAAATGCAACACCAAGCGGAACTCATTAAATTCTATCCGGAAAGCGTGAGAGATATTTTCGTGAGGGGCTTAAAGACTTTAGTGGAGGAGGTAAAACGTTGGCAACGATCGATGATTTTGCAGCACTAGATATTCGTGTCGGAACGATTAAGGAAGCCGAGTTTTTTGAAGAAGCAAAGATCCCTGCGATAAAGCTTAAGATTGATTTTGGACCGGAGATCGGGATGAAATCCTCAAGTGCACAAATAACTAAGCGTTACAAAGCTGAGGAAATTGTAGGGAAGCAGATTATAGGAATCGTCAATTTTCCTCCTCGGCGCATTGCGGGGTTCAAATCGGAGGTATTAGTGTTGGGAGGAGTCGTGGAAAAAGGAGATGTTATTCTATTAAAGCCGGATACGGAAATGCCTAATGGTACTCCTATTGCGTAAAAGGTCCACTAAGCGAGCTTCCACTTCTGGGAGCTCGCTTTAAGTTTTGGACGACTTTAGTCGAGGCTTTGGCTATATTCATAGGGCGGATGAAGTATTTGAGATAGATGCAAGTTGCTTAGCTCCGTGCGGCCATGCTTTAAAATTGTCCAACAGTGCAAGCGAGAAAACCTAGCCGCTCTTTCTATTCCGTAATTAGGCTTTCTACAGCGCAAAGCCGTGGTGTCTTTATGCCGTGCTCTCTGGCTTCTGATATAACTTCCTGTACGGCATAACCAACTTTAAAGTGATTATGCTTCACAAGTGCATAGGCCATGCTTTTAGGTGAAAAAACTACTTTACTCATAAGAAGTCCTACAACTCTCGGTGGCAGGGAGCTCAATACCCTTGTCAAAACATCAAGTTTTGAGCCTTTTGCTTTCAGAACAGGGATCATTTCTTTCATATTATGACCTATTCCAGCTAGCGCTTCGGGTGAAGAAGCTACTTTTTCAAAACTGCCACTTTTTAATACTTCGACTTCCATTGCTACGTTTAATGCGAAATGATTCCAGAGCCAACTTTGAAAATCCTTTTGAACCATGATCTTGAAGCCTGCCTCAGCAAAAAGCTTGCGAACCTCTAAATCTCTTTTGGTAGGCTCAGATTCAAATGTTCCAAACTGAACCATCTTGTAAACACCACCGTAAAGAGTGTTTCCCTCGAATCCACCGCCACCACCGGGGAAGCCAAAAACAATTTGACTGACAGGAATCGGCTGAACAGCGGCTTTGGGATCCTGCCAAAAGTTATTGAAAAACAGAACAGTAGCACTTCCAACTCGTGGCGCAAGGTAGTGGACTGCACTTGATACTTGCTCGGGGTTGATACTCATAAAAATGAGGTCATAGTCGTGATTTTCCTTTATTTCTTCATGTGTTATAATAGGCCATTTTTCTTTGACTAGCCGGTCTCTTTTGCTCCGTCGTGCATCCCATATTTCTAAGTTTACATGTGAGCCATATTGCATCTTCCTACCTTCACGAACATAAAACTCAACAGTATGGCCTGCATTTTCAAACGCCCAGGCGTACAGCGTTCCTATAGTACCGCGACCAAAAAATAGTATTTTCATAAACCCTCCCCTTAATCAACGTGTGTTGATTTTTCAACAAATGATTGATATCCTTAGCGTACTGATTTGTGGAGAGCATTTCAATAGTTACATTTGTTCCAACTGTTGAGAACTCAACACATCGCGCTAATTTGTTGAATATCCGGGGAGGTAACTGTGTGGACAGAAGAATACAAAAAACAAGGCAGTCAATTATGAATGCCTTCATCGAACTGTTGGCTGAAAAAGGATTTGAGAAAATAACTATCAATGACATTGCCGAACGCGCAAACATAAACCGAGGGACTGTTTATCTTCATTACGTGGATAAACTCGACTTGCTGGACAAGTGCATTGAAACATATGTTGAGCTGCTGCTAGATCACTGTGTCAATAGCGCTGACCCCAATCTAAACATAGACGCATCTCAAAGCATATTTGAATACTTGGAGAAAAATTTTACAATATACAAGTTGCTTCTTAGTAATGAGGGATTTGGATTTTTTCGCAACCGCTTATATGACATCATTGCGCAAACAGTAACAGAGGTTGTCGGTGTAAAGTCAGGAAACAGCGCATATTCAAATGGTGTAACCACTCATTTTTTGACTTCGGGGTTTATTGGAGTACTGGAATGGTGGATCAATAATTCTATGCCTTGTAATGTGCAGGAAATTACTGAGCAACTTATGTTTATGCTAGAACCATACACCAAGCACCTTGTATCACTCTAATCTAATTTACCACTGTGTACACTTTTATTTATCTACATGGGCTACTGCTCTGATCTCAATCCATTGCTCGGGAAAGGCCAGGTAGGTAACGCCGATAAGACTGCCAGCGGGCCGGTGATGATCTCCCAGGTACTCCTTGAATATCTCGATAACTGTTTCTCCATGCTCTTGTGCATGGGTTAGGTATACCTCGACATAAGCTAGGTTGGTTTTGGTGATGCCGAATTCTGCCAGTACGCGATCTAGATTATCCAACGTCTGACGGGTTTGGCTCTCGATATCGCCGGCCCCGACAAATTCACCCGCTGCATTGTGAGAGAATTGACCCGAGATGTAGAGGGTGCCGTTTACGCTGTATCCTTGCGAGATGCCATGATCCCAGAGCTGATGATGATAAGTTTTAATTGTAGGCATGTTATTGTCTCCTTTACTTCAAAGTAATGCTAGTATAGACTTGGCACAAAGAAAGAGGTAGTACGCACTTTAAAGATAGGTACTATCTGAAAGGATAGTGTGAGACATGGGCATATCCGATTTAAACGGCAAAGATACAAGGCTTCAGGATACACCGTTTGGTTATACAATGTCTATCATCGGCGGAAAGTGGAAAATGGTCATTCTTTACCTCTTGGCCGAGAGGCAGCCGGTTCGCTTCAATGAAATGAAAAGACAGCTTGGGTCAATTACGTACAAGACCTTAAGCTCCCAACTCAAGGAGCTGGAAGCGGATGGGATGGTCAAGCGGAGGGAGTACCCACAGGTGCCGCCAAAAGTGGAATACCGTCTTACGGATAAGGCTGAGACGCTGTTGCCTGTGCTGGAACAGCTGTGCGACTGGGGAGTCAAGAATCAGGGCAAGGGTAAGAACACCTGAATAGTAATGTAAAAGGCATTCGATCGAGTCCCTTTCGAGTTCGCTATACAGGTGTTACGCTGCACCGTATCATAAATAACGATAAAAAAAGGGAGTGTGCAGACACTCCCTTTGAGCTAATATTGTCGGTTATCAAATGTCTACTTCGCAGTATGCTTAACCCCCAACGGTAACAACCGTCTTATTGACAAAGTCAATCTCATTTCTGATCCCTTTATGGGCGTCATTCCACAAGCCCTTTGTCAGGCGAATGCGCAGCAGGCATGTGTTAGGGTCTTCGTCGTTATTGGCTTCGTTATACCACCCTGCGAATATTGTGCGCAGCTTTGTCATCATCTCCGCGTTTTTCTCGTCACATACCCAGCCCAGGTTTTCACCGATACCATCAGCCGTAAAGTTCTCGACGATGATGCAAACGGCGACTTCAGGGTTTTGGGAGATCTGCTGCATCTTGCCTGAGGTCGCGTAGGTGACAGTGTAGAATGCGCCGTCCTCATAATAGGCGTCCACAATGCGGGCAGCCGGACGGCTCTTGCCATTGGGCCCCGGTTCCAGCGCGATGGTGGACAGAGAGATCAGGCCGTCCTTGTTACCCACTTGTTCTTCCAGCAGCTTCATGGCTTCGTCATACTTGCTCATTATATTACCTCCTAAAATGTCGTAAGGCATACATTATTAAGCATATCATTGTAAAATCTTAGTGCATGTGAAGAATAATACGATAAGATATTAAAGCGCTATCATAATCCTTCGCTGACTTAGGGATGGTAATGTTTATCTTTGTCTTGTTGAGAACGCGTTATTATGGTAAAACTACGTAGGGTTGACTTCATGTTGGAGCTCAACGATACGTTATGAAAAGGGAGAATTAGTATGGCATCAAAGACAAAGACAAAGACAACGAAAAAATTAAATTTAGTGTCTCTGGTCTTAATGATTTTTACTTCTGTTTATGGATTCAACAACATCCCAAGATCGTTCTATAAGATGGGTTATGCGGCTATTCCCTGGTACATACTTGCAGCAATTACGTTCTTTGTTCCATTTGCATTAATGGTAGCTGAATTTGGTTCCGCCTTCAAAGAGGAGAAGGGAGGGATTCATTCATGGATGGAAAAATCCATTGGTCCAAGATTTGCATTTGTAGGAACGTTCATGTGGTATTTTTCTTATATCACTTGGATGGTTAATGTCGCATCCGGTATGTGGGTTCCTGTATCAAATGCAATATTCGGAGAAGATACGACACAAAACTGGACTATATTCAGCCTTCATGGACCACAGGCTTTAGGTATCTTGGGAATGGCATGGATTCTTCTAGTCACTTACACATCAACTAAGGGACTGGATAAGATCAGGAAAGTAACTTCTATAGGTGGTACTGCAGTCTTGGCATTAAATGTATTTCTATGGATTGGTGCAATAGCAGTCCTTATAGGCAACCATGGACATTTGGCACAGCCGATTGAAGGATTACATTCATTTACTCAGACACCAAATCCTAAATATGCGGGAGATATGATTGCCGCATTAGCATTTGTTGTATACGCTCTATTCGCTTATGGCGGGCTTGAAGCAGTAGGGGGGTTGGTGGATGAAACAGAAAATCCAGAAAAAACTTTTCCCAAAGGAATTCTTATAACGGCAGCCATCATTTCTGTAGGATATTCATTAGGAATACTGCTAGTTGGCGTATTTACCAACTGGTCCACTGTAATGGGTATCAAAAATGTTAATCTGGGGAACGCAAGTTATATCGTTATGGCTAATTTAGGTCAATCCCTTGGTTCAGCTTTTGGAGCAAGTCAAGAGACAGCTTCAGCTTTGGGTGCTGGCGTTGCAAGATTCGTAGGAATCTCTATGTTCCTAGCATTGTCTGGTGCGTTCTTTACCTTGATGTTTTCGCCACTAAAGCAATTGATTGAGGGTACGCCAGCCAAGATATGGCCTGGGAAAATCGCTGAAACAAAGAATGGGCTGCCTGTTAACGCAATGTGGATTCAAGCTACCGTTGTTTGTGTGATGATCGCACTTATTGCTTTTGGTGGAAGCACAATGGCCGCATTCTTTAACATCCTTGTCTCGATGACTAATGTGGCTATGACGATCCCATATGTATTTATAGCACTTGCATTCCCATATTTCAGAAGAAGAAAAGAAATACATAAGCCGTTTATCATTATTAAAAGTCAATGGGCCGTTAATTTTTGGGCGTGGGTAGTTGTACTAACCATCGGGCTTGCGAATTTCTTTAGTATTATACAGCCGGCTTTAGAAGGGGATCTGCAAACCACCATTTGGAGCGTGGCCGGACCCATTATTTTCTCGGTTGTTGCATGGTTAATGTATAGCAAATATGAGAAAAAGCGCGGTATAGAAATGCAGATTCAAAAAAAGATTAGCTAGTATTTATAAAAAATGAAAGAGCCATCCCGTTAAGGATGGCTCTAATTATTTCGGCGTGGAATTAAACTTCGATTTCTCCAATCGATTATGCTCACGCATGGCTCTCATCTGCCTTGCATGTCTTACATCACGGCGGCTTTCTCTTGATTTGAGTTGGCTGAGCATAATGATGAGTCCTAAAGTGCCGAGCACGTAAGAAACCATATGATTCACTTCATCCCACATGATTGCAGCAGTCAGAAGGAATACGGCGCCAATGATTGTTGCGATCATTCGCTCTGTATTCTTATTTTGCGTCTCTATCAATTTCTTCTCGAAGGAACTCGATAACTTTACCCGTAAATTTCCGCTGTCCATTTTATCTACTGCAGAGATGAACTTCTTTGTCGTAGGAAGAATTCCTTTGAGAATATTCTTGCCTTCATCTACAACGTTGGAGAAGACATTCCCCCGTAAATCGCTACGCACAACCTCTTCGACATATGGCTTAGCGGTCCCAATCAGATCAAACTCCGGGTCCAGTCCTAGACATAGTCCATATACTGTGCCAAGTGCTTTTCCCAAAAATGTTGTATATGCAGGTAACTGAAAAGGCTGAGAAAAGAGGAAATCACGTAACTCTTCAGCATTGTCACCTGACGTCACAAAATTGAGGTCAAACGTATCACCGTTGATTTGTTCAAATAATAATGTGAGATTCCTTGAGAAAACCTCTAAATCAACATTCCGTCTCAGAAATTTCAAACGATTAAGGGCATCGATGGCGCCGTGAGCATCTTTTAAATACACTGCCATTAGAAGGGCTACCATTTGCGCTTTCATATCATCTGCAATCCGTCCGACCATTCCAAAATCGATTAATACTATGGTTCCGTCAGGCTGCACGAGAACATTCCCCGGGTGCGGGTCTGCGTGAAAGAAGCCTTCCACTAGAATCTGTTCTATGAAGATCTCCAGCAATGACTTCGCGAGTGTAGTCCGATCCACACCCCAAGCATCAAGCTGGGTAAAATCGTTGATTTTTACACCTTCCAAAAACTCCATGGTTAACACTTTTGAAGTGGTATAAGACCAATGAATAGCTGGAACCACGATATCATCCCGATGGATAAGCTGCATATGAAATTGTTCTGCATTGTGTCCCTCTTTTTGATAATCGAGCTCATCCATAACGGTCTCGTAAAACTCATCATACACTGCATCTAGGTCCATGAAGTCTCTAATCTTCGTCCAGCGTTTTAATAACGAAATCGCAACTTGTATGGATTTCCAATCAATTGAAATAATATCCTCGACCCCAGGACGCATAACCTTCACTGCAACGTCTTCACCTGTCCGTAGTGTCGCCCGATGTACCTGTCCTAAGGAAGCCGCTGCGATGGGAGTTGTACTAAACTCAGCAAAAATCTCGCTAATGGATACTCCGAGTTCACTCTCTACTTTGTGCTGTATCTCGGAAAAATGTACAGAATCTACGGAATCCTGAAGCTTGGACAATTCATCAATAATTTCCTTCGGCAAAATATCCACTTGCGCACTAACATGCTGCCCAAGTTTGATAATTAATCCACCCATATCCATAGCAGTCTTCGTAAAATAGGTTGCCTGCTTTTGATATAATGCTTTTGTTTTCGCTTCATAGCGCCGGTTCGGAATAAAATTCTTTTGCTTGCTCAGCCACCAGAAATCCCAAGCGAACTTAAAAATCATTCGCATGGTTCTTCTGAACCGGGGATCCTTCATCAATTTAAAGAATTCGCTCATTCCTTTTCATCAGCCCCAGGTCCTTTTTCATCGACCTCAGGTTCAGTATCCTCATCTTCAGGAATAGTAGTGGTTTTATCAAAGATTGCTTGGGCCATACTTTCAAACTTTTTAGAGGCGCTCATGAAGAAATCCGCAAATTTGTTGAACATTTCTGCTTTGACCAGAATGACAGCGCCCTTGCGCTTATTCCCGAAAACGATGAATTTCTCACCTGGCTTGAGTTCAAGTTCTTCCCTTGCTTCTCTAGGAATAACAATTTGTCCTCGCTCACCCATTGATGTGGTTCCTAGCACTTTGCCATGCCCGAATCCATGACTATTTTCTTTTTTGTGATTCATCATAAATCTCTCCTTTGATAGACAACCTACTCATTAGTATGATATTTCATACTATTCATATTTACAATAAGACAACAATTGTTCCAATCCTTCCTTAAGCGGGGGGGAGGCTTGTCGGACGGCCCTCTCAAGCTTGTCCGCGCTGCCGAAAATTCTGCACAGCACCAACTCACGCTCGTGATTCTTTTTATTCTTCAGCACTTGAACAAGCGCTTCGGCTAGCTCGGGACGGTCGATGTTTATGTTTTTGACCGGTCTCGCTTCCTCATTACCGCCTAGTAGAATGGAGGTGATTACCGGAATATGTTCCGTCTTTACGCCATGAGCATCAACAAACGCTTTTGCATAGCTGTCCTGCACCATCTGATGCTCCGTATCCACCAGCTCCATATAACGGCACACTAACGGGAAATAGGATTCGCTATATAAGCCAAGGCCTAATACAGCGTAGGTACCCGGCATTACCGATTTCTCGCCCGGCTCTACGTCCCGGTACCATGCATATTCCTCCATTACCGTATCTGCATATTCGGCAATCTTGGGGAAGAGGTCCGGGTAGTTAAGCGCATTGGCAAAAAACTGATGCAGCTTGGACTTCGCCAGATTGTTCATCGGCAGAAAATGCTTTTGGGCAGTTTTCAGCTTCAGCTGGTAGCCCTTGGGAAAGCCTTGCCGCAACAGGTTGACTATATAATCTAACGCTTCACCGTAAGCCTTCGCCTCTTCAGAAAGGATCCGGATTTCAATCGTCTGCGTTACGTCATTGTTGCTGCCTTTAACCTGCTCACCCTGATACGTACTCCTAAACTTACCGCTGCCGACTTTCAGATACTGCAAAGCCTGGCTAGAACCCAGCTGTCCTGCGAGTTCCAGATATTTCTGGCGGGTATCCGGCTTGGTAATCCCAATTTGCAAGGCGGCATATAGGAAGAAATCCATTTCCTCGGTATCTACAACGTGACGAATAGACTCTTCCTTTAGCTTATAGTCGTATCCATAATCATCGGGACGAACGAAATACTGTGGAAGAAAATGATCCTGAGCCCAATTATCGAAGGCTGAGGTATAGTGACCGATCCACTCTTGTTTGCGTTTTTGGTTCTGCTGTAGCTTATCGGAAAGGCGCTGTATCATCGGTTGAATGACCTTCTCTTGCTGTCTCATGAGATCGGGATTAATGAGGTGTTGAGCGAAGAAAAACATGTCCTCTGGTTTGGGCAGCACAGGCGGATCAGAGAGAACTTTGATTTGGATGAAATGTTCCAGCGACTTTTGAAGCTTCACAAGCTTTTGTTCATGCAACAGGCGGCGGCAAATCCTCAATTCAGAATGCTCACCTTCAAATTCAAACACCACTTCAAACTTGTAATCAAAAAAATGAGGCCCAAGATCGTTAGAGCGAAACAGGTTATCGACAAGCTCGCATAAAGCGGGGAAAAACTCCTGGGACAGCAGTTCATCGGTTAACTCCTCGATGTAAGGGCCTGCTTTAATGGTGTAAGAGCTGTCGCTCCAGGAGAACGGTTCATCAATATCGATATGGATGTTGCCCTGCTCTCCGTAAGCAGTGCTTCTTCTCCACGCCACACGAAGATAATCTCTGATTCCTGCCTGCAGGGAACTGAAATTCTTTATCCTGTCTATCCTTTGATGTTCTCTAGCATAAATCGAAGTGACTTCCGTCCATACATCATTTAGAAAAGCATTCACAGCCTGGTTCACCGTTTTACCCCCTGCTTTCAAGTTGATTCTGGCTTCATCCGTTAATTGCCAGGAATGTGGCATTTCACACATAAGGTAAACTGTTGTGTCTTGTATGTCAAGGTACGAAGATCATCCATTTTTCCGCACGTACATACCATACACAGTCTATTCTTTAATAGGTATATCTATCATGTATAATGTGAATTTATGTCGAATTAAGTTGAAAAAAAGTGCTGGGATTATCCCGTAATCGCTATACCGGAGCTTAGCTTCCTGTATAATTTATGAATATGCAGATAGTTAAAGCTGTTGATTAAATGATCGTAGCCAATCCCTCACGAAAGAGAGTTGTAACCTTGAAATCCATTGCCTGGGTAACCGACAGCACCAGCACCATTGATTCTGAGTTCGCCATGAATAACCATATCTATATTGTCCCTCTCCGTCTAATAATCAATAATGAATGTTATAAAGAAAATATCGATATTACCGCCGATCAGTTCTATGATAAAATGCGCCAGAATGACAAGGTCAGCAGCTCCCAGCCGCCAATCGGTGAGTTCGTGGAATTATATGAGCGACTGAAGGAAGACTATGACGAAATTATTGCGATACATTGTTCCTCTGAGCTTAGCGGGACCTTCCATACCTCGATGCAGGCAGCGGACATTGCTGGCGTTACTGTAATTGGCATTGATTCCAAGGTAGGCGCTTACCCGATCCGTGAGATGATTGTGCGCGGTGTTCACTGGCAGCAGGCAGGCTGCTCAGCGCTGGAGATCAAGAGCAGAATCGATAATATCATTGAAGAGATGTCTTTCTATCTGATCCCTGCCAGTCTCAGCCAGCTGCACCGCAGCGGGCGGCTCTCCGGCTCCCAGCTTCTGCTGGGCCAGCTGATGCGGATTCATCTGCTCCTGAAATTCGATAAAGGAAAAATTGTCGTCGTGGACAAAATCCGCACCTTCAAGAAGACGAAGCAAAAGTTGCTGGAGACACTCGTCCAGGATATCCAGCTGATTCAGGATATTTGTATTATGCATGCCAACAATATGGAAGAGGCGCTGAGCCTGGAGGCTGTGATCAAGGAAATGTCGCCTTCTGTGCGTACAGAAATTATGACCTTTGTTCCGGTCGTAGGTGTTCATATGGGTGAGGGTACGCTTGCGCTTTCGTGGATTAACAATACACCCATTAACAGTCTCACTGTACAGGATAAAGTACTGGAGCCTGTGCTTCAGGGTTGAGCCAAGTCCGCCGGAATTGCTTGTTCATACAAGGAAACCAGCAGGTCCCGTAGCGGGTCTGCTGGTTTTTTTGTCATGCATAGGTGTTCTATACTTGGTTCCATAATACAAATAGATAGTCGTTTGAACAGCAAAGGAATGGAGGTTCATGGTTACGCCATAATAATCCATTATTTTAGGGAGTTGACAGCCTGACTATTAATTAGTATATTCCAGGTGTTAAGAATTTTAGATAAATTTAACAAGGGAAGGGGGCTCGTGAATAGGGTAATTCTATCAGATAAAACATAGTAATAATCGAATAACATAAATAATAGAAGCCCATGGAGGCGCCACAAAATGGAGGGATATAGAAATGGCAATGGTTACAGTTGGACACGAGAATGGAATTGCAATAGAGCTTCACTATGAGGATGTCGGAGCAGGCAAGCCGGTTGTATTGATCCATGGGTGGCCGCTCAGCGGAAGGTCCTGGGAGAAGCAAGTACCTGCACTAGTTGAAGCCGGTTATCGGGTGATCACGTACGATCGTCGTGGGTTCGGCCAGTCCTCCCAGCCGTGGAACGGATACGACTATGATACGCTCGCAGCGGATTTGCATGGCTTAATTGTGCATCTGGATCTTCGTGATGTAACATTGGTCGGGTTCTCCATGGGCGGGGGCGAAGTAGCGCGTTACATTGGTACTTATGGATTGGAGCGGGTATCGAAAGCGGTGCTGGCCGGTGCTATCCCTCCGTACCTGTACAAATCATCGGATAATCCGGACGGCGGATTCGACGATGCGACTATTCAAGGGTTTCAGGATGGGGTAAAGGCGGATCGTCTAGCGTTCCTGGATGAGTTCACAACCAATTTCTTCGCTGCTGGGGACAGAACGGACTTGGTAAACGAAGCATTCCGCTTATACAATCGCGATATTGCGGCTTTTGCATCGCCGAAGGGTACGCTTGATTGCATCTCCGCATTCAGTTATACCGATTTCCGTGAGGACCTGGAGAAATTTAAATTGCCAACGCTTATTCTCCATGGTGACTCGGATGCTATCGTTCCTGTGGAGATCAGTGGTCAAAAAGCGCATGAGCGGATCCCGGGCAGTCAGTTAGTCTTGATTGATGGCGGCCCCCATGGATTCAATGCTACCCACGCTAAGGAATTTAACCATGCCTTGTTGCACTTCTTGAACGGCTGATTGTGAGGACGAACCACACTTCATAGGAGGGTGGCACAAGGTTCTATGACGAGATATAACTTACTCCAATGTCCATACTATTTGTTACATGTATGGCGCCCCCTGGGCGTCTTTTTTTGATTAAAAAAGGAAAGCTTGGATGTATCTAATTGGAGAAGATGCGCTGATACATAACGAGGAAATCGATCTGGTTCTGTTTCTGCGGTCAGTCAAAACTGCGGTGCCACCGGATGTTTTTTTAGACTTAAGCTATTTCTTTATAGATTATTTTGTCCTATGTAGTTATTCTTATCTTTAGTGAGAATTCTACGTAGCAGAAATGGATACGGAACGGATTGGCTGGATTCACGCTACTGTTAACACAGATCTTAAATGATAAAAAGGAAGAGATTCGATGGGAAGAAAACAATCTTTTACTGAGACCGAGCTACTGGATATGACCAAAAAATTAGTGCTTGAGTATGGATACGACGGTTTTCATCTCAAGTTGCTCTCACAGCATCTTTCAGGAGCCCGAAGCACTATTTATCAATATTACGCTAATAAAGAAGAGATCGTGGCTGCTTGTATGAAGCGCGTAATGGCAATGGTATTAGAAAATGCATTAGCAATTGATGAGACTGACCCTATGCACGCTCTCGAACAGTTACTCCTCATGTACGTAGAAGAGTCTACGCTCCATCAACTTTTGGGAAATGCCAGTAAAATTAATACGGCTAATTCTTCTGCAGCAGCGAGAGATCTTGAATTTATTGAGGAAGCACATAAGACTCTTAAAATTCAATTATCACGCCTCTTTGAACGCGCACAACAGGATAAAGGCCTGCGGCAGGATATCCCGCTTCCTGTACTTATTGGTGTTTTCTTTAACTTAATTGATACGCCTAATATGTTGAATATCCCTACCCCTGATTGGGGAAAGCTATTGTTCCAAATGTGGATCGAAGGGGCCAAGAGCTAGCCGCAGTCTTGGATTTAATTTGACACATGTGTCTAAAATAAAGATAAGGAGTTGGGAAAGGGAATTTTTTTAGCTATGAAAGAATTGATGCATAGTAAAATGAGGTTTTTAATGATCATCATTATTTTTGTGCTAATCGCTTGGTTGGTATCAGGTTTGGGAAATGGGTTATCTACGTTAGCTGCGATGAATAGTGGGAACACATCAAGAATATGAATCCGCCTTATCAAACAACCAACAAAAAAAGGAGCACCCCATTATACTGGTGCTCCTCACTAATCTTGACGAATTGGTTTACTGTATCCCTTTCATATACCCCTGTATTTTTGAGGAGAATAAGTAGAGCAGAATGCTGAGAAGGATGGCCGATCCGCCAATGACACCAAAGTATACCATCTCGGTGGAAGGCGAATAGAATCTGACAATCTGGGCATTAATTGCTTGGGCGGCTGCGTTCGATAAGAACCATAAGCTCATGGTCTGGGCTGAGAAGGCGGAGGGTGCTAATTTTGTCGTAGCCGATAGTCCTACAGGTGACAAGCACAATTCCCCCAGTACAACTACAAGATAGCTAAGGACGAGCCATAACGGATTAACCAAGGAATTCTCACCGCCAAAGTAAGCAGGTAAAAGGATAACCAGGAAGGATAAGCCGGCAAACAACAAGCCTAAGGCGAATTTCTTCGGTATCGTGGGCTGTCTTTTTCCAAGTTTCACCCATAACCAGGCGAATAGTGGAGCTAAAGTGATAACAAATAAAGGATTTAAAGACTGAAACCAGGCTGGTGAAATATGCAGTCCGGCAAAATCCAGTTGCGTACGTTTATCTGCATAACTGGCAAGGATGGTTGATCCTTGTTCCTGAATAGCCCAGAACATGATCGCAGCAATAAACAGCGGAATATAGGCAATGAGTCTTGAGCGTTCAACGCTTGTTGTTCGGGGACTCCGGAACATGACTATAAAATATAAGGTTGGGATCAGAATGCCCAGAATACCTACGATTACTATAAAGGATTTAAACGTTAGCAGACCTAACGGAACCGTAATAGCAACGATAACAGCGAGAAGTACTGCACTGATACCGAAGATAAGGGACACTTTTTTTCGTTCTGCCTGTGATAACGGACTGGCTACTAAAGTGCCTGCAAGGCCGAGGTTTTTTTTCTTGGTAAAGATAAAGATAAGTAATCCCAAGAACATTCCGACGGCGGCAATGCTGAAGCCCAGGTGGAAATTATAATTCATACCGATGGTTCCTACAATAAGCGGAGCGATGAATGCCCCCAGGTTAATGCCCATGTAGAATATACTGAATCCTGCATCCCGGCGCCCATCCTGTTCACTGTATAGTTCACCTACAATGCTGGATACATTAGGCTTCAGCAAGCCCGTACCTAGCACAATCAGAACCATGGATACAAAAAATAATGAAATACTTCCCGGAATGGCCAAGGAGATATGCCCCAGCATGATTAATATGCCCCCGTAGAACACCGCTTTTGATGCTCCAAATACCCGGTCTGCTAACCAACCGCCAATAATCCCCGACATATAGACAAGTGAACCATAGATAGACATAATAGCGAGAGCTGTGCTCTCCTCCATGCCTAGTCCGCCTTGACTCAGTTCGTAATACATATAATAAACAAGGATGGCTTTCATTCCATAATAGGAAAAGCGCTCCCAAAACTCTGTGAAGAACAGAGTGAATAACCCTTTAGGGTGTCCAAAAAACCCCCGTTGCGGAACACTCTCCACAATTCTTTGTTTGTTTAAATCGGCCATGCGGCTACTTCCTCCCTTGGTGTTAACACTATTTCTGCAAAATATCATCCTTTAGTAAGAATACCCATTCTGAGACTTTTCAATTTATCAGATGCTACTGCGGATGCAGAAAAATTAGTATATAACATTCGTGGAAGGTTGGCTGTGATTTACCTCAAAAAATGAAGTGTGCACGGATCTTTTTTAGTGTTATCTATCATTACGTGGCTTATTATCATTGAAAATTAATTTTTAGTGCAGGGCGAACACCGTCACGGGCAAGGCTGACATTCGCATAGCTACGAATACTGCAACCCGGTCCGACAAAAAACGCGCGTGAAGGCTTGTTTCCCTGTGTTCGAAGCCACCACCAGGAACAGCCAACTTCCTCGCCGTTTTTGACGATATAATTATCGGTGTCTGTTTTATCATATACGTATAAATTACATCCGTCGGTTTTTTTCATTTTGGCAAAATCCGTTCCCACAGCGCGCCGGAAATCCTTACCGTGAATCTCAGATAATTCCTTTAACTCGGTAACGCTAAGCAGGAAGACGTTGTCCTCTGTATCCGGGCTGCTTTCTCCGTTGTCCGTACAATGAGTCGTCTTTATATGTTTTTTTTCGGCAGGATTGAATGCGGTGTTATAGAATTCATCGTTGAGCCACATGCGCAAATCACAGTCACGCCACGTAATATCCACTGCATCACGCCATGATATATCCACGCTACTCCCGTGGTACCGCTTGCAGTCCAAAATATATTCGCTCAAAACAAACAGAGCATTGCCCGAATTTTGAAGAACACGCCATTGTATTGGAAGTACTGTACCCTTCTCTGACTGCGGGTATGTTCCAAACGTAATGATGTCCCCGTTCTTTAGGCTTGGGCTTGGTGTGAATGCAAGATTATTATTGTCCAAATGGTTCACCTCCGGATTACTTGGCTTACCTAAGGCAGCTTTCATCGGTAATGCCTAATTTTACCTCAATAAGCGGCTAGAACTCCAGGAGCATTGGAATTAAGATACGTTATTATATAAAAAAGAGAGCCCGATTTGCGGGTCTCTCTTCTTTTGCATAAATAGGATTGTTCGGATTGCTTACGACTTGTGGGTGAGATTGTAGGTAATCGCCTACTTCCTTCTTTTCTCCCACCAGCCGAAGGCAATCCTTGATTTAACAATGCCGGAGAGGGGGCCGGAGAGAAATAGGATGAACGAGCCTCCGGGCGGGATAATATACTTCCCATCTTCCTCACTGGCCAGCGTTGATTGTGGTGGCGCCTCCCGGAGAAACACATTTGTGCCCCCTCTCGGGATCCCCGCCGTTGATCGGACATATTGTATTTTTACTTTTGGGATGGAACTGCGTGTGGTATTGGCAGGACTAAACAGCCGCGATGTGAGGGGGTGTCCGGGCGGGAAGGTATTAAAGAAAATCTTGGCCGGAAAGGTCTTGTTAGAGAAATTTGTGACAGTATAGACATTAACATATAGGTTAACGCCTGAACCTTTGGGATTGATTAACCCGCCCCAAGCGTTTGTCCCGCGGCCAAAAGTCAATAATTGTGTCTGCCCCACAAAATATTTGCCTTCCATCGACTCAAATAATGGATTAGGGATAGTGACAACTTTAGGGATTTGGCCAAACCTTCCTCTTTTTGGAGTAATCTTTTTGGATTTCATAGGATATCACCTCAACCTCTTGAATTTAGGTCAGATCTGTTCTTTTATACAAATTCTCTGGTATGAGGCGCGGAATGGAAGGTTCCCCCAACAACAATGATTTTTTGTCCTTTTTTGAAAATGAGTTTTTGGTTTTTAGTCCCTCTAACAATGGCAGTTACTGTTGCTTTATTCGCGGTTGCCACGTAGACTACATGCCCATCTGCTACCCGTTGCCGTCTCCAGTTCTTATCGAAGGTAGCCAAGGAGACCCGGTTCGATACAGTGTAATTACGAAAAGTCGGCATATCACATTCCCTCCTGTACGTTCATTGCAATGTATTTTATGTCAGTTGAGGTTTGTTAGTAATGGACAGGAGTGGATTTCATATTTCGGGTAGTTCTAGTTGCTTGGAAGGAGACCTTCCGCTTGGAGCTCTTGGGTAATATCTGCAGCTACATTTTCGATTCCCGGATATAAATCATGCTCAGTTAACCCGTAATGCAGGAGTTGAGTATTCATTTCTTTGCGGGCATCGTTTTTTATGACAATTTTGTATAAGTACCTTGAACTATCAGGAAGCTTATCTAGCGGAACGATTTTCTGTGTTTTTGGAAAGACGGTGAAGGTGCCGGATTGCTTGATGATTCTCGGATTATTCAGTGGGCCAATGGCGGCGGCCGCCTTTACGTTATCGTTTTTGCTGATCGGGCCGAAGCGTGCAGTGAAAGCAGGTTCAGTTACATTTGGGATATAGCCCGGTTTAAGGAAACTATAAAAACGGAAGGACTTATTCAAAGAGACAGGGTCTAAAAGCCAGACTACCTTGTCAGTCGTCTTTTCCACTTCCCTGGTTGGTTCTCCAAGGGCGAATAATAAGGCAACTAAGGCCTCCCGGGACCAATCCATAAGGCGTGTAGGCACTCCGTAATGCTGCATCAGAAAGAGCCAGCCCCAATACGAGCTTTTATCTTCAGAAAAGGGAAAATACGGCACCGGCTCCAAGTATGGATAAGCGAGCGAACGGAATTTTGACAAATAGACAATCTCAGCTTGGGGACCAAGGCCCCTTGCGATGGAGGGGGAAAGATCGTAGGTAGTGCTCTTAACCCCTCTGTACCAAAGCTCGCATGATTTAGGCTCATTGGGAGGGCAAATCTTCTGGAAAATTTGATCAACGGCTTTTAAGTATTGCTCTACAGATTGAATCCCGGTTATTTCAAAAATCCCATTCTCGGATATTCGGGTAAGCTGTGCGGGTTTTGTCATTATAGCGGCCTCCTAGAATCTTATACTTCACAAAATATGCGCATGTGCCCATGGAGGTTCAACATATAAAATTTTAGTTTGTCATTTTTGTGTCATTTAAAATTGGTATAATTGAAATAAATAACAGGCCGCTGGAGGATGGGATCTATGAGTCAATTGATATGGCTAACCGGTCTGTCTGGTTCAGGTAAATCGACTCTTGCAGAGGCACTGAAGCCGCTTCTTAATAATTGCTATATCCTGGATGGCGATGCTCTGCGGAGAGGAATTAATCAGGATCTTCAATTCAGTGAAGAAGACCGGTTGGAGGCAGGTAGAAGAATTGGTGAGATCGGCAAGCTTCTGCTTGATGCGAATCTGAATGTGATCGTCGCCTCGATCTCTCCTTACCGCTCCACACGTAATAAGGTCCGCTCTCTCATCGGGGACTCCTACATAGAAGTGTATGTCCGGTGCCCTTTGGAAGTGTGTGAGGATCGGGATCCGAAAGGCCTATATAAACAAGCAAGAGCCGGACAAATCAAGTATTTTACGGGTATCGATTCTCCTTATGAGGAGCCTGACTGCCCGGATGTGATCGTGGAGACCGATAGATTCTCCTTAGATGAATGTGTCTTGAAGATCATTCAACACACATCACCTGTGCCGTTTAGAGCGGAATCTGGGGGATGAGCGTATGGGACTCACCAGGAGCTTAACAAGAGGGTTGTGGAAACGAACGGATGCGAATGCCCATCTGAACTTAATCAGACAATACGGTGAATCACTGAAGCAGAGCCGGGATGAGGAGCTTAGCTTTTTCGTAGATCAATTGCGTGAAAACGCCCAAGTGGCATTACACGAGGAAGACCGGACTTACCGATTATTCGCTCTGGTGAAGGAAGCGGTTAGACGCGTACACGGTTTTGAATTGCATGATGTGCAGCTTACCGGAGGCCTCAGAATGGCACAGGGACAGATCGTAGAGATGGCAACGGGTGAGGGTAAGACTGTAACTGTGGCATTGCCAGCCAGTTGGTATGCTCTTCAGAACAAAGGTGTACATGTAATGACGACAAATGCCTATCTCGCTGAACGCGATTACGGGCATATGAAGCCTGTATACGAAATGCTAGGTTTAAGTGTTGGTTTGAATGAAGTCGGTATGAAGGTGGAATCCAAAAAACTAGCCTACCGGCAAGCGATTACCTATGGAATCTTTAACGAATTCGGGTTCGATTACTTAAGAGATCATCTGGTATATGACGGTAGGCAGAGGGTACAGCGTCCTTTATCTTATACCATTGTGGATGAAGCAGACAGCATCATGCTTGACGAAGGAAAGACGCCGTTGATTATTGCCGACCGGAACAAGGAGCCGTCAGAATGGTATACAGTCTGCGCCGATTTGGTCTGCAATTTCAACATCAATGATGACTATGAAGTAGATGTCGAGACACAGCAGGTAAGTTTAACGGATTCGGGTATGGAACGGGCGGAGAGGGCGTTCGGCATCGGTCCATTATATGATCTAAAGAATTCGCAGGTGTTACATATACTAGATCAAAGTCTGCAGGCATTTTTTATCATGAAGCGCGATTCGGATTATATCATCGAAGGTCAACAGATGAAGATTATTGATTCTTTCACAGGGAGAATCCTGGAAGGGCGGCTGTTCAATGAGGGGCTCCACCAGGCGATTGAAGCGAAAGAGCAAATTCCTCTGTCCATGGAGAACAGTGTACTTGGGGAGATCTCAGTCCAACAATACCTATCGCTATATGAACGCGTAACCGGGATGACGGGAACGATCAAGCGGGACGAAGAAGAGGTTAGACGCCGGTTTGGATTACAGGTTGCTGCTATTCCAACAGCAAAGCCGGTTCGACGGAAGGACGGACGAGATCTCATCTGTCAATCGAGGGATGAAAAATGGGAAGCCGTTCTCCAGGCAATCAAAACCTGCCATCAGGCCGGTCAACCCGTATTGGTTGGCACAAGGACAATCGTGCAATCTGAAGAACTAGCTCACAAGTTAGAGCAGGAGGCCATTCCATTCCGGTTGTTGAATGCGAAGAACGAGCGGGAGGAGGCGGAGATTATTGCAGATGCCGGACAGTATGGAGCGGTTACGGTAGCCACCAATATGGCTGGAAGAGGGACGGATATCCGGATGGGTGAAGGGGTAGCAGAAGTTGGAGGGCTCTGTGTTATCGGCACGGAACGTCATGAGAGCAGAAGGGTGGACGATCAGCTGCGCGGAAGGGCGGGACGACAGGGTGAACCCGGGCAGTCCAGGTTCATTGTGTCTTTGGAAGATGAGCTGATCCTTCGTTACACGAATGAAAACGATAGGCTTCGAAAAAGACCCGAGCTCCTCTTCAAGCAAGCCCAGCAACGAGCAGAGAATCGCGATCAAGAGGTTCGGACTTATCTCTCGCGAATGGACTCGGTCGTGGGTGAGCAGCGTGAACAGATCTATGCCCACCGGAATGAACTTTGGCAGAAAGGCGCGCTCAGAGCCACCTTGAACCGGCATGTTGTTGAATATATCCAATCGGATATGCGAGATTCTTCTATAAATGAAACCATTGATCTGGAACGATGGCCAGCATACTGGCATGCAGCGCTCACTTCGCCGAGGCTAAAACATTTCATCCCGGTGTGGCACAAACGGTACTTGAGGATGCTTGATCGTCATTGGATAAACCATTTGGAGAGACTGAGAGATCTAATGTGGAGCGTCCACTACCAAACATACGCACAAGAGGATCCCATTCGTATGTTCCGTAACGCAGCTTATGAGCAGTTCGCCGAGATGCAGCGGCATCTGACAAGACAAATCGGGGAATGGATGCTTGGTCAAGCCTTGCCGAATTTACTGGAGGGGAAAGGAGGACAGGGGGATGGTTAACGCACAGCGGTTAGAAGTGAGCGATCGCAAGGTTGAAATGCTGTTGCCCGAGAGGCAAATCATTAATTCCGAAGTGGATGTCGAAGGAATATATCTGATTGCTACGAATAGGGGACTGTTTCTTATCCGCGAGGGTATACTCACGTTATTGTTACGCGGCAATTTTTACGGAATAACCCGTGATGGACGATCGTGGTATATCTATGAGTCGGTTGGAAGGGTCGGAAGAATCTTAAAGCTGGATGAGGGGTTCCAACAAGAAATGGACACAACAGCAGAAGTAGTATTTGCTGATCTGCCAGGTTGGATTCATCAGATCGACATGATAGACGGAAGTCTCTTCATGACCGATACACCCAATAACCGGATTATTAAGTGGAGCTTCGAAAGAGAGTGTTGGATGGAATACTATCCTCTCGGCAAGTTAGCCGATCAGGAAGAGTCCTCCAATTATGGACATATCAATTCCATATATAAGCACGATGGAGCTATTCATCTGGTCTGCCATAACCAAACGGTCAAAACCGGAAGGCCTAGTGAAATTCTGAAGGTAGACTCTGATTTCCGTGTGAAGGAGCGGATCGTTACAGAATCCTCCTGTGCACATAATCTGATTGTCCATCAAGGTATCAGCTATCATTGCGATTCGACCCACCAGTCGTTGAAGGCAGACGGTAAGGTCGTGTTCGAATCCCAGCACTTTACAAGAGGATTGTCCCTCTCGGACGATCAGATTGTTATCGGTGGCTCTGTATTCATGAGAAGGGAGGAGAGGCATAACGGTAACGGCCATCTGTACGTGCTTCATTCGGACTATACGAGCCGCACCTCCTTTCTTATTCCAGGAATGGTTCAAGAGGTGCGGAGAGTGGATCGCAGAGACTATTCTTTCTCGGAAATGTGATAAAAAATGCGTTAATAATGTAGAGGAGGAATCGATATGATCAGATTTATTAGTTCAGAAGAGAAAGAAAAGACAGGCATGCTCTGGAAAAAAGGGGCCATAAAGACCCTGTCAGCAGTGATGCTTGTTAGCCCAATGGTGGCTCTAGTTCCAACTGCCGTACAGGCAATGCCTATAACAGGTGCTGTGCCTACTACCGGTAATGGGACTTACAACTCTCCCTATATCATTACGACCCCTCAAGAGCTGTACTATATGAATACCCTGAGGACCGGATACTATAAGCTTGGAGCGAACATTGATCTCAGCAATTATGAGTGGAGTCCGATCAGCAGTTTCGCAGGAATGCTGGATGGAGCAGGACATTATATTAAAAATTTGAACATTAGTCAATATAACGCGGATGCTGGATTGTTTAGTACCCTTGCAACTGGCGGAGTCGTCCGAAATCTGGGTATTCTGTATGCGAACATTGCTATTCCTTCAGCTGGACAAGTTAACATTAGAGCAGGAATTATAGCTGGAACGAACCAGGGGACTATCCAGAATTCCCATGTGTCCGGTCGGGTTAATATTTCGGGTATTCGTAATTCATATATTAATACTATTACAATGGACGGTGGATTGGTCGGTCTTAATGCACAAGGGGGTATGATTACAAATACTCTTGCACAAGTGGACGTAGCACAATCCGGTAGTTCCTTCTATGATTACGGTAAAGTTGGTGGGCTTGCCGGGAGGAATGATGGGAGTATTTCCAATAGTTATTTTGTAGGAACTGTAGTAGACCAGGTCACTAGCCCCATTGATTACTATAATCCGGGCGGTAGCGTAGGGTTTGGGTCCTCTAGCAGCGTTATTGCGACTTTCTGGGATTCTACAATTGGCGGATCGCTTAATAATGGCGCCGGAGGCACTCCAAAGAGTACAGCAGAGATGAAGAGTCAACAGAACTATTCGGGTTGGGACTTTACTAACGTATGGTCGATTCAAGAGGGTGTTACGTATCCCTTCTTACGCAACTACCAGCCTACCGTCCAAGCGATTCCAGATAAAGCGATTAATATTGCAGATGGATCATACAGCATCGATCTTACCTCCTCATTCACCGATCCTGCGGGCGATCCGTTGACGATTACTGCAGTCTCCAGCAATACAACCGTGCTGACGGCTCAAGTGAGCGGGAATCAGCTATTGCTGACGCCTGTTGCACACGGTACGGTAACGGTAACAGCAAAGGCTGTAAATTCGCAAGGAGCTATTGTTACAGACTCCTTCGTAGTAACGGTAGCATCGGCGGGACTGGTAACAGGCATCGTGCAAGGACCTGGAAATACTCCGATTAGCGGAGCGAGTGTATCGATTGGCGGAATCAGTGACATCACGGATGCGCAGGGTCACTTCACGCTCAGCAACATTCCGCCGGGAAGCCAGACGGTGACTGTAAGCAGCGTGGGCTATAACAATGGAACGGCAGCTGTGACGGTAACGGTTGGACAGAGCGTAAGTGCGGGCACCATAACACTGACGCCAGTGCAGACAACAGGATCTGTAACCGGTGTGATATATGGACCTGGCAATACTCCGATTAGCGGAGCGAGCGTATCGATCGGCGGCATCAGTGATATTACGGATGCGCAGGGTCACTTCACGCTCAGCAACATCCCGCCGGGAAGCCAGACGGTGACTGTAAGCAGCGTGGGCTATAACAATGGAACGGCAGATGTGACGGTAACGGTTGGACAGAGCGTGAGCGCGGGCACCATAACACTGACGCCGGTGCAGACAACAGGATCCGTAACCGGTGGGGTATATGGACCTGGCAATACTCCGATTAGCGGAGCAAGCGTATCGATCGGCGGAATCAGTGATGTTACGGATGCGCAGGGTCAATTCACGCTCAGCAACATCCCGCCGGGAAGCCAGACGGTGACTGTAAGCAGCGTGGGCTATAACAATGGAACGGCAGCTGTGACGGTAACGGTTGGACAGAGCGTAAGTGCGGGCACCATAACACTGACGCCAGTGCAGACAACAGGATCCGTAACGGGCATTGTGCAAGGACTTGGCAATACTCCGATTAGCGGAGCGAGCGTATCGATCGGCGGAATCAGTGATATTACGGATGTGCAGGGTCAATTCACGCTCAGCAACATCCCGCCGGGAAGTCAGACGGTGACCGTAAGTAGTGCGGGTTATAACGACGGATTGGCAACTGTGACGGTAACAGCGGGGCAGAGCGTGAGCGTGGGCACCATTTCACTTACTGCGGTGACGGTAACGCCGCCAACAACACCGCCGACGCCAACACCAACAACACCGCCAACGACACCGCCGACGCCAACACCAACAACGCCGCCAGCGACACCAATACCGACGCCAACACCAACAACGCCGCCAGCGACACCAATACCGACGCCAACACCAACAACGCCGCCAGCGACACCAATACCGACGCCAACACCAACAACGCCGCCAGCGACACCAATACCGACGCCAACACCAACAACGCCGCCAGCGACACCAATACCGACGCCAACACCAACAACGCCGCCAGCGACACCAATACCGACGCCAACACCAACAACGCCGCCAGCGACACCAATACCGACGCCAACACCAACAACGCCGCCAGCGACACCAATACCGACGCCAACACCAACAACGCCGCCAGCGACACCAATACCGACGCCAACACCAACAACGCCGCCAGCGACACCAATACCGACGCCAACACCAACAACGCCGCCAGCGACACCAATACCGACGCCAACACCAACAACGCCGCCAGCGACACCAATACCGACGCCAACACCAACAACGCCGCCAGCGACACCAATACCGACGCCAACACCAACAACGCCGCCAGCGACACCAATACCGACGCCAACACCAACAACGCCGCCAGCGACACCAATACCGACGCCAACACCAACAACGCCGCCAGCGACACCAATACCGACGCCAACACCAACAACGCCGCCAGCGACACCAATACCGACGCCAACACCAACAACGCCGCCAGCGACACCAATACCGACGCCAACACCAACAACGCCGCCAGCGACACCAATACCGACGCCAACACCAACAACACCGCCAACGACACCAATACCGACGCCAACACCAACAACACCGCCAACGACACCAACACCGGCACCGGCAGGAGCTAATGTGTTCAATAGCGGCATTGTCGATACTACCAAGTTAATTTCATTCTTGGAGAATAAAGTGGAACTTGCGAGCCAATCCTCAGCGCCTCTGCAGTTCTCGGATGCGAAAGGTCATTGGGCTGAGCAGACCATCACGGCTTTCGTGAAGCTTGGTGCCATTCAAGGCAATGGAAGTGGAGACTTTGTTCCGAACGGCAATATTACCCGAACCGAGTTCGCGATCATCCTGGCACGAGTGTTTAATATCCAGACCGGAACGGCGGTATCTTCTCCATCTTTCACGGATATTACAGGTCACTGGGGAAGTGATGCAATTCTAAAGCTTGCTCAAGCGGGAGTTGTTAAAGGATATGCAGATTCCACTTTCCGTCCAGATCAATCCATTTCACGCGAAGAGATGGTGGTCATACTGACTCGAATCCTGAATCTGGACTCTATTTCTAAGGACAGCACGAAAGGCGGGTTTACCGACTTGTCCAATTCTTTTGCAGGAAAGGAAATAGAGGTAGCCGCTCAAGTGGGAATGATCAACGGTAAATCCATTGGTAAGTTCGATCCGAAGAGCAGTACCACGCGTGCGGAAGCATTGACGACCATTATGAATGCATTGAGCCTTGACCCGCAAGTGAAGAATCTATTGGATTCCTTGAAATAAATCTGTTTCAACAAAAACAGGTTGTTCATTTTGATAATGGACAGCCTGTTTTTTTATAGTCATTTCAATTTTACATAAGGATTCCCTATCCTATTTATATATTTTGGGCGATTTCATAGTTCGAGTCTTTGCACATGCACATATAGTGTAGCAAGACCTTCAGATTAAAAGGGGGAGTTGCTGTGCCAAGCGTTCCAAGCATTAATAAAGGAGCATGCGTGGGTGTACTGTACAAAGACAATAAAGGTGAGTTAAAGGTTCATAACGGAAAGTTGGCTCAAAAAGAGCCTAGCAACTCTACGAATGTGGTATTAAGACATGTCGGAAATGCAAAAACTATGAAAATTGAAAATTTGTCGATCCCCAGGAAAAACGTATTATCCATCCAAAAGACTCCTGATTATTCCTCCCCATGTAAAGCAAAAGCAGGCTTGATCGAATCAGGGGCTTGTGTGGCTGTAAAATTCAAAACCGGATCCAATACATTCGACGTAAAAAACGGAAAGCTGTTGTACGGTATTCAAAACGATGGTAAGGTCACCTGTCTGATCAATCCTAATAATCCACCGAGTACCATTGTGTACGCTCATTACAATATTACCTCGCAAGGCAACGGCCATCAGAGCTTTGTCCCCCAGGTGGTTACCCGGAAAAATGTAACGGAAGTGAAACGGGTCACACTTTAGCTGTGGAGCAATCTATAAGATACGAATGACAGATATACAAAAAGAGCGAACCTGTAAGTGCAGGTTCGCTCTTTGTATGTTCAAGACTTCTTGTATATGCCGCCTTTTTCCACTTTATCAGTTAGTTGTGAATTTCCTCTTAAGGGAATATGCGAGTTCTTCTAAATCTTTAATTTTATCGTTGACCTGTTGAGAAGAGCTCATTTGATCTTCACTGCTTGCAAACAACTCCTCCATGGAAGCAACATTCTCCTCAATTACGGCCGAGATATTCGTCATGTCCTTAGATATTTCCTGTGAGACTACTTCAATGTTCTGAATGGATTCATTCAGGCCGTTGATAGCTGTCACCAGTTGGCTGATGGTCTGATAGACCAGGTCAAAGTCTGACATGAAATCTTTTGCAGAGGTAACGGACTCCTCCGATGTAAGTTTTCCAATCTCCATTTGTGATACGGAGGTAGTGCTTTCTTCACGTACTTTGTTAAGAATGAGCCTGATTTCTTCGGTTGAATTGTTGCTACGTTGAGCCAGCTTGCGGATTTCACTGGCAACCACGGCAAATCCCTGGCCATGCTCCCCGGCTCTTGCTGCTTCAATGGAAGCATTCAGGGCCAATAGATTGGTCTGGGTAGCTACATCCTGAATTAATGAGATGATCCCTTCAATTTTTTGAGTCGACTCATTCAGGCTTACAATAGTTTCAGTGGCTGCCGTGATCGTATCAGATACGAGGGAAACTTGATCGTACAGGACTCTCGTGTTATTCCGGTTGTTCGCCAAGGCTTGCTCGGTAGCCACAGTCCTTTTTTGCATTTTCGTGGAAGTAAGGGAGGTCTGTTCGATCATCTCCGTAATGGACTGCACGGAATTCTCCATATGGACCAGCGACTCGCTTTGATCATTCAGTCCAGAAGACACCTCTTTGAATGATTGCAGCATCTCCGTATTCACACGAATGTTACTTTGTGATAGCTGTGAGACTGCAGATGAGGTATGGTCGATTTCATCCGAGAGCTGCTTCACCGTATCCAAGAGTGCGGCAACTTCGTTTTGTTTTTTTGATTTCTCCTCTTCTAGCTCTTCAGTGATCTTTTTCTTAGAGAGGATCTGCAGGCTGGTAGCCCCCGCGGTCATAAGCAGGAATACGGCATGAATAAGCATCATTGTAAAAGGATAGTTAGGCGCCCCGAACACCAGCTCCGGGACGATGAGGAATCCAAGGATATGCTGCAGTGCAAACAACACGGTCATGATCAGAATAAGCTTAATATCCTCGTAATAGGCAACAATCGCAATCACCATGAAAATAGAGAAATGAAACTCCACCGTTCCGCCCCCGCCAGCTATCATGGAGAAGCTGCTGAGGGTTATAGCTAAGGTGTTCATTAAGGGGATATATCGGTGCTCGGTATGCTTCCGGTATAAATAAACGCTAATGCCCAGAAAAATGACCGGTAACACCATTAACACATTCAGTGAAAATGCAAAGTCACGGGTGATAGCAAGAGCTTCACCTTCGCCGTGAACCATTAAGAGGTTTAGTAAATGAAATTGCCTATGTAACAGGTGAATCACAAAACTGATAGTAATAGTTGCGGCGGACATCCAGATCATTAATTTGTTTTTTTGCTGAATCATTGTTTATCATCCCTTCATGTGCCTAACGAGTGAGTATGGGCCTAATAAATCATTCAAATTTATATAAAAATATTGGATCCCTCGAATATGTCTATATTCCTATTATCGGTATAGCGGGCTTGAATTTGATGAGCCATTCTTCTCCAATATATGGGCTAATGAAGGGCTAAAGTGCGGAGATAAGAATAACAACTTCATGCAGAGGTATAATTAGATATCAATCAATTTATATATTGACAGTTAGATATCTAACTGTTATATTTCAAATATAAACCAAATCGAATACAGGAGGTAACACAATGGTTACTGCAATTATCAACGCACGTATATTTGATGGCGAGAAAGTGATCAGACCCACAACAATCCTTATCAAAGGCGAACAGATCCTATCGGTGGGCGGGGAAATACCGAAGCATGCAACCATTATTGATGCGGAAGGCGGGACTTTGCTGCCGGGGCTGATTGATGCTCACGTTCACACTTCGGTTGATGGCTTGCGCGACGCACTGAAATTCGGAGTTACAACTGAACTGGAAATGATGGGCGGATTCACAAAAAGCGGCCGTGAGGCGCAATTGAAAGGGATCGACGATATTGCCGACGTACGATCTGCCGGAATGGCGGTCACACCTCCAGGCGGGCACCCCGATGAGCTCATGCCGGGGGACGGGGAAATACCGGATTTTGTACTGAAGGAATTAGAGAAGATGAGTGAGGAAGACCGTAACGCTATGCTGGCCGCCCATGCGCATGATCATGGGGAGGCACCCACAGTAACGAACCGGGATGAGGCACTGGCCTTTGTGGGTGAACAAGTTAAAGGGGGAGCAGATTATATCAAGATTATGATCGAAGAAGGAACGGTGTTAGCTGCACCAGGCCTGCCTGTCTTAAGCCAGGATATTCTAAGAGCAGCTGTAGAGGAAGCGCATCATCATCACAAGATTGCGATTGCCCATGTATTGACTGCTGAATCTGCCCGGCAAGCCATAGAGGTTGGAGTTGAGGGACTTGCCCACTTATTCATTGACCGCCCTGAGACTACTCCGGATCTGGTGACATTGATTGCTGAGGCTGGCGCGTTTGTTACGCCATGTCTGGTCTTGAACTCCTCGATTATCGGTCACACCGCATCGGAATTGGCAAAGGATCCACGTGTGAACTCCAAGCTCAGTCCAGAATGGATCGATACTCTGAATGCCAGCTTCAATACGTATCCGCAAGGCAGCATGGATGACAACTACCGGAATGTAATGGATCTTCATCGTGCAGGTGTAGACATCCTGGTGGGAACGGATGTCTCCGTACCGGTTCCAACGCTGGGCGGACTTGCCCATGGAGTCAGCGTACACCACGAGCTGCAGTTACTAGTAGAAGCGGGATTCACCCCCATAGAAGCCTTACAGTCAGCTACCTCAAAAACAGCCCGCCGTTTCGGCCTGAACGATCGCGGACAGATCGTGGAGGGTGCAAGGGCAGATCTGGTCTTGGTCGAAGGGGACCCGACAGTGAATATCTCGGATACATTATCGATTCGCGGAGTATGGCAGCGCGGTATTCGAAAAACAGCAGAGGCGCATACATCATCGCATTAATGGATACGGCTGCTGGGGAGAACATCCTATTTCTTCTTTACCGTCTCCCCTTCAATTAATACAGGTTGATAATAGGTGCTGTTTCTTAAATCTTTCTTCCCTTGCAGCTTCTTAATTACCCAATCGGCGGCATCACGTCCCATTTGTTCCTGTGGGTGCGTTAGTGTCGTCAATTTGATGTTCGCATTTTTAGCGATATAGGAATTGTCCTGACCAATAATAGAGAGGTCGTCAGGAATAGAGATATCAAGTTGTCTGCATACATGTACGACTTCCAATCCTACCTCGTCGTTATAGCAGACAATCGCGGTTAATCCGCCTCTATTATCAGTTAGGAATTTCTTCAAGTTGGCCGACAGGTCCTGTTTGGTCTCTGTATAGAAGGAAAGTACCTGCTCAGGAAGAAAGCGGAGTTTGGCTTCGCCTAGCGCTTTGATATAACCCTTCATTCGATACTTTCCCTGTAAATCATCCATTTTGGCAATAATCCCGATTTGAGTGTGTCCGTTAGAGATCAATTCTTTGGTAGCCAGGTAGCTGGACTGTACGTCATCGAGACAAAAGAAAGGAACTTCCAGTTCTTCATAATAGGCATTAATCATGATAAATGGAACATCCTGTTCCTTGAACGACAGGTAGTAAGCAATATTAGGGTTGTACAGATTGCTTTTGGTCGGCTCAATGATCAGCCCCTCCACACCGAAGGACAGCATCATCTCCAGCGCTTTCTTTTCTTGTTCGACATCATTATTGGTACTGGCTAATAGCAAAGAATAATTATCTTCATTCAATCTCGATTCAATCCCGCGGATAATAGATGGAAAGATGTAGTCAGAAATATAGGTCGTGATTACACCGATGGTTTTATTATTCGAATTCCCGCCCGTTTTGGAACGGAATTGATTGCTGACATAAGTCCCCGATCCTTTTTCACTTCGCAAGAAACCCTCATTGGATAGTTCCAGAATAGCCTTCCGGACCGTCTGCCGACTAACCTGATACATATCCTGCAAAGCGGATTCCGTTGGAATCTGGTTCCCTATGCTGTATGTACCTGAAAGAATATTGCTTTTTATATCCTCAAGAATAACCTGATACTTTGGTTTCACTGTACGCCTTCTTTCATGGTTGTTCTAATACTAATTTTCCTATCCGTAATAGTTGTATGTACATATTTTAGCATAGTTATAACCATTTTATAATCCCAACGTCATAAATGGATGAATGATTCAGATTTTATAACCGAAAAGCGCGGCTTGACTTGCATATTTGTAAGTATAACTATGAATATCCGTTGACAAATGTACGAACAAAAAATATACTGAAACTGTAAATAAGGGAAAGCGCATTCTTTCTATTATAGCGGTTATAACAGTTGTTCAGAGAGGAGTAACGTGTGCATGGATCAAGACATCAAACAAGCGATACTCAAGGGAGAAACCTCACTTGGGATCGAATTTGGATCCACACGTATCAAGGCAGTGCTGATTGACCATCGGTTCGAGACCATCGCATCTGGAAGTTATGAGTGGGAGAACCTTCTGGTAGACGGGTATTGGACGTACAACTTAGAGAGTATTATCGCAGGTCTGCAAGAGGCTTATAGTGGTATGAAGCAAGAGGTTGAACGGAAATATGGAGTCACCATTCGGACGGTGGGTTCTATTGGATTCTCTGCAATGATGCACGGGTATATGGCTTTTGACAGCGCGGGTGAGCTGCTGGTTCCGTTCCGGACTTGGCGGAATGCAACAACCGGTGCTGCAGCAAAAGAATTAACGGATAGATTTCAATTCAACATTCCTGAGCGCTGGAGTATTGCTCACCTGTATCAAGCTATATTGAACGAAGAAGAACATGTTCCCCGTATTGATTTTATGACCACGCTCTCTGGATACATTCACTGGCTGCTAACTGGAGATAAAGCCATTGGGGTCGGAGACGCTTCGGGCATGTTCCCCATTGATGAGACTACACATGATTACAATGAATCCATGGTTCAGCAGTTTGCTGAACTGGTTGCACCCAGAGCTTACCCGTGGGATCTGAAGGCTATTTTGCCTAAAGTCTACATTTCAGGTCAGCAGGCAGGTGTATTAAGCGAAGCGGGTGCGAAGATCTTAGATAAATCCGAAAATCTGCAACCAGGTATTCCGCTCTGTCCTCCGGAAGGTGATGCAGGAACCGGGATGGTTGCTACGAATAGTGTGAGAAAACGGACGGGCAATGTCTCTGTGGGAACTTCAGTTTTTGCCATGCTTGTACTTGAGAAGGATCTCTCAGCGGTATACCCGGAGATTGATCTGGTAACTACACCGAGTGGGAATCCGGTCGGAATGGTTCATGCCAACAACTGTTCAAGTGATATCAATGCCTGGCTGGGATTGTTCCGTGAATTCTCTGAGGCCATGGGACAAACAGTCGATGCGAGTCAATTATATAGTGTGATGTTCAATAAGGCTCTGGAAGCAGATCCAGACGGTGGCGGGTTGCTAAGCTATGGTTACTTCTCAGGTGAGAATATCACCGGACTTGAGAAAGGCCGGCCCTTGTTTGTCCGCTCTCCTGAGAGCCGGTTCAATCTGGCTAACTTCATGCGAACTCATCTGTTCACGGCTTTTGGTGCGCTGAAGATCGGCATGGATATTTTGACCAAGAAGGAAAATGTCGCGATTGACAGCATTCTGGCTCACGGTGGTCTATTCAAGACGCCTATTGTCGGCCAAAAGATCATTGCGGCTGCTATGAATGTTCCGGTATCAGTAATGGATACAGCTGGAGAAGGCGGGGCGTGGGGCATGGCTATTCTGGCTTCGTACATGACAAGCAAGGGTCAGGAAGAAAGTCTGGACGATTTCCTCGACCAACAAGTATTTAAGGATGTTCAGGGACAGAAAATTTATCCTGACGGTTCTGACGTTAGAGGATTTGAAGTATTTATGGAGCGCTACACTCAAGGTCTGGCGATTGAGCAGGCTGCTGTAGATAATCTGGTGGAGAACTGGAGGAATTGATGTGTTAGAGCAACTCAAGGAAGAAGTATATCAAGCCAATCTGGAACTGCCTAAACATGGACTCGTGAAATACACCTGGGGTAACGTAAGCGCTGTGGATCGGGAAAGCCGCTTATTCGTTATCAAACCCAGTGGTGTTAGTTATGACACGATGAAGGCTAGCGATATGGTGGTTGTGGACTTTGACGGCAATGTGGTTGAAGGAGAGATGAGACCTTCATCCGATACACCGACTCATGCAGTACTGTATAAGCATTACGCAGAGATTGGCGGCATTGTGCATACGCATTCGACTTGGGCGACCATTTGGGCTCAGGCGGGTCTGGACGTACCTGTAATGGGGACCACTCATGCCGATACCTTCTATGGTTCAGTTCCCTGTGCCCGTTTCTTGACACAAGAGGAGATTGACCGTGGTTACGAAGCGGAAACCGGCCGTGTTATCATCGAAACGTTTGAACAGCGCGGACTGGATGTTATGGCGGTGCCTGGTGTTCTGCTTAAGGGTCACGCTCCGTTCACCTGGGGCAAAGATGCGAAATCCGCAGTAACGAATGCCGTCGTGCTCGAAGAAGTCTCCAAAATGAATTTGTTCGCACGCCAGCTGAATAGTTTTGCTGAAGAATTGCCGCAGCGTATTCTGGATAAACACTATTTACGCAAACACGGGAAAGATGCGTACTACGGCCAAAAGTAATACAAACTAACCAGTGAAGAAAAGAGGATGAATATAATGGCAACAGCAAGTGCAAAAGAGTTCTGGTTCGTCGTGGGTTCGCAACATCTGTACGGTGAAGAAGCCTTAGCAGAAGTGAAAGCAAATGCACAAGTAATGACCGATGCCCTGAATAAGAGCGGCGTTCTGCCTTACCCGCTTGTACTTCAGGATCTAGCCGTTACTGCAGACAAAATCACCACCCTCATGAAAGAAGTTAACTATCGTGACGAGGTTGCCGGTGTCATCACTTGGATGCATACCTTCTCCCCTGCAAAAATGTGGATTCGCGGTACTAAAATGCTGCAGAAGCCTTTGCTCCATCTGGCTACACAGTTCAATGAGAGCATTCCTTGGGCAACCATTGATATGGACTTCATGAACCTTAACCAGGCCGCACATGGTGACCGTGAATATGGATTTATCAATGCCCGGCTGAAAAAACAGAATAAAGTGGTCGTAGGTTACTGGGGACGCGCTGAAGTTCAGAAGCAAATTGCAGAGTGGATGGATGTAGCGGTTGCCTATAACGAAAGTTTCACAATCAAAGTAGCCCGCTTTGGCGACAATATGCGTAACGTTGGCGTTACCGAAGGCGATAAGGTTGAAGCCCAGATTCAATTTGGCTGGACCGTTGACTACTTTGGAATTGGTGACCTTGTCGGATACGTAAATGCTGTGAAGGAAGAAGAGATTGATGCTTTGTTCGCGGAATACGCCGAACTCTATGACTTTGAATATGGTTCTTACAGCAAGGAAGCTTGGGAAGCCAGTGTAAGAGTGCAAGCAAGCTATGAAATTGCCATTAAACGTTTCCTGGATAATGGCGGATACACTGCTTTTACTACGAACTTCGAAGATCTCTATGGTATGAAACAGCTTCCTGGTCTTGCCGTTCAACGTTTGATGGCCCAAGGGTATGGATTCGCTGGCGAAGGAGACTGGAAGACTGCAGCGCTGGATCGTCTGCTGAAAGTAATGAGCCACAACCAAAACACCGGTTTCATGGAAGATTATACTTATGAGCTGGCTGCAGGTCAGGAATCGATCCTTCAATCCCATATGCTTGAAGTTGACCCGACGCTGGCAAGCAACAAGCCCAAAGTCCTCGTATCTCCGCTCGGTATTGGTGACCGTGAAGATCCGGCCCGTCTGGTATTTGACGGCAAGGCAGGAGACGGTGTGGTTGTATCCATGGCTGACTTCGGTACACATTACAAACTGCTGATCAATGAGGTTACTGCATTTGAACCTACAGTTCCTGCTCCTAATCTTCCAGTGGCCCGTGTACTATGGAATGTGAAGCCTAACTTCCAAGACGGAGTTAAAGCATGGATTGAGAACGGCGGCGGCCACCATACGGTGGTATCCTTGAATCTAACTACAGACCAGATTGTTACTTATGCCAAACTGGTAAATCTGGAATACGTAATTATTAAATAATTCGGAGATAATCATCTATAAAAGCATTGGGTCCAACTGGACCCAATGCTTTTTTTGTCCCCCAGGCATGCTAGGCATCTCTCTAAGGTTTATCTAGTCAAAGTGTGAATCACTGGTAAGGTTTCAAGCTGAGCTCCAGCAGTTGGATGACAGTCTCCTGCAGCTGGGACGGCTCCGCGACCTTCACCTCGGGTCCGAACTTCAGCAGCCCTCTCGCCGTATAAGGGAATTCATCTACAGGGACGCTGCCCTCCCAAAGATAGGCATACTCAGACGGGAGCTCTGCCTGCTGCAGAGAGTGATACATTGGGTCGGATTCTGCGAGCCGGGCGCCAAAGGCGGTAAACCACAGCTTAACCTCCAATCGCGGCCGCTCATCGGTAGCCTTCAGCCACTCCTGCAGATTTGGAACGGAGAGATCAAGTTGTTCCAGCACCTCCAACTCCAGAATGCGATCGGCGCGGTACAGGATCATGCGGTCGCCCTTCTTAGCGGGCATATACCAATAGCCGTTCTCCAAGTAAATGCCGATAGGTGTTGCTTGTACGTTCTTCGTTCCGCTCCGTGAGCGGTAGGTGAATGTTATTGGCTTCTTGGCAATGGCCGCTTGCAGAATCGCTGTTGTACATGGCGCGGCCTGTGCAGGCTGCTGCTGGATGACGGCAATGTGGCTGCGCATCCGGTCGATCGAATCCTTCACATCAGGAGGCAGACTGGCATAGTATTGCTCGGCCAGGTGAGTCCGGAATGAGTCGTAGGGGAAGCTCTGGATTTGCTCCATGACCTGAAGCATCAGGAAGAGGCCGAATGCTTCATTAGGCGTGAGCCGTAGCGGCGGCAGAATCCGGTTAGGCAAAGCCCGGTAACCGCCATGGGCACCTACTTCGGCATATAAGGGGAAGCCAATCTGCTGTAAATAGTCGAGATCACGCTGGATCGTGCGCAGGGACACCCCAAAGCGTTCGGCTAACTCACGGGCAGTGAATTTTTTACGGGAGTCGATCATTTGCATCATAGCCAGTCGCCGGTCGTTCATTTGTACGCACCTCATTTAATTACGACGTATGTTGTCATAATTCAAGTGTATCATGAAAGTATGAGAGGAGCGATGAACAATGAGTAAAGTCGTGCTGTATGTTGCCATGAGTCTGGACGGATATATTGGTGTCGCTAAAGTATGAAGTCATCAAGTAAGTAGGCCAGGCAGCAACACGGTCTTTCCGGAATCTGATCTATGTGAAAAAGAATTAAAATGCTACTGACATAACGTTGTCAGTAGCGTTTTTGTATAGTCATAGTAGAACATCAATAAAGGAGCTGTTATAAAGTATGAATACTATAGAAGCATTATTGCGGTTTGAAGAAACGGCCAATTACTATCTCCATGAACTGGAGGATTTCAGCATGGAGCAGTTGAGACGTCAGCCAAGTGAAGGCGAGTGGTCGCTTGGGCAAATGTATGTGCATCTGATTCAATCCGCTCTTTATATGCAGCTTCGTAATATTGATCAATGTCTGGAGCGGGGCGAGGATTCTGTTGCCCCTGTAGCGGAGAAAACAAGCGACGGTATAGCGATATTTGCCCAAGGAAGCTTTCCGCCAATACGGGTTCATGTTCCGCCTTCCCCACAGTATACCCCGGTGCAACCAGAGAACAAGGAACAGCTGATTCAGGGATTACATACCGTGATTGGCCGGATGCAAGAAATCTTACCCAAGCTCGAAACGGCACCCATGCAGAATACGGTCCCTCATCCGCGATTCGGTCCATTACACGCAAAAGAATGGTATTTGCTTATTGAAATGCACTATCGTCATCATCTTCTGCAGATGGACCGGTTAAAAACATTTTTAGAGTGCAATGTATAGCATGAACAAGGAGGGGATAGAAATCCAATCAACGGATATAGTGAGCGGGCAAAACCGCTGCTGGATCGGTGTTGTCTCCGCTTCTCATGTGAAGCGGGGGGTGCTGGGGGGATTCGCCCAGCTCAACCATGGCAAGGCAGCACCTTTGCGGCGGATGAGCTGTGGCGACTGGCTGATCTACTATTCTCCACGAACGGATATGGCAAAGGGGGAGACGCTTCAAGCCTTCACTGCTATTGGACAGGTTGAAGATGACAGTGTCTATCCCTATCAGATGTCTGAAACCTTTGTACCCTTCCGACGGAATATCCGCTATTTGCCGTGCCGGGAAGTGAAGATTGCGAATCTATTGAACCAGCTTAGCTTTACACGCGGGAATCAGAACTGGGGATATAGCTTCCGTTATGGTCATTTCGAGATCAGCCCGGAGGATTTCCAGACGATTGCGGGTGCTATGCTGGATACCACAAGCGAATAAGCAGATGGGGTCCAGTCTTAGAATCATAGGTCATAAAACAATCAAAGAAACGGCTGGATCAGGGGAATCTGATCCAGCCGTTTCTTTATCCTCTAACGGAGTTAAGGAGGTAATACTGATACTCAGAAGTTACCTCAAATCCAGCATTACGATACAGATGTAAGGCCCGTTCATTTTCCGTGACGACACTTAAGCGAATATGCGGGATGGATTGGTGGAATAACTGTTCAACCGCAAGCATCAGGACTTGCTGGCCAAGCCCCTTGCCTTGATGGGAAGGTAGAATGCAAAAATCATGAATAAAAGCCGTGACTGTATTCACATGGTTTACCCGGATTAGGCCGACTCGAATGTTCTCTGCCCAGGCAACAAAGGTGGCGCGGCTAGGCTCATTCGTCTGGCTGAAATAATCCCGTGTCCAAATTTCGGATTCGCCGAAAGCCTGCGATGAGCAAGCCACCATAAATTCAAAATCCTGCGGTAACGCGGGGATTAGGCACACCCCGGATGGATCCGGGCTTGGCAGTACGGTATTGCTGAATGTCATCGCGTACTCTGAACGGTCAAATATAGCGCCCATAGTCAGGGCGGCTTTTGTTCCAGCCAATGAACCTTGGGGGATCCGGAAGCTGAGCCTTTGTATGCCTAGAGGTTCGATATCTTTTACAGCCCGTTGTAATAAACTGCGGAAAACGCCTTGGCGGCGATGCTCCGGATGTACCATCGCATGGATTTGTGCAGTATTGCCATCCGTAACATGCCAACTGAGAAGACCGGTTAAGTGTTCACCGTGATAGTAGAGCAGGGCATGATCGCCGTCTTTTTTGGTGAGATGTTCGATGCCGGTTTTAATATGGATAGGCTCAAATTGATTGCACTTCTGCTCAAGACGTATGATCGCTGCAAGTTGTTCTTGGGAATGATAGAGCATTGGAATGATTCTGTTCGTGGACATGTTTCAAATATAACACACCTCCTCCCCAAGCTTAAGGGCTTCACTATGTTTGTATAAAAAACTAGATAAATATTAAAATTTATGGGTAATAGTGATACACTAAGATCAGGTCATTATTGATCCAGAAAAGGTGTGTGACGAAGTCGCGCCCTAGCCTGTTATAGCGCCTAAGCAGGAGCGCCTGAATCTTCCTGCAAATCGTAGGTTAGAAGGACGGTAAACATGAGCAACCAACAAACAAAAACAGATGTTATTTTAATTGGTGCCGGAATCATGAGTGCGACGTTAGGTTCAATGCTGAAAGAATTAGCGCCGGACTGGTCCATAACCGTATTTGAGCGGCTGGCAGGCGCAGGTGAAGAGAGCTCTAACGAATGGAATAATGCGGGAACAGGGCATTCTTCACTGTGCGAGTTGAATTACACCGTAGAGGAGCCGGATGGATCGATCGATATCAGCAAAGCTATAAAGGTAAATGAAGAGTATCAGTTCTCCAAGCAATTCTGGTCTTATCTTGTAAATAGCAAACGGATACACAACCCGCGGGATTTCATTGTGGCTGTGCCGCATATGAGCTTTGTCCAAGGGAAAACCGATGTTGCTTTTTTGAAAAAAAGATATGAAGCGCTTTCGAAAAATCCGCTGTTCCAGGGGATGGAATTCTCCGATGACCCGGATCAGCTGATGAATTGGATTCCGCTAATGATGAAAGACAGAACAGTAACACAACCTATAGCGGCAACCCGGATCGAATCAGGTACAGATGTGAACTTCGGTGCCTTAACACGCATGTTGTTTGACCACCTGCAGAAGAATCAGACGGAGATCCGGTACAGACATAATGTGGATGATATTACTCGTGCCCGTGACGGGTCATGGGAGTTGAAGGTGCGGAATCTTGGTGACGGGACCACTTCGCATCATTCTGCCAAATTTGTCTTTATCGGCGGCGGGGGAGGAAGCCTGCACTTGCTGCAGAAGTCCGGCATCCCGGAAGGGAAAGGAATTGGTGGATTTCCGGTGAGCGGACTGTTCATGGTGTGCCAGAAGCCGGACATTGTAGCGAAGCATCATGCCAAAGTGTACGGAAAAGCTGCGGTAGGAGCTCCCCCAATGTCCGTTCCGCATCTGGACACGAGAGTGATCGATAATAAGGAATCCCTGTTCTTTGGACCGTTTGCAGGCTTCTCGCCAAAGTTCCTCAAAACCGGTTCGATGTTTGACCTGATCACATCTGTTAAGCCGGGTAATCTGACAACGATGCTGGCAGCAGGGGCCAAAAACCTTCAATTGACCAAGTACCTCATTGGACAGGTGATGTTATCGAAGGAGCAGCGGATTGAAGCTTTACGGGAGTTTGTTCCGGACGCCAAGAGTGAGGATTGGGAGTTGGTGGTGGCAGGCCAGCGTGTGCAGATTATTAAGGATACCGCAGCCGGCAAAGGAACACTGCAATTTGGTACAGAAGTGATAAGCAGTGCCGATGGGTCGATAGCAGCACTATTGGGGGCGTCTCCCGGTGCATCTACCGCTGTTTCTGTCATGCTTGAAGTCCTCACCAAATGTTTCCCGCAGCAGATCAAGTCGTGGGAAGCGAAAATAAAAGAGATGGTTCCTTCTTATGGCACCCGCTTATTGGAGAACCCCAAACTGATTCAAGATATTCATACCTTAACAGACCGGTCTCTTGGCCTTACGAATGAAGCGGGCGAATATGAGACACAGACTCATGCATTTACTTCATAGACGATTTCCCGGTATTCTGTATCATTCTTGAATGAGTCAGCGAACACCCGATTCCCAATTCACGCGGAATCGGGTGTTTGCGATGTGAACTTATCGGAACTAGTAATCTCCTTTCATACGATCGTATATCTGCCGATTCAATAGGTTTTTGTTGCTTAACATATACCCAAGCTCCTTCATAGCTTGTGCATAAAATATGAAGAGCTCATTTAAACCGAGTGGCAGATATTGTTATAAGGAGGTATGTTTATGAAAGGAATAATCTTGTGCGCCGGCCGAGGAACTAGACTTCAGCCTTCGACGTATACCAAATCAAAGTGCATGTTACCCGTTAACGGGAAGTATATTCTTGTTTCAATCATTGAGAAACTTGTTGCGGCCGGAATAACCGAGATTGGAATCGTAGTGAACCATTTGCAAGGAGAGATCCGGCAAACGATCGGCGATGGGGAGCGGTGGAATGCTTCGTTAACCTTTCTTCTGCAACAAGAAGCAAAGGGACTGGCGGATGCGGTCAAAAGCGCGCGGTCTTTTGTGGCGGATTCCCCTTTTTTATTGATGCTTGGCGATAATTTGTATGAAGGTGATCTATTGCCATTCATCCGGTCATTGGACGCGGGTAAGGCTGCGGCCTCGATCCTGTTGCAACAGGTTAAGGACCCTAGTCAATTTGGTGTTGCCGTTGTCAATGATGGACAAATTGTCAATCTGGAAGAGAAGCCCTGCAACCCTCAATCCAATCTGGCTATTGTCGGCGCATATGCTATTACTGAAGCTATCTGGCCGGTAATAGATAGACTGATGCCCTCCCCACGTGGAGAATACGAGATGACGGACGCCATCCAGGTGTTAATCTCAGAGGGCAAGCATGTTGCATACAGCATTACGACGGCACCGTTTTTTGATATTGGGACTCACGAACGATGGCTTGAAGCGAACCGATACAAGATGAATCAAGATCCACAGAACTTTATGAACCCATCTGATATTCACATATCTGCTCAGTTGATTCCTCCGGTTAGGATTGATCCGACCGCAAGGGTAACGAACAGTGTTGTTGGACCTTATGTGTATATTGGCCCGAATAGCGTGGTCCAAGATTGCGTTCTAACCAATAGTATTTTAATTGATCAGGTGGAATTGTCCCATGTTCATGCGGAAGGAAGTGTTTTTGGATCATATGTTCATCTGGCTGAACAAGAAATTCAGGAGCGGCCGGCCCGCTATATTCTGGGCGATCGTGCATCCGTCACAAGAGTTCAAGCGGATTCGCAGAACGATTCAAAATAAATTGCAGCTGTACTAGGGAATAGTCCAATCTAGTCATGGGGGGAAACATACACTTAAAGTAGTCGAATGCATCAGGCAACTGTGCAAAAAGATACTTTAAAGGTAGGTGATCCTTGATAATGGTTGATTTGGTTTTAACGATTAACGATAAAGACGGGAGCTATACGGAGCATGCGGGTGTTGTTCTTGCATCAGTTTTTTTCAACACCCAGCAAATGATCAATGTGCACATTGTGCATGATGATTCCCTAAGCGAAGAAAACAAGTTAAAGCTTATTCAATTGGTGGATGCATTTCATCACAACATCTTTTTTTATCATGTTACAATTCCTGAGGATATGCAAGAAGTTGCAGCTGGTGTGCATAAAATCGACTACTGGACAATGGCCAGTATGTACCGTTTGTTGCTTCCGATAATTATTCAGGCTGACAGGGTTATTTATCTCGACTGCGACATTTTAGTTAACATGGATATTAATGAATTATGGAGCATCGACCTGGGAGAACGTTATTTGGGCGCAGTACTGGATCAGGGCGAAAATTTGTTGGAGTACTTCACCTCAATGGGGTTAAGTGCGGAGCTGTATTTTAACTCAGGGGTCATTCTGTTTCATCTGAACAATATCCGTGGTAAAGAGAACTGGTATGGCCAAATGCTTGATTTTCTGCGTAATTTCCCCACGATGACCATGCCTGACCAGGATGTTCTGAATGCTGTTTATAGCTCCAACTATTTGCAAATGGATCAGCGTTTCAATACGTTTGCTCATAGTGAGCTCGATTTAGAGAATAAAATTGTTCATTTCGCCGGGGACAACAAATGGTGGGATATAGATTCACCCAATGCACCGATATACAATAATTACCTTGCCATGACTCCATGGGCTAGAGAGTTCACACCAGTGCCGGTTTCCGAGCCGGCGCCGGCGGATATCCCGGCTGAACCCGCTACAGAATTTCAGCTCCCGGCTGAACCGCCCGCTGCAGAAATTCAGCTTCCAGAAACTACAGTTCTGGATATACCGGTCCCTGAAGTGCCCGCGCCGCCCGCAGATACTCCTGTGAAACGGCACAGACGAAAACGCCGCAGAACGTTGCGGCTAATACGCAGACTGAGAAGAAGAAGAATGATCCGCGCCAGATACCGTTCTATCAAGCGGGCAAGGCTGATTAAGTACCGAAAGAGAAAGGTGCTGCGGCTGAGACGGAAAAAATTACGGCCGGTGAGAAGAAAGAGTAGATATGTGATCAAACAGATCATTCTGAAAAAAAATAGATACACCCGGAAGCGTAAGCGTATCTCATAAAGCAGATTGATGAATATAGTCCTGCAAAAGAAGTAGATCTGCCGGTTACCCGGACAGATCTGCTTCTCTATTTCCTGGGTGTGTATGTTTAGCTTTTGCTTATATTTCTCCTGCGAATCGCCAGAAAGTTGGATTGCTTGCTGAATAAATCGTAAAGCCTTAAGCAATAGCAGTTTTTTACTACATATAATGTGCTCGCTTTCCAATTACGTCGGCATTGGTTTTCTGGAAGCAGAATAACCATCATCATCCAAATTGGCAATGTAGCTGTATTTCGTTTTCTTGACGGTATGCTCCCTGTTTTTTTATAGAATTTCCTAAGCCAGCTTTCATTCCATCACTCCCTTATCTGTATGCATCTATACCCTATTTTAAAATATGTAAAAGGCAGGTAGGGGTAACGGCATATCCACATCAGATTTTATTATACCAACCAGCCGCGGTTTAACTTACAATTTACATGCAGGAATACTCCCTTGAATCGTTGAATATAAACCGGAAGCAAAGGATTAATGACAGGCTTATCCTGGATACATCCTAACCGCAGGAGGAGAACCATAATGAAGTCTATCACTGTTCAAGGTCTTACGGAGAAGTTCCATTTGGAAGTGCTGGCGGGTTCCAGCCGTATGGACCGCGAGATCAGCCGTCCACGGACGCATAGACCGGGACTGGAGTTTGTTGGTTATTTTGATTTTTTTCCTATGGAGCGGGTGCAGGTGCTCGGCCGTAAGGAAATCAACTATTTATTGACGCTAAGCGTAGAAGAACGCATGCTGCATATCGGGAATATCGTGAAGTATCATCCACCGTGTTTTATCGTGACCTCGGGCCAGCAGGAGATCCCCTACCTGACTCTCTTCTGTGACCAGGAGGGAATTCCGCTACTGCGGACAAGCGATATCACAACGGAGTTCATTGCCAAGCTGGACAGTTATCTGGTGAAGGCGCTGGCGCCGGAGGTATCGATCCATGGGGTATGTGTGAATGTATCAGGAATCGGTATTCTGCTCAGAGGCAAGTCCGGGATTGGCAAAAGCGAGACCGCCCACACGCTCATCGGCAGAGGACACCGGTTCGTGGCAGATGATATTGTGGTGCTCAAGAAGCTGGGTCCGTCCACGCTTCTCGGGACACACAATGAGACCACGCGCGAATTCCTCGCGCTGCGCAGCATTGGCCTGATCAATGTGGTGCGCCAATATGGACGCAAAGCCTTTCAGGACGAGACACGTATTGTGCTCGATATTGAGCTGAGCCCATGGCGGGAGAATTCGCTCAACAACGACCTGGAGCTGGTGCCCCAGTTCACGGAGTACCTCGGTGTCCAGATTCCGCATATTGAAGTTCAGCTTCAGCCGGGGCGCGATGTGGCAGGCTTGATCGAAGCAGCGGCCAATAACTGGTATCTGAAGCAGCTCGGTTACAGCGCCGTTGAAGAGTTCATGCAGCGCATTGAGAATGGAATGGAGTCTTAGTGAGTGAGAGAAAGCCGTTTTCCGGCCTTACCGGGAGGCGGCTTTTTGCGTTGCGCTTGGAATGGCATCTGAGGGAGAATGCGTGCAAAAGTTCAAAATGCTTGCTTAAGCATACAAAATGTTATCTTTTCATCCGTTACCTAATATTTTATCCATTGATATAGTTATATGTAAGTGCTTACGCAAAGATGGAGTACTCATCAGCATCGAAAGACACGCGCAGAAAGGTGATCAGAACATGAGGACTAGAGTAAAGGGTATATCTGTGGTAATGGCAGTATTGTTGATGTTCAGTTCATTTTCATTCCAGATGGGGGCGGCAAAAGCTGCAGCCTCGGGTAGTCCGTATATCGTGAATGGCGGTTTCGAAACGGACTTCGGGACCGATCACTCATGGAGTGTAGAAGCAACAGATAAGAATCAGGTAACGACTAGCCAGTTTGCATATTCTAGTGATGCATGGATCAAACCAGATCAAGGGAATTATGCATTCAAATACTGGATTAAAGATACAGCGCCTGCAAACCAGGTAATTACGGTGAAGCAGACCCTCATGTCTCTTCCGGCGGGAAGTTATGAATTATCGGTCAAATCGATGGGCGGCGCTGGATTGGAAGCAGGTAACGTTGAATTATTTGCGGGAAATGGGAAATCAGCTTTGGCTGCCACTACCGGCTATAATGCCTGGGGCACAGTGAGTCTGAAGTTCACATTGGCTCAGGATACCTCGAACCTTGTGATCGGGGCGAATATCAGCGGCGCAGCCAAAGCATGGGGATATTTGGACAGCTTTGCGCTGAAGCAGACGAGCGTGCCGGTAGCGGCAGATATTTTTGTGAAGAAGGTGGAAGGACTCCGGACCGATTTTATTAAGGGCGTGGATATCTCCAGCATCATTGCCTTGGAGAACAGCGGGGTCAAGTTTTACAATGAGGCTGGTGCTGTCCAGGATATTTTTACAACGGTACATGAAGCCGGAGTGAACTATGTTCGGGTACGGATATGGAATGATCCTTTTGATTCAACAGGAAATGGGTATGGCGGCGGTAATAACGATCTGGCAACTGCCATTGAAATCGGCAAAAGAGCCACTGCGAATGGAATGAAGCTGCTGGTGGACTTCCATTATTCCGACTTTTGGGCAGACCCGGGCAAGCAGCACACGCCCAAGGCATGGGCAAACTTAAGTTTTGATGACAAGAAGACGGCATTGTACACCTATACCAAAGGAAGCCTGCAAGCCCTGCTCAATGAAGGGATTAATGTTGGCATGGTGCAGGTAGGTAATGAAACCAACGGACAATTCGTCGGTGAATCCGATTGGGTGAAGATGAGTGCATTATTCAACGCGGGCAGCAAAGCGATCAGAGAAGTCGATCCTACTATCCGGATCGCACTGCATTTTACGAACCCGGAGTCGGCGGGCAAATATGCATCCTATGCACAAACACTGAAGAACAATAATGTAGACTATGATGTGTTTGCGAGTTCATATTATCCATTCTGGCATGGCACATTAAGCAATCTGACATCCGTGCTGAAGCAGGTTGCCGATAATTATAACAAAGAAGTAATGGTAGCCGAAACCTCGTATGCGTATACCGCTGAGGATGGAGATGGGCATGGAAACACTGCGCCGCAGAGCTCCGGACAGACCCTAGACTATCCTATTAGCGTTCAAGGTCAGGCCACCTCGGTCAGAAATGTTATTGAGGCAGTATCAAATGTCGGTACTAAGGGAATTGGTGTCTTTTATTGGGAGCCTGCATGGCTTCCGGTAGGTCCGAAAGCAAACCTTGAGCAGAATAAACTGCTGTGGGAAAAGTACGGTTCAGGTTGGGCTGCCAGCTATGCGAAGGAATATGATCCCAAAGATGCAGGAGTATGGTATGGCGGGAGTGCGGTCGACAACCAGGCATTATTTGATTTCAGCGGACATCCTCTCTCATCGCTGAATGTATTCAAATATGTGGATACAGGAGCCGTTGCTCCACTGGCCATTGATAAAATCCAGGATGTCTCGGTGACTGCGATTGCCGGAGAACCTATTGATTTACCGACTGTGGTAAGTGTTACTTACAATGATGGAAGTACCGGGAAGATGCAGGTTACATGGGACCAAGCCGCGGTTAATCAGGCCGTTAGCCAGGGTGCGGGCAGCTATGTAATCGGCGGGACCGGAGAAGGCGGGCATGCGGTGAAGGCTCTTCTTGAAATTAAAAAAGAGAATTTCATCGTTAACGCAAGCTTTGAGAATACCGACAGAAGCATGTGGAAGATTACGTACGGAGAGGGAAGCACACCTCATACGAACTATCAGAACAAGGTTTCAGATGCGAAAACAGGTAATTATTCGCTTCATTTCTACTCCGCAAGCAAAGTTAACTTCAGTGTAGTGCAGACCGTCTACGGGCTTAAGCCGGGATATTACAATCTTTCCATGTTCATTCAGGGGGGAGATGCTGTTAATCCCGAGATGAATCTCTTCGCCGTAACTGGTACACAAGAAGTGAAGGCTGACACCGGGGTTAACGGGTGGGCGCAATGGAATAATCCTGAAATTGGGAATATCCTTGTTACCGATGGTAAGCTTACCATCGGAGCCAATATCAAAGCTGATGGCGGCGCATGGGGAACCCTCGATGATTTCTACTTAAGCTTTGCCAAGGGAATGGAGCCGGATCCAGGGACGGAAACTCCGGGAACCCCAGGAAACCCTGAAACTCCGGGAAATCCTGAAACCCCGGGAACTCCACCAACAGCAACACCAACACCGGAACCAACAGTACCGGTTCCGGCAGCAACAGCAACACCAACAGCAACAGCAACACCAACAGCAACAGCAACACCAGTACCAACAGTAGTTCCGACAGCAACACCAACAGCGACACCAGAAGTGACGTTTGATGGCAAGGTTGTCCAAGCTGAAAAAGTATTAACCAGTCTTAATAAGAAATTAGAGGAAACCAACGCTAATCCTACTAAGGTCCAATTCAAGGACACTGCCTCTCATTGGGCCGGTTCAACAGTTAACATCTTCGTTAAATTGGGAGTAATTAATGGATATGCAGATGGTACCTTCCAACCTAACGCAAAAATTACTCGTGCGGAGTTTGCTACGATTATTGCAAAAGTATTTGATATTTCCGGTAGCGGTACTGGGAACACATTATCTGATATCTCCGGTCATTGGGCTGCAGGCTCAATTCATGCTTTGACTGATAAAGGAATTGTTTCTGGATACGCAGATGGTACATTTAAACCAAACAAAGAAATTAGCCGTGCTGAGATTATTTCTATCATCTCTAAAATTGTTAACATTAATAATGTAGAGGTTGCTGCAGCATCTGCGTTCTCAGATATTGATGGTACATGGAACAAGGATCAAATTGAGAAAGCTGCAAAGATTGGCATCATTAGTGGAGAAGGCAATGGAGAATTTGCGCCTAATAGACCCTCTTCTCGTGCAGAAGCTTTAACAATTGTTTTACATGCACTTCAAACGAACTTGGAAATTAAAACACTATTAGAATCTATTGAATAATCAATTCATGTAGACTGTATTATAAGGTCATCCTTCAAGCAGAAAAAAGTGCTGAAGGATGACCTTTTCTTTTTGCCAGGATGTCGATCTTTCGTTCTTCTAATACGCAGGAGTCGGAGGGTGAACCTGGTCGATAACCATCAGACCATCGAACTGCTCCTTCGGTACAAACTTCATCGACATTGGAGCAATGACCTCGCTTGTCATTCCGTCTTCCGCAGCATATATCGGCTTGAACATCCAACTGTTGGCAGCCTTCGCCTTGGTGTGGTGGGACAGGTCGACAAAAGTATTTGTATAACCAGACTTCATAATGGTATACTCCAGGCTGCCCTTTGGCATGGGGTTAATTGAAAATGGCTTCATTGTTGTGATGGAAACCGTCTTGCCCCTGTTCATAAAGAAGCCGACCACGTACATCTTATCTTTGAGCTTTTGGTGCAGCAGTTCTCCCATGCTCTTGAAGCTGCCCACCCATTTACCGCCCTCCAGCACCCGGATGTCAGAGGTGTTCTTGGCAAGGTGGTCGTTATGTGCCCACAATATGATTTTCTTGCCTGGATATCTGACCTTCATCAGCCACTCCACATGCTCGGCCATAGCCCGGTCGCGCATCTCATAGGATTCCTGCACATTCACAATCATGCCACTCTGCAAAAATTGCACACGATCCTCCAGTGATTTCAGCACAACATCGACGAGATAAGGATCATTGGGATAGGCCGCCGCCAACTGCTGCCGCCGGTCTTGGATGAACTGGATATACTTTTCATATTCTGGTACATTGCGCTGGTTTACTTGTTCCATCCCCTGCTTATACTCTTTACTCTCCGGTTTCAAGCCATATTGGTTCATGACCTCATAGAAGTCGGTAATTGCCTGTAGATCAAAATGCTCAAAGGCCTTCCCGTACTCCTTATCCTGGGTGGAGATAAAGTCTCTCACACCGTAGGTTAACATAGGCGAAGTAAACTGGTTGTCAAAACCGGCCAATTCCAGCGGTTTGTCTGTCTTGTGTGACTTCTTGATATAGTTGAACAGCTCAAGCGTCTCCTTGGAATGCCAGACGGGCAGGACGGAATACATCATCATCTGGGTGGCAGTCAATTGACCGGCCTGGTTGTTGATGAATTCGGCATCGCCCAGGCCTGATTCAAAGGCAATGACATCAAATCCAAGCTCTTCGTGCAGATACTTAATCATTTTGGTCTTCATACTTGCATATTCGGCTACCCGGTGAAAGTTCTCCCCCAGACTGACTACCGTTTTACCTGCCAGCAGCGGCTTTAAAAAGGCCAAATCGCTATAATCCTCTCCGCGGAGTGACTTGATCTCGTGTGCATAGGCCAGCGGCTTCGAAACGGCCTGTGGTGCATCCCCTGCTAGAGCGCTCTGGCTGGGCAACAGCACCAGCAGCGCTGATAATAGAGTGATTACCCTACGGTTCCATCTTAACTTCATTGACATGGGTGTTCCTCCTCAAATGGGTTACGTATATCATTTGACCTCATTATAGGAGCCGTTTATAAAGATTTGATAAGGATTAAGGGGACAACAAAAAAGGCATCCTGTGAAGGATACCTTTTTGTTGTTGAAGATATTAACCTTTAACTGCTGATCCAACAGTAAGTGCATTTTCGACTTGCTCGCTGAACAGCATGTAGATCAAGACCGTAGGTAAGCTGGCAATGGTCATAGCTGCTCCCATCGCGCCCCAGTCTGTTGTGAATTGACCTTGGAAAAATAGCAGACCCAGCGGCAACGTCTTCAGGCTTTCTTTGGTAATCAGGATGACAGCCATCGTGAATTCGTTCCAGGAGTTCAGGAAGATAAAGATGACCATCGTGGCGAGTGCCGGTTTGATAATCGGCAGCATGATACTAAAGAATGTCCGGTAGATCGAAGCTCCGTCAATGCACGCCGACTCTTCCAGTTCGTTCGGAATACTGCGGAAGAATCCATAGAATACTATGGAGGTAAAAGACAGGTTAAATGCGATATACGGCACAATCAGCGCACCATAAGTATTGGCGAGATGGAAATCTCTGACGAGAATAGCGAGCGGGATCATAATAACCTGGATAGGGATGAACATGCCTATCATAATGTAGGTATGGGCGATGCCGCGCAGCCGCCATTGCAACCGGGCCGCCGCATAGGAGAACATGACGGACAGAATGATCGCTCCAATAACAGTGGCTCCTGCCACGATTACACTATTCATGAAGTACACCGGCACATTGTATTTGGACCAGGCATTCGAATAATTTTCAAATCTCAGATGAGTCGGGAATCCAAAGGGATTGGTTACGAAGATCTCGTCATTATTTTTTAGCGAGTAAAAAATCATCCAGATCAACGGGTAAACCGACAAGATTGCATACAGCCACATAAAGCCTGTGACGGGCAGGTTGTTTTTGCGCACCTTCTTAATAAGCCAGGCCATATTGGACACTTCCTTTAATAAGTGATTCGTTCTCTGGCAACCAGACGGTTGATGATTAGTGTTGCAAGCAGGCATTCAATGACCAGCATAGCCGCAGCCGCACTTCCATAACCGAACTCTCCTACACGGAAAGCGGAACGATACATCAAATAGGTAAGTGTATAGGTTGAAGTTCCTGGTCCACCACCGGTCATAATATACATGTTTGCAAAAGCGTTCAGTCCCCCTGTTACTGCGAAGACCAGACAGAACTTGTAGGTTTCAGCCATCATTGGAATCATGATTTTGCGGATGGCCTGCAGTTTAGTGGCACCGTCAATACGGGCGGCTTCCATATATTGCTCGGGTACGGATCTTACTCCCGCAAGGATCAGAGCAAAATGATAGCCCATGTACTGCCAGGCATTAACAAAGGCAATGGCGAAGATGGCAGACTTGCTGCTCGACAGCCAGTCTTGTTGATAATGGATGCCCAGGAGCTCAAACAGTTTGTTCATGAGTCCATATTGTCCGTTATAGATCGACAGCCATAATTGACAGACCACGGTAATCGATAGCACAACGGGGATGAAATAACTGATTCTAAGCAGGCGGCGGCCCTTAACCACACCATCAGCGATAACAAAAGCCAGAATAGAGGCAATACCGATCTGAGTAACCGTAATGATCGCTGCAAAGATCAGCCCATTGTAGAGTGAGGTATAGAACACACTGTCGTCAAATAAATTCTTGTAGTTGTCAAACCAAATGAAAGTACCTGCCGTTAAGCCGTCCCATTCATATAAGCTGCGAAAGAAAGTCTGCATGATCGGGTAGAACACCATGACTGTATACAATAGGAGCGCAGGCAGTGTAAATAAAGCAATTGCCATCTTGTTCCCTAAAAATTTCTTCATCTCTTCACATCCCTTGCTGGTAGCTGCACAATCCATAGCTTTGAAGAAAAAGCCAGGACCCACCCGGTTATAAGCTCAGGTGAGTCCCATTCAGGCTTTGGCTGCTTATTTGGCGGTTGGTACTGCTTTGGATACATCTTTAATGAATTGATCAACACTGTAGCCGCCGGTCATCAATACTTGGGTTGCATCTTCAATGGCAGCTTTGAATTTAGCATCAGACAGACCCCAATCGAAGGCAGTAGTACTGGTGATCTTGGAAATGTCTTCGGACAGCTGCTTCATCATTGGTGGGTATTCTTTAACAATAGGCTTATCCACTTTGGTGGCTACCAGCGGATTTCCGCGTTCGGTGTACTTGAATTCGGCATATTTCAAGGACATGAAAGCTGCAACTTTGGCTGCCAGCTCAGGATCCTTGGTATCCGGATTAACTGCATATCCTCCAGGATTTCCTCCACCTACAAAAGCATATTTGTTCTTCTCATAGGAAGCTGCGTCAACACCCGGGAAGTACATCCAGCCTACCTTGTCTCCAAGCTTCTCTGTGGAAGTAGCGATTTCCCATTGTCCGTTCAGGAACATTGCTGCTTTGCCTTCATAGAACAAAGATGCCGCTTGATCGAAGTTCAGGTTGGTTGCGCCTTTAGGCAGCAGACCGGCCTGGATCAGCTTGTATAATTCTTCAGTTGCTTGCTTGTAGGCCGGATCGCTCGGGGATGCCTCTCCGCTTTGAAGCTTCAGAATGCCTTGGGGCTCTGCGCGGGTGGCGAACACATCATAGAGTGCAACGGTTGGCCATTTCTCTTTGGCGAACAGGGACAGCGGAGTAATTCCCGCTTTGTTAAAGGTTTCAACAGCTGTCATCAGCTCATCATAGGTGGTTGGAACTTTAACGTTGTTTTTCTCGAACAGCTCTTTGTTGTAGTATAGGAGCATGAATTCGTTACCAGCATAAGGATAGGCATAGATATGACCGTCTTCACTGATTAGCGTGTTCATCGTACTTGGGTACATTTTGCTTTTAAAATCATATAGATCGGCGTATGGATCCAGCTCTAGAATGTTGCCGGATTTCTTGAATGTATTAATAATGTCCGTGCCCGCCTGGTAAATATCCGGAAGATTTCCGGTTGCGGCGTAGGTTTTGAGCTTTTGCCCATCATCCTGAGCTTGGATCTCGAGTTCCAGTTCGACATTTGGCATCTCTTTCTTAAGTTCAGCGACAGCATAATCATAAGGAAGCTTCGTGTCATCATCAGAATATTGAGCATAAATGCGAAGTTTGACTGCCTTTGCTGTGTCAGCCTTTGCAGTTTCTGTTACAGCAGTGGCTTCAGCATTTGCTCCATTGGCTGCGTCTGCTGCTTTATCTGTGTTGTTGTTGCCCGCTGATCCGCATGCGCTTACAAATACCAAGCTTAAGCCCGCTAGAGCTGTTGCGATTTTCTTCATTCGGGTGACCCCCTTCAATGTTGTTTTCTGACTTAAGTATAGTTAGAGCAGGCCCCGATGATAAGGCAAAAACTGAGTGCTTCTGGTAAAATCCGCGCAGAAAAAAACCTACGTCCGATTTTTTTCGTATTCGCTGGGGGAATAGCCGTAGAATTTCTTGAAGCTTTTGCTGAAGTAGCCAGCATCGCTAAAACCGACACTCTCGGCGATATCCGATAAGCGCTGTCCACCCCGGTTCAGCAGTTCCTTAGCTTGTTTCATGCGGTACTGTGTAATGTAATCGCTCAGTGTCATGCCGAACTCTTTTTTGAATACAGCCCTTAGATAACTGGCATTAATAAATACATGCTGAGCGACTTGCTCCAGCTGGAGCTCGGGATCGGGATAACATTGCTCTATATAGGCTTTGGCCGACTGTGCGATTTTGGCGGCTCTTGTATTTTTATACTGGCCCGTATACCGGATGGCCTTATGGAACAATTCTTTAATCCATTCAAAGGTCATATCCAGCGATTCAAACTTGCGGATTTCATTGTAGGGAAAAAAATTCTCTCCGAAGCACTCTTCAACCGGATGCCCCGATTCTGTGATATAGGCGAGATTCACCGCTATCAGACCAATGCAAATGACATACACATGCTCAATCGACAGCCGTTTATCACGAATGGAGTCAAACACACCGTCCAGTATGTGCTGCACCCCTTCCGAATTTCGCATCCGAAGCTGGATCAGCAGCTTTTCGTTAACCTCTACGGGGTAAAAAGCCTGCTTACCGACTTCGGCGGCCACCGATTCATAAGTGATCACACGGTCATGGCCGAGGACGAACTTGTTCTGCAGCGCCACAAGCGCTTCCTTGTAGGAATCGTGAATATCTTTGAACCCTTCCTTACTGCGGCCAATCCCAATCGTAATCGTGAAATTCAGGTATTTCTTAATTAGTTCCCCGAGTCTTCTGTACCCGTCCAGATAAGATGCGATTTGAGTATGATGGTCCACATGCTCAATCAGCCCCACAATCCGTCCTTCGGGACCATTGAAGATATAATGTTTCCAGCTGTCATCCAGGGTTTCGTTAAGGATGTTCGTAACCGCATATTTCATCAGGAGCCGTTCGCTTACTTTCTCCCATTTCCGGTCAATATAGTCTATTTCAATGCATGCAACCACAAAAACCGGGCTCTGAATGTGAATGTTGTACTGCCCAAGGCGCGCTATAATTTCCTCATGGGTTAAGATGCAGTCTCCGCTGATGAGCTGATTCAGGAAGCTCTCCTTCACAAGCTGCTGGTTCTCCTTATACGTTAGATTCTCCTGTTGGACCTTCCGGTGCTCCTGCTGCAGCTTGAGCAGGGTCAGCATCAGCTCGTCCTTGGAAAAGGGCTTCAGAATATAATCCTCTACCCCCAGCTTGAGTGCTGTCCGCGCATATTCAAATTCATTATGTCCCGTAATGAGCACGATGCTCATATCAGGGTATTGCTTCTTCAGATTCCGGGTAAGCTCCAATCCGTCCATGAACGGCATAGTAATATCAATCAGCGCAATATCAACCGGATGTGCTGCACAGAGCTCCAGTGCCTCCACTCCATTCCTCGCTTCGACCGAAATCTCGAAACCCAGGGTGTCCCAATCCAGCGCTCCGCGTAAATATTCACGGAAAATACTCTCGTCGTCTACGATCATTACTGTTTGCATGTGTATTACTCTCCTGCTCTGCCCGGATAAGGGAGATTCACAGCAATCTCTGTCCCTTGTCCCGGTATACTTGTAATGTGCAATCCATATTCATAGCCAAAATACAGCCGTATTCTTTCGTGGACACTGCTTATTCCATAGCCAACAGGCTTTTCCTGGCCTTTCATAGCGGTTTCCAGTGCGTGCAGCCGTTCTTCGGGCATCCCCACGCCATCATCTGTAATCTTCAAGATTACTTTATTTTCTTCCCTATATCCATTGATTACGAGTTCACCGAAGGAGCCCTTGGTCTTAAGTCCGTGATAAATCGCATTCTCAACAAGCGGCTGAAGGGTAAGCTTAGGAATGATGCATGGTAGAATATCCGGGGCGACCTCGATTTTAAAATTGAACACATCGGAATACCGGATCTGTTGAATAGATAGATAATCCCGAACGCTGTTCAGTTCTTCCTGTAACGTGATCTGGTCCCGGCCATTGCTCAAGACTACCCTGTAGAAGTCTGCCAGTGCCTTCGTGGTCCGTTGTACATCCCGTGCTCTTCCCATGTCCGACAGCGTATAAATGACATCCAGTGTATTGTATAAAAAATGAGGTTTGATCTGCGCCTGAATCAAAGCGAGCTCGTACTCCCGCTTTTCCCGCTGCTCTTTGCTGATATTGCTCAGCAGCTCTTCAACCCGGTACATCATCATATTAAATCCAGAGGCAAGAATTCCGATTTCGTCCTTGGACTTGACCTCCAGGTATGGGTCCAGATTGCCTTCATTCACATGCTTCATGTGACGGGAGAGGTTGATAATCGGCTTCGCAATCAGATTGGACAACATGCCCGCTCCGAGAATTGCAAAGGACAGGCAGATAAAACCAATGAGGAAGATCAACTGGGTGATGGTTTTGGTGTCTTCGTTCAACTGATTATAGGGAACCATGGAGATAAGCTGCCAGCCCAGCTTTGTAATATCTGCGCGGATCAGAAGCATCCTCCCTGAGGGGGAAGGCTGCAGCAGATTCTGTTCCGTTGATCCCATCACCCATTCGCTTAGAGCACCCTTGGGAAGTGGCTGTAAGACCTGGCTCTCCTCCAGTGCAGAGACCACCAGACCGCTGGGGTCTACAATCATGAAGGATTCATCCTGGATGGAGCCGATATTGCGGTAGATGGCTGAGAAGGCGTCCTCCCGCACATTCAGAATCACGTAGCCCAGTGTCTCTCCGGTATTGATATTGACAATCCGTTTGCCGAGGGAGAGTACGGGTTGATCCGGGTTTGCGACCAAAAAGCTGCGGCGCTCCATCGGGAACCAAATGTTGGAGCCGCGGGAATGCTCTAGTGTGCTCAGCATATCGCTTCCCCGGAGCTGTTCAGCATTTCTTTCCATCTCAAGATTCGAGCCATAGACCATACCGCTCCGGCTAATATAGGCTGCTGCATCCACATCCGGGAAGATCAGCAGTGCATAGCTTAACTGATTGGTAATTTGGGTGTAGAGCTGCAGATTAGATACCTGCCCGCCGTCTTCTGAATATTTCTCGGCAATGACTTTATTTAGATTCAAAGTTAGTATATTGGCAGCGCTTTCCGTATTGGTCAGCATGCTGTTCATGAGAGTGGTAATCAGAGTTGAATTGTCGGAGACACTATTCACTGTTTTTTTGACGATAGCATCCGTATAGACCCGATACGAAACAGAACCTAGAATAAGTAAGGGCAGGATAATCAGCGGAATGTAGACATACATAATCTTTTTGCGGATCAATAGCTTGTCGAACCATTTACCCGGATATAAGCGTCCCCGGAAATGCATATTGCTCATGGATGTATGCTCCTTTATATGGATGGACCAGAGTGTAAGAATAGAATGTCCATTGAGTATATAACAAGAAAACACAATCTGAGAACGGTTTTTTGATGAGTAACCAAAGAGCAACGAATGGAAGCCGCTAAAAGCCTGTTCTAGACAGCTACAACAAAGAACGGTTGATCCATGATCCATGGAATCAACCGTTCTTTGTTTGACCTGCAAGCAGCCATGTAGAGTTACAGGAATGAGAAAAAGGTGCGCAGCAGCCCGCGCTTCCGCGGCGGATTCTGGATCCTCCCGGCTGCAGCGGGATGCTCTTGGAGCGGGGATAGGGAAGGGCCGCTCTGCTCCTGAATGGTTTCCAGAGAGACTGCCAATTGCTTGATCATTTGACGCAGGTCCTCAAGCTCTCCGCGCTGCTGGAGCAGCTGTATCGAGACCACCTCGTCAGCTTTATGTTCTAGTGAGCGCTCAATATAATCGATCCGTGACAGCATGTCTTCCATAGGTACATCCGGTGTGCGGGGGAGTGGGCTTTCCTGCTGTGACACGGGCTGCGCGGTGTCAGTAACGGGATCCAGGTTCAGGCATTCCAGTGCTTCCCCGTGATTGATGCGGTCTTTAATATGTGTGAGCCGGCGAATTTCCTGCTCTGAGAATATATAATGTCCAAACCGGTCCTTTGGAAAGAAATCAGGGAACATGGCAGCCCAGCGCTTAATAGTAGTCTGGCTAACGGACAGCAGCTCTGCGGCATCCTTTGTTTTCAGCATTTCCATTTCGATTCCTCCAGTTCAGGTAGTCTTGTTATGAACAATTCGCCCTTCATAAGCGGCTCCCTGCATGGGTGACAAAGGAAGTGCTGATTCGATAAACAAAGTGCTATTATGAGAAATTATTCAGGGCGTGTTCGGCTGAAACACGCTGTTTCTGTATGAGGTAAGCGGAGCCAGCCAGACGGTACCCGTTCCCCGGTACACATTGACGAGTCCCTCGCCGGAGGCGGCGGAGCCGAGACGGGTTTTACCCGACTTTTCGACGGTGAAGTCCAGAGTGTTGGACCACATTAAGGCAAAGTTGCCATCGACCTTCAGCACATCGTTCTGCAGCTCAACGACAACGGCTTCCTCGGAAGGGATAGGTGCTTCCAGAGCCAGAACCCCTTTGCCTTTGGCGCTCAGATTGAACAGCCCTTCTCCACCCAGTGCCGCAGAGGACAGATTCTTACGCGCGGTGACGGCAAGCTGGAGGGAAGACTCGCAAGCCAGGAACAGGCCGTCATCAATGACAATATGATCGTTGTCGACATCAATCAGCCACAGATATTTATAGGTGGTCTCCAGCAGAATCGTCCCCGTGCCTTTGTAGAGCGGTTTGACTGCACTGGTTCCGGTTGCGGCACTGGACACGATATTGCGCATCAGCCCGCCGACCCCTTTGACTCCTGAGGTCATTTCAATATTCCCGACCATATACTGCATGGCTCCGGCGCTAAGCGTAACCTCGCTGTTGTTCAGCTCAATCATGAGCTGCTTGTTACGCATGTTGCTTTTGCTCATGAAGAAGTTGGATTGGGCTTCCGCCAAGGTAGTACTGCTCAAATCCTCTTTGTACTCAATCACCGAAAATCCGCCAAGCTGTTCCTTGATCACAACATTGCTGTTATCTTTCAGATTATTGATAGTGTAGGCCATATTAATCCTCTCCTCTGCTGGCAATAATGTCGTAAACGTGAGCAGTTCTGCTTCAAAGTGTAGGTATTCGACACAAAGGGTGTATTTCCTTGTACTCTAGAATCCTCTCATACTGGAGGGCTGAAGCGAAGAGAAATAATTATTGATATAATCCAAGGGAAAAGAAAATTATGGGAGGCCATTCAATGACCACGCAAGACCGTTTAGTGACACAGCCGCTGTCTGAAGTAGCACATGTGAAAGTCCATGGCAGAACAACCGGTGCGCTTGCTCCATTAACTCTGTTTTGGACGGGGAGTGCTGTGGAATTCAATGTGCAGGGCTCGGAGCTGTGGATTGAAGTCGAAGTGGATTATGAGGTGTATGAGCCCTGGATCAGCATTCTGATTAATTCAGTTCCAGTAAGCAGACAAATGCTGACCGCAGGGCGCTACTGGATATGTGTATTTAGAGGGATGAATGCGAGTGTTGTCAAAAATGTGCGGATCGTCAAAGAGGTCCAAGCCATGAGCGGAGATCCCGCGTGCCTCCTGCAGATCCATGCGGTGAAGGGAGATGGGGAATTTCTTCCGGTTGCAGATAAGCCCTATAAAATTGAGTTTATCGGTGACAGTATTACTTCAGGTGAGGGAACAGTAGGGGCCAAGACGGAGGAAGACTGGATTCCTGCCTGGTTCAGCGCAACCTATAACTACACGGCAATGACGGCAGAAGCGCTGAATGCGGATTACCGGGTGATCTCCCAGAGTGGCTGGGGAGTACTCACAAGCTGGGATAATAATCCGCATGGCAATATTCCCCGGTATTATGAGCAGGTGTGCGGGCTGCTCACCGGGGAGAGGAATAAGACGTTAGGGGCGCATTCAGTGAACGCTTTTGAGGACTGGCAGCCAGATGTAGTGGTAGTAAATCTGGGAACCAATGATGGCGGTGCTTTCCAATCCCCGGCATGGAGAGATGAAGCGACCGGAGTTACGCATAAGCAACGGTTAAATGAAGACGGAACCTATAATGAAGAGGATCTAGCGGCCTTTGAGGAGGCGGTTGAACGTTTTCTGGGTACACTCCGGCACAATAATAATAAGGCCCGGATCGTGTGGGTCTATGGCATGCTGGGCATACCGATGATGCCGTCCATCCACCGCGCGGTCAACAGCTATATGAAGACAACAGGGGACAGAGGGGTGTCGGTTTTTCAGCTTCCGAATACCACGGATGAAACCGTAGGTTCAAGAACCCATCCCGGCGTATTGGCCCATGAACGGGCTGCCCAAGAGTTGACCGGGTATCTGCGAGAGATTTTGTCCTGATTATAAAATAATCGAAACCAATCCTTTCTGCTGCCGCACCGTCAATGATCAGTTGTCTGTTTCCTCATCGAATGATTGCAGGAAAAATGTATAGGGAATTGGGTGAACTTTCCTTATAATAGGAATAGACAGCTTATATAGTAAGACAACTGAGAGGGAGTTAACCTTGTTCGAAACCTTACTTTTAAATTTCTTATTTTTGTTGTTCCCGGTCTTGATCGTAGTGATTTTCTTTGAAAATAGAGCGTACCCGTACAATAACAGGCTGCTTGTTATGATGTCGGCCGTAACGATGGTTCTGTGTATGGCCAAGCCTATCCGACTGGAAATGGGATATATCTATGATCTCAGGTATATCCCGTTTATTCTTGTGGCGCTTTTTGGCGGATACCGTAATGTGCTTCCATTATATTTAGTTATGAATGTTTACCGTTTCTATGTAGGGGGAGCGGGGCTGATTCCCTCCTTCCTGTTCTCAACCGCGGTGCTGCTGCTGGTACCTTACTTCAGTAAACGCTTTATCAAGCAGTCATCCAGCCGCCGCATCCTCTGGGCCGCTGCTATCGCTACGCTAACCATGGGAATCTACCTGATGGTTCTGGCGACGATGACGGGTAGGTTGGACAAGCAATTCTGGACGCTCACGGTCTATGCCTTGACCACGCATGCCGTAGTCATGAGTATCATCATGATATTGATTGAGCAGATTATCACCAATATCAAGAACCGTGACCGGATTCTCCAGTCGGAGCGCCTGAATGTAGTTAGTGAGCTGGCAGCAAGTGTATCCCATGAAATCCGAAATCCGCTAACGGTGACCAGTGGTTTTTTGCAGCTGCTGAATAAATCAACGTCCATTACGCCTGAAGAAAAGGAATATGTAGAGCTATCGCTGCTGGAGCTGAACCGGGCGGAGAAGATCGTAAGCGATTATCTCTCTTTTGCCAAGCCGCAATCCGACAATATGGTATTTTCCAATATGCAGGCGGAAGCAGAGTACACAAAGAATATCATTATGCCCTATGCGAGCATCCACAAGGTGGAGGTCAGATTCACTTTCCATAACACGCTCAATAAAAGCTATGACAAGAACCAAATCCAGCAATGCCTGATCAACCTTTACAAGAATGGGATTGAAGCGATGAGGGAAAAAGACGGGGGCATCCTTACCATTGATATCTCGGAGAAAAAGTCAGACATCCTGATCACGATCCAGGACACCGGCATCGGCATGACTAAGGAAGAAATCTCCCGCCTCGGCAAGCCTTACTATTCCACCAAAGAAGAAGGAACAGGTCTAGGGATGCTCATGGCCTACAGCACGATCAATAAGGTTAAAGGGAACATTGAGGTGGAAAGTGAAAAGGGTAAGGGCACAACCTTCCTCATTACCATTCCTACCTAAAGTTACTCTGTGGCAGACCCCTATTCAAAAATGATAAAGTAGTTAATTGAAGATAGAGTTCTCAGGAAATGATAACCAGGAGGCCGAAGGAATGAGACAAGAATTGATCGCACAATTAAATAAGTGGCATGAGGAGGACAAGTATCAGGAGATCGTAGACCGTATCAAAGAAACGCCGACGATACTCATTGATGACGAGCTGGCTACCCACTTGGGGAGAGCTCTGAATAATCTGGGACGATACAAAGAAGCGCTGAAATGGTTCATGAAAACGGCGGACCAGGGCAAAAAAGACCCGCTGTGGCATTTCCGTGTGGGGTACGCCTACTATTATCTGGACCAGCTGAAGGATGCGATCCGGGAATTTGAGATTGCACACAAGCTGGACCCTGAAGATGAAGATACCGTACAGTTCCTGGAATGGAGCCGCAAGGAGGCAGCTGAAGCCCCGGCGGATACAGATGCTGACGAGGAAGAGGAATAGTCCCGAAGAGAAAATTCGAGAGGAGGTATCTGCATCATGGAAGCAGCTTTGCTGGCGCAGCTGACACAGTGGCATGAAGATAATGAATTTGCCAACATTGTAGACCGCATCATGGAGATTCCCGAACCGGATAGAGACTATACGATTATCGGTCAGCTGGGCAGGGCGCTCAACAATCTGGACCGTTACAATGAAGCACTGGAACAGCTGCTGAGTGTTGCCGGGGAAGGAGAGAAGGACCCGGTATGGCACTACCGGACAGGATATGCCTATTATTATCTGAAGCAGTACGATCATGCTGTTCGCGAATTTGAGCTTGCAGATGAGCTGGAGCCCGGGGATGAGGCGGTTCTGCAGCTTCTGGACTGGAGCCGCCTTGCGGCGGCACGGGAAGTGCGGGAACAGCAGCGTTTTGCAGCGGCACAGACCGGCAGCACTTCAGGAGGAGCCCCGTTGGAACCTTTCGACTTCGATGTCTTCTGGGAGGATAGCGAATATGCCCGCGAATCGTATGTATCCGAGCCGCTTACGGATGAGCTGATTGCCTCTGTGGAGCAGGAGCTGGGGTATAAGCTGCCGGCTTTTTATATCGGGATGATGAAGCGGCAGAACGGCGGGATTCCCCGGGATACCTGTTTCCCTACAGAGGAAGCGACCTCTTGGGCAGAGGACCATGTGGCCATTACAGGCATTATGGGCATTGGACGGGAGAAGACCTATTCCCTGTGCGGGGAACTTGGCAGCCGCTTCATGATTGAAGAGTGGGGTTACCCTGATATTGGGGTGGTATTCGGCGATTGTCCGTCCGCAGGGCATGATGTGATTATGCTGGATTACCGGGCCTGTGGTCCGGAAGGCGAGCCGGTAGTGATCCACGTGGATCAGGAAGCGGACTATGAGATTACTTTTCTGGCCAAAGACTTCGAGAGCTTTGTACGCGGATTGGTGAATGAGGAGGTCTTCGATACGTCCGTGGAGGACAAGGAAGAGGATCTGCGGAAGGTGGCTCAGGGAGCCTTCTCCCCTCTGCTTGCGGAACTGTGCGGCAATGTCACGGAGATAGAGAATATCGAAGGCATCATCCGTACGATCTGCACGGAGATTGTAGAAGACAAAGGACATTTCTCTCTCCATGCTGATGAGCGGTCTACCTTGATGTATGATGTGCAGTTCTGGCTGTATACCAAGTCGTACCCGACAACGATCCGGGCTGAATACCTTGAGGTCTATTCCAAAATGATTGCCTTTGGCGGCGAATTCGGAACCGGCGGCTACGCGCCGTCCTTCATAACGGATTGGCTGGACGAGCGCGTCCGGCAGGGGAGCATTGTTGAACGCGGTGGTGTGCTTAGCTTCACGGAAGAAGCCCGGGAGGCCCTGCTGCGCAAGCTGAACGGCATCGATGTGCCTGGAAACGGCAACCTATGACGCTGATCCGGGACCTCTTCCCCGGGCTGAGCTGGATTGATTACTCCACAGCCGCCGTTCCGAATCGTTCTTGTACCCATTCTGTGAACATTCCATAGTCCTTCTCCACCTGGCTGGCATATCCGTAGGCCCACCGGGAGAGATAGCTCGCAAAAGCATCCGGGTCCTGCCCCATGGCCTTGGCAATTTCTTCCTCACTATGATAAGGAAGAATTCCCTGGTCCACATCGGCATCGGCCCGGGCATGCATTTTGGCAGTGAGACTGCCCATTACCTCGAGTACACGTGTCATATCCTCCGTAGTTCCGATATCAGTCAGCTTCAGCCGTTTCTTATACGGCGACCGTTCTCTTACATAGAAATCCCTTCCCGCAAGCGTTAGAAAGCCCAGATATGGGTCAGCCTTATGGTGCATGGCCTGCTGCGTCGCGGTGACCCTTTTCCCCTGATGTCCGAAATGCTGCCAGAAGGACTCGGAATACGGCATGAAATAGGCTGGCACCGGCACCCTAACCTCTTTTACCTCAAGAACAGTATCGTCTGTATCCTCTTGCTCATGTCCACCCTCAATTAGCACATAATAGCGATCTAGCCCAATGGAGGCGGTGCCTGAACCATGCTTGACGGCGATGTCCTTCATCCGGTAATGATCTTCCCCCAGGTTGCGGGAAGTAAGGGTCTGCATGTAGAACGCCCAGGCGCTCTCCAGGAGGGTCTGTTCGGCTTGCCCGGGAACAGCCAGCTCGGAATTCTCCAAGAACACTCTGCCCGTCTGCATCTGGGCCGTAACCTTTTCCAGAAAATGCGCCTGTCTGCGGTTCTCCAGCTTGCGGAGGAGCTTCTTCACCGGACCTTTAGCCGTTTCCTCATCCATAACATAAGTGGCGGGGTTGTCCTTGCCCTGGGCGAACCGCCGGATCTGCCTTCCATACGCCTTAACGAAGCTCTCAATATGGCTTAACTGTTCAGCTTCACCATATCCGAGCTGTCTGCCCACAAGAGCGATGCTGCCCGCCATACGCAGGAGATCGTAGAGATACGAACCGACATATCCCTCATCGAAATCATTGACGTCATAGACATTATCTCCGTCCTCGCTGCGGATGGCGCCGAAGTTCTCGAAGTGCAGGTCTCCCTGAATCCAGGTTGGCCGGTCTTCGGGGGTATGATAAGGGAAGTACTGGCGGGTTGTATCGAAATAGAATAAGTACGCGCTGCCCCGGTAGAAGGAAAAAGCGTTCAGCGACATTTTCGAGTATTTCTCTGCCCGTTTCTCAGGACTCAGGCCCATAATTCCGCCGTCGAACTCTTCAAATATGGAGATTAGCAGATCCTTGCGGAGCTTGCTTCGTGTGCGGATGACGCCTTCAGTGATGGACTTGTCAATCATGGGAGACCCCCTTGGTTGGATTTAAAAAGAGTACACATACACCTTGGTCCGCATCGGATCTCTGCAGGTTATTGTGCGGACCGGCTGCATGTCCGGCATGGCGAAGAAAATGCTGATTACCACCGCGCCGGGCGGCAGCTCCTGTCTGAACTTCTCCGCCAGCCGCTCCATTGCGCCGGGGAATAAATAGCACAGTACCATATCGGCATCTGCGTAGGAGCTCCGGTAGATATCGCCCCGGATGAAGCGGAGTCTGCCCTGGAGCGGATCCGGGCCGTTCCCTGAGTGCGGGAGCCGCGCGAATATCAGCGGCAGCAGCTGCGAGAACCATAAAGGGAGGCTTGAATTCTCGATCCCGATGAGCCTTTTGCCTGGGCAATGGCGGATGATATCCAGACCCAGTGTGCCCCAGCCGGATCCTGCCTCCACAATAGTACCGTAGCCGGGAATCCGGTTCACCTCCCTGGCAACCGCCAGCCGTACAGCTCTTGAAGTGGGCATTGGAGAGATTCCGTTTCGCCAGGTGTCCACAACGATCCACATTACAGACAGGAGAACGGCTAGTGCGAACAGCCACGTAACGATTTGGAGGATGAGCATGCATCTTTTCCTCTCTCTCTACCAACAAGATTCTAATGTTTCTGTTATTATAAATCCCCTTTGGCCGCATAACCAGCTTAAGGGCTCGAATCAAACTTTAATATTCCTTGACAGGAATATTCCTTATCGGGTATATTGTAAGTGCAAGGTAGTAAAAACTGATTCACTAAAGGAACATTGCATGATGGAAACGACAATATTTAGCGCATTAGCCGAACCCACCCGCTTGCGGATGGTAGAAATGTTGAAGGACGGACCCCTAAGCGTAGGCGATATCGCCGAGCGTCTGGAACTCCGTCAGCCCCAGGCCTCGAAGCATCTGCGTGTTCTGCTGGATGCCGGGCTGGTTGAAGTAGAGGCTAAGGCCAACCGGCGGAACTACAGGCTGCGCACGGAGCCGCTGGAGGCACTGGATGCTTGGCTTGAAGCCTACCGGAAGATTTGGAGTGAACGCTTCGATAATCTGGACGACTACCTGCGTCAGCTGCAATCCAAAGACCGCGAATGACAATGAACATTACTTTCAGGAGGGATTATGAATGTCTAACCAAATGATTTCCCGAGTAGAAGGCCAGGAACTGATTCTTGAGCATGTATTCGATGCACCCCGCGAGCTAGTGTTCAAAGTGTTCTCCGAGGCGGAGCATCTGAAGCATTGGTGGGGTCCGCGCGGCTGGACCATCCCTTACTGCAGCGTTGATTTTCGTCCGGGCGGAGTATGGCATTACTGTATGAAGTGTGTCGATGAGAAGCAGGGGGACTTCTTCGGAATGGAATCGTGGGGCAAAGGCGTCTACCATGAAATCATAGATGGAGAGAAAATTGTCTACACCGATTACTTCTCGGATGCCGAAGGCAACGAAACCGAAGGCATGCCGTCTACGCTGATTACGATGCTGTTTGAAGAACATGACGGAAAGACGAAGCTGGTAAGCCGCTCCAAATATGACTCTGACGAAGCGCTCAAAACAGTGATGGATATGGGGATGATACAAGGCATTACCGAAACATGGGACCGCTTGGAAGAGCATTTGCAGTCGGTTCAATAATCTCTATATTAAAATAGAGAACAAACGACTCCTTCTCAGCCTGCCTCCGGCAGGCTTGTTTGCATTCCTGTTTCTTTTGCTGCCCTTTGGAAATAATGGGGGTAGGAGGCTTGAATAATGAACTATATAGAGATTCTGATGCGGACGGTTCTATCGGTGGGATTGCTGCTGCTCATTCCCCGAATTCTGGGCAAGCAGACCCTTTCCAATATGACGTCCAACGATTTCGTGATCAGCATTACACTTGGCTCCCTGGCGGCGAATCTCGCGTTCAATGTTAGTCTGAAGTCAACGTATCTGGTCCTGTCGATTGTTGTGATCACGGCGATCTCGTTCCTGCTCTCCTTCATTTCCCTCAAAAGCCGCCGCCTGCGCAGCTGGATCTCCGGTTCTCCCACGGTCCTGATCGAGGACGGAAAGATCATGGAGGCCAACATGCGCAAGATCCACTATACGCTGGATTCGCTGGTTCAGGCGCTTAGGGAGAAGGAGATTTTTAATCTCGAAGAGGTCGAATATGCAGTGCTTGAGGACAATGGACAGGTCTCTGTTCTGAAAAAGGAGGCCTACCAGTCCGTAACTAAGCAGGACCTGGGATTGGTACTGCATCCGCAGGCTTTTCCTGTAGAGCTGATTATGGATGGGGTAGTGGTGGAGGATAATCTGAAGCGGAACGGTCTGACGCGCGAGTGGCTGGAGACGGAGCTTGAGAAGAAGCAGCAGGGCAAGACGCTGGCAGATGTGTTCTATGCGGTAAAAGGCACGCAGCAGCAGCTCGTGTTCGATTTCTACGAAGATGGAGTGCAGAATCCGCTGGATCAGGAATAATCTCCTTCAGACAGGCCATCAGCTTGTGTGCACAACGTGATCATATGGAAGGATGTTACATAACTTTTTTATTGGCTTTTGAAATTAGGCCTGCTATATTTGAAAATACTATGGTCAGAGAGGGATAAGCAGCAGAGGTGTCGGCATAAAAGGATGAGAGGCGGATTTACATGCAACAAGTATTAGAGGGTATCGGTCTAACAAACGATTTTCTTTGGTCTAAGCTTCTGATTGTTCTTCTGATCGGTTGTGGTTTGTATTTCACCATTCGATCGAGATTTGTACAATTTGGCATGTTCAAAGAAATGTTTGTTGTGCTAAGAGAGTCGAATGCGAAGTCTACCAACAGCATCTCATCATTCCAGGCATTCTGTATCAGCATGGCAGCCAGGGTGGGGACAGGCAATATTACAGGAATTGCGATTGCCATTGCTTTGGGCGGGCCGGGTGCGGTCTTCTGGATGTGGGTAATTGCACTTATTGGTTCCGCATCCAGCTTTATTGAGAGTACCTTAGCGCAGGTGTATAAAGTAAGGGATCAAACAGGATTTCGCGGTGGTCCTGCTTATTATATGGAACAAGGCTTGAAGAAACGCTGGATGGGATCATTATTTGCCGTGCTGATCACGTTGTCCTTCGGCCTCGTCTTTAATGCGGTTCAGTCCAACACGATTACCGTTGCTTTTGAAAATTCATTCGGCACCAATCGTCTGGTTGTTGGACTTCTAATGGCGGTTGCGTTTGCCAGTATTATCTTTGGCGGCATCAAACGTATTGCTAAATTGTCCGAATATATTGTAGTTTTCATGGCCGTGATCTATATCGCCGTTGCCTTATGCATTGTGCTGATTAACATTACAAAAATGCCGGAAGTCCTGGCGCTTATTGTGAAGGGTGCGTTCGGATTTGAGCAAGTCGTAGGAGGGTCTCTTGGGGCGGTGATTCTGCAGGGGGTGAAGCGCGGTTTGTTCTCGAACGAAGCGGGAATGGGAAGTGCGCCGAATGCTGCAGCAACGGCAACGACAAGTCATCCTGTAAAACAAGGGCTTATGCAAGCATTCGGTGTGCTTACAGACACGTTGCTTATTTGTTCGAGTACCGCTTTCATTATTTTGCTATCCGATGCGTATAAGCAGCCTGGGCTGGATGGCATCAAGCTTACGCAAGCTGCACTAAGCGAACATATCGGTTCTTGGGCCTCTGGTTCTCTGGCTGTCATGGTATTCCTGTTTGCGTTCAGTACGTTAATTGGGAATTATTATTACGGAGAAACCAATATAGAGTTCTTAAACTCAAAGAAATCAGTAGTCATATTCTACAGATACAGTGTGCTTGCGATGATTCTATTCGGGGCGGTTGCCAAGGTTCAACTGGTATGGGATTTGGCTGACTTATTTATGGGGCTCATGGTGGTAGTTAACTTGATCGCCATCCTTCTTTTATCCAAAGTAGCCTTTGCAGCCCTTCAGGATTACAAGCGGCAGAAACAGGCCGGAAAAGACCCGGTTTTTGTAAAAGATAGTATTCAAGGTCTGGATCATATTGAATGTTGGGAGAACGCTTCAGCTAGGGGAGAGTTATAGATTGTTAAGGCCTAAGGCTCCAATAACGGAGCCTTTTTTGTTGATTGTGGGCCTTAATAGCCGAGCAGGTTACAGCACGCACATTACCAGCATTACCACGCATAAACCCCGTTCGCATCCAAAAACTCTCCGTTATGACGCTTGCCATCCGTGGCATAGCCGACAATAATGGCCGCCCCGGCCTCTTTGGATTTCCCGCCTTCGGCATTCCCATTCAGATCCGTCTTCGTGAAGCCGGGGGTTACTGCAAATACCTGGGCTTTGCTGTTTTTGAGCTCTAGGGCCATGGCTACAGTCATCGCATTGTTTGCAGTTTTAGAGGAATTGTAGTCAAATGCATTCAGCGCGTACTCCGAATTCTGCATGAAATGAAGGGACGCCATATCGGTAGAGACATTCACAATCGTTCCTTCATTTTCTTTTATTAGAGGGAAAAGAAGTTGATTCAAGCGGAAGGTTCCGAAGAAATTCACCTCAAAAGCGTTCCGCAAATGCTCCTCCCGGGTATCGCTGAATGAACTGGAGAATGCCCCCGGCATGCCGGCATTGTTAATGATAAGCGTCACATCAGAATAGTTGTTGCGAATGGTAACGGCTGCTTGCTCAATGCTGTCCAGATTCGTCATATCAATGGGCAAGAACTCCACGTCCAGCCCTTGACTGGTTAATTCAGCAGCTGCGGATTTCCCCCGTTCGAGACTGCGTGCCCCAAGCAATACCTTCCAGCCCGCTACACCAAGCTGTCTTGCGACTTCCAAGCCAATCCCTTTATTGGCACCTGTTACAAACGCTGTTTTTGTCATCTTCATCCTTCTTTCTGTGAGTGAGGTTCTATTAATAATTCGTAGCTTACTATGCTACACTTAGTGTAGGTCAACACTAAAAGTGAGGATGTGAGCAACAATTTTTACGATTGGACAAGTTGCCAAAAAAGTAGGGATAAATATTGGCGCGATTCGCTTTTATGAACGAAAAGGTCTTCTCGAGCCAGTAGTCCGCAACGAGCAAAACAATCGCCTGTATACCGACGACGAGATTGGCTGGCTGATCTTTCTGAAATGTCTGCGCGAAACGGGAATGAGTATAGAGGAGATCAAGAAGTACCACGACATGGTCAAAGTTGGAATCTCTACCCTGCCGGAGAGAACCAGGCTCATTGAGGAGCAGAAGCAAGCTCTATTGGACGAAATTGAACAGAAAAAAGCTCAGCTCGTTCATCTGGAGCATAAGCTGGAGCGGTATTATCGGGGAGAGAATTATTAGCAACTGTTGAGAGGTAAATCCCCCAAAACCACGACACACAGCTGTCCGGTTTGTCCTCCTATAATGAACGTATCTTGAAATAATAAGGAGACGAGCATAGGTATGGGAGAGATTGTTAGACATGATGTGAATGAGGAGTATGCGTATTCTGAAGTGGTGGAGGCGGGGGATTTTGTATTTCTCAGCTTCTGTGTAGGCAATGTGGGGGGAACCGTGGAGGAGCAGGTGGAAGGCGCGCTGAATGATATGAGTGGCCGGCTGCAGCGGGTGGGGCTGACGCTTGCGGATGTCGTGAAGGTCGATATTTTGCTGCGGGATGTGTGGGATATTCCGGTGATGGAGCAGGTGTTCAAGCGCAGATTCCAAGGAAAGTACCCTGCCCGGAAGACGATCTCCACAGAGTTCGCGCATGTCGGCGGGCCGGATGGGCTCAAGGTACAGATGGATGGTGTGGCGTATCGTTCGCGCGCATAGCGCTGAGCAGGTATCCACTCGTAAAGGTGAAATGCAGCAGCGGATAGCTTGGCTGGACGTCTCCGGTGGTATATAGTAGAGGGACATTTCTAGGACAGGGGAGCGAACAGGGATGATAGCATTGATCTTGGCTGCGGGGTATGCGACCCGTCTCTATCCGTTAACGAAAGATACGCCGAAGCCGCTGCTGCCGGTTCAGGGAAGCCGGACGATTCTGGATTTGTTGATTGATCGTCTGGAGGTTCTGGAGGAAGTCACGGAGATTCAGATTGTAACGAATGATCGCTTCTTCCGTGCTTTTGAGCAGTGGCATCTCAAGTATAGGGGGACGAAGCCGATTCGTATTCTGAATGACGGCACTTCTTTACCCGAAGGACGGTTAGGAGCGGTTGGCGATATCCAGTATGTCATCGAACGGGAACATTTGTCAGAGGACCTGCTGGTTCTGGCGGGTGACAATGTGCTCGGATTTGGCCTCGAGGGCTATCTGAATTATTTTCATCAGGTAGACAAAGACTGTATTCTGGTCCGGACGGTGGACGATATCCAGGAGCTTCGCAGTGTTGGCGTTGCTGAGCTGGATGCGGAGGGGCGGGTTCTTTCTTTGGAAGAAAAGCCGCAATCACCCCGTACGAACATTGGTGTCTTTGCCCTCTATCTCTATAAGCGTTCCACGCTGCCGCTATTCGCCCATTATCTCGCCGAAGGGGGCAACCCGGATGCGCCGAGTTATTTTCCCGAGTGGCTGCACTCCCGCCAGGAGATGCGGGCCTACTATACGGAGGGCACGATTGATGATGTCGGCACCCCGGAAGCGTATACCGAGATGCGGGATAGGCTGAGTAACGGTGAAGCCTAGGCAGAAGGCGTGCTGAACAATATGAGTGAAAGATTAGGGAATATTGGATTTGGTGAGTCTTAATAGCAGGAACAGCGGCAGTCCAGGAGGCGAAAGATAGCTCCCAGACTGCCGCTGTTTTATCCAAATCTCTGTTTAAGAAAGTTGAAAGTTATTCAATTGTTGAAATAGTGGCCTTTCTCAAGATCGGTGATCAGTCCTGGATGTTCCGGCCGCCAGTTCAGGCGTTCTCGGGTAAGTAAGCTCGATGTTGGATTATCGCGCCCGGCAAGGGCGCCGAGAAATCCAAAGTGAGCGTCTGCCTCTTCGCGCGGGATACTGACCACGGGCAAGTTCAGGTGGCGGCCGATGACGCCGGCGATGTCACGGAAGGGCACCCCTTCCTCACCGGCCCCGTGCAGGCGTGATCCTGCCGGGGCATCTTCCAGCGCGAGCCGGAAGAGCCGCGCCGCATCCAGCCGATGCACTGCTGGCCAGCAATTCGCTCCGTCGCCGATGTAGGCAGAGACCCCCTTGTCACGGGCAATAGCAATCAGTGCATGGACGAAGCCCTTATCACCCTCTCCATGTACAGATGGCGAGAGACGGACTACTGAAGTCCGGACTCCGCGCTCAGCCAGTGCCATAGCCAAGCACTCGGAACCGCCCCGGGGCAATTCGGCCCGGGCTGCAGCTTCTTCTGTTCCGGTCTGGCCTGGCGGGAGCAGCATGGAGAGGATCAATGTTCCCGAGGTGATGACAAGCGGCTTGCCGGAGCCTTCAAGGGCTGCTCCGATGGTCTCGACGGCGCGGAGATCGGAGGCGATAGCTCCGGCGTAATCCGAGAAGTCGTGCTTAAAAGCAAGATGAATAACGCCGTCTGCTGTGGCGGCGCCGCTGCGAAGACTCTCAAGGTCGTCCAGTCCGCCGTGATGCACTTCCGCACCAGCCGCCAATAATGCCGTGGCAGCTTTGTCGGTCCGGGCGAGTCCGACGACCTGATGCCCTGCGGCGATGAGTTCAGGGACGACTGCAGAACCGATAAAACCCGTTGCTCCGGTCACAAAAACACGCATAGAGCATTCCTCCTAAATGAAAATAATACTTGCAATTGAAATGATAAAGTATAGAGTGCACTCGATAGCAATAGGGCTAAAACGCATGCTACAATAAAAGTATGGAGAATAAATTTTCGAGCAAGCAAGTTGCTGAAATTACGGGATTAAGCGTCCACACCCTGCGGTATTATGAACAAATCGGATTAATTGGCGGGATAGAACGGGATGGTAATGGATATCGCCTGTATTCCCAAGCTGATATTGTATGGTTTAATGCTTTACATTATTTTCGGGCAATGGGAATGCCTGTACGGGAAATTCAGAAGATAATGGCCATGAACAAGGGCGGGGTCTCAACCATAACGGCAAGAAGAGAATTTATAGAAAGTTATCGCGAGACTGTTATCGAGCAAAGGAAGGAACTGGATCTGAGGTTAGAAAAAGTCGATCAAAAAATCGATTTTTTCAGAAGATTAGAGTCCACACAGCTGGAACTGGACAGATAATGGGGGCAAGGGTACAGGTCCCTGCATATGAAGTATCAAGAAAACCCCACTTTCGGGTTTTTCTTTTTTTTTGTATTTAGAACGGGGAATTCCAGCGTCGCTGTCACCAAGTGCAGACGTATGGGCTAGATTGGAAATTATATCAGATTACAGCGACATGCTATAACTCTACCTGCTTTTTTAGATTTAATAAAATAGATATCCCAGACGGGAATATACAGTATACGTTTTGATACTAGATCACAATAATGTGCGTACTTCCGGAAATGTTGTGTATACATTAAACTGCCAGGGTAAGCATTAGAACGTAACCCCATTCAAAGGAGAGAATGATAATGACTAAGGAAACCATGAAAGCCGTAGGCCTGTATAAATATTTGCCCATTGAGAATCCGGAGAGCCTGATCGACGTGGAATTGGACAAGCCGAGCCCAGAAGGCCGGGATCTGCTGGTGAGGGTACAAGCGGTCTCCGTGAATCCTGTAGACTATAAAGTCCGTTCACCCAAAAACCGTGAGGAGAGCGTACCGAAGGTGCTGGGCTGGGATGTTGCGGGGGTGGTTGAACAGGTGGGTCCGGAATCCACCTTGTTCCGTCCTGGTGACGAAGTGTACTATGCCGGTAGCATTGTACGTCCCGGTGGGAACAGCGAGTATCATCTGGTGGATGAACGGATTGTTGGCAAGAAACCGTCGACGCTGGACTTTGCGCAGGCTGCGGCTTTGCCGTTAACCTCAATCACCGCCTGGGAAAGCTTGTACGACCGGCTGGCTGTCTCCCGGAACAAGGAAGACAATGCAGGTAAGACGCTTTTGATTATCGGAGCAGCGGGCGGCGTTGGATCGATTGCTATACAATTGGCGAAGTACTCTGGTCTGACGGTCATTGGCACCGCATCCCGGCCGGAATCCGTGAACTGGGCGAAGGGGCTTGGGGCGGACCATATCATCAACCATTTCGAGGCGTTCGTGCCGCAATTGAAGGCTGTAGGATTTGATCAGGTGGATTATATACTCTGCTTGAACAGCACCGAGAAGCACTGGGCGAACATGGCAGAGGCAATCGCGCCACAAGGTAAGATATGCTCGATCGTGGAGACAGATGAATTACTAAATTTGACCTTGCTTAAGAATAAAAGCGTTACGTTTGCCTGGGAATTGATGTTCACCCGTTCCACCTACCAGACGCCGGACATGATTGAGCAGCACAAGCTGTTGAATGAGGTGGCGCATCTCGTCGACGAAGGGGTGATTCGGACGACGACCAGTGAGACGCTCACACCGATCAATGCGGAGAATCTGCGCAAAGCACATGCCATGCTGGAAACGGGGAGAACGGTTGGCAAAGTGGTTTTGGAGGGATTTTAGAAACATTACTTCAAGCAAAACGGCGGTTCCGCCCGGAATAATCCGGGTGACCCGCCGTTTTGCTTGAAGTGCCGTTAACTATAACTACTCTTCGGAATGCGCGGCTTCGTCCTTAACTTCCTCACGGAAGCCTTTAATGCTTTCTTTACGGCGTTCGTTCTTGGCTTCGATCTGTTCACGTTCTTTGCTGCTGATCTCAGAAGAAAATTCGTTTAAGTAGTCTTCAGCTTCATGCAGGTTCTGCATGGTGTGCTGAATGCTCTGCTGTAAATGCTCAACATTGTCTGACCGGTTATCCGGCTTTGCCATTCGTAGATCGCCTCCTGTGATTAGCGCGCCGCAAGGACGCTAACCTGTAGGTTGATCGTTGCCGGACAATTTTATGCATCGTTGTATCTCGGAACATAACACTGTTTAAGATGAACTTGAGAATGAATAATGATCATTGTGGAACCGGCGTGAATATCAAGCATTCAATGATCGGCCTAACATTATGAAGTACACGTTCTATAGGAGGAACTATAGGAGGAAAAGCTCCCGCTATTTTCTGTGAATTCCTCACTATGATTGGAATAAAGGGAAATCCTCCCGCTAATATCGCTCTTTGTGTCACCAAACGGGCTAACGGATAAAAATAAAGGGGGGATTTCCCTCTATTCGCCTCAAAAGCTTGGTTCTCTCGGAATTAGAGGGCGGATTTCCCGCTATTTGGTCTAACATTAACATTCTTACCCGTTTTGGCATGGTGAAGGTAATAGCACTGTACTCAGCCCCGGCCACAGCCCTCGTGGCTCAAGAAAAAATGACTGAGCCGATCCATAGTCTGCTTAATAGACATCCCGCGCATACCGCTTGCTTAATGACATTTCTTGTACGTAATCATTCGCCTCGTCTGCAGTCATACCGCCGTGCTGCTGAATCACTGTCTTTAGTGCGGCATCTACTTCCTTAGCCATCTGTTGGGCATCTCCGCATACATAGAAATGTGCGCCTTCCTGAAGCCAGGCCCAGAGTTCGGCCCCATGCTCAAGGATGCGGTGCTGTACATAGATTTTGTCAGCCTGATCGCGTGAAAAGGCGGTATCCAGCCGGTGCAGCAAGCCTTCCTTCTGGAGAACTTCAAGCTCGTCGCGGAAATAGAAGTCACTCTCTTCCCGCTGTTCCCCGAAGATTAGCCAATTCATGCCCTTGGCCCCGGACGCTTTGCGCTCTTGCAGGAAGCCTCGGAACGGAGCAATACCTGTACCTGGGCCGACCATAATCATTGGGACATTCGGATTAGCCGGTGGACGGAAATGGGCATTCTTCTGAATGAAAATCGGAATTTCCGTATCCTCTGTAGCGAGGTCCGCGAGAAATGTGGAGCATACACCCTTGCGGGCGTTACCGTTATTCTCATAGCGAACGGTGGACACTGTAATATGAACCTCTTTCGCATTGGCCCTCGGGCTGGAAGAAATCGAATAGAGGCGCGGCTGCAAGGGCTTGAGCTGTTCCAAAAGTTCCTGTGCGCTGAGAGAAAACGGAAATTCCTGCAGCACATCGATTAGTTGACGGCCCCACAGCCATTGCTTGAGATCCGCTGGGTTCTCACTGTCGAGCAGCTTGCTTAACCGGGCATCTCGGGCGCGGTCCCGGATGAACCGGAGCATATCCGGAGTGACCCGCGCAATCTCGAAATGACGGAGCAGGGCTTCGGTCGCCGTCAGTTCTCCCTTGCCTTTCACCAGTACAGGAGTAGCAGGTTCAATGCCCAGCGTATGAAGCAGATCGCGGACCAGATCAGGACAATTGGCTGGCCATACCCCCAGAGCATCGCCTGCTTCGAACTGTAATCCGGATGGCGTAAGATCGAAGGCGTAGTGGCGGGTTTCTTTTTGGGATCCGGCCTTATTCAGAGTCTGCTTGAACAGTAGCCGTGAAGGTACCGGGTGGTTCCGGTGATATCCAAGTAGTTCCTGGCTTGGGGCAACCGGGACGGATACGGTGACCGGATCGGATGGATTCACGCTTGCTCCGGTTGGGACACTAGACTCAAGGCTGCCTGTATATCCGCTCAGCAGTGCTGAGATGTCATTCGTCCATGCATCCACCTGCTCTTGGAAGTCTGTATCGCAATGTGCACAGTCAAGCAACCGCTGCGCACCAAGCTCCGTGAGACGGGTATCCAGATTCCGCCCGAAGCCGCAAAAGAGATCGTAATTGGAGTCCCCGAAAGCGAGCACGGCATAATGGAGATCCTGAAGCTGCGGGGCATTCTCTGCCTTGAGGGATTGGAAGAAGCTTTCTCCATTGTCCGGAGGATCTCCGGCTCCAAAGGTGCTGGCGATGAACAGGGCAAACCGGTTCTTAGACAGTTCGCTTACGGAGTATTGATTCATATTGACGAGCCGTACATCATAACCGGCTTGCTGTAGCTTCCTAGCGCAGTCAATGGCCGCACCTTCGGCATTCCCGGTCTGCGAGGCCCAGAGGATGGTCACCGGAAGTTTGGTTGTTATAGTGCTGCCCGGGAACGGGGGAGTCTCTGAAGATACTTGGTCTGAAAAAGGTTCATGCCTGGAGTAAGCATCCGCACCGGGAACCGAAGTTCGGGAGAACATCCCCGCCAGAAGACCGTCTACAAAGTAACGGGTCTTCTGCTCAAACGGCGCAGTGGGCGGCAGGACCGGAATCCCCGCGGCGGATTGCCCGGCATCGGTGCGCAGGCTAGTGATGAAGCCGGATAGATAAGCCTGTTCATGGCTATCCAGAGTAACTGCAGTCCGGGCTTCAATGCCAAACATGCCCGCAAGCGTGTCGAGCTGCTTCATAGTTACGGCCTCCTTCGGGCGGGCAATCTCAGCGCTGACTGTAGAGGAAGTCGGATTGCTGTCCATCGCCGGCGCATGCACATCCCCGGCAGACTGATCCGCAGCCTTGACCAGCGACACAGAGCAAAATTTCAACTCGGGCTGTAAGGACAGCGGATCGATGGCATCGTTGGTGACGTCATTGACAGCCAACTGGGAACCAAAGACATCATTCCAGTGAAAAGGGGCGAAGCAGTTGCCTGGGCGCACACGGTCAGAAAGGACTGCCGGGAGAATGGCCAGGCCCCGCCGGGAACGGAGCTCTACCGGCTCCCGGTCTTTAATTCCCAGCACCGCAGCATCTTCCGGGTGGATTTCTACAAAGGGACCCGGGTTTAATTTGTTGAGCTTCGGCACTTTGCCTGTCTTCGTGAGCGTATGCCATTGGTGCTGCAGGCGGCCGGAATTCAGGACAAAGGGATACTCGCTGTCCGGCATCTCAGCAGGGGGCATATACGGACGTGCCCAGAAAACAGCTTTCCCGCTTTCTGTCGCGAACACGATATCCGGAGCATTGTCCTCTGGTAGCTCGCTTACCGCAGTGCGGACTTGGCGGTTCAAATACCGGATCGGATTCCGGTCGTTGGGCTGATCCGGAGCACTAGGCCACTGCACGGGGGTTTCCCGCAACCGTGCATAAGTAGCGCCGCGCAGGTCGTATCCTGTCTTCGGATTCCAGGCTTGTTGAATTTCTGCATAAACCTCTTCCGAAGAAGAGTAGGAGAAAGCTTCAGCATAGCCCATTTCAGCGGCGACCCTGGCGATAAGCTGCCAGTCCGGCATGGCCTCTCCGGGCGGCTTAACAGCTTGCTGCATCAGAGTCAGATTGCGCTCTGAGTTGATCATCACGCCTTCACCCTCGGCCCATAAGGCCCCGGGAAGCAGGATGTCCGCATACCGGTTGGTCTCGGTATCCAGGAAGCTGTCCTGGGTAATGACCAGCTCCGCCGCTTCCAGGGCGGCGATGACCTTCTTGCGGTTGGGAACGGTAGCCACCGGATTGGTGCAGATAATCCAGCAGGCTTTGATCTGGCCGGCGATCATGCTTTCGAACATGGAGATGGTGCCGCCGCTGGCATCGGTTCGAAGCATCCCCTTTGGAATCTCCCACAGGTTCTCTATGAAGCTGCGGTCGGCTTCCGACAGCAGAGAACGCTGCCCGGGCAAGCCCGGCCCCATGTAGCCCATCTCCCGGCCGCCCATGGCATTGGGCTGTCCGGTGAGGGAGAAGGGGCCGCTGCCAGGACGGCAGATGGCTCCTGTAGCCAGGTGCAGATTGCAGATAGCATTCGTATGCCAGGTGCCGTGAATGCTCTGGTTGAGACCCATGGTCCAGCAGGACAGCCACTCCGGGGCCTCACCGATCCATTCAGCTGCCTGGCGGATATCCGCTTCCGGAATACCTGTGATTTCGGAGACGACATCTGGGGGATAGTCTTCCAGGAATGCTTCCATACTTTCAAAACCCGAAGTGAATCGGGCGATAAAGGCCGGGTCTGTATGTCCGTTCTTCACAAGCAGATGCAGCAGGCCGTTCAACAGGGCAAGATCCGTTCCGGGTTTGATCTGCATGAACAGATCTGCCTTCTCCGCAGTAGCCGTCCGCCGGGGATCCACGACAATCAGCTTGGCGCCGTTCTTCACCCGGTCCATCATCCGCAGGAACAGAATCGGATGGCAATCGGCCATATTGGCACCAATTACGAAGAACAAATCTGTTTGATCCATATCCTGATAAGATCCCGGAGGCCCATCCGCTCCCAGGGAGAGCTTATAGCCGTTGCCGGCGCCTGCCATACACAGACGTGAATTGGACTCGATATTCGGCGTCCGGATGAAGCCTTTGGCCAGCTTGTTAATCAGGTACTGGGCCTCCAGCGACATTTGGCCCGATACATAGACGGAGAGGGCATCCGGACCGTGCTCCTCCAGAATGCTGCGCAACCGCTGCGCGGTGTCGCGGATAGCAGCATTGATCTCCATTTTCATAGGTTCGGCTCCCCGGGACGGGCGGCTATATGCATATTCCATCCGGCCGGATTCCGTAAGCGCAGCTGCGGCCGTGCTGCCTTTGGTGCATAACCGGCCGTAGTTGGCCGGATGCTCCTTGTCCCCGGTGATTTTGACCACTCGGTTATCCGATACTTCGAGTACGATCCCGCAGCCAACCCCGCAGTATGGACAGACGCTTTTAACTTTGCCAGTTGTCATGTGAGTTCACCGCCTCGAAGGTTTCTGTACAAGCTGCTTAGAAATTAACCCCGGATTCCGCCTTCGCCCAGGATTTTCTCCAGGATCTGGTTACAGCGTAAAAGATAAGGGTGGTAAGGAGCACGATAGAGCCGACCACCAGAAATCCGGTAACCTGTGAGCCTGTGGACTGCTTCAGCGGGCCCAGGATGTACGTTGGGAGCAAATATCCGCCAAGACCTCCGGCAGCACCGACAATTCCGGTAATGACACCGATCTCACTGGAGAAACGCTGGGGGATGATCTGAAAGACCGAGCCGTTCCCCATCCCGAGGCAGGCCATCATTACGCTGGTATAGAGCAGCATCACCAGGAATGAACTTGGCATAGACGCAATGGCGAAGGCACATACCGAAATGACACTGTACAAAACTAGAAGCAGGCGCATGCCGCCAATCCGGTCCGCGATCCAGCCGCCTAAGGGCCGGAAGAAGCTGCCCGCGATGACTGTGATGGTGACCAGGTAGCCCACCTGGATTTTGGTCAGTCCGCCAGCATGTACGCCGTCGCCGTACACATCGTAGAAGAAAATACTCGCATAGTTAGCAAATCCGACAAACCCGCCGAAGGTAATCGCGTAGAACATGGAGAACCACCAGGTATCTGCATGCTTGAAGACGCTAAGGTAATTCTTGAGCGGTTTGGGCGCAGGGGCATTCGGGGCATCTTTAGCCAATATAGCAAAGACAATCATAACGATTACCAGAGGAATCAGCGCGATCCCGAACACACTATGCCATCCGTAAGCCTGGGCGATCTGGGGTCCGAAAAAGGTAGCCAGTGCGGTTCCGCTGTTCCCTGCGCCGGCAATACCCATCGCCAGCCCCTGATATTGCGGAGGGTACCAGCGGCTTGCAAGGGAGAGTGATACGGCAAAGCTTGCACCTGCAAAACCGAGCAGGAATCCGATCATATGAATCTGCAGCAGGCTGGTTCCGCCTAGCCAGCCCCACAGAAGAGGAATAATGGTGAGGAACATCCCGAGCAGGCCTGCTTTTTTACTGCCGATGCGGTCAGCCAGGATGCCCATTGGAATCCGGAAGATCGATCCGCCGAGGATGGGGATGGCGACCATGGCCGCTTTTTGGGTATCCGAAAGTCCGAAGTCCTTGGTAATGTAGAGCGACAGAGCTCCGCAGAGTACCCAGATCATAAAGCTTACATCAAAGTACAAAAAAGCTGAGAACAAACTCGGGGCATGCCCCGCCTTGCGAAAACCCTTTGCTTCCATAGTTGACATCCTCCTTTTAGTGAAACCCCAAGTAAGTGAATCGACAAAAAAGGGCCGACTGACAGAACCCGCAGAACTCGCGGATTGTGTTAATCGGCCCCGTTGCCAATTGCAGCCACGTCATCGTGACTGACTTTATAAGTAGTGGTAAGAATACTGGTACAACAAGCCATCCGGCCACAGCATTGTGGGGAGAAACCGTTGTTCCTTCGTTGACACAATGCTGTGTCGTTGAAATCTTATATTGTCAATATAATAAGTCACACTAGAAATGTCAATAATAATAACATATAAATTTCGAAATACTAATAATTATGCTTTTTGAAAGCGATTTATTGATTTTGTGTTATATAATCTAACATAAATGGCGGCTTGACTGTTTTTTAAGAGAGCTGCACATAGAACACTGTAGACTCTCCCACCACACTCTTCGCGTAGATTCTCCCCTTATGCTGATCCACAATGGACTTGGCGATGGCGAGGCCGAGACCATATCCTCCTTGCTTGCGTGCTCTGGAGGCATCCGTACGGTAGAAGCGGTCGAAGATGCGGGTCAAATGTTCGGCGGCAATGCCTTCCCCGGTGTTCGAGACGGACAGCAGCACATCGGTATTCTGTTTTTTTAACGTGACTGCTACCGAGCCCTTGGGATTGGTGTATTTCACGGCGTTGTCGAGAAGAATCATGACCACCTGCATAAGCTGTTCGCTGTTGCCCTGTACGGTCAGGTCCGGTTCGATGTCATAGTCGAAAGAGATGTGTTTCTCGAAAATTACGGCTTCCATGGTCAAAATGATATTCTCTACCGCTTCGCTCATATTGAACCTGTTGTAGATCATCCTTGTCCGGGAATCATCCATCTCTGTCAGGTATAGCAGATCATTGGTCAGCCGGGTCATCCGTTCTGTCTCCGATTTGATATATTGCAGCCACTTCGCCTGATTGCGGATTGTATCGTCACTGTTGGACAGCAGCACATCGGCATTGGTATTGATAATTGTCAGCGGTGTCTTGAGCTCATGGGAGGCATCGGCGATGAACTGCTTCTGCTTGTCAAAAGCTTCCCGGACCGGTGCAATCGAGCGGTTAGCGAAGAAACGGCTGGTGAAGTAGAGGATAATGAGCATCAGCAGGCCAACGGCAGTGAAGGTATAGATCAGATTGGTGAGGATTTTTTGCTGGGCCGTGATGTCCAGGAAGACGAATGTTGAACCCTCCCCCGTATGCTTGACTGTAAAGATCCACCGGCTGTCATCCAGGGTGAAGCGGCCGATGTCCTTGTTCATGCTGAGGGCCTTCTGCAGCGCAGCGGTATAGAATTCATCATCCATCGTGAATTTGGATTCCTTGCTGATCAGGGTTCCTTCCGCATCAGTCTTCACTGTGAAGGAAATTGAGCGCTCCGGCGGCTGGGTGCCGTCGTCCATAGGCCCGTCGTTTTTGGGTATCATGCCACCTTCGCCAAAACCTGAGCGGCCTTCATTGCCGGGACCTTTCTGCTGGTAGTCCGCAATCCGGTGCAGATCCATATTAATATCGTTCTGTACATTCCGGTACGTGATTACATAGATCGAGGCGAAGGCAATCAGCATCATCACGGAGATGGTGGTCAAGTTGACGATCAGGAACCGGTTTCTGAGTTTGGCGAACATCAATTGGTCACCTCTAATACATAACCGACGTTTCGAATCGTATTAATGCGTACCTCTGAGTTCAGGAAGGTCAGTTTTTTCCGCAGAAAAGAAATATATACCTCCACATTGTTATGCTCGGCCTCAGAGTCGAAGCCCCACAGCTTCTCGATGATCTGTTCCTTCGAGGTTACCGCCTGCTTCCTTAGGATCAGCAGCTCCAGCAGCTCATTCTCCTTCAGATTCAGCTTGATCTCCTTGCCCTTCACAGAGAGGCGCAGGTTCGCCGTATTCAGCTCGATATCCCCCAGCTTCAGGGCATCATCCGGGATGACCTCGCCTTTGCGCCGTAGCGCTGCCCGGATTCTGGCCATCAGCTCCTCCGACGAGAAGGGCTTGGCGATATAATCATCGGCCCCGTAATCCAGCCCCGTCACCATATCGGTAATCTCTCCTTTGGCAGTCAGCATGATCACTGGCGTAGAAATACCCTCGCTGCGGAGCTTCTTCAGCACGGTGATTCCATCCATTTCCGGCATCATAATATCCAGCAGCAGCAGGTCATAGATCCCGCTCTGTGCATAGTCGAGTCCCGATCTTCCATCGTGTACCGCGTCCACTGAATAGTTCTGTTTCTTCAATATTTGAGTCAAGGCTTCCGCCAGATGCACTTCGTCTTCCGCTATTAATATTCTCATGGGTATGCCCATCCTCTGCATTGAAAGTTTGCTGATTACTTAAGTCATTATAGCAAGTATAGCAAGAGTACCTTTAACCAACCTTAACCGGATTTCAGTATACGATGAACGCCTATATATGAAGAAATCTAATCCGGGCGGTCTATTTATTAACGGAGTGTAAAAAGATCAGAAGACTGTAAAGTCATTTAAGATTCATTAAAGGTTCCGGGACTAAGATACATTCATAAGCAAGCGGGACGCACATGCAGCACTCCACTACGAAAGGATCTGACCCCTATGGCGATTGAGGTATTCAACCGGTACGAGAACAAATATCTGCTCGATCATGCCGCTTACCTGAGACTCTACCATGATCTGCTGGAATATATGGAGCCGGACGATTATAACAAGCAGCATGAATTTTACTCCATTACGAATCTCTATTTTGACACCGCCCATGATACTCTGATCCGCAGCAGCCTGGCGAAGCCGAAATACAAGGAAAAGCTCCGGTTAAGAGCCTACGGCACTCCGAATCAGGATACCAGGGTATACCTGGAAATTAAGAAAAAGGTGTTCGGCCTGGTCAACAAAAGAAGAACCTCGCTTAAGCTTCAGGAAGCCTACGATTTCGTCGCCACAGGCGTGGAGCCGGAGTACAAAGATTACATGAACAAGCAGGTCATCGAGGAAATCAAGTACATGTTAACCCGGTACGATCTGATGCCCAAGGTGTATCTGTCCTATGACCGCAAAGCACTTTTCTGCAAGAATAACCGGGATCTCCGCATCACTTTCGACACGGGCATCCGCAGCCGCCGCTATGATCTGAAGCTGGAGCATGGTACACATGGCGAGTTCCTGATGCCGCAAGGTCAGTGGCTGATGGAAGTGAAGGCAGAGAAGACGATTCCGGTCTGGCTGGCCAACCTGCTCTCGGAGCACCAGATGTACCGCACCAGCTTCTCCAAATACGGCAATGAATATAAAAAAATGCTGAAAGACAGCAAAATCGAAAGGGAGAGTGCCTTATATGCTTGACTCTATTTTCTCCGCTGCATTAACGAGTACTGAATTAACCTTCACGGAGGCCATTTTAACCATTTTCATAGCCATTGTACTCGGCGGACTGATCAGCTTCACCTATATGAAGACCAATCCGGGGGGATATTCGCAAAGCTTCACGCTGACGATGGTCCTGCTGCCGGTGATTGTGGCGATCATCATTCTGCTGATCGGCAGCAACGTAGCCCGCGCCTTCAGTCTTGCCGGGGCCTTCTCGATTATCCGCTTCCGCAGCGCGCCTGGCGATCCGAAGGACATCACCTTTGTTCTGTTCACCATGGCCTCGGGCCTGGCCTGCGGAGTTGGTTCCTTCGGCTATGCGATACTGTTCACTCTTATTCTCTGCGTGCTGATGTTCATCCTGAACCGCACGGGCTTTGGCGCAAGAAAGTCGCAGCAGAAGACGCTGAAGGTGACCATTCCTGAGAACCTGGGATATGAAGAGGCTTTTGCCGAAGTGTTCGATAAGTTCAATGTCCGTTATGACCTGAAAAAGATTAGAACTACCGAGCTAGGCAGCTTATACGAGCTGGTCTACGACGTTACGATTGATGAGCATACGAGCCAGAAAGAGCTTCTGGATGCGGTCCGTACCCGGAACGGCAATCTGGATCTGTCACTCACCATGAGTCCTACCACTACGGAATATTAGGAATTGAAGGGATGATAACTATGAAGAATTTCATAACAGGAAGCAAGATAGGAATGGTGCTGCTGAGTGCTGCACTTATGACGGCATGCAGTACGAATTCAGGAACAGCGACCAATGCCACGAACAGCGCGGCGGCCGGCACAGCCGTTACCACCAGTGCACAGAGTGGAACCACTGCTGCTGTAGCTCTGGCAAACGTAAAGACAACAGATCTGGTAGAGTATGACGAAGATGATACCACTACAGCCTGGACGGCAGAGGCTTCAACCGGTATTACCCTTGTAGGGACGACAGCACAGATCGAAGGTGCTGGCGCTACAGCCAAGGATGGATCGGTAACGATCACCGAAGCGGGAACCTATATTCTCGCCGGGTCACTAAGTGACGGACAGATTGTTGTAGACGAGCAGGCCAAAGGAACTGTCCGGCTGGTGCTGAACGGTGTGGATCTGAAGGATAGCGATAGTGCTCCTATCTACATTAAGGAAGCGGGCAAAGTTGTGATTACCCTGCAGGAAGGTACGGAGAACAGCATCTCGGACGGGGCGACCTATGTGTTCGCTGACGGGACCGCGGATGAACCAAGCGCAGCCATTTTCAGCAAAGCCGATCTGACCATTAACGGAACTGGCGAGCTGACGATTAGCGGCAGCTACAAGGACGGCATTTCCAGCAAAGATGACCTGAAAATAGTGAGCGGCACCCTGAATATTACGGCAGCAGATGACGGAATCGTAGGCAAGGATCTGGTAGCAGTGAAGGATGGCAATATTACCATCAAGGCAGAAGGCGACGGCATCAAATCCACCAATGACGAGGATACAGCCAAAGGTTTCGTGGCGATTGCAGCCGGAACCTTCGATATTACGGCAAGTAACGATGGCATTCAGTCGGAGACGGCGGAGGTTATCGATGGCGGAACGTTCAACATCGTAACGAATGGAGGATATGAGAACGCTGAAGTGAAGACTGAGCAAGGTCCGGGCGGTATGGGGATGGGTGGCGGCAAAGGCGCCTTCGGCGACCAGGGCGCAGTAGACGGAACCTCAGCAGCTACAACCGATGCTACTCCGGCGAAGACTACAGCTGCAGTAGCGACGGATGCCGCAACCGTAACTACTGCATCAGTGACTACAGCAGTGGCAACCACAGCGGCTGATACAGAATCTACAAGCGCCAAAGGGTTGAAATCCGGCGGAGACCTTACTGTGAATGGCGGCAGCTTCACGATTAACTCTGCAGATGATGCGCTGCACAGCAATGGCAATGTATCCATCACGGAAGGTGAATTCAAGATTACTGCAGGAGATGATGGTATTCATGCTAACAGCCTGACCTCTTTGTCTGGCGGAACCATTGATATCACGAAGAGCTATGAAGGCATTGAAGGCGGAAATATTACGGTAGCCGGCGGAGATATCCACGTAGTCGCTTCTGATGACGGGGTGAACGTATCTGGAGGTAATGACGCTAATGCTGCACAGGGGACCGCGCAGCAGGATGAGTTCACCAGCACAGGCAGCAACATGCTTACCATCAGCGGCGGGACGATAACCGTTGACGCCAACGGTGACGGCCTGGACTCCAACGGTTCTGTTAAGATGACAGGCGGAACCGCCATTGTAAATGGCCCTACTAATGACGGCAACGGCCCGCTGGATTATGACGGAACCTTTGACATGACCGGCGGCTTCTTGGTCGCTGCAGGCAGTGCCGGTATGGCCCAGGCGCCGGGAGAGGATTCCAGCCAGTACTCGGTCAGCATGAGCTTCACGGCAGATCAGCAGGCAGGCACGCTGGTTCATCTGCAGGACAGTGACGGCAACACCATCCTGACCTTTGCACCCTCCAAGAGTTTCCGCTCCGTCGTGGTCAGCTCTCCGGACCTGAAGCAAGGCGGTTCGTATACCCTCTCCACAGGTGGCACCTCGACAGGTACTGCAGTGGACGGATTGTACACTGAGGGAGAGTATAGCGGAGGTACCCAGGTAGTAGCGTTCGACATCTCCAGCAGCGTAACCTGGCTTAACGAATCAGGCGTCACAACGGCTAACACAGGCCGTGGCCCTGGCGGAGGCGGCGGATTCGGCGGTGGAGGCGGCGGTTCCAGACCTGACCGCGGCAATGGTGGTACTCCACCTCAAGGCGGCACCCCGCCAGACGCCCCGAGTGAAGCTACAAATTAAATAACAGCTAATACCAATAAGCGGCCCTTCTCCGGTGGATGGAGAAGGGCCGCTTTTCTTGTTATTGGGTGCAGGCCTGTGTGCTATACTCCGGCAGAACTCCGGTACACATCGCCCTTTGCCTCTACATGAAATCAAAAAAGTAACGGATTACATGAAAGAACACCGGTGAAGTGTAGGCCAGGCTGTCCACACGGCTGAGGTAGCTTTTCTGCAGGGCTGCAAATTTGTCATCATCGCCGATGAGCAAATCGCGCTTCAGCACGGATACTGTTAAGCTACCGAAGAAACCGGCCAGACTGATCAGCACGCCGGAGAACAGTCCGAAGATCGGGGTCAGCGGTGTGAAGTAAGGGTAGATCAGGTAAGATACCCCTGTCGTGGCCACGAATGCGCAGGCGAAGCCTTCCCAGGTCAGATTCGGGTTGGCGGTCGGAACGACCTTACGCTTGCCGAAATAGATTGAAGCCAGATAATGTACGGCATCATTCAGTTGCGTGAGCACTACCAGGAACAGCACCAGCCCCGCGCCATAATCCGGTGTGGCAAATTGGAAGTAGGCCAGGTGGCTGAGACCGAAGACCATGAGCATCAGCCCCCACTGGGTGGCGCTAACGCTACGCAGGAATCCAAGTGTACCTTTGTTGATAAGCCGGGGCAGCGGCAGGAGCAGGAAGACATATACCGGGATGAAGACGATGAACATGCCATACCACTCTATGTAGATCCAGTAGAACTGCAGCGGAATGGACAAGTAAGCCCACAGGAACAGCCGTCGGTCTGCTTTTCGGGTACGGATCATAGAGAAATATTCTTTCAGGGCAAAGAAAGCAAGCGCCATCAGAGACAGAAGGGACACGACAGGATTAATTAAAGTAGCCAGGCAAAAGATGAAAAGCATGCCCCACCAGGTTTTGATGCGGAAGCCAATCCCCGTGTAATCCTTGTCCTTCTGCAGCCTGCTTACCAATATGTAGAGCAAATGAATAACGGATAAAGCTGTAAAGATAAGCACAAATGTAAAAAGCGAGCTGTTCAAGCCATCACCAACTTGTCGCAGGATAGGATTCCAACAAAGGAATCATATGTTAATATATAAAAAAGTACAAGTTGCATGTAATATTTTGGAACTCGATAAGGGGACGTACTGCACATGGAAGCTGATCATTCGGTCTTTATCCTGCTTACGAATACAGGCACACTGTTCACTAAGCTTATTCAAGGTTATACCAAAGCGCCATACAATCACGCCTCTATTTCCTTCAACCGGGAACTTACGGAGCTGTACAGCTTCGGGCGGAAGAATCCAAGTAACCCCCTGAACGGCGGTTTTGTGCATGAAGACCTGCGGACAGGTACGTTCAGCAAGTATCCGAACACCACCTGTGTAATCTACGAGCTGCAGGTATCTGGACGAGAGGTTGAGAAAATGCGGCGGGTTCTGCACATCTTTATCCGCAGCCGCCAGAAATACCTCTATAACATGCTGGGTGTCATTGGTATCGCCCTCAAGGAGCCCGTTGAATTCAGCAACTCCTATTTCTGTTCGCAGTTTGTTGCAGAGATTCTAGAGCGTTCCGGCATCAAGCTGTGGAACAAGCTGCCCGCGCTCGTTACCCCGGATGATTTCCGGCAGAGCGACCGGCTGAAGCTGATCTATCAAGGAAAGCTGAGCGAGTATGTCGCGGAGGATGGCAATTGAGTATTTACAGCCTGTTCTTCTCCATCCATGCAGTAGCCCAATCGACTAGAGGACGCTGTTCCAGGAACCGGATATCAGCCTGCCCGACTTTGTGAATCTGTATATTCATTTCTTGGTCGTATGCTTCTCCTAACCGGACAAAATCGTTGTCATCCACCGCCAGAGTCTTGTAGGTGACCCATTTGCGCTGGCCTTCCACCATGATTGCACTGCTCTCGTGTACCCACTTCTTGGAGGGGAAGTCTGCCCGGGTTTCTGCCAGATGCAAAGAGGTGTTTTTATCATAACCGACTCCTGCCAAGAGTACATAACCATGTAACTGATACAATTTATCGAGCGGAGAGCCTGAGCCGAAAATATTGCTTAAGTCATGGTCCTGCGTGAGATATTCCGCGTACTTGCCTACTGCGGCGACGGAGCGGGCCGGATGATCGGACCTCACAGCCCCCGGCCATTTGCGGAACATTTCAGCCACAGTGCCCATACCTATAGCTGGTGTTATCTCTTTGTTGTACGCTGGCCAGTGCTCCCGGATCAGGGGCCACCCTTCGGGCGGCGCGTCCCAGTGGACGCCGGTTTCTGGATCGAGATTCTTCCAGGTCTGAGAAGGCATCATCAGGGTCCCCTCTTCACCCACAATCTCAAGCAGCGAGCGGATGAAGGTTTCGGGACCGCCTACAACATAACCTAGTTGGCTTAACGAAGTATGCACGAAGATATGTTGTCCTTTGGTGAGTCCGCAGTTCCTGAATTGGGTGATTAAATCTTCTTTCGTTAATATGACCCGTGTATCCTTGTGGGTTGTCACATGAACCTCCGCCCTTCATCTAAAATAAACAACCCCGCTGCAAAAGCAGCGGGGTTGTCTCTGGCTTACCCAGGGAAGCAGTGCCCTTTGGTTATATATTCCATACTATACCAGTCAGTTTCTTTGGCAGCAATAGCAAATAAGCGATCTTAATACATTGACCTGTAAGCGGATGCAGATTAAAATTATGATGAATTCATAACAATGAAATAACAATAAAATAACAAAACAAAGGAGAAATCACCTGCAATGGCTACGATAAAGGACTACACCCCCTGCAATCCCAATGCTTCGAAAGAGGTCCGGGCAGTCTTGAAGTACCTCAGCGATATTTCCGGTAAAGGAATTCTTACGGGACAACATACCCAGACCACTGTGCAAAAGGAGCTTCGTTATATTGAAGAGGTGACTGGCAAGCTGCCTGCCCTTTGCGGCTTTGAGCTGCTGGCGTATTCTCCTAACATCAATTTGGAGAACACCACGCCGGAATGCATGCTGGAAGTGGAGGAGAACAAGAATACACTCGCTAATGCATGGGAATGGGCATTGAACCGCAAAGGATTGGTCACATTTACGTGGCACTGGTTCTCACCCTTTGGCAGCTGGGCCAAAGGTTTTTATGCCGAGAATACTACCTTTGACGCCTCGAAGGCTGTTATCGAGGGGACGGAAGAATACGAAGCGCTTATATCAGACATGGATGTGATGGCGGGTATTTTAAAGGATTTTTGTGACAAACAAATCCCGATCTTGTGGCGTCCGTTCCATGAGTCTGAAGGTACGTGGTTCTGGTGGGGGGCCAAGGGGCCTGAGGTTGCGGCGAAGCTGTACCGGATTATGTATGACAGATACACCCGTATTCACCAGTTGAACAATCTGATCTGGGTGTGGAATTCGCCGCTCGCAGAAGGTTATCCGGGTGATGATGTAACCGATGTGATCTCCAGAGACCTATACCCGCCTAAGCATGAGCACACGGATCAGCGTCCGGAATATGAGGAGCTTGTCCGGATCACGCCGTCCCCCAAGATCACGGCACTTGGAGAAATAGGCGTGATCCCGAGTCTGTCCCAGCTGTCCGAGACCAGAATTCCGTGGACTTGGTATATGACGTGGTCGAATGAATACGGTGCATCTGAGGAATGGAATACAAAGGCGGAGCTGTACCGGGCGTATCACCATGAATACGCGATCACCCTGGACAAGCTACCACAGCTGTACTAAGAGAACGGTAACGGAGAGGGGCAAGGGAGAAGAGGTTCAGCCCGGTTACTCCTCCTCAGGTACTACTATCTGAATATGACGGGGAAGTACGCTTAGTTTGACTGGCAGAGCCGGACCTTCTTCGCCGTCTACATTCGTCCGCAGGACATCTGCCGAGCTTACGGTTACTTCTTTGGCGGTGAAATAATCCACGTCCTTGTGGTTCTTGAGCGTGCCCAGCAATACAGAGATACTGACCGTAAGCGTATTAAGGAAATGCAGATCCTTAATAATGTAACAGTGGATCAGACCGTCATCGACAGCAGCATCGGGGGCCAGTTTCTCAAACCCTCCGACGGAATTAGTCAGTGCAGCAAGGAACAGTGGCGTCTCGCCTTCCCAGGTCTTGTCGTCATGCTGTATGGTGAGCGGGTGATGGGAGGCAGTGCCTGCCAGTTCTTTGATGCCTTCTTTGAAATAGGCCAGAGTGCCGAGTCGGGATTTGTCATCCGAGGTCACGGAGGACAGCGATTCAGCCAGAGGCCCGGCAGCGACCACATTGACGAACAACCGGCCGTTTAATTTCCCTACATCTACCCTCTGTACCCGGGTGGAGGCCAGTGTTCGTATGGCTTCTTCGGGTGTCAGCGGGATCTGCAGCGCGCGGGCAAAATCATTCACCGTCCCAAGGGGGATAATCCCTAGCTTCGGCTGGTGTACCTGACCGGACAGACCATTGATCGTTTCATGAAGTGTTCCATCTCCGCCGATCGATACAACCAGATCAACCTTCGCTTCACAAGCAGCTACGCAATATTCGGTAGCATCCCCTTCTTTTAGCGTCTCCTTGACGATAACCTCATAACTCCGGCTCCTCAGCAGTTCTTCGGCACTACTGACATAATCCAGTGCGTTCTCCTTGCCTGAAGAGGGGTTCACAATGATCATAGCCTGCCTCATGCACAACTTCCTCTCTGTTTGCAGATATGTGTTGTACTTACATTACCCCCAAAGGAAGCCGTTGAATGATCATAAGTTCAGCATCAGCGTGCAATATGGACAATCCGGTTGCGCCCGTTATTTTTGGCCTCATACAGCGCTTGATCCACTTCTTCGAAAAGATTGCTGCCCTGTGAGAAGTCGCTGATGCTCAGGAGTCCCAGACTAATGGTAACTGACACCGGCTCGGCCACATTAGCAATAGCAATTTGATTCAATTCAACCCGCAATTTGACTCGCTCGGCGATACGCTTGGCTTCAGATTCTATGGTATCCGGCAAATAAATAATAAATTCTTCTCCGCCATAACGCGCTAAAACATCAGAGGGACGTAGCTCCTGTTTTAACGCCTCTACCGTATGGCAGAGAACCTCATCGCCGGCCAAATGTCCGTAAGTATCATTCACGGATTTGAAAAAATCGATATCCAGCAAGATAAGTGCGAAGGGAATGTGATCTTTCCTGTTCCGTACCACTTCATCCTCCAGGTGCTGAGTCAGATAGTGACGGTTATAACAGCCCGTCAGGCTGTCGGTGATCGCCATGTGCTGGAGCTGCCGGTTCTTCTCGAACAGCTCCTTCTGTACCTCAATCAATGAATGGTTCCGTTCCTGCAAGGCCATGTTCTGTCGGTTGGTCTCATGAATCAGCTGCTGCAGCTCGGTCATATCTTGAAACGTAACAATACGTCCCACCCGTGAGTCACTGATCATAATGGGCGCAGCCTGAATATTCAGATAACGCTGGAGGGCGGTGTGGAAAATTTCAATTTCGATCCTCTCCAGGGGATGCTTCAGGTAAGTCTGAATGAACACTTCAATGGCAGGAGATAATTCCGGGAAAATAATATGGATGTTGAACCGCTCTCCACGCTGCAGGTGCAGATGGGGATGCAGGGAATGGTTAATCTCCACTACGTTGTCATATTCATCAAGTACCAGAATGCCATGTCCGATCGTATCCATCACATCCTGATGGGCGATGGTTACAATATCAAATACTTTGTCACGGTGAATAGAGATCACAAAAAAAGTGGCTGATAATAAAATCCCTAGTGAGGTCATTCCTGGAATGACAGGCAGATACGGGTCCAGGACCACATTGAGCAGGACATCAAGCAGAATGAATAAGGTTACAGCCAGAAGGCCTTTGAGGACCAGTATGACCTGTTTGCGCACCCGCGGGGGCATGTCCTGAACCAGTGCCGCGGAGATGACATACAGGGAAGTAGCCACCTGGACGATGATTACGGCGATGAAGAGCCAAAAAAGAGGCCCATAGGTTCTTACGATATACCCGCCATTTACAGGCCGCACAAACCAGCTGTGGGGATTGATTATAATGCCTGCAGTGGCAACAGTAACAGGAATGGACAGTAAAAGTATGACTCTGCGGTGCAGAAAACGGGTTTGGCCGGTCAGCAGAATGGTGAAAAAGATCCAGCCCGTGCTTAGCAGCGCCGAATCCACAAATGCCGATTTGACATAAAATAATTGAAAGGTAGGACTATTTGTAGTTTTAATCGCGAACTGGCAAAAGGGCCATATCATCATTGTGAAGTGGAAGGCTAAATATACTTTATGTAGCTTCGTGATACTAACGGTAACGAAAATATAGACAAATAGTGCAAACAATACAAAGAATAGAATCAGATCAGTCCATACCATATAACCCAATAAGTTACACCTTCTTGCTATTATTAGTTGTTATGAACGTTTTTTGGGCCTAAAGTCTTACATCTTGCCTCTAATATATAATTAGCCTGATAAGAATACAACTACTTTGAAAGTTGTTATAGGATGAATTGAAGGTGTAGAAATCAAAAGAAGCTGATTAAGGACTCTCGACTCATAGAGAGTCGTTTTTTGTTGAAGTTTGTCATTAGTTTGTCATTGAGATGCGTTATGATTCTTTTAAAATTACTTATTGCAAATTTGAAAGGGTGAAATCTACAGTATGAAAAGAATTACAGCATTAAAACTGTTACTGGTTTCAGCCTTGACAGTCATTTTATTGAGCGGCTGTGTTCTAACAAACACAAGCTTGGTATATGTGAACTTCCCGGCCGATAAGCCGGATAGCTCAGAGCATTTATTCTTCAGATACTCAGATGGCGGCGTGGCTCAAGTTCCTGATGCCGGTACAGCTTCTTCGGTAACAGTTCTTACGGAACCCACTAAAACCATTGTGGGCGGGTATGTGAATGACAATAATATCAGCTGGGTTCCCAGTTATTCGTACGGGGGCTCTACTGTGTATGTGAACAACATTAAGGCATCTAAACCTGTCTATGCCGCAGACCATGTGATATTGGCTAAGCAGCCGGAGGTGAGTACTACTAATCCCGGATTCATTAGTCTAACTTTTGCTGTGTACGGAACAGATAACCAGCTGGTGGGAGACCGGACTGAAGTCTTTGCGCATGCAAACCCCACTACCATTTTCTATAACACAGACCCTAGCGATATTAATTTCAAGACCCCTGAAGTCTATGAAGGATTCTCTTCGTATACGAACCAGGGATTAGTTACATTTCTGATTAAGTCTCCTACTACGCAGTTCTCCTCACCCATTTCGTTATATTCAGGCCCCAAGTTGATTGCGGATAATATCTTTCATCTTATTACCGGGATTACAGTAAGCGGCGCAGGAGGGGTGAACTCGCTGAATACCGGTGATACCCTGGCGATGACTGCCGAGATAACGCCAATAGACGCAGTTAATCCAGGGGTAGTCTGGTCCGTAGTTAACGGAACCGGAACGGCAACTATTGATGCGGTAAGCGGCGTGCTTACCGCAGGTGATCCGGGTACTGTAACTGTGCAAGCGGAATCCACCGACGGAGGCTTAGTAACCGGCAACTTAGAAATTACTATAGCGGCTGCTCCGACGCCAACACCGACACCAACACCGACACCAACACCAACACCGACACCGATTGTGGTGCCAGCCACGATCCCGGTGGATTCCGTTACGATTGGCGGAGAATCTATGGTGAAGTTGGGTGATTCCATTCAACTGGATACGGTGGTGGCTCCTGCCGAGGCAACAGACCAGACCGTTACATGGTCTGTGTATGGAACGGGCACAGGTACGATTAGTGAAAAAGGCCTGTTAACCGGGACTTCCCTGGGTACCCTTACTGTAAAAGCTGCCGCCAACGATGGTTCCGGCGTATACGGAATAAAAGAGATTACGGTTATACCATCCAGTGAGAGCAGCTTGCCAACACCAACACCAACACCAACACCAACAGCGACTGCTGAACCATCTATCGCGCCAACCATAGCACCGGCAGCACCATCGGCTGCTACGCCATTACCAACATTGATACCGACACCGACACCAACAGCAACACCGACACCAACACCAACATCAGTGGTCCAGACAACAGTCCATTTCGCAGACAATGTAGTCAATATTAATGATGTAATACTGAGCTTCAGCAAGAAGATCGGACAGGCGAACGGTAATCCGTCTGCGGGGAAATTCACCGACATTTCCTCCCATTGGGCGGGCTGGACGGTAGAGACCTTCGCTAAGCTGGGGATAGTTCAGGGATATCCGGATGGAGGCTTCCGCCCGGATGCAAGTATCACACGTGCGGAGTTTGCAACCCTCATTGCCAAAGCATTTGATCTCACCGGTACCGGCAAAGCAAGCAATTTAAGCGATATTTCCGGTCATTGGGCAGAAGCCTCAATTCTTAACCTGCAGGAGAAAGGCTTGATCTCCGGCTATCCGAACGGTACGTTTAAGCCTGACGGTGACATCACCCGCTCCGAGATGATCTCAATCATCTATAAGATCATAGACTTTAACAACGCAGCTTTACCGGCGGCAACAGATTTCTCGGATATTGATACCGCATGGAACAAGGATCAGATTCAGAAGACTGCGGCGGCCGGCATCATCAACGGTTCCGGCAACGGAAAGTTCTTACCTGGCAAGGAAGCATCCCGCGCGGAAGCCCTAACTTTGGTGCAGCGCGTTCTGCAGATCAGTCCTGAGCTTAAGGCTCTACTGGACACCTTAAAGTAAGCCTAAACAGAGATCCTGCAGGCACCTGCACGGTGTCTGCCAACCCACATGAAGCCCGCTTCGCCAGAAAAGGCGAAAGCAGGCTTTTTTTTGTCGAAAAAATAAAAATTTTAAGTTCTCTGCCAGAAGTCCATCTGTTAACATAGGAGGCATAGAAATAGAATGCATGAGTTCTTCCAGAATTGAGGTCAATCATCAATGAGCTACAACCTGTATTTATCTGCGCTGCTGATGGCAGCAACCTGCTGTTCACTGATATTGACGTATCTTAGCTGGAAGAGAAGGAGTCTTCCGATCGCCGTGAGCTATGGCCTCGGTATGCTGACCGGTTCGTTATATAGTTTTGGCTATGCTTTTGAAATTGCCAGCACTTCTCTGGAGCATATCCGTTTTTGGCTGCGGATTGAGTATATGGGTATTCCCTTTGGCACAGTTCTGTGGTTCATTATGGTGCTGCAATACACGGGGCGGCAATCCTGGGTGAGCCGAAGGAATATAATACTGCTGATGATTGTACCGGTAATCACCTTTATCGCCCACTATACTAATGAATGGCATCACTTATTTTATAAGAGTATGACACTCAATACTACAGAAGGATTTATGCTGGTCACTCTGGTAAAAGGCCCCTTATATAAGCTTCACGTCTTTTATTCGTATAGCTTCTTTGTGATCGGAATGATATTTTTGGTGCAAATGTACCTTAAGGCCGCTCCCCGGATGAGGATGCCGGTTGCATTAATGATTGTAGGATCCTGGGGACCTTATGGTTTTACACTGGTGTATCTTAGCGGTGTGACCCACTTGCCTATTGATATTTCACCATTCGGTTTTTTGTTCTCGGGTATTTTTTTCTTATGGGGGATTTATCAGTTTAATATGCTGCGGCTTGCTCCCTTGGCTCTTCAGCAGGTGTTCGGATCGATGCATGAGGCTGTCATTGTTTTTGATCTCGATCATGTGCTGACCAGCTACAACCGTTCGGCCGGAGATGTGGTTCAAGGATTAAGCAACAAGAGTATAGGGAAAACAGCCACAGAGGTATTCGGCGGCTCTCCCCTACTGCTTGAGCAGGTTCTGCAAGAGCCTTCCTCGTTAAGCAAGCTCCAGCTTTCAAGTGAGGCCGGTGATCAATTCTATAATGTCCAGCTGTCTTATGTCTGGAACAACAGCAATAAGCCTGTCGGCAAAATGCTCCTCTTAAGTGATGTAACTGAAAATGTACGTACACAGGAGAGGCTTATGGATAACGCCAAACAGCTAAGTGAATTAATTACGCTCAAAGACAGGATGTTCAGCGTGGTTGCCCATGATATCCGTGATCCGATAGCCGTTCTTGTTAACTTGATGGAAATATTGGAGGAAGAAATGCAAGGCAGCAGAGAGAGTCAGGAAGAAGTTGTTCATGAGATGGGACAGCAGATCCGCAATACCTTTGCATTGGTAGAAAGTTTGCTGGATTTTTTTCGGACTCAGACCGGAGGCCTTGTATTTCATCCGCTTGAAAGGGACTTATCCCAGGCTGTTGAACGGAATTTGCGGCTGATGGCGGTTCGCAGTGACCGTAAGCATATTGATATTATTTCCGACATTCCGGAGGGAACCTATGTCTATGCAGACAAGGAAATGCTGGAGCTCATCATCCGCAATCTTTTGACCAATGCGATTAAGTTTACAGCGGATGGGGGGAGGATCTTTATAAAGGCAGAGCGCAAAGACCAGCAGCTGGTCATTTCTGTGAGGGATACGGGTGAAGGTATAGCGCCTGAACAAGCGGATACGTTGCTGCAGGATAAATATCCGGTTTCTTTGCAGGGCACAGACGGAGAGCGGGGGATAGGCCTGGGGTTATCTCTATGCAGGGAATTTGTCCGGCTGAACGGAGGAGACATTTGGTTTGACAGCATACCGTCGCATGGAAGCACCTTCTTTTTCTCGCTTCCCCTTCCGCCCTCACGTTCAGCAGTTCCGGCAGATAACAGGATGGAAGGTGCTGTGAAGCAATGAAAGCGATCCTTGTCGATGATGAGAAGGCTATGCACTTAATAATGAAGCGGATGCTTGCCAAAATTGAAGATATTGAAATAGTGGGTGCTTTTGCGGAGACTGCAGCGGCTTATGCCTATTTGTCCGGCCATGAGGTAGACCTGATCTTCGTAGATATTAGCATGCCGCGGGAAAATGGTCTGGAATTTGCCCAGCGGCTGCGTGAGAGCGGCAGAGGGATGAAGATCGTCTTCATTACTTCCCACAAGGAATTTGCGCTGCCCGCCTTTGAGGTATATGCCTTCGACTACATTGTCAAACCAGTGGTGCAAGAAAGGCTTCTTCACACTGTGCAAAGGGCCATGGCGCAGATCCGTCTGGAGCGCACCGCAGGAGGGATCCCGGGGCCCGTCTCTAATGAAGTGCAGATCAGCTGCTTAGGCGGGATTGAAATTCATAGCGCACAAGGCATGAAGACGAAATGGAAGTCCAAGAAGAGTGCCGAGGTCTTCGGATATCTGCTTGTACATAAAGGAAGACTTGTCTCCAGGGGGAGACTAATCGAAGATATATTCGATGGGATGGCGGATAAAAATGCGGAGATTTATCTGAACACAACGGTATACCAATTGCGGAAGCTGCTGGATACCTATGGTCTGAAGAAGAGTCTGCATTCGGACAGCCAGCATTATGGCCTGAGTCTTAACGGAGTGCAGGTGGATGTGCTGGACTTCGAAGAGGGCTGCCGGCGGATGACTGTCATTGATCAGACCAATATTGAGGCAGCACTCGAGCTTGAGCAGCTGTACCGTGGGGATTTGTTCGGCGATCGGGTCTATACCTGGGCCTGGAATGAGATTGAAAGGCTATCATTCATGTACACCTCCTTTACCCGGAGACTGTGCGCGGCTTTGCTGGACAGGGGCGAGACAAGTACAGCTATGAGGCTGCTGTATAAGCTGCTCCAACGCAATGAGCTCGACGAAGAATCCCATATGCTGCTTATGAAAACCTCGGCGATGCAAAAGAATAAAGAGGAGCTGAACCGGCAATACCGGCAATTTGCCGACATTTTGCACAGTGAAATCGGAATTGCTCCCTCGATGGAGTTCCAGTCGCTGTATGCGCAGCTGTTGTCAGAGCTGGATTGATTTGATCTGCAGTCAATACAGAGTTAACAATAGGGTGCTATGCTGGAATGACATGCCTTGAAAGGGCAGAGAGTGAGAGAAAGGGGATAAGCCATATGGAAGCGAGCAATCAGAAGCTGGCGGAAGCTGGAAGAACCCGTGGAAAAGGGGCAGAACTGCTGGAGGTTCTTGGCGTTTCCCTCAAGCTGGGACTTACCTCCTTTGGTGGGCCGATCGCCCACCTGGGCTATTTCCATAATGAATATATCCGCCGCCGGAAATGGATGGACGAGCGAAGCTACGCCGATCTGGTGGCACTGTGCCAGTTTCTCCCGGGTCCAGCGAGCAGCCAGGTTGGAATTGGTATTGGTGTGGTCAGAGCAGGGTTGCTTGGAGGATTCATTGCCTGGCTGGGATTCACTTTGCCTTCAGTAATTGCACTGGTTGCCTTTGCCTTTCTGCTGCAGGGCTTTGACATTTCAAATGCCGGATGGATTCATGGGCTGAAGATTGTGGCTGTGGCGATTGTGGCACAAGCGGTGCTGGGGATGGGGCAAAAGCTCACGCCAGACAGGGGAAGAGTCACCATTGCAGTGGTGGCTGCAGTGTTCGCGCTGTCTTGGCATGCAGCATATGGCCAGATCCTGATTCTCGCCGCTGCAGGAATAATCGGCCTGGCGATATACCGGACCAAGCCGGAGAAAGGCCCGGATCTGCCGATTGCCATCAGCCGCGCTGTTGCCGCCCTGTGCCTGGTGTTATTCCTCCTTCTGCTTATCCTGTTACCGCTGCTTAGAACGTCTGTGGAAGCTAAGGGTTTGGCGATATTCGACAGCTTCTACCGTTCCGGTTCCCTGGTATTCGGTGGCGGGCATGTCGTGCTTCCACTTCTGGAACGCGAGGTTGTACCCACTGGCTGGGTCAGCCGGGAGGACTTTCTCGCCGGTTATGGCGCGACGCAGGCCGTTCCGGGTCCGCTGTTTACTTTTGCCGGCTACCTTGGGGCGATGACCTCGGGAATCTGGGGCGCTGTGATTGCCACAGCAGGGATCTTCCTGCCTGCATTTCTGCTGGTCATCGGCGCACTGCCGTTCTGGAATGGCTGGAGGAACAATCCGAAGGTTCACGGAGCCCTGGCGGGAATTAATGCGGCTGTAGTGGGGATATTGCTGGCTGCTCTGTACGATCCGCTCTGGACCACTGCCATCCTGAAGCCGCTGGACTTTGCGCTGGCTGCCATTTTGTTTGTGATGCTGTTTTTCTGGAAGCTCCCGCCCTGGATGATCGTTCTGGCCGGTGCTGCCGGAGGAATGCTTATGGAGTTCATGTAGTGTAACCATGAGTTCAAGCGGTGTGCTACAATAAGGAGAATTTAATTGAAGACCATGTTGTCGATAAGAAATGGAGAAATGAGATCATGAATGAATTGCCAAACTGCCCGCAGTGCAACTCAGAGTATACATATGAGGATGGGGCAATGCTGGTTTGTCCGGAATGCGCACATGAGTGGGCACCGGGGTCAGAGGACGCAAATAGCGTGGACGACAAAGTGGTTAAAGATGCTAATGGCAATATTTTGAGCGACGGGGATTCTGTTACTGTTATCAAAGACCTGAAGGTCAAAGGCAGCTCCTCTGTGCTGAAGATCGGTACCAAAGTGAAGAACATCCGCCTGGTCGAGGGTGATCATGATATTGATTGCAAGATTGACGGCTTTGGAGCGATGAAGCTCAAATCCGAATTTGTCAGAAAAGCATAACTGCACAATTCAATCTCTGAAGGAACATGGGGGACAATGCAAGGTCCCCTAATGGGATTTGTTATTTGCGCTTGACTTCTGTCCGGCTTCATAATAAAATCTAACCAGTTAGTTAGAAAAGAGGTGACAATCATAGCATCAGCAGAGAGCAAACGAAGCACCAAAATTTACGATGCCGTCCGAACCAAGGGGATCATTCTTGACGCTGCTGAGAAGGTATTTGCCGAACTTGGCTATTCCGCGGCACGGATTGATGTGATTGCGAAGGCGTCGGGATATAATAAAAGCCTTATCTATCAGTATTTCGGCGATAAGCTGGGTCTTTATACAGAAGTGGTCAAACGCGCGGATCAGGTGGGCGAACAAATTACAGGCTCGTTCATTACCGGATTATTAAAAAATGAGCAACTTGTGACTGACCCTGCAGCCTTCCGGCAGTTCCTGGAATCGATGATCCGGGAAACAGTGACATTTCTCCTGGAGCACCGCAGCTACCTGAGAATTCTATTCTGGGAAGCCGCTGAGGACTGGAAGACCTGGAATCAAATCACCTATCGTCCGGATGATGCTACTCAAATGCATGAATTGGCGTTATCCGCTCAGAAGAATGGAATCCTCCGTCAGGATTTGGACCCGGCGTTGTTTCCTATTCTCATTATGAATGTGACTACAGCTACCCTGCAGTCGTCATCACGATTTGAACAACTCCTTGGTAGACTGGATTCCCCGCAGATGAGGGAGCAGACCACCCAGCAGATTGCGAAGTTTATCATTCATGGCGTGATGGAGCCGTCTTTACTGTAAGAGGCGGCTGTTTTTTTGGTCAAAATATAAACAACTAGTTAGTTTTAAATGAATGATAGGAGTGATGATAATGGCTGCAGTGATTCAGACCAATAGATTAACCAAGCATTTTGGAAGCAATCAAGCTGTGAATGGACTGTCGCTGGAGGTGGACCAAGGAGAAATCTACGGATTTCTGGGGCTGAACGGAGCGGGCAAAACGACAACCATCCGTATGCTGCTGGGTATGATCCGGTCCGATTCGGGGTCCTCCTATATATTTGGAGAGCAGGTGGATGCGGGCAGCCATAAACTATGGGCCGATGTAGGTTACATGGTGGAAACACCTTACTCCTATCCGGAGCTTACCGTCCGCGAGAATCTGGAGATTATCCGCAGGCTGCGGGGCATCCGTGACCGCACGGCGATAGAGACCATTATGGATAAGCTGCAGCTTACGGCTTACCGGGACCGGAAGGCCGGAACCCTCTCCCTCGGCAACGGGCAGCGGCTCGGTCTGGCGAAGGCCATGCTGCATAATCCGAAGGTGCTGATTCTGGATGAGCCGACGAATGGGCTTGATCCGGCCGGGATTGTCGAGGTGCGGGAGCTGCTTCGGGAGCTGGCGCTTCATCACGGAGTGACAATATTTATATCCAGCCATATTCTCGGTGAGGTCTCCAGACTGACGACCAGAATAGGAATCGTGCATCGGGGCCGGCTGCTGCAAGAGACGGATGTCAAAGAGCTGCAGCACGTACTCCGCACACGTCTGCTTGTTCAGACCCGCGACTCTGAAGCGGGCCGGAAGAGACTGCTCCAGGCAGGTTATGCTGTCAAGCTGACCGAAGCTGGAACGCTGGTGATTGACGACAAACACGCTATAGCGCACCCGGAACATATCTCCAGGCTGCTTGTAGATGCGGAAATGCCGCCCACGCACATTCAGGTAGAGGAGGAGGATTTAGAGGCTTATTTTCTTAGAATGATCGAGGCTGAGGGAGGAATGAAAGGATGAATCAATGGATATCCGCCCTGTGGGTAGAAACGTTGAAGCTTCGCCGCTCCAGGCTGGTTTGGATTTCTCTTGTGACCAGCATACTGCTGCCAGTGATGATTGGGCTGGTCTTTTCCGGATGGCTAGGCTCCCAGAGCAGCTTTGAGGGCGAAATCAATATGCAGGGATTTATGAAGGAGCTTGGGATTGTGATGTCCATGGGGGGCCTCATCGGATTCGGTTTTGTGTTCAGCTGGACCTTCGGACGGGAATATTCCGATCGTACGGTCAAAGATATGCTGGCATTGCCGTTGTCCCGGTACGGAGTGGCCGCTGCCAAATTGATCGTTGCCGCAGCCTGGTGTGTAATTCTGGCAGAGCTGATGTTCTTGGTTGGTTGTATAACGGCTTGGTTTGTCCAGCTGGACGGCTGGAGCCTTGGAGCCATCGCTCATGGCTTCAGAGGATACGCACTGCTCTCTATCATGGTTATCTGCCTAAGTATCCCGGTAGCTTGGATGGCTAGTGTAGGACGCGGTTATCTGTCTCCCTTGGGATTTGTGGTGCTTACCATTGTGATTGCCCAGTTTGGCAGTGGCGTTGGGCTTGCGGAATACATTCCGTGGGCAGTTCCCGGATTACTCAGCGGCGCTTCGGGGGAGGAGCATGCACACTTACAGACTTTTAGCCGCATGCTGCCTTATCTCACCGGCAGCATTGGCATAGTGGGCACGCTCGCCTGGTGGCGGTACGCTGACCAAACGTAAATCAGGACGGAACGATATTAGTATATAATTGGAGGGGAATAAAATGGAGAAAACACCCAAAGGAACCATTTTGATCATGGCCATTTTAATTATCGGGTCTATGGTGGGATTGCTGAATCAATCCTCACTCAATACGGCACTCCCGAACATTATGGGGGATTTCGGATTATCAACAAGCACCGCGCAATGGCTTACAACCGCTTTTGCTCTAGTTACCGGCATTGTTGTCCCGATTACGGCTTTTCTTATTCAGAGATTCACAACCAAGCAAGTCTTTGTCTTTGCTATGGGCATGCTTACCGCTGGAACGCTCCTGTGCGCGGTCTCACCGGACTTCGGTCTGCTGCTCACTGGTAGAATGGTGCAGGCTGTCGGAGTGGGGATTATGCTTCCCTTGGTGCAGACGTTGGCCTTTATCCTGATTCCGGTTGCCAAACGGGGGTTTACGATGGGGATGATTGGGCTTGCGATTAATTTCGCTCCTGCCATCGGACCTGTGCTGAACGGCTGGCTTGTAGAGGATCATTCCTGGCGCTTATTATTCTATATTCTGTTTCCTTGCGCTCTGTTGATTACCATTGCCGGTTTATTCCTGATTAAGAATGTTACCCCACAGGTGAAGAGCAAAATAGATGCGTTATCTATGGCGCTGTCTTCTCTTGGGTTTGGCGGCGTGTTGTATGGATTCAGTGTCTCCGGCAGCAAAGGGTGGGGGAGCACAGAAGTTCTGATCTCGTTGGGAATTGGGTTCGTAGCGCTGGGTCTGTTCGTATGGCGGCAATTGACTATGGATAATCCCTTGCTGGAATTAAGAGTATTCACAAGCCCCACTTTCACTTTGGCTACAGTAATCAGTATGATTCTGATGATTATTATGCTGAGCGCCCAACTGCTGCTGCCTATCTATATGCAGACCATGCTTGGGTATTCAGCGCTCAAATCAGGTCTGATGCTGCTGCCAGGTGCAATTCTTATGGGCGTTATGTCACCTGTAGCCGGGAAGCTTTTTGATAAAATAGGTGCCCGGATGCTGGTCATCACAGGGATAAGCTTAACGGTAATCTCAGCCCTGCTGTTCTCTAATTTGACGGAAAATACCACATATGCCTTCCTGATGATTGGCTATTCCTTGCGGATGATTGGAGTCAGCCTGACGCTGCTGCCTGTCGTCACGAGCGGTATGAATTCACTGGCGCCGGATCTGATCCGGCATGGCATTCCCGTTAACACCACTCTGCGGACAGTAGCCGGTTCTATCGGAACAGCCCTGCTTGTGACTATAATGACCTATAGCGGTGGCGGTCTGGGCCAGACGAGTGATGTACACAGCTTAATACACGGGATGAATGTGGCTTCGATGGTAACCGCCGGAAGTGCAGTGATCGCATTGGTTCTGGCCTTCTTCATTAAACGCAGAGAAGCTCCGGTTAAGAGTTCGGCGAACAGTATTCCGGTAAAATGATGTTTAATTCAATATAGATTCACTTCAATAAAATACCTTCTGCTGCAAGAGATCGAGCGCCCGCTCGATCTCTTTGCGTTCCTCGTCCGTCACATGGCCGATCCGTTCAGTGAACCGGACAGCGATATGCTGGAAAGCTTCATTCATCATGGCCTCACCGGCAGCGGAGAGGGTAATGCCCTGCTTGCGACGGTCGGAAGGGTCGGTGATTTTGTCGCAGAGCTGTTTCTCGCTAAGCTTCTTCAGCTCACGGCTCGTGTTCGGCATCGACATATGCATACAATCGCTGATCTCGCTAAGAGTTACCGGCTGGCTGACGGCGATATATTCGAGGATTTTATATTGAACGGGCGTGAGCATCTCGGATTTCACATCTTTGCTAATATCACTGGTTATTTGGTGGACGGAAGCCGTAAAGGTTATGAATTTTTGAAAAAGACTGTTGTTGTCCATGAAGATCACCTCTATAGACACCTTAGCAAAAAGATTATCAAAAAACAATTATCATTTGACAACTAAAATATGGCCGTGTTACTCTTTTGTCAAATGATAAGTAAAGAGGTGGCAGTATGAACATATTGGTAATCTATACACATCCGAATCATCAGAGCTTGAGCTATGCTTTTCTGCAGGAGGTATTACGGGGAAGCCGGGAGAATGCGAAGGTCGCCGAGATTCAGGTACTTGATTTGTATGAAGAGGGATTTGATCCTGTCTTGGTCTTTGGTGAACATAAGCGCAGAAGGGATATGCATACCGACCCTGCCCTGGCTAAATACAGGGAGCAGCTGCAGTGGGCGGATCAAATCGTTTTTGTCTATCCGATTTGGTGGGGGCGGCCTCCGGCCATGCTGCTAGGTTATATTGATCAGATGTTTGCTTCGGGATTCGCGTACAAGGATAAGGGTGGGCTGCTGCCGGAGGGGCTGCTGAAAGGGAAGACGGTAGTGTGTGTTTCGAGTATGAAGGGACCTGCCCATTATCCGCTGCTGCTGCTGAATAATGCACATAAAGCGTTAATGCGCAAAGCGTTGTTCCATTACGTGGGCATCCGCAAAGTAAAGTTCTTTGAGTTCGGCAGCATGGAGAGCAAGCGGGGCAAGCATGCCCGGAAGCTGGAACGGATCTACCAGTATTTCAAGACAGTTAGTTAGTCAAAGGCTGAAATAGAAACGGATACCTCCCTATAGCAGGGGGTATCCGTTTCTGTCTGTCTCAGGAATGGTTCTCGGCCACCCAGTCAATCAATTTGCGGGCAATGCTGACAGGGGGCGGAATGACGGGCAGTTGATCAAGTGCGAACCAGTCGGCGTGATCCAGCTCTTCGCCGTCCACCGTAATTTCTCCGCTCTCATACTCGGCCAGAAAGCCAACCATCAGAGAATGGGGGAAAGGCCACTGCTGGCTGGCGAAGTAGCGGATGTTCTTGACCTTGATACCCACTTCCTCCATGGTCTCGCGCTGCACACAGTCCTCCAGCGTCTCACCGGGCTCGACGAATCCGGCAATCAGCCCATACATATTGTTCACAAAATGCGGAGAGTGGGCGAGCAGAATCCGGTTGTCTTTTAGGATCGCGGTAATGACTGCCGGGGCAATCCGGGGATAGCTGACCAGTCCGCAGGCCGGACAGCTCCGGGAATGCTCTGTCTGCGACAGCTCAGTGGCGGTGCCGCATCTGCCGCAGAATTGGTGAGTCTCATCCCAGGCCAGCATCTGGATGCCCTTGCCTGCGAGATGGAACAGATCCTCGTCCAGCGGCTCATACAGGGAGCGCAGTGGACGGAAGGCCATTCCTGCGGGTTCAGGTGTTTCTGCCGGAACCTCTGCGGTGAAGCAGGGGAGGTTATCCCAAGTTCCTAGATACAGGGTCCTTAAAGGAGCCATGGACAGCTGTTCAAGCGATGGCACAAGCGGAATGCCTGTACTCTCACCCGTTTCGGTAACCAGCAGTTTGCCGGAATGGAAGATCAGCCAGTAGGCGGAGCCACTGAGCTCAATCGGGGGAGTGACTGCAGGAATATAGCGCTGATAAATGCTTGCTCTTGTTTTTGACATGGCGCAGAACCTTTCTGATAGCAGATCATTTCTATTTTCATTTAAGAATAACAAAAACCGGCAATGCTAACAAATATCCGGGCTCACTCTGCTCTGGCGGGCCGAAGATTGAAGTGGAGCATGGAGACGGACTCTGGGTTGGATGTTTTGTGTTTGACATTTCGCCAACATGTAACTATATTAGTTACAGGAAGAAAAATCTGCTGTATCGTACCGGTTACAGCAGGCACTACTATACAACTCATTTCCTTAGGAGGAATAGACAATGAAGATTGCATTAACAGGAGCAACAGGGCATTTCGGTTCTATCGTGGCAGAAACTTTGCTGAAGTCCGTAGCGGCAGAAAACCTGGTAGCCAGCGTAAGAAACCCGGAGAAAGCGGACAATCTCCGCGCACGTGGAGTAGATGTGCGTCATGGTGATTTTGACCAGCCTGAGACGCTGGATAAAGCCTTTGCCGGTGTGGACCGGCTACTGATCGTATCCGCCGATGGCGACAATGACACACGGATTCGCCAGCACAAGGCTGCCGTTGATGCCGCTGTACGTGCGGGGGTAAGCTTTATCGTCTATACCAGTGTTGGCCATGCAGACAGCAGTTCGCTGTTCCTGGCACCCGTGCATAAAGCAACAGAGGAGTTCATCCGGGAATCCGGAATTTCTTACTCTTTCCTGCGCAACAACTGGTATTTGGAGAATGAGATTGGCACGATCCAGGCGGTTCAAGCCGGAGCGCCGTGGCTGACCTCTGCTGGCGAAGGCAAGGTGGGCTGGGCTACGCGCCACGATTATGCCGAAGCGGCTGCTGCTGTACTGGCAGGCGAAGGTCATGCGAATACCGTGTACGAATTGTCTGGTCAACCCACAACACAGGCTGAACTGGCAGCGGTGGTCGGCGGAGTACTGGGCAAGGAAGTTCAAGTACAGCAGGTGGATGATGCCACTTATGCCGACGTTATGGCGAAAGCCGGAGTGCCGGAAGGTGCGCTTCCGATTGTAGTCGCCATTCAAGAGGCGATCCGCGAAGGCCAACTCGACATCACCAGCAGCGATTTCGAGAAGCTGCTTCAGCGCCCGCTTACACCGCTTAGTGTAGGTGTAAGTGATATGCTCGGCATTAAGGCGTAAGACAGAGTCCAGCCTTGCTCCGCCGGAAGGCGAGCCGGGTAAGCTTACAAGGCTCAGGCTGCCATGAACAAGAGGCTTCCGCTTACGGTCGATAGACCGGAGGGAAGCCTCTTTTTGCTGCTGAATGCTTAACTGCAGGTTAGCCGGGTACAGCCATGAAGTATTCTTTGACCAGTTCCCGGATCTCTTCGTCCAGAGCGGCGGTATCCCGGTTATCTAGCCATTCCTGGGGGATAATAGAATAGCTTCCGGAGCTTCTCCCCAGATAGCTGTAGATGATCTGGGCTTCGTCCAGCTTATGCCGGCTGATCTCATCCGGCTTCCCGCCCGCCGGATGGCTGAAGCTGCTGTGAATAGCGGACTGGATGACCTCACGCAGCGACTCTTCGCTCATCTGCGCGGTATTCAGCCTGGCCCGGTCCAGAATCTCGCTGCCCCGGATCAGGATCAGCTTGAGCTGCTGATCCTGCATGGGCTCAAGCACTACAATATTCTTGTTCTGTTCGGTGAAGCCGATCACCTTTTCCTTCTGCAGCAGGGAACTGACCGCCGAACAATAATCGCGGTATTTGGCAGCCGTCTCGAACTCGAAATTCCCGGCTGCCTGCTCCATCCGCCGCTGCAGCTCCTCCAGAATCCGCTGATCGTCCCCGTTCAACAGTCCGATCACACGGTTCATGATCTCCTCGTGCTGCTCTAGTGCCTCCCCGCCCCCGCACATGCCGATGCATAACCCAAGCGAATGATTGAGGCAGAGCGTGTTTTTGGCATGGGGGGTGCTACACAGGATCTTCTGACTTTCTTTGATTCCCTGAATTGCCCGCTCCACAATACCTCTGCTGGTGTAAGGTCCAAAGTATAGACTATCCTCATACTCGGCCGGATCATAGGTTACTGCCAGCTGCCGGTAGGGTGTGTCCGTGCGAATGGCAATATAGCTGTAGGCGAGCGGGTTTTTCATCTTTTTATTGTACATGGGCTTGATGTCCTTAATCAGCCGGCACTCCAGCATGAAGGCTTCAAACTCCGTATCGGTCAGCTTAAAATCCAGATCTCTGATATTCCGGACCAGTTGTTTTACTTTAGGAGAGTGGCCCTTGGCATTGTAAAAGTAGGATTGGACCCGTTTCTTTAGCTGCTTGGCTTTGCCGACATAGATGATATGGCCCAGGCTGTCCTTCATCAGGTAGACGCCTGGAGATAATGGAAGGCTCGCTACTTTCTCTGCCAGATTCATGAGGTTTCCTCCCCAATCTTGTTTTCTAGTATCCTTTAGTATAAACGATCCTGATGTGCGGAGCGACTGGGAAAGCGCCATGTGACAAAACCCACAAAGCCCCCTGTGAAAAGCCTCTATCATGAATGGTGAGGAAAGATAGATATGTTGAAGCTGGGGGGCTTTTGGATGAAATATTCTATCGGGCAATTCGCCTCGATTCTGGGTGTGACGGCGGATACCTTGCGGCTCTATGAGAAACATGATATTGTGCGGCCGATGAAGGATCAGCATAACAATTACCGTTATTTCAGTGATTTGGATGCCAGGAACTTACTGTCGAGTCGTTGGTACCGGAGTATGCAGATTCCGCTGCAAGATGTAGCCGGGCTGATTAATGACGCGCCTGCGGAACAGGTCATACAGTCTATTGCCGACGCGAAGCAGCAGCTGGAGGAGGAAATCAGGCACAGTGTTATGCTGCTGGAGAAGATCAACGAGATTCATGCAGACCTCAGCCGGATCAGCGACTCTTTCTATACCTGCAGCATCAAAAGGGTGCCGGGCATGTACCGCATCCAGCAGACAGACAAGAATCATCTGCTGCAGAAGGAGTGCCTGAAACGGACGGCGCAGGCTTGGATGGAGCTGCTTCCCTTTACCTTCTATACCTTCAGAATTGAGAATTCGGAGAATATCATGGGGACAGAGGAACTGGAATACAGCTGGGGGCTGGCTTTGCTGGAGGAGGATCAGCGGAAGCTCGGGGTGTGTATTAATGAGACTACGGAGTATGTCGAGCCGTCCACCTGTATTTCTGCAGTCATTTCCAGTTCTAATGAGGAGGACCTGAGACGGGGAGACTTTCAGTTCATGCTGGATTATATCAGGGCAGAGGGCTTCACCGTCCATGGGGATATCCGCGGCAAAATTCTGTTTACGGAACGAGCGGGTGCAGGCAAAAAAACCTACCTGGAGATCAACATTCCATTTGAGAAAAATTTCACATAACCTTCATTGACCTTGGTGCCGCACCAAGGTTTACACTCTGTGTAGTCCGAAGGCCCTTACAGAGAGAACGGGGTCAACTACCAACTACACAGGGGGAAAAACAATGCGTAAGCAAGTACTAGGCAAAGTATTCATGTTATCCATGTGCCTCGTCCTCATTCTGTCGCTGATCAGCGGCTGCAGCGGCAATAATGCTGCGGAGCCGGCCGCATCCGGGAAGCCGTCTGCGTCGCCAGAAGCGACTCAGCAGGCAACGAATGATAATGAGGTGCCGGCTTCTTTTAAAGCAGGAACCTATAAGGCAGAGGCCGATGGCAAAGACGGCAAAATCCAGGTAGAGGTTACGCTGGACGCACAGTCCAAAATCACCGATATTCAGGTGCTTAGCCAGAAGGAAACTGCCGGAATTGGCGTTGAAGCTATCAACAAGATCAAGGATGAGATCATCGCTGGGCAGACGCTCGCCATTGATGCGGTCAGCGGGGCTTCTGAATCAAGCACAGCCATTCTGGCAGCTGTTGAAGATGCAGTGAAGCAAGCGGGAGGTAACGTAGAGGCATTCAAGTCCAGAACCGTAGCCAAAGCCGGTGAAGGCAAAACCGAGCAGCTGTCGGCCGATGTTGTGGTTGTAGGCGCCGGAGCATCCGGTGTCTCATCAGCCGTGTCCGCAGCAGATAAAGGTGCTAAGGTCATTATTATTGAGAAAACAGCCACCATCGGCGGAGCGAGCAATCTGTCCTGGGCGGGCAAATTCTACAACTCTTCAGCAGCTGTAAGCAGCGGCTTAAAGGTCAATGTGGAGAAGGAAATCTCCGACTGGATCGTCAATAACCACTGGAGAGTGGATGCGGCAGCGATCCGCCAGTATGTGACCAAGTCCGGAGAAACTTACGATTGGCTGAATAAGAAAGGCTACAAAACAACCTTCATCAATTTCGCCGGGGAACAACTGCACATGCTTCCGGCTTACGAAACACGCCAGCCTACGCTGCGGGCCATGCTGGCTGCTTCAGTAGAGAAGGGCGGCGGACAGGTGATTACCGAAACAACTGCCAAGAAGCTGATTACAGGCGCCAATGGTGAGGTGACCGGTGTAGTCGCTGAGAAAGCCGATGGCACAACGCTTGAGATTACCGGGAAAAGCATCATCATGGCAACCGGCGGCTATGCCGGCAACAAAGAAATGGTCAAGGAAGCGTTCGGCTTCGAAGGCGTCAACGGGGGGCTGGGCCAGAATATCGGCGAAGGACTGCAGATGTCTTGGGATGCCGGAGCCAAGGTGCCTGATAATTTTGGCGGTCAAATGCTGCACCAGACCTTGGCCAGAGCAACCGGGAAGCTGAAGACGCAATACAAGGATTTTGAAGCCAGTTACCCGCTGATGCTCTCCTATCTGCCTACTTTGATGAATGTCGGCCCTTCCGGGGCAAGATTCAGAGACGAGGCGGCTACGCTTACCTCTGTAGCGGCTGCCAACACAAGTGCTTTTAACGGAGCGTATCATTTGGTTATTGTCTCGCAAGCACAGATTGATGCTTTGAAGGCTAAAGGGATGAATGGTGTAAAAGCGCCTGCACTGCCGGGAATGCCGCCGGAATTCTATGCTTCTTTTGCAGACCAGTTCAAGCTGGACACGCCATGGAAGGATGCGGATAAAGTATTCGAATCCATGGTCGCAAACGGTGACGGTTATAAAGGCAGCACCATTGAAGAGCTGGCCCAAAATGCCGGTCTGGACGCAGAAGTTTTTGCAAATGACTTCAAACAGTATCAGGAAGCAACGAAAACCGGTGTGGATACCGAGTTCGGCAAAGCAAAGGAATATCTGGTTCCTATGGGAGACAGCGGTCCATACTACGCAATCATCGCTGAGGTCAACAATCTGGGCTCGGTTGGCGGTCTGCTGGTCAATGCCAAGTTCCAGGTACTGAATGACAAACGGGTGCCAATCAAGGGGTTATATGCGGTTGGCCTCGAATCCGAAGGTGTATTGTTCAATGACACTTATGTCGGCAACGGCGTAGGTCTTGGCTATTCCTTCACTTCCGGCCGTTTGGGCGGAGAGGATGCCGCAGCAGGTGCGTTGGCAAAATAAGAATTACTGTTCAAGGTAAGGGGGAGCCTGCGGCTCCCTCTTTTGTGCATCTGCGGAACGTGTAAGTAATCATTCCATTCCGGCCGATATAATAGGATAACTGAAACTTTATGAAGAAAGGAGGAGGCAATATGTATAATCCTATTACGGGAATCCATGGTGTTTCTTTGACCCGGCCTCCACAGCAGCAGGAATTCCACCCGTCTACGCCGGTCTCTGCGCTCAGTTTTAACGAAACCTTGGCGGCCGTCAATGCGGCAACGCAGGCTCAGGCGGAGCGGATCAAGCGGAAATATGGAATTAAAGTGCGTATTCTAACCGTTTCTGCGGACGGAAAAGAGTCGGAACATCCCGGTATGAGCGGCGGTGGGCAGGAAATTGTAATTGCGCCAAATATCCTTCAGCAGATGGCTAAAGATCCAGTTGTGCGGAGTAAAATGTATGGCATCATCGACCAGCACATTCATACGGAGAAGATCAGCCCGAATCCGGTGCAGCCGCTGAGCGGAGGGAAACCCTTGAGACATAGCCTTATTATTCATATGGACGGTACGGTTACAGGGGCCCTATGGTTCACCCCGAAGGAAGGGATAGCAAGCAAATCCAAGGATACGGAAATCCCGGATGAGCAGACGGAGGAGGCCATCGCGGCGGCGGAGAGGCGGCATGCCTGGGAGACGGCCTTGCCTATTCTATCGAGAAAGCTGCTGTCTGCTTCGGAAGCCTCTCTTCAGAGTACAGAATCCGCGCCGAACCCGGTGGATGGAGTAGCTGCGCATGACAGCTTGCAGCAGATTCAGCTAATCCGGGCCAGAAGAGCCAACAAATTGTTGTAAAATGCCCACACGAACAACCGCCTATTCTCCTGCATAGCATATAGCACCAACCTGCAGGGTGAAGAGAGGGCGTATGCAATAATGGGCATTGAGCTTACTGCGTTACACTGGGTTTACCTGGCTTTTATTGTGTTCATTATAGTGCTGCTGATTCGGCGGCGGGATACGACGATGATCTGTGTAGTCGGAATTTTTGCCCTGGGTATGTTTGCCACAGAGACGCTTAGCGGTTCGGTAACGGGGATTTTCAACTCTTTTGTCTATGCGACCAAAGAGCTGTTAGGGACCATTATGATTATATCCATTATTGTAGCGATGAGCCGGATTCTAATGATTACAGGCATTAACGAGACTATGGTTGCCCCGCTTACCCGGTTTATGCGCACCCCTGCGATGGCGTATTGGGGCATTGGGCTCATAATGATGGTAACCTCTTTCTTCTTCTGGCCATCACCGGCCGTTGCGCTGGTGGGGGCGGTGCTGCTGCCGGTGGCTCTGCGGGTGGGACTGCCTGCACTTGGGGCCGCTGTAGCTATGAACCTGTTCGGTCACGGCATCGCCTTGTCAGGAGATTATATTATTCAGGGCGCCCCGAAGCTCACCGCGGATGCCGCCGGTCTTCCGGTATCCAGCGTGATGGAGGCGAGCGTCCCGCTAGTTATTGTGATGGGGCTGGTCACTACTCTTGCGGCATTCTGGATGATGCGCCGTGATCAGAAGAACGGCACCTGGAGAGATGGACTCGTTACCCTCAAGGGCAGCACGGGCAAGCTGAGAGGACCGGAGACGGAAGGCGCGGAGGAACAGCCGGTTCTGCTGGATCCCAGGCTACGGCAAGCACTGGCCATCGCCATTCCACTACTCTTTCTGCTGGATGTGGCAGCAATGTTTGCACTGGGCCTGCAAGGAGGAGACGCTACCGCACTGGTAGGCGGCACCGCTGTGCTGGTTCTGATCACGATCACTATGCTGGCCCACCGCAATCAGGGGCTGGAGAAGATTACTTCCTACCTGATTGAAGGCTTCACCTTCGGCTTCCGGGTGTTCGGACCGGTAATTCCCATCGCCGCTTTCTTTTATCTGGGCGATTCGGCATTCACCGAGCTGTTCGGCAAGGTGCTGCCGGATGGCTCGCACGGCATCGTGAACGACCTCGGCGTGGCCCTCGCGGATCACGTGCCGCTGAACGGTGCAGTGGGAGCCGTGACGATGACGGCGATCGGCGCGATCACCGGCCTCGACGGCTCAGGCTTCTCCGGCATCTCGCTGGCCGGCTCAGTGGCCCAGCTGTTCGCCGCCGCCATCCATTCCGGCGCGGCAACCTTGACCGCCCTGGGACAGGTGGCCGCCATTTGGGTCGGCGGCGGCACTCTGATTCCGTGGGCGCTAATTCCTGCGGCTGCCATCTGCGGCGTCAGCCCGTTTGAGCTGGCCCGGCGCAACCTGAAGCCGGTCCTGCTTGGACTTGCGGCGACTACGATCGTCGCCATGTTCCTGGTCTAGACTTCATCTTGAGGATGAATCCACTGTACATCCATTTTCTGTAAGGCCGCTTTCCACTTGGGTGAAGGTGCCTGATCCGTAACAATCATGTGAATTTCATTCATATCGGCTATTTTGGCTACAGTACGCTTATCAATCTTGGAGGAATCAGCTACCACGATCGCCATTTCTGAGTTGCGGATCATTTGCCTGGTGAATACAGCCTTCTCATAGTCGTAGCTTGTAATGCCGTTCTCCAGGGAGACACCGTCGACAGAGACAAAGGATTTATTCACATAGAAATCCTCCAGAACCTTCTCGGCGATGGGGCCGGATACCCGCAGATGCTTGGCGCTCACTTCGCCGCCAATGAAAATAAGCTTCCCATTGAACGTCCCGCGTTTTTGAAATTCGATGAGCAGCATGAGGGCAGGCACGGAATTGGTTAAGATCGTCAAATGTTGCTTGCCCTCCAGGCAATGAATGATCTGCAGCGCGGTGCTTCCTTCATCCACAACAATAACATCATTGTCCTCAATGAGTCCTGCAGCAAGAACGCCAATTTTGCGCTTCGCTTCAACGTGAACGGCCTCTCTTTCCAAGAGAGGAGGCTCGACTTCAGCCTTGAATTTAACGGCACCACCGTATACCTTTTTCAATTTATTCTCTTTCTCTAGCTCGTCGAGGTCTCTGCGAATCGTTTCAGTGGACACTTCGAACAGCAAAGAGAGCTCGCTTGCGATCACTTTACCTCTCTCATTCAGGAGAGTCATGATCGTCTCTTTTCTTTCTTCGCTGGCAAGAGACACTCTACCCTACCCCCTTCTTATTATGAACTATCATTATATCGGCTCTTCATTTAATAATAAAGGGCATTCAATACATCCTCAAGCACTCATCTTCTATATATATTGCAATAAATTGCGGCCGTTATCCTTCATATCGAACAGATGGAATTTATCCTCCCTGAATTTGATATATACTTCATCACCGTTCCCGATCTCAGCCTCATTGCCGGTCAACAGCCGGATCATCGTATCCAGCTTTCCTAACGGATCCATCACTTTTACCAGCTTGCCGCTGCCCAGGTGCTCGACCAGATCCACCTTCATTTTTATCCTCTGGGGGTCTGCTTCAGAGCAAATCGTGATGTCATGAGGCCTGATCCCGAACTGTACGGATTTCCCGATATGCTCTCTGTCCAGCCTGCGCCCGGCTGGCACCATATACTCAAAGCCTTCCGTAACAACTACCTGGTTGCCGTTCATCTCCCGGAGCTCTCCTTGGACAAGGTTCATCGGCGGGTTGCCCAGAAAGCTGGCTACGAACAGATTCACCGGATGGTTGAATAATTCATTCGGGGGTGCGTATTGCTGAATCCTGCCGCCGTTCAAGATAGCAACCCTATCGGATATGGCCAGCGCCTCTTCCTGATCATGAGTCACAATAATCGTAGTTACTCCCAAGTTCCGCTGAATCTTACGGATCTCGTCCCGGACATCCAGCTTCAGGCGTGCATCCAGATTGGACATGGGTTCATCCAGCAATAAGATTTCAGGATTTTTGGAGAGTGCCCGGGCCATAGCCACCCGTTGCTGTTGTCCACCGGACAATTGCGAAGGCTTGCGGTCAAGCAGGTGATCGATTTGCAGAATTCTGCTCGTTTCTTTGGCCCGTTCATAGGCTTCCTGCTTGGGAATCTTCCGTTCTCTTAGCGGAAAAGCGATATTGTCCCGGACAGACAGATGGGGATACAGCGCATAGGACTGAAACACCATGCCTATATTGCGGTCTTTGGGCTCCACATGATTGACCAGCTTCCCGTTGAAGTGGATCTCTCCTGAAGTCGGCTTCAGCAGTCCTGCAAGCATCATAAGCGTCGTCGTCTTCCCGCATCCCGAGGGACCGAGCAGAGCTACAAATTCTCCTTTGTTAATCTCGAGATTCAGGCCGTCTACCGCTCTGCCGCTGTCTTGCTTGCTATCGTATTCCTTCACAATATTTCTTAAGGTAATCATACCTGCTTAGCCCCTCCCAAGTTGACCTTCATGAATATCTTCTGGGTGAATATGTAGAACAGAATGATAGGCAGTGTATAGAAGAGTCCTATCGCTGTAATGAGGCCATAGTTCATAATCTGATCCTCTTTGGTTACTAGCTTGGACAAGTAGCCGGCAAGCGTAAGCATATCGTCATTAAAAATAAGCAGCTTGAACAGGAACCATTCTCCATACGCCCCAAGAAAGGAAAATACGGCAATCGCGCCAATCCCGGGCAGCACGAAGGGGACGAGTACTTTCTTGAACGCCCGGTAGCGGGTGCATCCATCCACCATGGCCGCCCACTCAATATCCCAGGGCACCTCGTCAAAGAAGCCCTTCATAATATAGACCCGCCCGGGAAGAGAACCGGTCACTGCGACCAATAATACGCCCATATACGTATTGACCAGATGCATTTGAACAAGGATGAAAAAGGTTGCAATAATTAGCGTAATCCCCGGAAAAGATCTCATCAGAAACAGGAATTTCATCGCAGAGATTCTTCCTTTGAAGTCCAGTCTGGAGAAGGCGTAGGCCGTCGGTACAGAGATGCAGACTTCGATGAAAACAATCAAAAAAGAATACACAAGGGTATTAAGTACAATAGGCCATATTAATGGGAGCTTCACTCCGGCATATTCCACAGGCTCCTTGAAGAAGGAGAAATTGTCCATTGAAAATTGCCCTGTCGTGAAGTTCATCGTTGCTGCCAGAAAATACCAGATGATCATCGCGATAATCGGCAGCGTAAATAATGTCATGTAGGTGTGCACTAGCAACTTTTTAAGCGTACTGGTCGACATCAGACTGCCGCCTTCCTGGATTAGTCTTCAATTCTTGAAGGTTTGATCATTTGGTCAAAATCAAATAACCGCAAGAAGAATAAGGTGAGTATAAAAGAGATAATTACGACTATCAGTGATACGGCTGCTCCGTAGCCATAGTATTTCAGATTGAAGGCCTGCTGGTAAGCGTACAGGGACAAGGTTGTCGTATCTCTCATCGGGCCGCCGTTCGTAAGCAGCATGATAAAGAAGTAGGAGGATACAAAGCCGATCAGCTCCGAGATGGTAATATACATTAACGGCCACTTTAAGGTGGGCAAAATGATTTTCATAATAACGGATTTCTCACTTGCGCCGTCCACTCTTGCTGCTTTGTACAAGTCCTCAGGGATCGAATTGATCGCAGCGGACAGCAGAATCATACCGCCGGATATCGTGGACACGACAGTCGCCAAGATGACAATTCCCATTGCAGCTTTGGAGAACCAGGATACCGGGTCAGACTCGACACCCAATTGCAGCAGGATCCGATTGACCAGGCCGCCTTCGGTGGGATCAAAGATATACTTCCAGAAGGTAACATAGACGACAGCTGGTATAATACTGGGAATGAGCCATAGCACCCTGTAGATGACAGCTGTGATTTTCCCCTTAAGAAAGTACTGGGTGGCAATGGATATAATCAGTGCAAAGAGCAGCGAGACGGACAAGGACAGGATGGAGAAAATAGCCGTATTCCATAAAATGCCCGGAAGATTGTAGTCTGAGAATACCCTTGTAAAATTACTGAATCCTACGAATTTCGGCTTCATCGACGCATTCAGATCCGTAAAGGACATGGCGATGGTTGCGATGGCCGGCAGGATGAAAAATACGAGCACCAATGCCGCAAACGGCATAATGAAAAAGTAGGGGTACATCTTCTTCTTGAACGGTTTTTTGTAGATAGGTTGAACTGTAGTGTGATCCATGCTGATCCTTCACCCGCCTTCATAATATGGAACAAGAGGAAACGGCTACGCAGCCCTGTCAAAAGGACGGTATCCGTTTCCGGTAGAGTGAATCCAGCCTATAATTATTCTGTGATGAGATGATCGGAAGGTACGTTCTGCTTCGCGTCCTTCTGGAATAATTCGTATGCCTGTTCTGCGGATTGGCCTTTGGTTAGAATGGCATCAACGCCCAGGATATAAGATTTGGTGTAGGTTGCGTAATCTGGTTGGGCAGGGCGGGTCTTCGTGAATTCGAGCAGGTACGCATGGTCCTTGTAGAAGTCCATTTCCTTAAAGCGTGCATCTTCCTGCGCTTCCGGCGTTACCGGCAGTTTGCCGCTGACCAGGGTGTGATTGATCTGCAGGTCCGGATCTAGCACGTGCTCAATCAATTTTTGGACATACGGCATCTTGTCGTCATCAACAGTTGGACCCACGTAGATCATAGCCGGGTTGCTGTAAGACACAGGTTTGCCGCCTTTGTCAGCTGAGGGAATAGGGATCCAGATGATATTCTCATTGAACCAGGTGTTGAAGCCTTCCAGATCGTCCTGCATGCCATTCGCTTCACGCATCATCTGGTAGAACTCGGTACGGGCAAATTCAGCGAAAATCTCACCTTTGACAAACATAGGCGCCGCTTTATCCGTGTCTACATCACCAATCGCTTCGTCGATAATGCCGCGTTTCACCGCATCCGCCCAGAAGTCGTATACATCTTTGGTCTTTTTGGTAAGAACCATTTTATTCTCATCGACATTGTAGTTGTAATTGCCGAACGCATAATTCCAGCCTTCAAACCGTGTATCTTCTACGGCGAAGCCCATTTTGACCAATTTCTTCTGCTTGGCTTCTTCAGCCAGCTTCTCTAGATCCCCGAAGGTGAAGTCGCCGGAGTCCACACGCTGTCTTAAACCATCGATCTGCTCCTTCGTCCAGCCTAAGCCTTCGAGCGCTTTGCGGCTGATGAATACCGGGGAAGCATCCATATCCTGAATAGCCCCATAATAATGGCCGTCATACTTCATGATATTGGTATAGGAATCAGGCACATTCTTGAATACTTTGGAATCCTTCACCCAATCGACATCACGGATGATACCGGCATTGAGCTCCCAGCCAATATCCACACTGGAATTCATGAAGATATCTGCTACTTTTCCAGCCTGTGCCTGAAGAATGAGCTCGTCATCGCCGATTCCCGGCCACCAATCGATCTTTACTTGAACATTGTCAGCCTTCAGTTCTTCGTTCAAGCGTTTCTCAGCTTCGATAAAGTTGTCTTTGCGTGCTCCCCAAGTACTCTCGCGAACAGAAATTTGAATCTCCTTCATCTTCGCCTCACCTGCCGATGTTGCCTCTGCCGGTTCGTTACCCGACCCGCATCCCGCCAACAGTCCTGTGCTCAAGACTACACTCAACGCAGTAACAACAAGCTTCTTCATTCCTCAAAGTCCTCCTCATGGCCTTTTCACTTTTCTTAATTTCCTGTACAAGCTAAGTATAAAGGCGACATGTAAACCGGGGATTAAAACCACGTAATATTTTTGTTTTGTTGTTGTTTAATATTGTTTTTGTTGTTATTAAGTTGTTAAAAAGTTGTTTTTATGTGGTGAAAATATTCTCAATGGCCTCTTCAATAATCGTTAATGCCTGCTCCAACTGGAGCTGAGTCGTAATCAAAGGCGGGACCAGCGTGATGACATTTCCATTCGATACCTTAAAGCTTAAGCCCCGCTCCATACAGCGGTACATCACTTTCTCGGTATGCTCTATCGCCTTTTCCTTCGTGTGTCTATCCGTTACCAGTTCAATCCCGGCCAGCATCCCAATGACACGCACATCGCCAATCGCCTCGTGCCTCTGCATCATCTCCGTAAGCTGCTGCTGTAGGAATTGCCCCATTTGTACAGCGTGAGCCAGAAGGCCGTTATTTTCGATAAATTCTATAGTGGCGAGTGCTGCCGCACAGCCTACTGAGCTCTTTTCATGCGTATAATGTCCAAGCGAAATGTCCTGTGCCACATCAAGGCCTTCGCGGGCAATAATCCCCGCCATGGGAAACACTCCGCCCCCGAAGCCCTTGCCAATCACTACGATATCAGGCACGATTCCGAAGTGCTCATGAACGAACATCGTTCCGGTTCTTCCGAATGCTGTAGGAATCTCGTCCAGGATGAGCAGGATGCCATAATGATCGCAGATCCGGCGGAGCCGCTGGAAGTAAGCTTTGGGAGGAATCTGCACATCTGTACTCCGAATTGGCTCCAGGATGAGCGCTCCTACATCCTCTTCCCGCTCCAGCATGTATTCCAGATAGTTAAGGGAATAAGTGCCATCATCGTGATCTCCGAAGATACTACGGTAGGAATTAAAGGGCATCATATGCTCGGCCCCCGGCAAGAGTGGACCCATTCCATTGCGGAATATGCCTTCTCCCCCCACAGAGATCGCATCCAGGCTTGCGCCGTGGAACGAATCCCAAGTGGATAAGGTCTTGAATTTGCCCGTTGCCTTACGGGCCAGCTTCATCGCAAGTCCAATGGCGCTTGTTCCGCCAGGCGTGAATAATACTTTATTCAAATCACCTGGGGCAAGCTGGACCAGCTTTTGCGCTAACCGGATGGCTACCGGATTGGTATAGCGGCGGGGTAGAAAAGGGAGATTTTCCAATTGGGCCATAACTGCATCCAGAACATAACGGTTCTTATACCCGACCTGATGCACGCTGTTCCCGTGGAAGTCCATGATCTTGCGGCCGTCCATATCTTCCAGATAGATGCCTTCCGCATTCGTGATGACATTAAGACAAGGTGTCGACATGGACTGATGAAGGAAATACCGGCTGTCCTCTGCTAATACTTCCATTGTTTCGGGACTGAGCCAGGCCTCCTGAAAGTTTTGCCGCTCTGTGGATAGGTTAATATCTCCCTCGGTTCTTGTATTAGCCTTTATGTCCACAAGGCAACTCCCCCTCCCCTAGACGCCGGTTCACCTGTCCGATAAGGTCTGGCAGACCGGATATCTGGTCAATCACATAGTGCGCTCCGTGATATAAGAATTGCTGTTTGGCAGCTTCGGTATATTCCCTTAGAGCAGCAGGCTCCATAGCGGCTGTTTCTTCTTTTGTTAAGCCCAGCATCGAGCTGCCGTCTACCACCCCAACAGCCCAGACACCGGCATTTCTTGCCTCCTGCATGTCCGAGGCCGTATCCCCAACCTTGATGACTTGTGACGGCATACCCATATCCAGTTCAATCATATTGGAGTAAATCATATACGGATAAGGACGGCCCTTGCCCTTCACTGAATCTGGTGTAACCCAATAATCCGGCGCATATCCTTTCTCCCGGGCATGATCCGCCACAATCTTCATCATCGTATCGTTGTATCCGGTTGTTGCACCGATCTTCAGGCCTTCCCGCCGCAACTGATCAATAACCTCCACGACATTCCCGATGGGATCCGAGAACCGGTGCAGAATGCCCAGCAGCTTCGGTTCGAACGCTTCGTGCATCTCGTCTACATCACTGTTGGTGTAAGGACGCCCCATGCGTTCCTCGAACAGCCTGCCGATTCTTGGCATCTCGAGCATGGTTTTAAAGTGATCCCATTTGAGCAGCCCCATAGGAGCCCGTACCTCTGCCATCGTCGGTTCTATTCCTTTGGAATGGAAGATCTCGAGGAACACTTGTACAGGAGCCATACATCCATAGTCCACCGTAGTTCCCGCCCAATCCATGATGATTCCTTGTACTCTCTTGGTCATATCAGCACTCCTGTCGCAGGATAGTTACATAAGAAGCTGCCGCCTCACATAATCTTTCAATATCTTCTAGATGTACATCGCCGATCGTTCCGATCCGGAACACCTGCGCATTGCTTAATTTGCCGGGGTAGATTACGAAGCCCTTTTCTTTCAAATAACGATAGAACGCTTCGAACGTAAAGTGTGCATGATTCGGATATTCAAAGGTCGTGATAAAAGGGGACTGAACAGCAACGGGCAAATGGGCCTTGAATCCTGCCTGCTCCATTAGCCGCACCAGCGTTTGTTGATTCCTGGTATATCTGGCACATCGTTGTTCCACTCCGCCTTCTTCCTCCAATTCAAGCAGCGCTTGATAAAATGCCCGCACAACATGCGTAGGAGAAGTATATCTCCACTTGCCTGGGTCACTGTCCATCGCTTGCCATTGGCTGTATAAATCCAGTGATAACGACCTTGCCTGCCCCTTGCACTCAATAAGCTCGCTCTTCCTGCAGATCACAAAGCTAAAGCCCGGCACACCCTGGATACACTTGTTCGCACTGCTGACCAGATAATCGATGCCGAGCTTCCCAACCGCTATAGGCGTACCGCCGAAGCTGCTCATGGCGTCGACGATGGCTATTTTCCTATGTTTCTTGATCACCTGGATGAGTGCTTCCAGCGGATTCAATATGCCTGTTGTTGTCTCGCAATGGACGAGGGCTACATGAGTAATCTCAGGGTCTTGTTCGAGCACAGCGGCCAAATGTTCTGTAGCAGGAAGCTGATCAAAAGCATACTCAAGCGTCCGGTGCCGGATTCCTAGCACACTTGCAATCTCCCGGATACGTTCACCATAGGCACCATTCGCGAGGATGAGAAGCTTGCCGCCGCTGGGAACTGCAGTGCCGATTGCCGCCTCGACCCCGAACGTCCCGCTGCCCTGAATCAACACTGCGGTATACTCCTCTTCGGGAGCATGTCCCAGCCGCAGCAGCTTACTTCGAATCGACTGGACGATATCCTTGTAGTCGCTATCCCAGGTGCACCAGTCCTTCAGCATAACTTCCTTGACAGATGAGGTTGTGCTCAGGGGGCCTGGGGTCAGTAATAAATAGGGTTGTTCCATTGTTCCTCCTACAGGTTATGGACAAGGTTGCGTGCCCATTTATTTGAGCGGTATCTGAAGAATCCGATACATGCTTTCGATACTTCCTCCAGTGAAAACATCAGGTATACCCATTCCACCGGCCAGTGAAATAGATATGCTCCTGCGAACACCAGCGGCAAAGCAATCAGCCATGTCGTGACCAGGACCAGATTCATGGTGTACAAGTTGTCGCCGCCTGCTCTGAACAGTCCGACAATCCATAGATTGTTCAAGAAGAACATGACCATCACGATCGCTTGAATGACCATAATATGCCGGAATGAGGACTGTACCTCCTGGCTGAGATTGGGAAACAGATGAGGAACATATGGGCTCAGAAGAAGAATTCCTGCGCTCACGGCCAGAGAGGAATACAAGGCGATCCGGGTGAATTTCCGGGCGTAGAGCACCGCCTCATTCTGGTCGTCCTGGCTGAGCTTTTGGCCCACCATCACTTTCGCCGCGTAGGCAAAGCCGTAGATCCCCATCATAAAATATCCATTGAACGTGTTCGCCAATTGATAAGTCGCTAGCGCAGCAACGCCGATGTGTCCGAAAGCCAGTGCATACAGCATGTTCCCGACGGACCACATTCCTTCATGGAACATGAGTGGCAGTGTTGTGGCATAGACTCGTTTCACGAACGGCCAATTGAAGGAGAAGATCTCCCGCAGCGTAACGTTGACGTAATACTTTTTTCCATAAACATAGCCTATTAAAATAATTGTGCTAAGCATGGATGAAGCTAATGTCGCCCACCCTGCTCCAACAATGCCTAACTCGGGGAATCCAAGCTTCCCATAGATGAGCGTGTAGTCCAGCACGACGTTGACCACCATGGCGATGATGCCAACCCCAAGCATCAGCTTGATTTTGCCGATCGAGCCGAGTGCATTGCCATAGACATCTTTAATCGAATTGATCAGGTAGACGAATACGATGACTGACATATATTGAACGCCATAAGCAGCAACGGCTGGATCCTTGATGAACAGGGACAGGATGGGAACTTTGAAGCAGGAGACTAGTATGAATGCAGTTAAGCTGATAGCGGCACTCGAGATAAGCATAAGTCCGAAGGCCTTTTTTACATTGACGATATCGTTTTTGCCATAGAATTGAGTGATGTAGGCGGATATTCCGTAGATAGCTGATAAAATCATACCCAGAATAAAATTCACCTGACCTGCGGCGGCCATAACGGCTATTGCAGAATCCCCCATGCTTCCCACCATCAGCGTATTGATCAGGGAGAACGAATTCCCTATTAGCATCTGTAGAATCGATGGCAGGACAAGCCTTCTCATATCTCTGCGGAATTGCAATTCTAAGCTGTCCACACTATTCAAGAGCTCCAGACGGAAGTTCAGCCGGAAAAACAGGATTAGACCAGGCCACATTCCCCTCAAAATCCACGCATTCCACGCGGATATATTGCTCGCTGCCCTCTATCCGGTAGGAGCCCTGGCTGACGGGAAGTGCTTCCTTGCTGTATATGTTGCGGCCATTGCCGGGATGTGTAATGAATCTGATGAACTTAACCGGGGAGCATTCGATCTGCAGGAAGCCATCCTGCACCCGCAGGTCATAGATTTCAGGGCCATTCGACGAATAGTACTGGCCGCATTTTAAGGCATCGATGACAGATTGCTGCTCCAGCTTCTCCGCTTCTACACATACCCAGCCGCCGAAAAATTCGGAGATCGCACTATCGATGTCACCGCCGTGTGCATCATCCGAGGCTATTCCGTATACCTTGCTTCCGTTCTTCAACAGATAATCCCAATAATGCACCCCATATCCCACCGCCTCATCAAGCTCTGACTGATGGTTGTAAATCTCGATCGCGAAATACCCCCGAAGCCCCAGCAGATCCTCCGGCTTGTTCCTGGACCATTCGGGATGATTCATAATGATCAGATTGCCCTTGTCCCTCATCTCATCGATCAGGCTTTGAATGGTATTCATGTCCACATAATCCGGCTTGTCATGCTCTTCGTCATGCCCGAACTCTTGGGATGAATGGAGCGTCCGGTCGAGCAGTCCGTGGATATGGTATTGTTGCCCCGTCTCCTGTCTGCTCATCTCGCAAGCCATCTCGTAGCCGTCTATCATGATGAATTGATCATTATCATAAGCGTCAGACTTGAAATAAATTTCGTGATCGCTCAAGCACATAAAGTCATAACCTTTATTCTTATAGGCATTCATTACAATTTCAGGAGCGTACTGCCCGTCGCTGCGTGTAGAATGCGTATGAAGGTTGCCTTTATATTTGCGTTTCTGGCTGTTCAGAAAAATCACCGGCTCCATCCTTATTCGTCCCCCTCCAGCAAATCTGCTACAAATACCGGATTGGACCATGCTACATTTCCCTCAAAATCTATGCACTCCACCCGGATGTACTGCATCTCCGCTTCGATGGGCATCGAGGCGAGAGTCAGGGGTTCACCATTCTGGTAATTGCCTAGAAACGGTCCCCGGAGCGGAAATGCTTTGAACATAATGAATTTGCAGGGCGAGCATTCAATGATGAGTTGCCCATCTTCCACCCGTAGATCGTGGATCTCCGGCCCGGTGCTTGAATAGAAGCTGCCTGCCTTAAGACTGCTCACAATAGCGTAAGGCGTCAGAGCCTCCGATTGAACCTGAACCCAGCCACCTCCATATTCAGGAAGGGCCCAATTCCGGTCATGCCCGTGGGAGTCGTCCGCAGCGATCCCGAATACCCGTTTACCGTTCTGCAGGGCGTGATCCCAGTATGCAGCTCCATAGGAACTTGTCGTCGACCATTCCGTTGCATGGTTATAGATTTCAATGGCAAAAAAACCATCATAGTTGACCATGTCTTCAAAACGCGTCAGATGCCACTCCGGGTGGTTGAAGATCACCAGATTCCCGTGGGCAATCATCTCATCAATCAGCACCTGCGGGGAGTGACTACCCTCCCACGGAAGGGGAACCGGGAACCTCTGCAGATGCTCAAATCGTGGCTGCGCGGGAGGAGCGGTTGGATCGTCCAGAACCCCGAAGTGGTAGCCCGGGTCCTTATCAGGTACAGGGTTGAGCCCGCCCCGCTCCATCCCGGGTATCGTAATGAACTGGTCTGTATTGAACTCGTCCGTTCTCGAATAAACATCATGATCACTTATGCAGATAAAATGATAGCCCTTCTCCTTGAACACCTGGACAGTCTCCGCTGCCGGAAGGGAGCCGTCAGACCATGTGGTGTGGAGATGCAGATTGCCTTTATACGTTGGTTTATTTTTTGCCAAATAAATATGATTCTTCATCGATCCTTCTCCTCTGCCAACAATTTGTTTTCTTGTGTTTTCATATTGATTCTTGTTGTTTGTGTCCATCATACAGCCAGGCGAAAGCTGTTTCAATCCAATTCAAATTATTTAACAGAGCGATTACAAAGTTTACCGAAATCGATAATAACCCCATTCCTTGATTGTTGATTTGGTGCAGAAATTACAAATATAGTGTATAAAAACCCCCGCTCTATCCATCCTAAAAAAGGATTGAACAGTGAGACAGAAGGGAGCGGTTGACCATATGAAGCATTACGAATCCAGCCTTCGGACCAACAGTACGGTAGATCAGGCCCAGGATGCGGTGACCAAGCTGCACAACTCCGTATCACAGGCGCTAAGTCACCCGAATGAGCAGATGCTGTCGCAGGCAGAGAACAGCCTTACGCACGCGGAGGAGGCGGTGAGCCATGCTCCAGAAGGCTCGATAGGCGGCCATGGGGTGGATCTGACCGAGGAAAGACTGGCGGATGAGAAAAAAAGGCTTGCCCTCGCTGAAGCAGCGGAGAGAAACACCAAACAGTAGGATCATAGAACTCAAGCATTTCCGGATTTATCCGGAAATGCTTTTTTATTATTCATCCAGATGCGAGGCTTCATAGTTCCTCCATCTTTCAAGTGACCACAAACGGGTTATAAAGTTAACAGAACCGATTGCCTGCAATGAACGTACTACTGAAACAAACAAGTATATAAGGGGGCGTAAATATGCCGGAAACTGCTGGACATGTGCCGCATTTGGAGACTGCGGAGGCGCTGAATGCCGCGCTTGCCGAAATTACGAAGTGGGAAAAGGAACAGAACCAGCTGATGATCTGGGACCGTATTACCCGTCTGCCCTTCAAGCTGCTCGATAAAGTCACGCCAAAGTTTATTCACGACAAGCTGGGCAGGCTCCTGGACGAGCTGGGGGGCTATATCCAGAACGGGGGCAATTACCTCGTTGCCGGGCGTAAGGTTGGGTTATTAATGCAGACCGAAAGCCGCGCGGCTGGAGGAAACGGGGAAGGACCCTATCCGCTTACGGTTATGGATAAGGCTGCCCAGCGGCTTACACTGAGCAGCAGGAATGTCGCCACCGCTCAGGGAGTGACTACGGGGTTCGGCGGTTTGATCACGCTGGCGGCGGACATCCCGGCGATTCTGGGCTTGTCCTTGAAAGTTATTCAGGAGATTGGCCTTTGCTATGGCTACAATCCTACGGATAAAGCGGAGCGGATATTTACCGTCAAGGTGATGCAGTTTGCTTCTTCGGATATTGTAGGCAAGCGCACCATTCTGAAAGAGCTTAACCTGCAGGCTGGCGGGGATGGTGATATTACTGCCGGAACCCATACGGCCATCTCCAAGATCCAGGGCTGGCGCGAGGTTGTTACGGTGTACCGCGAAAATTGGGGATGGAAAAAGATGCTGCAGGCCGTTCCAGTCGCAGGGATGTTCTTCGGGGCTTATAATAACCGCAAAGCGCTGGAGGATGTGGCCGAGGCTGCCCGGATGCTCTACCGCAAAAGAAGGATCATCGCTAGGCTGGCAGAGCTGGATGAATTTTCATACAAAGGTTGATAGCAGAGTATATGTGTAAGCCAAAAAAAGCAATAATGCAGCTCTTCAAGTGGCTGCAATTATTGCTTTTTTGGGTTCAGATACACCTAAGCTTCCGGATTTCCGGACGCAAGTCCTTTGCCCCCGAGGGGGATAAGCCGAATAGGTTCGATACCAGCAATCAGCGGCTTGGCCCGCTGGATGATTGCCCGGGTTGCCTCCTCTTGCAGTGAAGCCGCGTGGGCTTCCGCATGGCTCCATACCTCTGTAACCCAGAGGATATCCGGCTCACTCTCCGAGAGGTTAACGATGTACAGCTCACATTCAGGAACGTGATCAGCTGCAGCGGCAGCTTCCAGAAGAATCGCCGCAAGGGAATCACGTTCACCTGGTTTGGCGGTGAATTTGGCAACCATTCCGAATTTACTCACACCCGGTCACTCCTCAGGTTCGAATTTTAAGTTCTAGGGACTGCATTTGCAGCTCAACTACATTTTATCAGACACCGGGTGGACATGAACGCTGTATTTCATTTCAGTCTGGAATCAGCTCTTGCAGCCATTCTTGCATATTCCTCCAGGAGTTACTATGATGAAATCATTCAATTTTCCGAAGGGAAATCCGCCGGAAGTAGAAGCGGGAGTGTGTGGGCAGGATGGATAATCGATTACAAGAGAAGTCGTACGGGAAACTGACCGGACAGGCAGAGTCTTTCATCCGGCTGTGCTATACAGAGCTGGAAAAGCCAGAGCAGATTATTGCGGAACGCATACAGGCCATACACGAAGAAGTGGCGCAATCCGGTACCTACACACATACAGAGGAAGAGCTTGTCCATGGAGCAAAAATGGCCTGGCGCCACAACAGCCGCTGCATCGGACGCCTGTTCTGGCACACTCTTGAGGTGAATGATGCCCGGCAGGTGGAGACTGCTGAGGAGGTGGCGGCGGCACTCCTGCAGCATGTGAAACAGGCCAACAATAATGGCCGCATCCGTCCCCTCATTACGATATTCCGCAGCGGCGGGAATCCGGAGAAGGCGGTCCGGATCTGGAATCATCAGCTGATCCGCTATGCCGGATACCCTGGACAAGGGGAATGCGCCCGTACCGGCGATCCGGCGTCGGATGTGTTCACTGCCGTCTGCCGGAGGCTGGGCTGGCAGGGCAATGGCGGAGATTTCGATGTCCTTCCGCTGGTCGTCAGTATTGGTGAAGAGGAACCACGCTGGTTCACCATACCGCCGGAGCTGGTGCAGGAGGTCCGGCTGACCCATCCCGAGATCGAACGGTTCCCGGAGCTTGGCTTGCGCTGGTATTCAGTACCCATCGTGTCGGATATGCTGCTCGAAATCGGCGGAATTTCCTATACCGCTGCTCCTTTCAACGGCTGGTACATGGAGACAGAGATTGGTTCACGTAATTTTGGTGATACAAGCCGCTATAACCGGCTCCCTGCTGTAGCGGATCTGCTCGGTCTGGACCGCTCGACCAACACCTCGCTCTGGAAAGACCGGGCACTGCTGGAATTGAACCGCGCGGTGCTGCATTCCTTCAAACAGGCGGGAGTCAGCATTGTGGATCATCATACCGCCGCCGATCAGTTCGCCCGCTTTCAGGAGCAGGAGAAGCAACAGGGCCGCCAGGTTTCAGGCAAGTGGGGCTGGCTGATCCCTCCTATGTCGCCGTCCTCAACACCGATTTGGAACGATAACACCCTGAAGGAGCGGAACCTTAGCCCGAGGCTGATCTATCAGAAGGCGGCATATGCCCATTGGCTGGGAGAAGACTTACAGATAAGTCCACACCCTGAGGCTGATCCGGCAGCGGAGTCGGCTTGTCCGTTTCATCAGCATCAGAAATAAGGGGCTGGCGAGACGAATATGTTCACACAACGAATATGCTATTATAAACACAAATAAGTGATGAAATGAGATGATCCATTGATCGGTCGGAGCGGAAATCCCGCATTAAATGAAAAAACCTTTGATCGTGCAGAGCGGTACTCCGGGCAGGAGCGCATGAGTATTAACGGAACGGTCAACAAAACCTTTATCACACTGACCATTCTGCTGGCAGGGGCTTTTAGCGCCTGGTCGATGTATTTCAACGGCCAAAATGTAGTTCCTTACGCCATCGGTGGCGCACTGATCGGGTTCGTGCTTGCACTGATTATCAGCTTCAAACCGGCTGCCGCACCTTATCTGGTGCCAGTCTATGCGCTGGCTGAAGGATTGTTTCTCGGTGCTATTTCGGCGACTTACGAGGCCTTGTATTATGGGATCACTCTGCAGGCCGCCTTGCTGACATTGAGTATATTTGTTGCTTTGCTGCTTGCGTATAAGACAAGAATCATCAGAGCAACGGAGAATTTCAAGCTCGGCATATTTGCTGCCACAGCCGGAATCGCCATCGTATATCTCTTGAGCTTCGTGCTGGGAATGTTCGGTGTAACGGTTCCTTATTTGCACAGCAACAGCCTGATCGGAATCGGTATTTCGGTTATTATCGTTATTGTGGCTGCGCTCAATCTGGTGCTGGACTTTGATTTTATTGAGAACGGCGCACAGCAGGGAGCTCCCAAATACATGGAATGGTACGGAGCCTTCGGCCTTATGGTTACGCTCGTATGGCTCTATGTGGAGATTCTCAGATTGCTATCCAAGCTGTGGAGCCGGGATTAAGGAATGCAGTGCTGCAAGCTGCGGAGTAACAAAGGATTTCATGAAAACAGCTGGTTCGTCCCTAATCATAAAGGGCGTGCAGCTGTTTTTTTGTACAGAGGCTTCTAGAAAACTAAATATAGGCTTGATTTTCGGGGAAAGTCTTTATATACTACAAATTAAGATAGTGATTGACCAATAACCAACATCCGATTATCAAAACCGACAACATTACAGAACACATAACGGGAAAAACAACAGGAGGCCAGTATGACAAAGCTATCGGGAGGCGCACGGACTAAGCAAGAAGCTACCTCAGTCAACCGGAGGGAGCAAATCCTGGAGGCGGCTGTGGTTATATTCGCAGAGCATGGCTACTTCAAGGCTACTACTGCACAGGTGGCAGAGAAGGTAGGGATCTCCCAGCCGTACATTTTCAAGTTGTTTAAGAATAAGGAGGAGCTGTTTGTGGCGGCATTAGACCGGGCATTTGAACGGACCATCCGTACATTTACAGACGTAAAGGCATCCGGAGAAGAACTGCTGCGGGAATCAATTCGGGTGTATGAGCAGATGATGGAGACGCATCCGAGTGAAATCATTCTGCAGGTGCAGGCACTCGGGATTCGTGATGAAGCCATTCGGCGGTCTATGCAGACAGGAATGCAAAGGGTGACAAGTCTGATGGAGAGCAAGTTCCTTGCTGCGGGGATCGCTCATCCCGAGGTGGAAGTCAGCACATTTATGGCAAATGGTATGCTCTGCCATATTGCAATGGCGCTGGAGATGCCTGATCTGAAGCCGAAGCATCTGGAGTAGCCGGACGGGAATGAACTAGCTTATGGACCTAAGGGCTCTGCTCTTAGCCAGTTCACGGCTAATAAGTAGTGATTGATCAATAACAACATAACTAAAAAAATTGGAGGAATAACTAATGATGAACAAAACAACGAAGGCTGTCGTATTGGGTGCAACAGGAGGAACTGGAACAGTAATTATTGCAGAGCTGCTCAAGAGAGGGATCAATACGGTTGCCTTCGGGCGTTCCATGCCAAAGCTTGCGCAACTCGCGGCTCAATTGGGCAATCCGGCTGGGCTTAGCCTGAGAACAGGAGATGTGTTCAAACCGGACGATGTATTCAATGCTGCGCAGGGAGCGGACATTATTATTCATGCGGCATCAGTACCCTATAATGAGATGAACACTAAGCTGCTGCCAATGGGCGAGGCTGTAATGGAGGCAGCGGACAGACTCGGTGCCCGGGTCGTTGCTGTGGACGGAATCTATCCTTATGGCCGCAGACAGGATGAACAGCCAATCACGGAGGAATTCCCCAAGAATCCGCATACCAGAAAAGGCAAAACAAAGCTTGCGTTCGAGCAGATGTTCTTCAGCCCGCGCTGGAGCCATGCCAAGGGCATGATTGTACGGCTGCCTGATTATTACGGTCCTACTGCCAATGAAGCCTCATATCTGGGTTCAACGCTTGAGGCGATTGCTGCCGGCAAAGCGGGAATGTTCGTCGGGAATATGACTGTGCCGCGTGAATATGTGTATCTGCCCGATGCAGCAGTGATGATCGTCGAGTTAGCCCTACGGGAGGAGGCCTATGGGCAGAACTGGAACATTCCTGGAGCAGGCAGTATATCAGGCAGGGAAATTGTCCGCATCGCCCGGACAGCGAGCGGTAAGTCGAAGCCGGTTATCCCTGTGGGGGCTTTCGGGTTAACGCTGATAGGTCTGTTTGTACCAGTCATGAAAGAGATTGTTGAGATGCTATATCTGACGAAGGAACCGCTGCGTTTAAGCGGACAGAAGTATGAGCGTTTGGTTGGCCCGATTCCGGCGACTTCATTTGAGCAGGGGATCAGAGAGACGATTCAAGCGATTCAGCGCCGTCAGACCAAGGCTATCTAAGCGCTACTTCTGTATAGTCAGGGTTCTGGAACTATGTTACTATTTATGTCTATATCCAAGAGGGAAGTGAGCCACAATGATCAACATTACGATTCCAACGCCCGATGTTACCATTACAAAACAGGAGAATCCTGAACTGAGTCATATTTACGGATTTACAGATTTCCACCTGATTACCCGTGAACAAGGAGGCATCTTCATGTTCTACAACGACAAAGATGAGCTGCTGTTCGTAGGTAAGGCCAGAAAGCTGAGACCGCGGATCAAAAAGCATTTTGAAGATAACGTTTCGGTGATGAAGCCCCACCGTGATGAAGTGACCAAGATTGAAGTTTGCATCGTTGACGAGGCCGTCGACAGAGAGATTTACGAAACGTACATTGTGAACAAGCTTAGAGCCAAATACAATGTAGAGAAAGTGCTATACAAATAATAATGGTATAGCTGAAGCGCGGTCCCCGGGATTGCGCTTTTTTTGTTGCCGGTATATACATAGCTAACTATTTCTGGAAGTGTGAAGTGCATAAAATATGCGTAAAACACCCGTTATTGAATAGGTAATTATACCTATATTTGAGTTTGCAACTTCCGTTTAAGGGAAATTAGGCCTTTGGATACATTTACGAAACTTAGGTACTAAGGCTCACTAACATGAAAGCTAAATCAACTATAATAAATTCGTATGGGCTCGACATTTTTTGACAGATATTAATGAGGTGATAGCATAGATGGCAACTCCTTTTTTTAAGAAAAAAGACATGGCGGACAAGCAGTTGAAGCCCGCTGTGGTTCAAAAGGTTCAACCGGAGGAAAACCCTCCTGAGGAAAAGGAAACTTACGAAACGGGTGAAAGCCTGTCCAGCCTCATTTCCACAGGCAAAGCGCAGCTGGACAAGAAGTCACTCGATTTGATATTTGCAGTAGAACAAATGATTCAGGCTAGAACGCATGCGGATACAACCAATCATGAGCTACAGGACCGGTTGATCCATACCAGCGGGCATGTGGAGCGTCTGACCAAGGACCTGAAGAATCTGAACAAAGTAATTGAGGATCGGGAGAAAAGCATCCTGGAACTCGAGCATAAGCTGGTGGAGCGTAATCTGAAGGTGGATCAGGTTATGGAAGACCACCGTGAATTGCATACTACCCTCTCTTCAGAGATGGACGAGCTTAAGAGCACCATTGATCTGGAGCGGCAAAAGTATACTAATCTCGTACAAAAGCATAATGATGCCATTTCGGAAAAGCTTAAGAAAATGAACGAGCTTGAGGAAAAAATCGGGCGTCTGGAAACAGAGAACACTCATATGAAACAAAAATACGAAACAGTCCGGCAGGAGAAAGCCTACCTCTCCAGCATGATTAACGATTTCACCACGCGTATGACGGCTCCTTTTGGCGGAAGCACGCCTCCCGCAGATCCTGCGGATAACGGGAATCCATAACTAATATGCCGTTTCCTGAACAAAATGTCGCACTGATGATAGAGTTACTGTCGCTTGAGCATAAGCAGGACAGCTATCAGATGGAGGTAGGTCTAACCCATAGCGGCAGATTCACCCGAAAAGTTCTCCTCATCGATGAATATACATACCTGCACATGAACATGCTGGACTCCTGTCAAGAAGACAGAGTACGGCTGTCGATATATCCAAAGTGGGACCCCTTTCGCCGCACATATTTCAGCTCTTACACCAAGATGAACAGAACCTGCTCTGAGACATTGTATTTTGCCTGCTCTGAAGCTTACGTATCGCAGCTTCTTGAGTTAAAGCAGCAAACTTTGCCGTCCAATGAAGAAAAGACGGTTCAAGCTATACTTCCTGCACCCGAGCCTGAACAGACAGAACGACCTATGCGCAGGGCCATCAACTTCCATTTCGTCCGGCCTATTGTATTGCGGTGCATTCTATTCAGCCTGCTGTTCGTATTATTCTTTCTGCGGATGGATGACACTCTGCTCAATAGTGCAGAAGCGCATGAAGACTTCACACCACCAGTGGATAGCAGTGTTCCTGTACCTTATGTTCCTATTATTCACACAGCGGCCTTTCAGAGTACCGAGGCCAAAGTTATACCAGTAACAGAACAAGAACCTGAGCCGGTACAGAGTGCTCAACCAGAGGTGCAGAAGAACCCACTGGTTGATGAGCTGGAACTGGACGGAAGCCAATATGAATATAGCTTGGCTAAGGGGTATGTAGCTTTATCCTTTGATGATGGTCCGTCACAATACACTAAGGAAATTGTCGATATTCTTACAGAGCACGGGGTTGCAGCGAATTTCCTGTTCATTGGCCAGAATGCCCAGCAGCACCCGGAGGCCGTCCGGTATACGGAAGAGCACGGGATGCCGGTAGGCAGCCATTCTTGGGATCATAGTGAGCTGACGAAGAACAGCAGTGCCGAGAACCATAACAACCTGTTGCGTTCTGTCCAGGTGCTTGAGCAGAATACAGGGAGACCCGTAACCGTTTTCCGTCCCCCTTATGGAGCTATCAACGATTCAGTGGCGGCAGAAGCCAGCAGACAGAAGCTGAAGGTACTGCTCTGGAACCGGGACCCCGAAGACTGGAAAGCAGAGAACGCGGAGCAGATCATCCGGTATTTTTATAATACAGATCCCTCCGGGGGCATCTATCTCCTTCATGAAAAAAGAGTTACAGTCCAAGCATTGCCTGCAATTATCGAATATCTTAAGAATAAACATCTGAAGTTCGCCATATTCAAATAATAAGGCGATCCCATCCAAGCGTATCCGATATGGCGGGTACGCTTTTATATTGGGCGGGAATCTTCTTGTTTTAATAAAAAAAATTTGAGACAATATGTGTGTGTTGTTAGACGGATACCTGCAAGGTAAAATAAATTGAACTATAGTGTTTTGAAAAGAGGAATAATAATGAATAAATCATCCATTTATGGATTAACTTTAGAACAAATGTCGTCATGGCTCGTGGAGCATGGTCATAAGAAATCCCGCGCATCCCGGATATGGGACTCACTGTACCGCCAGCGGGTCACTGATTTTGCGGAAATGACCGAGGTTAACGGCGAGACGGTGCAGCTGCTGTCTGAACATTTTGTCTTTCAAACGATGGACGAGCATGTGAAGCAGGAGTCGGCAGACGGCACAATCAAGTTTCTCTTCCGCTTGAAGGACGGCAACCTGATCGAAACGGTGCTGATGCGGCAAAAGTATGGCTTGTCTGTCTGCGTCACCACGCAGGTCGGCTGTAACATAGGCTGCAGCTTTTGCGCAAGCGGATTGCTCGCGAAGAGCCGCGACCTGTCGAGCGGAGAGATTGTGGAGCAGATTATGAAGGTGCAGCATCACCTGGACCGGACGGGTCTGGGTCAAAAGGTCAGCCATGTAGTGGTAATGGGGATCGGCGAACCGTTTGATAATTTTACGAACCTGCTGAATTTCCTGACTATTATTAAGGATCACAAAGGACTGGCGATTGCCGGCAAAGGCATTACGGTGTCCACCAGCGGTCTTGCTGACAAAATCAGAGAGTTCGCTGATGCCAACATGCAGGTTAACCTGGCGATTTCTTTACATGCACCGAATAATGAGCTGCGGACTCGGATTATGAAGATCAACCGCGCTATTCCTATAGAGAAACTGATGCCCGCTATTGATTACTATCTGGAGAAAACGAACCGGAGAATTACGCTGGAGTACATTCTGCTCAAGGATATCAATGATCAGCAGGAGCATGCCCTGGAGCTGGCCGAGCTGATCGGAGACCGTCGCCAGATGGCTAACGTGAACCTGATTCCGTACAATCCGGTAGATGAGCATAGCCAATACCAGCGGAGCGAGCGTGATTCCGTGCGGGCTTTCTTTGATACGCTCAAGAAGCAGGGCGTCAGCGTAAGCACCCGCCTGGAGCACGGCGTCGATATCGACGCCGCCTGCGGTCAGCTGCGCAGCAAGCAGATCAAGAAAGCCAAAGGCACGGCTGCTGAGAGCGGCGTGGCCGCCGGGTAAACCGGGGCGGCTTGCGGGAAGCGGAGATGGGACGAATCAACGGCAGGAATGCCGTTAATTCAGCGCCCGCAGCGGTGATAATGCAGCGCCAATAACATGGCGCTGCAAAAGAGCAGTGCCCGGTGTTCGTTACACGGGGCACCTTTTTTTTGGGATTAACCAGTGCCCTTGATGTTCCAGGGCCTCCCACATTCGTATATTCGGACCGAATAGCTTCTGCGGGAACAGCTGCCGCAAACCCAACCTCAGGTATAAAAGATGCAACATTGCCCGAAGCTTAAGAGGATACCAGTAAAAGGATGTGCCTACTTGATATAATACTAGCGTACAATCCGGATTCACCCGAGTAATTCAGCGTTTTCTTGGTAATTTGGTCTGTTGTAGTAACTGAGGAAGCCTCTGCCATGGATTGTATGATACAATAGCCAGATGACTGAAGAAAAGAGGAATGCACAATGTTGACATTTACCAGCTACACCGTAGAGAACGTAAGAGATCCATTCAATATTTTGAGCGGCAAGCGATATGAATTCATGATTAACCTGGAAGTGCCGGAGGATGATGAACTGTACGAAGAGAATGGCTTATCTGCACGGGTAATCGTGAAGGTGGAGGAAGAGCAGCTGAGCATCGTCAGCTACGATCTGCTGGAGACTACAACCGGCCGGATTCTTGATTTTGATATGGAAGAGGACGAGGAAGCAGGCCTGGTCCTATTCTGCCAAGAACATCTGCCAGCTTAAGACAGAGCGGACAGATAGCTCCGCCGATAGATAACGAACCAACAGACCGCACCCCTTTTGGAGGGGACGGTCTATTTGCCGTATATTAATACCGATCCCATATTTTAGTGCAATAATTCCGACTTAAATTGTATGATTAGTTCTCTCTACCAACTTCATCCTCTTCCGTCAATCCTTTAACCTCCTGACTGCGCTGCGTTAATTTTTGGTTCAATCGGGCCAGTAGTGCGCTGAAGGTTTGGCAGTCCTCAGGAGACCAATCCTCAAAGATCTCCCCATACCGCTTCAGCCGGATGTTCCGTGCTTCCTCGAGCTTACGTGTGCCCAGCTGGGTGATATCAAAATAACTAGATCTTCCATCGTGAGGATCCGGGACCCGGACGGCGTAGCCTTTGGATTCAAGCACGCTGGTTTGTCTGCTGATCGTGGAGGTGTCGAGGCCAAGCACCTCAGCCAGTGCCTTTACTCCTACCTTCTTATGATTGGCCAAATGATCGAGCAGTGTATATGTCGAGCGGTCCAACCCCCCGTGTTTCTTGTCGAGAGAGGAACGCCGGATGAGTGTCATCATCTCATGGTTAAGGGACTCCAGGTTTTTATCATCCATACGATAGCTTCCTTCCTTTACGAATTACTTTTCTCCATTATTATAGTGAACATACCGGATCACAAGCAAAAAGAGTAGACTTTTATGAAAAATAATTGAAATGAGTCATATTGACTTTCATAAATGTAGTTGTATAATACACACATAACTACTTAATTGTATTATACACCTATATGCCGGGTAAGCGAGGCTGTAGTGTATTGTGCTTCGTGGAGGAGAGAACCTATTGAAGACTCAGACTGTTCGTAATTCATCCTTTTGGTTGATTATTTTAGCTATATTTTTCGGGAATTTCATAGCAATCCTGAGTACGACCACCATCAACGTGGCGTTTCCGGTATTCATGAAGGACTTTCATGCGGAGATTGGGACTGTGCAGTGGATGATTACCGGCTATCTGCTCGCTACGGGTGTAATCGCTCCGGTGGTCGGTTATTTTGGCGATAAATGGAGTTACAAATATCTCTATGTGTTCGCATTATCGGGATTCACCTTGTTCTCCGGACTGTGCATGATCTCCTGGAGCATTCACTCGCTCGTAACCTTCCGTATTCTACAGGGGGTGTTCGGCGGGCTGATTATTCCCACTACAATGACCATGATCTATCAATTCATCGAAAAGGAAAAGCAGGCGTTCGCCATGAGCCTATGGAGCTTGTCCTCCATGCTGGCTCCCGCCTTTGGCCCGACACTCGGGGGATGGCTGACCGGATATTTTGGCTGGGAATCGCTATTTATGATTAATGTGCCGATCGGAATCATCGCGATTGTGGTTGCACTCAAGTGCTTGCCGTTTCAGCGCACCGCCGGTGAGAGAAAGACCTTTGATCTGCCGGGGTTTGTAACGGTTATTCTTAGCAGTGCGTTCATTATTATGGCCTTTAACAAAGGGAATGCCTGGGGCTGGACCTCATGGAAGACACTATCCCTGCTGATGATCGGAGCCATAGCATTGACTTATTTCATTCGCCGGGAGCTCGCTTTGGCAGAACCGCTCCTGAACCTTAAGGTATTTCAGCAGAACCGGTTCACTTACAGCCTGATCATCAACTGCATCATTACCGTTGCCCTATATTCCGGGACATTCCTCATTCCGGTCTTTCTGCAGGACATCCAGCAGTCTACGCCGCTCACAACAGCACTAGTGCTGCTGCCGGGTTCCATTGCCATGGCTGTCATGTCCCCGGTTGTCGGTAAGCTCTACAGCAGGGTCGGGCCGTTCTGGCTGATTCTTGGCGGTATCCTGCTGCTGGTTGCGTCAACCTGGGAGCTTAGCCATATCACACTCGTCACTACCCATGTTCAGCTGGCCTGGCTGATGGCGGTACGCAATGTTGGGATTGCCTTGGCTTTCATGCCGGTTACGAATGCCGGAATGTCTTCCGTGCCGAAGCAGATCACCGGGCATGCTTCTTCCGTTAACAATTGGATACGCCAAGCTACGGGGGCGCTATCCATCGCAATCTTCAGCTCTCTTCTGTCTTCGAGAGCCTTAACCCATCTGAAGGAGCTCAGCGGCGGAGCCACAGCTTCGGGTGCCTTCATCAAGGCTCAGGGCATGACGCTGGGTGTGCAGGATGTATTCCTCATCGCAACCGTAATCGGGATTCTCGCTATCCCCTTAACCTTCCTGCTCCGGACCGGAACAGCCAAACCCCAGGCCGCTGTGCTGAAGGTAGCTACTGTCAAGCGGGAGGCGAACAGCTAGAGCGCGGCTTGCTACGATGGCAGGAGACATAAGCTGGATAGTATTACCGGGAGGGCAGTCTCCGCTTCAAGTGGATTACTTGTCCATCAGCAAACCGCCCCAGCAGGTTCATAACAGACCTGCTGGGGCGGTTTAATATATCTGTATAAATGGAGAGCAGCCTACTGTAAGGTGATCTGATAATCTTTTTTCATGTATGCACGGATTCTCTGGAAATCTGCTGCAGTCAGGTCGGTCAGCCGTTTATTGCGTTCCCGCCCCAGAATGATACCGATGGTCTGAGCTGCCAAGGCAGTGGTAGGCATAATCCTTGCGCTGCCGTAGGCTTTGATGCTGGCGCCGACATTTTTCCCGGTTACAAGCACATTGTCGTAGGACTTCAGCTCAAAGGAACGAAGCGGCAGCCCGTAACGGTCCGGCTTGCCGAATCCGATTCCGGTGGGAATCGCCCGGGTTCCTTGCAGGTCGATAGAGTACCCGCCAATGCTCACATTGTCCCAGAACATCCTGCTGGACATTAAGTCATTGTAGCCCAGTACGTATTTGGTCTCATAGCGGTTATAGTCACGGATATAGAGGTACTCCGGGAACCCGTTCAGTTGGGCGTTGGTGAACCCGGGGATATTTTTGCGCAGGAAGCTCAGAATAAACGGGGCTTCAGCTTTGCCTTTCTGTACTGCCGACTCCACAGATTTGGGATCGGAAGGATTCACATCGTAAATCAGCAGGCCATTGATAATGACCTGGCCATTTTTTTGATAGGTGGCATTTAGCCCGCGCAGCTTGAGCTGCTTGTCCTTGGTGGAGTATGTATTGGTAATATTACTGAACCCGGTCGCGAAGTGCCAATCCACATAGGTATTGGGTCCATATTTCGAATTTTGCGGAATGCATGAGCATGGACTTCTTGTACTCCTGACTGTGTATGGGATTTAATATCATTATTGTAAACCATTTTTGGTTAATTTCACTATAAGAGATATGCATCATTTTACTCCGGAGGTGCTTTCTTTTCGCATGTTGGCCGATTATGGGGTAGAATACAATAAAGCGAGTAAAAATAGGAGTTGTATATATGTCGAATGAAGAAGTGTTTTTGACCAAAGAGGGCCTGGCCCAGCTGGAGGAAGAGCTCAAGGAACTCAAGGGAGCAGGGCGCAAGGAGCTCGCGGCACGGCTTAAGCTGGCCATAAGCTATGGGGATCTCAAGGAGAACAGTGAGTACCACTCTGCCAAAGAAGATCAATCCTTCATGGAGACCCGCATCATGATTCTGGAGAAAATGCTGATCAAAGCGCAGATTGTGGATGAGAGCAGCATGGATCTGAGTAAGGTCAGCGTCGGTTGCATCGTCATACTGAATGATGTGGAATACTCCGAAAAGATCGAATATAGAGTGGTTGGTCCGGCTGAAGCCGATGTACTGAACAACAAGATTTCATACGAGAGCCCACTCGGCAAAGAACTGATCGGCAAAAAGGTAGGCGACGTCATCAGCGTGAACGCACCCATGGGTATTATCAAATACGAACTGCTTGAGATCAAAATGCTGTAAGCTGCGGCTTCTGCACATTAAATCCCTGCCCCATATGAATAGGGGCAGGGATTTTCTTTATTTTACAGGTTAGTCCGGCTTAGATTAGAGTGTGGCCGCCTTCCACATGAAGCACCGTACCCGTAACGAAACCGTTACGAATCAGATAGAGCACACCTTCGGCAACGTCCAGCGCTGTGCCTACGCGCTGTACGGGCAGCTTGGCTGCGGTACTCTTATAAAAAGCACTGCGTGTCTCTTCCGTCATACCTGCGCGGGAAGGGGTATCGATGATGCCAGGCGAGACGGTATTCACCCGCAGCGGAGCCAGCTCCAGTGCAAGGGTCTGCCCCAGATTGGCTACGGCTGCATTCACCGCCCCCAGAACGGAGGAGCCGGCCATGGCCTTGAAAGCCACGACGCCGGAGAACAGGGTGATGGAGCCGCGGGGGTTCAGGTTCGGCGCAGCGTATTTGGCAGCATAGTATTGACCCCAGAATTTATTGTCCATCAGTTGGCGTGAAGCACTGGTAGGCGTAGTGAGGAACGGGCCTCCTTTAGTTTCTGCTGCGGTGACCACCAGATGGTCAAAGGCTCCCAGCTCTGCGAATAAGGACCGTACCTGATCCTCGTCCGTAACATCCAGCGTATAAGTAACTACGTTTGCGCCAGGTCCAAGTACCGCTTTGGCCTGCTCCAGCTTCCCTTCAGAGCGGCTGGCCAGAACCACCTCCGCGCCATCTACTGCGGCAAGCTGTGCCGTTGCCAGGCCGATTCCTGAGCTGCCGCCGATAATAACTATTTTCTGTCCTTCTAACATTTCGTAGCCTCCTCAAAAGTGATGGTCTTGTGAGGAGAGTATATTCCTTATACTTCCTTTACGGAAGTAGTTACATTCTGTACATACAGTTACCGAAAATATAGTATTGTGCAGATGCTGAACCGACGGGGATAAACTTTTTCGGGGAATAAGTTTTTTAGAGCGCAAGACCGTATCTTTTCAGCTCAATAAAAATGCCTTCCAGCTGTTCACCCTTCTTCGTCAGGGTATATTCAACGCGAGGGGGCACCTCGGGATATACGGTGCGCATAAGAATGCCATGTTTCTCCAGCTCACGCAGCCTCAGCGCGAGGGTCTTCGGACTGATGCCTTCCAGGGAGCGCAGCAGATCACTGAAGCGCAGGGTTCCGCCAATCAGCAGATCACGGATAATCAGGAATGTCCATTTGGTTCCAATGAGATCCAATGTTTTAGCGATAGGGCAGGGCTCGCCAGGGGTTCCTCTGGTCAGTATGACCGGATCGGAAAAGTCCATTTTCATCAACCTCCTGAGATCATCTCGATTTGTGATAATCATACCACAGTACTATCTTTTGGGAAGTTAAGCCATTCATAGGCTTTTACTATTAAGCATATTGCTTCCATATCTTAGACGGTGTCTGCCCGGGGGGTTATAGTAGGAATAACTATTTAAGCAGAGGAGTCCTCGCTATTGATTCAACAGGTGTTGTCCACTCTGGTCGAGGTGATTGTCCCGTTGTCCATTCCAGTGATATCAGGTGCGCTGCTGGGACGTTTCAAGAACCTGGATACCAAGCCGCTGTTAATGCTGTATCTGTATTTCCTGAGTCCGGCGATCATTCTGGATACGCTCGCTACCGCCAAGATTTCGTTCGATGATGTATACAAAACACTGGCCTTCTCGTTGCTGAATCTGCTGGTGCTGTGGGCGCTGGCCAACCTGATTGGCAGAGTGCTCAAGCTGGCCCCGCCGGAGGCAGCCGGTCTGACCCTGATTTCTACCTTCACCAACAGTGTCAATTACGGTCTGCCGCTAGTACTGCTGGCCTTTGGCCAGCTGGGGCTCGACAAGGCTTCGGTCTATGTCATCGCCCAGATGGTGATTGTGAATACGATCGGGGTATATTTTGCAGCAAGGTCACAGTTTTCTATCGGCAGTGCCGTCCGCTCGGTATTCTCCTTGCCGTCTATCTACGCAGCGATTCTGGCTCTGCTGCTGCGGGCACTCGGCCTACATATGCCGCATGAGATAGCTTCGGGGGTATCGATGGTAGCCGGAGCGTATTCCCCGGTAGTGCTGGCTATACTGGGTGCCCAGATGGTCAGGGTACAGGCTGGGCAGGTTGCACGCAATGTGCAGCTGGCATTCTGGACAGGCATGTCGGTCCGTCTGCTGCTGGCTCCGCTGACCGCTGCACTGCTGCTGTTCCTGCTGAACATTTCGGGAACGCTGTTCGCTGTGCTGCTCATTCTTGCTTCTATGCCGGTCGCGGTCAACTCGGTTGTACTGGCCGAACGCTTCGGCAGCTCGCCTGGGCTGGTGTCACGCTGCATTCTGTGGACGACCCTGGCCTCCTTCCTCGTGCTGCCGGTATTGATCTCTATTGTAGGCAATGCGTAAATTCCCTTCTTGCAATGCTGCAACCTTTTAGCGGGTGATCCGTCTGGAAGGAAGAAGAAGCCAATCCCAAGCTTGCAAATCCTACTAAGAGGTGACCGGTATGAAGAAAAATATTTTGAAGCAAATTACCTTATCGGCAGCTGTCGTTCTGACTTTGACTTGTGCCGGACAGGGCTTCGCCGCAGCCGCGACGTTCCAGGATCTGTCCAGCACAACGGTCAAGGATAAAATTACCGAATTACAGCAGCGCGGTATTATCCACGGCGTGAGCGATACTCAATTCATGCCGAATGCTACGATGACAGCGGCCCAGGGAATACAGTTGTTCGTCAATGCTTTTGATCTGAATATTGACCTGCTCCGGTTCATCAAGGCGCCTCAGGCTACCGACTATTTTGCTAATGCCCAGAACGATGCCTGGTATGCAAATGCCCTGATTATTGCGGCTAACAATGATATTGGTTTATCTCCTGATTTCGATCCTGCGAAGAACTGGACCCGTGAGGAGTTCACCCATCAGCTCATTCTGACAATTGAGAAGCACAGTAATCTTCCAATGATCAAAATCATGCCGATAGACATTGCAGATCAAGCGGAGTTCACTAATGGCTATGATGGATCCATTCAACGAGCGCTGGCACTGAAGATTGCCAGTCTGGATAGTGCCGGGAAATTTCACCCTTCTGCTGATATCACCCGTGCCGAAGCGGCAGCTATGATCTATAACGCCTTGGAATACATCGCTGCACATCCGGCCCCGGCCGGCGGTCTCCCGGAGTAAGGCTTCAGCTTTTCAGCACTGTAACAGCAAAAACCGCAAGCCCTATTGCAGGAAGCTTGCGGTTTTTGCTGTTACTGAATACAGGAAGTTATCTCTGGGATGAGGCTTCAGTCTGGTTGTCCCTCGCTGACCTGAACTGTAAAGACAAACACGGCGCCTTGCTGGACATCAGGTTTGGCGTAGATTTCGCCGCCCATCAGGTCTACCAGCATTTTGCAGATGGACAGGCCAAGTCCGGTTCCTCCGAATTTACGGTTAATAGTGGCGCCTATTTGAGTGAAGGGCTGAAATAAATAGCTCATTTTATTGTTAGGGATGCCGATTCCTGTGTCCTCGACGATGAACTCCAGCGTAAGCATGTTACCGCTGGAGTTCTTGAGGTGTACATAAATCTTCACCCCTCCATCAGTAGTGAACTTGATGGCATTGCCGATCAGGTTGTTCAAGACCTGGCGCAGACGGTTGGGATCACCTACAAGCAGTGCCGGTACGTCAGAATCGATATACGATTCCAAAGTCAGATGCCGTTCCATGGCCAGCGCCCTGAACAGGTCTAAGGTTTCCTTAACGCAGGAGTGCAGGTTGAACAGCTCGTAATCCAGCTCCATTTTACCGGATTCGATTTTGGTGAAATCAAGAATGTGGTTGATGACAGACACCAGGGCATGTCCACTGGTATGTATAATCTCAGCCATCTCCAGATCATCCTTGGTCAGATCCGAGGTTCTCAGCATATCCGACATCGCAATGATGCCGTTAAGCGGTGTGCGGATTTCATGGCTCATCATGGCCAGGAAGCCGCTTTTGATGCTCAGAGCTATCTCGGCGGTTTCCTTCAGCTCGGTCAGAATCTGATTTGCCGCCTCCAGCTCCTGCGATTTGATCTGCAGCTCCTTATTCGACTCATAAAGGCGGACAAACCCGTCAATTTTACTCTTGAAGATAAGCGGGTGATATGGTTTGGTCAGGTAGTCAATCGCTCCCGCCGAATAGGCCATCATGTGGTTCTCCAGCTCGGAGGTGAGAGAGGTCAGGAAAATGATCGGAATATCTCTAGATTTCTGGCGCATCTTAATTCGCTTTGCTGTTTCAAAGCCATTCATATCCGGCATAATCACATCCATAATAATCAGCGCAAATTCATTCTCCAGCAGGCATTTCAGAGCCTCCATACCGGAGCTTGCGTATATTAACTGATAAGATGATCCAGCCAGAAGCGCCTGAATGGACAGAAACTCATCCGGCCGGTCATCCACAATTAAAATATGAACTGGATATTCCATAATTCCTCCTACGGCGAGTAAAGTGTTCTGATGTGTACGATGGATAGTGTGTTTCTATTTTATTAACCAAACTTTGAGCACTGTGACCAGCTGTGTGGTATTAATCGGTTTGGAAATATAGTCCGAAGCCCCTGCCTGGAGGCATTTAATCCGGTCCTCCTCGAGTGCCCGTGCTGTCAGGGCGATGATGACCATTTGATCATACTGCGGCATGGCACGGATTCGCTGCATGGTCTCGTACCCATCCATTTCAGGCATCATAATATCCATGAATACCAACTCTACATCAGGATGGCTCTCCAGATGCTCCAAGGCCTCCCTGCCGTTCTGGGCAAAGTGGATATCCATATTATAGCCTTCGAGAACACTGGATAGTGCAAAAATATTGCGCATGTCATCATCCACGAGCAGAATGCTTTTGCCGGCAAAGGCTGCCTCCGGGTTATGGAGTTTCTCTATCAGAAGCTGCTTGTCAGGCGGCAGATCGGCGTGCTTGCGGTGAAGGTATAGCGCCGTTTCGTCATACAGGCGCTCCATGGAGCGCACATTTTTGATCACGATGCTCTCTGCATAATGCTTAAGACGCTGCTCATCATTTTTACTCAGATCCTTGCCTGTGTAAATGATGACCGGCAGAGTCTGCAGCTTGCGGTTGGTCTTGATCTGCTCCAGCAGGCCGAAGCCGGAGATATCCGTGAGGCCCAGATCCAGTACCATACAGTCAAAATGATGGCTGGACAGCTGGTCCAAAGCTTCTCTTCCTGTTCCTACGGCGACGATGCGGACATCGGGATGCGCAATGAATTCCACAAGACTGTTCCGCAGGGTCTGATTATCCTCAACGATCAGCAGGCTCTTCACCGGACGCCGGATATAGGTTTCAATCTGCAGGAATGCAGACTCCAGTTCACTCTGGTCGCTGGGCTTCTTCCAGAACGAGAGGGCCCCCATGGCTAGGCTCTGCTGATTTTGTTCTGCAGTGGAGATGACATGCACCGGAATATGGCGCAGCTCCGGACGGCTCTTCAAACGGCTGATAATCGACCACCCGTCGAGAACAGGCAAATGCAGATCCAGCAGGATGGCATCCGGTTTGTAGGCATGGGCCAAGGCTAGTCCCTGGTCACCCTTGAAGGAGACAATGGCTTTGAAGCCTCTGCTTCGGGCCAGTTGGAGCAGGATCGCTGCGAATTCCGCATCCTCTTCAATGATGAGGAGCAGGGTATCTCCGCTCATCAGATGATCGCGGTCGTCCTCCATCTCTGCGTATTGCAGCAGTTTGGGATTGGAGATGGAGATGTCGGGAACAAAGGATTCGCGGAAGGCCGGACCCTGCACCGCGCTGATCTCCGGTCCACTGCTTTCGCTGTCTGCTGCCGATTCGAAAGAGGCAGCGGGCAGGAGATGTGCATCTTCACCTGGTTCAACAGCAGGAATTAGCAGGGAGAAGGTGCTGCCCTTGCCTTCAACCGATTCCACCTCGATCCGGCCGTCCAGCAAGGAAGCGAGTTCGCGGCAGATCGTCAGGCCAAGACCGGTGCCGCCATATTTACGGCTGGTTGTGCCGTCAGCCTGCTGAAAGGCTTCAAATATACTATCTAGCTTGGCAGCGGGAATGCCGATGCCCGTATCACTGACGGAGAGAATGATATCTTCTCCCTGAGTACGGATGGAGAGCGAAACAGAGCCATGTTCCGGTGTGAATTTGACGGCATTGGACAGCAGATTATTCAGGATCTGCTGGAGTCTGTGGCCGTCGGTCAGAAGATGCTCCGGCAGTCTGCTGTCGCAGTGCACATCCAAGCGGATGTCTTTCTTCTTGGCTTGCTGCTCGAAGTGCCGGTACAGATGGCTGCTGAGATTAACCAGGGATACGGACTCGAGCACAGGGGTCATTTTACCTACCTCAAGCTTGGCCAAATCCAGAATTTCGTCAATCAGCTGCAGCAAATCCTTGCCTGCCGAGAAAATGGTATGCACATATTCCAGCTGCTTCGTGCCCAGATTGCCTTCCTTGTTCTCGGCTAGAATCTGGGAGAGGATGAGCAGGGAGTTCAGCGGAGTGCGCAGCTCATGGGATACATTGGCGAGAAATTCCGATTTGTACTGGGCAGCCATAAAGATCTCTTCTGCCTGAACTTTGATTTCGTCCTTCTGCTGCTCGGTCAGCTGCATTTGATGCTGGAGCTGCTCATTGGAGGTGCTTAACTCCTCGGTTTGACTGGCCAGCTCCTCCGTTTGTGCCAGCAGTTCTTCCTTCTGCTCCTGCAGCTCTTCCGTCTGTGCCAGCAACTCGTCGGCCTGTTCTTGTATCTCTATCCGCTGCTTCTCTGTCAGCTCCATTTGATGCATCAGCTCCTGGTTGGAAGCAAACAGCTCCTCCGTCTGCAGTTTCAATTCATCGGCTTGTGCTTCAATCTCTGCCTTTTGCTCTTCCGTGAGCTCCATCTGACGTTGCAGATGTCCCCGCTGCTCCTGCAGCTCCTCGGTTTGCATGCGGAGCTCCTCCGTTTGCGCTTCAAGCTCCTGGGTCTGTGCCAGCAGCTCTTCGGTTTGTGCCTCTAGCTCTTCCTTCTGCAGCCGGGTTTCGCCCAGCAGTTCTTCAATTCTTGCCACATCAGCCAAAGTATTGATCAGAATCCCCATGTTATGGCCGGTCCGTTCAATTAGCTGGCGCTCCTTCCCGGAGAATTCACTCATCGCTGCCAGCTCTACCACCGCGACAACCTCGTTCTCGTAGACGATAGGGACTACTATCAGAACAGAGGGTGGGGTATCGCCTAATCCCGAATGTACTTTGATATAATGTGCTGGAAGATCATGCAGCAGGATCACTTTCTGATCCAAGGCGCATTGCCCTACCAGTCCGCTCCCGAGAGAAAAGGGCTCATGCAGGCTTGCTGCTTCATCGAAAGCATATCCCGCAGTAAAAACCAGCTTGTCCTGCCGCTTCAGATAAAAGGCACCGAAGCTGCCCTGAACTGCTTCTGCCAGTCTGCTGATGAAAATACGCGCTGCCGTCTGCATCTGCACGGAGCCCTGAAGCTGCAATGCCATTTCCGAGACCCGATCATTGATCCAGGCCTGCTCCTCAGCCATCTCCCTCAGCCTGCGCTCTTCTTCTGTCTTGTGCTGCAGATCCACAGCCACAGCATGGAAGGAAACAGCCAGCTGTCCGAACTCATCCTGCACTTTGCCGTCCTGTACCGGGGTGCTGATGGTCCCCTGGGCAAGATCTGCAGAGAACTTTATCATATTGTTCATGCCACGGGTAAGATTCCGGAGGATGCCGACGATAAGGAAGATAGATAATACGATCCCGGCCGAGCCGAGGCTCAGGGCGATTATCCGTGTAATCCCTTCTAAATAAAGAATAGATATAGTGATCATACTGCTAAACAACAGTATCGAAATTAACGCCGCTAACCAAACCTGATGTTTTATTTTCATGTCGACCGCCTTTGTTCAGTTATTGTCACTAGAAGCTAAGTATACTTTTAATAGAGGGGGGAAGAAAGGAATACGGCGTAAAATACCAAAAAAACCTCTAATAATACAGCGGTGACAGGGCGTTGAATGCCGGGCTTCCCCGGAATTTGAACAAAAATGAAACTCCTATGAAAGAACGGAAATATTAATGAAAATAAATAAAATTTTACTTGTATGGAACGTACAGAGCGTGTAAGATATACGAAGGTTTTTAAAATCATAAGAACAACTCATATAATCTTGGGAATAGGGCCCATAAGTTTCTACCGGATGACCACTGTAATTATCCGACTATGAGTGAAATAGCGCATCTAGGGTTCCGTTTTTTTGTGCCATGGCATAAAAGAGGCTGGTCCAAGCGATGCGGACACAGGTATGTGTTACACCACTAAGGGACAAAAACCCAGAAGGACAGATTCACTTGAGAGAAACGCTCAAGGGGATCTGTCTTTTTTTATTAAGGAGAGGCAGGCTGCAATATGAAAATACTAGAGGAGCGCATCAGGCAAGAGGGTCTTATTTTATCAGATACGGTGCTTAAGGTAGACTCGTTCCTGAATCATCAGGTGGACACGCAGCTGGCGCTGCAGATTGGTGAAGAGTTCGGGAGGATCTTCGGGCATCAGCCGGTAACCAAGGTGCTGACCGTTGAAGCCAGCGGCATCCAGTTCGCCATGGCAGCGGGAATTGCGCTGGGTGTTCCATTCGTATATGCCAAGAAAAAGAAGGCCGTTACCCAGTCTGAGGATGTCTATTCCGCTCCGGTACATTCTTTTACAAGGAAAGAGGATTACCGGATCAGCATTTCGCAGAAATATCTGGGTCCGGAGGATAAGGTGCTGATTGTCGATGACTTTCTGGCTACCGGCGCAGCGCTTGTAGGGCTGGCGGATATCGTGAAAGAATCGGGAGCAGAGCTGCTGGGTGTGGGCTGTGTAATCGAAAAAAGCTTTCAGGAAGGGCGCAGCCTGCTTGAAGATCGGGGAATTACTGTTCATTCTTTGGCAAGAATCTCGTCGATGTCTCCAGGAGAAGTCCATTTCATAGATTGTTCTACAGAAGAACCCATTAAGGAGAGTGCAGGATGTTAAGCAAACAGAAAATATTTGCCTTGGGACTGCAGCATGTACTGGCGATGTATGCCGGAGCTGTCATTGTGCCGCTTGTTGTCGGAGGGGCGCTGAATCTGAGCGGAGCGCAGATGGCCTACCTGATTGCCGCGGATCTTTTCACTTGCGGGCTCGCTACACTGCTCCAGATTATCAGCAGCAAGCATTTCGGCAGCGGGCTTCCGGTAGTGCTGGGCTGTACCTTCACTGCGGTTAGCCCGATCATTGCCATTGCTTCAGGCTCGAATCTGGCCACAGCCTATGGCGCGATTATCATCTCCGGGCTGTTCGTCGTTCTGGCGGCTCCGATTTACGGGAAGCTGTTAAAGTTCTTCCCGACAGTAGTTACCGGGTCCGTTGTAACCATCATTGGTCTATCGTTGATTCCCGTCGCTATGAACAATGTGGCAGGCGGTCAGGGCAGCGCTGATTTTGGAGCGCCCCGTAATCTGCTCCTTGGCCTGATCACATTGCTTGTGATTCTCGCCGTGAACCGGTTCACGACAGGCTTCCTTCGCTCGATATCCGTCTTGGCCGGACTCGTGGCCGGAACCGTAATCGGATATGCCATGGGCCTCGTTCACTTCTCCACGGTGGGCAGTGCATCATGGGTCAGTATTGCCCGCCCGTTCTATTTCGGATGGCCTGAATTCAGCATTACCGCAATCTTCACGATGATTATCGTCAACATCGTCTCTATGGTAGAATCCACCGGCGTGTATTTTGCTGTAGGCAAAGCCACAGACCAGCAGGTAGAGCAAAAGCAGGTTGTTAACGGTCTACGCTCCGAGGGTCTTGCCATCATGCTGGGCGGCCTGTTCAATGCCTTCCCGTATACGGCGTTCTCCCAGAACGTCGGCCTGCTGTCACTGACCCGCGTCAAGACGCGCAATGTTATTTTTGCAGCCGGTGGAATTATGGTTGTCCTTGGGCTGCTTCCGAAGCTGGCAGCGTTGACTACCGTTGTGCCGAACGCGGTGCTGGGCGGGGCCATGATTGTTATGTTCGGCTCTGTGGCTGCGTCCGGAATGTCCATTCTCTCCGAAGTCGACTTGCGTAAGGATGGGAATCTGCTGATTGCTGCCTGCAGTATTGCTGTGGGCCTGGGTTCGGCTGTTCTGCCATCCATGTTCGACCAGCTACCTGAATTCGCCAGAATGCTGCTCCAGAATGGTATTGTCTCCGGCTCACTTACGGCCATTATCTTGAATATCTTCCTCTCCAAAACGCAAGAGAGCGCGGCCCAGATTGCCGCTACACCTGAGGTGAAGTGAAAGATATCAGGTTTACGATATTAAAAGTTAGACGGCCGATTCCGAAATATAATGGAATCGGCTTTTTACTATAAATGGAATCGCTAAGCTATTACACAGCATTCAAGTTCTATGAAGATATTGCCATTTGTATGTTCAGGGCATAGAATTTAGTGGAGTTCTAACAGAGATATATACCGATAGGGATGGAGTCAAACATGAATGACAAAGTCGTAATGCCGCTATGGACCTTCTGCCTCTTCATTGTTGTGATGAACACTACTATGTTCAATGTATCACTGCCCACCATTATTCAGGATCTTCATATTTCTGCTGATCTTGGCTCTTGGGTGATCTCGGGCTATTCCATTGGCTATGCTTTGTCTACGGTGATCTATAGCCGATTGTCCGATCTGGTACCCATCCGTAAGCTGGTGACCATCGGATTAACCACGCTGGGCCTGGCTTCCGTCACCGGATTGTTCGCGCACAGCTTCAATGTTCTGCTGATTACCCGGCTTCTGCAATCCGCCGGCGCCGGAGTCATGGCGGGTCTCGGATTGGTACTCGCCAGCCGGTATGTGCCGGTGGCAAGGAGAGGCGCAGCTATCGCCATGATCTCTGTCGGAAGTGCCATGGCTTTCGGCCTGGGTCCGATTGCCGGCGGTCTTATCAGCGAATATTTCGGCTGGAACGGATTATTTGGCATAACTTGTCTGGTCCTGCTTGTTCTGCCGGTGCTGCTCTATTTGCTGCCTAAGGAACAGCCTAAGCCGGCGCCCTTTGATCTGTATGGAGCTTTACTTACGGTTATCAATGCCGGAAGCCTGCTCGTGGCCGTAACCAGTAAGTCCGGCATATGGCTTGCAGTAAGTGTGGTTTCTTTCGGGCTGCACGCTGTTCATCTCCGTAGAGCCCGGAACTCCTTTATTAATCCCGGGCTGCTCCGGATGTCGGGGTATTTAAAGCTTACAGCCATTGGATTTAGTATTTTGGTGCTGAATTTGGGTAATTTATTCCTGATGCCGCTTGCACTGGCTAACGTGTTTCATCAATCTCCGCTGAGGATTGGCCTGTTTATCGCACCAGGCGCGATTCTGTCGGCCTTTCTGACCCGGTTTGTCGGCCACTGGATCGACCGTTACGGAAATATGCGGTTTCTGCTCATCGGACATTGTATACTTGCCGCCGTCATGGCTACCTTTGCCCTGAGCCTGTCAGCATCGCCGCTTGTGCTCCTGTTCGGGTACCTGTGCTTTTCCCCGGCTTTTTCGGCAACGCTGGCTTCCTTGAATAATGAAGCATCCGGGATTCTGCCGCGCAACTGGATCGGATCAGGGATGGGGCTTCTGCAGCTGATTCAATTCTTCGGAGGATCGGTCTCTGTTGCCGTCTGCGGGTTGCTGCTTCATGCCCAGCGGGAATTGGTTCCATCTAGGGCTTACGGGCATGTCTACGGTCTTCTGCTTGCGGTGAGCCTGTGCTCCCTGGGTCTGGTATTCTTCTATAGAAGCTCCCGCGGTTCAGAGTTGAAACGAAATGGTGCTAACCACGTATCTGAAGCATAATAGTGTTCAGGAAGGATGAGGAAAAGGTGGATAATGGTATGAATGTCATTCTGTTTGAAAAGATGCCGGATGGCGAACTGCGAATGATTGAGGAGAGGAACTGGAGCATGAATATGATTACGGCTCTGGAGCATGTCAATTATATTGTGGTGGGCAGCCGGGAGTACGAAGCCGTAGAAGGGCGCCTGAATGTAGATCAGGGCAAGCTGGAGCTTCTGCTTGTCCCTATGCGTACGGAAGAATAAGGTCAGGAGAGGAGGATCTCAAATTGGCAAAGGATGAACATGAGAAAGAGCCTTTAGCTTCCAGATTATTCACCCCGGACGGCAAACCGATCCGGGTATTGTCTACCTCGCTGGGCATCGCCCTGCTGGCCAATGCTTTATTTATCCCAGGGGGTGCAGGTGCAGCCGGCAGCGGCTCTGCAGATGAGCCCACGCTGGTATCGTGGTCTACTGAAGAGGTCAAAGCTTATTTTGACAAAAATGTAGACTGGAATATTCCTTATCCGGAAGAAAATGCTGAAGAGGTGCTGCAGGAAGGTCAAGGGGTTGTCACCTCGGGCGGTACCACAGTCATCAACAATTACGGCGGCTATAACTCTGGCTTTGGCTGGGATGATCTGCTGCTGTACCACATGCTGTTCAACAGCGGTTCCTTCTATTCTTCGAGAGGCTGGTACAATAACCGCCCTACCTATTATGGCGGCACACGGACAGTCTACAAGGCACCTAGCTATAACAGCGGAAGCTTTCAGAATAAGCCAGTGGCCGGCTCTGTGGTGAAGCCGCGGACCTCTACCTCGTCCACCGGTTCGATCACCAGAAGGAACACTTCGAGCAAGGCCGGTGGAGTCGGAGGCAAATCCAGCGGTCTGGGTTCAGGCAGCAAGTCCAGCTCTTCATCAAGATCCAGCTCCGGCAAAAGTTCAGGCAAGAGCGGTTTCGGCGGATGAGCCTGGCAGACAGTGTTTTTGAGTATATTGATCAGTCGGGTCTCGAACGCGCTCCGCGCGTAGAAGAGCTTCATAAGCTCGGGTTTACCTGGGCTGACCTGGAGGACGAAGAATACTGGCTTGATGCAGTTGCCGTGATGCGAAGTGAGACCTACAAGGAGCTGGAGGAAGCCTCAGTCAAGCTTTGGACGATCCTCGACAAGGCTGTCCGTTATGTCCACCAGCGGCATGATTTGTATGAATTGCTGGGCATTCCGCCTGTACTCTGGCAGATGCTGGACGACACTCCGCTGCCGGAGCCGGGGTTGATTAGCCGTTATGCCAGATTCGATTTTGCCATAGCCAGCGACGGCACGATCAAGCTGCTGGAGCTGAACGCCGATACACCAACCGGCTATGTGGAAGCATCCATCGCTACACCTTGGATTTGCGCGCAGGCCGGGGTGCCAAGCCCGAACACCGGAATGAAGGATCGACTGGCTGCAGCCTGGGGCATCGAGCAGCCGGATACGGCGGCTTGTGTCGCTTATGGAACACATCAGGAGGATTCCGGCACCATTGAATCGCTTGTTGCGCACAGTGGTCTGGATATCCGCTGTGTCGACTGCCTGGATTTGTGGATCGATGAAGGGACGGTCAGAGATGCGGAGGACCGGATCATCAAGCGGATGTTCGCTCTCTATCCCAAGGAGTGGATGGCGGTGGATGATGGCGGGGAGGCGCTTGCTTATGCTATCGAGAGCGGACAGCTTCAGCTGTTCAACGGCCCGCACAGCATTCTGCTGCAGTCCAAAGGGCTGGTTGCTGCCGTATGGGGGATGTATGAGCTGGGCCTGCTCTTCAGTGAGGAAGAGCGGCAGGCCATAGCCAGCTATATCCTGCCAACCTACAACAAGCCTGTATTCTCCGGCAACTTTGTATCCAAATCCGTCTTCGGTCGTGAAGGCGGCTCTGTACGGATTTTTGATGACAGCGGGTCACTGGAGATTGCCGATGAGGACGGCTTCGACAGCAGTGTACTGTTTCCCGTGGTGTACCAGAAGCGGGCTGAGCTGGCCCGTGTTCAGACCCATGAAGGAGAATTTCACCTGCTGACCGGCATGTTTGTGATTAACGGTGTGCCTTGCGGGCTACTGGGCCGCGCAGGCGGACCGATTACAGGCAATTCCAGTCATTTTATCGCGCTAGGAGTGAGGGGGCTTGAAGATGAACAAAGATAGAAGTCGCCGGAGCGGGGGTTGTCACAGGCTCCATTCGGGAACATGGCTTGGCATGCTGCTGATGGCAGTACTGCTGCTGAGCGCATGTTCGGGCAATACGAATAGTGTATTTCATACAGGCACCGAAACAACGGATAATGTATCACGCGTTCCCTGGGATTACCGGGTGGTTGAAGGCACGGTTGGAGATCTGATCGGCAGTGACATGACCGTATTGCCGGATAATGAGCTGCTGCCCAATGATGGTAATTATGCCACGGGCGACAAGATATGGACCCTGCAGTTCATGGATGCCGAACTGGTAACGGATGCCGACCAGAAGAATGATATCCGCCTGTCTTCCTGGTCTACGATCAAATCGTATGCTGATCAGAAGACGGCTGCAGAAGATTTGGCGCGCCTTAAGGTTTCCATTACAACGGATGTGGATCTTGTGGGTGTATACAAGACCAAATACCAGGACAAAACCAGAAATTTTGCCGTGGTGGAGCTGCCGTCGGGTAACCGGATTAAGCAGCCGATCGATGACAAGCGCTATACGGCTCTGGAGAAAGCCAAGAAAGCCTCTGTGGTGCTGGAGGAAGTACATGATTTCGCCGATTATGATTCGGCCTACGCAAAATTCAGGGGGTGGGCAAAGTGACGATTGTAATTAATCTGGTAGTCAGCGTGTTGACTATTATTCTGCTGCAGGTGCTCGGAATGGTGGTATTCAGCCTGATGACTCCGTTCAAGGACATGGAAGAATTGAAGAAGGGCAACGTGGCTGTAGCGTTGGCACTCGGCGGCAAGTTTCTGGCCACGGCGATCATTCTGGGCGTGGCGGCGTATACGAATACCTCGATCTGGTTCATGATGCTCTGGTTCGCGGTAGGGTATGTCTGCCTGATCGCGGCGTACTGGATCTTCGAGCTGTTCACACCGAGCTTCAGAATATCCGATCATCTGCAGAAGGGGAATGTTGCTGTAGGCTTGATGCTGTGCCTGGTATTCGTCGGAACGGCATTCGCCGTCAGCAGTCTGATCATATAAGCCGATGCATTTTCTACTGCGTCTCTCCGGGAAGCTGATGCGTCTAAGGAAAAGGTCCATTGGGCTGATCATCCTGGGCTTTGTTGTGATGAGTGCAACGATTGCCTTTGTACTGGAGCCAGGAACTTTCCACAACTGGTTCAATGCTTTCTATTGGGTCATGACGACGATGTCCACCGTAGGTTACGGCGACTTTTTTGCCACCTCGGCGGCGGGGAAGCTATTTACCATGTTTCTGTATATTTTCGGCATCGGGCTACTCAGTCTGGTGATCGGAAAGGTAATTGATGCTATGGGGGAACTGCAAAGAAGGAGAGGAGCCGGAACCTTGAGCTTTCGTGGGAAAGACCAAGTGGTACTGATCAATTGGAACCGCAAAACACAAGCTGCCGTCGATGAGATCCTCTGCTACTCGCCGGATTGCCGGATCATCATTATTGATGAGAGCGGTCAGCACCCGCTGCAGGACATGGAGCATGTCCATTTCATCAGCGGTGACCCTTCCAGCGATGACATCCTGCAGAAGGCGAATATTGAAGAAGCCAGGGCAGCGATCGTATTCGGGGATACGCGGATCGACGAGGCTTCACTGACGGATGGCAAAACCCTGCTGATCGCCTCCAGTATTGAGCGGATTGCTCCGCAGGTACATACCACTGTTGAGATTATGCAGGAAAAGAATATCCAGAACTTCCGTCATGTCCATGTTAATGAATTCGTACTTTCGCATGATGCCATTTCAAGACTTGCTGTCCGCTCGGCGCTGCAGGAGGGGAATCCGGAGGTCATTACCCAGCTGCTTAGCCGGGAGCATGGCGATGATATCTATGAAATTCCCAGGGATGCCGCATGGCGTACTTATGGCGATGCCTTCCAGGCGCTGCTGCGCCAGGGAGCGACGCTGCTGTCCGACAGGGGGGATCTTGGTATCAACCGCAAGCTGGATCAGCCGATCCCGCAGGAAGCCAGACTCTACATCGTGTCAGATGAGCACACCTACCGTCAGATCAAAGGTTAGTAGGACGATATATCCATATCTCATTCAACAAAGAGCTGCTCGGGTCCATCAGGACCTTCGTACAGCTCTTTGTTTGCGTAAATATGAATTTTTATTGAGTTGGACACAAAATGATCAATTTCATGGTTAATTTTGTGACTTAGATTACCGTTATATTATATAGATGCAGATATCTTCTTCCTTGAGGATGTGATGGTATGACCAGTAAACTCAGCACAGCCACCGGGATTCTACTCTCAATGCTGCTGCTAGCTTCCTGCAAGGGCGGCGAACCAGCCACCGGTACTGCCGCCACAGCTAATGGGACGATAGTCGCAGCTTCTTCCCCGTCGCCTATAGGGCAGAGTGTGGATAATCGGGAAGAAATACAGGACCTGAGGGCATTTATTGCGAATCACCTTACCGGACCTTACGGGGTATATACTAACCTGCTGGATACAGACGAATCAGGTGAATCGGCTACCGGTCATGAGGTGCTAAGTGAATCAGCTTCCCTCTTGATGAAAGCAGCTGTGTTTGCCGGCGATAAGGAGCAGTTTGCCAGCCAGTGGGCTCTAGCCGAACAAACCTTTGATATGAAAGGCGGATTCAGCTATCGTTACAGCCCTAAGCAACAGAAGCAGTATTCTGTGAATGCCGCTGTGGACGACCTGCGCCTGATTGGAGCCTTATATGACGCGGGTGAGTTTTTTGATGAGCAGGCTTATACAGAACAGGCGGATAAATACAGCCAGCGATTCTATGAGAATAACGTAAAAGAAGGATATATGTATGACTTTTATGACGCTACGTACAAAACTATAAACAGCTTTGTTACATTGTGCTATATTGATTTGGATACTATGCGAAAAATGTCGATTAATGATGAATTAAGAGAAGAATTATTGCGTAATATGGAGGGGATTCTGGAGGGGGGCTACCTCTCGGATGCGTTTCCGTTCTACGAGACAAGATTCGATTATGGCGCGGAAACCTACAGTACGGAAAATATTAATACGGTGGAATCCCTCCTGAGTATTCTGCACTTGGCAGAGGCGGGCCGGCAGAAGCCGGCGAGTATCCGCTATATCAAGGAACAGGTCGCGGCAGGAACGCTCTACGGGCAATATTCCCGTGAAGGGAAGCCACTGAATGATATCCGGTCCACGGCAATTTATGCCCTGGCGGCTATGATAGGGGCAGAGATTGGAGATGACGTCCTCTACCAGTCGGGAATTTCGCGAATGAATGAATTTCAGGTGCAGGAGGCAGATAGTCCGCTGTTCGGCGGATTTGGCAATACCGATACCGGACAGGCGTATTCTTTTGATAATCTTATGGCCTTGTTGGCTTATTCATATTCACTCTAAATTACAGTAACGAAGGTGGCCGGGCATGATCGACGATAACATAGTAAGAACACCCCTACGGCAACATATTATGCCCGCCGGGCTGCGGGTATCCCCCGCTTTTGCAGCAGCTTTCGGCGTATTGCTCGTTACAGTTATAGCTCTGTTTACGGCTCCCTACATAGGAATGGCTGACAACGGCGACTTTTTCCGCAATATATACAGTAACGGTCTCTACTTCAGCTTGCCTGACTACGACAGCAAGTATTTCGGCTATTTCATTAAGCATTACGGAATCTATCAATACTACAACGAGAATGGGGCTACGCTAGACTCCTCACAGTCGTTGTTCATTAAGCTGGCTATCGGTCTTAATAAGCTGATGTTCAGCAGCACTGTGTTCGATATCCGCTTTCAGGCCGCTATTTACACGGTTCTCTATGTTATTGCAGTCTATCTCTTAATAGAAGCGGTCACCTGCAAAATGTCACGCAAGCAAGGCATGATTATTGCCATTCTTGCTATTTTTGTATTCGGTGATACAGGATATACCGCCTATTTCAACTCCTTTTACAGCGAAAGTGTCGTCATGATCATGATGATCTTCGTCTTTGCCTCCTGGCTGCTGATCTGCCGTAAAAGATACAATGACTACGCACTTCTTGGTCTGTTCGTCCTCAGCAGCGTTATTCTAACGACCTCCAAGCAGCAAAATGCTCCAGTGGGCATGATTATTGCCTTGCTTGGCATCTCTCTGGTCTGGATCCGGCGGGATCGTCTCTTCCGCAGTCTGACGCTTGTGTCCATGGCGCTGCTGATGTGTGCCGGCATTGCCACCTACCTGAATATCTCCAAAGAATTCGTCAATATCAACCAATATCATGCTATGACCCGGGGCGTGCTGAAGGAATCTTCCAATCCCGAGACGACGCTGAAATCTTTTGGGATTAATGAACAATACGCCATTCTGCAGGGCAGTATCTATTACGAGCAGTACGGAACAGTAGATGTGAACTCGCCGATTCTGCAAAAGGACTTCTACAGCCGCTACGGCTTCGGGTCCATTCTCAAAAACTATCTTGTGCATCCCGATCAGCTCAGCTCCATCCTGAATGTCGCGGCCCGAAGCGCCTTTTCAATCAAGCCTGCGGCGATGGGAAATTATGAAGAATCGGCGGGCAAGGCCTTCCGTGCCCAGAGTCATTTTTTCACGGTCTATAGTCTGCTTAAGCAGAAGCTTGCACCCAAAACCTTCGGATTTATCCTGCTCTGGATGGCGGTAGTCATCGGCCTCTATGCCCCTTCCTTTGTGAAGGCTGTCAGAGCCAGGGATATGCGGGGGGTGCAGCGGATGGTGCTGATTCTGGCCAGTATGGGGGTTGGCCTGTCAGGGATTTTTGTCTCCATTATTGGAGCAGGCGACGCTGATATTTCGAAGCATGAATTTCTGTTTACCCAATCCTTTGATCTGGTCACCTTCATGCTGTCCGCAAGCGTGATTGGGCGAAAAGTATCCCCTGGCCGCCAGCCTGCTGCCAGTACGGCAGGACCTTATGCTGAAGTGCATCCTGAAGCACAGGAGAGTGTGAGCGCTTGAACCGACAGAGGATTTCCAGTCTGCTGCTGCCGCTGATCGTTACTGTTCTTCTACTGTTGTCCGCAGCTCCGCAGGCGCACTCCCAAAGCGTACAGGAAGCTTATACCCCGCAGAAGGTACTGCTTCTGTACGACAGCCTGGGCAAAGGAACTGTTCGGGAAGGGAATATAAGTGAACTGCAGCGGCTGTTATCAGCTTTTGGCAGCCAGGTGACACTGCTCAGCCTGGATCGTTACGGAAAGGGAACCATGGATGCCTTTCCCTGGGTTATCACCGTAATCAATGCGGAGGATATCCCTCCTGGCAATCGGGCTTATCTTGAGGATGTGGAGCACTACCAGGGACAGATACTGCATGTCGGGTATCATCCACCAGCAAGACTGCTGCAGGTGCTCCAGTTAAAGACGGGAATTGTGGATGAAGACCTGGCCGGTCTTACAGTCGGTCCGTTCACCGGCTCCAATCTTCAGGTGAAGGACATGCCCTATATAGCTGCCGTGAACGCGGAACGTACGTATGGGAGCTTCGTCCTCAAGAGCAGCGGCCGCAAGCTGCCCTATGCGGCAACTGCCGGCAGCTATACGTACGTCCCTTACTTGGAGCAGGGCAATGCGAGTGTAGTAGGGATGGCTTATGTGCTGAGGGACTGGCTTGAGAGTAAGACGGCTTCACAGACTTATCTTGTCCTGAAGGAAATCTATCCGTTCTCGGACCTGTCTCTGCTGGAAGAGACGGCGGATCGTCTGTACGAGGAGGGCATTCCTTTTATCGCAAGCATCCGTCCGGTGTTCAGCAATACCGATTTTCCGGCGATGTTACGTTATCTGGCAGCACTGAAGGAAGTTCAGGCGAAGAATGGAAGTATTCTGGTAAATGCGCCAGTGATCATGCCATCCATCAACAGCAGCGATCACACGCTCGCGGAGAAAATGGGCGGATTCGTGGATTTGCTGGTGAAGAACGGCATCGCGCCGCTGGGTATCGGGGCTGACTTATACTGGACCTACGACAAGGAGTACGCGGAAGCAGGCATGGGATTTTTTGATTCCACAGTGCTGTTCCCGGATGAGAACGTCCTGTATATGAACCAGACGAATGTATCTAAGGTGCTAGCATCTTCTCTCTACAGCCTGAAGCCGGAGTTCCTGCAGGGGCTGAGCCACCCTACCAAAGCCATGCCGCAGCTGCCGCTGGGTACGGCCGTCACTGCAGACCTCCCGGAGGATGAAGCCGGACTTAACCGGCTGCTGCAGACGCTGGAAGAGGAATGGATCTCTTTTGCCGATTACAAGCAGGGGGCGCACAAGACCGTAACGAATAAGAATACGATCGTCTCTGCAGATGGAGTGGTGTCGGTGAATGGCGTCTCCTTGAATATCGGTTATACCCCGGAGGCCGTAAGCGGTGATTACCAGTACAAAGAAGCACAGGTCCGGAGCTTCACCAAGCTGTTCAGCGTGCAAAGCAAATTTTTTATTGTAGTGATTATCATCGCGTTGCTGCTGTTCGGCGGTTTGATGGCGATTGGGTACAGGCTGTACCGGAGAAAGTATTTTAAATAACATATAACTGGATTTAGGAGAAGAATATGACGATCTCGGATGTACTGATGGTAATCGCGGTGATCTGCATCTGGTCCCTGCTGCTGGTCAACGTGGCTCTGATTATAGCGGGCTATCTGTATTACATTAAGACTGAAAATGAGGATGTTCCGGAGATTAAGGGCGAGTATCCGTTTGTTACGATTATGGTACCGGCCCACAACGAGGGTGTTGTCATCAGCAAAACAGTCGAATCCCTGTTGGCGCTCGATTACCCGCATGACCGGTACGAGATCATTGTTATTAACGATAACTCCTCCGACAACAGCGCGGAGCTGCTGGGGAGTATTCAGGCCCGCCTCCCTCATCGTAATCTGATAATCATCAATACGGATGCGGTTACGGGCGGAAAAGGAAAGTCCAATGCGCTGAACATCGGCTTCACCCGCAGCAAAGGCGAACTGATCGCGATCTATGATGCGGATAATACGCCGGAGCGGACCGCGCTAAGGTATCTCGTCGCCGAGATCATCAATGATTCCACGCTTGGTGCGGTGATCGGCAAATTCCGGACCCGTAACCGCGATGCGAGCCTTCTTACCCGGTTTATTAATATTGAGACGCTGTCTTTCCAATGGATGGCCCAGGCGGGGCGCTGGAAGCTATTCAAGCTGTGCACCATACCCGGAACCAATTTCATTATGCGCAGGTCGATTGTGGAGAGCATCGGCGGCTGGGATGTCAAAGCAATCGCTGAGGATACGGAGATCAGCTTCCGCATCTATATGATGGGATACCGGATCAAATTCCAGCCCAAATCTGTTACCTGGGAGCAGGAGCCGCAGACAGTGAAGGTCTGGTTCAAGCAGCGGACGCGCTGGGCGAAGGGCAATATCTATGTGATCGTCAAAAATATCCCGTTGCTCTTCGACCGCTCGGCAGCCAAAATCCGCTTTGATATTCTGTATTATCTGTCCATCTACTTCCTGCTGCTGATCTCGCTGGTCACCTCCGACCTGCTGCTCGTGCTGCATGCGATGGGCTACGTGCATACGACCATTGCCGGACTCAGCAGCTTCCTGTGGCTGCTCGCTGTCATTCTGTTTGTAGTGGGCATCTTTGTTACACTCACTACGGAAAAAGGCGAGATGAGCTTGTCCAATTTATGGATCATTATGCTGATGTATGTATCATACTGTCAGCTGTGGATGGTCGTTGCCGCGTATGGACTGTACAACTATCTGAAAGACGTCATCTTTAAACGTGAAGCCAAATGGTACAAAACGGAACGATATTAAGCAACAGCAGAACAAGAAATCAGTGATACAGGAGACAAGACGATGAACAAAAAACAGATGATGATATGGGCGCTCTGCGTCTCCCTTTTCCTGATCCCGATCCGGGCGGCTTCTGCAGCTGCTGCGGCCCCGGTTGATGACAAACAGATATACGAGACTGCCTTTACCGGCAGCGACAGTTCACTTAAGGGAACGAGCTCACAGCAGCAGTATTTTACAGTGATGAACTACTGGAATGTTGAAGGTGTGAAGGTTAATCTGCATTTTCAGATTTCGCAAATTACAGAGGAGCAAATCTCCAGTGTTACGTTATCCCTGAACGGCAGCCCTTTCTACTCTTTCAGACCCTCCCTGCAAAATAACGGGGAACAAAGCATAACCGTTGACGCACCGAAGACCCTCCTGAAGGAGGGAGTGAACACGTTGAGCATTCAGGGGTATCTGCGGACCACTGCGGAGAATAACCAGATCTGCTATGTGGACAATACCCCGGATAACTGGCTGCATCTGTTCAACACCTCCGGTGTCGCGGTATCTTATACCTCCAAGGCCCTGAGCGGTGGTATCAGCGATTTCAGCGAGCGCTTTTCCGGCATGGATTATGTAAAAAGAAGCCAAAGCCTCCTGAGTGTGCCGGCTGGTGCCAGCAGTTCTGAGCTGGAAGCCGCCACTTATGCCTTATCCGGCTTCGCCAACGCGAACACCCTGACCAATACGGCCATTCCGCTGCTTCCTTACAGTGAAGATTCACTGAGGGACAGGAAAGCCGTGATTCTGGTTGCTTTGGCGGATCATGTACCGAATACATTGAAGCTTCAGCTGGATTCCTCCGTGGACTTGGGCGAACATGCCCTTATTCAGCTGGTGAACAAGGATACGCGTCCTACCCTGGTGGTCACTTCCAAGGATGAGAGTCTGCTGATCAAGGCCGGACGCCTCCTCGCCAGCCGGCAGCTGGTCAGCCAGATCAGCAGTGGCATGAAGGTGGTGGACGATGCCACCGATGTGTCGTCTCCGGCTTTTGCCATGAGCTCGAACGTGACCTTTACCGAAACCGGTGATAAGCTGACGGGTCCGAATCATCAGGAGCAGACCTACTTCGTCTCGCTTCCGTCGAACCGCTCAATTGCCGATTCCGGCAAGATCAGCCTGGATTTCCGCTATGCAGAGAATCTGGACTTCAACCGCTCGCTGGTAACGGTGAGCATTAATGATACGCCGATCGGCAGCAAGAAGCTGACCCAGGAGCTGGCGGACGGCGATACACTGAATCTGGCTATTCCGCAGAGTCTGAATATTTCCGGCAACTTCTCGGTAACCGTGGCATTCGACCTGGAGATGCAGGATGCGATCTGTACCCCGAATAGGGAGCAAATGCCCTGGGCCTATATCAGCAAGGAAACGGCCATGCATCTGAATACCAAAGACCGGACAGATCTGTTGTTCAATAATTACCCTTATCCGTTCCTCCGTGATGAAATCTTCAACCATGTGGCGGTCGTACTGCCCCAGAAGATGGACGACTATGCATACCTGAGTCTGGCGAATGTCTTTAATCTGCTGGGCCAATATGCGGGCGGAAATACAGGGGATATCCACTATTACACCGATACTATCGGCGCGGATAATCTTAAGGACAATAATATTATCGCTATAGGCTCCTATAAGGACAATAAGGTCATTCGTGACAACAATGACAAGCTGTACTTCCGGTACAGCAAGGATGGGTCCTCGTTCCTCTCGAATGAGAAGATGAGTATTGATGAGCAATATGGGGCAGAGATTGGCACATTGCAGTTGCTGGATTCCCCTTATCAGAGCGGACGGGGTTTCATGGCGGTGACTGGAGCGAATACGGAGAACATCTATCTGGTCTCCAAGCTGCTTGCCAGCGAAAAGGACAAATGGAAGGTATACGGAGACAGCGTCATCGCCGACAAGGATGGCAACGTCAGCGCGTACCGCTTCAAAACAATTACTGGAGCAGCCAAAGATTCAGTGATCACGCAGATTACGGACCGCGGCGATGTGCTGGGGTTCGTAGTGGCGGTCGTGCTTGCGGTTATGCTGGTAATCGTATCGCTGCTTCTGCTGCTCCGCAAACATATGAAGAAACGTGGTGATAAGCATGAGAAGTAACCGCAGCAGCCTGTTTTCCGATCTGGCCTTTCTGGTGTTCCTGGTGCTGAACTTCATATGTATCGTGTTTATCGCAGGCTCGCCTGATCATTACGTTCAGAATATTATTATTTTGAATATCGCCTTTCTCCTGGCACTGGTCACCTATTTTACCAACGTAACCGCCGGGCTGGTGCTTAATCTTGCATTTATCTTCGGATATGGTTTCTTTGTTCTCTACCAGACGGTGTCGGAGGGTGAGACTATAGGCGTCAATACGTACTTCTGGCTGATTATGACTCCGCTGCTTACGGTTGTGCTTTGGGTCTTCACCTCCACTACCCGGGAGCTACAGGCTGAGAACGATCTACTTAAGAAAAGAACGGCCAATCTCGCCACCATAGATGAGAACACTGATCTGCGCAACACGATATCTTTTCAGAAGGATGCCAGCTTGTTCACAGGGATTTCTACCCGCTACAGCATCCCGTTGACCCTGCTGGTGGTCAAAGTGAAATACTGGAGTGAAATCCGCCGTCTGATCCCCGAAGAGCAGCTGTCCGAGGCGATCTATGATGTCTCCCAGCTCAGTCAGTCCAGTATCCGCACCAATGATGCGCTGTATCTGCTGGACAAGGAAGAGGCCACCTGGGGACTCTTGTTATTCACGGACCGCGAAGGAGCCAAGATAGTGATTGAACGAATTAAGTTGAAGCTCCAGGAATTGAACGACACGGAATTCATGGCGAAATACAAGGTCAATCTGGGTCTGAAAATCGGAGCCGTGCAGTATGAGGAAGGTACGATAGAGAACCCGTTCGACTTTATTGTTCAGGCCAAGAAGCAGCTGGAGTATGATGTATAGCCGCTTAGTTAGTCTATATTGATAATAGATAGCGATGAGCACGCTGGCTGCTCATCGCTATTTGGTCTGGATCGTGCAAGGGGCCAGGCTCGGGGAGAGAGTCTGGACGCGGGGCCAGGGCTATACTAAGATTAGTCTAACCGCTGCTGATTATTGCAGCATAGGAACGAATAGTACGCAAACCGGAGCACCGGCTGCCGTGAGCTCTCTTTAGGCAACTGGTTTACCAGGCAACTGGCCTGCCGGACATCTGAACAAGGAGGCGTAGGGAATGGATTTGGGCCTAGCAGGGAAGTCAGTATTTGTTGCGGCGGCGAGTAAAGGTTTGGGCCTTGCTACTGCACTGGAGTTTGCGCGCGAGGGCGCGATGGTGACGATTGCCAGCCGGAACCTGGAACAACTTGAAGCGGCCCGGAAGACCATCGCGGAGGCTACCGGCCGGGAGGTGGCGATGGTACAGATGGATGTGACCCGCCCCGAGGAGATCCGGCGGGCAATTGAAGCCGGCGCTGAGTACGGAGGCGGGCTGGATGTATTGGTCACCAATGCCGGAGGCCCACCGGGCGGCGGCTTTGAGGATATGGCCGACGCCGACTGGGCCGACGGCTATGAGCTTACGCTAATGGGCACCGTGCGCATGATCCGCGAAGCGCTGCCTTACCTGCGCTCAAGCGGCAACGGGCGCATTGTAGGCATCAGCTCGGTATCGATCAAGCAGCCGATTAGCGGACTGATCCTCTCGAACGTCTTCCGGGCTGGCGTGAGCGCGCTGTTCAAGACGCTCGCGACTGAGCTGGCTCCGGAAGGCATCCTGATTAATTCGCTTGCACCCGGGCGTATCGGCACAGACCGGATTCTGCAGCTGGACGGCAAGCGGGCGGAGGCGCGCGGCATCTCCCGGGAGCAGGTCGGACAGGAAGCGCTGGTTCAGATTCCGGCTGGAAGAAGCGGTACTCCGGAGGAGTTCGGCAAAGCGGCCGTATTTCTGGGCTCTTTTGCCAATACCTATATTACGGGCCAGTCTCTATTGATTGATGGTGGAATGGTGAAGTCGCTCTAACCGGGTTGTCTATTTTGGTGGTTGACTCCGCGCCCCAGATCACGTATGATAGTATGGCGTGTAAATCTGTGGATTTAGTTATCTCCCAAGAGATTGCTTCATTGTGCCATAGATATTGTATATGTACGGGAAGGAGGTTACTACAATGAAAGAAGGCATACACCCTAAATTCAACCAGGTGATTTTCCTGGATGCCAGCGTAGGTTTCAAATTCCTGAGCTCGTCCACTAAATCGTCCGGTGAAACTATGGAATGGGAAGACGGCAACACTTATCCTGTGATCCGTGTGGACTCCAGCTCCGCATCCCACCCGTTCTACACAGGTAAACAAAGAGATACCGAAACTGGCGGCCGTGTTGACAAGTTCAAACAACGGTTGGCTCAGAAGAAATAATAGTTTGACCGCACAGAGGATATTCCGCAGCCATGCAGATGGCGGATGGAAGGTCCTCTTTTTTTTGTACAGGCTGCTTATCAACTGCAGATTCCGGGTAATAATAAGCAGGTGGGAAGTGGAAGGTGTCAATTATAACGATTGGAACGGCATGTAACGTGTATTCCGAAAGGTAGTTGATTTCACCCATGTACTATCTGAAAGGCAAGAACAAATCGAGATGGCGTCGATTGTTAACCGGAAAAGTACCCTAGCCTCTGGAACCTGGCATAAACAAACATTCACTTCTCACCTTTTGAAGACTCTGCGGGCTGCCCGCCGGGTCTTCGTTGCTTTAGTACACAGAATAGATGATTTATCGGTACTATCAAAAAAACCGCGCTCCTGTATATTACAGGTTTCGCGGTTTTTTTGTAGCCATAGCAGGTATGTCTTCACGCTGTTGTGAGTGCGGACAACTTAATGTATCTCTGTCTCCATAACTACCTTCAGGGCCGTGCCTATTGGAGGCAGGCTGCGGGTCAGCGAGGGGCTATAGAATCCGATAACCTTGGCTCCCTGGACCAGAAGGGAGGGAGACACAGCCTCTCCGTCTTTATTGATGACGACAGTGTTCTCTGTCAGACGCAGCACAACCTCATTTTGCGATTTCTCGCTCAGTGCGCTGCCGCGGATACGGATGCTGACGGTACCATCTTCGGTATCGACTTGTTGGATTGTACCCGCCGTGCCAAGAAGTTCGCCTTGTAATTCCGCGTCCAGTACGGTGATCCGGTAGGCCGGAGTTTGCGGAGGAAGGCTGCGGGTGGAGATAAGGGAGTGCTGGGCCTCAATAGTCATGCCGATGCGGAGATCGCTAAAGGCTAGTTCCGAGCCGTCTTTGCGGAAGAGCTGGGTATCCTTGCCTACGTTCAGAACGATTCCCTCTGTACCGGTTCCCCGGATATGCACGGACTGGTAGTTGTCCGCTTGGGTAATGGAAGTGATCACACCAGTCTCGCTGATACTATCTGCTGCCGGACGGATCAGAATCTGCTGTCCTTCCACGGTAATCACCTGACGCAACACTTTGTTTATAAAAGAGGCGGGGACATACAGCCTGCCCTGGTTTGTTTGCGGCGCTGTACCGAGTGTAGTGTACATTTTATTGATAACATAGCGGTCTTCGCCGCTTTTTACTGTGGTGAAAATATTACCCTTATTCAGTTCTACAGCTTTTGTCTGCGCATTCCAGGCAACCGTGAAGCCAAGCCCGTCAGCAACAGCACGAAGAGGAACCAGCGGCTCTTTGCTGCCGGAAGGCTGGTAACCGGACTCCGAAAGAACAGTCCCGCTCAGGGATATGGAGAATATAGCAGCCGCAGCAGAGGTTGCCTTTACGGCGCTGTAATTTGCGGATGAAGCACTTGGGGCGGCAGAGACCCCTCCACTTGTAAGTGCGAGTGACAAGGTTAGCAGGATAGTGCTTGTTTTTAGAATAGTGTTCATGGTATTTGCTCCTTTGGTTCAGATTCTCTGGTGCCGGGTCTGTTAACCTCTAAACGCCAGGGTATGGGATTTTGTTGCATAAGTTCCATATCCGTTTAGAATGAAAATATTAACAATAGCTGCAACAGAGACACTTAGGAGGAATCAATTATGTATCAGACATATATTTTTGATCTGTACGGCACACTGATCGACATTGAGACAGACGAGGAGCAGCCCGGAGTCTGGGAGCGGCTCGCGCTCCATTACGGTTATCATGGCCTGACGATTACTGGAGTGGAGCTGCAGCAGCGGTTTCTGCTGGAAAGGGACCGTCAGCTGGCGGCTGCTGCACAGCACTGTGAGTATCCCGATTTTGTGATGGAGGAGGTCTTCCGCGAGGTGGCCCGTGCTTTGGGCGGGAACCCTGGACAAGCCTGGCTGCACGAAACTGTAAGATGGCTGCGCACCTTATCCATGATTAAGATCTCCCTGTATGACGGGGCTCAGGAAATCCTGCGGCACTTGAGAACGCGGGGCAAGAAGGTCTTCCTGCTCTCCAATGGTCAGAAAACCTTCATTGAAGCAGAACTGACCATGCTGGGTATTCTGCATTTATTCGATGGGGTGGCGATATCCTCGGAGGCAGGCATCAGCAAGCCTGATCCGCTGTTCTACCGCTATTTGACGGAGAAGTACGGGGCAGATCTAAGCTCAGCGGTCATGATTGGCAATGATCCGCGTACAGACATGGCAGGTGCGGCGGCAGTGGGGATTGATTCCTGCTTCATTCGTACAGCTTCCTCTCCGGTTGATGTCCCCGTACAGAGCACGGTCCAAATCCAGGATGGTGATTTGCGCAAAATTCCTGGCTGGAACCTGTAGCTTGCAGAGCCGCCGGCGGCACAGTTGCTCCCGGTTCCGGCCGGATTTATAATATGCCTAAGATCTTAATATGCCGGAGAGAAGGGCTGGACCATGACCTTAATTATCATTGCTATTGTCCTTGTGGCGCTGGCCGTATTGGCTTACTTAACAATGGCCCTTTATCCTGCCTTTGGCCGCAGAGCCTCTGGGAAGGAAAAGCAGACCATCCGCCAATCACCGAATTACAAGGATGGGAAATTCGTCTATCCGGCTCCTACCGTGATGATGGAAAACAGTGCTGGAAACGGCTTATCCATACTTAAGGATTTCATCAAAGGTAACCCCCGCTCGCGGCCCAAGCAGCCCCTGATCCCGGAAAGGCTAATGCCCGGCTCGATTCAGGAGGCCGGGGACACCCGGGTGACCTGGTTTGGGCATTCTGCCGTGCTGCTGGAGATGGATGGAGTGACACTCTTCCTTGACCCTATGCTGGGGCGCTCGCCATCTCCTTTTCCATTTGTGGGTGGCAGGCGATACAGCAAGCAACTGCCAGCCGAGATTTCGGAGCTGCCCCGTATCGATGCCGTGCTGCTCTCCCATGACCATTACGACCACCTCGACTATGGCACGATCAAACAGTTGAAGGACAAGGTGGGCATGTTCATTGTGCCGCTTGGCGTCGGCGCCCACCTGCAGCGCTGGGGGGTGAGCCGTGAGAAAATCCGTGAGCAGGACTGGTGGGATGAGTTCCAGTATGCCGGGCTTACGTTGACAAGCGCTCCGGCACGACATTTCTCCGGGCGCAGCCTGCTGGACCGCAATACCACACTCTGGTGCTCCTGGATTATCCGGGGGGTAGAGACGAAGATCTTCTTCAGCGGCGACAGCGGCTATGGCGCGCACTTTGCCGAGATCGGAGAGCAGTATGGACCCTTTGATCTGACGCTGATGGAATGCGGCCAATATGATCCGCGGTGGGCGGATATTCATATGCTCCCGGAACAGACGGTCCAGGCGCATCTGGATGTGCGCGGTGCCCTGATGATTCCAATTCATTGGGGGGCATTTACCCTGTCGATGCATGACTGGACTGATCCGGTGGAGCGGGTGTTCGCAGCGGCGAAGGCACAGGGTGTGCGTCTGGCTACACCGCGCATTGGTGAGCCGGTCTATACCGGTTCTGCGGATGTTCCTTCACTGACATGGTGGAAGTAAGAGGCGATACAGAGTATGGACATGTGGTACAATAGCTGTGCATAAATGCCAGGGGAGCTGACAATACGAACATGAGTGATCAAGTGAATGAACAGGAACTGTTGGAGGTATTAGCTGCGCAGACCAAAGTCGATTCCAAGCTGATTCAGCTGGTGCTGAAACATGAGCTGGCCTTTATCAACAAAGCCAAAGCGAATGCTAAAGGTGAGGTAGATATCGATAACGATGATCTGGTGGATTATATTGTCGCCCAGCGCGATGTGAAGCTGGATGAACTGACTGTAGAGAGTATCCTCGATGCGGAAATGGATTATTTAATGGATAAAGGGCTGGCCGGATACATCGACTAACCCTTGTAGCTGCCGGGTCCATGGCCTTTGCAGGGACTCAGGACCCGGCAGGATATTTTTATTTTTAACGATTCCTTTGCTTTTGAAGAATGAATGTGATACAATAAATTCAAACATAAAGTTTAACCTTAATTCACATATTGTAAAGGGTTATCATTTGTGCTTATGAAGCCTTTTCCAATGTGTGAATTTTTATTTGTTCGTACAATACGTAGGAATAAAAGGACATGTGTTAAATAATATTTTGGAGGTAATATCATGCAAACAGGTACAGTTAAATGGTTCAATGCAGACAAAGGTTTCGGTTTTATCGAGGTTGAAGGCGGAAGCGACGTATTCGTACACTTCTCCGCAATCACTGGCGACGGCTTCAAATCTTTGGACGAAGGCCAACGCGTTGAGTTCAACGTAACTCAAGGCGCTCGTGGACCACAAGCCGAAAACGTTGTAAAACTGTAATTTTGAAATCAAGCTGTCCTTAACTCAAGTTGAGGACAGCTTTTTTTTTTGACAATGAACAAGCCGCTGCAGCCCTGCCATAACGCCCGTTATGGGTGTGGACATCTTCTCAATTCGAACCAAGGAGGGGTACTTATGTATTTTCGAAAAAAAGCGCTGGAGGATCTTCCACAGGAAGACACCGCCATCTGGTCCTGCACCAAAGAGGATTGTACCGGATGGATGCGCGATAACTTTGCCTTTCAATATGTACCTACCTGCTGGCAATGCAACTCTCCAATGACTAGAAGCATGAAGATACTGCCTATGCTTGTGAACACGAATTTTGACATGAAGGCGATCAAGAAGGGCATTACCATTACGTAATCTGCCGCTTCAGGAAGCCGGTCAATCCACTTAGATAGTATAAAGAAGATCATTTAGCAGTCGGTTCCTTTTGAGGAGCGGGCTATTTTTTTGTCTGAATGGATGGACAACCAGATAAGCCCCTAACTGAACCCTGGTAAGTGAAATTGCGTTGGTTTTTTCTGGTGCGTTTGGCAGAAGGGCGACAAATGTGCTTGACAATTGGCGAAACTTTTGGAGAATAAGGTTGGAAACGCTATCACCTGAGGGAGGGAATCCTGTGTGTATGGGAAAGTGAAGGAACTGAACACGCTCCGCAATCAAATATTCATTGGGTTTCTGCTGGTGATGCTGGTGATCATTGCGGTGTCCGGGGCGTTTGTGTATAACAGGGTCTCCTATTTGCTGAAAAATAATGCGGAACGGCACATCCAGCAGACTGCGGTGCAAGCGAACGGAAGGCTGGATGCGCTGATCGATCAGATCGACAGCCTGACGGAGCAGGTGGCGAACCATCCGACAGTTCAGCAGCTGCTGAATGATGAGCTGAACGGCAAATCCGTGTCTTTTAATCAGCGTCAGTCTCTGCAGCAGATCGTCTCCAGCTACCAGGCCTATATGCCGAGTGTGGGTTCTCTGGAGCTGTATACGGCGGACTACCGGCTGCTGTTCCCGATTAAGGAAGGAAGCCTTAACGCAAGAATCAGCGATCCATACATCACTGAAGCCAATACCCAGAAAGGCAGGCTGGTCTGGATCGGCGTGGATCCAAATGATGAAGGCAGCCTTCTGGCTATCCGCCAGGTCAGCCTGATGGATCGCTGGTTCTCACGGGGTGGCTATTTGATCGCCCGGATCCAGCGCAGCTACTTCCAGCTCAATGATCCGCTGTCCGGCAGTGACGGGGGCGAGTCTGTGCTGCTGGTGAATGACGAGGGCCAACTGCTCGGAGGCAGTGAGGAACCGCAGCCCGAGCTGCTTCCGCTGCTTGCCAGCAAGGACCAGACCGTTAACTTCCAGGGCAAGGAATATGTACAGGTGAAGCTGGGCTCTGATAAGACCGACTGGACACTACTGATACTTACTCCAGTAAGCTATGTTACCAAAGGGATTTCTGTACTAAGAACGGTATTGCTGGTTTCGGGCGGGATTGGCACGCTGCTGTTTTTACTGTTGTCTTTTGTGCTGTCCACGATGATTACGAGGCCGATTATACATCTGATTCGCGCGATGCGTAAATCCCGGCTAGGAGTTCTGACCCCTAACTCAGAGACGGTATCCACAATGGAGTTAAGGGAATTGAACTATACGTACAACGGTATGATTGCCAATATGAATGATCTGATCCGTGTGGTCTATGAAAAGGAAGTGCTGCAGAGCCGTACGGAGCTAAAGGCGTTGCAGGCACAGATCAACCCGCATTTCCTGTTCAATACACTCGAGGCCTTCAATTGGTCGCTTGAGGAGAAGGGCGAAGAAGAGCTGGCTGGGCTTATGGTTGCAATGTCCAGACTCTTCCGGTACATTATCGGAAATTCGAACTCCGATGAATGGGTTACCCTCGGGGAAGAAGTAGAGCAGGTTAAGCGTTATCTGAAAATTATGGAGATGCGCATGGGAGACCGCCTGTCGTGGAATATCCAAATTGAACATAGGGAGGCTACCGTACCGGTGCCTAAGCTTCTTATTCAGCCGATCGTCGAGAATGCGATTCTTCACGGAGTGGAGGGACGTGTGGGTAATGGAACCATTGGCGTCATCGTCACCCCCTCTGCACGTGAAGGCTGGACCCGAATATCAATACAAGACGATGGGCCGGGGATGGATTTCGACACGCTGAAGTCCTTATACGCTGCGCTCGAAGGCGGCCCATCCATCTCTTCAAAGGGTACAGGAATAGGTCTGGTAAATGTGCAGCGGCGTCTGAAGCTTTACTATGAAGCGGCAGGGACGGAGATGGAAGGGCTGCACATTGAGAGTAGCCGTTCCGAGGGTACGGTGATTACTTTTGAAATTCCGAACAATGGAGGGCATACATATGAATTTGGGCAATCCGGGCAATAAGACGATTCTGGTTGTGGATGATGAACCGAGGACACGGCAGGGCATCAGGCAAACGCTGGAGGTATGGGCTGCTGGCCGCTATATCATAGAAACGGCTGATAACGGTATTGACGCGCGTGAGCGGCTGCTGAATGGGCGTGTGCATTTGCTGATTACCGATGTCCGAATGCCTGAGGTCAGTGGACTAGACCTGATCCGTTCCATAAAAGAGTTAGCTCGGAAACCGGTCATCATTGTCATATCCGGCTATGCAGAATTTGAATATGTGCAGCAGGCCTTGAGGCTTGGCGCATTCAATTATCTGCTTAAACCACTGGACAAGGTCGAACTGCTGGAGGTAGTGGAGACAGCCTTGAAGCAGGAAGAGGAACAGCAGCGTCATGAGAAGCTGGAGAAGCTGGTTGACCATAAGCTGATGGAGATCGATCCCGATACTGCTGATATGGGTGAACCGGTAAAAGAAGCCCTGGCCTATGTGGAGCAGCATCTGCACGAGCAGCTGACCATGTCCGAAGTAGCCGCCATGATTCATTTGAATGCCAGCTACTTCAGCGTGCTGTTCAAGGAGCAGGCGGGCGTATCGTTCAGCGAATATTTATCACGTATAAGAATTCAGCGTGCCAAGGAGCTGCTGTTACAGACGCGCCTGCCGATTGGAGAGATTGGGGAGCGTGTAGGTTACCGTACGGACAAATATTTTATCAAAGTGTTCAAGTCTCTGGAGGGTGTGAGTCCGAGCCGCTACCGCCAGCAAATGAAGGATGAGCGCAGTGAAATCCAATAAAAGTGGAATAAAAACCAATGAGTGTGATCTTATAGTCTTCCAGCCTCGGTGCTAGAGTGTGTATGATAACGATTACATTCGGTGTGCGACGTAAAGTATGGAGGTTACAGGAATGCCGAGGAACAAAATAACCCAAAGCCTGATATTGACGTCTATGCTGGCATTCGTTCTGTCGGGCTGCGGCTGGGGAGGAAATATAGCCGGGAATCGCAACGAGGCCCAGGCGGATGCTATGGCCTCCGGTGATGCTCCGGCGCAGAAAGTTACCCTTAAAATGATGCATTTATGGCCTGCGGACAGCTCGGCCCAGCAGAATAAACTGGTGGGACAGATTATTGACGATTATCAAAAGGAGCATCCGAACGTCACGATCAAGCAGGAAGTGCTGGAGAATGAGCAGTACAAGAACAAGCTGAAGGTGCTGTCAGCTTCCAACGAGCTGCCGGATGTTGGTATTACGTGGGCGGCAGGCTTCATGGAGCCTTATGTGAAGGCTGGATTATTTGCTCCGCTGGATGATATTCTGGACGGGGAACAGCTGAAGGACAAATTTGTAGCTGGTACTACCGAAGCTTATGTGCTGGACGGCAAGACCTATGCCCTGCCTATCGAGCTGAACATCTCACCTATTTACTATAACAAGGACGTCTTCGCTAGATATAATCTGCGGGTTCCAACCACATATGAGGAATTCAAGCAAATTGTTAGAATACTTTCCTATAACGGGGTAGCTTCAATCGCCTTGGGTAACAAAGACCGCTGGACAGGCTCGTTATGGTACATGTATTTGGCTGACCGGATCGCGGGAAGCGAGGCTCTGAAGAAAGCGACTGATGGTTCAGGGTCATTCGATAACCCGGGATTGATCCAGGCTGCGGCTGAAGTGCAGACCCTGGTGGATATGAATGCTTTTAATAAGGGCTTCAACGGATTGTCGAACGAGGAAGGCAAGTCGGAGTTCGTAAATGAAAAAGCGGCTATGTATTTGACAGGAACCTGGGAGCTGCCTAACTTCACCACTAACCCGAATATCCCGCAGGTTTTTAAGGATAATGTTGGGTTCTTTAAGTTCCCTGCTGTGCAGGGAGGAAAGGGAAATATCAACAGCTGGGTGGGCGGACCTGGTGTCGGCCTATTCGTAGCCGAATCCTCCGAGGTGAAGGAAGAAGCCAAGGCTTTCGTCGAATATTTCGTATCCAAATGGGGCCAGGACTCTGTAACCACAGCTGGTGTTATTCCGGCTACTAAAGTGGATACCTCGAATTCGGCGCTGCCCCAGTTGTATGTAGATCTGCTGAACGAGCTCAATCATGCGAGCAGCATCACCTTATTTGCCGATGTGCAGATGAAGCCCAACGCCGCTCAGGTCCACTTGGATATGATTCAGGCGCTGTTCGGCAAGGCAGTTACTCCGGAGGAGTTCGCCGCGAAGCATAAAGAAGCCGTAGAAAAAGGGAATTGAGCAAAACACAATGGGATGTCCCGCAGCCTGAACAAAGGCTTTGCGGGACATCCCATTTTTTGAAGAAAATCTCATCCGCTCTGAAAAGAACGGGTTGAACCCCTTAGCTACATTCCACTCAGTGTGCCGGTGCGGCGGATGGGATGGCAGGCTCAGCATTCTCATGTTCAATCAGGCCATGCTTTTCCCATGCCCTGCTCTTCCAGCGGAAATACATGATGACCGCCCGGAGCCATTCATCAAAGGCGGTAGCCAGCCAGACCCCGGCCAGGCCCAGATGCATCTGGAATACCAGTACATAGCCAAGCGGTAGACTGATGCAGACCATTGAGATCAGACCCATATAGACAGGGAACCTCGCATCGCCCGAAGCACGCAGGGAGTTAATGATCACCAGATTGCAGGTCCTCCCTGTCTCCAGGAAGATACTGAGTAGAATCACCTGGGCACCCATGGTGACAATATTCAGGTTTTCCGTGAACAAGCCCATTAGCGGGATACGGAAGAAAATGACGGCAGCATCAATGACCACTGTGACGAGCAGTGCCCACTTCACACTGCTGAACACACGCTTGTAGGCTTCCTCCGGCCGCTTTGCTCCGACGAGATGGCCTACAATAATTGAGGTGCCCATCGATACAGCTACACTGAACAGAAAGATATAGCTGGAGATATTCAAGGCATATTGGCGTGTAGCCATAGCCTCTGCACCCAGATACGTAATATATAAGGTGAAGATCAGCTGGCAGGATTGATAGATCACCGATTCAAACGCGGATGGGATGCCGATTTTGAGGATTTGCATGACATATTTTTTGGAGAGATGAACATAATAAGTCCACTTCACCCGCACCTCCATGATTCTGTAGAGCAGCAGGAAGAAAAGAATCAGGCAGATGAAACGGCTGATTACCGTGGAAATTGCCGCCCCTTGCACACCCAGCGCAGGGAAGCCGAAATGTCCAAAGATCAGCAGATAATTGCCGGCTACGTGAATGAGATTCATCAGCAGGGAGACCATCATGGTCTGCTTGGTGAAACCGTGGGTGCGGATGGTCGTCGCCAGCGCATTCAGCAGCGCCTGCAGGAAAATCCCGCCACCGACAATATGAATATAGACCTTGGCATGTACGAGAATATCCCCTGTGACATTCAGCGCGCCCAGCAGGGTTCCTCCGAAGAACAGCAAGGCTGTGCTAAGAATAATGCCTACGGCCAGATTTAATGTAATGGCATTCCCGGTGACCACTGCGGCCTCCTTGGGCTTCTTGGATCCGAGATATTGGGACACTACAATGGCCGCGCCGTTGCCAATTACGCTGAGCACGAGGATAGCCATGGTAATAATCTGATTGGCTGCGCCTACACCGGAAACCGCATTATCCGATACTGAGCTGATCATGAATGTGTCCACACTTCCCATAAGCATAAACAGGAATAGTTCCAAGAATATAGGCCAGGTTAGCTTAATCAAATTAAACTCCTGATGTTTCGTTTGGTTCATTACACACCTTCTTATAGTTATTTCTTGCTGACTTTCAGTTGTAAACAAGGTGTATGTTAGCACAGCTTTTATGAAAATGCAGTATTTTTATAAAAATACTGAAAAGGATCAGCATAAGTTTCTTGGACGGTTCTCCTCAGCAGAACTGTACCAGTGCAATAGTATCTGCAAGGAAAGTAAGTTACATAAATGTGCATGCTTTCTTTTTGTGCCCAAGTAGATTACACTAAGTATGAAGCTTACAAAAAGAAATTAAATATTTGGTGTACAACTATATTGGAGGGATTACAGAAGATGTCTAAAAAAGATTATAGTCCACTGCTTGAATCATTCCAGTTCGCAAATGGAATTTCGCTGAAAAACCGTGTAGTCATGGCGCCTATGACCAACTTTTCTTCAAATGAGGATGGGACGGTATCTGGACCTGAGCTTGATTATTATATCCGCCGCTCCAAAGGAGCAGGAATGGTGATCACCGCCTGTGTATACGTATCGCGTGGCGGCAAAGGATTCGCAGGCGAATTCGGCGCTGACCGTGATGAGCTGATTCCAAGCCTGCGCCAGTTGGCGGAAGCCATTAAGGGGGAGGGCGCAAAGGCGGTTCTGCAGATTTTCCACGGCGGACGTCAATGCCCGCCGGAGCAACTGCCTGACGGCCAGCCCGTCAGCGCAAGCAATGTGCCGGCAGAGCTTCCAGGCGGTGGGCATGGACCTGTGCCGCGTGCACTGACAGATGAAGAAGTTGAAGGAATCATCGCTGATTTTGGTGCGGCAACCCGCCGGGCGATCGAAGCCGGATTCGACGGCGTAGAGATTCATGGAGCGAACGGCTATCTGCTTCAGCAATTCTTCTCCCCGCATTCTAACACCCGCGATGACCGCTGGGGCGGAGATGTGCAAGGACGTCTGGCCTTCCCGCTTGCTGTTCTGCGCGCGGTAAAAGGCGCAGTGAACGAACATGCTTCATCGCCGTTTCTTGTAGGATACCGTTTCTCTCCCGAGGAGCCGGAGACACCTGGAATTACAATGGCTGAAACCTTCGAGCTGATCGATGCGCTTAAGGAAGAAGGCCTGGATTATCTCCATACTTCGCTGCAGGAGTTCTGGTCGCTGCCGCGGCGTGGAACGGAGGACAGCCGTCCGCGGATTGAACAGCTCGTTGACCGGGCGGGGAGCGGCGTGCCAATGATTGGTGTGGGTTCCCTCTACAGTGCGGATGATGCACTGAAGGCAATGACAAGCGGAATTCAACTGGTGGCTCTGGGCCGTCCGCTGCTGATTGAACCGGACTGGGTTCAGAAGGTTGCTGAAGGCCGTGCCGATGAGATCCGCTTGGAGCTTGATCCCGCTGCCCAAAGCACCCTTGTCATCCCCGATCCGCTGTGGGGTGCTCTGATCCACACCCCCGGCTGGATTCCAACGAAGTCTTAAGAAGGACACCGGCTTATAGAAAGTCGTAATGTATCACTGGTAGAAGAAACACAAATCCCCCCGGTCAGGAGCTAATGCTCCAGCCGGGGGGATTTGTGTCATTGGGTATGTACCCGCTGCTCCTAAGCCGTTAGGCTTTCTGCTCAGTCAGTTTGGCGATCTCGACAATGACCTGCACGGCCTTTAGCATGACATCCACAGAGGCATATTCGAATTTACCATGGAAATTCTCGCCGCCAGTGAAAATATTCGGTGTTGGCAGCCCCATATACGAGAGCTGAGAGCCGTCGGTGCCCCCGCGGATCGGGAGGATCACAGGAGTTATGCCCAGGTTCTCCATCGCTTCCTGGGCGATATCGACGATATGGCGCACCGGCTCGATTTTTTCACGCATATTATAGTATTGATCCTTCATTTCAAGGACTACATTCTCTGCTCCGTAAGTAGACTGGAATTCCTCAACAATCGCAGTGATATGTGCCTTGCGGCTCTCGAAGGATTCACGGTCAAAGTCACGGATAATGTATTGCAGCGTGCTGTGCTCCGCTGTCCCCGACATGGAGATCAGGTGGTAAAACCCTTCATAGCCATCAGTGAATTCTGGCGCTTCGCCGGACGGCAGTCTGAGGTGGAACGCCATGGCGATTTTAGACGAGTGAATCATTTTGCCTTTGGCAGTTCCGGGATGCACGTTCACGCCGTGAAAGCTGATTTTGGCACCGGCAGCATTGAAGCTTTCGTACTCCAGTTCCCCGAGCGGTCCCCCATCCACGGTGTAGGCATGGGAAGCTCCAAAGCGCGCAACATCGAACTTATGCGGCCCGCGTCCAATTTCTTCATCAGGGGTAAATGCAACTCTGATCTTGCCATGCTTGATTTCGGGATGCTCCAGCAGGTAGGCCATGGCGGTCATGATCTCAGCGATTCCCGCTTTGTTGTCCGCCCCGAGCAGTGTGGTTCCATCGGTTGTAATCAGTGTGTGGCCTTTGTATTCAGGCAGCTCCGGGAAGCTCTGTGTGGAGAGGACTACCCCAAGTGCTTCATTCAGGACAATATCCTTGCCGTCGTAGTTCTCGATAATCTGAGGCTTCACACCCGCTCCGGTGAAGTCAGTCGCGGTATCCAGATGTGCAAGGAAACCGATGACAGGAACTTCTTTAGCCGTGTTGGCAGGCAGTGTAGCCATGACATAAGCATGCTCGTCCACAGTAATCTCCACAAGACCGAGCTCCTGAAGCTCTGCTACAAGCTTGTGGGCCAGCGCCATCTGCCCGGGTGTGGAAGGACAGGCTTCATTATCCTCATTCGATTGTGTATCCATTTGGGCATACGAAATAAACCGTTCTATCAGCTTTTCTTTCATCCAAAGGTCATCTCCTCTATATCTTCGTATCTCTATAGTATCACTTTCGATACAATGTCTCATCCCTGGATACAGGCTCTTTGCGAAGCAGGGAGGCAGAGAGCAGATAGCGGTCTGGTGCAGGGCCGATATAGCTGAACGGATAGCAGGTGATCAATGTAAGCACAGCTTCGCTGTTTTGCTGCTTGATTACTCCTCTTGCGTCGCCATCTACAATCGTACTGCCTGTAATGCTGTAAATGAATTTTCCATCTTCGGTTTCGACCTCGATAAGATCACCCTTCTTCAAAATGCCCAGCCCCCGGAACACCGTGTCACGGTGGCCGGCCACTACACTGTTGCCAATCGTACCAGGCGGAGCGCTCCCTATATCATGCCCGGCTCCTTTTCTAAGCTGAGGGCGCTGCGTACCTTCCAGGATGGCAATCCGTTTATCCAGTTTGGGCAGATAGATCTCTCCGATAATCTCCCCCTCCTTGTAGACAGGCTTTGAGGGGCTTGTAGCTTCCGATAGACTGATCATCCCGTCAGGAAGAGGGGTTTCATCATTAGTATGGGATATAATGGGAGCTTTCTCCCTCTTTTTATGCCAATCCTGCAATGCTTGGCGCGCTTCGGCGGGGGCTTTGTAGATTTGGAAGGCCGAATAGAGCATGATGCACAAAGAGAGTATGAAGATCAGCTTCACGGCAAGGATCAGCCCGGAACGCTTCTTCATACTCTCTCCTCCAGCCTATGGTGAAATGGGTTTACTTCTTCGAGTTCAGTCTTCGCAAGACAATCACGCTCAGGACTGCTATAGACAAGCTGATCAGGATCAAGTTATACCAAGGTTCAGCAGTGTCAGGTAGTTTTTCGCTGTCGCCAGGCCCGCCGAGCGGAAGATCCCCATCGGTAACGGTCACTCCGGGATCGGGCGATGGTGTAGCAGCTGTATTGCCGATTACGGTGCTGCCGGTATCCGGTGAAGCTGATGGTGTATTGCCGCCTAGTGGAACTGGCGGGTCAGTGACTGTAACTTCAGCCAAGTCCGGCGAAGCTGTTACTGCAGATGAAGCAGAAGGTGTAACAATGGTTCCCGGCACCGAACTGCTGGTTGGCCCCGCGGTTGGTGCGTTCGACGGATTCGGAGTAACAGAAGCCGTTGGTGAGGTGCTGGGCTCGACCGTCGGATTCGGAGTAGCGGAAGCCGTTGGTGAAGCGCTAGGCACAGCGGACGGATTCGGAGTAGCAGAAGCCGTTGGTGAAGTGCTAGGCGCAGCGGACGGATTCGGTGTAGCAGAAGCCGGAGGTGAAGCGCTAGGCACAGCGGATGGACCCGGTTCACCGGAAGCAGAGAATATGAAGGCTACACTGGTTGTTTTCGCCTGATACTCATTCCCGGCCTCATACGGAAAAGTGACATCCATTTGAATGGCCTCGTGGGCTCCTCCGGATAATGTTCCCACTGCCACCCGCCCCTCGGCTTCACTCATTGCCCCGGAGTAGAGGATTACTCCCTCTTTTTGCAGGGTCATTTGCAGTATATTGTACAATTCCTGGTCTCCGGACATGAACTTGAAGTCGACATAGTAATTGAAGGACTCATTTCCTTCATTAATGACAGTATAGTCAGAGGAGGTAACATCCCCCGGCTGCATATTGTTCATCTTCGCCATACTGGTTGTGTGCGAATTCACTGTGAGCTTGATTGTATCCTCGGCACTTGCGCCTCCGGCATGCCAGACTACCCCGGCCAGAACGATCAGAATGTACATGCCAATAATTACTTTGTGGTATTTTTTCTTCACTTGCCTGCTCCTTTCTTTCTGGAGGCTCTGCCTTGCTACCCGCAGACTCAGCATAAACCCGCTTTATTCCTAGTGATTAACGCAAATCCTGTCGAATGGAGTGGTTTTTTGGAGAACCACTAAATATATATAAGGCAATAAAGATGTAATCAAGGTGGGGAGAAATTATGTATGTTCGTTATAACGAATACCATCAGTATAATCAAAATTCCAGATAAGTAAAAATAGAATTAACGGACATTTTAAGCCTAAAATATTCGATTTACATAATAAATACGTACTTATTGAGGGTTATCTTCAGATATCTAATTATTTCTCGATTATGGAGAATATTTATGTATTTTATAAAGAACAGTTGTGGATGAGATTGCAAATGCTTCTGTCATATAAAAAAGAGAAAGCAGCCCATACGCCTGCTTTCTCTAAAGAACATGATTTATAGGATTATCCCAAGTGGGCTTGTGGATGTCTTACCCTTCCTTCAACAGCTCAGCTACAAGTTCATAGGAATGCAGGCGTGCAGAGTGATCATAAATCTGCGAGGCTACGATGAATTCATCAGCCTGGGTTTCTTCTATGATTTGCAGCAGTCTTTCCTTGATCGCAGCTTGATCTCCTGCGATGGAGTATAGCTGTTTGCTCAGCAGCATGGCTTTTTCCTGTGGAGACCATAGTCCTTCCATGCTGTCTACCGGAGGCTGGAGCTTGCCGGTCCGGCCGCGGATAATATTCAGGAATTGCTGCTGCTGCGAAGTCGCAAGCCAGCGTGCCTGCTCTGTGGTTGCGGCAGCCGTAATGCCAAGACCCACCATGACATGCGGCTTATCCAGCGTCTCTGACGGCTTGAAGCTGGTGCGGTAGAGATGAAGGGCCGGCAGCAGGTAATCCGGTGCGAAGTGGCTGGCAAAAGCAAATGGCAAGCCCAACTGGCCTGCGAGCTGGGCACTGAAGCCGCTGGAGCCGAGCAGCCAGATCGGCACATTCAGCCCTTCGCCTGGAACTGCACGCACCCCAGGCGGCCGTGAGCCGGCACCGTCCGGATCGAAGTAGGCTCTAAGCTCACTAAGCTGCTCCGGGAATTCACTGCCATCACTGCCAAGGCTGCGGCGCATGGCCTGGGCAGCAGCCTGATCAGAGCCTGGCGCTCTGCCCAGACCGAGATCGATGCGGCCGGGATACAGCGATTCAAGTGTTCCGAATTGCTCGGCTATCATAAGCGGCGCATGGTTAGAGAGCATAATGCCTCCTGACCCGACCCGAATGCTCTTGGTCCCGGCGGCAACATGGCCGATAACAAGTGAGGTAGCAGAGCTGGCAATACCAGGCATGTTATGATGCTCTGCGAGCCAGTAGCGGTGATATCCCCAGCCTTCAGCATGACGGGCTAGATCGAGCGTGTTATGAAAAGAATCCGCCGCCGTTCCCCCCTCTACAATGGGAGCCAGATCCAGCACGGAAAACGGAATGTCCTGCAGTTTTTTCACGAATATCCCTCCTAAATGAATGCTTCTATTAATAACCAGTATTTGCAGCATTGAAATGATCTACCCGGTAATTATAACATGAAAATATATTATTTACACACTTTAAGTAAGCTGGTATATGGAAGTTTGCTTCTCCGAAAAATCCGGTTTGGCTTTTGTACAAGCTATGAAAGCGCTTAAAAATTTTCTGTTGTAATTTATGGAAACCATTGCTATAATCGCTTTGAAAAGCTTTTCTAAAAAAGGAAGTCACGCTAATGAAACCAACAATCAGAGATGTTGCCAAAATGGCAGAGGTGTCGATCAGTACGGTATCCCGCGTAATGAATGCGCCGAATACCGTAGTAGAGAGCAAGCGCAGCCGTGTAATTGAAGCCATAGAGAAGCTGAAGTATCAGCCCAATGCCTTCGCCCGGGGATTAATATTTAAGAAGTCGTATATGCTTGGCCTGCTCATCCCTGATATTGAGAATCTATTTTTTGCCGGAGTGATCCGGGGAATGCAGGATGCCTGCAATAAGCTGGGCTACAGTCTGATGATCTGCAATACGGACCGCGACAAGGAACGGATGCTTAGCTACATTGACACTTTTCATGAGAAGCAGGTGGATGGAATTGTGTATGCCAGTGATATTCTCTACCCGGAATGTTATGAGAAGCTGACCGATTGCAGAATTCCTTTTGTGCTGGTCTCCTCCCACACAGACGATTACGATGTACCCACAGTGGAGATTGATGATGAAAAGGCAGCATACGACGCGGTCAGCTTCCTGATTGAGCTGGGTCACACCGAAATAGGCATGATCGGGTTCGATCATGAGAATTCGGTATCTGGACCCCCTCGTTATGATGGCTTCGTAAGGGCGATGACGGAAGCCGGCCTTGAGCATAGCGTGGAGAAGGTCAGGTATGCCAATCACCGTTTTGAGCATGCCTATCAGGCGGCGCATGAGCTGTTTACGGATTATCCGGAAGTGACAGCCTTATTCTGTGTAGCGGATGAGTTCGCGATGGGGGCAATCTCCTATTTGAAAGACCGCAATATTCTCGTGCCCGGCCAGGTATCTGTTATCGGGTTCGACAATCTGCGGATGTCAGGGATGTTCATTCCCAAGCTGACGACAATAGCACAGCCGATTTATCAACTGGGCTATAGAGCTGCCGAGAAGCTGCATGAGCTGCTGACCACCGGGAAAGTAGAAGTAATCACAGAAAAAATGGAGCATAAGCTGATTGTAAGAGAATCCTCGCGGGAACGATGAGCCATGTGTATTATGAAAAGCTTTTCAAAGGAAGAGCAGCTGCCAATATCAAATGGTATCTAGCCAGTACGGTATTGGAAACGCATACAACCTAGACAGCCGTATTTCCCACTACTTCTTGCAAGGAGGTGATCCCGCAGGCAAGCGAGCAACTACTGAACGTAAGCATAAGGAATGCAGTCTCACAAACCATAATTAAAGGGGATGTATGACGAAATGAAAAAGGCTACGGGACGAAAGCTGTCACTCGCCATGGTGCTATGTTTATCCTTCACCATGCTGCTTAGCGGTTGCGGCGGGAATAATAACGCAAATAATGCGGCCAAGACGGATCCGCCGGCGGCTACAGAGGCCCCTGCTGCATCTAACAGCCAGGCTTCGCCTGATCCTACAGAGGCCGCTGCAACGGGCTCACCGCTGGATTTGGCTATGAAAGGTGAATATAAAGGAACCAAGGTCACCATGTTTGGACCTTTCGTGGATGCTGACCAGGTGAAGTTTGAGAACAGCATCAAGGACTTTGAAGCAAAGACCGGTATCGATATTCAGTATGAAGGCTCCAAAGAATTCGAAGCGACCATCAACATCCGCGTCGACGGCGGCAATGCCCCTGACATCGCTGACTTCCCGCAACCAGGGCTTTTGGCCTCCATTGCCAAAACCGGCAAGGTGGTCGATCTGACCGGGGTGCTGGATCAGGAGAAAATGAAAGCCAACTACAATCAAAGCTGGCTCGATATGTCCACTATGGATGGCAAAGACGGCAAGATCATGGCCGGGATCTGGAACCGGAGCAATGTGAAGAGTCTGGTCTGGTATCCGAAGAAGCAATTTGATGATGCAGGGTACAAAGTTCCGGAAACCTGGGATGACATGATGGCACTGACCGAACAAATCGCCAAGGATGGCGATCCGGCCTGGACTATTGGTATTGAGAGTGGTGCAGCAACAGGCTGGGCAGCAACTGACTGGATTGAGAACATCATGCTGCGTACAACCACACCGGAAAATTATGATAAATGGGTCAAAGGTGAGCTGCCGTTCACTTCTCCTGAAGTGAAGAATGCTGTTGAGATCATGTCCAAGATCTGGCTCAACAAAGATTATGTCTATGGAGGAACCAAATCAATCGTAACAACAGCCTTCGGGGATGCGCCGAAGCCTATGTTCGAGAATCCTCCCAAAGCCTGGTTCAACCTGATGGGCAACTTCATCACAAGTTTCTTCCCTGAAACGGCTAAGGTGGATCAGGATTATGACTGGTTCTACCTGCCACCGATTGATTCTAAGTACGGTAAGCCAGTGCTGGTCGCAGGCGATATCTATGCGATGTTCAATGACCGTCCGGAAGTGCGTGCAGTGATGGAATTCTTCACCACCGGCGAGTCCATCAAGACCTGGGTACAGTCCGGCGGCGTGATCGCTCCAATGAATGATGCTTCCCTGGATTGGTACACCTCTGAATCTGACCGCCGCATGGCGAAGCTGGTGCAGGATGCATCTACGCTGCGTTTTGACGGTTCTGACCTGATGCCGGGTAAAGTGGGAGCGGGCACGTTCTGGAAAGGCATGACCGATTATGTGAGCGGAACGGCTACACTGGATAAGGCCCTGGAGCAGATTCAGTCAGGCTGGAATAACTAAGCAGAACTTATTCATTCATATAATTATCTAAAAGCGGGGCAGTGTGCAGAGAGTATGACCTGTCCCGCTTTTTCTCTGTTGGAACAATTGGCTGAACAGACCGACCGAGTACAAGGCTTACGAAGAAAGTTTTGCTCTGCAAAACTTATAGGAGGAGCTAATATGGATGCACAAATAAAGCCGGAATCCCGTGTTGGGGGTGCCGGGGCGAAACAGAGAGTCAGCATCGGGGCGGTGCTCCTGTCGATTGGTGTACTGCTCGCCAACATTGTTATCAATGGCCTGATCTTTATGTTCTTCCGGGATTCTACTTTGAATCCGCTGCTGACAGCGGTTCTTGCTGTGCTATGGGGCGTGCTCGGGGTGTATCTGATTTACTATACACTGACCTGGGCGATAGAACAGTACCCGGATCATATCCGCAGGAAGGTGCTGCCGTATATTTTTATCGGACCGGCGGTAATCATTCTCGGTTGGCTGCTGGTGTTGCCTGCGCTGCGTACATTGTACCTGAGTTTCTTTAATGCTTCTTCGGAGGAGTTTGTCGGACTCAGCAACTACGCTGCGATATTCAGCGACCATCTTATGGCGACGGCACTGCGTAACAATCTACTCTGGGTGTTCGTGGGAACGCTGGCTTGTGTCTGCTTCGGGCTGCTCATCGCCATCCTGGCCGACCGCAGCAGCTACGAGAAAATCGCCAAATCAATCATCTTCATGCCGATGGCTATCTCTTTTGTGGCCGCAGGGGTCATCTGGAAATTCGTCTATTACTATCAGCCCGGTGACGAGCAAATCGGACTTCTGAATGCGGTCGTAACCTTTTTTGGCGGCGAGCCGCAGGCCTGGACGAGTATGCTGCAGCCCTGGAATAACTTTTTTCTTATTGTTATTTTGATCTGGATGCAGACCGGATTTGCGATGGTGATTTTCTCTGCCGCGATCAAAGGGGTCCCTGACGATATCCTGGAGGCAGCGCGCGTGGATGGGGCGGGTGAGGTGAAGATCTTCTTCGGCATTATGATTCCGTTCATTTCTGCGACGATTCTGACCGTTACCACTACCATTATCGTCTTTACATTGAAAATATTTGACGTCGTCATGGTGATGACAGGAGGTCAATACGATACAGAAGTGGTAGCAACACAGTTCTACCGGCAGTTCTTTATGTACCGTAATTTCGGGTACGGATCGACGCTGGCTATTGTTCTGCTGATCGCGGTGTTGCCGGTCATTCTTATTAATCTGCGTCAGTTCCGCAAGCAGGGGGGATTCTAAATGGTCGGCAAAAAGAAAAGAAAAGGCGGCAAAACCATCGTTAATCTGGTGCTGGGTGTCATCTGCTTCATCTGGCTGCTTCCCACGCTGGGCCTCTTTATTTCCTCGTTCCGTCCGGCAGCGGATATTCTGCAGACTGGCTGGTGGAAGGTGTTCCCCCATCAGGAGTGGAAAGCAGGCGAAACGCTGCAGCTGTCCAAGGATGTGGATCTGCGTCAACCGATTGAGGTGAACGGCAAAACCTACACGGACGATCAGTTGAAGACAGGTGTGAAGGTGGACGACAGCCGTCTGATGTGGGAGAACCGGAGAGCGCGTACGGTCAATGTGCAGGAGCAGGGCTGGGAGACCAAACCTGATTTCACCATGGATAATTACAATAACGTGCTGTCCGGTAAAGAATACAAGCTCACAGAGGCTGACGGCAGTGAAACGATGCAAAAGGGTACGGGGCTATCGCAGGCCTTCTGGAATACGCTGACGATTGCGGTGCCGGCTACAGTTATTCCGGTGCTGATTGCTTCTTTTGCCGCATATGCTTTCGCTTGGCTGCGGTTTCCGGGCCGCAAAACACTCTTCGTAATCATTATCGCCATGCTCGTAATTCCAATTCAAGTCGCCCTGATTCCTGTGCTCAAGGATTATACCGCGCTTGGTCTGAACGGAAGCTATCTGGGAATCTGGCTGGCGCATACCGCCTTCGGCCTGCCGCTGGTCACCTACTTCATGTATAACTTCATCAGCCAGCTGCCCAAGGATTTGTTTGAATCGGCTTTTATGGATGGGGCGAGCCATTTCACCATTTTTAGCAGGCTGATTCTGCCGCTATCCGTTCCTGCCCTGGCCTCCATCGGCATTTTCCAGTTCCTCTGGGTATGGAATGATTATCTGGTCTCGCTGATCTTTATCGGCAATCAGCCTTCCGTGCAGGTGATGTCCATGAAGATTGCCGATCTGGTGGGTTCGCGCGGCAACGATTGGCATTTGCTGACCTCGGCGGCGTTTATCTCCATGCTGATGCCGCTGGCGATTTTCTTCCTGCTGCAAAAGTACTTCGTACGCGGCCTGATGGGCGGTTCCGTGAAAGGCTGATGAGTGGCCGGACGGATGCAAGAGCTGTTTCGGTCCGGCCATTGACTGTATAAGCCGAGGGCGTCCTCCAGAGGGTGGAGGGTTCATAAGAGGTCAGCGATCAGGAGGAGATGTTCAAGATGAAGATGAAGCCCTATGAGCATCCGGCGGCACTGTATCCCTACCGGGAATGGAGTCTTAGCGAGGATGCCTATGAAGATGAGCATAACCAGAGGAGCGAGAGCGTGTTCGCGCTGGGCAACGGATATATCGGTATGCGCGGCAATTTCGAGGAAGGCTATCATGGCCGTGCAGGAACCTCAGTGGCCGGTAATTATCTGAACGGGTTCTTTGATTCGGAGCCTATTGTGTATCCCGAGGGGGCGTACGGGTATCCTGACCGCAACCAGGCGATGCTGAATGTAACCGATGCCCGGATCATCGAGCTGAGCGTTGAAGGACATGCCTTTCATCTAAACAGTGGTACTGTACGCCGCTACGAGCGGAGCCTGGATATGCGAAGCGGCGTCCTCCGCCGTGAAGTGGAGTGGGAATCGCCTGCAGGCCACCGTGTCCTGATAGAGATCCGGCGGATGGTGGCCCTCAATCACAAGCATCTTGCGGCGATCGATTACCGCGTAACGGCGCTTAATTTCGATGGTACGCTGACGTTCATCTCCGCGATGGATGGAGAGATCGTCCGGCAGGAGACAAGCGGAGACCCGCGGCTCGGATCTGGAAGTGGTGCACCGAGCCTACTGCTGGAAGACGCGGGTTATGATGAGGCTGCAGGATTCCTCTGGATGAAGCAGCGGACCCGGCATACGCAGTTCGCACTGTGGACTGCTACGAGCCATACACTGCAGGCGGAGTCCGGCCTTGAGGTTAGCCGCGATGTGGCTGGTCAGCGGATTTCGATAGGTTATTCCGCTGAAGTACTCAGCGGGCAGAGCGTTACGCTGAGCAAGTATATTTCTTATCATACCTCCAAGGATTATGGCGAGGAGGAGCTTCATAGCCGGAGCAGGGTAGTGCTAGAGATGGCGGCGGCTTGCGGTTTTGACGGACTTGCTGCTGAACAGCAGGCCTGCCTGGATGTATTTTGGAATCACACGGATGTAGAGATTACAGGTGACCCGGCTTTGCAGCAGGGTATCCGCTTCAATGCTTTTCAGCTGCTGCAGTCGGTGGGCCGTGACGGTGTAACCAATATCGGGGCAAAGGGCCTGACGGGTGAAGGATATGAGGGGCATTATTTCTGGGATACCGAAATGTACATGCTGCCGTTCTTCACATACACGCAGCCGGAGGTGAGCCGTGCGCTCCTGGAGTTCCGTTATGCCACACTGGGCAAGGCACGTGAGCGCGCGGCAGTCATGTCGCAGGCCGGGGCACTCTATCCCTGGCGGACGATCGACGGTGAGGAGAACTCGGCATATTTCCCGGCTGGAACAGCCCAGGTCCATATCAACGCAGACATCGCCTATGCTATCAAACAGTATGTTCAGGCGACAGGCGACAGAGAGTTTCTCGCCGCCAAAGGCGCGGAGATTCTGTTTGAAACCTCTCGTTTCTGGGCAGATTTGGGTCATTACAATCCAGCACGCGGCGGGGCCTTCTGCATAGATGCTGTAACCGGTCCCGATGAATATACAGCGATTGTGAACAATAACGCCTATACGAACCTGATGGTACGGGATCAGTTTCTCTATGCCTATGAGACAGCGGATCTGCTCCGCCGTGAGTATCCCGAAGATTACGAGCGGCTGGAATGCAGTATAGGAATAAGTGCACTGGAGGCAGAGGGTTGGCTGGAAGCCGCGGAGAAAATGTATATTCCTTTTGACAGGACGCTGGGTATCTATGCGCAGGATGATACGTTCCTTAGCAAGCAGAAATGGGACTTCGAACAGACCCCGGCGGATAAATATCCGCTGCTGTTGCACTATCACCCGCTCGTAATCTACCGGCACCAGGTGCTGAAGCAGGCAGATCTCGTAATGGCATTATTCCTGCTCGGCGATCAATTCAGCCTGGCTGACAAAATCCGTAATTATCAGTATTATGAGCCGCTTACAACCCATGATTCTTCCCTGTCCCCTTGTATTCACAGCATTGTCTGTGCTGAAATCGGTGACCTGGCAGGAGCCTATGCTTACTTCGACCGCACGGTACGGATGGACCTGGATGACATCAACCGCAATGCTAAAGACGGGCTTCATATGGCAGCGATGGCCGGGTCGTGGATGTCGATTGTGAATGGGTTTGGCGGAATGCGCCAGTATGACGGCGTACTCTGTTTCCATCCGGCACTTCCAGAACAGTGGCAGAGCTACCGGTTTAAAATTACATCAGGCGGCCAACTGCTGGATGTGTATGTAGACCGTGAGGCAGTGGTATATACACTGCTTGAAGGAGAAGGTCTGGAGATCCGGCACCTGGAGCAGACGCTGCAGCTGTCTCCGCATGAACCGGTGACCGTATCGCTTGCGAAACGGCTGGAAGCGGTGATCTTCGATCTGGACGGCGTGATTACCGACACGGCCGAATATCATTATATGGCCTGGCAGGCGCTTGCGGATGGCCTCGGGGTGCCCTTCAGCCGGGAGAAGAATGAACGGCTGAAAGGCGTGAGCCGCATGGAGTCGCTGGACATCGTGCTGGAGGACAGCGGCATGAGCCTCACGGAAGCCGAGAAGCAGCGGCTTGCGGAGCAGAAGAACGATCATTACAGGGAAATGATCGGACAGATTACCCCGGCGGACCTGCTGCCGGGGATTCCGGAGCTGCTCGATTCCCTGCGTGAGCGGGGAATCCTGTTGGGGCTGGCCTCGGCGAGCCTGAATGCTCCGCAGATTCTGGAACGCCTCGGCGCAGCCCGCTGGTTCCAGGCGATCGCCGATCCGGCCAGTCTGCGGAAGGGCAAGCCCGATCCGGAGATATTCCTGCAGGCGGCGGAGCTGCTTGGGGTCACGCCGGGCCATTGCATCGGCGTGGAGGATGCGGCAGCGGGCATAGCCGCGATCAAAGCCGCAGGCATGAAGGCGGCGGGCATCGGAAGCGCAGTCCAGCTGGGTGCGGCCGATCTGCTGGTGTCCCGGCCCACGGAGCTGAGCGCAGAGAAGCTGCTGGAACTGATGAAGCGGTAAACGGCAATACCCCGTCTTTCCTCTATTACTGGAGGAGAGGCGGGGTATTCGCATTTAGAACTACGCCTTGAACTTCAGCCTGAATCATTTCTGCTCAAGCAGTTCGCATTCGTCTAACCTTACGTCGTGGCTCCTGCCGCGAGTTCTACCGGCAAAATATTCTCGGCAGCGACGGGGGCGCCTTCGACCTGCTTCACGATTAGTTCTACGGCGAGACGGCCCATCTCATCCATCGGCTGGCGGATGGATGAGATGGCGGGATGGAACAGGCTGCGCAGATCGATCCCGTCATAGCCGATAATCCGTACATCTCCAGGCACGCTGCGGCCGCTCTCCCGGCAGGCTTTCAGTGCATAGGCAGCAATGAGATCACTGCCGGCAAAGATGCCGTCGATTCCAGGATGCTCCCGGAAAAGCTGCTCCAGAAGCCTTTCATAAGCCTGGACATCGAAGCTGTTATCGTCTGTGTGCAGTGAGGTCTGCCACACGCCATGCTTCCGGGCCGTATCGGCAAAAGCCTCATACCGGAGGTGGGACAAGAGGTTCAGCTGAGGATGACCGCCGATATGGGCGAGCTGCCGGCAGCCCTTTTCTATTAATAAGGCGGTAGCCAGTTGTCCCCCGGCATAGTTGTCTGAGCAGACATAAGGGATATCCGGTGAGATCTGCCGGTCAAAGGTGACCAGGGGCAGATTCATTTGCCGGTAGGCTTCCACCTCTAGCGTATGACTTCCCATAATGATACCGTCGACCCGGCTTGCGCGCAGCATATCGATATATTCAAGCTCTTTGATTTTGTCTTGTTGGGAGTTGCAGAGCAGCAGCTTATATCCGTTCCTGTAGGCATGCTCCTCAATCCGGCTCGTTAATTCTCCGAAGAACGGCAGTGACACATGGGGAATAATCAGCCCGATAATATTGGATCTGGAACGGCTCAGTGAACGGGCAAGCTCATTGGGTCTGTAGTTCAGTTCCTCCATCGCGGTATGTACCTTTTTCTTCAGGGCATCGCTCAAGTAGCCCCTGCTGTTCAGCACCCGGGATACGGTAGTCACCGATACACCTGCTTTGAGGGCTACATCTTTTATGGTGGGCATGATAAGTTCTCCTGTCTAAGGGTTGCTGCTAATTTATTCTATCCCGTATGCCTTAAGCTGTCTAGAAAGCCTGGTTCTACTTCGCTGCCCTTTAATAAATGAAAATAATACATAAAGAGGGAAGCAGAAGCTAGCTAACGAATTAGTATATTGTCGAAACTCCTCGTTTTGTTGTGTGTTTTTATAAGGTTAAGGAGACCTGTTTTGGAGTAAGACGAAGACTTTGCGACAGATGCATGGGGGTAATACTAATGGGCGTAGGGAGATTACATCGCAAGGGTTTGCAGGGCTGGCTTGTGCCTTTGATTCTGTGTGTCATGCTGTGGGTGTTTCTGTATCCGTCATTTATTGCCAGGGCCGAGGATGCCCCTCCGAAGAATGTGTTGGTGCTTCACTCCTATCAGAAAGGTTTTGAATGGACGGATGAGCAGAGCGCGGGTATTGAAGAGACTCTGAAAGGTGCAAGCAATGTGCCTTTGATCTATACGGAGTATATGGACTGGAAAAGATACCCGAGTAAGGAAAATCTACAGAACCTGTACAATACAATCAAGTTAAAATACCAGAATACCCCTATCGATGCCATCATTACCACAGATGACGCCGCACTTAGCTTTGCTTTGAAATACCGACAGGAGCTCCTGCATAATGCGCCGATTATATTCAGTGGTGTCAATGAACGGGGGGTGGCCAGCATACCGGACAAGCATAACCTGACCGGTGTAATCGAACAGATCAATCCTACCCAAACGATACAAATGGCGCTGCATATTAATCCCCTAATCCGCAAGGTATATGTTGTATTTGACAACTCTGAAAGCGGACTGTCCACGGGCCAAATGGTTATGGATCAGATTGCCTCGCTCAACCGGGGTCTAGAGATCATTCCTATGAACCGGTTTTCCTTTGAACAGATTAAGCAAAAGGTCTCCACCCTTTCTTCAGACAGTATGGTGCTGATGACTACTTTTTTTAGTGATTCTACCGGTAGAATTATCGAATTGAACAGGTTTGCCAGCGAGCTAGCAAGCAGCAGCAGCGTACCGGTATACCATCTATATGATTTTGGACTGAACCATGGAGCTTTTGGCGGAAGCCTGATCAGCGGCAAAATCCAGGGCCGTACTTCCGCGAGCCTGGCACTGCGCATTCTTGAAGGTGAACGTGCCGACGAACTGCCGATCGTTAAGGATGGCACTAAGCGGAATGTGTTTGACTATAACCAGCTTCAGCATTTTGGTGTTTCCATAAATAAGCTGCCAGAGGGCAGCGAGATTATCAATAAGCCCTTTTCCTTCTATGAAACGTATAAAACACTGGTCCTAAGCATCATCGCGGCTTTCACCATATTGGTAGCCTTTATCCTGATCTTGTTGTTCTACGTCCAGCTGGTGAAACGGATCCGATGCAATCTGGAAAAAAGCAATGAGCGCTTCAGTCTCGCTGCCTATGGCTCGGATGCGGTGATCTGGGACGTGGATATGTCCACGATGATCTATTATTTCTCGGACAGCTGGTACGAACTACTGGGCTATGAACGAGATGAGATTAATGAGAGCCATGGGGGATGGCGGGATATTATCCATCCCGAGGACGCGGCGCAGCAGGAGAAGGCACGATCGCAGCATCTGGAGGGGCGTTCTTCCTATTATTATGCGGAATACCGGATGCGGAGCAAATCAGGGGAGTATAAATGGTTTCAGGCCCGGGGCAAGGTGCTGCGGAATGCAGCCGGCGGGTATGTCCGTTTTGCGGGATCGATGGTCGATATTACAGACCGGAAGGGTTATGAGAGCAAGCTGCAAATGAGTTATCAGGAGCTGGAGTCCACTTATGAGGAGCTTACGGCTCTGCAGGATGAACTTATGGAGCAGTATAAGAAGGCAGTGGAGAACCAGGAGCTACTGCAGGCCAGTGAAGAGAAATACCGTTTATTGGCCTATAACGATGTCTTGAGTGGGCTTCCGAACCGTCTGTCACTGTCGGAAGAGCTGGAGAATTTCATCGGAGAACAACCGGAAGGGCAAGCCGCACTCTTTTTTCTAGATATCGATAACTTTAAATATATCAACGACACCATGGGCCATACTTTAGGCGATCAGCTGCTGGTGAAGGCTGGTAAGCGGCTGCTGGAGTTGTCGGACGGACGGTGTATGCATTTCCGTTTTGGCGGGGATGAATTTGTCATTCTGATCAAGGATATTGCCGGTTATTCTGAGGTGATTTACTATGCAGAGTCGCTGGTTCAGGGCTTTGGTGAGCCTTTTGAGCTTAACGACAGCAGTGTGCATATCTCAATCAGTATGGGAATCGCCAGATATCCGGAGAACGGGACCAGTGCCGGGGAGCTGCTGAAGAATGCCGATATCGCGATGTACAAGGCGAAGGAGGAGGGCAAAGGCACCTATGTTCTGTATGGTGCGGAGATGCAGCGGCATTTTGATGAACGGATGATTGTGGAGCATTACTTAAGGAACGCGATTGCGAACAATGAGCTGTTGCTGCACTATCAGCCGCTTGTGGATACCGGTTCAGGCGACATTTGGGGCTTTGAGGCATTGATCCGCTGGAACAGTCCTGTACTTGGCTTCGTATCCCCACTGTCATTCATCACCATCGCTGAGGATTGCCGGCTGATTGTTCCGATTGGGGAATGGGTCCTGCGCACCGCCTGCCAGTTCACCAAGGAGCTGCATGCACAGGGCTTCGAAGGCTATCACATCTCGGTCAATATTTCAGTGATCCAGCTGATGCTGGATGACTTCACGGAAACGGTGCTGTCCATTCTCAGAGAAACCGGACTTGCACCGGAGTATCTGGAGCTGGAGATTACGGAGTCTATCTTTATGGAATCCTTCGAGGTGATCGGCTCCAAGCTGGAATCGCTGAAGCAGAAGGGGGTTGGTATTGCGCTGGACGACTTCGGGACAGGCTACTCCTCACTGAGTTATCTGAAACAGCTGCCGATTACCACACTGAAGATCGATAAGTCTTTTATCGACAGTATTGATTCACCGAACAACATGTCGCTGGTCAGCTCCATTGTCACCATCGGACATGATATGGGATTGAACGTGACCGCCGAAGGTGTAGAGACACAAGATCAGCTGTCTTTCCTGGAGCGTACAAGCTGTGACAAAATTCAAGGCTACTATATCAGCAGACCCATCCCCGAACAAGAGGTTGCCGCCTGGGTTGCCGCCAGAGATGTTGGCTAAAACTGAGCGGAATTTGAGGGGGTGTCTGAAACGTCAGTGGCCGGTTTACTCGGAAACAACGGCAGAAATACCGTTGTTTCCGAGCGTCGGTGGTTGGCACCCACCGGGGAGGAAAGTAACCGTTTCTTGTTTTTAGGGTGCAATAGCTTCCACTTCAATTTCAATCAGCAGATCGGGGTCGATCAGCGCTTGTACCTCAACCATTGTCGCAACAGGCTGGATATCCCTGAAAAATTCCCCATGAGCTTTTCCGAATTCCTCCCATTTGGAGATATCCGTAACGAACATTCTTGTTCTTACAACATTTGCGATGCCTGCGCCCAATTCGTCAAGCGCTTTCTCAATAATCTGGAGAATGAACTTGGCTTGTTCATACGGATTATCCTTGCCAACCACTTCCCCGTCCTTCATCGCTGTTGTTCCTGCCACTTCAATCCGGTTCCCAACCCGGATGGCCCGGCAGTACCCTACAGTCGATTCCCAAGGAGAGCCTGTAAACACCTGTTTTCGCTCCATAACAATTCGTCTCCATTCCAGGCAGGTTCTACATCTCAATAGCTTAAGAGTTGTGTAAGTATCTAGACTTAACCTCCGTCATTTTTGCCCATACCTAAGTTCTTTACCTCATTTTATATCCTCTGTATTTCAGTAGAACCTCTTCAGCCTCTACCTTCGGGTGCGGTGTCTACACTGTGAATGTAATCTTTCATCTGGACGATGTCCAGCAGAGCAATCTCCCTGCCTTTGAACTGAATCCAGCCCTGATCACGCAGAATCCCCATTTCACGGGACAGCGAAGGGCGTGCTGTATTTAAATGTTCGGCCCATTCTTTTCTGCTGAAAGGAAGCCGGAACTGATCGGAAGACTGCAGTTCAGCCTGCTCCAGCAGGAAATCGACAATCCGGCGCCGCAATGGTCCGGCAGACAGATTCTCAATCTTCCGGTTGACCAGCACGAGGCGCTCGGACAGGTTCTCAATGAAGCGGGTCAGCATGTCTGTATCTGCCGTGAACATGCGCAGCAGCTCCTGCTTGCTAATAAACATAATCGTGCAGGGGTCAGCGGCAGTTGCCGTGGCGGGAACGCTGTTGTTCTTGCGGAACAGCACAGCTTCACCAATAGTCTGACCTTGAGTCAAATGGGCGATGGTTACACTGCTGCCGGTGGGATGGTTCTTCTGAACTTCTACCCGTCCGGAGAGCACGATGCCCAGACGGTCGGCCGTATCTCCTTCCGCCAAGATTACGGCTTTCTTCGGATATTCGCTTACAGTGTAGATCATCTTGTGCAGCAGCGCTTCAATCTCCTCCACTGACCGTCCCCGAAACAGCAGACAGGCCTGCAACACAGCAGGGTTCGGGTTCATAGATTTCCTCCTGAATGGCAAGTATCCGGTAACATCTGTTACCGATTGTTCGACGAAAGTCTACTACAATTACTGGTAACTGTAAAGGCGGGATGAAGAGGTCCTGTTAAGGTTTCAATAACCCTTAAGGAGTGAAAGTGAATGAGCGAAATGTTCTGTTTTCAATGTCAGGAGGCGGCGAAGGGGTCGGGCTGCACGATTCAGGGAGTCTGCGGTAAAACCAGCGAGGTGGCTAATCTCCAGGATTTGCTGCTGTATACGCTCAAAGGCATTTCAATCTTTGCACGGCGGGGCCGTGAACTTGGGATCACCGATCCAGCTACGGAGAAATTCATGACCGGAAGCATGTTCGCCACGATCACCAATGCGAATTTCACCCCGGAGCATTTCACCGCAAGCATCAGGGAGGGTGTAGTGCTTCGTGACCAGTGGAGAGACAGACTGAAGCTGGCAGGGGCAGAGGTTGCCCTTTCCGGTCATGACGTAGCTCTCTGGGTTGCCGGTACGGACGAAGAACTGATGCTGAAGGCACAAGAGGTAGGTGTTCTTGCCACAGCGCATGAGGATATCCGTTCCCTGCGCGAGCTGCTGACCTATGGGCTGAAAGGGATGGCGGCCTATATGGAGCACGCGTCGGTGCTGGGGTATTATGAACCCGGTGCACAGGCTTTTATGGAAAAAGGTTTGGCAGCTGTGCTGGATGACTCCCTGAGCGGTGAGGAGTTAACAGCACTGGTTCTGGAGTGCGGGAAGCTAGGTGTAGCGGTGATGGCGCTGCTGGACCGGGCGAATACATCGACTTACGGCAATCCGGAGATCACCAAGGTGAACATCGGTGTGGGAACCCGTCCGGGGATTCTGATCAGCGGGCATGACCTGAAGGATATGGAGGCGCTGCTGAAGCAGACGGAAGGGACCGGAGTGGATGTGTACACACACAGCGAGATGCTGCCTGCCCACTATTATCCTGCTTTTAAAAAGTACAGCCATTTCGTAGGTAACTACGGTAACGCCTGGTGGAAGCAAACAGAGGAATTTGCGAGCTTTAACGGTCCGATTTTGATGACTACGAACTGTATTGTACCGCCTAAGGAGAGCTATATAAACCGTCTGTACACTACAGGCCATACCGGCTTCCCCGGAGTGCGGCATATTGCGGCTGATGAGAACGGAGTGAAAGATTTCTCTGCGGTCATTGAACAGGCCAAAGGCTGCGAGGCACCTACTGAAATCGAAACCGGAGAGATCGTCGGCGGCTTTGCTCATGCGGCGGTAATGAATGTGGCCGATCAGGTAGTAGAGGCGGTACAGAGCGGAGCGATCAAGCAGTTCTTCGTGATGGCAGGCTGCGACGGCCGGATGAAGAGCCGGAATTACTATACCGATTTTGCGGCTGAACTGCCGGGAGATACGGTGATCCTGACGGCGGGCTGCGCGAAGTACAAATACAATAAGCTGGAGCTTGGTGAAATCGGCGGGATTCCCCGCGTGCTGGATGCCGGACAATGTAACGACTCCTATTCTCTGGTCGTCATTGCGCTGAAGCTGAAGGAAGTATTCGGGCTGGATGACATCAATGATCTGCCGATTGCCTATAATATTGCCTGGTACGAGCAAAAGGCGGTCATTGTCCTTCTGGCTCTGCTGCATCTGGGTGTTAAGAATATTCACCTCGGTCCTACACTGCCGGCCTTCCTCTCCCCGAACGTGGCCAAGGTGCTGGTAGACAACTTTGGGATTAGCGGGATTACGACTGTACAAGAGGATATGGAGCGCTTCATCGCTGCAGTATAACGCGGAGGTCTTTTCCTGATATTAACAACCCTATATAGTCATGCCAAACAGCGATTCTCCGATCTGGGGAACCGCTGTTTGGCGTGTTTGATCTGCAGCCTCTCCAGGCGTTTGCCTCCATAGATAAGCAACGACTGGTGTACGCATCTAAGGGATACAGACGGGCTGTTAGCCCGACACTGTTCACCAAGCCCCTTCTAGGAAGGGTATAGCTATCCTTGTTATTCGGCCAGGCGGGAGCCCATTATTCCTATGCCGCTTCAGTTACGGCAGCCGATAGACAGCGAACGGCTCGCCGGTGCGGAAGGCATGGCTCGCTTCCTCGAGCTGGTCCAGGGTCTGCGCGTCCAGCGATACGTTGGTGCTGAGCAGGTTCTGCTGCAGCTGCTCTACCCGCGTAGCTCCGACGATTACGCTGGAGACAGCAGGTCTGTTCATCAGCCAGGCTAAAGAGAGTGCCGTGGGTGAGATGTCCAGCTTCTGAGCAATTAAACCTACTCTGTTCCCCAGCTCAACACGCCCGGGGGTCAGGAAACGGCTGAAGTTCGGATCAGTCTGCGCTCTGGAGCCGGCAGGCGCTGGACCGCTGCCGCCATATTTTCCGGTGAGAATACCTCCGGCAAGCGGGAAATAGGGGATGATGCCAATTCCCTGATCCAGACATAGGGGAAGCAGTTCGCTCTCCGGTGTGCGGTCGGCAAGCGAATAGCTTGTCTGAATGGAGACATACTTGACCAGATTGCGAGCTTCGCTGATGCCAAGCGCCTTCATAAGCTCCCAGGCTGCATAATTGGAAGCGCCGATGTAGCGGACCTTGCCTGCAGACACCATGTCATCCAGTGTTCGCAGGGTTTCTTCCAGCGGTGTGTAGGGATCAAAGGTGTGGATCTGATATAGATCCACATAGTCTGTCTTCAGCCGGCGCAGGCTGCCTTCCAGCTCCTGCATCAGATGGTGTCGTGAAGAGCCGCTTCCTCCGGGTCCTCCATGCACTGGCAGGCCCGCCTTGGTAGCCAGAACGGCATCTTGCCGTCTGCCCGCAAGCGCCATCCCGATTATCCGTTCTGATTCCGTTCCGGCATAAATATTGGCGGTATCTATAAAATTAATGCCCTGGTCCAGCGCGGCATGAACGATACCTATGGAGGTCTGCTGATCCGCCCGCTTGCCGAAAGAGTTGGTTCCCAAACCCAGCGCAGAGACCTGCAGCCCGCTGTGGCCCAAACGATTAAATTTCACTTTGCTTCACTCCTTTTTCATTCGATCTGCACAGCTATACTTACCCGGCCTCGATGGGAGGGGATTCAGTGGTCTCCGAACCCGAGGTTAGCCGCAGTGCGGTATCCATGAACAATCTGACGGCAATCGAAACCTCTGTAAGAGAGTTGACCGCGAGATGAATATCCCGGTAGGCATCGGGAGCAAGCTCCCGGATAATCACACCCGGAGGAAGCGAGAGCAGTGAAAGCTGGGACATCACGCCCACAGCCAGCCCTTCCTTCACCATACTCAGTGCAGTCATGTAGCTGTTGACCTCATATTTTACATTCAGCTTGCTGCCGCCTCTTTTGAATAAATCAACTACCGGAGGCTCGTACCCGGATCTGCAGATCAGCATCGGCTCATCTTCCAGGTCCTTCACGCATATGACATGCTTGTGCCGGAGCGGATGGTCATCCTGGAGCACAGCATACAGCTTCTCCCGAAAAAGCGGAACGCAGTCGAATTCATCTCCCGGCGGAATGATCAGCCCCACATCAATGATCCGGGCTTCCAGCCATTCCTTCACCTCGGCTACCGTTCCTTCGTACAGCCTGATCTCAATTTCGGGGTAGCTGGCGGCGATAGCACGAATGATCTTCGGCACCAGGTGGGCCGAGGCAACCGGAAATGCCCCGATCCGGATCAGCCCCTTCTCCAGCCCCTTCTCAGCGGCGATCTCCTGTTCTACCTTGTCATATCCGATCAGGATCTCCCGGAAAATAACAAGAATACGCTTGCCGATATCGGTCAGCATCAGCCCGTTGCGCCGGTCCCGCAGCAGCAGCTTCACAGCAAGCTCCGTCTCCAATGCGGAGATCGCCCGGCTGACTGCCGGCTGGGTCATATTCATTTCCAATCCGGCTTTGGTGAAGCTGCCGCTTTCGGCGATGCTGACAAACAAACGAATTTGAGTATTGTTCATATCAGTTTTGTTATGCCCCTTATGAGTATAATTCATTTCAATTATAACTAATTTTAATGTATCATTGGGTTGAAAATAGAACAAGAGGTGAATAAATGCATCAGCAGAGGAAAACCATAGCATTGCTTATCTTTCTGGTCATTGTCTGGGGCATCAATTGGCCTCTTTCCAAAATCGCTTTAAATTACGCCCCGCCGCTGTTGTTTGCCGGTATCCGCACCGTGATTGCCGGTGTAATTCTTATATGCGCTGCGCTTCCAAAGTGGGGAAAGCTTCAATTCAAGCGGCTGTGGCCCGTCTATCTGATCTCGGCTTTTTTAAGTATTGTCTTCTATTATGGCTTCCAGACCATTGGCCTGCAGTATGTGCCTTCCGGCCTGTTCTCGGCCATTGTCTTCCTGCAGCCGGTGCTGCTCGGCATCTTCGCCTGGATCTGGCTGGGGGAGAGCATGTACGGGCTGAAGCTGGCGGGTCTCCTGATGGGGTTCCTCGGCGTAGCCTCGCTTAGCATCGGCGGCTTTAACGGGAGCATCTCAGTCGAGGGAATTGTGCTCGCATTGGCCAGTGCGCTCAGCTGGGCGCTGGCTACGGTCTATACCAAACGCAATGCGGCGCGGGTAGATATGCTCTGGATGACCGCCATGCAGATTATGATCGGGGGCATCATTCTGCTGGCTGCAGGTTCAGTGACTGAGAGCTGGGCAGATATTACCTGGAATGCAGCTTTTATCTCGAACACTCTTTTTATCTCCATATTTGTGATTGCTCTGGGCTGGATGGTATATTTCAGCCTGATTAAGGAGGGGGAAGCTGGAAAAGTGGGCTCTTTCACCTTCCTGATCCCGCTCATCTCCATCGGTTCAAGCGTAGTGCTGCTGCATGAGCGGATTACCTTGAATCTGGTGATTGGCCTGCTGCTTATTGTCAGCAGCATTGTTCTGGTTAATGTTAGAATAAGCCGAAGACCCTTAAGACGTCCTACTCAATAACAGGAGGTGTGTACCGTGTATATCAAAGCTTCTGAACAAACAGCGCATGATAATTACAAGCTTCTGATCGGCAGTATTATCCCCCGTCCGATTGCCTTTGTCACTTCGATGAACGAGCAGGGCGTAGTGAACGCCGCGCCATTCAGCTTTTTTAATATTGTAAGTGATCAGCCACCAATGATTATGATCTCTTGTGTACGCAAGGCAAGCGGAGAGATGAAGCATACCGCAAGCAACATTCTGGGGAACGGAGAGTTCGTTGTGCATATCGTGGACGAGGAGAACGTTGCCGCCATTAATCATACTTCGATCAATGCACCTGAAGGCATCAGCGAGCTGGAGTTGGCTGGATTAACGTCAGTACCCGGGCAGATGATCCAGGTTCCGCGTATAGAGGAGTGCAGGATCGCCATGGAATGCCGTCTCGTACGTCATGTGGAGCTGGGGAACTGCGATATGTTGGTCGGTGAAGTGCTGTGTTTCTATATCGAGGATGAACTGATTCAGAGCGGGCGCATTGACGCTGCCAGGCTGAAGCCGGTCAGCCGTCTTGCCGGAGCTTCCTATGCGGCCATCGGCCGGACATTTGAGCTCGAAAGACCACAATTCGAATCCTGAACATTCATGAAAAGAGACCCTGAAGGATGCCGCGCGGCTCTGCAGGGTCTCTCTATTTCTTTTGGCAATTCATGCTGTATGTAGTGGACTGTGTTATTCAGTTGAAAGCGAGCCTGATTCTTTGCATTTTTGTTTCAGAATCTTGGCTGTAAACGTAGTATCCCCACCAGGTTCGGCAATCTCCAATGAATACCCGTCTATGGTTACCGATGCATTATGAATGGTGCTCGCTGTGATTTGCTGGCCTGCAACAAGGAGTGATCCGGGAAGGTGCTCTCCGCTGACATTCTGCGCGGTAATCGTTCCCTCAGCTTCCATAGTGGAGTCGGAACACAGGGAGCCATTCTTCACAAAATAAATATCGCCGCTGCAACAGAGCGTGCTCCGGCTTATTCCTTCACCATGAATATAAATAGCTCCACTGGATTTGATGATGCTGTTTTGTGCCCCCGAAATATCGATCCGCACGTTCTCCTCCTGCATAAGCGAGACTCCCTCAATAAGTTTATGAAGAAGACTCAGAAAAGAGCCTATTCCTGCATCGGTAATGAGATCGGAGAACTGTCCGGGTTTCAGGAAAATCCCCATCATATGTCTCAAAATTTTGGTATCCTGCGGGTAGTCAGGACTTATACCGGACAAAAATTCCCGCATGTCTCCGATTAGAAGAGGGAGATGATGATATTTGCTCTCCAGCAGCAGCATGACGACTAAGCCGTAGTTCACCGTCTGCATCGTTGACTCGACGGTCTCAGCAAGGTTCTTGGCTGCTTCTCTCAGACTGGAGACCTCTTGGATCAGCAGCTCGGAAAAGCGGCACAAATGGTGGTGTGCAGCACCGAAGGCCCCGGCATACAACTCGCTATCCACGGCCATGCCGCGGATAAATATACTGCCTGTTGCAGCAATTCTGGAGTTGTGAATGTCACCGTATATATATACATTCCCCAAGGCTTCAATAACCGTGTGCTTGTTCAGAGGATGTGCTGCAAATACATCACCCGCAAACCTGATGGTGGCAGCTTCTGGGGTATCACTCTGCGGAACCACATAGGTTTGGGGGAAATCAATCGTTTTCACAAATGTGCCATTTCCGGTAATCCGCGGTCTGCCTTTACATCGGGCAACGATCTGTCCGTCCGGAAGCAGCGCTGCATAGTGCCCGGTTATTAATGTAAGGTCCTGCGGAGGAGGCGGCGGCAGGACACCGCCGAACACGTTAAAGCCGGGAAGTCCCTCCTGGGGTGGCATCTTCTGTGCAAATACTTCGCCTTCTTGCACATTAATGAATGCCCCGCGGGGGTAATCCTCGTCAGCAAGGCCTGTCCCTTTGAATTCATTTTCTATTTTGTTCTGATGCAGCACCTCCAGCCTCGCATTTGTCCCAGGAACAGGAGCTTTGCCTTCGGCTATACAGACGGGAAGATAGGTAGGATTATTCAATTCTTCGTAAATAGCAGGGATATTGAGGGAGCCGATGAAGGAGCTTTTCTCAAAGCCTGCCATAATCTGCGCTATCGACAAGATAGATATCAAGGAATCGCGGTTCATTTCCGCACGTACAGTAACACTGGTTGAAGCCGGAGTGTTGACCAGGTTCCAGGCATATCTTTCAGCACGGTAAAGCGTAAAGTACACTTTGAGCTTATCATCGGATACGGTTATCTGATATTGCGGCTTCTCGCAAATCTCCCAGGTGAGATCATCTGCAGAAGTGATTGGAGTTGGCTCTGTGAGCAGTTGTCCATTGAGCTTGAGTACTACGGGATGGACAGCAGAGATAACAGCCGGCATGCCGCCAGACAGAGGAGGTGTAATGAAGATTTGGTTGTTCTGGATAATGATGACGCCATTCTTAGCTCTGTCTGTTCCGCCAATCGTCTGTGCATCCACAGAATAAAGATCCATGAGATTAGGCTTCCCAAGAAGCATGGAAGCAATGAACTCGTTCCGTGAACGATCGATAATCTGCTGCGGCATTCTCGTAACCTCACTTTTCGCATAATCAATGGATCTGTACAGAAAAGAACATCATGGAGTCAAGCTGCGATATCTTGGGATAGCAGGGCCAAATGGCGTCTTTATTGGCGTCCTGGCAACCGTAATGCAGCAGCAGGATATACTCTCAGGCCTATGGTTTTGCGTTCCGTATTTTCAAACTGTAACGTGATAGAGGAAGTCGACTATAATCGACATAAATGGTGATAATTGGCACTGTATGTAATGAGAACTTCTGCAAACAACATTAATTCTAGTACTTTAGTAGCAAATTTTCAACTGGAATAATTGTTTTGCACTATATAAAACGAAAAACGTTGTTATTTGTTGTTTTAATGTAAATTAAATCTATTTAAGGTATTCAATATTTATTGAATTCTGAATTCAGCGGGAAATTGAGGCGGGATAATGGTGGGATTCTCCTGAAAAAAAGGGACACTCCCAAGCCTAAAGCTTCTGGGAGAGTCCCTTTTGGATAAAGCGCATAGCGCGGGTAGCCTCAGCCTTACTATTCTGCGGTGCAGCTGACATCATTACGTAATCAGCCTGTTCAATTTCCTCCAGCACCCGGTTCAGGTGGGAGAAGACTGCCCCAAGATCCCGGATGGAGGTCAATGAGCATTGCCCCTGCAGCTCCGAAAAGCAGGCTAACTGAAGGTCGCGGGCCCGGCGAAGCAACTCGGGCAGCGAATGCTGGCTTTCGGCATCCGAGAGAGTCTTGGTGCCGTAGAGCGCAATGCAGTCTGCGGTGGCGGTTACGATCTCCGCCATCCAGTCGGAGGCAGCGTGATGTGTAGGCAGCAGCGCAATCTCTGAGCTGATTTCTTTGACATAGGAGTGGATTTGTCTGAGATGTGCGGTGGACTGTGTCAGTCCGCGGAGATCGTTGCGGCAATGATAATGCGTTAAGGTATAGTGCAGTTCTTTCTGCTGCTGCTCGCTCCTCTCCAGCAGCGAGGCGGAACGTGACAGCGTAGCCGAGGCCTGAGGCGCTCCCCGTCCACCACCTGCCAGGTTGCTTAACGCGTCTGCCAGCAACAGACTGCCTTCGAATGCCAAGCCTTTAACCTTGACGAACGCCTTGGGCGGCACGATAATCATATTGATGATTAGAGCTACTATTACACCGATCAGCGTTTCGGCGACCCGCCACTCGATATAGTGATCATGATAGAAGGTAAGCGCCAGAACAGAGGTTACGCCGACCTGGGAGATAGCTTGGATGTTGATCCGGCAGGCTGTGGCGACTCCGATGCCAATCAGCAGCATCAGCAGAATGGAGAGTGCGCCAACATCAAAGAACCGGCCCACAATCAAGCTCACGATTCCGCCGAGCACAACGCCGGTCATCCGGTAGATGCCCTTTTCCAAGGAAGCCTTGACGCTTCCCTGAGTGATCAGAATCGCAGCCAGTGGAGCGAAATATAAGTATCTGTCCCCATATAGGGTATGAACCGTCAGCCAGGATAGTGACGCAGCCAGGGTAACGCGTATCATATATAAAGACAGGCCGAATTTCTCCAGGCGGTCCTGTAATCCTTCATTCATGGTGGTCATCCTCTTTCAGGTTTATGAGAAAAAATGAAATGACTTTCAGCCGTTTTCATTATAGCACCGCAAAACAGGCCCGGAGAGCCTTAGTTTTTACGATCTTGTTAAGTTTCCGGTGTGATTTTTATCAGTGTAGGCTATCGCATATATAGGACATATCCTATATGCTGTATATTATGGAGGTATGTCGAAGAATGGGTGGTCTTGTCGCTTACTCGCGCTGAGCATGCCACTTCGATTGTCCCCCGCAAGAAGCGGGTAAAATAGGTTGTATTACATAAGGTAAGGGAGGTTGTTAGCTATAGCTACCCCGGAAGGCACTATTATTTCTTTTGACCAGGTAGTCAAACAATACGATGACGAAGAGCCGGTGTTAAAAGGCGTCAGCTTCGAGATCGAACGCGGCAAGTTCTATACCCTGCTCGGTCCCTCGGGCTGCGGCAAGACGACTATTCTGCGGTTGATCGCCGGCTTTGCGGAGCCCACGGAAGGCTCCATCGTTCTCAATGGCCAATTAATCAACCACATTCCCGCCAATGAACGTCAGGTTAATACGGTTTTTCAGGACTATGCCCTGTTTCCGCACCTGAACGTATTCGAGAATGTGGCCTTCGGACTGCACATTAAGAAGCTTAAGAAGGATGTAATCACGCAAAAGGTGCAGGAAGCGCTGCGTTTTGTGAACCTCGTAGGCTACGATCAGCGCGCTATTAATGAGATGTCCGGCGGACAAAGACAACGTGTGGCGATTGCCCGTGCTATCGTCAATGAGCCGCAGGTGCTGCTGCTGGATGAGCCGCTGTCCGCGCTGGACCTGAAGCTCCGCACAGAGATGCAGTATATCCTGCGGGAAATGCAGCAGCGGCTGGGCATTACCTTTATTTTCGTGACCCATGATCAGGAGGAAGCACTCGCGATGTCGGACTGGATCTTCGTCATGAACGGCGGACGGATCGAACAGAGCGGTACGCCTAATGACATTTATGATGAGCCGATCAACCGTTTCGTAGCCGATTTCATCGGGGAGTCCAATATTGTGCCTGGCGTGATGATTGACGATTACCTGGTGGAGTGGGGCGGACAGCGGTTTGAATGTGTCGATGCAGGGCTCAAACGGAATGAGGCCGTAGAGATAGTGATTCGTCCTGAGGATCTGGAAATCGCCACGCTTGAGCAGGGCAAGCTGCGTGTGCGCGTGGATTCCCAGCTGTTCAGGGGGGTCCATTATGAGATCAGCTGTTATGATGAATCCGGCCATGAATGGCTGGTCCATTCCACGCGTAAGGCAGAGGTAGGCAGCGAAATCGGGCTTTATTTTGACCCGGAAGCCATTCATGTCATGCGTTTCGGTGAAACGGAGGAAGAATTCGACAAACGTCTGGAAGCGTACGGCGAGGTGGAAAGTCATGAACAGTAAGAGCCGGTCGTATGTCCTCATCCCTTATTACTTGTGGATCGCGCTGTTTGTTATTGCGCCGGTGCTGCTGGTCATCTATTATTCCCTGTTTGATCTGGACGGGCATCTTACTCTGGATAATTACATTAATTTCTTTACGCCGGTATACATGCGGATGATGCTTAACTCCTTCTGGTATGCATTCTTGATCACGGTGTTCTCGCTTCTGGTTGCTTATCCGGCAGCCTATCTGCTCACACGGACCAAGCATAAGCAGTTGTGGCTGCTGCTGATCATTCTTCCCACATGGATTAATCTGCTGCTGAAGACGTATGCGTTCATCGGTATCTTTGGCACTTTTGGGCCGGTTAATAATTTCTTTGACCTGCTAGGGATCGGGGAACAGCAGATTCTGTTCACGGGATTCAGCTTTGTGTTTGTGTCGGTGTATATCTTTATTCCGTTCATGATCCTGCCGATCTTCAGCGCTCTGGAGGATCTGAATTTGTCGCTGGTGGATGCTGCGCGCGATTTGGGGGCATCCGGATGGACAACCTTCCGGCGGGTGATTTTCCCGCTAACGATCTCTGGAGTGCGTTCCGGCTGCATGGCGGTGTTCATTCCGGCACTGTCGCTGTTCATGATTACACGCCTTATCGCTGGCAACCGTGTCATTACACTGGGTACCGCGATTGAACAGCATTTTCTGGTCACACAGGACTGGGGCATGGGTTCAACGGTTGCCGTCTTCCTGATCGTCATTATGGCGCTGTTCATGGTGCTGACAGGCGGCTCACGGAAAGGGGTGCGCTAGTGAGGAATAAAAACGGATTTGCCAACCTGTATCTGGTGCTGGTCTTCGCCGTGCTCTATGCGCCGATTCTGTACCTGATGTATTATTCGTTCAATAGCGGCGGCACAATGCATGAATTCGAAGGCTTCACGCTGGACTATTACCGTGAAGTCCTTCAGGATACCCGGCTGATGATTATTGTCATCAACACCCTGGTGATTGCGCTGCTGTCTTCGGCGATTGCTACGCTGATTGCAATTATCGGCGCACTGGCCATCCAGCGTGTCCGCAGCCGCCGTGCCAAAAACACCCTGCTCTCACTGAACAATGTGTTAATCGTTAGTCCCGATGTTATTATTGGGGCCTCGTTCCTCATCCTGTTCACTATTGTAGGCGTTAAGCTCGGCTTCACGTCTGTCCTGCTCTCGCATGTGGCATTCAGCGTGCCGATTGCTGTGCTGATGATTCTGCCGCACCTGCAGGATATGAGCCCGACGCTGACTGACGCCGCCCGCGATCTGGGGGCCAGCCGCCGTGATGTGCTGACAAAGGTCATTCTGCCGATTATTAAGCCGGGGATCTTTAGCGGATTTTTCATGGCTTTGACGTATTCATTGGATGATTTTGCGGTGACCTTCTTCGTCACTGGCAATGGATATTCCACACTGTCGGTGGAAATCTACTCCCGGGCCCGGCAAGGCGTATCTCTGTCGATCAATGCGCTTTCGACGCTGATCTTCCTCTTTACCATCCTATTGGTGACCGGGTATTACTTCCTCAATCGCCGCAAAAACCGCCCGGCCGCTCCGCTCGCGGGGCCTGCCGCCGAAATGGGGGTACCTAGATGAAGCAGTTGGTAAATGCTTTTCTGGCGATTCTTATCGTAGCCTTCGGACTAATGTTCCTTGCATCCCGGCTGAACTCAGCCGAAGGGTATTCCGGAGGGAATACGCTGACCATCTACAACTGGGGCGATTATATTGAGCCAGAGCTGCTGGAGCAGTTCGAGAAAGAAACCGGAATCACGGTCATCTACCAGACCTTTGATTCTAATGAAGCCATGCTGACCAAGGTCGAGCAGGGCGGCACGAACTTCGATGTTGTGGTCCCGTCCGACTACGCCATTGCCAAAATGCGCGAGGAGAACCTGCTGCTGCCGCTGGATAAAAGCAAGATTCCCAATCTGGCCAACATCGATTCGCGGTTCATGGATTTGTCGTTCGATCCTGGTAATAAATATTCCGTTCCCTACTTCTGGGGCACGGTCGGTATTATTTTCAATCCGGACATGACCAAGGGCATGGATTTCAGCACATGGGATTCCCTCTGGGACAGCCGGCTGAAGAATAATATATTCCTCGTGGATGGCGCCCGTGAGGTCATGGGCATGGCGCTGAACAGCATGCATTATTCGGTCAACGACCAGAATGAGGAGCATCTGCAGGAGGCCCTGTCCAAACTGAACAGGCTCTCGCCTAACGTGAAGGCCATTGTCGGGGATGAGATCAAAATGCTCCTGGCCAATGAAGAAGCAGCCGTCGGTATCGTATGGTCCGGGGATGCCTCCGAAATTATGGACGAGAACGATAAGCTGGACTATGTGGTTCCCGAGGAAGGTTCGAACAAATGGTTCGATAACATGGTCATTCCGCGTAAGGCAGCCAACGTGGAAGGGGCGCATAAGTTCATCAACTTCATGCTCCGGCCCGACGTGGCAGCCAAAAATGCGGAGTATGTCGGCTACTCTACTCCTAACGTCCCTGCACTGAAGCTGCTTCCCGAGGAGATCTCCGGGGATACCCGCTTCTACCCGCCCGCCGAAATCACCGACCGGCTGGAGGTCTATGACAATCTCGGCAAGCGGATGCTGGCCCACTATAACGAGTTGTTCCTGCGGTTCAAGATGAATAAGAAGTGAGTGGCAGAAGGAATAGGCCACTGCACAACTCGGCAGCACGCAGCAACATATTTCTTAAAAAAGCGCCTGACGCGGCACTTCGCGTCAGGCTTTTTCTGTGGAGCAAAAGCTGTAACCATGGAGAGTAAATAATGCTGAGGTTATCTTTGGCTGAATGATATGCGTGACTCACAAGCTCCCACTACACATACTGATTAAACTTACATCATCGTAGGCAAAGAAATTACATGATAGCCCATGGCGAACAGGAACGTTTCACGGTTGAGCTCGCTGCAGTATTTCTGCCTGTCCATATCACGCACATGTGAAGCATACCCTTTGATCTCGATGAGCAGCTTCACATATCGGGGCATCCAGGCGAAGTCGGCAAAATAGGTTCTTCCCCGCCAATCTGTCACCTCGTATTCGGGATGCAACCCCTGTAAAGTTACCCCTAAGCGACCACCAGACATTACGAAGGAATAAGATTTCAGCGTGTAAATGACCTCTTTCCAGCCGTCCCCGCCATTTTCCCGCAGGTCTAGATCCACTCTTCCCGGAAAAATAGAAAACGCCCCGGCTTCCCCTGGAGGGAAACCGGGACGTTCTTCGTCTCACCGGCTACTTGATCGCGACCCTCATCCGGTAGCTGACCAGTACAGGCAGGGTTCGTCCCTGGAAATATTGCTCCACCATTGCAGAGAAATCCGTAATGTCTTTTGCGAGGGCGGCGGGAGCGAGCTTCAGTACGGTTTGGATTCCGCCTTGACTGAGCGTAAGTCCGATATATCGATGTGCATCACAGTTATCCGTGTTATGAAAAACAATTTCACGCGCATAGGAGAACGCCCCGCTGGCTTTTATTCTGGCCAGGTGGCCTTCTTTGTTCCATTTATGCGCCTGTTCCGCTGCGGGCTGAAGCTCGGACAACAGATGATCTGCAGCTGCGATCAACTGATTGTAGCGGGCTTCAATATCCGGCTGCAGCACCAGTGGCCAATCACAGTCATAGGCAGCGAATACTCCGCCCGGGCGCAAACAGCGGGAGATCTCCTGAAGCGTGCTGGACGGGTCCATCCAGTGGAACGACTGCGAGCAAGTGATGATGTCTACACTGCAGGGCGAAAAAGGAAGTTGGTTAGAGTACCCCTGGACAAAGAATATGGCATCTGCCCCGCTGCCCAGAAGATCCAGCTTCTCCAGCGCTTTGCCAAGCATATCGGGGTTCGGCTCCACTCCGGTTACGGTATCTGCCGCATCCTTCCACAAAAAGGTAGACAGTCCGCTTCCACAGCCCACGTCAGCAACCCTTGAAGGCCTGCGGCCCAAGTAACGGGTCAGCAGCTCAGTCACGAGAGGCGGGGCCTCGGGGCGGTAGCGGTCGTAATCGTCCTGATACCCCGAGAACCGTTCAATATTAGGCTTGCTGTTGCCGGCAGGGATCATATCATATCCTCCTCGTTTTTCTTGATCTTTTTTTTATTGTAAATAGCTGTGAAGCTCGATTAGGGTCGTCAGGCTATAAAATAAGCCAGCTTCCGGAGCACAAGTATGCGCACCGGAAGCCGGCAGGAGTTATTGGTCCGCACGCTACCGCAGCAGCGCGGGATTAACCGCAGGGACTAAACCTTCGGCGGCGGCGCGGTTCAAGAGGGCGGAGATAGCAGCATAACCGTCATCACCGAGGTTCATCGTGAACTCATTAACATAGAGATCAATATGTGATTTAGCAACTTCCGGAGACAGCTCCTGGGCATGGTCCAGCACGTAGTCTCTGGAATCGGTTGGGTGATCCCATGCATATTGCAGCGAGCTGCGGATCCATCCGGTAATGGCCTCGTGGTCGAGGTCGCGGCGGGCGATAATCGCACCGAGCGGTATCGGGAGTCCGGTGTCGCTCTCCCACCAGCTGCCCAGGTCGGTCAGCAGGTTAAGATCATAGGACGGGTAGGTGAAGCGGGCTTCATGAATAACCAGTCCGGCATCGATTATGCCGCTTTGTACTGCAGGCATGATCTCGTCGAATGGCAGGACGATAATCTCAGCAGGTCCGGATGGCACCTGCTGTGCCGCCCATAGCCGGAACAGCAGATAGGCGGTCGAGCGCTCACTGGGAACGGCGATACGGCGTCCCGACAGCTCACGCGGATGCTTGATGGCGCCAGCACCCTTGCGGGTCAGAACCAGCGGGCCGCAGCCCCGGCCAAGCGCGCCGCCGCAGGGCAGCAGCTTATACTTCTCCAGCACGTAGGGAAGGGCGGCGTAGGAGATTTTGAGTACCTCGGGTCCGGCGCCGTCGGCAGCCAGGCCATTGGTGATATCAATGTCGGCAAAAGTTACATTCAGCTTGGGTGCACCCGGGACGAGGCCGTGGGCCCAGGCATGAAACACAAAAGTATCATTAGGACAAGGGGAATAGGCGATATTCAGCTCTGTAGTCATTACAGTACCTCCAATAAAATAGCCGCCGCCGCTGTAAGCGCGTCTAGGGCTTCATTGATCTTCCACGCGGCCCGGTCGCGCGGGCCGACTGGGTTCGAGATCGCGCGCAGCTCCAGCGCCGCGATCCCCAGTGCCTGGGCAGCCACGGCAACCCCGTGGCCTTCCATCGCTTCCGCCGCCGCCTCCGGATGGCGGGCGGCCAGAGCGGCGGCCGTCCCGGCGGTGCCGGTCGCCGTTGACACGGTAAGCACGATTCCCGTGCTTACCGTAAGACCGGCCGCTGCCAGCGCGGCCGAGACCGCCTGCACCGTGCCGCTGTCGGCCGGCACGGACACGCTGCCGAAGCCGAGCTCGGCAGCGCTGCGGAAGCCCTCCGGCGTCTCTGCGCCGAGGGCCGCGTCAAGCATCTCGCTGGCGACGACCAGCGAGCCTACGGGCGCACGGCCCGGGAAGCCGCCGCCGATCCCGGCGCTGATGACGCAGCCGTAGCTTCCGGCTGCCAGAGCAGCGGCAGTTCCTGCCGCCGCCGCGGCGGTGCCGGCGCCCGCCGCGATGACATGGAACCTGCTGCTGCCCTTCAAGCCGCGCAGGACCGCATCCCGCTCTGCCGCAACCGCTGTCACGATCAGGATGCGAAGTGCGTGAGGCAGATGCCCTGCTTCACCGTGCGGGCCGGGAGCTTGTCTATCCAATGCTTCCATCATTCAGCCTCCTTCTATAATAAATAACTGTTGCTATATGCATAAGTTCAGCAGATCAATAGCAGCTTAACCTTAGAGCAATCTCAGAGCAATCCTTAGGACAGCTCCAAGAAAAGTCCCTAAGGTTTAATCCGGCTTTTCCAAGGAAAAGGATACGCCGTTTTTAGAGGCAGGTCAAACGGCCGTGATATATTTATTGCAGAAGGTGTTGACAATAGATGAGTCATGTATTATATTTATCTTAACTTAAAGATGTTTAATTTAAAGATGTTTAACTTAAAGGCAATTAAAAAGCATGGGAGGTGAACAAGGGTGAACGATTATAAGGAAACATCCGGCATAGCAGCCGATAGAGAAGCTGAAGAGCAGGCAGCATCATTGAAATTGTTTGTTGTCTTGTCCAAGGCCTATAAGAGCTTAATGGATCATGCAGTGAAGGATATGAAGAGCCACGGGCTCGCTTCGGCGGAGTTCATGGTGCTGGAGGTCCTGTATCACAGAACCCGGATTCCTTTGCAGCAGATCGGCGAGAAGATCCTTGTCACCAGCGGCAGCATCACTTATAACATCGATAAGCTGGAGAAGAGGGGATTGTTGAAGCGTGTTCCATGCAGCGAGGACCGGCGTGTAACTTACGCAGAGATTACAGATACGGGCCGCGAGCTGTTTGATCATATTTTCCCCCGTCATGTCAGTTCCATTCACAGTATGATGAGTGGTCTGAACGGCGAAGAGAAGGATCAGGCCATTCAGCTGCTGAAGAAGCTTGGCAAAGGCGTGTAGATGTAGGGCATCTGACAACGGGTGCAGCGATAGACGCCTTGCCAAGTGATGCAGGATGCTTTCGCGCTTGAGAGGGCCCAGCTTCACTTGCACTAGAAAACAGAGTTCATGAGGAATAACAGTAAGAAACAAAAATTTTTACCCAATATCTTAACATTAAGATAATTAAAACAAAGAGAATGGAGCGTGTTTAAAATGGTTAGTGTAGGTTTATTGTTGATGAGATTGGTCATTGGGATTGCGTTTATCGGGCATGGTTCACAGAAGCTGTTCGGGTGGTTCGGCGGTTATGGTCCAAAAGGGACCGGGGGCTGGATGGAGTCCATTGGGATTAAGCCTGGGGTGCTGATGGCAGTGCTGGCCGGACTGATGGAGCTTGTCGGAGGTTTGCTGTTCGCGGCAGGGCTGCTGACACCGGTGGCCGCTGTACTGATTGCTGCAGCTATGCTGGGCGCTATTGTTAAGGTTCATGCTCCGAATGGCTTCTGGTCCACGGCCAATGGTATCGAGTTCCCTCTGACGCTGCTGGTGGTTGCGGTGGGTGTTGCACTGGCCGGACCGGGATCGATTTCGCTGGATGCACTGTTCTTTAACTAAAACTAAAAATTTCAGGAGGTAATTACAATGACCATGCAAACCCAAGGCATTCACCATATTACAGCTTTCGTCGGAGACGTACAGCGCAATGCCGACTTCTATGCCGGAATTCTCGGACTGCGTCTTGTGAAAAAAACGATCAATTTCGATGCCCCTGAGGTATATCATCTTTATTTCGGGAATGAACAGGGTGCGCCGGGCACGATTATTACTTTCTTTCCCTGGTCGGAGGGCCGCAAGGGCCGTATCGGCGGGGGGCAGGTGGGTGTAACCACTTATGCGGTGCCAACGGGCTCGATGGATTTCTGGAAGCAGCGCCTGGCTGCCTATCAGATCCCGGTAACCGAAGTGAGCCGGATTGGCGAGTCTTACCTCTCCTTCGCCGATTTCGACGGATTGCGGATTGAGCTTGTTGAGCGTGAAGAAGGGGCGCCGAGCACATGGTCTTTCGGCGGAGTGACTGCTGAGCATGCGATCAAAGGGTTTGGCGGAGCTGTTCTCTATAGTACGGAGCCGGAAAAAACAGCAGACACCCTGTCCCGTACTCTGGGTCTCGAACGGATTGCTGAAGGTGACGGCTACATCCGCTATCGATCAACCAGCGATCTGGGCAATATCATTGATTTGAAGGCAGCACCGGTTCCACACGGAGCGGGAGGTACAGGCACGGTACATCATATCGCCTGGCGGGCCAAAGATGATGCCGAGCAACTGGAATGGGGCCGCCGCGTGCAGAGCCATGGCTATCAGCCAACGCCTGTACAGGACCGCCAGTATTTCAACGCCATTTACTTCCGTGAGGAAGGCGGAATTCTTTTCGAGATCGCAACGGATCCTCCGGGCTTTGCCCGTGATGAAGCTCCGGATGCGCTGGGACAGAAGCTGATGCTTCCAGCCTGGTTCGAGCCTCACCGTAGCGTTATTGAAGAAAACCTGACGCCGTTTGAAATCCGTGAAATCGAGGTGAAGCAGGGATGATTCATATCTTCCGCAAAGGTACCGATGAGAGCCTGCCGACGTTAGTCTTGTTCCATGGTACAGGCGGCAATGAACAGGATCTGCTGCCTTTGGCCGAACTTTTATCCCCTGGATCTTCGGTGCTGGGGGTTCGGGGGAATGTGCTGGAGAATGGAATGCCGCGTTATTTCCGGCGGCTGGCTGAAGGTATTTTCGATGAAGAGGACCTGATCTTCCGTACGCATGAGCTTAAGCAGTTCTTGGATGAGGCAGCGGCAAAGTACGGTTTTGATTCCGGTAATCTGGTGGCTGTGGGTTACTCTAACGGTGCAAATATCGCCGGTAGCCTATTGTTTCACTACGGAAGTATTTTCCGCTCAGCAGTGCTGCTGCATCCGATGGTACCGCTGCGCGGGGTGAAACTGCCATCCCTGAAGGATGTCGGAGTCTTCATCGGTGCAGGTACGAATGATCCGATCATCCGCACGGAGGAAACTGAGGAGCTCGAATCTTTGCTGCGGGATGCGGGTGCCGAGGTAACCATGCACTGGGGCAATCAGGGCCACCGCCTCAGCGCTGCTGAAGCTGAAAGTGCCCGTGATTGGCTGAAACAGTCCAGTCGTTTCCGTGAAGTCTAAACTCATAACCGCCCGCGGGGCTGCTGCCAAGTGACTGTAATGGTCACTTGAAAGCCCCTGCGGGCGGTTTTTGCTGAATATATGCGGTCAAAAAGAGCATTGAATAATCCATCCGGGATCGGTAGTATGAAGGTTACATTGCTACAGAAAGGTTGACGGTACTACTTATGATCACAAAAATCGATAGCAGGATGCTGAAAGCGGGGGGGCCGACACGGAAGCAGCGGCTGCAGATCGCTGTCATTCTGGGGGCTATTTCCGCGATTGGACCGTTGTCCATTGATATGTATTTGCCTGCGCTTCCGGCGCTAGGAGCGCATTTTGGTGCCAGCGCTGCGATGGTGCAGCTTAGCCTGACTTTCTTTTTGCTCGGACTGGCTTCGGGTCAGCTGGCAGCAGGACCTTTAAGTGACGTCTATGGCCGCCGCACACCATTGCTCATTGGCATGGTAGTGTACGCAGTTTCCTCTTTGCTGTGTGCATTCAGTCCTTCCATAGGACTGCTGATAATGCTGCGGTTTATCCAGGGGTTAGCCGGATCGGTAGGCGTTGTGATCTCGCGCGCGGCAGTGCGTGACCTGTACAGCGGCTCGGAGTTAACCAAATTCTTTTCCCTGCTCATGGTTGTCAATGGACTGGGCCCGATCCTGGCCCCCGTCATCGGAGGCCAACTGCTGAGAGTGACAACATGGCAGGGAGTATTCGTGGTGCTGTTTGCCGCCGGACTGATCTTTTTTGCCACGATTCTACTGCGGCTTCCGGAGACCCTGCCCAAGGAACGGCGTTCCAGGAGCGGACTTCGCGGCACCTTTCGCACGTTCGCTGTCCTGCTCGGAAATGGGAGATTTATGGGGTATGCTCTCTCGCAAGGGTTTGTCTCTGCAGCTATGTTCGCCTATATTTCCGGTTCTTCCTTTGTCCTGCAGAATATTTTTGGGGTATCCCCGCAAATGTACAGCCTGATTTTTGCCGTAAATGGACTGGGCATTATCCTTTCCGGCCAGGTCGCGGGGAGACTCGCCGGAAGATTCGGTGAACAGAGATTTCTGGTTGGCGGACTGCTGCTATGCACGCTAGGGGGTGTGCTGCTGCTGTTGACCGTTCTATCCGGAGGCGGGCTTGTACCCATCCTTATCTGCTTGTTCGCCGTTGTTTCCAGTGTAGGCGTGGTGGGGACAACCAGCTTCTCCCTGGCCATGCAGGATCAGGGGGATTCCGCCGGGAGTGCATCGGCACTCCTCGGCTTGCTACCCCTGCTGCTTGGCAGCTGTGCCGCTCCGCTGGTCGGACTTGGCGGGAGTGAGAACGCCCTGCCCATGGCGATGGTCATCGCAGGAGCAGGCGTATGTTCCATTCTGTCCTTTCTCCTGCTGTGCAAACAGGGAGATGTCAGATGAGCCGCTAGGATTTTGGCACCCAGCAGCTGCAGCTGCTGGCCTTTGCCTGGGGCGCTTCCTTTGTGTTCATGAGAATCACTACGCCCGAGCTGGGAGCGGTATTTACAGCAGAGCTTCGCTATGCTCGTATTGCCGGACGTCTTTCAGCAAACATTCAGCGCATTTTAAGGTTCCTCCCAGGTAGACCACCTATACTTGGAAAAGTGAAGGGAGGGACAAACATGAATATTTCTTCTATATCATCGGCATCTTCTACTACATACACATCCTCCAGCGCAACGGACACCGCAGCCTTGGAGAAGCAAAAAGCCAAACTGGAAGCCGATTTGGAAAAGGTTGCTTCCAGCAAAGACGATGAGAAAACCAAGGAAACGAAAACTAAGCAGATTGAGCAGCAAATTAAACAGATCGAAGCCCAAATTGCCCAGAAATCGCAGAGTCAAAGCTCCTCTTCGGCAAGGGGCAGTGCTACTCCGCCAGAGAAACCAGCAGGCGGCAAGACGCTTGTGCCTGCAAGCGCGCAGGATATTGCAACTGCCACTACAGACAGCGAAGGAAGATTTGACATCCGGGTGTAAATCCGGATAAGAGCAAGCAACTGAAACATAAGCAGCAGCTAGAAAGAGGACGCCTTATCCGTGAGGGCGCCCTCTTTTTTTGTGCACGCCTATGTTTTGGATGCATAGATGAATAGAGTGCCATGGACTTTTTTGAACTCTGCCTTGCAGGGTATTGGGAGTTAATGACGGTCTAACCTTTAAGTTGCTCCCAAAAGAGCCATTCCTCCATAGTCTTGGTATAATGGAGGAATGAAAATGGGCAAAGTCTTGTTAAGCCCATCCATCCGGCAGTAAAGGCAGGAGAAGACATGCACTCCAAGATCCAGACACTCGAGCGTTTCAGAATTGTAAAGTTGATTATTTCGATCTACCGGCTCAGGGCAGTAAGGGCACTTATTCCAGTTGCGGTTATTGCCCTAGTATATCTGGAGGGACAGCATGAGCTGAAGCAGGTGCACCTGGGACTGATTCTCCATGAGCTGAAGCGGGTTCCTGCAGAGGCCATTGCCCAGATGATGGGGGTTGCGCTGCTTTCGGTTGCAGTTATGAGCGGCTACGATTATTTGATCCGGCGGCATTACCGGCTGGACATCGGGCGCTGGAGTACTTTCCGCTATGCATGGATTGCCAATACCTTCAACAATCTGATCGGATTTGCCGGTCTGGCGGGGGTAGGCTTGCGGACGCTTCTCTACAAAAAAAGCGGGGTGCCCGCCGCCGTTCTTACGCCCGCTATAGTGTTTCTCTCGCCGCTCATGATTACCGGGCTGTCACTGCTCTCCTGGGGTAATATCTTTGGATTGCTGCCGGCGTCCGCGCTGCTGCACAAGCATCACTGGCTGGTGTTCGCAGTCTGGGGCATGGCGCTGTATTTACCTTTTTTTATTATCATTCAGCGCTCTTCGCTGTTCGCCAGATGGATTAACCGGGGGCAGGGCCGGACGCCCTGGCTGACCGTGGGTGCTTCCGTCGGCGCTTCTTTTCTGGAATGGCTGTTCGCCGGAATTACGTTCTGGACGATCGGAGATCACCTGCTCGGCGGCGTAGGTTTTGTGACCGTCTTTAGCATCTATGTTGTTGCCGCAATTGCCGGCATACTCAGCATGGCTCCTGGCGGCATCGGCGCTTTCGATCTCATTGCCTTGCTCGGGCTTACGCAGCTTGGATATCGAAGTGATCAGGCGATGGCCGTACTGGTCATTTACCGGTTGTTTTATTATCTGATTCCCTGGCTGATCGGCCTGGGACTGGCTGCACTGGAACTAGGGCTTCAGGGTAAAAAAGGCCCTGACCGCAACCCGGCGAATGCGATAATCGAGCCTTCCCTTAATGTATGGCAGAAAATGTGGGGCTGGCCGGGCCATTATTCGTTCTTGAGTGACCTTGGTGTCTGGGCCCTCGGCAAGCTGGTGTTTGTCAGCGGACTTATACTGCTCCTGTCAGCGGCCACGCCCGAGCTCTTGTACCGGTTGCGGATTACAGAGGATCTGCTCTCGCTGCCGGTGATGCGGATATCGCATCATCTCTCCGTACTGATCGGATTCATGCTTGTTCTGCTGTCACGCGGAATTTCGCTGCGAGTCCGCAGAGCCTATGTCTGGACCAGTGCACTGTTGTTCGTGGGAGCCGTATTTACTTTTACGAAGGGGTTTGATTACGAGGAAGCTCTGTTCCTCCTGCTGGTAGCGCTCATCCTTTGGATCTCCAGGGCGCGCTTCTACCGGATCAGCGTGCCGGTTAGCCGGCAGAATACCGTAAGGTGGCTGTTACTCACCACTTTTATAGCAATGATCTACTACTGGCTGGGCAGCTATGCGCATCGGGGGTTCATGAAGCATCTTCCCCGCGGGGTCGAGCCTGAATGGCTGCAGCGTCACAGCAATGTAGCGGTTACCGTTGCCAGCGGTCTGGTGCTCTCCTGGATTGTGCTTACGATGCTGTTTACGCTTCGGCCCAACCGCCACATAGATGAGCTGTTCGCGGATAAGGATATGGGCAGACTAAGCCGTTTTCTAGAGCGCAATCCCGGGAATTCTTTAACCCATATGTTGTTCTTGGGTGATAAGAACTTCTACTGGGCTAAGAACGGCGAAGTGCTGTTTGCGTTCTCCCGGGTACGGGACAAGCTGGTCGTATTGGGTGATCCGCTTGGTCCGCTAAACCTGATCAATGAAGGGATTAGTGAATTTCGGCAGGCTGCGGATTTATACGGACTGGCTGTGGTGTTCTATCAGGGCACTCCGGCTTTTCTGCCGGTATACCATGAACAGGGTTACCGTTTTTTCAAGCTGGGTGAAGAGGCAATGGTGCCGCTGGCAACCTTCACACTCAGTGGCAAGAAAAATTCCGACCTGCGGAATGTAAGAAGCCGCTTTGAGCGGGAGGGATATGTATTTGAGGTGGCAGATCCGCCTCATTCCGCAGGGCTGCTGACTGAGCTGCGCCAGATCTCTGAGGAATGGCTGGACGGCCGAAAGGAAAAAGGCTACTCTCTCGGCTGGTTCAAGCCGTCTTACCTGCAGCTTGCCCCCATTGCGCTACTACGCGGTAAGGAAGGCGAGGTCCTGGCTTTTGCCTCTATTGCACCGGGATATGACGGGGGGTATACCCTGTCGGTTGACCTGATGCGTCACCTGAAGAAAACACCAAATGGCACAATGGACTATTTGTTCGTCCGTCTGCTGGAGTGGTCGAAGGAACAAGGCAGCAGCAGATTCAATCTGGGCAATGCGCCGCTATCCAGTGTTGGGAATAATTCAGGAGCACTGCGGGAAGAAAAACTGGCTCATCTGGTGTATACACGGGGCGGGCACTGGTACGGATTTTCCGGGCTGCGCCATTATAAGGAGAAGTTCAATCCGGAGTGGGAACCCAGATATCTGGTCTATCCGGCTGCGCTTACCCTGTCGATGCTGACGTTTGATCTGGTAAGACTCGTCTCCCATTACCCTGAAGAGGATAAGGACCGGAAATAATCTTCACCGGATGTGCAATAGTTCCTGGACGATTATCTGCAAATCAGCAATACTAATTCTGCCCGATTCATGAGGATGAACAAGCAAACCTAGATATACAACACTTGAGAGGGCTCCTGCGATGCAGGTGCCTTCTTTTTGAAGAGGCATGGGCCGCTTAGGTCCGCTTGATATGATTGATATGAATAAAGGAGGAAAACAGTTATGGGAACCGCCATCATGGAGATCATGGAGAAACGTAAATCGGTCCGCACCTATGAGCAGACCCCGATCCGGGAAGAGGCCCGTGCAGCGGTGATGGAATATTTGGCACAAGAGGAGAACCTGCGCGGACCTTTGGGTGGAAAGGCTTCTGTGGAGTGGATTACAGTCAAAGGAGGTGCGGCAGAAGCATCAGGCGTTAAGCTTGGCGCTTACGGGGTCATCAAGAATCCGCAGGCGTATCTGGTGGGTGTGGTGCAGAATGAGAAGATAGCGCTGCTGGAGTTCGGCTATATCTTTCACAAGCTGATTCTTCATGCCACAGGGCTGGGCCTTGGAACCTGCTGGATGGGCGGGACCTTTAACCGCAAGTCCTTCTCCCGCGAAATTGAGCTTGCACCAGGAGAGCTTATCCCCTGCATCTCTCCGCTGGGTTATGCAAGCGAGAAGCAGCGGCTGCTGGATTCGACGATGCGGTATATCGCCAAATCCAATCAAAGGAAACCATGGGATGAGCTCTTCCAGGATGCCGGATTCGGCCGCGTACTGACCCGCGAGGCTGCCGGTAGCCTGGCTGCACCGCTGGAGATGGTCCGGCTGGGTCCGTCGGCTTCCAACAAGCAGCCATGGAGAGTGGTGCTGTCTGGGGACAGGAAGCAAGTTCATTTTTATTGGCTGCCTACACCGAATTATGGTGGCAACAAGCTGGGGTTCGAGATGCAGCGGATCGACATCGGGATTGCTGCTTGCAGCTTCGATCTGGCCTGCCGGGAGCTGGGCATCACAGGGGTCTGGACCCGGCAGGACCCGCTGTTAGATACTCCTGATCCGCATCTGGAGTATATGCTGAGTTATTCTCTTAGCTGAGACGCGAGACCGTCCATAACAAGGCGGTAGTCAGCAGGATACAGAGCAGGATCAGCGTATCGCGGTTCTGCCAGGACAGCCGGTAGGCAGGCGTCCGTTCCTTGGTGGGATCATATCCCCGGGATTCTACGGCGGTAGCCAGTTCATCGCCCATCCCGATGACCAGAATGAGCAAGGGGACGATGAGTAGGGCGACTTGCCGGGGAGTGTAGCGGGCCAAGCCGCGGGCTTTTCGGCCGCGCGAGTCCAGCGCCAGCTGGAGCTGGGTCAGCTTGTCCAGAATCCAGGGTACAAACTGGAGTGTGACTGATACCGCAAGCGACCAGTTGCGGGTGCGGATGCCCAGCTTTTTCAGCGGGGCAATCCCCCATTCCAGCGCTTCCCGCAAGGGGGCGCCGGTGGTGGTCTCTGTGAACAGGAAACCGAGTGCAACCAGCAGCAGAAAGCGGAGCACATTCAGTCCGCCGCGTTCCATACCGGCGAGGCTTATGCCAACGGGCCCAAGCTTATAATCCGGGGAACTCCAGGTGAGCGCGGACAGTAGCCAAAGGAACAGGAACATGAGGAGGAACGGACGGAAGAAGCGGACCGTCCTCTGCCAGGGAATGCGGGCAGAGAGCATCAGCCCGGTAATCAGGCCTGAAGCCAGCAGCAGCGGCAGCAGGGCTTCCATTCCTGTGATCACCATGGTACCCATCCCCATCCCCAGCCATTTGACGCGGGGGTCCAGCCTCTGCCACGGCTTCCGTGCAGAGGCTATTCCTATATCTATGGCGACAGCTGGACGGATGCCCGTCCCCCCTTGAGGGGACAGAGCCGCCTTCTCTTCGGTCCGGATTGGGATATGAAGCGCTGAGGCTGGAAGCTCTCCCTCGGGCGGTGCAGGGAGTGGCTGCTCTGCAAGCGCTGCGAGCAGGCTATCCAGGCTGTCCGGCAGCTCAGCCAACAGGCCGCGCTGCCGGAGTCTGTGTCCGAGCCGCGAATAGACGGGGGGCTCCAGTCCGGCGGCTGTCAGCACATGCGGATCGGCGGACAGGGTGGACGCCGGTCCGCTATAATGGACGGCACCCTGGGACATCACAATGACCTCGTCTGCCATCGGCAGGAAGCTGTCGAGGTCATGGGTGCCAACAACCAGGGTCAGTCCGCTGCTGCGCAGTTCACGCAGCAGCTCTAGCAGGGACTCTGCCGCCTGCGGATCCAGCCCGGCCGTGGGCTCGTCCAGAATAAGCAGTCCCGGCAGGGAAGTGATAGCAGCGGCGATGCAGAGCCTTCGCTTCTCGCCGCCGCTCAGCAGAAAGGGCGAGCGCCCGCCGAATTCATCGTAGGGCAGCCCTACTCTGGCAAGTGCGCTGCGGATCAGCTCCAGCCGCTGCGGCCTCGGCACTCCGCGCTCAGCAAGGCCATATTCCAGCTCCTGATGCACGCTGCCCGCGAACAACTGTGTCTCAGGCTGCTGGAACACCATGGAGACCCTACCGGCGGCAGGCTTGCCGCCGTCCAGGAGAATCGTGCCGGAAGCCGGCTCTGCAAGGCCTGACAAAAGGCGCAGCAGCGTAGACTTCCCGCTGCCCGTGACCCCGCACAGAGCAGTAAGCGATCCCTGGCGGATATCCAGGTTAATCTCTGTGAGGACAGGGAGTCTGTCGTAGCCGAAGGATACGTCGTTCGCCTGAATCCTCACAGAACCGCCTCCAAATCCTGCTCGGTCAGGGGCAGAAGGGGCACAGGCCAGCCTTTGTCCTGCAGGAGCTGCCCGATGCGGACTGCCGGCGCAGACGGCCAGCCGAGAGCGTCCGGAAGCCCGCTCGTATAGAACAGTGAACGGGCGTCACCATCATACAGCAATGTTCCTTGACCCATGACAGCGACACGCGGACTTGCGGCGAGCTCCTCCATCCGCTGGGTCACCCAGAGCACCGTTGTCCCGTGTTCCCACAGTCTGCGGGCCAGCTCCAGAATGTCCCGACGTCCGGCCGGATCCAGCATGGAGGTTACCTCGTCAAAAATGATCATTTCCGTGTCCAGCGCCAGACAGCAGGCGACCGCCAGGCGCTGGCGTTCACCGCCCGACAGGGTAGAGACATCAGCCTCCGCTTTATGAGCCAGACCGACCTGGCGCAGGACCTTCTCAATCTGTGCGAGCATCGCATCACGGCTTAAACCGCGGTTCTCCAGTCCAAAAGCGACGTCCTCAAACGGCGTGGAGCCGACAGTCTGGGCTTCGGGATTCTGAAATACCAGCTGGATATGCTGCTTGACTGCTGTGCGGTTGCCCGCTGAACGCAGATCCAGACCGGCGGCAGACAGACTGCCCCCGGTTGGTACATTCAGACCGTTGAATGTACGGATGAGCGAGCTTTTGCCACATCCGTTGGCTCCGGTAAGGGCCACCCATTCTCCCCGTTTGATATGTATAGAAATTCCCTGCAAAACCGGCAGCCTGCGCTGGCCGTCCCGGTAAGACAAGGTCAATTGCTCCGCTCTGATCATTGTCGGGCCTGCTTCCTTAACTGCTGTAGTCGATAATCGCTACCCATTATAGCAAATATTTTAAGATTGATGTATCTGGTGGGGGATGATATAGTGATCCTAAAAAAATGGGGGTAATCCTACTCATGAGAAAATGGACGACTCGCGGCCTGATCTTCAGTGCCCTGTTCGCCGGAGTTATGATCGCACTTAGCTATTTAAGAATATCACTGCCCTTCTCGGCTGTGCCTATCACGATGGGAACACTCGGAGTTATGCTGGCTGGCTCCATTCTCGGCGCACGCTATGGAAGTCTGGCTGTGCTGATTGTTATTGGACTGACGGCAGCCGGATTTCGTGTACTGGGCGGCAGCGGAGGCTTATCCGTCCTCGTTGGCCCGACGGCAGGCTATATCTTCTCCTGGCCAGTTGCGGCCTTCCTGATTGGCTTCTCTGCACAGCGCATGGGGCAGACCAAATATACATTCGTGAAGCTGCTGGCCGTGAACTTCCTGTTCGGTGCATTGCTTGTGTACCCTGGCGGGGTCTGGTGGCTAGCCCATTCCACGGGCATGACCTCTCTCTCCAAGGCATTAACGGCAGGCATGTGGCCGTTCATCCCCGGTGACCTGATCAAAGCAGTATTAAGCTCAGCTGTTGTAACTGCCGTATGGAGAGTCTATCCAATTCAGCGCATCCTGAATACGGAACCGGATATCTGGACCGAAGGTGAGAAGGCGGCGATCCGCCGTTAATGGATAGCTCCGCACCACTTAGGAGATAACTCAAACAGGTGACACCGCCCATAATGGCCGGTGTCACCTGTTTGTTTGAAGCCTGAGTTCCTCCTGCTGCTGAGTGGCAGTGTTGGCATGGACTGGACTAGCTGAACTAGCTGAACTTTAGGGACTTAACCCGAATAAACTTAGCGTACTTGAGCAGAATCGCCCGCATTATCCACAGTGTGAACATGTCTCGAACGTTGTGCTCAGGTGAAAATGTATACTAAGTGGAATTAGTAAACCTAATTTATTGAAATTCCCTCCGCAGAACCGCCGTCCACAGCTTCGCTATTCACATCAGCATTCTTCGCCTCTGCGTCAGACTCTTCCTCTTCCGCATCCGGTAGCGTCCACACGGAGACACTTCCGCCGTTCACCGGGAATGCCGCCCAGCCGTCTTCACCGATGGTTACGGACTCTTCACGGTTATGGGTAAGATCGATCCATACTTCTCCAGCCCGCTCTTCACCAAGGAACATCCGCTTCTCGCCGCTGTCTCCGTTCGAGATGACTACGGCGCAGCCCGAGCCTTCAACCTCTTCGATGCCACGGCGCACCCAGCCGATGGTGTTCGGGTGATCGAAGTAATCATCCTGCTCGCCGTAGGCTTTGTGGCAGCGGGCGTACAACAGGGGATCAATGGCCTCTTTTTTTCCTTCAACCGGAGTAGGTCCGCCGATGCCGTAGTAGTCACCATAGAAGACTACCGGGTATCCGTCACACCGCAGGAGGATGAGGGCGTAGGCGCTCTGCTTGAACCAGTCTCCCACCCAGGACTCCAGCGCTTCATGCGGCTGGGAATCATGGTTGTCCACGAAAGTCACGGCATTGCCGGGATGCGTCTGAACCAGCGTGTCGTCAAAAATATGCGTCAGATCAAAGTCTCTGCCCCCAAGGGAAGCCGCATGCAGCTTGTAATGCAGCGACACATCGAACAGGTCTATCTGATAGTCAACTGTATTGAGAAATTCCCGGCAGGCTTCGAGATTTGAGTTCCAGAATTCCCCTACAATGTAGAAATCCTCACCGCGCTTCTTGGTCATCTCTGCCGCGAATTCTTTAATAAACTCATGATTGATGTGTTTGATGGCATCCAGACGATAGCCGCTGCATTGCAGTGTATCTACCAGCCATTTGCCCCACTCCAGCATTTCCTTTTTAACTTCCTCATGGCTGTAGTCAATGTTCGCGAACATGAGATAATCGTAGTTGCCGAATTCGTCATCCACGTTCTGATTCCAGCTCTTGTTCTCTCCGTTGATCCGGAAGACTCCGCTTCTGTTCCCTTTGGCATCAAAGTCGGTACCATTGAAGTGAGTATGATCCCACTTAAAGGAGGAGTACTCGTCACCGCGTCCGGGGAATGTGAACTTGGTCCAGCCCTCGATCTCAAAAGGCTCGGAGATTTCCTTATTGCGGTCATTCGGGTCTACCTCAATCACTTCGAAGACCTCGGTTTCATCCGCGCCTGCTTTATGATTCATGACAAGGTCCACATACACGGCAATGCCGTTCTTGAGACACTCGGCAATAGCGTCAATCAGTTCCTGTTTGGTGCCATATTTTGTGCGGACGGTTCCTTTTTGGTCAAATTCGCCCAGATCATAGAGATCGTATACACCATAGCCTGTGTCCTGATCGGAGACCGCTTTGGTTACCGGAGGCACCCATACGGAATCAATGCCAATCGCTTTCAGCTCGGGAGCCATTTGGGCCAGCCGCTTCCAATGCTCTCCGTCCGCCGCGACATGCCATTCGAAAAATTGCATCATAGTATGGTTTCTCTTCATTTCCTGTGGCCTCCTTCATATATGGAACGGTGGATAAGTTATAGCGCTTTAGTGCTTCAGCAAGGAGTAGAAGAGATTATGTAGACCTCCAGGCATCCCCCGGGCAATTCAGAAAAAATCCAGCTGGCGCGGAGCCAGGCCGCCATCGATTCCGAGCAGCGACTGCAGCTCTTTCGCATTGTCAGTGGCGTCTCCGCCAGAGTTATTATTAAACACAACATACAGCTCGCTGCAAGTTTTTTCAAGCTCAAGCAGCCGGTCCCGCCACTCCTTCAGCTCTTCCGTACTGTAACGGTACAAGTAGCGCAGCTTGCGCCAATCTGGATGGCTGCTCTGGTTCCAGCCGCTGATGTTACGTCCGTGCAGGCGGACATAAGTAGCATCAGAGTGGGTCGATACCGGCACGATGGGAATCGACCCGGACCCGGCCTGCGGTTCATCTGCCACAGTATGGATCCAGCCCTCTTTTTCCAGAAAGCTCAGAGTGTTGTCGCGCATTTCCGGGCTGTACCAGGATTCGTTGCGGAATTCAATGGCGGATGGAACATCCAACAGTCTTTCCTTGGCTTCACGCAGAAACTCTACGTTGTCCTTGGTACAGTCGAACCAGGGCGGGAATTGAAAAAGAACCATGGCCAGCTTTCCGGCCGCCCGCACAGGCTCTATAGAGGTATGAAAAGCCTGATACATCTCTTCGGGGGAATCAAAGTAATTCTTTTTGCTGCGCAGGTGTCCGGTCATCCCCTGATATGCTTTGACGATGAACTGAAATTCATCCGGTGTCTGATCTACCCATTTGGCGTAATTTCTGACTGGCTGCACCGCATAGAAAGAACTGTCGATCTCCACGATGGGAAAATGAGCGCTGTAGACAGGCAGCCGTTCAGCCGGCTTGATTTTGCCGTACAGCTCCTCGTGGTCTCCAAAGCCTGTTAGCCCGATTTTGATCATGGAATCTCCTCCTCCTCCGCTCGAAGTGCGGCTTAAATGGATCGGCTAACTCTTATTAAACGAAAAACCGCTGTTCGCAAACAACAGGTAGTTGATTAATATATGGAATTCATGCAACATGTGTATATTACAGCGCCTAGGTTGTGGGATTATGGGATTAAGGGAGGGGAGCTATACATGAAGCATAAATTTCAGCAACTCAGTCAGCACATTCTGATCATGCATGCAGAGCATGAGACCGACCGCCCCATTCTGGCAGCAATAACCGGAGAACGGCGCACCTTGCTGATGGATGCAGGGAATTCCCCCGCCCACGCGGGGCTTTTCCGCCAGGAACTGGATAAGCGTGGCATGAGGCAGCCGGATTTAATCGTACTGACGCATTGGCATTGGGATCATTCTTTTGGTATCTCCGCCTGGAAAGTGCCGGTCATTGCCCATGAAGGAACAGCAGAAGCGCTGGGCAGTCTTGGCGGAAGAAACTGGTCAGATGATGATCTGGAGGAGCTGGTGCAGGCCGGGACCCTCAGTGAAGAGAGTGCCGGACATATTCGTCTGGAGTACAGGGACAACAGGGACATAACGGTTGTGAAGCCGGATATCGTATTTACGGACAACATTAGTCTGGATCTGGGCGGAGTCACCTGTGATTTGAGCCATGTGGGCGGTGATCATTCCGCAGATTCCTGTATTCTTCACGTGAAAGAAGACAATGTTCTTTTTCTGGGTGATGCCTTGGGGCCTTCCGTATATGGCGGTCCCCGACAATATAGCAGTACAGGTTTTCTGAATTTGCTTGGACTTGTTTATGGTTATAATGCCCGCTGGGTGGTGGAATCGCACGGCGTACCGATGAGTGCAGACGAATTCCATGCTGATCTGGTACCGTGGGAACGTCTCGCCCGGATTGTGGATGTTTTTGGGCATAACCGTGAACGTGTGGTACAGGAGCTGAGGGATTATCTGAAGCTTGAGGAGCTCCCGGCTGATTTGCTGCAGGGTGTGGAATATTTCATGGCCGGAAGCAAATGAAGGAATGAATGTAGGGATCTGTGAAGGAATAAGGAAGAGATAAGGAAGAAACAAGGAATAAGCCCTTCAAAAAAATAGTGCGCGGTAGTGGCGGACGCCTTATCGCAGAACAGCCCCGTTTCTGAACAGGTGATGAGCCTGCCTGGAAACGGGGCTGTATTGTTATTGAGATAAGGCTGATTTGGCTGTTCTCTTCGAAAAGTAGTGGTCCAACAACAGCAAAAACGCCGTTGCTGGAGCGCCGCCGGCTGGCAGCTACCGCAGCAGCTTATACCGGTGTGAAAGGACTGATGGAGGAGCCGCTGGATACATGCACCGCATTACGCCCGCTTCGTTTGGAGGTATATAGGGCGTGATCCGCTTCAGAGAGCAGTTCTTCCAGAGAGAGGTGATTGCGGGAGGACTCCACTACTCCGAAGCTGGCAGTCAGATTAATGGATCCGGAAACCGTTAAGAGGGGACTGTGCTCGATATCCTTACGGATCGCTTCAGATAACAGCGAAGCCTGCTTAAGCGGGGTTTCTGGCAGACAGAGGACAAATTCCTCGCCCCCGTAACGCCCGAAAACATCACCCTCCCGCAAATGCTGTCTGCAGACGGCTACAAGGTGCTGCAGGGCCATATCTCCATAATGGTGGCCGTAACGGTCATTGATGTTTTTGAAGAAGTCGATATCCAGCAAAATGATCGAGACTGGCGTCAGGCTGAGCGAAGCCTCCTCCAGAATCTGGCGGCTGAGCTCCATCAGATGCATCCGGTTGTAAATACCGGTTAGGCTGTCGATGGTGGCCAGCTGGAGCAGCTTCTCCTGCAGCAGTGTCCGCTCTGTGACATCAATCAGAATGATCATCCTTCCCACCAGATGCCCGTCATGCTTCTGCACCGGTGAGGATCTAACCTGGTAATAACGGGTATCCCCGTGGATATTCCAGCCCAGCTCGCGTTCTTCACTGAACTGCGGATCGGAATTCATAACATAATCAACAGCGTCCGGACCCGCCGGAAGGAAGAGCTGGGCCAAAGGCTTGCCGATGACTGAGGCATCCAGGTCCTGAAGCATGTCCGCAGCAGCTTGATTGAAATCTACCAGCATATCGGAAAGATCAGTAACCAGCACGCCGTCGCGCATGCTCTCAAAAAGATTCTCACGGGCAATAGGGGCAGCAGTCAGCATGCCTCTGGAAAGGATAGCCCAAATGTAGAGGGTTGAGGTTACGCTCATAATCACCGGAACGGGGTCCATCCCATAAGGGGTCGCATTCACTAAATACAGGAAAGCCCCCAGAGCCGGGAGGAATTGCCCGACGAAGATAATGGACAGCTGCCTAAGGTAGACGCGCTTCATCCGGTTCCATTGCCAGAGAATCAGGCACATGCCCGCAAGCATACAGCCAAAAGTCAGACTGCCCTGAACAATATACCAGGGTCCCATAACGATATCGATCAGCGGTGAGGGGGCACCCTCCCGGAAATGCATCGACTGATAGAACAAATGATGATAATCGTTAGTCCATACGAGCAATACCGAGATGAAGGGGATGGCATAGAGCACGGTAACCAGTCCTTTGCGGATCAACCGCTCCAGTCCTACGAAATACATAATCATAATCAGGCTGGAGGGAGCAATAAAGGGCAGCCCAAGATACTCGACCCTGATCCAGAAGCTGATTTCCGGCATGCTCTGGCCTGACAGTTCCAAGGCGAAGCCGAAGATATAGACTGCTGAAGTGAAAGAGCTGAGGATAAACGCGCGGGTTCCTGCGAAATCTGTTCTTTTATAGTAGGCAAAAACAGCCAGCAGCACGTTCAGCACACCGGAGATCGCAACAATCACAATATAATTGGAAATCATGGATCCCATCGTGCAGACCTCCATGTATGAATATTAGCTATAAGCATAGGCGGATTGTCTCCTGATTAATGAAAGATATAGTGAGATAGCATCACGGTGTATACATGATGATATATACCTATTGTATCGGAAAAAGTCGCAATTTTTAATAATAAATAGGCGCCAGCTAGACAAAGTGACGGAATTTTGCAGATGCTATTTGACTCTTTGTCTAATGAGAGTAACCGGAGCAAAGTGTAACATGTTAGTTAATACTACATCGATAAGAGATAATAGCTTGATATTGGGAATAATGCGTTATTTTATATGACATAAAAAGAAATGAAATCCGAATCAGGAGCGAAGGGGGAGCTGGGAATGTCATTAGTCGCAACAAGAATTCCTGAAATACAGATGCAAAACGTCGAGATGCGTTATCAGACAGAAACAGTCGATGTGCTTGCGCTGCATCAAGTGAGCCTGGATATCGCCAAAGGGGAGTTTGTTTCTCTGCTCGGCCCATCCGGATGCGGCAAAACCACCCTGCTGAGACTGATGGCAGATCTTATGACACCAACCCGCGGAGACATTACGGTAGCCGGTAAGAGTGCCCGTGAAGCCCGTCTGGCGCAAAAATACGGCATTGTCTTCCAAAGTCCGGTCCTTTATGACTGGCGAAAGGTGAAGCATAATATTACTCTGCCGCTGGAACTGATGGGCGTGAAGAAATCCATACGTGAAGACAAGGCGCTGGAGCTGCTGGATCTCGTAGGCCTGCAGGGCTTCGCAGACAAATATCCGTGGCAGCTAAGCGGAGGGATGCAGCAACGGGTAGCCATCGCCAGAGCGCTGTCGATGGAACCGGAAATCCTGCTGATGGATGAACCGTTCTCCGCACTGGATGAATTCACCCGCGAGCGTCTGAATGAGGAACTTCTATCCGTCTGGAGCAAAGTGCAGAGCACCATTGTTTTCGTAACCCACAGCATTCCTGAGTCGATTTTTCTCTCGGACCGTGTGTTCGTGCTATCTCCGCATCCGGGAAGGTTATCCGCTATTGTGGATATACCGCTGCCTCGCCCGCGCACGGCGGAGATGAGGAACAGTCCGGAGTTTTTTGAACTGATCGCCCGCATCCGCGACAGCTTCGAAGGGGTGTAGGGATGAAGGGGAACAGTACGTTTATGCGGGACCGCGTGCTGCCGCTGTTCGTCTGGATCTTCGGCCTGCTGGTGGCCTGGGAGGCGGTCTCCTGGTGGCTGCTGAATGTGGCGAAGACGCCGCTAGCCCAATCCAAGCTGCCTTACGTTCATGAGGTGGCGTCCACCTTGTGGAAGTATAGCGGCACGCTTTTGAAAGAAGGGGGGGCCACCTTCGGTAATGCAGGTGTCGGATTTCTGATTGGCGCAGCGGCCGGAGTAATCCTCGCGGTGCTGATGAGTCTCTCGAAAACCATTGAACAGCTCGCGTTCCCTTATGCGGTGGCTTCGCAGATGATTCCGATTCTGGGCCTGGCCCCGATCATCTATGGCATTGTGCGCGACGAACAGGTGTCGCGGATTATCATCTCCGGTTATATCACCTTTTTTCCCGTCGCACTGAATATGCTTCGCGGACTGCGGAGTGTGGATCTCCCGGCAGTAGAGCTTATGCACTCCTATGCCGCGAAGCCCTGGGCAGTGTACTGGAAGCTGCGTTTTCCGGCTGCGTTGCCGGGCCTCTTCAGCGGCCTCAAGATCGCCGCTCCGCTAGCCGTAACCGGAGCGATCCTCGTGGAACTCATGGGTGCACAGCACGGAATTGGCGTTATTATGCTCCGCAATCTCTATTATGGACCTTCCCATACGTATATGTTCTGGTCTACGGTGCTTGTCGGCGCTCTTCTCGGGATGGCCAGCTATTGGCTGATGAGTCTGGTGGAACGCCTGGTAGCCCCATGGCAGCCGGAATTCCGTCCGAAAGGGGGCAGCCGCTGATGGAGAACAATACTACTGTACGGGATGCAACTTTCATTGCTTCATCAGGTAAAGAAGCATCACCTGCTCCAATTACTTCAACTAACAACCGTATTTCAACGGAACCTGGAAAACAGCATAGCCCCCGGCGACCAACCAAATGGCTGAACCCTGGCGTGATTCTGCCCCTGCTAGCCGGTGTGCTGTTTCTGCTGTTATGGGAGTATCAGGTCTTCCACAGGCTCTTTGATCTCAAAAAATATCAACTGCCTCTACCCTCGGCCATTGCGGAAGCACTGCGGGATAATCTCAGTCTGCTGCTCTCCTATACCGGCTATACGCTGACCGAGGCAGTGGTGGGAATGCTGATCGGTTCAGCCTGCGGCTTTCTGATCGCCCTGGCCGCAACTGCCTGGCCCCGCTGGGGCGGAGGGAGCCTGACCTTGGTGGCGGCGCTGAACGCTGTGCCCATCGTGGCACTCGCTCCCATCATGAACCTGTGGTTCGGGGACGGCATCGGGTCCCGGGCCGCGATTGTTACAGCGACGACGATGGCGGCGATGGCTATTAATGCCTACAAGGGAATGGCGGCGGTAGATCCGCTTGCCCTGGATCTGATGCATTCCTATGCAGCCGGCAAACCGGCAGTATTTCGCTACCTGCGGATCCAGAACAGTCTGCCTTATGTATTCACTGCGCTGAAGATCAATGCCACTGCGAGTATGATCGGAGCCATTGTCGGGGAATTCTTCTTCTCCTCACGGGGCCTAGGCTACCTGCTCTCCAACTCCATCAAAGTGGCCAAAATGCCGCTAGGCTGGTCCTGCATCGTGCTGGCGGCCATTGCCGGAGTCCTCTTTTACCTGATTGTAGAGCGGCTGGAGAAAGTATTCATCAAGTGGCACTCCTCCCAGCGCTCCTAATACCCTGAATTCGTTACATCCGGTTTCTGCGAAGAGGGAGACAGAGAACCCCTACGGAGTACCGTGTGCATAGAGCATTACGATGGTAACCATGCTGTGGCTTCAGCCGAAAGGAAAACTCAAACGGGTAGGGGGAGTTATATTGATGAACGGGAAGAAGGGCAAGTTTCGTGGCGGAGTGTTGGTAGTAGCATTCATTCTGATGATCTCTTTGCTGGTAGGGTGTGGGAACAAGAATAATAATGCTGCTCCGGCGGCTGAAGGGGCGGCCGGAACAGAGGCTTCCGCTTCGCCAGAAGCAGCGGCAACTACAGAGCCGGCTGCAGATCCAGTCACTGTCAAGCTGCAGCTGAAATGGGTGCCGCAGGCGCAATTCGCCGGTTACTTCCTGGCCCAGGACAAAGGCTATTATGCTGAAGAAGGGCTGAAAGTTGAAATCCTACCCGGCGGCCCGGACATTGTGCCGGAGCAGCAGGTTGCAGGTGGATCAGCGGATATCGGCGTGGACTGGGTGGCCAGTCTTCTGACCAGCCAGGAGCAGGAGATGCCGCTGGTACAGATCGCGCAGATCTTCCAGAAGAGCGGCCTGGTGCTGGTATCCAAGAAGGACGCAGGCATTAGCGGACCTGCTGACCTGAAAGGCAAGAAGGTCGGCAACTGGATGGGCGGCAACGAGTTTGAGATTCTGGCACTCTTCGATAAATATAAGCTGGATTCGAATAAGGATCTGAACTTTACGAAGCAGGGCTTCACGATGGACCAGTTCCTCGGCGGCGAGATCGACGCGGCTTCGGCCATGACCTATAACGAATATCAGGTCGTGCTGGAATCAGGGATCAAGGCGGAGGATCTGAATGTAATCGATATGAATGATGAAGGTGTGGCTATGCTGGAAGACAATCTTTTTGCCAACAAGGAATGGCTTGAAGCCAATAAGGAAACAGCGGCCAAGTTTGTCCGTGCATCCCTGAAAGGCTGGAAGGACGCGATTGCTGACCCGGAAGCGGCGGTGGACAGTGTGATGAAGCTGGCTGAGGAAGGCAGCACCACCCGCGAGCATCAGCTGACGATGATGACCGAGGTGGCCAAGCTGATTCAGCCGGAAGGCTTCGACGCATCCAAAATGGGTTATACCGATGCGGCGGCGTTCCAGCAGACGGCAGATATTGCCCTTAAGTTCGGCGTGATCAAGACAGCACCCAAGGTGGATGAGGCCTATACGAACGAAATTGTGGAGATGGCGGCAAAATAACAAAGGTACACTTATATTCATAATAGATGACCGCCGGATGGGGCGGTCATCTATTATAATCAGCAGCCCGGAAGAGGGAAAGAGGTGCAGATAATGTCTCTGCTTGTAAGGCAAACGGAGAAAGTAAAGAACTACGTGAATGGCGTCTGGGTGGAGTCTTCCTCCGGACAGCAGGAAGAGGTGTTCAATCCGGCGACCGGCGAGGTCATTGCGTATGTGCCGATCTCTAGTCGGCAGGAGCTGGATGATGCGGTGAAGGCGGCGGCAGAGGCGTATTCCTCCTGGAAAAGGGTTGCCGTACCGCGCCGGGCCCGCTATTTGTTCCAGTACCAGCAGCTGCTGGTACAGCACTGGAACGAACTGGCTGGACTGATCACGCTGGAGAACGGCAAAAGCCTGGAGGAAGCGCTCGGGGAAGTGCAGCGCGGCATTGAATGTGTGGAATTTGCCGCTGGCATTCCTACACTGATGATGGGCAGTCAGCTGCCGGATATTGCTACTGGCGTTGAGTCGGGCATGTACCGTTACCCGCTTGGGGTAGTTGGCGGGATCGCACCATTCAACTTCCCGATGATGGTGCCTTGCTGGATGTTCCCGCTGGCGGTTGCCTGCGGCAACACCTTTGTTCTGAAGCCCTCCGAACGCACGCCGCTGCTGGTGAACAGGCTGGCAGAGCTGTTCGAAGAAGCGGGTTTTCCGCCAGGGGTGCTGAATGTGGTACACGGGGCACATGAGGTGGTGAACGGCCTGCTCGAGCATGAAGAGGTCAAAGCCATATCCTTTGTAGGCTCCCAGCCGGTTGCAGAGTATGTCTATAAGCACGGAACCTCGTTCGGTAAGCGGGTACAGGCCCTGGCCGGAGCTAAGAACCATTCCATCGTGTTGCCCGACGCCGATCTTGACAACGCAGTCAAAAACATCACTTCCGCCGCCTTCGGCTCAGCGGGTGAACGTTGTATGGCCTGCTCGGTAGTCGTTGTGCATGAGAGGATCGCAGATGAGCTGGTAAGCCGCCTGAAGGAGGCTGCGGATAGCCTTAAGATCGGCAACGGCAAGGACGAGGGCGTGTTCCTTGGCCCGGTGATTCGCCAGTCCAACAAGGAGCGTACGATTGCATATATCGACACGGGGGTTAAAGAACAGGCGGAGCTGGTACGCGACGGCAGACTGGATAGTGCGGCAGGCGGAGCAGGGTATTTCATCGGCCCGACCATTTTCGACCGTGTGCAGCCGGGTATGACGATCTGGCAGGATGAAATATTTGCGCCGCTGCTGGCTGTGGTGCGGGTCAAAAATCTGGCCGAAGCCATAGCGGTGACGAATCGGTCCCCTTTTGCCAACGGGGCCTGCATTTATACGGACAGCGCCAAGGCGATCCGGGAATTCCGGGAAGAGATTGATGCGGGAATGCTGGGGGTTAACCTGGGCGTGCCTGCGCCGATGGCCTTTTTTCCTTTCTCGGGGTACAAGAAATCCTTTTATGGAGATCTGCATGCGAACGGCAGGGATGGCGTAGAGTTCTATACCCGCAAGAAAATGGTTACCGCGCGTTATTAAACTATTATGGAATGTTGAGAGGAGAGAGTGTGTCATGCAAAGCCTGGGGAACGATAGCGAGCTGGCGATCCAGAAGGATCAGCAGTATTTATGGCATAATATTACCCCTTACAATGAAAAGAATCCGCCGATGATCGCCGCATCAGCGAGCGGCTCGTGGGTGACGGATATCGACGGCAACACATTACTGGACGGCATGTCCGGCCTGTGGTGTGTGAATGTCGGCTATGGACGTAAGGAATTGGCAGAGGCTGCCTATCATCAGCTCTTAAGTCTCCCGTATTTCCCGCTCACCCAGAGCCATATGCCGGCAATCGCCTTAGCCGAGAAGCTGAATGAATGGCTCGAAGGCGACTATGTTATTTTCTTCTCCAACAGCGGGTCAGAGGCCAATGAAGCAGCTTTCAAAATAGCCCGCCAATACCAGCAGCAGATCGGCCAGCATTACCGCCATAAGTTCATCGCCCGCTACCGGGGCTATCATGGCAGCTCGCTTGGTGCGCTCTCGGCTACCGGTCAGGCGCAGCGGAAATATAAATACGAACCGCTGAGCGGCGGGTTTCTGCATGTGGCTCCGCCGGACAGCTACCGCCGTCCGGCCGGTATGACGGTGGAAGAATTCAATCTTCAGAGTGCGCAGGCCATTGAGGATACGATCGTCTGGGAAGGTGTGGAGACGATAGCGGCGGTGATTATGGAGCCGGTCATTACCGGCGGCGGCGTCATTGTGCCGCATCAGGTCTATCTGGACCGGGTTCAGGAGATTTGCCGCAAGCACGGAGTCCTGCTGATTATTGACGAGGTGATCTGCGGCTTTGGACGTTCCGGCCGCAAATTCGGGCATCAGAATTTTGGTATGAAGCCGGATATGATCACCATGGCGAAAGGCTTGACTAGTGCGTACCTGCCGCTGTCGGCAACGGCCGTCCGCAAGGATATCTATGAGGCCTTCAAGGACAACAGCGACGACTATGGGCATTTCCGCCATGTGAACACTTTTGGCGGCAATCCGGCAGCCTGTGCGCTTGCTCTGCGCAATCTGGAAATCCTGGAACAGGAAAACCTGGTGGAGCGCGCGGATATTCTGGGCAAGAGGCTCACTGCAGCGTTCGCTGAGCTGCTGGACCACAAGCTCGTAGGAGATATCCGCAGCTTCGGACTCATTATCGGTATTGAATTGGTGGCGGATAAGGTCACCAAGCAATCTGCCGATCTGGCTGTCGTTAAAGGGATTATCGCTGCATGTAAAGCGAAGGGCCTGATCATCGGCAAGAACGGCGATACAGTAGCGGGCTTCAATAATGTGCTTACCCTTGCACCGCCGCTCTCCTCCACCGATGAGGATATCCAGTTCATCATTGGCACCGTTAAATCTGTACTGAACGGGAGCTGGGCAGAGTGAATTTTTCGGGATACAGCAGCTGATAGGCACGCAGGGCAACCTGTATGGAGATGCGGTTCTCCGGAAGCATGAAATCTTCGCCCAGCAGCTCGGTGATTTTGTCCAGCCGGTAGTAAAGGGATTGTCTGACGATGAATAAATTCCGGGCGGCGATCTGCTTGGAACCATCGTGGTCGAGGTAGACACGCAGGGTCAGCAGGAGCTCGCTTCCTTTGGCGATATCATGGTCAATCAGCGGTCCGAGATAGCTGCGGATGAAGTTCTCCAGGGTCTTGCCGTCATTCAGGCTCAGCAGCAGCTGGAAGACGCCGAGCTCTTCATAGAACAGTATAGACTTCTGATAACAAGAATACAGAGACAGTGCCTGCACGGCTTCCTGGTAACCGGCATAGGCGTGTTTCAGGCCCCGTTGGGACTTACTGACTCCGATTACAAGCTGCAGATCCTTCAGCTTCTCGTCGGAACGGATATGCTGCAGTGCATCCAGTGCCTGCTGCAGCCGCAGTTTGCCGGGCAGCTTGGACTGGATGTCGAGGGCGATGACGGTGAGGCGGTTATTCTTCAGTGTAATCAGCGGGCGCAGGGAATATTTCTCGAAGATGGAACGCAGGATGAGCGACAGGTGAAAGGTAATCGACTCCCAGTCGTTCTCCGAGCTGTTCCATTTCACGTCACGGGGATTCTCAATTTCGATCAGGCATACACGGTACGGTAGCTCATTCACGACATTGAAGTCTGGACCCACAAGTCCTTTAAGCCGGTTGTCATCCTGGGTCCGTCCGCCAATCAGCTCATCTACCCACAGATTCTCCGAGAACAGCTTGCGTTCCTCCATATATCGTGTGCGCAGCAGCTCCTGTGCAATCGAGAGCGAAGCAGAGTCAAGCAGCAGACAATCGAATTCCTGCGGCTTATGATTACAGACCATCAGAATATAAGCCCAGGTCTGGTCGAGCGCGCCTACCGGCTTCAGGGCAATGGTCTTGTGGCCGTAGTCGCGTATATACGGGGCGGCATCCGGCTGCACACCTTCCATCTCTTCGCCGAAGGCTTCGAAGAAGCGCAGGAGCGGGGCTTGATCCTCGGGCGAAAGCGCCGGGAAGAACAAGGGTTTCCCTTGCGGCTGCATATATACAATTTGCGTGCGGGTGCTTTTGCATAATAATTGCAGAACCTTGAGTGTACCTTGAGAAGTCAGCGTCAGACGGTGGAACTCACGGGAGATACTCTCGAGCTCCTGAAGCATGCGGTGATGGCGGTTGATAATGAGGGAATGCAGGTCAAGGGTGATATCTACAAAGCGTACAGTACGGGTGAAAATAATCAGCGGGAAGTCATGCTGGTTGGCGAGATCAATCATTTCCTGCGGAATGCTGTTGAAATAAACCCCAAGCTCAATGCATAAGCAGGCTGCGTTCTTATCGATCAGATTCTGCATAAAGGATAAGGAAGCGGGCAGATCGGCGCTTGCCCCTATGCCGGTGGTCAGAATCATCTCTTCCCCGTGGATCAGACTTTCAAAGCTCGCGCTCTCCAGCACATGCACCCAGCGGATGGCACGGCTTAGGCCTGTTCTTCCGCCGACGATTTCCGCTTCCGCGAACAGCGGTCTTTTGAGTGCATCCCGAATTGTAAATACAAGCTCCCAATCCATAAATTTCCCCCTCGCTTGATGTATGAACCGTTGCCCTGACTCGTGTGGTTCTACTCTCGGCTTATTCTTACAGGTAAAAAATACACTTTTGAAATTAGACAATCTGTCTAATGTAACGAAAAATGGAATTCAATATAGTTTCAATATAGCATGTAAGGATAGTTTACTTATTGCGATAAAAAAGAAAAGTGAAGTCAGGTTTATTGTTCATTTTACTACAATAATCTTGAGAAGTAAGCAAAATATTAAGGCAATACCCGTAATAATGTTATATTATATAACACAAACATGATGTAAATGCCGAGCCACTCATACAGAAGGAGGGATACGGATGGAGCACACTTCTCCGTTATACACATTCACGCCTGATATGTTCATGCGCAATTTCGCCGAGGCTGAACCTGGTCTTACCCGCAAAGGCGCAATCGAAGAATCCAACCGTTGCCTGTATTGTTACGATGCCCCGTGCATCAAGGCCTGCCCGACCAGCATTAATATTCCCTCTTTCATTAAACGTATTGCCACAGACAATCTGAAGGGTTCGGCTCAGACCATCATGGACGCCAATCCGGTTGGTGCCAGCTGTGCGCGTGTCTGTCCAACGGAAGAACTGTGTGAAGGCGCTTGTGTACTGAATGACGCTTCTGCGCCGATTCAGATCGGGCTGCTGCAGCGTTATGCCACCGATTGGGCGATTAACACTAAGGCTGAATTATTTAAGGCAGGCGTCCCGAATGGCAAAAGAGTCGCGGTGATCGGCGGCGGTCCGGCCGGGTTGTCTGCAGCCAGGGAGCTTGCGCGTGAAGGTTATGGTGTGGTGATCTATGAAGCGAAGGAGCTTGCCGGCGGACTGGATACCCACGGAATTGTCTCGTTCCGGCTGCCGCAGTCCATATCGCTGTGGGAAGTAGAGCAGGTCGAGAAGCTGGGCGTTGAGATCCGTACAGGAGTGAAAGTGGGCGTGGATGTCTCAGTGGAAGAACTGAAGGCCGGGTATGATGCCATCGTGCTGGCTGCGGGGATGGGTTATGTTCCGCCGCTCGGTATTGAAGGAGAAAAGCTTTCCGGGGTCTACGATGCTATAGAACTGGTGGAAAGCACGAAGACGGGCATACCGACACTGGAGCTAATGGGCCAGCGGGTTGCCGTCATTGGTGCAGGCAACACGGCGATAGATGCAGCTACCTGCTCGGTGCGGCTGGGCGCCGCGAATGTGAAGATGGTCTACCGCCGGACGCTGGCGGAGATGACGGCTTATGATTTTGAATATGAATTCGCCAAGCAGGAAGGCGTGGAATTCAGTTGGCTGACCCTGCCTAAGCGGATCATCGGGGATGAACTGGGCAATGTGACCGCTCTGGAGTGTGTACAAATGAAGTTGACCGGTGAGACCGGCAAGGATGGGCGTCTGACGCCGATGCCTGTAGAAGGCTCTGAATTCCTCATGCCGGTGGATGCGGTTGTGGTGGCGATCGGGCAGAAACGGCGGGTGGATCTGATAGAAGCGCTGGGCCTTGCCCATGAGTGGGGCGTTGTGAAGATAGATGAGCATACCGGACGGACCTCCGATCCGCAGATCTATGCCGCCGGGGATATCGTCTTCGGCTCGGGCAAAGGTGAAGCGATGGTAGTCTCCGCTGCCCAGCAGGGGAAGGATGCCGCTTATGCCATTATGAAGCAAATGTCGGGCCTGCAGGATAGCGTGGTTGGCTCTGCTGTATAAATTGGGGTTGCTGTGCGAATACAAGGCTGGATGTTTTGCCTGACTTACATGACAGGGAGGGAACATTAATGGCAGATTTGAGTATTGATCTTGCAGGAATCAAGTCACCCAATCCATTCTGGCTGGCCTCTGCACCGCCCACCAACACCGGTTATCAGGTACAGCGTGCCTTTGAAGCAGGCTGGGGAGGCGCCGTGTGGAAGACGCTCGGAGAGCCGGTTATTAACACCTCGTCCCGTTTTGCAGCGGTACACTTTAACGGGCAGCGCGTAGCGGGGTTTAATAATATTGAGCTGATTACAGACCGTCCTCTTGAGGTGAACCTGAAGGAAATCTACGAAACGAAGAAAAGATTTCCGAATCATGCGATTATCGCCTCCCTGATGGTGGAACCCAAGCAGGAGAAGTGGCATGAAATCGTCAAGCGGGTTGAAGCTGTCGGTGTAGACGGGCTGGAGCTTAACTTTGGCTGTCCGCACGGCATGGCTGAACGCGGAATGGGTGCGGCTTCGGGCCAGCAGCCTGATCTGGTGCAAGCCCAGACGACCTGGGTGAAGGAAGTAGCGACAACACCTGTCATAGTGAAGCTGACGCCGAACATTACCGACATTACGGTTGTAGCCCGCCACGCGGTCAAGGGCGGCACGGATGCGATCAGTCTGATTAATACGATCAACAGCCTGGCCGGCGTGGACATCCATAGCTGGAATACGATTCCGAATGTGGGCGGCCAAGGTGCACACGGCGGTTATTGCGGTCCGGCTGTGAAGCCGATAGCCCTAAGCATGGTCGCAGAATGTGCCCGCGACCGCGGTGTAGGTGTGCCGATCTCCGGGATCGGCGGCATCTCCACCTGGCAGGATGTAGTCGAATTCATGCTAATGGGGTCAACGGGCATCCAGGTGTGCACGGCAGTAATGCATCACGGGTTCCGGATTGTCGAGGAGATGATCGACGGTCTGAACAATTATCTGGATGACAAAGGCCTTGCTTCGGTCACGGAGCTGATCGGCAAGTCGGTGCCGAAGTACTCCAACTGGGGCGATCTGGACCTGAATTACAAAGTTGTGGCCCGGATTAATGAAGAGAACTGTATCAACTGCAATAAATGCCATATTGCCTGCGAGGATGCCTCGCATCAATGTATCGATATGCTGACGAATGCCGAGGGCAAGGCGATTCTGCAGGTGCGTGAGGAAGACTGTGTAGGCTGCAATCTGTGTTCGATTGTCTGTCCGGCAGACGGTGCGATTGATATGGTCGCTCTGGACAGCGGAGCAGCGCCAATGACCTGGAATCAGCGGAATAAAGTGATCAGCGGCTTGAACGGCGCATATTCGGAAGCGGAGGTGGTATAAGGATGAAGAAGATCATCAAAAACGGTATTATAGTTACCGCAGCCGACACCTATAAGGCAGATATCCTGGTGGAAGACGGGATTATCACCGGAATTGGTCTGAATCTGGAAGCACCAGGTGCGGAGATCATCGACGCTTCCGGCCATTATGTATTTCCGGGGGGCATCGATCCCCATACCCATCTGGATATGCCCTTTGGCGGCACGGTAACCGCCGACGACTTCGAGACCGGAACCATTGCCGCCGCTTACGGGGGGACGACAACGGTCATTGACTTCTGCCTGACCACCAAAGGCCAGCCGCTGCAGCAGGCTGTAGACACCTGGCACCGCAAATCGGTGGATAAGGCTGTCATTGACTACAGCTTTCATCTGATGGTCTCCGAGCTGAACGATGCCGTGCTCGGCGAACTGCCGCAGATTATTGAGAAGGAAGGCATCACCTCGCTGAAGGTGTTCATGGCTTACAAGAATACCTTCCAGGCCGATGACGGCGTGCTGTACAAGACGCTGCAGGCTGCCAAGCGGGAAGGTGCACTGGTCATGGTCCATGCCGAGAATGGCGACGTGATTGAATATCTGGTGGAGCAGGCCTTGGCCGCCGGTAACACCGACCCGATCTATCACGCCTTGACCCGGCCTCCGGAGCTGGAGGGGGAAGCTACCGGCCGGGCCGCTTCGCTGACAGAGCTGACCGATTCGCAGCTCTATGTGGTGCATGTTACCTGTGCTGAAGCGGCCTGGAAGATCGCTGAAGCCCGCCGTAAAGGGCTGCGTGTCTACGGTGAGACTTGTCCACAGTATCTCGTACTCGATCAGACGGCACTGGAGAAGCCGGATTTCGAGGGGGCCAAGTATGTCTGGTCCCCGCCGCTGCGCGAAGCGTGGAACCAGGAGGTGCTGTGGGATGCGCTCTGGAGCGGTACGCTGCAGACGATCGGCTCCGACCAGTGCTCATTTAACTTCAAGGGACAGAAGGATCTGGGTCTGGGCGACTTTTCGAAGATTCCGAACGGCGGACCAACCATTGAAGACCGGTTCAGCGTGCTATACTCCGAAGGTGTACAGAAAGGCCGCATTTCTCTTAATAAATTTGTGGATATAATCTCAACATCGAGCGCCAAGCTGTTTGGGCTGTTCCCGCAGAAAGGCACCATTGCTGTAGGCAGTGATGCAGATCTCGTTATATTCGACCCTTCAGTAGAAAGAACCCTTTCTGCTGGGACCCATCATATGAACGTGGATTATAATCCCTTTGAAGGCATAGAGGTCAAGGGTGAACCTGTCTCCGTGCTCAGCCGGGGTGAATTCGTTATCCGTGACAAGCAGTTTGTTGGCAAGGCCGGGTCAGGCAAATACCTGCACCGCAAACGGTTCGAAGCGGAAGCACCGCATCCCGCCCAAGCCGAAATCAGCGGAGGAGTGGTCTGAATGTCTGCATATGCCGAGTTCGACAAAGAACGGCAGGAGGTTGATGCACTGCTACAACAGGGTTACTCCATAACCGGTATCCATGAAGATCTGGATGGGGCGAAAGTGAAGTTCACCAGCAGCGATTCGGCTAAAAGCTCTCTAGAGCTGCTGCTGCTCACAGCCGATGCGCGCAAGCATGTGACGACACTGCTTTTTGCCGGAACGAAACCAGTAGTCTCCATAGAAACGCATATGTAAGTTGTCATAAACGTTAAGGCTGTGATCTTGGGATCACAGCCTTTTGGTTGTCCGCGTGTTCATCCGTTGTGCGTCAAGACACCGCATCCAGCGAAAAGTATTGTATAATTGAGGCTCAATGTTAAGCAATTTCAACTATGGATGAGGAGAGCTGAAATCCAATGTTTTCTTTAGATATAATGTCCTGGCTTACGGAGGAGCGTCTTCGGCAGCTATTGGAGCAATACCGGTCCCTGGGGCCTCTTCCGGGAGTAGGTCTCACTTTTATGAAATCTTTCGTGCCGCCGTTGCCGACGATTGCAATCGTCGGGCTCAATGGGGCAGTGTACGGGCTGTGGCTGGGCTTTTTGTATTCCTGGCTCGGACTGGTTGCGGGCTGTGTAACTACATTCCTGATTATCCGTAAAATCGCCTCCCACCCCTACTTGCGGAAGTGGGCGCTGCGGCCCAAAGTGGCGAAGAGCATGACCTGGGTCCGCAACAGCGGCTTCAGCTATGTTTTTCTGCTCAGCCTCTTCCCGGTCGGACCGTTTGTTGTAATCAATATGGCGGCCGGACTGGCTCAGATGCGGCTGCGCTCGTATCTGATTGCGCTGTGTGCAGGCAAAGCCATTATGGTATTCGCTGTCACTTATATTGGGAATGACATGGAACGGTTCATCCGGAATCCCGGGGAAATTCTCTATGTACTGCTCTTTATTGGGGGCTCGCTCTGGGGGGTTAAGGCTATTGAGGCCCGGTTCGCCCGGGCCGCGCGGGTGGGTGAGGAGATTCTTCCTGCAGATGAATCGCTACAACACGAATAAATCCCGGACGGGAGCTCTGGCTCCGTCTTCTTCGGAAAGATGAAGCCAGCTGTTAGTAGTGCGGTTATAACGGTAATCCTGCCGCCATACCCCGATGTTGCAGGTGATGCTTCGGATGGCGCTTATCATTCGCTCCACCTCACTGTCAGTCATAATAGGGTGAAGGGAGAGGCGGACCCAACCAGGCTTGAGGGATTGGTCGCCAGCATAAATAGCCTGGATAAATTCACGGGAGTGTTCCCGGTCAAGACCCAGCAGATGATGACCGTAAGGTCCAGCGCAAGAGCAGCCTCCGCGTGCCTGAATGCCAAACCGGTCATTCAACAATCTGACCACAAGATTATAATGAATCTCCTGTAAATTGAAGGATACGATGCCGTGGCGCTGCTTATGTTCTCCTGCAAGGATCGTGCAGCCCGGGATTGTTTCGAGTCCGGAGAGCAGTCTGCTGCACAGCTGCTGCTCTCTCTTCATCATGAATCCGCCAGCTCCGTTCATGGCATCCTTCAGCTTCAGGCACAGCGCTGTACGGAAGGCCTGCAGGAACCCCGGAGTCCCGCTGTCTTCACCGATCTCGACCGTATGGATATAGCGGCGCCCTCCCCAGGCATCGACCCAGATCACGGTTCCCCCGCCGGGTTCATCCGGCTGCCGTCCTCTCTTTAAATCTGCATCGAAGACCAGTACTCCGCCTGTTCCGGGACCGCCCAGAAATTTATGGGGTGAGAAAAAAACAGCATCCAGCCGCTCGAGCGGATCGTCAGGATGCATATTGATGGGGATATATGGAGCGCTGGCGGCAAAATCAACAAAACAGACTCCGCCGTGGCGGTGCATCGCCGCGGCGAGCTTGTGATAAGGAGTCAGGATTCCAGTGACGTTGGAGCAGGCCGTGAAGGAGCCAATCTTGAAGCGGCGGTTCCGGTAGAGCATCAGCAGATGCTCCAGCTGATGCAGGTCAACCGTTCCATCTGATCCGGCAGGGACAGTGATGACATCACCGATGCCTTCCTGCCAGGGCAGCAGATTGGAGTGATGCTCCATGTGACTGACAAAGATGACCGGACGATCCTCAGAGGGGCACACATACTCTCCCTGCAGCCACTCGGGAAGTTTCAGGCCCATCAGCCTCATCAGTTTATTTACTGCACCTGTAGTGCCGTTTCCGCAGAAAAGCAGAGCATCACAGGGCCCTGCGTTCACATGGTCCCTGATGATTCTCCGCGCTTCATTATAAGCCTCGGTCATTGTCAGCCCGGTAGTATTGGATTCCGTATGGGGGTTGCTCACGTAGGGTCCGAAGCTCTCCTGGATTTTACGCTCTATGGGTTCATACAGCCTTCCGCTGGCTGTCCAATCAGCATAGAGCAGCGGCTGCCGGCCATAGGGCGTTGAAATCACATGCCTGCTCCCAATAGTATGCTCACGAAAAGCTGCGAAATGCTCCTGCAAGGAAGCGGGCTCCTCTGCTATAGTGGTGCGGTGGATACTCAGCACGGACAATCCCTCCAGCCAATGATATCTTTATGGCCCAGTATATGCCCGTTTATAGAAATAGGTTAAAGCCCAGAACCCGACCGTAAGAGTCGGGCTAGATGAACAGCTGCATATCACTTTCAAGCGCGTCCTTCAGATAAGTGGCGGCATCTATAATCTCAACCTCAGGCAGGAGCTCCTCCGGCTTGAAGCCCATAATTTCAACAGAGAGCTTGCAGGCGTAGAACTTGATGTTCTTGTGGCGGGCTCCCTTCAAAAAATGAATCAGCTTCGGCGCCCCCTGATCCTCGATCATTTCTTCCAGCATCATCTTCCCGAGGCCACTGAAATTCATCCGCGAGAGCGGAAGCTGCTCCGGCCCTTTCGGGGTAATCACATCCATGAGCTTTTCGTAAATCGTTTTATCCTCCAGTGTCATTTTGTCCGGATCCCGTACCAGGAACAATCCCCAGAACGTGAAGAACATCGTGACTTCGACGTCGATATCCCGGGCGGTATTGGCTAGAATCAGCGCCGCCATTGCCTTGTCATACTCCCCGCTGAACATCAGCAGGTTCATTCGTTTACCCATTCCTCTTATCCCTCCATAGACACCCAAGATGTCATTAGTATGGTTGTGGAGGGAAGAAGTATGCTTCCGGTCACAGGTTGTCCGCAGTTATGCCTTAACCACGTTCTATTTGGAGGGATAGAGCTCCGTTTAGAAAAAGAGGCGGCTGTAATTCAACCCGCCGCTTCCCGAACGGAACGAGCCTGGCGTCTGGCCAGTCAGCTTTTGAAACACCTTGATGAAATAGCTGCCGCTGGAATATCCAACCTGGGATGCAATGGTCTCAATGCTCCAGTCGGTGGTGCTCAGGAGTTCTACAGCGCGTTCAATCCGGGTCCGGTTCAAGTATTCATTGGGGGTCAGGCCGACATATTTGCTGAATGTACGCAGCAGGTGGAATTTGGAGAGTCCCATTTGCTCGGCTAGCTGCTCCTGGCCGATCATGGAGCTGTAGTGGGTTTCGATGAATTGGACAGAATCCCGAATAGCAGCAGGCCATTCCACTGCATCCCGTGGTCCGCCCAAAGAGAGTCTGCCGAGCTCCATCATGAATTGATGCAGCAGGGAGGAGGCAATGTAGGGATCTGAGATTCTTCCCGAATGGGCTTCACGGGCAATATCGCGCAGGATACGGATTGGCCTGCTGCCCGGGACAATGGCCGGCGCCTCTCCGAGCTTGGACTTAATGTCTTCCCATAGCGGGAGAAGAGGCTGCGGCCTGAAGAGCAGGAAATAAAACTCCCATGGCACCGAATCACCCGGATGGTAATAACGGTGGCTGCCGGGGATTTCAGTGAGGAACGCCCGCCCGGGGCCGATGCGGTGGGTCCCCAGCTCTGTCTCGAACATTCCTTGTCCTTCTACGGTATATTGGAACAGCAGCAGCGGGCCATCCGTACGGCTCATGCCATTCCAGTGATAGGAAGAATCTGTCACGATCTCATGTCCGACTGCAAAGAGATTGCAGAGCGGCAGACGGTCCGGCTCATTGAAGCGGAAGCCGTAGACCCCGTGGCTGTTTTTGTGTGTCACAGAATCCCTCCCTATAGAATGTGAACTTGAGAATGCTCAGGCTATTCCGCGCTTGAATCCTGTTCTGCAGATTCTATATTCTTGGGGTGGCGCAAGTCGTAACGGCGGGCGGCCAGCCAAATACTGCCGGTGAACAGCACAATGAGACCGAGGATGATCCCAAAACGCCAGTCCCCTGCTTTGAAGTTGAGCTGGAGCACTGTCAGTACAAGCGCGACTTGAGTCCAGACCAAAGTTCTTTTACGGAAAGCGGTAATATCTCCAGCCATTGTTGGCATGCCGCGGATCACGCGAAATGCGATTAAGGCAAGAATCAGCGCGAAAGCAAGGGTTGCAATCCATTCTGGGGTTGTTAGCGTATTCATATGTTTCTCAAATTCCTTTCGGTTTAACATCAGGCTGTTACCGTCCGTTGAAGGACGGCACAGCCGGTTCTTTTATTATACTGGCTAAAGCTTATGAAGCAACTTTATGAATATCTTCGGGAGGCAGCGGCGGGTAGAAAAAGAAGCCCTGAATATGCGGGCAGTTATGCTTAATGAGGAATTCAAGCTGCTCCTGTGTCTCCACGCCCTCGGCAATCAGGTCATAACCAAGCTGCGAGGCAACGAATACAATGGACTTGATAATCGTCTCATCAATCGAACTGACGCCGATGCCGGTGATGAAGGTGCGGTCGATCTTGATTTTGTTCACGGGAAAATGCTTCAGGTAGTTCAGCGAAGAATACTTGGTCCCGAAGTCGTCGATCGAGACCACGATGCCGTGATCCCGCATCTGCTGCAGCAGCGGATAATGCTCTTCGAGGAGAGCCGTACTCTCCGTAATCTCGAACTCCAGCACACTCGTCTCCAATCCATATTGGTCAAGAACGGCAAGCAGATTCTCGATCAGGTTGCGGTTGTAGAACCAGCTGTTGGAGATATTGATGGAGGTCCGAAGCAGCGGGAGCCCCATCACTCTCCATTCACAGAGCTGGCGGCACACTTCGCGGAGCACCCAGTCTGTAAGCTGAATCATCAGTCCGGCTTCTTCCACGGCTGCAATGAAGGTCCCTGGCCCAATTAATCCTTTCTCCGGATGATTCCAGCGGATCAGTGCCTCCAGGCCGATCATTTTACCAGTAACGGCGTTGATCTGCGGCTGATAATGAAGCACGAACTCTTCACGCTCCAGGGCGGTATGCAGATACTTGGCGATCATCGTCTTCTGCTCCAGCTTCTCACGCAGTTCCCAATCAAAGATAAAGTAGTTCGCATCTTCCTGAAGTTTGGCCTGATACATTGACATGTCTGCGAATTTGAGCAGATCATCCTTGTTCAGCGAATGCTCCGGATACAGGGATATACCTATACTGGTCGATAAGCTCAAATACGCACCGGAAATAAGCAGCGTCTCCGAGATCAGCTCGCTGATCTGACCGGCTATGACGTGAATATCCTCCCGGGAAAGGTCGGAGAAGATCATGACGAATTCGTCACCGCCGGTCCGCGCGAACAATTTGAAGGGCAGCTTGTCGCTTTTCAGCCGGTTGGCAAGCGTCCTGATTACCTGGTCTCCGGTGGAGTGACCCAGTGTATCATTGATTTCTTTGAAGCGGTTGAGATCGAAAAAGAACAGTGTATAAGTCTGGGTCAGCTCTGCCGACTGCAGCAGGCGTTCGAATTCGTCCATGAAATAACGGCGGTTGGGTATTTCAGTCAGACTATCGTAGTGCGCAAGCTTCTCATACAGACGTTTGGACACCCGCAGATCCCGTGTACGTATGTTGACGATACGTTCCAGGTCGCGGTTGAAACGGTTTTGGTGCCAGAAGATATAGAGAATAAATGCTATGACAAGCAAGAAGGCGATATCAATCCAGAGCACACTGCGCAGCACCTCCCATTTCTTCTGTGTGGGCAAGGGGATGCTCATGAGCCAATGCTGATTATAGAGAGTAACCGGAACTGTAAGCTGTCCTCCTTCCGTATGGGAAGGATTGCCGAACAGAAAGCTATGGTTGTCTGCGGTGACAGAAATTTGGGTATCCTTCAGCGGAAGCTGCTCCACAATGTTATCAATCTTCAAGGTCACGGAGACGATGCCGGCAAAGGAGCTGTCTTTATAGATAGCTTGTCTGATCACCATACCGTAGCCACCCTGGGCCAGTGTCCGTGGTCCGTCTATTGTAATGCCGCGGGAACGTATCGTTTCTTGTATCATCCCGGGTGAGGAGAGTGCTGAATCGAGCAGCAGGCTCTTGCCCAGAATCGCTGTATTGCCGGGTAGAGGATATAAATAGCGGATGAGGCCGTCCGGAGCGATCATGATATTCATAACGTTGTTTGAATTGTTGCGGTATGCGGTGACTAGATATTGGTTAATCAGGGTTGGATCAGCATCAAAGCCGACCGTTTGAATAAAGGAACTGACGCCTTTGACAATCGAGACTCGCTCTTCAAGGTTCGATAATAGCATGACTGCTTGTGAGGAGAGGTCGGCTTTTTCTGCCCGATATTCCCGGTCTAATGATAAAGAATAGTAATAGAACAGAGAGAGCTGAAGCACGACTAAGAAGCCGAGGATGATCGTTAAAGGCTTTTTATTAATGAAAGCCATAGAGTGCCTCCGATATCGAAAAAATTCAACATTACATTTGTTACAAGTAAAAGGGACTAAGCCGTCCAGTATAAGAGGCTTCGCCGGTTCCAGCACCGCAGGAAAAATGTCGATATATGTCGTAGGTGTCTCTATAGCATGTCATCTTTATCATCTTTGTGCAAGGGGGAAGGTTACAGGATTCCGGCAAAATTAAAACGGATAAACACGTTCTGCATCAGAGCAGATTGTATTTATCCGTTGCGGTTAAAAATCTATTTTTTGAAGATTCCAAACGGAGCTCCGATTGGCAGGAAAGTGCGTCCGAAATGAGCGTTAAGCACTGATGCCCCGCAGCCGTAAAGGGATACAACGCCGATAGCCAGCTCCGAGCAGGCAGCTACCTTATGGAAGAATTCAGCAGCGACCCCGAAGGAATCCATCGTCAGGCCGAGGAACAGGAAATCAATTAACACAAAGATGATGAGCAGAACGCGGTTTGCTTCTACTGCGCCAAGCGTCATAAATAGTGTGAACACCAGATATCCTAGAAAAACAAATCCGAGCTGTTTGGGATCAATACCTTCCGCCAGAACTGTTCCAAATACCCCGAGCTTGATCAGCCAGCTTGCGGCCATGCCGAACCAGAAGAACGCATAAGCTCCAAAGGCAGTCATGCCAAAGGTGTTGTTGTGCTTAGCATCCTGAATGGATGCGAACAGCTGGGCGAAGGCTCCGAGGAAGATTGCCCATGGGATACAGTAGCTGAGACCTGTTGTAATTTCGAGCTTTTGTGAAGAAGCGACCAGGGTAACGATAGCTAATCCGAACAGGCCGATGGCGCTAGGGTCGGCGGTGATGATTTTGACGGATTGAGTGTTTGGCGATTGCGCTGACATAACAATAAATGCCTCCAATTTTCATAAGTGTTCGCATAGGATAACAGCACCCAAAAGCGGGTGCTGTTATCAGCTTGCCTATCATATCATATCGTCTGAAACTTGCCTATAAAGGAACTGTTCATTTTCTGAATTTTCCTGTAACAAAAAAGCAGGGATATCCCCAGCCTTAACAGGCTTGCTGATATAGTAGCCCTGAAGCTCGTCACTCCCCAGGCTTCGCAGCATTTGGAACTGCCCCGGATGCTCAATGCCTTCGGACACCACGCACAGGCCAAGATTGTGGCTCAGCTCGATAATGGCTTTAACAAGCACATCCCCCTGTGGGTCCGGGGTCATCTCGGAGACAAACGAACGGTCAATTTTGATCACATCGACAGGGAACCGCCGCAGATAGCTCAACGACGAGAATCCGGTGCCGAAGTCATCAAGCGAAATGCGGAATCCATTTGCTCTAAGCTGCTGTAGGGACTGGAAGATGCTGTCGCCGGAGACGAGTACACTCTCTGTGATTTCAAGCTCCAGGCAGGAAGGGGGCAGCCCGAATTCATGAAGCAGATCCAGGAGCAGATCCAGCAGTCCGGGCTGCATCAGCTGGACCGCTGAAATGTTAACTGCAGCTGTTAGGAACAGGCCTTGCTCCCGAAACTTCTGCACATCGGCGCAGACCTGCCGCAGCACCCAGCCCCCGATACTGACAATGGAGCCGCTGGTTTCTGCGAGCGGGATGAACTCTGCGGGAGAAATGGCCCCATGGGACGGGGTTGTCCAGCGCAGCAGGGCTTCCACTTTATGCACCTGTAGATCCCTACTATTAAGAATTGGCTGGTAATGCACCTCGAATTCATCATTAGCGGCAGCAGACAACAGCAGCTGGGACAATACCTTTTTACGCCGGATACTCTCTTCCAGGTCTTCGGAGTATTGGAGAATATTGTTTCTTCCCGTCTCTTTGACATGGAGCATCGCCAGATCGGCCTGCTTCACCAGATAGTCGGCGTCCTCCCCGTTTTGAGGATAGATACTGACACCAATGCTTGCTGTATTGTAGAGGAGATGCCCTTGGATATGATGCGGCATGGAAAGAATCTCTTGAATACTCGACAGCCGGTCGCATATGGAGACGGAATCGGGGATGTCTGAGAGGAGTATAGTGAATTCATCGCCGCCTAGGCGTGACACCACATCATGCTGGCCGACAACCTGCGTAATCCGGAAGGCCGTTTCTTTGAGCATGGTGTCGCCGAAATCATGGCCAAGCGTATCATTCACGGTCTTGAAATGGTCCAGATCGATAAAGACGAGGGCTATCTGACGGCTGCTGCCTTTCATGGCGTCAATCGCAGCGTTAAGCTTCGCGAAAAAGAGCGCACGGTTGGGTAACTGGGTTAGCGGATCAAGCATCGATTGATGGCGGAGATCATCTTGTGCCTGCTCCAGAGAATCAATCATCCGGTTGAACGCATGCTCTACGTCGCTGAATTCATCTTTTCCGGTACTGGGGATCCGAATGGATAAGTCCTTACTGTTGCCGATAGCGCGGATATTAGTAATTAATGAGGACATTCTTCCCAGAATGGAGCGGTTCACGAAGGCCATGCTTCCTATGCAGATAAGGATAGTTATCAAAAAGAAGAACAGCCGGAAGCTGTAGACGGAGTCCTGGCCGCTCTCATAGATCCTGCGGGATTGATGTAGTGTAATGACCATGCCCGGATTACCAAACAGATCGTCTACGATGGTATGAACCGACATCATGCTGCTGGATACCGGACTCATCCAGAGTTTCTTTCCTCCACTTTGTGCGAGCATTCCTGAGGTCACTCTTGTCATTTGAATACTGGAGGAACCGTCAGCCCGGATATGGGTAATCTCCTCCTGATTAAGCATTCTTCCTGCAATGGCTGTTCCGATTACCGGTTGATCTTTGAGGCTGTTGACAATGGGTGTGAGGGTAACCAGCATCGGACCCTTATCCAGAATCACAATTCCGGATTGACTATCATTTGGACCGGAAAGGGCCGGCAGCCGGCTGTTCATCAATCTGAAAAGGGTATGGAACTCCGGTGTCAATGGGGAAATACTCCTGAAGTTCGAATCATATGTACCGCCATATAGAGGCTGTCCCGATTTGTCCAGCAGGGCAATCATATCGAAGTGATTGACTTCATAGGTAGTCCTATTGAAGATACTGCGGATAATAGCGTCATTTGCGGCAATGGAACCTTCGGGCGTGCGGCCCGACTCTGCAAATCCATAAGTCTCATCCCGGAGTGAATAATTCAGCATACTGGTCTTCATATCAAGCAGTTCCTCCTGATAAGAGGATAGTGTATCCGCCAGGCTATCCTTTAGGGCGGCTTCATCCAGCTTCTCGAAACGGTTTAGCATGGTGAGGTGCAGAAGCAGGTAAGTAACCCCTAAGGCAAGCAAGGCAACAACAAAAGTAAAGATTACAATTTTTTTGCGTAGCTTCATGATGCTCCCCTTTAAAGTATTTCAGATCAATAGGAAATAAGTACTATAACAAATATTGTACCACGATAAGGGAATATTTTGCAGCGATTTTCTGCCCGATATGTCGAATTTTGATGTATAATAGTCTAACGATAATTATTATTAATTAATAATAGAAGGAGATAAAGCCTCTGTATGAATAAATGGACTCTATTTAAGAAGGCTTCACGGTTTGAAGTTATCCCCGTTATGTTAATACCGGTTGTCTTGGGTACTGTCGGGGCATATGTATGGGAGGGGGATTTTCACCCGTTTTTATTTGTTGTCACGATTATCGGAGCTGCTGCGGCCCACTTGTTCTCCAACATGGTGAATGATATATGGGATTTCCGCAACGGAACGGATACGGAGGCGCTGAATACACCAGGGGTGATCACGACCAACTCGGGATTTCTGTCGGGAGGTGTGCTGTCCGAACGGGTCTTCACCTATCTGACATGGGGGTTGCTTGCGCTTGCTGTGCTCTGTGGAGCGGTGCTCAGCGTTTACAGCGGCTGGGAGATCCTATGGTTTGTGGCGGGCGGAGCGTTAATCGCATATTTTTATGTTGCTCCGCCGCTGCGTTTTGGCTATCGCGGCAAGGGATATAGCGAACTGGCTATTTTTCTCTCTTTTGGACTGATGCCTGTAATGGGTGCTTATTTTGTGCAGACCGGCGAATTCTGCCTGAAGGCGGCGCTGCTGTCGATGCCAGTCGGACTGCTCACTACCCTGCTGCTGTTCAATCATCACTTTCTGCACTGGAGAGCGGATGAACAGGCAGGCAAACGGACCCTGGTTGTCGTGTGGGGAGAACGCCGGGCACTGGTCTTCTCGCATGTTCTGCTCTATACCTCCTATGTATCGCTGATCATTTGTGTTCTGCTGGGTGTGCTGCCTGTATACGCCCTGCTGGCGCTCTTGACTGCCATTGCACCGATGCATGTCTATCGTAGTCTGCAACCGGAAAATGCCTCAGCAGCCTATCTGCCGCTGATGGGCGCGTCGCTGAAGGCATCTGTACGCTGTGGAGCAATTATGATTGTGGCTCTGCTTATCCAAGGGCTGATCTAACTTCTGCAGCCACTATATATAGAAAGAGAGTGAACTTATGGACAACAACATACCCGTCAATGAGAATACTTCAGAAGCTGTAAGCCAGCAGACTGTACTCGGAGATTTCCATACGATTCTGTCAGAGGGCAAGGTCTGGAAGACAGGCGGCTTCACCCTGCCAGACGGTTCTTTCTGGGCTTACCGCGAGCCGGAGGCTGTAGTGATTGTACGCAATGGGTATTTGTATGTGCGTGCACAGTTGAGCCGTCAGAATAATCAGGTGCAGATTCTCGACAATGCGAAGCATATGTATTATTCTGCAGAGCCGGTGAAGGTACCGGAGGATGGGGAGATCAGCTTTGAACTTCAGATCCGCGCCCGTACACAGGGTACCGCGCCAGGCGACCTCTATGACGGCTATGTTTCGCTGAATCTCCTTGATTTCACAACAGGGGCCGCGCTGGACTTTTTTGCCGGGAATGATCAATATGCCAGTGTCTACGGCATCCTGCCTTTCCCGGGTGTTCAGGTTCCCGATACTGGAGGAACCAAGTATTTCTGCATTTTTGCAGAGGATACCGACTTTAAACCACGTGAATTCAACACTTACAAGATCTCATACCACCGCGGCAAGGATGAGGCGTTATTCTATGTGAACGGCAGGGAAGTGCGCCGAGAGCACGTGCCGATCAAATTGAACGGCTTTACCGTTGCCTTGGGAATCATGACGGAAAAGGATCTGACGCCCGAAGGCAGCGTGTCCGCGCATGGACAGACAGTGATTGCTGAATGGTCCCCGGTTACGATTACCACTACCGGAGCATAACCGCGCTTATTTGACAGATAAGGATGTATGGCCGTGAATGTAAAAAGTTTCTTGCGATTTGTTGAGCTGCCCACGAAGGTGGCGAGCATGCTGCCTTTTATGCTGGGGACCTTGTATGCCCTGTACCGTTTTGAGGATTTCTATGTTCTTCGCTTTGTGCTGATGCTGGTGTCCCTGCTGAGTTTTGATATGGCGACAACGGCAATCAACAATTATTATGATTTTAAAAAGGCAGCCAAAACGCATGGCTACGGCTATGAAACGCATAATGCTATTGTTCGCCACAAGCTGAAAGAGAGTACGGTCGTTATTACCATTGCTGTGCTGCTGGTGCTTGCGGTGGGCGGCGGAATTGCGCTGGTTGCCGAGACCGGGCTGCTGGTATTTCTGCTGGGAGGCTTGTCCTTCCTGATCGGCATTCTGTACTCATTCGGTCCGATACCGATCTCACGGATGCCGCTGGGCGAATTGTTCTCCGGGTTATTTATGGGTTTTGTGATCATTTTCATCTCGGCCTATATTCACTCGGATCAAAGTGTGGTAACGCTTTTGTTCTCCGAAGGCTGGGTCAGTCTGCATGTTAACATGCTTGAGGTGTTGTATCTCTTCTGGTTCTCCATACCGGCGATTCTCGGGATTGCCGGAATTATGTTGGCCAACAATATCTGTGACATAGAGGATGACATAGATAACCGGCGGTACACACTGCCTGTGTATATCGGACGCAGTAACGCGCTCCTGCTGTTTAAGCTGCTGTATTATGTCTCGTATGCAGACCTTGTCGTGCTGCTGCTGCTTGGAGTGAACCCTGTGCTGGTGGCGCTGCTCTTGCTGACACTGATTCCGCTGCGGCGGAATATTGCGGAATTCACCCGCAAGCAGGAGAAGGCTACCACCTTCATTCTATCTGTCAAAAATTTTGTGCTGATGAGCTTGGCCCGTATCGTGGTGCTGGGTATGGCTGTTCTGCTGAATGTGATGCTATAATTGCCGTTTCCATAAATAGAGATATGCCGGATTCTATGCTATTGTTTTCATTAAGGACAGGCAGGAAATCTATGACAAGGGAAGGTGTGCACGATGACACAAAAGCTGCGCTGGGGAATCATGGGCTGTGCCCAAATTGCGACAGGTTCGGTTATGCCGGCCATCCAGGAATCGGAGACAGGCGTTATTCAGGCGGTGGCTAGCCGGGGTCTGGACAAAAGCAGCGCCGTCGCCAATGAATTTGGCGTGGCGCAGGCATACGGGAGTTATGAGGAGCTATTAGCCGATCCGAACGTGGATGCGGTATATATTCCGCTCCCGAACCATCTTCACCGGGAATGGGTGATCCGCGCGGCAGAAGCAGGCAAACATGTGCTCTGCGAGAAGCCCATTGCCCTGAATAGCCAGGAGGCGGCGGAGATGGTGGAGGCCTGCCGGAAGGCAGAGGTGCATTTGGCTGAAGCCTATATGTACCGGCATCATCCGCGGATTGCCGAGGTGCGGGAGGTTATCGCCAGCGGTGAAATCGGTGAGCTTCGGTCCATCCGCGGGACGTTTACATATAACGATGCTGAAGACACCACTAATATCCGTTTCAAATCGGCGTGGGGCGGTGGTTCCTTGTACGATGTCGGCTGCTATCCGCTCAGTGCGGCACGGCTGTTATTCGGTGCGGAGCCGGAGGCGGCTACGGTACAAGCGATCTTTTCCCCTGAGCATGACCATGTGGATATGATGGCTTCCGGGCTGGTCGAGTTCCCAGGCGGTGTCAGTCTGATCTTCGACTGCGGCATGTGGGCCTACAACCGGCAGCTGCTGGAGGTCCTGGGGACGGACGGGCGGATCGAGATTCCGATGCCCTTCAATGCCAGATTTGACGATGCTGAATTTTTTGTATACTCCGGAGGGGAAGTCCGGCGTGCCCGGGCAACGGGCGCCAATCCGTATGTCCGGCAGGCTGATGATTTTGCCGCCGCCGTCTTTGGGGCGGAGCCAATGTTTGCCTCCGGGGACCCGGTGCAGAATATGATGCTTATTGAGACGTGCCTGGCGTCCGCCCGTCAGCGGGAGAGAATCAGTCTGAAGCAGGATCGGAATAGGGCATAATTGTAATATTCAGGTGAAGATGACATATCGAATGCTGAAGGGAGCGGCCGCTGGCCGTTCTTTTTTTTATCAAGTGTTCTTGTTGCAATTCCTTATAGGTGAACGGTCTGAAATTTGATAGAATAGGATTTATATTGGCAATTACATAAATTTGGAATTATACAGCGTATTCTTGAAGGAGGAGCAGGTTATGGGACTTACAGAGGAGCCGGTGATTTCGATATCAGGATTATGGATGAATTACAGCGACCGGATGGTACTGAGGGGGATCGACCTCGAAGTCTACAGGGGACAGATTATCGGCTATATCGGCCCAAATGGGGCAGGCAAGAGTACCACGGTAAAAATCATGCTGGGTCTGGTGGAAGGCTATACGGGTACGGTGCGGATTTTTGGCAGGGATATTGCGGATGGAGATATCGCCTACAAGCGGAGAATTGGCTATGTGCCCGAGATTGCTGAGCTCTATGACAGCCTGACAGCCCGGGAGTATCTAACATTCATTGGGGAGCTGTACGGTATGAAGCGGAATGAAGCCGATGCCAAGGCGGAACGGCTGATGGGCCTGCTCAATCTGGATAAGGCCTACGATATGCGGATTGCTTCCTATTCTAAGGGGATGAAGCAGAAGGTGCTGCTGATCTCAAGTATGCTGCATGATCCCGATATTCTCTTTCTCGACGAACCGCTTAGCGGTCTTGATGCGAACAGTGTCATGGTCGTGAAAGAGATCTTCGCTTCGCTTGCAGCTCAGGGCAAAACAATCTTTTATTCTTCGCATATCATGGATGTTGTGGAGAAAATCAGCAGCCGGATCATTCTGATCAATGGCGGGGACATTGTAGCGGATGGAACCTTCGCACAGCTTCAGGAGCAGAGCAGGGAGGGATCGCTTGAGGATATCTTTAATCAGCTGACAGGATTCGATAAGTACCGGGATATCGCCGGCGAGTTTGTGGCTGTGCTTGGAGAAGGTGCTCCGCATGAATGATTTCAAGGTGCTGAAGCTGCTTGACCGGCTGCAGGGCATCTTCAAGAGGGCTGGCGTGGATTATGATATGCTCCGCAGTATTCTGCAAGTGAAGCTGACCATGGACGGAAGGCGGACACCGACAGTGCTGGGAACACAGAAGGGTGGCCAGGGAACCGAGGGATCTCCGCTACGGGTGCAGTGGATCTACTTATTGCTCGGACTTATGCTGATTCTATTCGTGATTCCGGACAGCAACTACATGCTGACAATGAGCGTCCTGTTTGCTGTGGTCATGTTCATGATCACGACTACTCTGATCTCTGACTTCTCTTCAGTAATGCTGGATTTACGGGACAAGAACATTCTGTTCTCCAAGCCGGTGGACCGAAGGACTCTGAACATGGCTAAGAGTCTCCATATTCTGATTTATTTGGTTACGCTGACGCTAACCCTAACGGCACCCTCGCTTGTGGTGGCTTTGTTCAAGCAGGGAATATTGTTCTTCCTGATCTATGCAGCGGGAATTCTGCTGATGGATGGTTTTATTCTCGTGTTTACCGCCCTGCTCTACTTGCTGATTATGAGGGTCTTTGATGGGGAGAAACTCAAGGATATTATCAACTATATACAAATCATGTTATCCGTAGGGGTTGTGATAGGGTATCAGCTGGTTCCGCGTCTGTTCAATATGACGGATCTGACAGCATCCTTCCAGCCTGCATGGTGGCAGTATTTCATTGCACCTGTGTGGTTCGCTGCCCCGTTTGAGGTGCTGGTGGGCGGTAGTAGGGGGACAGAGTTTATCGTGCTCGCAGTGCTGGCTGTCATGATCCCGTTGCTGCTGCTTGCTGCATATATCCGGCTGATGCCGCTGTTTGAGCGGAGCCTGCAGAAGCTGGCGGAGCAGGGGGCTGCCGGCAGAGACAGTGGCCGTTATCCCCGCCTGGTGTCGGAACTTGTATGTAGGGATAAGGCAGAGGCGATGTTCTTCCGGTTCACATGGTCTATGATGAGGAATGAACGGGATTTCAAGCTGAAGGTATACCCGACTGTCGGGTTATCGCTGGTGCTCCCTTTTATCTTCATATTCAACCAGGTGTGGAGCAGTGATTCGACGGTGCGCACAGAATCTAAGGCCTATTTGTTCATCTATCTCAGTGCCCTGCTGTTGCTGACTGTAGTACAAATGCTCCGCTATTCAGCCAGTTACAAGGGAGCCTGGATTTACAGAACGATTCCGCTGCCCGAAACGGCTCCCGTGTACCGTGGGATGCTCAAGGCAGCGCTGCTGCGGCTTATGCTTCCACTATTTGTTCTGGAAGCGGCTGTATTCCTCTGGCTGTTCGGTGCACGGATTCTTCCGGATCTGGCCGATGTCATGCTGGCATTGCCGTTATTTGCAATCATATGCTTCCGGGTGCTGCCGCAGGCGCTGCCATTCTCGGAGAAATACGAGGCGGCTAAGCAGAAGGACTTCTCGGTGAGTGGATTTGTACTGATCTTTATCCTAATGGGACTGGCAGGCCTTCATTATGTGTTCACCCTGTTCGCGCCTGGGGTGTACATCTATTTGGTAATTCTGGCAGCTGCAAATGTGTGGGTTTGGCGCGCAGCCTTTCCGCGGGAAGATTCGCATGCGGGACAGGTTCCGACCATTGGCGCATGATTCGGATACGTAAGATGGACATTTGCTGCCGGCATTCGACAAGTCAGAGTTCCAGTATTTACTTAGACAGTGTATCAAATACAAGGTAGAATACAGCTAAAGTTAACTTACAGGGATTACCTGCGGCGGCGATGATAATTAAACAGATGAAGAGGTCGACTATGGATCAAATGGGAATCCAATATAACCTATGGATTGTTTTGCTATCTTTTACGCTAGCTGCTTCTGCAGCCTATTCGGCGCTAAATTTGATATCACAGGCTTCCCGTACGTCGGGAAACGTAAGGCGGTTGTGGCTGCTCTCCGGAGCTTGCGTGCTTGGCAGCGGAATCTGGGCCATACACTTTGTAGGGATGATGGCTAGCCCACTGCCACTCGAGGTTAGCTATCAAGGTGGCGTAGCTGTTGTGTCGCTGTTCATCAGTATGTTTGCCTGTTATGTATCCCTATGGATGGCTACTATGCCCCGCCAGAGAAAAGGACGTTTGCTTCTAAGCGGCTTGATTCTCGGTAGCGGGATTTCCGCTATGCATTATGTGGGCATGTCCTCCATGAAGATGGAGGCGAGAATTCTGTATGAGATACCTGCTCAAGTGCTTTCGGTTGCCGTTGCCTGTTTAGCCTCGTATGCTGGGGTGTACCTCTTTCGCAGGTTCAAAGACTATCCCGGTTTCAGCCGCTGGAAGCTGTACTCGTCACTGTTCATAGGGACTGCGGTTACGGGGATGCATTACATCAGCCTGCAGGCCAGTCATTTGGAGGAATACAGCCAGCTTGGTACGCAACCTTTTTTTGAGGAGATGAATATCATTCTGCTGACCGGAGTTTCGCTTGTCACCTTTTTTATGCTTGGTGTATCCGGCGGCGCGGTTCTTCTGGACCGGCACGGGCTGGAACGCATGGCTTATCATGATCCATTGACCGGGCTGCCGAACCGTCATGGGCTGGAACGGTACTTCAAGAATGAATTTTTTGGCGGACACTCTGGTGCTGTGTTTTTTGTCGATTTGGACCGCTTTAAGTCCATTAACGATACCTTGGGACATGATATTGGCGATATGCTGCTTCAGGAGGTTGCGAAGAGATTACAATGCGTAATTGGTACGAAGGGCAAGGTTTTCCGGCTGGGAGGAGATGAATTTCTGATTGCTATTCCGGTCTGCACTACTGAGGATGCCCAGGAGGACGCACACCATATCCTGCAGGAATTGAAGAAGGCCTACAGTATTGAGGGGAATGAGTTGTACGTAACAGCAAGTGTAGGGATCAGTATGGCTCCTGCCCATGGGACTGACCGCTCAGCCCTGATGAAGGCTGCTGACACCGCACTCTATACTTCCAAGGATTCCGGCAAGAATAAGTTCAGCATATTCGATCAGGAAATGAACCGCAATCAGCTCCGCAGGATGTCGCTGGAGAAGGATCTGCGTAAGGCGCTGGCCCGTTCGGAATTTATGGTCGTGTATCAGCCCAAATGGGATTCTCTTCTGAATGTAACCGTTGGTCTGGAGGCGCTGCTGCGCTGGAGACACCCGGAACATGGCATTATTTCACCTGCCGAATTCATTCCGATTGCTGAGGAGACTGGACTGATCGTACCCATTACGTATTGGATGCTACATGATGTATGTAGTCAGAATATGCTCTGGCACAGAGCGAAGGTGGCGAGTGTTGCCGTCTCCATTAACATGTCGGCCCGGATGTTCGAAGGCGGCTCCCTGTACGAAGTGGTTGAGGAAGCGCTGGTGCGCGCCGGTCTGGAACCTCACTTCTTGGAACTGGAGATTACCGAATCGATTGCAATGAACAATATGGAAGAGACGGTAGCCCAACTCTCCAAGCTGCGGAATCTAGGGGTTCGTGTATCACTGGATGACTTTGGAACCGGCTTCTCTTCTCTGGGCAATCTGGATGAAATCCCAGTGAATACACTGAAGATTGACCAGGTATTCATCCGCAAGAGTAAGATGCATTCCAAGAAGGCGATCATCAGTAATATCATTGCCATCGCCAGCAATCTCAACATGGAGGTTGTGGCGGAGGGCGTGGAAACGCCAGAGCAGATTGAATTGCTGCAATCCCTGGGCTGCCGGGTGATGCAGGGCTTTTATTACGGGAGACCGATGCCTGTAAGCGAGCTGGGCCAATGGTTCATTGAGAACACGGCATAATGAAATACATAAGGAATAACCTGCCTAAGGCAGCAAAAAGCGAAGAACCTCATCGGAGCTCTGCGCTTTTTGCTTATACAAATTGAGAATTCACCTAGATTTTGAATTTCTCTACCAGATCCTGAAGCTTCTCCGCCAGTGAAGAGAGGAAAGCAGCAGAGGATTCTACTTCCTCCATCGCTGCAAGCTGCTCCTGGGAAGAGGCGGAGAGGGTCTCGGCACCTGCAGCCGTATGATTAGAGATACTGACAATATTCTGAATCGCTTCTACCAGCCCGCCAGAGAGGATTCCAAGCTCGCGGACAGTCGCTGAAATCTGCTGGCTTTGGGAAGACATGTCGGAGACTGAGGTTTCGATCTCGGAGAAAGACTGCCCCGCAGAGGCAATGAGCTCTTTCCCTTGCAGCATCTCTTCCGTAGAGCGTTTCATGGTTTCACCTGCATTGTCCATCTGGCCAATAATCAGGTTAACCAGCTCCCCGATTTGTGCCGCAGAGTTGGCGGAGCGTTCAGCCAGCTTGCGGACGGAGCCGGCGACAATAGCGAAGCCCCGGCCCTCTTCTCCGGCCCGGGCGGCTTCTATGGCCGCATTCAGTGCGAGCAGGTTGGTTTCTTCGGCGATGCTGGCGATCGTGCCAACAATGTTCTCAATCTCCTTGGAATGGCTGCCCAGTGTAGTGATAATGTCGGAAAGATCTTGAATGCTTCCGCTCATTATACCTATCTGTGTGGTTGTGGAGTCAATGGACTGCCGGCCCATGCGGGCTTTGAGGGCGTTACTCGCAGCAGTATCCATAGCACTGTCGGCATTGTCGGCGATCTCCGCGATGAAGCGGGACATATCCTGTACTGCTTTGTAGCTGCCTTCCAGTTCCTTCAATTGGGAATTCGCCCCGTCGGCAAGCTCAATAGTAACATTCACACTGTGTTCCCCTGCGCGGTTCGTCTCCTGGGCGCTGGCGGACAGCTCCTGGGACGAAGAGGCAACCTGCATGGAGGTATCATTTACCTGGGTGATCAGCTCACGCAGGCTTAGTGTCATATCATTGAAGTTGCGGGCCAGTGTCCCGATTTCATCTTTGCTCTTGAAAAGCAGTGGTTCGTGGGTAAGGTCGCCTCGTGCAATAGTATTCACGGAACCCGACAGCTTGGTGAGCGGGCTGACCATGCGGCGGATCAACAGATAAGCGGCAAGTATAGCTACGATCAGAATGGATGCGCCGATAATAAAAGGCTGAACAATAATGTCCATGGTCCGTTCCTGGATTAAAGGGCCGTCAAAATTGATCGCCATTAGCGCAATAATAGGCTTGCTGGGGTCATGATCCTGATAAATCGGGCCATATCCGGTTTTGAGCGATGTGCCCTGGTATGTATAAACAGTGGAGTATGCGGAATGCTTCATGGTAGTAATCATGGCTTTATCCTCTTCTGAAAAATAGAAGGGATCACCGGCTTTGTAGCCTCTTTTCTTCAAGCTGGCATCGGCGGCGAGGATCTTACCGTCCAGTGAAAGGATGAATGCTTCTTTAAAGATAGGCTTGTGTGCCACAATCCAGCCGATCCGATCTTCAATAGCAGCCACTTTGCTGTTATCTCCACCAACAAGTGCCGCAATGTCTGCGGGATCAATCAGGCCAGTTGTGATGTTGGCACAGCCCACCAATTCGATTCCAGCAGCCTCGTCCACCTGATGAAAAGCCGCACGGTAACCAAAGAATCCAATGGAGGACCCAACCAGAAGCAACACAATAAGCATCATCCAGGTTAATTTTGTTGCCAGCTTCATTATTTCTATCACCAACCCTGTTTCTAATGTTTTCAGCAATAGCGCTGTATTGCTTCTACGATTATAGCTTATTAGAGGTATAAGAAAATATTGTATTTTTTGTGTCGGAAAATGACGAATAATGTAAGAAATATCACATATAAAAACATTGAACCATGGTCTGTAATAATGTTACGCTGGAACAAGGACAAACGGACTGGAGCTGAAAGGAATGTCACAACCCATCGATCCGCTGGTAGAACGGTTGGGATTATCCATGTGGAAGGTACAACGGAAAATCACATCACAAATGTCTTTGCACAAAGAAATCGGACTTACCGTACCGCAATTTGGCCTGCTTCGTATGATTGCCCAGGAGCAGAATGCCCGGGTGATCCAGCTTGCGGACAAAATGGAGGTCAAGTCCAGTGCGGTTACCGTAATGCTGGATCGTCTGGAGCTGCTGGGCCTTAGTGTTCGCGATCAGGATGAACAAGACCGCAGAGCCGTCATTGTCACCCTCACAGCCAAGGGGGAAAAACTGCTGGAGGAAGCGAGATACCGCTCCTTACTGCTGCTAAGCGAACACTTATCCATATTGAAGCCGGAGGAGCTGCAGAATTTTGCTGACTATTATCTGATGCTGGAACAGCAGGAACGCTGACCTCAGTAGGGCAGACAATACCGCTCCCGATAACAAAATATCGCCGACCTCTATAATGTCAAAAAAAAGCCGTGCTCCGGATTTCCGGGGCACGGCTTTTACAGCATTATATTATTCTGCAGACTTTACTTTGTCCGGGAGCTGCATGACATAGCTGTCCGAGAGCTGGCGCAGGCGCAGCGCACGGTTGTACTCATCTTCTGTTCCGGCAGGCGATTTGTTTCCTGAAGCCAGAGTGAACTGTGTATTATCCTCAAAGCTGTTGCCGGGGATCAGCAGACCGGAGCTGGCGATAAAGGATCCGGTAGGCAGATAATAACGCTGCGGCAGCAGGTTGTAAGACTGGCTTGTCATGTCCTGGCCGAAGTGAATATTATCGTCCATGGATACGCCCAGCAGACTGGCAGCGGTTGGCATGATATCCACTTCACCGCCAACATGATCTAGTGTTTGCGGCTGAATCGTCCCCTCATCATGGACAATAAGAGGGATATTGAGCATATCCGCATATTCATAATCATGACCGTAAATTTCTGTCATTAACTCCTTGTCATCATGATCCAGTGAGTAGATCGGCAATCCCATGTGATCTCCATAGACCATGATCAGGCTGTTATCCCATACACCATTTGCCTTAAGCTCATCCACAAACTGTCCAAAAGCATAGTCTGCATAATTCTGGGCCCGGACATAATCTCCGACGAACGTGCCTTCATAGCGTTCCGGCAGCTTCATCTTGTACTTTTCCTCAGGAATCGTGAACGGATGATGGGCGGACATCGAAATGACCTGTGCGTAGAAAGGCTGGGTGTCTGCATCCATTTCCTTCAGCTTATCTGAGGTCTTGCGGTAGAGTGTCTCGTCAGAAGGCCCGAAGAAGAAGGTGTCCTCATCCCCGAAGAACTTATGGTCGTAATAGTGTTCCCACCCGAGTGCACTGTATAGCTCACCGCGGTTCCAGAACTCCACATCGTTGGTATGGAAGGTTGCGTTCTGATAGCCGCTATTCTGCAGCAGGCGTGGAAGGCTGGGCAGCTCTTTGTCAACATAAGCCATAGTCGCCGCACCCTGCGGCGGAATATAGAAGGAAGAGTTCACTACAAATTCGGCATCCGAGGTATTCCCTTGTCCGACCATTTGATAGAAGTTAGGGAAATACAGGCTATTCTCCATCAGACGGTTCAGGTTCGGTGTAATCTCTTGTCCGTCTACCTTAAGCCCAAGCAGAAAGCTCTGGAACGATTCCAGTTGAATAATAATGAGATTCTTGCCTTTGGCTATGCCTTGAAACGGTGAAGCTGCAGCAGTGTCGATTCCCTTCAGCTTGTTGATCGCATCCTGGGTGATTTCACTGGCATTCACGAGCTCAGGTCTGTCTTTGGCAAAAATCGTATACGCCTCATAATTCAGAATGCCCATCTCCTGCGCCTTCTTGATCTCATTCATGCTGGCCTTGTTGGGCAGGATATTGAACAGGCAGAGGGCCAGTGAGACTGCAAACAGAATACTGTGCGTTAGTTTTCCGTTACGGTGATTAATGTTATCCTTCTTGTAGGTCCGGCCCTTCTTGTTAATAAAGAAATAGAAGCCCAGAACGATGATGTCGGCAAAGATCAGCAGATAATACGGATCCATGAGCGAGAATACGCTGTTGCGTACAGCGGTAACCTGATTAACCTGCTCCGCCGCATGGTAAGTAACGATAACACCGTAATATTTGAAGTACATAATGGCGGCAAAAAAGATAGCGGTGACAAGAAGATTGACCGTCATATAATAGCCAAGCTTCCGTTTGGAAGCGAAACGTTCAATCAGGGCAAAAAGAGCCCATACAAACGGAATTTCTGTTAAGAGTGTTTTCCAGGGGACCAAATCTCCAAAGATTACGCCCCAGGCGAGAAAACTCTTCAGGATAAAAAGGATGGAAAAAAATACGAATGGTTTGATCAGCCATCGTTTCATATTTTGGGATGACACAGCTTCGCCTTCTTTCTGCATAATAAACACTCATTCCCGGCTAGGAGGAAGCAGCGTAAGACAAATGAATTCCATTATCAATAGACCTAATTATGCAGCGCAGGCCGACGATTGTCAAAAATAAGAAATGCCGTATAACCGCATGGTAAAGTGTAATTTGAAACGCTCCCTTGTGAAGCCGGGAATATTAACTATTAATGACGGTATACCGGGGGAAAAGGACGGAAATGGCCTCTTTTGCAAAAAAAAGGCCCCGTTAGGAGTGAAGGAGGAAGGTACATGGAAGGTCCAGAGGTATTTCTGTCGGTAAGAACGCTGGTGGAATATGCTTTCAGTAGCGGCAGCCTGGAACCGGGTTTCAGGAGCGGTGCTGCGATGGCTGAGGGTACGCGTATTCACCAGCAAATTCAGAAGCAATATAAAGAAGGAGACCGCAAAGAGGTCTACCTCAAGACGGAGATTCCTTATGAGGACCTTCTATTCATTATTGATGGACGCTGTGACGGTCTGTTGGCCGGAGAAGATGGGAGCCTGATTGTAGAGGAGATCAAATCCATAGCCGGACCTCTGGATTCCACCCATGAGGGGAGGGAAGTCCATTGGGCGCAGGCGCTAATGTATGCCTATATGATTGTACTTGAGCAGGAACTTCCTTCTATTGAAGTGAAGCTCACCTATGTTCTTAGGGGCAGTGATGAACAGATCAGCCTGTACAGAAAGGCCACCCGTGAAGAACTTGAAGCTTTTGCTGCTGACACGATAGCCCGGTATGCACCCTATGCGAAACTGAGGATACGCCATGGGGCACGGAGAGATGAGAGTATCCGGAGCTTGTCCTTTCCCTTCCCGGACTATCGTCAGGGTCAGCGGAATTTCGCTGCCGCAGTATATAAGACGGCTGTTGAGGGTGTAAATCTGTTCGCCCAGGCACCCACAGGCATCGGAAAAACAATGTCAACCCTCTTCCCGGCGGTAAAAGCAATGGGCGAGGGGATCGTCTCGTCGCTCTTCTATTTGACTGCCAAGACGGTGACCCGGTTTGCAGCGCAGGAAGCAGTCCTGCTGTTGGTATCCAGCGGTCTTCATCTGCATGCAATTACGCTGACGGCCAAGGAGAAAGCTTGCTTCCAGGAGGAATGCGGGCAGGAGGGCTGCCCTTTTGCCGAGGGGTATTATGACCGGGTGAATGCAGCGCTGCTGGATATGCTGGAGCATGAAACCCTGATGACACAGGAGATTATCGCCGGATATGCTCGTAGACATAAGGTGTGTCCGTTTGAGTTCTCACTGGATGCGGCTTATGCCTGTGATATGGTCATTTGCGATTACAACTATATCTATGATCCCCGGATCAGCCTGAAGCGGCTGCCGGAGGATCGGAAGAAGAAGACGCTGCTGCTGGTGGATGAGGCTCATAATCTCGTCGACCGGGGCAGGGAAATGTTCTCTGCTTCGCTAACCAAGGCGCCGTTTCTGAGCCTGCAGCGGCAGTATAAGACGGTAAACCGCAAGCTTGGGGCCGCATCCAAGGCGGTGAATGGTTTCTTCATTGCGCTGCGCAAAAGCTTCAATGAAGAGGGAGGCGGACAATGGGCAGAATATCCTGAGGAACTGCCCGTGCTGCTGGAGGCTTTTGCCGCTGAAGCGGAACTGGAGCTACTGAGTCCATCCTCTCTGCTCCTCACCGAGCAGGATGAAGAGGAAGGTGGTCTGCTCGACACTTATTATGCAGTTCAGGGCATGCTGCGCACCTTCAAGACCTATGATGAACGATATATCACTTACGCCGAGGTAAGGCGCGGTGATGTATTCCTGAAGCTGTTCAATCTGGACCCCTCACATCTGCTGCAGCAGATGGCAAAAGGCTTTCGTAGTCAGGTTCTCTTCTCTGCAACACTCTCGCCTATGTCCTATTACCGGGACATGATTGGTTCGGCGGAGGGGGATTACAGCTTGAGAGTGGCTTCCCCGTTTCATCAAGAACAGTGGGAAGTGTCAGTGCTTCCGGTATCCACCCGCTATCATGACCGACCCCGTTCCCTGGTGCCGCTAAGTGATGCGTTACGGGGAATGGTGGCAAGAAAGGGGAACTACCTTGTGTTTTTTCCTTCCTATGCTTACTTGCAGAACGTCTTCGAGGTATTCACGGACAAGTACCCTGAGATCACGACCCTGGTGCAGGGCAGCGGGATGAGTGAGCAGGCGAGGGAGGGGTTCCTCTCTTCTTTCCGTCCGGACAACCCGGATACACTGCTTGGCTTCGCGGTGCTTGGCGGGATATTCTCGGAGGGGGTCGATTTGCCGGGAGACCGCCTGAACGGTGTGATGATTGTCGGTGTCGGGTTGCCGCAGGTGGGGCTGGAGCGTAATTTACTGCGCGGTTACTTCCAGTCCCAAGGCAAGAACGGGTTTGACTATGCGTATGTCTATCCAGGCATGTGCAAGGTGCAGCAGGCAGGCGGACGGCTGATCCGAAGTGAGAGTGACAGCGGGATTATCGTGCTGGCGGATGACCGTTTTCTGCAGCAGCCTTATGCGGACCTGCTGCCTGAGGAGTGGAGGGATTATACTATCCAGGTCTAAACGGGTATAATCTATGAAAAGGCATTCATCCAAAATTTCAGGAGGTAAACTGATGACACTTCATATAGGAATTGTAGGAACAGGCTGGTTCTCCAAGGTGCATGCGGACTTGCTGGCGGGAATGGAGGACGTAAAGCTCCAGGCGATCTGCGGCAGTACTAAGCAAAAAGGCGAAGAGATGGCTCAAGCCTACAGTGCTGAAGGATATGGGGAAATTACAGAAATGCTGGACGCACACAAGCTGGACGCGGTTTATATCTGTGTGCCTCCGCAGTCTCATGGAACGATAGAGCGGGCCCTGATCCGCAGGGATATCCCTTTTTTCGTGGAGAAGCCTCTGGGCTCAAGTACAGAGATTCCGGCAAGCCTGCTGCAGGATATTAAGGAGCATGGACTCTTGACTTCGGTTGGATACCATTTCCGTTATCAGGAGAATATTGCACGTCTGAAGCAATCCCTCAGCGGTGACAAGGTGGGGATGATTGTCGGGCAATGGATGGGCGGCATGCCCGGAGTAGCCTGGTGGCGCAATCAGGAGCAATCCGGCGGGCAATTTACCGAGCAGACCACCCACATCGTCGATCTGCTTCGCTACCTGGGCGGAGAGGTGACGGAGGTCTATGGCATGTTCGGTAACCGCATCATGCATGAGCAGCATGAGGGCGTGACAGTAGCGGATGTCGGCACGGTATCGCTTAAGCTGGACAATGGGATTGTTGCAAATATCTCGAATACCTGTGTGTTGCCGGGTGAAGTAGGCCGGATAGGACTTAGCTTCTATAATGACAATGGAATGCTTGATTGGAATCCGGATCGTCTGCTTGAAGTCCGCAGCGGCGACAGCAAGGAGTATGCCAATTCAGGTAACCCTTATGCCTTGGAGAGCGAAGCCTTTCTGCATGCCGTCCGGACCGGCGACCGGTCGCGTATTCTCAGCGATTACGAAGACGGGTACAAGACGCTGAAGGTGACATGTGCAGCGTATGAATCAGCGCAGAGCGGACGGCCGGTGAAGCTGTAAATGTACAAAAAAGAGACCTGACCACTCTGTAGAGTGGTCAGGTCTTGTGGCCCAAGCCGGGGCGGCCTAGTGGAGGAAAACCGCGAGGAGAGCAGGCGCAAGTCCTATAGAGAACAGCGCCGTCAGAATCATCGCGATACTGGAGATGGTGCCGGTCAGCGAACTCAGCTCGAAAGCCTTGGAGGTGCCCGTACCGTGCGCGGCGGTTCCCAGCGATACACCGCGCGCTATTTCGTTGTCAATGCGGAAGAGGCGAAGGACAGAAGGCCCCATCAGTGTACCCAGTACACCGGTCAGAATCACGAAGACTGCCGTAATACTGGGAACGCCGCCGATGCTTTGCGAGATACTCATGGCGATCGGTGTAGTCACCGAACGAGGTACCAGACTGGTGGCCAGATCGCCGCTTAGATGCAGCCATTTGGCCAGCAGCATCGAGGAGAGCACGGCCATAACCGTTCCTGACAGCACGCCTGCCGCAATCTCGGCGGCGTGCTTTTTGAGTACCTTGAAATTTTTATGAAGAGGGATTGCAAAGGCGACGGTTGCCGGCTGCAGCAGATCCGTAAGCCATTTGCCTCCCGCATTGTAGGATTCATAGGGAATTCCCGTCATCAGCAGGAAGCTGATAATCAGCAGTGGCGTAATGATGAGCGGGGAAGCATACATTTTGCTGCTGGAAGCGTAGATCCGCTTTGCCAGCAGGTACACAGCGACAGTCAGTGCAAGCAGGAACAGTCCAGTCATCATGAGCCTCTACGCTCCTTTACTTTAAATATTGCACCCGTCAGCAACCCTGAGCTGGCCATTACGGCAAAGGTGCCGACTAGCACAACTGCCAGTACTTGAAGGCCGTCTGCTTCGAGCAGTTTCGAATAATTCATTACTCCTATTGCCGAAGGGATAAAGAACAGCAGCAATTCGGCAAGCAGCCAGGAAGCGCCAACTTCTACCCAGTTCAGACGGATCATACCGGATTCCAGCAGCGCGAACAAAAGGATCATGCCGATGATGCTTCCGGGAATGGGAATATGGAGATATGGGGTGAGGGAATTGACCATCATTGAAAATAAGGTGAGTCCGGCTATCTGCAGCAAGCCTATACCGAGCTTTTTCATAAGGCTTCGCTCCTTTCAAAACGACATCCGCCTCTTGCAGAGGACAGCGAATGTTTTTCTTGTTACTGAAAGTTTACATCCTTTTCTTTCATAGGTAAAATGAATAGAATGAATACGTGACATTCCTTTTGTCTATACATGGAGGCGATAAAATATGGATATCCGGCAACTGCAGTATTTCGTCCAGGTGGCCAGGTTGAACAGCTTCTCCAAAGCGGCAGAATCGCTGTACATCTCCCAGCCTACCATTAGCAAAATGATCCGGGGGATGGAGCTCGAGCTAGGAGCGGATCTCTTTTACCGTGAAGGAAAAAGCATTCGTCTGACAGATGCTGGAGAGATCCTGCTGGCTAAAGCCCAGAATATTGTGGAATCGTTCGAGAACCTGTCATCGGAGCTGGATAGTCTGCGCAATCTGAAGAAGGGACATATCCGGATCGGTCTGCCGCCCATGGTGGGTGCAAGCTTCTTCCCGGCAGTTATCGGGGAATTTCACCGCCGCTACCCGGATGTCACCATCCGCCTGCATGAGGATGGTGCCAAAAAGGTAGAGGATGATGTGGAGACCGGGCTGCTGGATATCGGTGCGATTGTTCTGCCGGTGAATACAGCGATATTCCACTGTTTCACCTTCGTGGAGGAGAAGCTGGAGCTCTTAGTGGCTGCAGGCCACCGCCTGGCTGGGGCTGCCTCCGTGCAGCTCCGGGAACTGGCTGATGAGGAATTTGTGCTGTTCCGGGAGGATTTCGCGCTGCATGACCGGATTATTACGGAGTGCGTAAAGGTGGGCTTTCAGCCAAAGGTTGTCTACGAGAGCTCACAATGGGATTTGATCAGCCGGATGGTGGAAGCGGGAATGGGCATTGCTCTGCTGCCGGAGACCATTTGCCGGGACATGGACCGCACAAGGATTTCAGTGGTTCCTCTGACGGAGCCTGTGATTCCCTGGCAACTGGGCATGATCTGGCGGCGAGACCGTTATTTGTCCTTTGCGGCACGCGAATGGATTCATTTTGCCATGGGTGTCCTGGGAGAGCGCTATCTTCCGCCCGGGGAGTCCGGACGTTCTGAACTTTGAACATTTCATTTGTGTGATGATCGACATATTTTTCTTTTTTTTCAAAATATGTTTTTTGGCATCATGAATTATGATAAGGGAGAAGTTGATAGAGAGAAGGTGAGTAACTGTGAACCTTTACCAGAATTCTCCAGCTGAGTATGGAAAAGAGTATAGAGAAGATGAGTTGTTTATTACTATAGAGAGTCTTAGGTGTGAATTGCTCGAGGTTGCACAGGAGCGTAGTCTCAGTGACCGCACAGTCCTGGAGCTCAGCCAACGGCTGGACGGGTATATTGTACTGGCCCAGAACAAAATGATGGAGAGTCTACGCAGCCGCAAGAACGCTGGGTCCACCTTCGGAAACAACACCAACAGCCCGAGAATACGTAACAAAGCAGCGTTGCAGCAATAGCTTGTCTCCGGTAAAAAGCTGACTAAAGTGAATGGCCCCATTTTGTTGGGGTCATTTTGTTGTGCTTTCTATAAGCTTCACCTATAATGTCAATTAATAGAAGCTTCATCTTGAAATTGACGGAGGAGGTGCCGGGTGGAGGCGAAATTGAAGACCATACGCTCCGAAATAGAGAAGCATCTGTCCCGCTCGGGCCATAATCTTGCTTCGTTTGCCAAGGTTTCCGGTCTGAACCGCGGAAGTCTCAGTGCGATTCTGCACGGTAATCCGCCCAAACCGATGTCACTGGGGCAACTGGACGCGGTCACCAGAGCTTTCGGATTTCCTGAAGGCTGGCTGTATCCGCTCTATGTGGATGAATGCTTTATTGAGGAACGGATTTCTCGAAGAAGAGTTGAACCCTTTTTGATCCGCTGTGCAGAAATCGGCAAAATGCATTGTGTTGAAGATGTCCTGAACCGGATTATGGAGTACCCGAGGCCGCTGGATATCCTGTACTCCGTGGCTGAGAAGCTGTATGTTAACGAGAAGATTCAGGAATCACTGGTTTTTTACCGGATTATCGTAGATAACGAGCTGGATAGCTATTCCGAACGTATGGCTATTTGCCAATATCGTATATTCAAGTCGCTAGAATCGGTAGTGGATAAAGAGGAACAACTGCGTGCGGTCATTACCTTCGAGCCTTATCGGGGGCGGCTTCCGGAGAATATGCAGCTCGATGGACTGCTGAAGCTGGCTAACGTCTGTTTCACACTCCATAAGTGGAAGGACGTAGAGAAGTACGCCGACGAATTGCGGGCGCTGGCCAACGGGATTTATAGGGAACAACTTCGGAAGAAGTTAAAGCGGCGTGAGGAAGAATTGAATTTAGAACGTCCCTTGGTCTTATACTACGGTCATGGTTATCTGGCAAAGGCGACCGCACTTACCAAACAGGGTAAATACGAGGAAGCGAAAAAGTACACCGCCGGATACGCCGACCTGAGCTGGTTTGAAGTTTTGGATGATGAGGGACGGGAAGTTGTTAAAGACTTCAGCCTTTTCGCAGTAGCCAACAGCTTTACGCTGGAGATGCTGATTGGAAATAAAGCCGCTCTTCCGGCATATACAGCCTTCTTGGCTAATCACCCGGGTGAGATTTTGCCTGGACTTGTAGTTATTGTTGAGGCTGCTAACCGTTATGGTTTCTCTGTCGATAAAGTGCTTGCGCAGTTTTCCCGTGAAATGGTGCGTTTTGAGCAATTTATGGACCCTATTAATATTGACCGCTTATATCGCCTGCGTTACCAGATTTCAATGTACCTTCTGGATCGTGGGCTGTATACTCAAGGAGTAGAGACTATTCTTCAGTCTCTTCATTTGGCCATTCGGCTGAATGGTGCAGGCAACGTGATTGATTGTGTTACTTTATTTGAGACGTACAGGAACTATGCTACGGAACAGCAACAGAAAAAGTATGGTGAAACCATAAGGGAGCTGAGAAAAAATGAAGAAAACACTGTTAACAGCATTCAGCGTTCTGGCATTATTTAGCTTTATATTGATCGGACCAGGAGTTTCTAATGAAACATCGGGATCAACCGGTGGATCATTTACAACAATGGAGCACGGAATGGGTTATTAAGACCCATTACAAGCTAGACAAACAGGTATACAAAAAGCCGCCATTCTGGCGGTTTTTTTGTATGTCTGTGGTGTTCATAGCAGCGTTCTTTATTCCGTAATAATTGATAACGCATTCATGAATTGACAAAGTGCTGAACCGAAAATATAATTAGGTAACCTAATTAGTATTGTGTTTAATAATTTTGTTACCTAATTAAATGTGAGGTGGAAGCATTGGGATAAATTCTGAAAATCCAGTCGCGCACAAGCTTTTTGCCGCACTCCGGCAGTTGCGTAAGACACATTGGCAGCACACGGTAGAGGGCCATAAGCCAAGTGAGATGACTTTATTAATATGTATAGCCAAAAGATCGCATGAAGATGCCGAAGGATTGAAGGTTTCCGAAATCAGCCGGTTCTTGGGACTCACTCCTCCAACTGTCACACAGCTGATTAACAGTCTTGAGGCCAAGCAAATGGTGGAACGAATGCCGGATGCAACCGATAGGAGAGTCGTACGGATCAAGCTGACCGAGCAGGGTAAAAGGATTACCTGCAGGGCAAAAGATCATATGAACGAGACGCTCAACCACCTGGTGGAGTACCTCGGCGAAGATGAGAGTAACCAATTGGCGGAGCTGCTGATGAAGGTGCGCCAATTCGTCCAGGACAATCCGCCGCCCAATTTGGACCGGTTACAAATGAACGGAGATGAGAAACTTGATTAAATTAATGAAACAATTGAAGCCCTTTAAGCTGGCTATCGCAGCCGTGCTGATTCTTGTATTCCTGCAATCGATGGGTGATCTGTATCTCCCTACCCTGATGAGCGATATTGTAGACAAAGGGATTGTACACGGGGACCGCAGCTATATTTGGAGAATCGGCGGTTTCATGCTCCTCGTTGCCGCTGGCGGAGCTATATGCTCGATCATAGCCAGTTATCTGTCAGCTAGAGTCGCCGCCGGATTCGGCAAGAATACCCGTTCACGGATGTTCAATCATGTGGAGAATTTCACTCTGCATGAATTTGACAAGCTGGGAACAGCATCGCTGATTACACGTACTACCAATGATATTACACAAGTACAAACCGTACTTACAATGATGCTCCGCATGATGATCGGTGCACCGATGATGATGATCGGCGGGATCATCATGGCCGTATCGGAGGATGCCAAGCTGTCCCTGATTTTTGTGGTCGTCATTCCGCTGCTGGTGGGTGCGATTCTCTTCATAGGGATGAAGGGTCTGCCGCTGTTCAAACAGATTCAGGTCAAGCTGGACAAATTGAACCGTGTGCTGCGCGAGCATCTGACCGGTATCCGCGTTATCCGTTCCTTCAACCGGATCAATCATGAGAACGAACGCTTCACGGAAGCCAACAAGGATCTCACGGATACGGCTATCAAAGTGAATAAAATCATGGCAGGTCTGATGCCGCTGATGATGATTGTCATGAACTTCTCGATGATTGCCATTCTGTATTACGGCGGCATCCGGATCGGCGACGGAGATTTGCAGGTCGGGTCGCTTATGGCCTTTATTCAATATGCGATGCAGATCATGTTCTCCCTGATCATGGTATCCATGATGTTCGTGCTGATTCCCCGCGCATCTGCTTCCGCGCTACGTATCAACGAGGTGCTGGATATGCAGCCTGAAATTACAGATCCAACCGCCGGCCAGCTTCAAACCACGGCTACAGCGACTCGCCAGGACGGCCGTGATGGCATGCATGGTTTTGTAGAGTTCGATAACGTGTCGTTCTCCTATCCGGGCGCTGAACAGCCAGCACTCTCAGGTATCAGCTTCAGTGCGAAGCCCGGTGAGATTACGGCGATTATCGGCGGTACAGGTTCAGGAAAATCCACCCTGCTCAGCCTCATCCCGCGTTTCTACGATGTTGACACAGGTGCAGTACGGGTGGATGGAGTGGATGTACGCGAGATGACACAAGAGGAACTGCGGAGCAAGATTGGCTATATCCCGCAAAAGGCAGTACTGTTCACGGGTTCTATTAATGAGAATATCCGCTACGGCAAAGAAGACGCTACGGACGAAGAAATCATCCATGCGTCCAAGGTGGCCCAGGCTTTCGATTTCATCTCTGCCATGAAAGACGGCTTCCAATCGGAAATATCCCAAGGTGGCGGCAACGTCTCCGGCGGCCAGAAGCAGCGTCTTTCGATTGCGCGTGCTCTGGTAAGAAAACCTGAGATTTATCTGTTCGATGACAGCTTCTCTGCGCTTGACTTCAAGACCGATGCCAAGCTGCGGGCCGCGCTCAAAGGCGAGACTACAGAGTCGACTGTTGTGATTGTAGCCCAGCGGGTCAGCACGGTCATGGATGCCGACCGGATCATTGTGCTTGATGATGGCCAGATTGCCGGTATGGGCACACACCGGGAGCTGATGGACAATAGTGAAGTGTACCGCGAGATTGTATCCTCGCAGCTGTCAGAGGAGGAAATAGCATGAGTGAAGAGAACACACAGAGTAAGGCAGCTTCGGCTCCGCGCCGGCAAGGCGGTTTTGGTGGCGGGCGCGGTCATGGTGGCCCGGGTGGCCCAGGCATGGGGCTTCCCCCTGAAAAGGCCAAGGATTTTAAAGGGACGCTGCGCCGTCTGATCCGCTATCTCCGGCCGCGGCAGATGCAGCTCATTATCGTATTTGTTATGGCTATTGCAAGTACGGTATTCAGTATTTTCAGTCCTAAGATAATGGGTAAAGCAACGACCAAACTGTTCGAAGGCGCTTATGGCAAGATGATGGGCGTGCCGGGTGCTGAGATTGATTTTGGCTATATTAATGATATTCTGATTATTCTGGCCGGCCTGTACCTGTTCAGCGCATTGTTCAGCTATGTACAGCAGTATGTGATGTCCGGTGTGGCGCAAAAGGTTGTTTTTGATATGCGTGAGCAGATCAACAGCAAGCTCGAACGTTTGCCGCTGAAATATTTTGATTCCAGGACCCACGGGGAAATTCTGAGCCGCGCGACTAATGACGTGGACAATATCAGCACTACCCTGCAGCAGAGCTTGACGCAGCTTATTACGGCTATCGTGACGATTATCGGGGTCATTATCATGATGCTGACTATCAGTCCTTGGCTTACCCTGATCACCATAATCACCTTACCGCTGAGTTTTGTAGTTATCATGGGCATCAGCAAACGTTCACAGACCTACTTCATCGGCCAGCAGAAATCTTTAGGCCAGCTGAACGGGCATGTGGAGGAAATGTACACCGGTCACCGCATCGTCAAGGCTTTTGGCCGCGAGAAGCACTCGCTGGGGGAATTTAATAAAATCAATGACTCGCTCTATGACTCCGGCTGGCGGGCACAGTTCATCTCCGGTATTATCATGCCGCTGATGATGTTCATCGGGAATTTGGGTTATGTGCTGGTCTGTGTAGTCGGCGGTATTTTTGTCACCAAGAAAGTCATCGATGTCGGAGATATTCAGGCTTTTATCCAATATTCGCGCCAGTTCACCATGCCGGTTACCCAAACGGCTAACATTGCTAACATTATCCAATCTACCATTGCTTCCGCAGAACGTGTATTTGAGCTTTTGGATGAAGAAGAGGAAATTCCAGAAGTCACTACCTCCCTGGCGAAACGTCCTGTGGATGCAGAAGAGGGTTCGGTTGAATTCCGTCACGTGAAATTTGGCTACAAAGAAGATGCAATTCTTATTGAGGATATGAATATTGAGGTCAGTCCCGGACAGACCATTGCTATTGTAGGACCTACCGGTGCCGGCAAAACCACGCTAATTAACCTGCTCATGCGGTTCTATGAAATCAGCGGCGGAGAGATCATCATTGACGGTGTCAATATTACCAATATGAAGCGCAGTGAGCTGCGCAGCAAATTCGGTATGGTGCTTCAGGATACATGGCTGTTCAACGGGACCATCAGCGAGAATATCGCATATGGACGCGAAGGGGCTACGGAGGCCGATGTGGTGCGGGCTGCCAAGGCCGCGCATGCAGATCACTTTATCCGCACGCTGCCGCTGGGTTATAACACCATCCTGAACGAAGAAGCGTCTAATATCTCTCAGGGGCAGAAGCAGCTGCTGACCATTGCCCGGGCAATTTTGGCCGATCCTTCCATCCTGATTCTTGATGAAGCGACAAGCAGCGTCGATACACGGACCGAAGTGCAAATTCAGAAAGCAATGAATACGCTGATGAAAGGCAGAACGAGCTTTGTTATCGCCCACCGTCTGTCCACCATCCGTGACGCCGATCTGATCCTTGTGATGAATCACGGCAGTGTTATTGAAAAAGGTACTCATGTGGAGCTGCTGGAAGCAGGCGGGTTCTACGCCGATCTGTATAACAGCCAGTTTTCCGATGAAGGTCTGCCGGATGTAGGCTAAGCAGCACTCTAATATACGCAGGTAATATCTTATGTTGCGGCGGTTGCCGCGTGAAAAGCTCCTCTGTTCCGGCAGGCTAAGCCTTGCTGTGAATGGGGAGTTTTTTGCTATGCACACAAATGGCACAATACAGGTGATTCAGCACAGGGCAATCGGTAAAGTATAAAGAATATAGGCTGTATATATATGGATGGTATGATCTTTTGAAAAAAAAAGGTTTGATTAAAATTTTGAGGGTATATATGATAAGGATATAAAAATGACCCGCGGTTCATTTTGAAATCGATGGGTACGAAGAGAGGATGAAAGGAATGTCAGGCTACGGAAAATGGGTGGCAGGCAGCAAGACTAAATGGATCACTCTTATTGTCTGGATTGCGGTCATAGGAGCGCTCACCATGTTATGGCCTTCTGTGAACTCACAGGAGCTGAACAATGTATCGAACCTGCCTGAGAACTCGCAATCGGTGCGTGCGTCTGTGGTAGCAGAACGGGAGTTCCCGACTGGCAGCGGCGTTCCTGCTTTACTTGTATGGCATAGGGAAGGCGGAATGTCCGAGGAGGATCTGGTACATATCACTGCTGTCTACAGCAAGCTTGAGCAGCAGCCGTTGGAACATCAGAACTATGTTCCGCCACTGGGGCAGCTGCCGCCGCAGGCGCTGAAGGCTTCGTTATCCGAGGATGGCAGCACACTGGTCACACCTGTCCTGTTTGATAAGACGGCTGACAGTGATCAGCTCGGTGAAGCTTTAACGGAATTGAAAAAGATTATATCCACAGAAACAGGCGGCGATCCTGTCAAGGCGACGACAGACAGTAAGGATCTCAGCCTTCGGGTAACCGGGCCGGTAGGGATTTCTGTTGATGCTACAGGACTGTTTCAGAACGCCGACGTCTCCTTGTTGATCGCAACAGTTGTGCTAGTGCTAGTCTTCCTGCTACTGATTTACCGTTCGCCGATTCTGGCTTTGATCCCGTTAATAGCGGTGGGCTTTGCTTATGGAGTTACCAGTCCAGTGCTCGGTAAAATGGCCCAGGAGGGCTGGATCACCGTAGATTCCCAGGCGATCTCCATAATGACTGTACTGCTGTTCGGTGCGGGTACAGACTATTGCCTGTTCCTGATTTCCCGGTTCCGTCAGATGCTGAAGGTTGAAGAACATAAGGGTCATGCGCTGCTACGTGCGATCACCCATTCTTCCGGTGCCATTGCCATGAGCGGATTTACCGTGGTGCTTGCGCTGTTTGCACTGCTGCTGGCCAAATACGGTGCGTACCACCGGTTTGCGGTTCCGTTCAGCGTCTCCATTCTGATTATGGGGATTGCGAGCCTGACGCTGGTGCCTGCTCTTCTGGCTATTTTTGGCCGGGCCTCCTTCTTCCCGTTCATTCCGCGTACTCCGCAGATGGAAGCCGCCCGGGCCAAAGCCAAAGGCAAACCGGCGCCGCAGCCCAATCCAACACGCAAAAGAGGGATCGGTGACCTCGTCATTTCCCGTCCATGGGCGATTGTTGGCATAACAGTGGTCCTTCTGGGCGTACTCGCCTCTTTTTCCAGCGGGATCAAGTTTACTTATGATATTCTCTCGTCCTTTCCGAAGGACATGGAATCGCGCCAAGGCTTTGACCTGATCGGCAAGCAGTTCTCCCCTGGTGAGCTGGCTCCGGCCAAGCTGATGATTGATACACAGGGTAAGGTGAACGGAGAGGATATCAAAGTTGTCCTTAGCGGCATTTCGTATATCGATAAGGTGTCCGATCCGCAGCAAGGGGCAGTCAACAAGAATATTCTCGGCTATGATATTGAATTCAAGAGCAATCCGTATTCCCTGGAAACCATGAATCATATCCCTGCGCTGCAGGCATCCACACAGCAGGCCCTGACTGAATCCGGTCTGGACAATGCCGGGGATAGTGTATGGATCAGCGGGCAGACAGCTACGCAATACGATACTAAGGAAATTGGCGAGCGGGATACCGATCTGATTATTCCTGTTGTCATCGGGATGATCACCATCCTGCTGTTAATCTATCTGCGGTCTTTGGTAGCGACGGTTTATCTGGTGGCCACTGTAATCCTGTCTTTCTTCTCTGCGCTTGGGCTGGGCTGGATTATTATTCATTATGTTATGGGGGCAGACGCCATCCAGGGTTCGATCCCGCTATATTCCTTCGTGTTCCTGGTTGCGCTGGGCGAGGACTATAACATTTTCATGATCTCGAACATCTGGAAAAAGCGTAAGGTAATGCCGCTGAAGCAAGCCATCGCCGAAGGCGTTAATGAGACCGGATCGGTTATCACCTCCGCCGGGCTCATTCTGGCCGGAACCTTTGCCGTACTTGCCAGCCTGCCAATTCAAGTACTGGTGCAGTTCGGCATCATCACCGCCATTGGGGTACTGCTGGATACCTTTGTAGTCCGTCCGTTCCTGGTGCCAGCGATTACTGTACTCTTGGGCCGCTGGTCCTTCTGGCCGGGCAAACATAAGGAGCTGGATCGGGCTCTGTCTGTGAGTGAAGATTGATAAGGAGCAGTATCACAATGGGAATGGTATTGGAGAGCCTTAGGTAAGGAGTCTCCCGTAGTTTCCCATACTATTGGATGCAAAATAGGGATGCCTAGTTGGGCCATTATAGGTCAACTGGGCATCCCTTTTTAATTAGTGGAAAGCCAACAACGGCAGAAATGCCGTTGTTGGGCGTGCCGCCGGATGCTACTGCGCCTTGAGCAGCATGCCCGCGCTCCTAGCATCGTCCGTAGGCCTACTCACCCGGCGTACGGCTGAACAGCAACTCGTATTTGTCGAGCGAGGCTGCGATAATATTCTCGTTCTTGCCGGCGCCGCGGTGGGACTCACGGAAGGCCGGGCTGGAGGTCCAGCCCTTGAGGGCGTCCTCATCCTCCCAAGTAGTACATATTTTCAGTTCTTCCACGCCGTCCTTGGGAGCGCCTTGCCATACCTCCAGACGGATGAAACCAGGCATGTCCTGTACGCCATTGGTTTGGCCAAAACGGCTGGCCAGGCCATCTCCGTGGCCTTCTTTTACCTGAATGGTATTCGTTACTACGATCATGTCCAGTCCTCCTTCATAGGCTGTGTCTCTCGTTTATTGAGGATTAGTAGTCCATAATCCTGCAGTTTTCAGGAAGACGCGGTCGGGCAGCTTCAAGGCGGCCAGCGTAAGCTCGGCCACATCCTCAGGCTGCATCATCCGGTCCTCGTCGCCGATCTTCAGGCCGGCATTCTCCGCCAGGCCGGTATTAACGGTGCTTGGAGTGAGTGCAACCACACGGATGTTGTGCTTACGCACTTCCTGTGCCAGCGATTCAGTCATGCCCATGAGTGCGAACTTGGAGGCACAGTAGGCTGAGCCGGTAGCAAAACCGCGTTCTCCGGCTGTGGAGGAGATGTTAATGATATTGCCGCTGCTGCGCTCAATCATGGCAGGCAGAGCTGCCCGGGTTACATAGTAACTGCCGAAAAGGTTGATCTGCATATGACGTTCCCAATCTGCAGGGTCCATCTCCAATAAAGTTCCGAACTTGGCGATTCCGGCATTGTTGATTAGCGCATCGAACGCGCCAAGGTCATTCTGCAGGGCAACTACAGCCCGTTCCGCTTCCTCACGGACAGCGATGTCTGCCACTGCAATGCTTACCTTTACATCATACACTTCGGTCAGTGCTGACTTCAGCGCCTCCAGATCAGCCGCAGTTCTGGAGATCAGACCCAGATTTGCACCTTCTTTGGCCAGTGCCATAGCCAGAGCTTTGCCGATCCCTTTGCCGGCGCCTGTAATGACAATACTTTTTCCTCTCAAATCCATAACCTAACGTCACGCTCCTTTGCGATACTTATTAATGAGACAGCTATTCAGCTCCCATTATACCCGAGCGCGAAAGGAGAATCACGCCGCAGGCAGGAGGGGGAGAGGCTGCAGCTTATTCTTCAGCTTCCAGCCTGTTGAGCGGAAGGGTAGCCGGACCTTCCAGCACCTCTCCTTCATAAGAGAAGCGGGAACCGTGGCAAGGGCAGTCCCAGGAGCGTTCCCCCTCGTTCCACTCGGTTTCACAGCCCATATGGGTGCAGGTCCTGTCCACCAGATGCAGATGCCCTTCAGGATCACGGTAGGCCCCGACGCGCTTCCCGTCATGAAAGACGACTGCGCCTTGATCCGCCTTCAGATCCTGTGTCTTCTTGTGCACAATTTCTACCTTGCCGGCGACTAGTTCCTTAGCGACATTGGCGTTCTGGACAATGAAATTCTTGATCGAAGGCCGGGCTTTGAAGCGCGAAGGGGTATATAGTTCTGTATATCGATTGCTGCGCTTCTGAATACCGTCCGCAATCAGGTGTGCTGCCAGCGTCCCGGTGGTCATACCCCATTTACGGAAGCCGGTGGCGATATAGATTTCCTCATCCTCGGCGGTTTTGCCGATATAAGGTACACGGTCCAGAGTGACAAGGTCCTGGGTCGACCAACGGAAGGGAATACCCCGAATGCCCAATAGTTCCCCGGCGAATTTCTCCAGATTCTCATAGTGGCCGAATGTGCAGATGCCCTGTCCGGTTTTGTGACTGTCACCGCCGACAATGACGAGTTTTTTGCCATTCCATTCCACTGCACGCAGCGAGCGGGCCGGGGTTCCTGCGCTTAAATACATTCCCCCCTCATAATCGGTTTCCGGATCAACAGCCAGACAGTAGGAACGTTCCGCATGCAGACGTGAGAAATATAGGGCTCCGCCGTCATAAAAAGGAAAGTGGGAAGCGGACACGGCATGTCTGCAGTGGATTGCATGCTTCCCGCCTTCCGTATGCAGTGTAAGCATGCCGCCGTTTTTGTCCACTTGCTCACCAATCATTGTATGCTCATAGATGATCCCGCCTTTATCCACAATAACGTCCAGCAGTCCCTTAAGGTAGTGGAGCGGATGAAAGCGAGCTTGTCCCGGTAGCTTGAGGGCACCATCGACCATCAGGGGAAGCGAAATATGCTCCTGCCACTCGCCTGGAATTCCAATCTTGCGATAAGCCTCGTACTCGGCCTCCAGTTGCTTCAGCGTTTTCTCATCGTCTTTATCTGCATAGAGGTAAGCTGCTTCCGGTGTAAGGCCGCAAGACAATTGCTGTTCTTCCGCCGTCTGTCTCATCCATTCCAAGGCCTCGCTGTTGGACTGGAAATAGAGCCGGGCCGCTTCTTCCCCAAAGTCCTTGACCAGATCGTGATAGATCAGTCCGTGCTGTGCAGTGATTTTGGCTGTGGTAAAACCCGTAGTGCCAGCAAAGAGTTCACCTGCTTCCAGCAGCGTCACCTTATACCCTGCTTGGGTCAGCAGATAGGCCGTTGTAATCCCGGTAATTCCGCCGCCGACAATGGCGACATCTGTATCATGATTTTCAGCCAGTCGTGGAAAGGAAGGGATCTCACTGCTGGCTCTCCAGAACGATTGCGGGAATTGCGGAAGACTCTGTGAGAACTGGGGTGTACTGTTCATCTTATTCTCCTCCATATTCATTTCCTACATCACTATAAGACTCATCTCATTTATTACCACACTCCCGCCAAAAGAAACCCGGAAAGAGAAGCTGGAGGACTAATGGTACTTCGTGGGGGATTTCTGCCTGCTGCCCTTTTCGGATTGACTATGGTACCTGCTGGATTTATACTTGATCTAAAAATAAACTAGAGGATGATAAAGATGAAAACCCTGAATCTGACCTCCCAGCGTCAAGCCGTGTATGATATTGTCCGGAGTTCACATGATCACCCTACCGCTGCAGAAGTAATGAATCGGCTGGTGGAGCAGGGCCACAATCTCGCCTATGGAACCGTATATAACTCTTTGCGCTATCTGTCGGACAAACAGATGATCCGCGAACTGAAGCTGGGCGAAGCCGCCAGCCGATATGATGCCCGGCTCGATGATCACCAGCATATCCTCTGCGAGGTATGCGGAGCCGTGGATGAGGTTATGACCCAGGTTCCGCAGGAGTGGATTGGCGAGGTAAGTGAGGAGACGGGATATTCGATTACCCATGCACATATGGTGTTTGGAGGCGTATGCCCATCCTGCAGTAGCAAAAAGGTCAAACGGCCTTGAACTGAGGATTTGAATTAAGAAACAGTCCCGGAAAATGAAATGCATATATAAGAAAAGACCGTTTTCATGAAACGGTCTTTTTGTTGCGTTTATATGAAAATTCTACAAATAAGTATGATAATACTGAAGAGTTGGCAAAGAAAAAAGGGTTTAATGGGCCGATATATAATTATATATTAAGTTGAAGCAAAAGTCGTACTTAAGAACTAAAAGAGAGAGAGTGTGAGCAAGCATATGAAAATCAAGTCCCGTTTTACAATCCGTATGAAGCTGATTATCACATATCTGCTTGTCCTTCTGGTGCCAAGCATTATTATAGGTTGGCAAACCTATGATTCGGCCAGCAGCAAAGTGGAAGGCCAGCTTATAGACAATGCCACGGAAAGTGTGGCGGTGGTGAATGAGATCGTTAACGCAAATATTCAATCCAAAATAAATGATATTGAGTATTTTTCCAAGCAGATTTCTTCCGCAGATCTAAATGGAGAACTGTCTCAAGACAAAAGCGCTGCGATTAAAGACAGATTGAAAGAGTATGTAGTCCTTCATCCAGATGTACTGGATATTTATGTTGCAACCAGCCGGGCAAAGATGGTGCATGCCGCCGACACCAATTTTCCGCAAGACTATGATCCGCGAACGGAAAATGCTTATGTCAATGCGCTGAAGCACGGCAAGGGAGCTGTGATTTCACCGGCTTTCCTGACAGTTAATAATGAAACGGCAGTGGCGGTTTCTGCAATGCTTGAAGACGGGGGAGGGGTTATGACGCTGAACCTCAACCTGGCCGAATTAGCGGATCTGACCAATATTAAGGTCGGGCAGCAAGGCTACATTTTCATTATCGACAGCAGCAAAAAGTTTCTCGTACATCCCACAGAAGCTATCGGGAAGGAATCCTCGCTGGATTTTGTGAAGGTGATGTTTGAAGGGGAGGGCGGTTCATTTGATTATACCTACAAGGACGCTCCCAAAAAGATGACCTATCAGGTCAACGAACTGACAGGCTGGAGAATCGGAGGTACCATCAGCAAAAATGAGGTCACTGCTGCCACGAGCGGGATTCGTGATAAGGCTCTGATCGTAATCTCTATCTCGGTGCTGCTCGCAATGGTGCTCATCTATTTCAATGTATCCTCCATCCTGAAGCCGCTGATTCGTCTGCGCAAAGCAACGGAGATCATTGCCCAAGGCGACCTTTCGGAGGATATTGGAGACTTTCATAGAGATGAAATCGGCCTTCTGGCGAATAACTTCCGTTCCATGGTGGTAAATCTGCGCGAGATGATTATCAGTGTGCAGGAGATGACTGACAATGTATCTGCCTCCGCGGAAGAGCTGACTGCCGGAGCAGAACAGACAACGAAGGCCATTGAGCATGTAACGATAGCGATTCAGGAAGTAGCAGCAGGTACAGAGCGTCAGGTGAATAGTGTGCATAAAGGAACAGAGAGTACAGCTGCAACCGCAAACGAAGTGGCACAAATCTCCGGGTTCATGGAGCAGGTATCGGCGATGATGGATAAAACCTCGCTGTCTGCAGCAGAGGGGAATGACTCCGTAATAAGCGTGGTAGACAAAATTAACGGCATTCATGAAACGGTGGAGGCGCTTAGCGGTGTGATCGACAAGCTGAATGACCGTACCGGCCAGATTGACGGGATTGTCGGTGTGATTACCGGCATTGCACGCCAGACCAATCTACTTGCACTCAATGCTTCTATAGAAGCGGCCCGGGCCGGTGAGCAGGGCAGAGGCTTCGCCGTTGTGGCATCCGAGGTCCGCAAGCTGGCCGAGGAATCGGAGCAGTCGGCGCAGCGGATTGCAGAGCAGATTTCTTCCATTAATACAGAGATGCAGCAGGCAACGGTGACGGTAGAGGATGCCCGCAGCAAGGTGTCGGAGGGGATTCTGGCGGTGGATTCAACAGGGCGTTCCTTTTCCCGCATCCGCAGAGCGGTTAAGGGAGCGGCAGAGAAGATTGAAGCCATGGAAGGAGCCGTTGACACGCTTACAGCAGAAGCTGTCAGCATGCAGGCAGCCATTAGTGAGATCCAAGAGATCTCCCAGGAGGCAGCCGGCAATACAGAGACGATTTCTGCAGCTGCCGAGGAGCAGTTAGCTTCGGTGGAGGAGATCGCGTCTTCATCGGCTGATCTTAGTCATCTGGCGGAGGAATTGCAGAAGCTCGTGGGACGTTTTAAGCTGTATTCTACAAAACCGTAAGCTTAGAATAGCTTTGCATCTTTTCTTTTTCTACCCTTTCCAAGTATACTGATAAGCAATAATGTGTGGGCTTATGAGGGGGAAAGGGATATGGGAGAGCAATTGCAGGGGATTACCGTGGCCCTTGCGGGTCCGCGTAAGGCTGAAGAAATGGCCAAGCTGGTGCAGAATATGGGCGGCACCGCATTACACCGGCCTGCACAAGGTACCGTGTTTCTGGATGATGAGGCGCTGCGGGAGGGAATCACAGCCTGGACCGACCATCCGCCGGATCTGGCTATTCTAACGACAGGGATGGGACTAGAAGCTCTGTTTGATATGGCAGCGCAAATGAAGCTAGAGGATCGCTTCCTTGAGGTTCTCTCCGCAGCACCGATAGCGGCAAGGGGCTACAAGACCGTTAATGCGCTGAAGAAGCGGGGACTCCAGCCTGAAGTACGCGATGATGACGGTAGTACTGCTGGAGTAATCCGGGGTCTCGAAGACTGGGATCTGAATGGCAAACGAGTTGTACTCCAGCTGCATGGTGATCCAGCCCCTCATCTGGTGGCCTGGTTGAAGGATGCAGGAGCCTCTGTTCTTCAGGTAGAGCCTTATCGCCATACACCGCCTGAGCCGGGGGCGCTCGCCCTTCTATTTGACGATATTACTACAGGAAGAGTTGACGCTGTAGCCTTCACTAGCGCTCCGCAATTCCGTTTTCTGGCCGGGTATGCCAGAGAGCAGGGCAAGCTGCCGGAGCTCGTGCGGGCTTTTGAAGACAAGGTACTGGCTGTTTCTGTAGGCCGGATTACCTCGGAATCCCTGAAAGAAGAGGGAATAACGCGAATTGTGATGCCTGAGCATGAACGGATGGGCAGCATGTTTGTGGAGCTTGGTAAATACATCGCAGGACAACGCTAATAATAAGACAACTACAGATACAGAAAGAAGGAGGAGGCCCCCTATGGACAAGAGAAAATGTCTGCTGTTGGGTGACTATACCCATCCCCGTTTCCATCCGCTGCAGGGTGTGGATAAACAAGTTAGTGATATTCTGAATGATCTGCTGATTGTTCAGTGTTCGGAGAATAAAAAGCTGCTGCTCAGCGAGCATCTGGCCGGTTATGATCTATGCATCGCATATAATGAATTATGGAATGAGACGGTATCTCCACAGCAGACTGCCGGTCTGCTGAGCTATGTGAGCGGCGGCGGCGGACTGATCGTTCTGCATACAGGTATTTCACTGGCCAAGCGCAATGAGCTGGCACAGCTGATCGGCGGCAGATTTACCGGGCATCCGCCTTATGCTCCGCTGAACTTCAAAGTGCTGGAGCATGATATTACCGAGGGTATTGAAGATTTCCAGCTCGATGAGGAGCCATACACCTTCGATTTCGATCCGTTTACAGATAAGACTATATTGCTCGAATATGAAGCGGAAGGTGAAATGCGGCCTGCGGCCTGGTGCCATAGCTTTGGACTTGGGCGGGTAGTTTTTCTGATGCCCGGGCATCATGAGCCTTCCTTCACCCATCCTGCAATCCGCCAGCTGATCCTCCGGGCAGCCACCTGGGCAGCGCGGATTCCCGTTAATGAACCTGCAAACAGGCTTCAGCAGCCCTGAATTTTGTGAAATAGCCCGCTAAAGGGTATACTTTATCCATAACTGGAATCTTTGGGAGGAAAGTGCCATGAGTGATTTGTTCAAGAAAGCAATCTCTTTAGGAGTAGGCCTCACCATTGTCAGCAAGGAAAAGGTAGAGAAGGTAGTTGAAGAGCTGGTGAAGCGGGGCGAGCTTGCGCCGTCCGAATCGAAGGCCCTGGTCGACCGTCTCGTAGAGCGGGGCGAGGAAGAGCGCGGAATGTTCAAGTCTGCGGTTCATGAACAGGTTGAGCGTGTGCTGAAGGACCTCAAGATCCCTGTGCAGAGTGACGTTGCCGGGCTGGAGGCACGGATTGCAGTCCTGGAACGCCGTGTCGCCGAGCTGGAGGGCACTTCTTCCCCTGGCGAGATATTGCCGGGAACGCGTACGGATTAAATGGCGGTACGCATAAGACATGCCGGACGGTACCGGTCTATTGCCATGGCGCTGATGCGTCATGGCTTCGGCTATATGGTGGAGGAGCTCGGCCTTTACCATCTGCTATCTCTCCCGCGCCGGATGATTACCCAGGAGGTTCACGAGAGTCTGACGCTCGGAGAGCGGATTCGCCGGGTGCTGGAGGATTTGGGGCCAACCTTTGTAAAGCTGGGCCAATTGGCAAGCACCCGCTCTGATCTGCTGCCCGATTCCATTATTCAGGAACTGGTGAAGCTTCAGGACAGTGTCCCTCCCTTCTCGGCGGAAACAGCGCGTAATATTTTGGAGCAAGAGCTGGATCAGTCCATTGATGAAATATTCAGTTATTTTGAGAATGCCCCGCTCGCTGCAGCTTCCATCGGTCAGGTGCACCGGGCTGTCCTGCATGGAGGACAGAGTGTAGCGGTCAAGATACAGCGTCCCGGGGTCATGAGGACCATGACAAGGGATCTGGAGATTCTTCAGGATCTCAGTGCCCTGGCCGAGAGAAGAATGGACTGGGCTAGGCAATATGGACTTACCCGGATGGTCGAGGAATTCTCCCGGGCCTTGCTGGCCGAACTGGATTATGGTCAGGAAGGACGCAATGCGGAACGGATTGCAAGTCAGCTCGCCGACCAGGATCCGGTCTACATCCCGGCGATTTATTGGGATTATAGTTCTACCCGTGTACTCACTATGGAGTATGTTGAGGGTATCACACTGAACCACCGTGAAAAGCTGTTGCTGAAAGGCGTGAAGCTGAAAGCACTTGCCCAGCAGCTTGTCGAAATGATGCTGAACCAGATCTTTATTCATGGCTTTTTTCATGCGGATCCCCATCCAGGGAATGTCATGAGGATGGAAGACGGGAAGCTGGCACTGATTGATTTTGGCATGGTAGGACGGCTCAGTGAAGAAATGAAGGACAATCTGTCGGCTCTGGTTATTGCTCTGATGCGGAAGAATACGGACTCTATGGTTAGGGCCATTCTGCGGCTAGGTGTTATTCCCGAGGAGGCTGACCGGATGGCGCTGCATGATGACATGGACCGGCTGCGTGAGGCCTATTATGATATTCCATTCAATCAGGTAAGCATCGGCAAAGCGCTGAACGAACTCTTTGGCATTGCCCGTAAGCACCGGCTGGTCATTCCGCCGGACCTGGCGATGCTGGGCAAGACGATGCTGACGCTGGAGGGTGTCGTCGGCAACCTTGATCCAGCCTTCAGCATCGTGCAGATGGCAGAGCCTTTCGGGAGACGGCTGGTTAGACAGCGGTTCAGCGGCAGCAGGCTCCAGCGCAAGATTCTCAGCGGTGTAGCTGATCTTGCGGAAAGTCTGGTGGAGCTGCCTGCCCAGGCCAGACAATTGTCTGCCCTGATCAGCAAGGGCAAGCTGAAGGTGGAGATCGGGCTGCCCGAGCTGAAGGGAATTGAGCAGAAGCTGAGCCGGGTGGGTAACCGCTTGTCCTTCAGCATTGTGCTCCTTGCCTTCAGCATTATTATGGCGGGTCTGATTGTTGCTTCCTCGCTGCGCGGAGAGCCCTCTATGCTCTGGGATTTCCCCATTGTCGAAATCGGGTCCGTAATAGCCGCACTGATGATTCTTTGGCTGCTGTATTCCATATTTAAGTCAGGCAGATTCTAGCTGTGTGGGACTGGCCCTATAAGATGAACTTGAAAATGAATAAATATTCTTCAGCAGATGCACACAAACCCTGCTGGATCAAGTACAATGTATAAGTTAACTTCTTATTCCTATAAGAAGCTATCCGTATAGAGTGTAATGGAACGCAAATGGAATGCCGTCTGAACGTCCGGTGGATCGCTGCTGCCCCAGAAACCGAACCTTGGACCGCATATCTGCAGGGCTAAAGGGCGGCTAGTGAGACGGAAGGGCTCCGGTGACGGGGTTCTTCCGCTTTTGTTTGAAATATAAGAATTTATATGTTTAGACACGCTATACATTATCCTTATATTTCCGGCCGAAACGGTCCGTCCGCTTACAGGACGGCAAAGCCGTTTCTGCTTGAAAACGTGGCTATACGCCGCGGGCGGCAACCGCAACATGCTAACATTACTCCAGAAAATGGATGACTATAGTGATATGAATTGAACAACATTAAAGAAAATTGTGAGGTGGAGACTATGGCGGGTTTTAAAGAATTAGGAGTATCTGAAGTATTGAACGGTCTGCTTCAGGGTCAAGGTATCGTGAAGCCAACGCCGGTGCAGGAAGAAGCGATTCCGCCGCTGGTGCAGGGGCTGGACGTTATTGCAAGAGCCAAGACGGGAACAGGGAAGACTTTGGCCTTCCTGCTGCCGATTATGGACAAGATCCGTGTGGAGCAGGCGTATCCGCAGGCGCTCATTATGGCGCCGACACGCGAACTGGCACTGCAGATTACAGAGGAAGCGCGCAAGCTGGCACGCCATACCGGTGTGAAAATTCTGGCGGTTTACGGCGGTCAGGACGTGGAGAAACAGCTGCGCAAGCTGGAAGGCGGCAGACATCTGATTATCGGGACTCCGGGCAGATTGCTGGATCATATGCGCCGGGAAACCCTCGATCTGAACGGGGTCAAAATGCTTGTACTGGACGAAGCCGACCAAATGCTGCATATGGGATTCCTGGAGGATGTGGAGACGATCATAACGGCTGTGCCTTACCGCCGCCAGACGATGCTGTTCTCTGCGACAATGCCGGATCCGATCAAGCGGCTGGCCAGCAATTACATGAAAGAACCGCTGGATATCATTATTAAAAGCGGTTCACCTATTCCGCTGGACAACATCCGCCAGCAGGTCGTGGAATGCTCTGACCGCAACAAGGAAGAAGCGCTGATTGCGCTGATCGAGCGGGACCGTCCTTACCTGGCGATTATTTTCTGCCGGACGAAGCGCCGGGTCTCGAAGCTGAATGAAGCATTGCAGGCGGCAGGCTATGATTGCGACGAGCTGCACGGCGATTTGTCTCAGGGCAAACGTGAAGCTGTTATGAAGCGGTTCCGCGAAGCCAAGCTTCAGCTTCTGGTGGCTACGGACGTGGCTGCCCGGGGTCTGGACGTAGAGGGCATCACGCATGTCTTCAATTTCGATCTGCCGCTGGATGCGGACAGCTACATTCACCGGATCGGCCGGACCGGCCGCGCAGGCGGCAAGGGACTGGCGATCACGTTCTCTTCGCCGCGCGAACGCGCCGGGCTCGACCTGATCGAGCACGGCATTTCCCAGCGGCTGGACCGCCGCCGGTACGAGAAGGATGAATTCGGCGTAGGCGAATTCACCTCCGTGCAGGCTGGCGGCGGCTCGCCTCGCGGCGGACGCCAGAACGCCGCACCGGAAGCAGCCCGCGGCGGACGCAGCGGGCGCGGCCAGGGACGCAGCGGCGGAGCACCGCGCGCTGAAGCCGGTGCACGGCCGGGCGGACGCGGCCGCGGCAAGGAGGCAGGCAGCCGCGGCAAGGAAGCGGGCGGCCGTAGCAAGGAAGCAGGCGGCTGGGGCGCGCCTGCCGAAGGTCGCAGCCGCGACGCTGCGGCTGGCGGCAAGCGCAGCGCCTATGGCGCGGCTGCGCCAAAAGGCGGTGAATCCGCCGGCAAAAGCGCGGCGAAGCCAAGACCGGGCGGCGGCTACGGCAGCTTCGACGCCCGCAGTAACCCGGCTGCAGATTCAGCAGCCGGAGGGAAAGCCGCCGGCACGCGCGGCGGCAGAGGGGCCGCCGGTACGGGTGGCGGCCCAAGCAGCGGCTACAGCACCAACGTTGCACGTGGTGCGGAAGCCGGAGGCTTCAGCTATGGAGCCTCCAAAGGGGCAGGCTCGGGCAGCGGGTATAACCCGGGCGGCGCTCAGGCCAGCCCTAAGCATAGAGCGAACGTAGCCCGCAGCAATGATGCCGGCGGCTGGAGTGCAGCAGCGCCAGCCAAAGGCGGCGGCTCACGCGGTGGTTCCAAGGGCGGCAAAGGCGCCAAAGGCGGCTTTGGCTCGGGCGGACGCAGCAGCGGCGGGAATGCTTCGGCGCGCGGTGGCCGTGGCAACGGTTCTGGCGGCTCGCGCGGCGGTCGCGGTTCGTCCAGATAAAGGTGCTGGATTTCAGCTTTGAGACTTGTTACCATAGGACGGTCAGCTACGGCTGGCGTGCTGTGGTAACATTTTTTTTCGGCTGTCTGCCGGCCTGTGCAGGTCCGTTTAAGATTTTGAAACATTTTGGATACAATGCTTGTCTATAATAGAGTTGAGTTTCTAATGTATGGCACCGGGTGAAACATTCATAAACTTTGTGGGAGGAAACACGGCATATGTCTAAGACCGCCAAAATCGTTATTTTGCTTATCATCATCATTGCTGTAGGCTGGGGAATCGGTAAATATACCTCACCTTCGCCATCGGCTTCACAGGAAGAGGGGGCCTCTGCCGGCACGGGTGAGGAACTTCAAGCGCAGCCAAGCACAGCCCCCGAGCCTTCGGCTACAGCCTCTGACATACCGGAGTCCGGTGTGAACTCAGGGACGGAGCCTTCTACAGCACCTGCGGACAAGCCGGACCCATCCGGCAATCAGCCAAGTGCAGAGCCTTCACCAGCGGCAACTGCAACAGCGACCGCAACCGCAACAACGACCGCGACCGATAAACCTTCTGATACCGGCAGCGCCGGCTCAGGCGGTCCGGCAGCGGAGCTTACGGCTGCCGAGCCGGAGAGTCTGGAGGCAATCATTAATAAGCAGTACAAGCTTCCGGAGGGCTATAAACCGGCCGATCTGGTCTATCCGGACGTGCCGTTTATTTTCTCGGAAAAGATTGAGAAGCGGATGCTGCGCCAGACCGCGGCTACCGCGCTGGAGAAGATGTTCGCTGGAGCGAAGGAAGATGGCGTACACCTGGCCGGGGTTTCCGGATACCGTTCCGAAGCTACGCAGACCCGCCTGTTCAACAATTATGTAGCCAGGGATGGCGAAGAGAAGGCCCGTACTTACAGTGCCGTGCCTGGACACAGTGAGCATCAGACAGGTTTGGCCATCGATCTGTCCGGCACTGACGGCAAATGCGCCGCCGAAAGCTGTTTTGCCGGAACAAAGGAAGCTAATTGGCTTGCGGACCATGCGGCGGAGTACGGCTTCATCATCCGTTATCCCAAAGGCAAACAGGCGATTACAGGATACATGTACGAGCCTTGGCATGTCCGTTACGTAGGCAAGGAAATCGCAGTATCCATTGCAGAGAGAGGCATTACGCTGGAAGAATATTTTGACGCGGTACCGGTGTCAAAATAAGATCATTTTAAGTACTGCAGCTCTTCGTAATGAGGAAGGGTTGCAGTGCTTTTTTGCATCTGCTCATCCAGGCCTGGATCACCATGTGTGAAATGTTCGTTTGAAGATGCGTTTAGGCCGGGATTATGTACTTATTTCAGCGGGGGAAGCTCATAAGGTCTATTTGGTTCATCTGTCCGGCCCCTGGTTAAGTAGTGGGAAACCTATCAAATTTCCACTGGAAGGGGGATTTTGAATGTCTGAACATAATCATGTTGTGAGCAAGGACGGAATGGTAACGATGGGCAAAGTGAATGACGCCTTGGACCGGATTGATCCCGAACAAAAAGAGGTCATCTTGAACAATTTTGAGGAATTTAAGGCCTATTTAGGAAAACGCATTCATCTGGCACAGAAAATCGGTCTGGGTGAAGAGCAGTTGGCGGTGGCAGCGGAAAAAATCGCAGACTACCTGGCCAAACATGAAGAACCCCGTAACAGTGAGGAGAAGCTGCTGCAGGAGCTGTGGAAGGTGGGGACCAAGGAAGAACGCCACCGGCTGGCCCACATGCTTGTGAAGCTGGCCCGGTAAGAGGATGGGCCCGTGCTGTGGCATTGGAACTTTAATTCATAAGTATGGAAGATTTCCGTCCCGTTAGCGGGGCGGATTTTTGCCGGATGGGGTTCGGGAAATACTGCAGAAGGCGGGGATACGGGGTGATATAATGGAGGAAGTCAACCATTCCCTGACTTGGAGATGCACATTCTATGAAATTAAGCATATTGGATCAATCCCCGGTCTCTGAGGGCTGCACACCCGCCGAGGCTATCGCCCAGACCGCAAGCCTTGCCCGGGAGGCTGACCGGCTGGGCTATCACCGCTTCTGGGTGTCCGAGCATCATGCCGCGCGCGGTTTGGCTGGTTCAAGTCCCGAGATACTGATGACCCATCTGGCTGCAATCACCTCAAATATCCGTATTGGTTCGGGAGCCGTGCTGCTTCCCCATTACAGCGCGTACAAGGTTGCCGAGAACTTCCGTGTGCTCGAAGCTCTATATCCAGGACGAATCGATCTTGGACTCGGCAGAGCCGCAGGAGGAGGAGCACTTGCTGCAAGAGCGCTTCAGGAGAACCGGACAGGAGGCGCAGAGCTTTATGAATTGCAGATCAGGGATCTGCTCAGCTATCTGTACGGCGGTGCGGATGAGACACACCGCTTTGCCGGGCTGGAGGCCTGTCCGGAGGTCAGTACCGCGCCGGAGCTCTGGCTCCTCGGGTCCAGCGGGGACAGCGCAGCTCTTGCAGCGAAGATGGGCGTCCGTTTCGCCTATGCCGCGTTCATTAACAGTGACGGAGGCGGCGAGGCGGTACATACTTTTCAGACCTGTTTTCACCCGTCTCCTGCTTCCCATGCTCCCCGGGCACTAGTATCGGTGTTTGCCGTCTGTGCTGAGACTTCTGCAGAAGCGGATAGACTGGCGGCCAGCATGGACCTGTCCGTGGTTCTGCTTGAAAAGGGCCATGTCTCGACAGGCATACCTTCTGTGGAAACGGCACTGAGCTACAACTATACACCGTATGACCGCTTTCGGATTGAGGAGAACCGCAAGCGGACAATCCTCGGATCGCCGGAGGAGGTGCGGCAGAAGTTTATTTCCCTTATGGAGGAATACCGCTGTGAGGAAATAATGTTCGCCATGCCAATGCACAGATATGAAGATAAACTGAAGTCTCTCCGGCTGATTGCCGGCGCCTGCGGATTGTCCCAGACGTAAGGGGTAGCGAAATATTGTCTTGTCCGGGCACGCTATCTGTATTTTGTATTCCTCCGGTCATAAGGTAAGATGAAGGATGGCTGTACAGTGCATAGCCGTTTGATCAATCCACGGATGAAGGGAAGGATGCAGAATGTCCATTTACAGTTTTGCCGGAGTGAAGCCATCGGGTACAGAAGTCCCTTTCAAGGATTATGAAGGTAAGGTACTGCTGATTGCCAACACGGCCAGCAAATGCGGACTTACACCACAATACGGGGATTTGCAAAAGCTCTATGAGCAGTATGGAGACCGGGGGTTAGTGGTATTAGGTTTTCCCTGTAACCAATTTGCCGGGCAGGAGCCGGGAACCAGTGAAGAAGCGGAAGCGTTCTGCCAGATGAATTACGGCGTCACATTTCCTGTTTTCGCCAAAGTGGATGTGAACGGGCCGGAGGCCAGTCTGCTCTTTCAGTATTTGAAGGGCCAGCAGCCGGGAGATGGCGAGAGCAGTGACATCCAGTGGAACTTCACTAAGTTTCTCGTGGACCGCAGCGGCAATGTGGTAGCCCGTGTGGAGCCGAAGGAATCCCCCGAAAGCATGAAGGAACAGATCGAAGCCTTGCTCTAAGTTACGGATTCTTTCACCCCCTGAATGACGGCAATTGCTGTGTTCAGGGGGTTTTTGCAGTTACGGCTTATGAAAATTATCCTTGACGCTTTTCACAGACACTGTATTCTTTGAAGAGGAATAGGTACATCATAGATAGTTGTATAAAGGGAAGTATGATGCAGGACAATAACGGCAGGAGGGTCTTATAACGGCATGAAGTTAATTACTGAGGTGGCATCGGCAGCAGGGATTGATGAGGAACATTTGGAGCTGTACGGCAAATATAAGAGCAAGCTGTCGCCATCCCTTTGGGAAGTGCTTAAGCATAAGCCGGACGGAAAGCTGGTGCTGGTCACCGCGATGAATCCGACCCCGGCAGGCGAAGGGAAAACGCTAACGACGATCGGGCTGTCCCAGGCAATGAATGCGGCGGGAATCAAGACTGTAGCTGCACTGCGTGAACCCTCGCTTGGTCCATGTCTGGGCATGAAAGGCGGAGCCACGGGTGGAGGTAAAGCGCAGATTGTTCCCGCGGATGAGATCAACCTGCATTTCACAGGCGATATACATGCGGTAACCTCGGCGCATAATCTGCTGTCGGCCATGATTGACAATCATATTTTCCAAGGCAATGTGCTGGGACTTGATCCCCAGCGTATAGTCTGGAAACGCGTTATGGATATGAATGACCGCAGCCTTCGCAGCATTGTCACCGGCCTCGGCGATGGCAATGGTCCAGTGCGGGAGAGCGGATTTCAGATTACGACAGCCTCAGAGATTATGGCCGTGCTGTGTCTGTGTGACAATCTTGCCGATCTCAAAAACCGGCTCAGCCGCATGCTGGTCGGATATGATCAGTCGGGGCAGCCGGTGACGGCTAATGATATCGGGGCAGTGGAAGCCATGGCTGCGCTGCTGAAGGAAGCCGTGAAGCCCAATCTGGTACAGACGCTGGAAGGCACGCCGGTTATCGTGCACGGTGGCCCCTTTGCCAATATCGCACACGGCTGCAGCAGTGTAATCGGTACCCGTTATGCACTGAAGCTGGGAGATGTGGTCGTGACCGAAGCAGGGTTCGGTGCGGATCTGGGTGCAGAGAAGTTCATGGACATCAAATGCCGCCAAGCCGGACTCACGCCCGCTGCGGCTGTGCTGGTAGTTACGGTGAAATCACTGAAATACAACGGCGGTGTCCATAAAGACGAGCTCTACACGACGAACCGGGCAGCGTTGCTCTCCGGTATTGCTAACATGGAGCGGCATATTGAAAATTTGGGTAAATTCGGTGTTCCAGTCCTTGTGGCGCTTAATCACTTCGAGGGCGATGCCCCTTCAGAGATTAACGATGTGCTGGAGGCCTGCCGCCGTCTGGGTGTACCAGCAGCCATCTCAAAAGTATGGGCAGAAGGCGGTGCTGGAGGGATCGAACTCGCCATGGAGCTTAAGAAGCTCCTGGAACGGGGAGAAGGTCAAGCATCGACATTTGCTCCTTTGTATGACGACAATCTGGATATCCCGGCCAAAATCAATACAATCGTTACTGAAATCTACCGTGGTGCCGAAGTGGCCTTCTCACCAGCGGCGAAACGCAGCCTGAGCCTCATAGAGAAACACGGCCTTCAGCGGCTTCAGGTTTGTATGGCGAAGAATCCGTACTCTTTCTCGGACCAGCCAAGACTGCTGGGAGCACCCCAAGGCTTCACCATGGGTGTCCGCGATATTACGCTGTCGCTTGGAGCAGGTTTTGCGGTGGTCATCACCGGCAATATTGTTACTATGCCCGGACTTCCGGCCAAACCGGCGGCAGAAGGCATACAGGTAGCCACAGATGGCGTTATTAACGGTTTAGTATAGAACAGGTTCATTCTGATTCACCTTCAGCCCCCGTATCACTGCAGATTATGCAGAGGTGCGGGGGCTTTGCTGCGTAGCTTGCCGGCCTCCGGTATCAAAGAGATTCCCTAGTCCTTCCTGCTACCCTGCAGACATAATGTGCCTGCTCGGGGGAAAACTAATGCAGGTGTACAGAAGAAGCACCGCAGAATTTATCCGCATCAAATGTGAACAATGTGAGAAAAATCACAAAAGGACTTGTAATGTGAGAAAAATCACAATATAATCAGTGTACAAAGTGAAATAAATCACATCCAAACAAAAAAATAAATGAATGACCCAATTTGGAGGAGGAACAAACCATGAAAGTAGCAGTCGTAGGATGTACCCATGCCGGAACCGCAGCAATCGTAAACACCGCCCAGCTTTACCCTGATGCCGAGATTACCGTGTATGAACGCAATGATAATATTTCTTTCCTGTCATGCGGAATCGCGCTTTATGTGGGGGGAGTCATCAAAGACCCGCAGGGCCTGTTCTATTCGTCACCGGAAAAGCTGGCTGAGCTTGGTGTGAAGACGAACATGCGTCACGAAGTCATTCAGATTGATACAGACCGCAAAACGCTGCGTGCCCGTAATCTGGCGACAGGACAGGAATTCGATGACACCTACGACAAGCTGATCATGACTACCGGATCATGGCCGATTGTTCCCAAGCTGGAAGGCATGGAGCTTGACGGTATTCTCCTCTCCAAGAACTACAATCATTCCAACACCATCATCGAAAGAGCACAGCAGGTAGACAGAATTACTGTTGTCGGTGCCGGGTACATCGGAGTCGAGCTGGTGGAGGCTTTTCAAATGAACGGTAAGCAGGTTACGCTGATTGACGGCGAAGAGCGTATCCTGAGCAAATATCTGGACGAAGAATTCACCACTCCGATCCAAAAATCGCTGGAGGAACACGGAATTACCCTGGCGCTTGGCGAGAAGGTTAGTTCGTTCGTTGGTGAGAATGGCAAAGTGACCAAAGTGATCACCAGCAAAGGCGAGCATGAGACGGACCTGGTTATCCTGTGTATCGGCTTCCGTCCGAATACCGAGCTGCTAAAGGGTAAAGTGGATATGCTGCCGAATGGCGCGATTATCGTTAATGACTATATGCAGACTAGCCTTCCGGACATTTATGCCGCCGGTGACAGCTGCGCGATTCATTATAATCCAACCGGCAAACATGCTTATATTCCGCTCGCAACCAATGCTGTACGCATGGGAACGCTGGTAGCCCGCAACCTGGTATCGCAGACCACCCCTTATATGGGTACACAGGGAACCTCGGGAATTAAGATTTATGAAGATAATATTGCCGGAACCGGACTGACAGAAGACGCAGCCAAAGCGGAAGGTATGGATGCCGAGAGTGTACTGCTGATTGACAACTATCGTCCCGAGTTCATGCCAACTGTCGAACAGGTGCAGCTAAAAGTGGTCTATGACCGCTCGACCCGCCGCATTCTCGGCGCACAGATCATGTCCAAGATGGATCTGACGCAATCGATCAATACCGTATCGGTCTGCATTCAGAATAAAATGACCGTTGACCAGCTGGCCTTCATGGATTTCTTCTTCCAGCCGCACTACAACAAACCTTGGAATTTCTTGAATACTGCCGGACTTCAGGCGTTGCCGAAGAATGTGGCGGTTAGAGAAACAGTGACTGTATAAGCTTAGAAAATGAAAAACGCCCTGTTCAACCTGGAAAAGGTTGAACAGGGCGTTTTGTTGTCTAGCCTCTCTTACCGGCTACTGGTAGCTGATGTCATCCTTGAACTTCAGGGCTTCCAGCCGGCTTCGCACCCGTTCGATTTCAAGTGGGGTTAACGGAGCCGAGGGATTCAATTTGTAGTTTCTCCCTGTAATGTAGCTGATATCATCTGCTATCCCATTGGTCGTATACGGTAGTTTTGCGACGGGTAGCCTGAAGTAGTCCGTGAAGTCAATGATTCTCCAGGAAGGTTCGCTGTCTTTTTTGGCAAGAATGATACGCTCTGTTGCAGTTTCTGTCCATAAATACTGCAGATCCGCTGGAGAATTCTCTCCAGTGGCCGTTGTGTACCCTGAGCCCCGGAACATCAGCGTGAATTCAGACTGATCATTCGTGTTGGCACTTTTTGTTTTGTAGATTTCCGCCAGATCATGGACGCCTAATATTTTTACGCCATTGTCTTTAGGGAATCTGCTGATGAAATCCTGCCAGGTTACATCCAGACCGGGTGTTCTGAGCACCCAATTCGTACCAATCACCAGTGAGAGGTAATTGACCGTATTTAGGTTAAGAAAAGGATTGTTGAGATATTGTGAAGCCAGATGCAGCTGGGGCACTGCCGTCATCTCCATTACAAATGGATCTGCAGGATGCAGTGTCCATCTAGATGCTCCTGAGGTGTAGCGGGAGCCGATAGGATCAATGCTAAGTGAATTCATAAATATACTGCCACTGTTTGTAGCCACATCCTGCGCGGGCACCATCGGATTATCGATGTGTGACCAGTAAGGCATCAACGGTGATCCGTCTGCAGACATTTGTCCCACGTTATACTGTGTGGCTGCCCAGCCCATGAACGCATCAATCTGGAAGTTTTCTTTTAGCCATGCAGCCTGCTCGGGATTGATGGCATAGGTGGATAGTGATTTGGGACGATACTTGTCAGGTATGCTCAGCCATACTGACGGATCTCCGTTAGTACCACCCTGATGCAGGGCATTAAGCGCATTATATCTGTACATGTACAGCCACGAATTCATCTCTGTAATCCATTGGGACAGATTATAAATGTTATTGGGATAACCGGATGCGATCCCAACCTCATCTCCATAAAGATCCACATATTCAAGCACTTTGTGCAGTTGGGGCCGCTGGGTTTCATCGAATACGAACCGGCTGTCCATTGCCCAGGTTACACGCAGATTGGGGTCAATGGTTGCGAGTGAATCCCGCATGGTCTCCATCTCAGCTATGGTTGTAGCGGAGGCCCCCGTATCTTCCAGCAGCAATGATACCGTGAAATATGAAGTGGAGTTGTACTCGGCCGGTTTTACCCTAAGCTCGAAGTTGCTTGCAGTGCTGAAATTAGCAAGGTTGGAACTGAGCCGGATCAGACCGTGGATGACCGTTCCCGGCCCCGGGATGTTATAGAATCTTGCTATCGTCCCGTCAGGTGCCAGAATGGAATAGTCATCTGTAATCGATACTTTGAGGTCTGGCGGCAAAAGATCCGGTGTGATCTCCGTACCATATACATCCGCGGTCACATAAGCCAGCTTCCAACTATCTACCGATACATTAAATGAAGCATCAATGGAATCGGTAGTCACATGTATAGAATCTACTGTTTTAAACGCTGGTGGAGCCGGTGTTTGCAGTTCAGGTGAAGCAGACGGAGCCGGTGATGGCGGTTCAGGTGAAGCAGACGGAGCTGGTGTTGGCAATTCAGGTGAAGCCGATGGAACCGGTGTTGGCGCATCTGAATGAACTGGATATTGCGGATCGGAAATGTCTCTATTTTCCATAACTGTAGCTTTGGGAATTACGGTTTCCTGTGGCAATTGCAGTGATGGATCTCCCGGTATTGCATTTCCAGGCTTAAGCAGATTTTGTATCTGCTGTCTGTCCTTAAGCAAAAGGTACACCTGTGTGGTTACTTTGGCGGCGCATTGGCGGTCAACCCATTCCTTCGGATTAAACCGTTGCTGTTCATCACCTTGGAATAGGTGGAGTTCTTGGGCCGCCCAGACGCTTGTCCGAGCCTCTTCCGAAATAGAAGATGCATCTTTAAAGGTTGGCATATGACCCGTTTGCCGGACCTGATCATATAGTCCGAGTGCCCGTACATACCATACCGCCAAGCTCTCGCGGGTAATAAGACTACTTCCGCGTATCGTCTGGTCCTTCAGGATACCTGCGGATAAGAGTGAACGTATGGAAGGGAGTGCCCATTTCTGTACGTTCTCCGCTGCTAAGGGGTACTCCCCGTTAGTAACAGGAAGAGATAATCCCCTGGACATCAAGGCGCTCATCTCAGCAAGGGTAATGGGTTTCAATGGTCTGAACATAGAATCTCCGTAACCCTCGACGATCCCCCTATAGAACAGGTAATCAATTTCTTGATGAGCATAACTTCGCTCTGTATCCACAAATGGAGTGTGCCCGGCTCTTGCGGGTAGAGGAAATACTACAGCTCCGAGCAGGATCAGGCATAGCAGAGCCAAGATGAGACGCCGCAAGTTGTTCATTCTTATGTATGCGTCTTTTTCAGTTATTCTGAGAACAGCGCATCACCTCCTTAATTGAGATATCGGTACAATTGGAACGATAATTAAGATTGCCCGAAGATGAACAGAAAAATATGTTTTTTAAGATTCCATAGGAGAATCAGAATGGTGTCCTTATAAATTTGACATGTCAGTGAAAACTTTCACTTAGTCTTTGCAAGAGTGATATTCATCACGTAAATGTGATTGTTGACACGCTACAATGGCATAAAGGAACAAATTTTAAGTAATTAGAAGGGGATAGGAATCATGGCTTATAACAAACCGCAGGGGATTGCCGAAGTCACGGTAGAGAACGGGATCAAGAAAGCACATAATCCGCTCAGTTCCGTACTTATTCTTGGCTTCTTGGGGGGAGCGTTCATTGCGCTCGGATTTTTGCTGGATATTCGCGTTATCGCAGGCGCACCGAAGGAATGGGGTTCTATTGCCACTTTTATCGGAGCTTCCGTGTTCCCGGTAGGTCTAATCCTGGTGCTGCTGGCCGGAGGGGAACTGCTTACCGGGAATATGATGGCGGTGCCGCTGGCCTTTATGGCGAAGAAGATTTCGTTATGGGAAATGTTCAAGAATCTGGTGCTGATTACGATCAGCAATTTCGCTGGTGCCTTGTTCGTCGCTTATTTCTTTGGTCACATTGTCGGCCTCACTGCAGATGGTGTGTATCTGGATAAACTGGTAGATATGGCAGGACACAAGATTGACGCCACTTTCTTGCAGGCTTTTGTATCAGGTATCGGTTGTAACTGGCTCGTTGCGCTGGCGGTATGGCTCTCTTACGGAGCAGATAATTTCAGCGGTAAAATCCTCGGGATCTGGTTTCCGACCATGGCGTTTGTGGCAATCGGCTTCCAGCACGTTGTAGCTAACATGTTCCTTATTCCTGCTGCCATATTTGAAGGTCACTTCACCTGGTCCCAGTATTTCGGCAATTTTGCCCCGGTCTGGTTAGGCAACCTTACAGGTGGTGCGATTTTCGTCGCTTTGGCCTACTGGATGGCTTACTTGCGTAAGGCGCCAGCAGCTGTTCAATCCGTAGAAGGCATTTCTGCTGCCGGTGTGAAGAAGCACGCATAAAATACTCCCGGACCCCATGGGCCGGGACGGTTATACAGACACTCCCTGCAATCTATGAGGGAGTGCTTTTTTTTTTGAAATGCAGACAATATAAAATTCGCCGTGCAATTCCGACTCGGGGGAACGAAATCGGGCTCACGGCGAATTCATAGGGAGTGTTTCATATGCTCTATTACCCTGGCACAATTGGAACGAATCAGCTGGTTTTTCCCTATTTTCTTTACGTGGAAGAAGTGCGGTTATAGAATATACATATTCAAGCGATAAGGGAGGACTTACGCCCATGAGTTACAGCGGAGATGGGGTTTTTCCGGCGGTATGTCCGCTGGATTGCCCTGACACATGCGGACTGCTAGTGCATAAGCAGAATGGCAAAATTATTAAAGTGGAAGGCAACCCCGAGCATCCGGTGACCAAAGGGGCGATCTGCAACAAGGTGCGGCATATGGCTGAGCGGGTGCATCATCCCGAACGTCTGCTGCAGCCACTGCGTCGTACTGGGCCGAAAGGAAGCGGCTCTTTCACACCGATCAGCTGGGATGAGGCCATCGGCGAAATAGCCGGCCGTTTCAAGGAATTGTCGGCCTCTCATGGGCCGGAGAGCATTCTTCCGTACAGCTTTTATGGCAATATGGGGGTGCTTAGCGTGGACGGGATGGACCGGAGGTTTTTTAATGCGCTGGGCGCAAGCCGTCTGGAGCAGGGGATTTGTAGTGCAGCGGGTACGGCCGGCTGGAAATATACGATGGGATTCAATGGCGGGACGAGTCCGGAGGATACGGTCCATGCGGATCTGATCATTGTCTGGGGCGGCAATATTGTAAGTACCAATATGCATCAGGTCGTCTATGCCGAACAGGCGCGCAAGCGGGGGGCGAAGGTGGTTGTAATCGATGTGCACCGCAACCGTACGGCGCAGTGGGCAGACTGGTTCCTGCCTCTGTATCCCGGGACGGATACAGCCCTTGCCCTGGGGATGATGCATATCCTGTTCAGGGACGGGATGACGGATGAAGCATTTTTGGAGCGCTATACAACCGGGCATCATGAGCTGCGAGAACATGTGCTTGCCTATCCGCCTGAGCGGGTAGCAGAGATTACTGGCATTGCGGCGGCAGATATCGAGAAGCTGGCCAGGCTGTACGGCGAAGCCAAGGTATCGCATATCCACATCGGCAATGGCCTGCAGCACCATGATAACGGCGGTATGAATGTGCGCACGATTGCTTGTCTGCCGGCCCTTACAGGTGCTTGGCTGAAGACCGGGGGCGGAGCGATCAAGTCGAACGGGGGCTACACCGCAACGAACGCCCGTGCGCTGACGCGTCCCGATCTGCGTCCGAACCGCGGGACACGCACGATCAATATGAACCGGATCGGCGAAGCGCTGGAGATGAAAGAGCAACCAGTCATGGGCATGTTCGTCTACTGCTGCAATCCTGTGGTAGTGGCTCCCGATGCGGAGCGAGTACGCAAGGGATTTGCCCGCGAGGATTTGTTCACAGTCGTACATGATCTGTTTATGACTGACACAGCTCTTTATGCCGATATCATATTGCCTGCAACCTCCACACTTGAGAATGTGGATCTGTACGGTTCATACTGGCATCACTATATGCAGCTCCAGGAGCCTGTGCTGGATGCACCGGGTGAATGCAAAAGCAATATGGAAGTGTTCTCGCTGCTTGGACGGGCGATGGGCTTTGATGCAGCGGCATTTAGCGATTCTGAATATGATATGATCCGTCAGGCGCTCGATCATCCGCGCAACCCGTATATGAACGGAGTCACGCTGGAGCGGCTTCAGGCGGAACGGTTCGTGAAGCTGGATATGTCTCCACAGGCGGATTATTTGGAACATCTACCTACACCATCCGGCAAAATCGAGCTCTATTCCAAAGCTATGGAGCTTGCCGGGCTCCCTCCGTTGCCAACATACATGCCGCTGAAGGAAGGCTATGACGGTCAACGGCTGCCGCAGCCGGGGACAGCGTATCCTCTGATGTTCGTGTCACCGCCGAACCATAATTTCCTGAACTCCACCTTCTCCAATGTGGAGAAGCACCAGTGCATGGAGAAGCGGCCTACGCTGCAGATTCATCCTGCAGATGCAGTGGCAAGAGGCATTGCCGACGGTGACGAACTGACCGTGTATAACGGCCGGGGCAGTATTGAGCTGTGGGCAATGGTAACGGACAAAATGCTTCCGGGCACTGTAATCAGCCAGGGGCTTTGGTGGGAAGGTAAAAGGCGCAGACAGAGGGTTAACGTACTGACACCGGACCGGCTGAGCGATATGGGCAATGGGGCCACTTTTTTCTCAGCAACCGTTGAAGTGAAGCGAAGAGAAGAAGTGCAGTCCGCAGAGGAATCTGTTTAATTTGAGTAAAATTGTTTTGCCCGGGTGACGCGATAAAGCGTTAGTTCATATGCTTGCTCTTGACCCTGTTTTGGGATGATACTGGATGAATTAATGACATGAGGTTTACAGGGGATGAAAGACAAAATATGAAATTTTTGCAAGGTTATCCTAAGGAAGTTAAAGTATTTCTTATTGCCAGCTTGATCAACGCAACCGGCAGCGCGCTCATGTGGCCGCTTGTGACCATGTATGTATTTGATGAGCTGGGCCGAAGCATGAAGGATGCCGGTATCGTGCTGCTTGTTCAGGCGCTCGGCGGGATTGCCGGCCAGCTTCTGGGTGGCTCACTCTATCATAAAGTCGGTGTTAACCGCCTGATTGTGGGGGCTCTTGCCCTGACTGCCTTGTCCTTATTCTCCATTCCTGCGGCAAGCAGCAACTGGCATCTGTTCATCATCTTGATGGGATTATTCGGATTGTTCAACTCCCTGTCTCTGCCGGCAATCCAGGCCTTCGTCGGATTCCGCTTTGCCGAGCAGCGTTCGGAGCTGTTTAACATCATCTATGTTTGCAATAATATAGGAGTAGCCATCGGAACGTCACTTAGCGGATTTCTGGGCAACTATATGCTTAGTTTCGTGCTGAACGGAGTGACCTCGGCGGTGTTTGCCGTATTTTTCTTTTTTTATTTACGCAGAGTGGGAACAGCAGCACCTGATGAACAGCATCTCAGAAGACAATCACAGACAGAACAATCCGGCTGGAGGCTCATGGGCCACACGCGGATTTACCTGTTCATGGCAATAGGTTCAATGTTTCTGCTGATCGGGAATTCGATCTGGAATGCCGGCGTATCCCCGTTCATTATCTCGGAAGGCTGGCCGAAGCAGACCTACGGCTTCCTGTGGACGCTGAACGGAATTCTGATCTTTGCCGCCCAGCCGCTAGTCAGCCTGATCAAACGCTGGTTCGCGGCAACCTCTACGGCACAGATGACAACAAGCGCAGTGTTCTATCTGGCCGGCTATGCGGTAATCCTGCTTATGCCAAGCTACCCGGGCCTGCTGCTGGCGATGGTGCTGGCCACACTTGGAGAGATGCTGATCTCTCCCGCGATGCCTTCGTTCATTTCAGATCATTCCGGCCATAGTGCCCCATTCTATCTGGGACTCAGTGGCGGAATTGGCGCGGTCGGCAGAGTGATCGGGCCTTATCTGCTGGGCGTCCAGTTTGACAGCGGAGGGCTTGCACCGACGGGGTGGCTGGCTTGCGGGATGGCTGTTCTGTCTGTAGGGTTCTTCGGATTCCATGCATACATCAACCGCATGTCCCGTACACTTGAACGGAATACAGCATAATTCCTCAAGTGGGAATCCGTACAGGAATAGGGTAGCCCATTTCCGGGTGATTAGAGTAAGGCAAGGAGTGTAAAGCGATGCAACAACTGAACAGGGATGCTTTAACGATCCGGCCCTCGGAATTCAAGGATGCCCGGGAGCTGATTGTTCTTGATAATATGATCTGGACCGAGGACACAACACCCGGACCGTTAATGTGGCGCTCGCGCGAGGATTATCTGATGCATGCTCCGCCCGGTTCGCAGCTGGTAGCTCTGCAGGATGATGAATTGTGCGGTTATGTCGGCTTTGGCTGCCCCAGTGGCATGGAGAGCAACCGTCATGTATGTGAGGTCAATATTGCCGTTCACCCCCGGTTTCAGAGACAGGGTGTTGGGAGCCAGCTGATACAGGCGATCAAAAGTCACGCAGCGGAGAATGGAATCCGCAAATTGCGTCTGCGTGTGCTGTCTTGCAATGAGCCTGCGCTTGCATTCTACCGCAAATGCGGGTTTGTGGAAGAAGGCCGGCTGCATGAAGAGTTCTATCTCGGCGGACGTTATGTGGATGAGGTCTTTATGAGCTGCATACTGATCGGAGGGAATAGGAATGGAAGTCATCTCGCTTAATGTAGGCAAGCCGAAGACGGTGGATTACCGGGGCAAGCCGCTGGAAACAGGGATTTATAAACTGCCTGCAGCAGGCAGGGTGCAGCTTCATTCTGAGGGGTTCGACGGAGACGGACAAGCGGATCTTGTGAATCACGGCGGCCCCGACAAAGCAGTGTGCGTGTATCCCGTTGAGCATTATGCCTATTGGGAGAGGTGGCTTGGCAAGAATCTGGAGTATTCGGCCTTTGGTGAAAATATCACAGCCAGCGGCCTGCTGGAGACCGAAGTCTGCATCGGGGATGTGTACGAGATAGGTTCAGCTCTGCTGCAGGTTAGCCAGCCGCGTTTTCCGTGCTATAAGCTGGCGCAAAAACATGGACCGGCCGATATGCCGGCCCATGTGCTGCATACCGGATACAGCGGCTTCTATTTCCGCGTACTGCGCGAGGGTGCGGTGGCCGCAGGCGACAAAATCATCAAGAAAGAAACCGGCGAGGGTAGCTATCCTATCAAGCAGGTGCTCTATCTGATGGAGCATGGACGCAAGGACAAGACTGGCCTGACGGAGCTTGCCCGGCTGAAAACCCTGTCTGCTGTGACGCGGGCGAAGTTCCAGGGCTGGCTGGATGCGGAGGAAAAGTAACGAATGATGCTAAGTGTATTTTGTACACTTCATCTGGTCAGATTCATTGCGGCTATTAAGTGTATAGTCAGGCTAAATCCCCGGTGGAGTAAGTCCTCCGGGGATTTGTATGGCTCAGATCTTTCATCCCAGCAGCTTCCACTCACTGCGCAGCAGGCCATAGACAGCGTGGTTCACATAGCCGCCCGGGAGCTTTTCGGCCTGGCGGATGACGCCCTCGAATATAAAGCCCAGCCGCTCAGGTATGGCCCGGCTTGACCTGTTGCCGGTGGCGCAGCGGATTTCGACGCGGTTCAGATCCATTTCTAGCAGGGCGTAATCCACGAAGACCCGGCAGGCGCTGGTCATGTAGCCTTTGCCTTCATACCCTTCGCCGAGCCAGTAGCCGATGCCGACCGAGCGGTTGTGCCAGTCAATCTCATGGTACCCGATGATCCCGGCCAGCTCACCCCGGACCCATAGTCCGGCGGAGAAACCGCCATTTTCGCTGCCCTGTCTTACGGAATTCTTGATAAAAGTCTCCAAATGAGCCTGCTCTGTCACACCGTCTACCCAAGGCAACCATTGTCTGAGCCGGGTACGCGAACGTTCTACCTGTGCAAACATATGGCGTGCATGCTCAGGCAAGAGCAACTTCAGGATAAGCTCTTCATCAATGACATAATTAAACATGAAGCTGCCCCCTCTGTGGCACAAGGATTAGCGTTTCTTCCATTCCAATGCGTAAATGTCATCCTCCAGCGATTGCATCCGCTGTTCTACCAGGGTGCGGCAGTCTCCCAGCGCCCCGTTGTAAATGGCCGGTCCCAGCTCCTGAAGGAAGAATTCCAGCAGGCTGTCCGCCGCCAGATGGCCGATGTTCTCGCCGCGCTCCGCCTTAAAGTAGGCCTGGATATTCTCTGTAATGATCTCCCGCTGCTCTTTAGGCAGCTTAATTGGCTTCATGGATTAGTCCTCCTCGAACAGTGATAAGATACATATACCTATAATCCCCATGCTACTCCATAGCCGGGAAATAAGTCAAAGTGCCCTGAACCGCTGGTTCTCTGCGGCTGGACCTCCCAGCCGTTTCTTCTTGACTTTTATTGAACATTCCCCGGTTAACGGGTATATTAGTAGGAAACATGTTCATACAAGGAAGTAGTAATATTACAGAATGAAAGGTTGATAACTGTGGAGAACCGTGGAACACCCTCCAATTTCATCAAGAATGTCATTACCGAAGATCTGAGCTCGGGAAAAGTGAAGGAAGTGGTCACCCGCTTTCCGCCGGAGCCGAACGGATATTTACATATCGGGCATGCCAAAGCAATCTGGATTAACTTCACCCTGGCTGATGAATTCGGCGGCAAGACCCATCTGAGATTCGATGATACCAATCCTCTCAAAGAAGATACGGAATACGTGAACTCCATTCAGGAAGATGTGAAGTGGCTCGGCTATGAATGGGAAGAGCTGCGTTTTGCTTCGGATTACTTCGGGGAAATGTACGAAAGAGCGGAGCTGCTGATTCAAAAAGGCAAAGCTTACGTGGACGACCTTACCGCCGATCAAATCCGTGAGCATCGCGGTACGCTGACCGAACCGGGAGTGAACAGCCCGTACCGGGAGCGCAGCACCCAGGAGAACCTGGATCTGTTCCGCCGTATGCGGGCAGGTGAATTCAAGGATGGCGAAAAGGTACTGCGTGCCAAAATCGACATGTCCTCACCGAACATCAACCTGCGCGATCCGGTCATCTACCGGATTTCCCATACCCATCACCATAATACGGGCGATACATGGTGTATCTATCCGATGTATACCTTTGCGCACCCGCTCGAGGATGCTATTGAGCATGTGACGCATTCCCTCTGCTCCCTGGAATTCGAGGACCAACGGCCGTTCTATGATTGGGTGGTAGCCGAGTGCGAGATGCCCGCTTCTCCGCATCAATATGAATTCGGGCGCCTCAATCTCGCCCAGACAGTCACGAGCAAGCGCAAGCTGAAGCTGCTGGTGGATGAAGGCCATGTTGACGGCTGGGACGATCCGCGCATGCCGACGATCTCCGGGCTCCGCCGCCGTGGATATACGCCGGAAGCAATTCGGAGTTTTGTGCATGAGACGGGGATTTCCAAGAGCCAGGGCCTGGTGGACCTTCAGATGCTGGAGCATTTCATCCGTGAGGATCTCAAGCTGACGGTTCCCCGGACCATGTCGGTGCTGCGGCCGCTGAAGGTAGTTATCACCAACTATCCGGAAGACCAGACAGAATGGTTCGAAATTGAGAACAATGTGGAGAATGAAGCCATGGGCACCCGCCAGATTCCATTCTCCCGTGAGATCTACATTGAGCGTGATGACTTCATGGAGAACCCGCCGAACAAGTATTTCCGTCTGTTCCCCGGCAATGAAGTACGCCTAAAGAATGCCTATTTCATCAAATGCACGGATTTCATTAAGGATGAGAACGGTGAAGTTGTCGAACTGCATTGTACGTACGACCCTGAAACCAAGAGCGGCAGCGGCTTCACCGGCCGGAAAGTTAAGGGAACGCTGCACTGGGTGGATGCCAGCCAGGCTGTACCGGCAGAATTCCGCCTGTATGAGCCGCTGATTTCCGCTGAGGAGGCCGACCCGGAGGCTGAAGTTGAAGGTATGGAGTCATCTGCGGACAAACCGGAACCAACCTTCCTGGATCAGTTGAACCCCAAATCTATGGAGATCCTCCATGGTTTTGTGGAGCCGGGGCTGAAGGACAGCGTTGCACAGGACAAGTTCCAGTTCTTCCGTCATGGTTACTTCAATGTGGACAGCAAATATTCTTCACCGGATCATCTGGTATTTAATCTAATCGTATCCCTTAAAAGCTCGTTCCAGCCGGCCAAATAAGGCTGAATCCCCTGAAATGCCGCAAGAGGGCTGCCCGAAGTCATTATAGACAGAGGCAGCCCCCCAATAAATAAAGCAGCGATCTTCCAGTCATTGGACGGGAAGACCGCTGCTTTTCTGTTTTTAATGGACCTAAGTCTTGTGTATCAAAGCTCCGGTTCAAATATCCTCCAGATCTTCTTCCGGATGCCTGCCGTGAGGGTGATAGCCGCCGCGGCTGACAAGCAGCCACATGGCGCCGAATCCCAGGGTTCCGATCAGCGTAAGAAAGACGCCTGTCTGATACATGCTCTGTGCACCAAGATACTGGTACATCCAGCCGCCGAGAATGCCGCCCATAATGCCAGAGAGGCCGCTCCAGGTCAGGGTATACAGCGCTTGTCCCGAGGAACGATAAGGCTTCGGAACCAGCAGCATGGTCAGCCGGGTGCCAACATAGAAGAATCCGCCGAACGTAACGCAATGCAGAATTTGTATAAAAGCTACTTGCAGCGGTGTAGTCGCATCGGCCATCAGCCACCAGCGAATGACAAACAGGGCGCTGACCAGGGCGAGCCAGCCGAGCAGTACAGGAATGCTGCGTTTGAGGTAACGGTCGCACAGCAGCAGAACAGCCACCTCCAGAATCGAGGAGAGGAACACGGCCAGCCCGATCATGGTTTTGCTTCCTCCAAGCTCCGTGATATACAGAGACACGAAAGTGTTGTTCATCGTATTCGGAATCGAGACCAGAATCCCGAAGAAGATGAAGCTCAGAAAAAACGGATGATAAAAGATCTGGCGGAACCCTTTAAATGGCAGCGGCGCAATGCCGATGGAATGATCGAGCCTCGGCAGGACGATCAGAGAGATCATAGCTGCACAGAGCAGCGCCGCGAAAAGATAGGACAGTACGGATACGCCCCCCCAATCGATCACTGGTCCGGCCAGAATGGCTGTGAACGCCCACCCCAGTGATCCCCACAGCCGGAAAGAGCTGAAGCGGTGCTTCGTGCCGTCAATATAGCTCAGAATCATCGTGTTGCTCTCAGCAAACAGCGGACCCTGGAAGAAATAAAAGAACAGGATGGAGACATAGATCATTTCATATGTATTTGCCTGAAACACAACCTGGGATAACACCAGCGTCCCTGTCAGCATCAGCAGCACAATCCGGCGGATATTCTGATACCGGTCTGTCCAGATACCCCAGAAGGGATTAGCAATAATGGAGACAAGCGCCCCGACAGACATTAAGCTCCCGATCTCCAGCTTGTTCATCCCCACCTCCTGAAGGTACAGTGGAAAGAAGCTGGTAAAGAGGACGACTGTTCCATACAAGAAGAAGTTGAACCACTTCAATGAAGTGAAGGAAAGTTTCTTATCAAGGTTCTCCCGCAAAATTGGGCACTCCCTTCCTGCCAAATGCCTTGCACGTATTTATAACAGCCTGCAACACGCTGCTTCTACCACTGTAACATTTGTTGAAAAGGGATACAAACCAACATTTGAAGACATTTCCTTACCGCCGGGAATAAGACACTGCCTGAGAAATCATTTGAAGTCTGCAAGTCTCCTGTTCTCCCGCGGTAAAGTTTGATACGATGACTTCTGAAAGCAATTAATATGTAAGCCGGGAGGGGAAAAAGATGCCTCAGTTCACGGGGATTTTGCTGTCGGGGGGATATTCCAGACGGATGGGTCGTGATAAGGCGCTGCTGGAGCTTGGAGGCAAGCCGATTCTTGCCCGTCTCGCAGAGGAGCTGTCCAAGGTGGCCGGGAACACGCTCATTGCCTGCGGGGAGCAGGAACGGGAGGAATACCGTTACTTACAGCTGCCCCAGGTCACGGACTTGTATCCGGGCTGCGGCCCGCTGGCTGGGCTTCATGCGGCACTAAGCTGCTCGTCTACGGAATGGAATGTGGTGGCTGCCTGTGATCTGCCGTTTGCCTCAGCGAAATTTATGCGGGTTATGATGGAATCTATCCAAACAGAACAGATAGACGCAGTGGTTCCAGTCTCCGTATCCGGGCGTGCGCAGCCGCTGCTGGGACTTTTCCATAAGCGGGCACTGCCGGTTCTTGAAGAAGCACTGAGCCAGCAGAGGCTCAAAGTCATGGAATGTCTGGATAACCTGAAGGTTCTCTATATTCAAGAAGAAGACTATACGTTCAGACCGTCCCCGCTCTATAACATGAACACACCGGAGGACTATGCAGCGGCCCTCGAGCTGGCATTGCTTCCAGCAGATGATTCCTCTGCACAGTAATCAGCGGTTTAACTTCAGTTTACACAGCTGAGATAATGTGATGATTAAGGCGGAAGAAACTACAGATGTCCCTGGACATGGATCCGCTGGAAAGGGGAATTTCTATGAATAATAATCGGCCTGACAAGAAAAAGGGAGCGTCCTTGAAATCTTTTTTGAAGCTTTTACAGGGTACTAAGCCTTCCTACGGAATGCTTATTCTTGCTGTTGCACTTAGTATGATATCGACTCTGGTGGGTCTTGTGATTCCCATGTTCACCAAGAACCTGGTCGACGGGTTCTCACTGGCTTCTATCAGTAAGCTGCAGATTGCCGGTATTGCGGGAGCTTTTATTGCCCAGACGATTGCCGGAGGCGTGTCGATCTACTTGCTGAACTATGCCGGACAGAAGACGGTGGCAGGCTTGCGGGATCGGCTGTGGCGCAAGTTTCTTGTGCTTCCGGTAGCCTACTATAACGATAACCGTACCGGAGAAAGTGTCAGCCGGATGACGAACGACACCGGGATCATTAAGTCGCTGATTTCGGAGCATTTGGCGAGTCTGTTCACCGGGGTGATCTCCATTGTCGGCTCGATCGTCGTACTGCTCTATCTGAACTGGCAAATGACACTGGTGTTGTTCACAGTACTCCCGTTGTCCGCGCTGATTCTGGTTCCGCTGGGACGGCAGATGTACAAAATATCCAAGGGAACCCAGGACGAAACAGCCTCCTTTACCGCTACACTGAGCGTTGTGTTGTCAGAGATCCGGCTGGTGAAATCCTCAGGAGCGGAACAAAAAGAATATGAAGCGGGACGTACCGGAATCATGAACCTGCTGTCCTTCGGGATCCGCGAGGGCAAAATCAGTGCCATGATCAGCCCGCTCGTCTCCTTCGTATTCATGATGCTGCTGGTAGTGATTATCGGTTACGGCGGAATGCAGGTGTCTTCAGGTGTCCTGACCGCAGGGGAACTGGTCGCCTTCATTCTGTATTTGATTCAGATTGTGATGCCGCTAACCCAATTGACCCAGTTCTTCACCCAGATTCAAAAAGCCAAAGGCGCCTCTGAACGGATTATTGAGACTCTGGAGGCTGATGAGGAGATTTATGAGGGGGTAGAGGAAGCTAAGGGTGCAGAAGAACCTATCGTGATCGATGAATTAAGCTTTGGCTACCAAACAGGTGAACCTGTGCTCAGCGGAGTGAGCTTCTCCATGCTGCCGGGACAGGTGACGGCGATTGTCGGACCCAGCGGTGGTGGCAAAACTACTCTCTTCTCGCTATTGGAACGGTTCTATGAACCGCAGAGCGGAGTGATTAAGCTGGGAGCGAAGCCGGTATCCACCTTCTCCCTTCGTTCCTGGCGTAAACTGATCGGCTATGTGTCTCAAGAAAGTCCACTGCTCTCAGGCACAATCGCAGACAATCTTGCTTACGGCCTGAACCGGGAGGTTGGCGCGGATGAGCTGCGCCGTGCGGCAGCAATGGCCTATGCCGACGGCTTCATCAGCGAGCTGCCGCAGGGTTATGATACGGATGTTGGAGAACGCGGGGTGAAGCTGTCCGGAGGTCAGCGCCAGCGGATTGCTATTGCCCGGGCGCTGCTGCGCGATCCTAAGATTCTGATGCTCGACGAAGCTACCTCCAGTCTCGACAGCCAGTCGGAGGCGGTGGTGCAGAAAGCTTTGTCCAACCTGATGAAGGGGCGGACGACGATTGTCATTGCCCACCGGCTGGCCACTGTGGTGAATGCAGATCAGATTATTTTTATGGAAAAGGGCCGGATTACCGGCAGGGGAACACATGAGGAGCTGCTTAGAGAGCATGAGCTGTACCGGGAATTCGCCGACCAGCAGCTGCAGCTGAATACGCCGGAGCTTCCAGGCGGCGGAGAAGAGGAGGGCTCAGCAGAATATGGCCAAAATTCTGGTAGTGGACGACGATCCGCACATCCGCGAATTGGTGGAAGTCTTCTTGAGGGCTGAAGGTATGGAAGAGGTGTACGGTGCTTCTGATGGAATGGAGGCGCTGCAGGTCCTTGAGGATAACAGTGTGGATCTGGCGGTTATTGATGTCATGATGCCGAATATGGATGGCTGGGAACTGTGCCGGCAGCTTAGGAGAAGCTATGAATTCCCAATCCTAATGCTGACGGCCAAAGGGGAAACCTCGCAGATCGTCAAAGGCTTCGAACTGGGGACCGACGATTATCTGGTCAAGCCGTTCGAGCCTCCGGTACTGATTGCCCGGGTTAAGGCGCTGCTCAAACGATATCAGATTTCTGCCGCGCAGAGCGTCAATGTCGGCGCTTTGCGCATGAACCGCAAAACGTACGAGGTAACCGCGGATCAGGGGAGCTTTACACTGCCGCTGAAGGAGTTTGAGCTGTTGTTCAAGCTGGCCAGTTATCCGGGGCAGACACTGACGCGTGACCGGCTGATTGAGGAAATCTGGGGTTATGACTTTGATGGAAATGAGCGTACGCTGGATGTGCATGTGGGCCGCTTACGTGACCGTTTTCCCAAGGAGGATTATGGTTTTGCCATCCGTACGGTCCGTGGTCTGGGCTACCGCCTGGAGAGTGAAGTCAAATGAGCAGGTTTTGGGAAGTTTGCAGGATTATTTTAAAGATCCTTGGATTATTGTCGCTGCTGTTTGTCACCTGGAATGGAGGTTATTTCGGGGCGGGACTGATTCTGCATCAATTCGGCTGGGAGTTGTCCGCATACACCTATCAACTGCTGATCATGGGCCTGCAGATGCTTATTATGTTCGGTCTGATGGGATTGGTGGCATTTGCCACGAAGGGACGGGAAAGGGCTTTTTTTATGCCGATTCTTGCGGCGATCCGACAAATCGCTAAAGGGGATTTTCATGTGGAGCTGAACAGTAGGGAGTATGGCCAGTTTGGCAGCATTATCGAGGGCATCAACGAAATGGCCAGCGAACTGAACCGGATGGAAACGATGCGACAGGACTTCATCTCGAATGTCTCTCATGAGATCCAGTCCCCGCTCACCTCTATCCGCGGTTTCGCCCGGGCTCTGAGGGATGAAGAACTGAGTGCAGAGAGCAAGGCACATTATCTTGACATTATTGAAGCCGAAGGCAGCCGCCTCTCCGGACTCAGTGACAATCTGTTGAAGCTGTCGGTACTCGAAGCGGAGAGCTTTCCGTTCGAGCGCAAGGCCTACCGGCTGGATAAGCAGCTCCAGGAGATGATTCTGGCCTGTGAGCCGCAGTGGCTGGGTAAGGACATCGAAGTCGAGGCAGAGCTGGAGGAAGCCACTGTAGAAACGGTCAAAGATCTTCTGAGCCAGGTATGGACCAACCTGCTGCACAACAGCATCAAATTCACCCCACAGGGCGGATTGATCACTGTCCGGCTGAAGGCACTGGAGGACCGGGTAGAGGTAGAGATTCGGGACACTGGCATCGGCATTGCCGAAGAGGAGCTGCCGCGCATCTTCGAGCGTTTCTATAAGGTGGATCAAGCCAGAAGCACCAGCGGAGGCGGGAGCGGACTAGGTTTGTCTCTGGTTCAAAAAATCGTGGATCTTCACGGTGGCACCATAACCATTACAAGCCGTCCCGGGGAGGGGACGGCTTGTGTAGTGGTTTTGCCTATGCAGTCATAGTAATCTGCCGTTCATGCGCAGCGCCGGAGAGCCGGTGCGTCCTTGATCTTCAGCGGATCGCAGACCTGTTCGCGATACGTAATCAGCGAAGCGCCGCGCACCCGCCGGGGCTGACTGCCGTCTACTCCCGCAGCGCCAGTGCCTGCTCTGCGGCACTTGTTCCCGCCGCATGGCCGGTCGAGAACGCCGCCGTAATATTGTAGCCTCCGGTGTAACCGTGGATGTCCAGAATTTCGCCGCAGAAATATAGGCGCTTCTTCATCAGGGATTCCATCGTCCGCGGATTGATCTCTTTTAGACTGACGCCGCCGCCCGTCACGAACGCTTCTTCGATCGATAGCGTGCCGTTTACCGGAACCGGAAACGCCTTGATCAGCTCCGACAATTCGGTCCATCCGGCCTTCGGAATATTGTCGTGCGTCAGCATTTCATCGAGCCCGGCCCGGACAAGTAACAACGGGATCAGCTTTTCCGGCAGCAAGCTCTTGAGCACGTTCTTGATCGCCTTCTTCGGGTCTGCTGCCGTCAGATGCATTGTTTCCCGGTACACCTCGCTCGCACTGCGGTCCGGCATCAGGTCGATCGTGACCCGCACTGTACCGCCGGCCTGTTTATCGAGTTCTTTGACCACGTACTGGCTGCAGCGCAGCGCCGCCGGGCCGGACAGGCCGAAGTGCGTGAACAGCATATCGCCGGTATGCGTTACCAGCCTCTTGCCTTTGCCGCTCCAGACCGTCATCTCAATCTCGCGCAGCGACAGCCCCTGCAGCTCCTTGCTCTGAATAAAGGCCGCGCCGGAGGTCAGCGGAACTTCGGTCGGATAAAGCTTCGTCACCACATGCCCCGCCTGTTCCGCCCATCCGTAGCCATCCCCGGTCGAGCCGGTCTTGGGCACGGATTTGCCGCCGACGGCTACGATAACGCAGGGTGCGCTGATCGTATCGCCGAAGGGCAGCTGTATACCGGCCGTCCAAAGGTTATCTTCGTACAGTATGCGTGTTACCGGTGTATTCAGGCGGATCTCCACGCCGAGCGAACGCACCCGCCGGACCAGCGTGTCGACCACAGTCTTCGCTTTGTCGCTGACCGGAAACATTCTCCCGTTATCTTCTTCTTTCAGCCGGATACCGAGTCCCTCGAATAAATCGATAATCTCGCGGCTGCCGAACTGTGACAGCGCGCTATACAGAAACCGGCCGTTGCCGGGAATCCATTTGATCAGCTCATCATACTCCTTGTTGTTGGTCACGTTGCAGCGTCCGCCCCCCGAAATGCCGAGTTTGCGGCCGAGTTTGTCACCTTTTTCGAGGAGCAGTACCCGCGCGCCGTGTTCGGCCGCGGCCGCGGCTGCCATCAGTCCCGCCGACCCCCCGCCGACGACAATTACTTCATAATCCAAGGTTCATCTTCCTTTTCCTGTTGTTTTTTTACATCATAGCATAAAACGCTGCAGCGAAAGTTCGAAAAAGGCCGGAGGTGCTGAGAGCCGGTGAATCTTTACGGGATTTGAGATTACAAAAGTGTTCAACAAAATTCGACATCACTTTACATTCACCCTCTATTCTTAATACAGATTGCACGTAATTTTAAGAATATTGGAGGAACACATGTTGAAGAAAAGGAATATCCGCTTTTGTCTGTCCACATCCATAGCTGCGGCACTTTTATGGCAAAGCTTGGCCATACCAACGGCCTACGGTTCGTCTGCAGCAGCCTTAACCCCGCAGGGATCTGCGGCTACCGCAAGTACAGGGAAATGGATGTCAGGCGAATACCATGCCCATACCTATGAATCCAATGATGCCCAGGAATCCCTTAAGGATGTGCTGGACAATGCTTTTGATAAGAATGGACTGGATTGGCTGTTTCTGGCAGATCATCTGCGTGTATCCGACCGGGATGATGAGGGCATTGCCCTGCCTGGCGGTTCGATCCCAATGTCCCAAGGCATAGCAGCCTATCAGACGCCGATTATTAAGCAGCTGCAGGCGGGGGGCAAATACGCGGGTAAGATCATTTTCTCCGGATTTGAATGGGATATGCCACAGTACGACCACGCGGCTGTCGGCCTTGTTACGGACAATCCCGGCTCAGAGGCGGCATTGAAGGCCATTAACCAATTTGAATATTTATTTACGAACCGTGATGCGAAGCTGTTCAGCGCGGCGGATGTGGCAGCGTGGAGTGCAGCAGACAGCCGGGCTTATTCCACCAAAGCGGATACCCGGACCGGGATTCAGTGGCTGAGTGACCATTACCCCGAGAGCTACCTCCTGATTAACCACCCTTCACGGAAAAATGGCAGCAGCGCAGAGATCAAAATTGCTGATGTGCGTGACTTCAACAATATTGATCCGCATGTTGTTTTCGGACTGGAAGGGATGCTCGGTAATCAGATGGCACCGGACCGCGGTGAGACTGTTGATGTCTACGGGGGCACGGATGTGAAGGTTGCCAAGGTTGGAGGTTTCTGGGATGCACTTCTCGGCGAGGGCCGCAGATTCTGGAATTTTGCCAACTCCGATTTCCATTTCAAAACAAGCCGTGACAATAAATATTCCAGCGGCTACTGGCCGGGAGAATACTCCAGGAACTATACGTGGGTGGACGGCACTGATATCCAGGCCGTGGTTGACGGCATGCGTTCAGGCAAATCATTCTCCGTGTTCGGCGATCTGATCAACGCTCTGGATTTCGAACTGGCTGCAGACGGGAAGAAGGAAGAAACCGGCGGTGAACTTGAAATAACCGAGGGAGATAACCTGGAGCTGACGATCCGATTTAAAAGCCCCGGCAAAAACAACAACGGCGATCCCGTTCAGGTGGATCATGTGGATCTGATCTCCGGTGAAGTAAGCGGCAAGGCTGTACCTGGCACACCGGAGTATAACAAAGCGACGAATGACAGTACTAAGGTTGTGGCCCGCTTTACAAGCAAGGACTGGACGACGGATGCGGAGGGCTATAACGTCATTACATACAAGCTTGGCACGGCGGACAAGAACCGGTATTACCGCTTGAGAGGCACGAACCTTGGCGTCAATGTTCCCGGTGAGACAAGTAACGGAGAACCTCTGCTGGATGCGAAAAACCTTACCGTGGACAACGCAGTCCGGTTCGCCGAGATCAACAAGCGCAACTATCAGGATCTGTGGTTCTATTCCAATCCGATCTTCGTGAATGTAGCGCCGTATAGTGACAAGCAGGCAGTGGAGGATACCGAAGCGGCACTGGATCTGGGAAATATATCGGCTGTGACTGCTGATTTGAAGCTTCCTGCTGAGGGAGAGCATGGCGCGCTGGTGAAGTGGGAGAGCCGCAATCTCAATGTACTGCGCGTTGAAAATGGAGAGGGCCTTATTAACCGTCCGGCGGCAGGTCAGCCCGATGCTTCAGTATTGCTGACGGCGACGGTTACCCGTGGTGCTGAGAGCACAGTCAAGACGTTCGATCTTGTCATTCGGGCACTAGATTACACGGATGCTGAAGCGGTTCTGCTGGCAAAAGATAAGCTGACGCTCGGAGACACAAGCGCTGTGACAAGCGATCTGTACCTGCCGGCAGCAGGGGAGCAGGGAACAAGTGTCACATGGGAGAGCTCTAGTCCGCTGCTGATGACCCATGACGGGAAGCTTGCTTTTCGGCCACAGCTGGACACGAAGCTTACCCTGACCGCAACGATCCGTCGCGGGAGTGCAGCAGAAGTAAAGACTTTCGAAGTTCATCTTAGCGGTGATGCCAGTGTGACTCCGCTCGCGCTCAGCGGTACTCTGCAAACGGGGGATGGACATGCCTATCTTAGCGGTGCCTGGACGAATCAAAATGTTACCGTAAGTGTATATGCCAATGTGTATGTGCCAGGCAGTAGGGTATCCTTTAAGGTTCATCTGGATGGTGGAGAAGGCCAGCCGTATGAGCAAAGCCAGCCGATCAAGCTTACAGCAGAAGGCAAGCACCAGCTGGAGCTGCAAGCGGTGGATACATTGGGGAATACAGCTTCACTGCCGCTTGCTGTAAATATTGACCGGACTGCGCCCGTGATTTCCCTGAAAGGCAGCAGCAGGCTGACCCTTACCCAAGGGGCCGGCTTCGTTGATCCGGGTACGGAGATTACTGACAAGCTGGGCATTGCGGGGCTGGTAAAAGTAACCGGAACTGTAGATACTCAGACTCCGGGCATCTATACGCTTCGTTATAATGCCAGTGATCTGGCGGGTAATGCGGCCCTTGAAGTGGTTCGGACGGTAGTAGTCACAGCATCTTCCAGCACCGGTAATGGCAATGGCGACGGTATTGGAAGCAGTGGAAGCACGCCGATCCGTCCGGTTGCAACTCCGCCTGCAACAACTGTGGAGAAGCCTCCTATTGTAGAAGTAAAGGTTGAGGTGCCGGCACAGCTGGGCGGTACAGGCTTACTTCAAGGTGTGGCGAGCTTCTCTGTTCCGGCAGGGGCATTATCTGCAAATGCCACGCTTACACTAAAAGCTTTGGCAGCTAAGGAAGCGCCGGCTAGCGGGCAGCTCCAGTCCTTGAGCCCAGCGGTGGCTTTCGCTGCAAGCGGTGAAAGCAAGCTCAGCAAGCCGGTGGCATTGTCTCTTGCTTATGATCAGGGGCAGATCACATCCGGCCATAAACCGGCTGTATATTACTACAATGAGCAGAGCGGCAACTGGATTTATGTTGGGGGTACCCAAAGCCCGGATGGGACGATCACCGCAAATACCAGACGCTTCGCGACCTATGCTGTAATGAATTATCAGCCCCTGGTGCTCGCAGATTTGAGCAGCCACTGGGCAACAGAATATACGGACCGCCTGATCGGGATGGGTGTCATGAAAGGTTTCGGGGACCAGAGCTTCCGACCGGATGAACCGGTCACCAGAGCACAGTTCGCTTCGATTATCACCAGAGCGCTGGGACTGAAGCCTTCGGGCAGCGCGGCAGAATTCGCTGACCAGAGCAATATTCCTGCCTGGGCTGCAGGTGATGTAGCGGCAGCAGTAGAATCCGGGATCCTCAAAGGTTATGCATCAGGAGGAAAATCCGTATTCAGAGGTTCGGAGAAGATCACCCGCGCCGAAATGGCCGTGATGCTCTCTAATGCCTTGAAGACCAGCCCCATAGAAGTATCGATTGCTGGAGACAGTCTGCTTCCTGCCGATCAATCAGCAATCCCGGCATGGGCGCAGGCCTCGGTGAAGGCCGGAATGGATGCCGGCATTCTGAGGGGCTTCGAAGATAACACCTTCCGCCCGGACAAGACAGCCACCCGTGCAGAAGCCGCCGCAGCTGTCTCTAAGCTGCTTGCAGCAATATCAATCTGATCGGGCAGTGTTGATCAAAGTGAAGTAGTCAAAATGCAGCACCATAGCGCCGCCCCCCTTGTTTTGGGGGGCGGCGTTTTCGTGATTTTTTCGTATGAATATTCAGAATGCAGACTCATGCCATGGATCCGGCTGCTGAATACTGGTTCAGCTCTGTTGATTTGGGGCATTGCGGTGTACGTGGGAGTACAATGGTGCAGATCATTTTGACGCGGGGATCCTTGTTTCATTGTAAAGTGGCAACTGAGTTGCCTTAATTTTAAAATATTTTATTTTGTTCACTTTCTATACTAAACTGACCTATTGACCGATGGAATATTAACACATAGAATTACATATATAAAAACAAAATACTATTTTATGGAATTATATATGCCATTAAATTCGATGATGCATGTAGCAATAGGATTATTTTTTCATAAAAAAATATAAGGAACAAACCTAAATACTTCAACAACGACGTTCCTGTTCAGGGGACGTTTTTTTTGTCAAAGCACTCTTCTTCACCGCGGTAAATTATTAAGGCGATGCAACATTGATGGAGATAAATAATTTTACATAATTACCTAAAATATTACATGTGGAGGCGCGACTGATATGGATAATGCTGTATTCACTAGAATTCGTATTGAGCGGGCAAGATGCAAGCTTCATCAGGTGCAAATGCAGTATGGTGGTTTTAGCCATCCTGAAGTGTTACGGCAATCGGTAGAACTGGACAAGCTGCTGAACAAATATAGCTCTATTCACATGAAACAGAGCCGTTCACCCGCTTAAGCGATTTGATTTACTTGTAGTTGCCGGCCTTGTCATTAGGGGATGCGATGTCCTGGAGATATGTTGAATAATAGTTCTAAATAAAGGTGGTATAGACTTGGAGCATACAGTCACAATCCGCGATGAGATAGGGGCCTACTTAACCCGGGAGGGCCTGTCGATTAACAGGTTCGCTCTACTCAGCGGGATCCATTCCGGAACACTCAGCCGTATCATGAAAGGTCAGCAATCGATGGCCATGAGCCATCTGGAACGCATTACCCGGTCACTGGGATTAGCGGAGGATTACTTTTTCACTAAATATGTGGAAGAATGTCTGTACCATTCGGCACCTACGTGGCGTCGGATTCGGCCTTTTATTCTGCGTTCCGCTCAGCTTGGTCGTCTGGATTGTATTGAGCGGTTGGCGCGCAGTCTGCTAGATAATCTCCTCTATGCACCTCTGCTGTTTGATCTTGCGGAAGAACTATTCCAGCAGGAATTACATCAGCCGGCTGCTATTCTCTTTGAGAATGTGGCTGTCAGCGAGAAATACCAGCACTCGGAGCGGCTGGCACTTTGTCAATATCGTCTATTCCAAATGGCTTTGGGTGATGATCCTCAGCGTAACCTGATAGTCGCCACTTTATTTGAGAACTATGTGACCCGGCTGGATGAGGCCTATCAGCTGGATGCCATTCAACAATTGGTGAATGTGCATTATTCGCTGCATAATTGGGAGAAGGCAGAGGAATTATCACAGGAATTGCACCGGCTTGCTTCCCTTCAATATAAGCTGCGCAGTCGATCGGACAATAAGCATAGCCACAAAAAAACATCAGAAAAACCATTATTTTATTACATTTTATACGCTCAACTTATGCGTTCCTGCACCTACGAGGAGAGGGGAGATTACAAGGCTGCTCTGGAGCTTGTCCCCCTTTACACAGATGGGAGCTGGATACAGGAGAAAGGCGAAGAAGTGAATCGGATTGTAACCCAGTTCAAGGAGTGGGGAACAGCCAATACTTATCTAAATCGTGTGATGGAAGGACAGCAGGAGGTATTAGAGGAGTATGTTGATTATGTTTCGACAAGAGAGAATGAGATCTTTACAGCTTTGTATAAAATCGTAGAGACAGCAAACCGCTTTCATTGGGATGTTGACCACATCCTGAAGCGGTTTTCAGCGTATATTCCTTACCGGAGGTACACAGGTATATTTACTAAGCGTGATAAGCACGTTACTGATGATCAACATGAACGGTTCCGCAGTGAGCTGGCTACCTATTATTTATCCCGCAGACGCTTTGGGGGCCATGACATTTCCATGCACAGCGTGGATTTTGCTGCCGAAGTCGATCATGAACGCAATGTGATTAAAGGGACCATATCGGTGGGGTTTGAGATAAACATGTAGTATGGTGAATTATCGCGTTACTGAATAACCGGCAGTGTCATCCTGAGAAGGAATACACTGCCGGTTATTTGATGTTTGCTGGCCGCTACCCGCCGATTTGTGACATGCGTCTTGCGGTTGGGGTGTGGCTTTGGGTTTTGCGTTCCAAGGCGAGCGCCATTTCGTGATTATGCGGCTTGTTACCCAGGGCTTTGCGGAATAAGGCCTGTACGGCTGCGGGGTCGCCGGTCAGAGGGCGTACATTGTACTCGTCTGCCCAGTAAAGGCAGGCTTTAATGTGTCCGTCAGCTGTAAGGCGAAGCCGGTTGCAATTGTCGCAGAAATGTTCGCTTACCGGGTGAATCAATCCAAAAGTCCCGCGCGCTCCAACGATCCGCCGGTTCTGAGAAGGACCATTGCCTGACGGCATGTCCGCTTCTTCTGTGGCCCAGCCTGCTTCATTGCAGGCTTCAATTACCGTTTCCAGCGGCAGATAGGTCTGACGCCAGGCATCGCTTGCGCTGCCGATGGGCATATACTCAATAAACCGCACATTGAGAGGGCTGTTCAGGGTCAGCGAGATGAAATCTTTGATCTCATCATCATTGATGCCTTTCATCAGCACTACATTGAGCTTAATCGGGGAGAGTCCTGCCGCTTCGGCGGCCTCAATTCCTTTCAGAACCTTGGCGACCTCTCCGCCGCGTGTAATCATGGCGAAACGGTCCTGCTGCAGTGAATCCAGGCTAATGTTCACTCGTGACAATCCCGCCTGCTTGAGCAGGGCGGCTTTGGCGGGAAGCATCAGGCCGTTGGTTGTAAGAGATATATCTTCAATGCCCGGGATGGCGGCAATCATGGAGACCAGCTTTTCCAAATCTTTGCGGACCAGCGGTTCACCTCCGGTAAGCCGGATTTTGCGTAACCCCAGCGGGGCAAGAGCCTCCACCACAGCGGTAATTTCTTCATAACTCATAATCTCTTCCTGGGGCTGGAATTGCATTCCTTCCGCAGGCATACAATAAATACAGCGCAGGTTGCAGCGGTCTGTAACCGAAATACGCATATAATCATGCAATCGTCCAAAAGGGTCCGTCAACGGTTCCATGGGGTGCTCCCTTCAGCATTGTATTTTAGTTTAAATTTTAAAGTTTGTTGGCGTCCCCGTCAATGCGCCATGGCTGTGGCACATACTGCATAGGACAGTGGAAGAGGGTGACAATGGATTGTTGATGAACTGCAACAGTCAACCTAAATAATAGGTGAGGAAGCCTAAATGGCAAAGCCCAATTATGACAGAAGTGCGACAATTTAAGGGAATGGTCATAAAACGCTCACGGAAAGCGTTTCCCAATTCCGATATAATCTACATGCGGAAGTATTGTTAGTTCATATTCCACTCACTTTTGCGAAGAACACAGCCAGGAGACCGGATAACGCGCGCCTTGCATGCTATAGGCGATAAGCGCCCGGCAAACCAATAGGGAGGATTTGCAAAATGACTATAACTACTGTTCCATCGCTTGTCGTACCGGAGGCATTCACTCGTTGGCTGGAAAGCCGGGGATTAATATATCAACTTTTAGTGGACTTTTATGGACGAAAGCCTAGTCTTTCTCTGGTCGCCCAATGGATCCGCAACCGCCGGATTAATGTTGCAGCAGAGATGACGGAGGGCGGACGGGAACTGAGACGGTACCTTTGCAGTCAGGAGCCTTCAGAGCTCCCGCAAATCTGCGAGCGGGAGAACCGTGAATACATGCGTCTAATGAATGAACGTGAGTCCAGCACAATTGTGGCCCGCGAAGCAGCCGGGCTGGGTCGTGAGGAAGAATTCTGCAACGTGCTGTCGGATGTGTATGCTTCTGCAGGTATTGTGTTCAAGAAATGCGGTGGCGAAGCTGATGATCATATCTCTATTGAGCTGGAATTCATGGCCGTGCTGCATGAGCGTATGCTGTACAACAGCTTCTCGGTTGATAGTGCCCTGGACCTGCTGGAGATCCAGGAGAAGTTCCTCGAAGAACATCTGCTGAGATGGACACCGCAGTTCTGTGAACGCCTGAATGCAGCCACAGATAGTCCGCTCTATCTTGGCCTTAGCCATATGCTGGAGGAATTTCTGCCGCAGGATCTGCAAATGCTGCGGGCCTGGAAGACTTCGCTCGAAAGCTCTGCGTCGGCGATGGCTTAGAAGGTGTTTGCGGACAAGGAATAAGACCGTCCCTGAGTCAGGGCGGTCTTTTTTTATTGAGGGAATGCAGCATATCCATGCAAATAAAGAGCACGGCGCCTCTCCTTAAGGGAAGGCGCCGTGCTCTTTGCATTGTAACTGATCTGTTAAGCCTTATTCATATACCTTTTTGCTGCGGAATTTCATCAGGAATTCATACACGACCGGCACAACGACCAGTGTCAGCAGGGTGGAGCTGACAAGACCGCCGATAACTGTTACACCGAGGCCCTTGGAGATGATGCCTGCACTGTTCTCAAGGCCGGATACGAGCGGCAGCAGTGCGCCAATCGTAGCGAGTGCGGTCATTAGAATCGGACGCAGGCGGGTAGATCCGGCTTCAAGCAAGGCTTGACGCGTAGACAATCCTTCCTTTTCCTTGTGAATTACACGGTCGATCAAGACAATCGCATTGGTGACGACGATCCCGATGAGCATCAGTGCGCCCATAAGTGCAGAGACGTTCAGCGTTTCTCCCGCCAGCAGCAGGGCAACCAGTGCACCGATAATCGTGAATGGCAGGGAGAACAGGATCGCGAACGGTGCCAGACCGCCGCCAAACGTAACTACCAGCACGAAGTACACAATGGCAACAGCGGCTGCCATGGCAATACCGAGCTGTCCGAACGTATCATTAATCTGCTCGGTTACACCGCCGAAGGTGACGGTCACGCCATCCGGCAGATCGAGGGCATCGATCTTTTCCTTGACGCTGTTAGAAGCGCTGTTTACATCATTCGCGATAATCTCGGCGGTAACATCCACCTTCATTTTACCGTCTTCCCGGGTAATAGAGTCCGGCGAGGTGCCGTTCTCAATCTTGGCTACCGCACCAATCGGCACTGTAATACCCAGCGGGGAAGTCAGTGTAGCTTCTTCCATTTCTTTAATGCTAGTATACGTATCTTTGTCGGTTTCAATGTAGACATTGTAGTTTTTGCCGTCCATTGCTACCTCTGTCAGCACAGGGCGGGTACCGGCAGGACTGAGCTTCATAGCAATTTGTCCGGCGGTAAGGCCTAGCGAACTAAGTTTTGCCTGATCGGCGACAATAGTGTATTGATCATAAGCTTCAGAGAGACTGGTCTCCCCGTCTTTAAAGTTGTCAGTGTCGGCCTTCACGATACCGGCAATCTCGTCGGCTACCGGCTTAAGCTGATCCAGACTGTCGCCAAAAATGTTCACGGTCAGCGTACTGCCTCCAAGGCCACCGCCTGACATCCCGGACAAATCACCCCAGACACCATTCGGAACTTCTTTGGTCAGACCTTCAATCAGATTTTCTTTAACCGTATCGAAATCAGGAGTATTACTGTCGTAAGTTACATAGAAGAGACCTGAATTCCCGGAGCCCATTCCAAACGGGCTGCTGCCGCCGATGGAATACTGCATTTTATCCAGATGTTTTTGAGCCAATATATATTTCTCGGCTTTCAGTCCTTGCTCCTTGACGTCTTCCAGCGTCTGTCCTGCTTTTGGTGAGAAGGTGAGGGTAACGTTCTTCTCTTCCTGGGAAGGCAGGAAGCTGACACCGATAGGTTTGATCAAGAACAAGCTGCCTACCAGGAGAACAACGGCAACACCGAAGGTAATCAGCTTATGGGAGAGGGACCAATTCAGAATCTTCGTATAGCCGGCGGCCATTCTGTCAGGCTTCGCGCCGTGATTGTTCTTGCCTTTCTTGAGGCCGTTGCGGAATAGTGTGTGTGCCAGTGCGGGCACCAGGGTAATAGCAACTACCAGCGAAGCGAGCAGAGCGAATACCATCGTAAGGGCAAACGGCAGGAAGAGCTCGCCCACCATACCGCTGACAAAAGCAAGCGGGAGGAATACAGCGATCGTTACGATGGTGGAAGACATGATCGGCACGAACATTTCGCGTGTCGCCGCGCTTATTAACTCACGGCCGCGGAGCTTCTCCCCGGAGAGGGTTAGCCGCCGGAAGATATTCTCTATGACGACGATCGAGTCATCGACAACACGTCCTATGGCGACCGTCATCGCTCCAAGCGTCATCATATTCAGCGTAATGTCCATCTGGCGCAGGCAGAGGATCGCAATGAGCAGCGACAACGGAATAGAGATGATAGAAATAATCGTCGAGCGGATATTCCGCAGGAACAGCAGGATAATCAGCACGGCGAACAGGGCGCCAAAGGCCGCCTTGGACAGCATCGTATTTACGGAATCCTCAATCGGCTTCCCTTGATCCAGCAGTACGGTGAGATTCATCGACTTGAACTGCTTCTTCAATTCTTCCGTCTTATCCTTGACGCCGTTGACTACATCTACTGTATTGGCGTCATTAGCTTTAACAATCTGAATCCCGATGGATTCCTTGCCGTTCGTGCGGGAGATGGACTCTGATTTGCCAACAACTTCAATAGAAGCCAGTTCTCCCAGCTTGACAGTAGGCAGACCAGTCATAACTGCTCCGGGAGCTGCACCGGTACCTGCTGCGGCACCAGCCGAAGGGACGGTTCCACCAGCACTTGGAGCTGCGCCTGCACCAGTCGAAGCTGCGCCAGACGGTACAACAGGAATACTCAGATTTTTCAGATCATCAACGGTCGTGACATTCCCGTCCACTACCACTGCTTTTTGCGAATCTTCCATGGTGAAGAGACCAAGCGGCACACGCAGGGAAGAGCCTTGGACAATCCCTTTGATCGTATCTTCAGTTAGTCCGTATTGCTTCAGCTTGTCCTGGTTGAACTTGAGCGTAACTTCCTTCACATATTGTCCGGCAATCTGCACGGAGGCTACACCTTCGATATCTTCCAGAGCTGGACGGATGTCGTTCTCGGCGATACGGGTCAGTCCTTCCAGATCCTCAGAGCTGTTGTCGGACAAGCTGAGTGAAATGACCGGCAGGGAGCTCAGGCTGAAGCGGGAGATCTGCGGTTTTTGCACATTTTCCGGCAGGGTGACTTCATTCAGCGCCTCCCGCACAGCCGCTGTGGCGTTATCCAGATTTGTTCCGTAATCAAATTCAATGGTGATACTGGAGGCATTCTCGAGCGAGTTCGAAGTCAGTGTCTTCACACCGTCCACATTGCGAAGCTTCTGCTCCAGCGGTTTGCTGACATCGTTCACCACACCTTCCGGTGCAGCCCCCGGGTAAATCGTTGTAATACTGAGATAAGGAATACTGATATTAGGCAGAGTCTCCTGCTTCATGGTCAGACCGCTGTACAGACCTGCGAATACAATGATGATCGTCAGAAGCCAAATGGCGAATTTGTTTCTGAGCGAGAAATTAATTAAGCTTTTCATAAGTTACGTTTCTGCTCCTCTCGGACCTTCCGTAGGGAAGACCTCAGTATTAATGTGTATCAGTTACTCCTATCCGTTGTTCTCTCTCTGCTGCTGTCTCTACCCATTTGTTCAGTGAAAATTGCATATGTTCTGGGATTGAAGCAAAATCTGCTTTCTCAGATCCTCCAATTGCTGTTGAACAGCGGGACAACTCTGTAGGTTGCCCATCATTCCCTGGAGAATGGCTTTGCGGGGGTGGGGCATGAGAATCTCACCTTCCAGAATGGCTATCGATTCCATAGCTTCATCTACGCTCTGCGGATCCATGTCTTGGGCCGAATTGAGCAACTCCTTCATTTCTTTGATCAGCTGCAGCGGATTTCGGTGAGGGCTGCTGCCGTCTTGATACTCTATCCAGCTGTCCAGAACTACGGGAGCGATCAAGGGAACATGATGTCCAGCGAGCAGACCGGCGACCACAATATCCAAGAGATCCACCAGATGATCGGCAAGTCTCGGAATGGAAACGGCGGACTCATGGTTGAAAAGAACCCAGATATAGGAATGGAGAATCCCATGGCCCAGTAAGAATAACTCCCCTGTATAAGGAATGATTTCTTTACCGTACATAATCTCCAGCTTGCTCCGGGACCAGTTCAGCAGGGGGCCGTTAATCTTGCGCAGCCATTCAGGCGCACCCGGTATGCCTTTTCCGGCCAGTTCCTGAAATTGCCGCTGAAAAAATTCCCTCAGCTCATACACATGAAGAAGCAGAATTTCAATCTGGTTGCGCAGCTTCTCGCGAGGGGGACTTGCGCTGTCCTCTTCCTGCTGCAGAGGGTCGTGGATCATACGGAAGCAATATATATAAATGCTGCGTTCCAGCTCTTCCTTAGATTTGAACACCAGGTAGAGACTGCCCTTGGATATCCCGCATAACTCTGCAATCTCCTGCATCGAGGTGGAGGAAGAACCTTTTACAGCGAATAGCTGCATGGCTGTTTTAATAATTTGTTCTTTTTTTATAGCATTTTTATCGGCTGACAAGGATGTTAGCTCCTCTCTGACCAATGAGTTCTGAAATTGACTACCAGGTCAAAACGATTATAGTATATATGTGATGCTAATACAAATGTAGCTACGCAGGAGCCGCACAAGTGGTTACATTATTGTTGTAATTCCTATTTTGCAGCCAATACCTGTAGGAAGAAATGAGTTCTTCATGTAATATATAAATGTGTCATTTTAGTGATGAAAGGCAGACAGAGAAGGTAGGTTATCTATGAGAAGAGGATTGCAGGCTTTTGTCATTATTGCAGCTTTATTGGCATTTTATTACTTCGGCTTCGGTGTACTGGGTAATACCGCCGGTACAATTGTCAGCGTATTCTCCACGTTGACCGTCATCTCCATCGCGCTCGGTATCTTTATGGAGAACCGTAATCCCTCCACAACTATGTCATGGATTCTGCTGCTGGCCTTGATTCCGGTAGTGGGACTCATCTTGTATTTTCTCTTCGGACAGAATGTGTTCAAGCGGCGCAAATATGATAAAAAGGCCCAACGGGACTTGATGGCCTACGAACGGATTGAGAATGACGCCCTGCGTATGCATCAGGACTGGTCGATCTTTGATTCGTCACGCCAGAAGCTGCTGGGATTGTCACAGAGGCTCGCGCGGACACCGGTTTCATTCAACTCCGAAACGCGCATTCTGACCAATGGCGAGGAGACTTTCGGCACACTGCTGCTGGAGCTCCGTCAGGCACAGCATCACATTCATATGGAATATTATATTTTTCGGGCCGACCATATCGGGACGCGGATTCAGCAGATTCTGATTGAAAAAGCCCGTGCCGGCGTAACCGTCAGATTTATGTATGACGCGGTGGGGAGTATTCAGCTGTCCCGTGCCTTCCTTAAGGAATTAAGCGATGCCGGAGTTCAGGTTGCGTCTTACGGTAATTCCACGTCCTTTTTTTCCAGTAGGGTCAACTACCGGAACCACCGTAAAATCGTGGTGATTGACGGAGATGTCGGCTTTATGGGCGGGTTGAATGTGGGGGATGAATACCTTAGCCGAAGTAAGACCTATGGCTTCTGGCGCGATACCCATATGCTGATCAGGGGCGAAGCGGTGCGGACGATGCAGATTATTTTTCTGCAGGACTGGATGCATACAACAGGCGAAAAAATCCTGGAGCAGGACTACCTCTCTCCGCAGCTGCGGTTCACGACCGGGGATGGAGCGGTGCAGATTATTGCCAGCGGTCCGGACAATGAGCGGCGTGCCCTCAAGAATATTTTCTTTTCCATGATTACCTCGGCGGAAAAATCAGTATGGATTGCCAGCCCGTACTTTATCCCGGATGAGGATATCTTAACGGCACTACGGGTAGCTGCTATGTCCGGGCTTGATGTGCGGCTGCTGTTCCCGGCCAAACCGGACAAGTGGATTCCCTTCCTGGCCTCCCATTCCTACTTTCCGGCGCTGCTGGAATCGGGTGTGAAGATTTACGAATATGAGAAGGGCTTCATCCATTCCAAGCTGCTGATCACGGATGGTCAAATTGCCACGATTGGAACAGCCAACATGGACATGCGCAGTTTCCATCTCAACTTCGAGGTCAATGCACTGCTGCTGCAGACGGAAAGCGTCTCCCGTATCGTGGCGGATTTCGAACGCGACCTGCTGTCCACCCGTCAGATTGTGCATGAGACCTTCATGAACAAGCGGCTCTTGGAACGGCTGCTGGAATCAGCAGCAAGACTTATGTCTCCGCTGCTGTAGACCGGACTTAAGCAGTCTCTACCACATAGGGCAGAGCAATCCGCCTATCCAACATATTAACTAAAAAGACCGCCGGACTAGGCTGCGCTTGCAGTTGTCCGGCGGTCTTTTGTATGCTCAGCGAGGATTATGCTGCTGCTGGACTTAAAAAGTAGTGAAGCCCAGGTTTTTCTGCATACGGAACAGGATGTATTTGAGCCAGGTCACATCGCTTTGGTACTCTTCAAGCGGCAGGCTGTACTGTGCGTCTTCGTTGCTCCACAGCCGGTTGAAATAGCTTTCCATTTCGGCATACAGCGGCTGGTCCTTCGTCATGCCTACCCACAGATTATTCTCTAGATTGAAGTCATCCAGGTTGCGGGCGGTGAAATTGGTGGAGCCACCCAGAACTACCGACTGGCCGCTTGCTTTGGCTATGAACATCAGCTTGGTATGGTATTGTTCGGTACCTGTGTTGTACCAGCGGATAGCAATCTTCCCGTTAGTGCGCTTGTTCAGATCCAGGGCGACCGGCCGGTTGGGTATGCCGATTTTATCGCGTCCGAAGGCATTCTGGTTCGGGTCCATCAGGAGCCTTATATCTGCTCCGCGTGCGGAAGCCTTCACCAGTTCGTCCAGAATCCGGTCATCCGCCAGATAGAACATGCCCATCCAGAGTATATCGCCCTTGCCGGCAGAACGGATGCCTTCGAGTGCATATTTATAGATCTTGCCCTCGGTCAAGTAACGTATCTCCAGCGGACCGCCGGAACGGGCTGCACTCTTCTCGGGGAATACGGGCATTTTGCTGAGAATTGGCCCTGCGTTAGACAGGTCGGCTGCCGCCTGCTCGCTATGCAGAATATCGGAGATGATAGGCCCTTGCACTTCCAAGGCAATGTTGGAATGATAGGCGCTGGCATCATGCACATTACCCGAAGAGATCAATGCAGTCTTCTCGCTGACCACCACCTTGCGGTGATTGGCTTTTACATTCAACAGTTTCAGATAGGAGCGGGCGGTGATGTCAGGGCCTTCGTTTGCCATCAGGTTAGGAATCCAGCCTTTACCGGATTGGCCGAACCATTGAAAGAAGGTGCGCCATACAGCCGAATAGGCGGGGGTCGAATCACGCAGCGGATCAACATCAGTAAGGATGACCTTGATTCCGGCAGCTTTCAATTTTTCCAGTAGTGGATTCGCGGCAGAGCCGTAATTGGTGTTGACCTCATCCGTAATGAAGACGATCTCCATATCCGGGTGGGCTGATTGTTGTGCGATGAGCTTGTCGGCCAGCTCCTGGCTCACCGCAGGGAAATTCTGATCCTTATGGGTATAGTTATTGAACAGGAACAGATCGATGACCAGAAACTCCCTGGATTCATCTATGATCTGCAGGATGCGGGGTAAGATCTGTTCCTCGTGCTGACTGTTCCCGCTGCTGTCCGGATAGGTAAGGTCATGCCAGAATGACACATGGTCTACTTTGTAGACGGGGCTCTCATACGAAATCCCCGCAGGAAGAGGTTTGTGGGTCTGGTATATCATCACTCCTGCCAGCCAGAGGATAAGAAGTCCAAGCGTCCATAGAATCCATGGTCGGCGACGGCGGCGGGGCGAATGTTTGTGGTGATGTGGAGAAAAGTCCCGGCCATTGGCATTGGTGGAATCCGGTGGTGTGGACGGAGTGGTGTTGTTGTCTGAATTCATAGGTTCCTCCTGGTGTGCTGCGGAGTAAGCTTGTGTACTAAGTATGCTCCAGCATAGTATTCAACTATTTAACACCTGAAGAGGTAAATTGAAGCAGATGTAATGCCTGATGACATAAACGGGTAGCGTATGTATAATGAGTGTAAACAATTTGTATAAGGTTTGAGCATTCAAATATTTAGAGGGTCAGGGAAGAGAGCGGGGTGCAACGTGTATTCGATCAAACAGGTCGTCGAAATGCTGGATATTCCTTCCGTTACGCTGAGAGCCTGGGAGAGCAGATATAAAGCGGTGATCCCCGAACGGACGGAATCCGGCTACAGGCTGTACAGCCAGGAGAATATAGAAGACCTGCGGTGGCTGAAAGAGCAGACCGAGAAGCAGGGAATCAATATCTCACACGCGGTCCGGCTGCTTAGAGCAAGCAAAGAGAAGCAACTGGAAGAGCATACGGCTATGGCCGGGGGGATGCCGGGTGACGCTTTTGAAAAGATGAAAAATCAAATCTACACAGCAATGCTTGAATTTCAGGGGGAACGGGCGAACGCGCTGATTGATTTTGGTTTTTCACTCTATGGATATGAAGCGATGTTTCATCAGGTGCTGGTACCCATTCTGGTCAGGGTTGGCGATGCTTGGGAGGCGGGGCTGGCGACTGTGGCCCAGGAGCATTATATGACACAGATGATATCCAACCGCTTTTATCAGTTTTTTCATGTCTTTCCTGTACAGGCCCATTATCCGAAGGTGCTGGCATTTTGCCCGTCCGGGGAACATCATCAGATCGGACTACTGCTGTTCGCGCTGTTTCTGCGTAAGAATGGAGTAGAGGTGATCTACTTGGGGGCTAATACGCCTGAGGAAGGCATTATGGAAATGCTGAACAAGCAAAGCCGGGTCGGGCTGATCTGTCTGTCGGTAACCGGCCAAGAGCGGGTAGCAGCCGCAGAGGATCTGATGAGACGACTGAAGGGGTCTTTTCCGGATCTTCAGTTTCTGGTGGGTGGCAAGGGATATGAGGAGGCTGCTCCGCCATTCTCTGAGGCGCGATATGTCATGAATGAATCGCCGGAGCACTGGCAGACGTGGTTTCAGGAAGTTTTTATGAAGCTGGAGATCAGACGCTAAAAGTTAAAACAGGTATAGGGAGCCCTTTCGAATCTGCAGAGATTCGGAGGGTTTTTTTGCGTTGGCACCGCCTTTGCCCACAATCTTCTGCAACACTTGAACGGTAAGCAAATATGTAGTGTTTACAACCCCGTCTAAAGTATGTATGATATTTGTATCAGATATGTATAGTTATTGTATAAGGTTTGTTTGAGGAGGAAAAAGAAGATGACCGGAGCAAAACGAACGGCCAAGGTAGCGGTGATCGGAGCAGGTCCGGGAGGACTGGCTGCCGCTATGCTGCTTGCCGCTGAAGGATATGAGGTGGATCTGTATGAGAAGCAGGATGATGTTGGAGGCAGATCGGGAGAACTGAGGCTCGGGGAGTACCGTTTTGACCGTGGTGCTACTTTTTTGATGATGCCGCATTTGCTGGAGGAACTGTTTGCTTCCGCAGGGCGTTCGTTGCACTCCTATATAGATTTAAAAGAACTGGATCCGCTGTATTCGCTGCATTTCGGAGATACCGTTTTTACGCCTTCGACGAATCAGGAGCATACGGCAGAGCAGATTGAACGTTTGTTTCCGGGGAATGGGGAGGGTTACCGCCGCTTTATGTCCGAAGAAGGGGAGAAGCTTGAAAGGGTAATCCCCCTGCTGCAACGGCCATTTCAATCCCTGAGTGATTATGTCAAAAAGGATGTGCTTCGGGCATTGCCCAAGCTGAACGCCGCGGACAATGTCTATAACCGGCTGTCCCGTTATTTTGATGATGAACGGCTGCGGTATGCCTTCACTTTTCAGGCTAAATATCTTGGGATGTCGCCCTGGGAATGTCCTGGCACGTTCACCATTCTCTCGTATATGGAGCACCGTTATGGCCTCTATCATCCGATTGGCGGCATTAACCGTGTGCTTCAGGCCATGGCAGACATCGTTCAGGAACACGGCGGGCGTGTCCATACCTCCACCGGTGTGAAGCAGATTATCGTGAAGAACGGCCATGCTGCAGGACTTCAACTGGAGAGCGGAGACAGGGTGGATGCGGATTATGTGGTGATCGGGGCTGATTTTGGCTCTGCCATGACGAAACTGTTCGAACCCGGAGTCCTCAAAAGATATACACCCGCCAAAATCGCCCGTAAGCGCTATTCCTGCTCCACAGCGATGCTGTACCTTGGAGTGGACGGGGAAGTGGATCTGGCTCATCACTCCGTTCATTTCGCGCAGGACTACCGGCGCAATGTGGAGGAGATTACGAAGCTGGGCCGGTTGTCCAAGGATGCTTCTATATATGTTCACAACCCGTCCGTCATCGATCCAACCTTGGCTCCGGCGGGTAAGTCTTCATTATATGTACTAATGCCCGTTCCCAATCTTACGGCCGGGGTGGACTGGGCGCAGGAGGGCGCTGCGGTAGAGGCTCAAATGATGGAGCAGCTACAACAAATCCCTCAGCTCGCGGGTTTGTCAGGCCGGGTAGAGGAGCGTCTGTTCTTCTCCCCGCAGGACTGGCAGGATAAGCTGGATGTATATAATGGCGCGACCTTTAACATGGCCCATAATCTGGGCCAGATGATGTACCTTCGCCCGCACAACACCTTCCAGGAGGTGGGCGGTATCTGGCTGGTCGGCGGCGGTACGCATCCGGGCAGCGGATTGCCGACGATTTTTGAGTCGGCTAAGATCAGTGCCCGGCTGCTGCGGGAGCACGACCGTGCTGCCCGCGGCAGCGCCTTTGTTCCGGCCGCTGCCGGAACGGGGGTTCCGCTATGAGCCGGATTGCCGTCGTCGGCGGCGGGATCGGCGGGCTTACCGCGGCCCTGCTGCTCAGCCAGCAGGGCCAAGAGGTTGTAGTGTACGAGCGCGGCCCGCAGGTGGGCGGGCGGGTGGCCTTTGAAGAGAATGGGCCTTACCGGATTGACCGGGGCCCGACAATTGTACTTCTGCCGGAGATGCTGCTCGGCATTATGAAAGAAGCAGGTCTGCCGGAAGGAAGCCTGGAGCTGCTGCGCTGTGATCCGCTCTACCAGATCCACTTCCAGAGCGGGCGCACCCTGACCAAGGTTGACGGAACCGAAGCGCAGGCTGCAGAGATTGACAGGCAATATCCTGGGGAAGGCAAGGGGTTCACCCGTTTTATGAAGGAAATGTCAGTACTATATCCTGAGGGCAAGGCCTCCTTTCTGGAGCAGGGGTTTGCACGGCGAAGAGATTTCTTCAGCCCTCGGAATCTGTCTTTGATGGGCCGGCTTCGCGCCTATAAAAGTCTAAGATCGGCAGTCGGGCAGTATTTCCAAAGTGAAGAGCTTAAGGATGCCTTTTCACTGCAAAGCCTTTACATCGGTGGTGCACCTTTCCGTACTCCGGGCATATACACGATGCTTCCGTATGCCGAGCATGCCTTCGGGATCTGGATGCTGAAGGGCGGGTATGGACGGCTTCCGCAGATTATGGCTCTTGAGCTTGAACGCCGGGGCGTGGTGATTCATACGAGTACTGAGGTAGAAGCGCTGGAAGTAAGCGGCGGACGCTGCCGGGGAGTTATGGTTCATGGCCAGAGCATCAAGTATGACGCAGTACTATACAACGGTGATTTTCCGCATCTGGAAAAGCTGCTCCCGCAGCAGATGTTCAAACAGGCCGGACGGCGCACTGATCCTCCTGGAGAGGCTGCTGCGGTAACATCAAAGCCCATCCGCCGCGGTGCATTCAAGCCCTCCTCGGGCTGTCTGCTGATTTATGCCGGAGTGAATACACGCTGGCCGGATGCCATGGTCCACCAGTTTTTCCTGCCGGACAGCCTGAATGACAATCTTCGGGAATTGTTCGATAAAGGAAGGATTTCAGACCACCCCTCCTATTATGTATTCAATCCGGTGGCGCTGGATGATAGTGTAGCACCTCCGGGAGAGAGTGTGCTTTATTTCCTGGTTCCGGTTCCGGCTGTGCCTGAGCTGGATTGGAATAGCATTGCCGGACCGCTGGCTGACAAGGTGCTGGCGGATGCAGAGAAGAGAGGATTTCCGGGGCTGTCTGCCAGCATCGTCTGGCGTAGGCTGCGCACACCGGCGCAAGCAGAGCAAGAAGGGATGTTCGGCGGCGGAAGCTTTGGCATCGCTCCGGTGCTGAGCCAATCCGGTGTGTTCCGGCCGCAGGCGAAGCCCTACTCGATACGAGGCTTATACGCCGCTGGTGCCTCGGTTCATCCGGGTGGCGGGGTACCGATTGTAATGCAGGGAGCGAGACTGGCAGTGAATGAACTTTTGAAGGAGATGAGCGGTCATGGATAAAAGAATTATGCAGCAATGTGAGGAACTCATGAAGAAGGGCTCCTCTTCGTTTCACAAGGCCTTTGACGGCTTGCCCAGTCCGCGCCGGGAGGCTGTGCATGTCATTTATGCTTTCTGCCGGATGATCGATGACAGTGTAGACGAACCGGATGACTCCCTTTATACCATTCATGAGCTCCGCGCTTATTTCAAAAACCTGGAGCAGGCGGAGGGACATTTTATCTGGCCGGCTTTGCGATGGCTGTTCGATACCTTTCCGCAACTGGAACGGGAACCGTTTCTGCTGCAGATGGAAGGCCAAACCCGGGACCTTACATTCACTCATTACGAAACACTGGAGCAGCTTGAAACCTACTGCTATCTGGTAGCAGGCACAGTGGGAGAAATGCTGCTGCCGGTCCTGCGGGATGACCATAATGAAGAAGCACAGGCCGCAGGAATTTCTCTTGGCATCGGGATGCAGCTTGTCAATATTATCCGGGATGTCGGCGAGGATTTAAGACGCGGGAGGCGTTATGTACCGCTTGATATTATGAGAAGGAATGGTTACCGGCAGCAGGAACTGGAACGCGGAGAGGTGAACGAACAGTTCGTGGCTGTGATTCATGAGCTAAGAAGAGAGGCACTGGCCTGGTTTGAAAAAGGCTTGGCAAACGTAGATACCTACCCGCCCGAAAGCGGGTTGGCTGTAGAACTAGCGGCTGCCTTCTATGCAGCAATTCTGGATGATGTTAAAGCCGCAGACTACGATGTCTTCCGCCGCAGAGCCTATGTCAGCGATGAGGCGAAGCTTCAAATGTTCCACCGCACAGCTGCGCGGTATGCCGACAAGGGCAGAGCGGCGGCGTACTAATGATCAAATATGTATTTTGGGTGTGGTATGCCGTTGGTGCCCTGCTGCTCATCCTATTCAGTATCCCTGACAGTCTGCAATTTTCCAGTGGAATCTTTCTGATCCTGTATGCTCTATATGCTGCTGATCTATTGGCAAAGGGACAAACCTCATTATTTCTGTCCGACCGGTCAGTCATTTTTCTGAATGAACCGAAGGCGCATTCTATATGGCTCTCTGCCGGCCTGATCTGGACGGGTGGAATGACCGTGGAGTGGATAGGTGTCCACTCCGGGCGCTTGTTCGGTGAATACGAATATACCAATACGCTCGGACCGCTGATCTACGGTGTACCTGTCACGCTTGGATTTGCCTGGATCGCTGTGATTTGCAATGCGGCTTTGATTAGTCATGATTTTGGGCAAAAGGGATATCGGCTGCTGGCTGTAAGAGCGGTTCAAGTCGGCTTTTGGACCGTATTGCTGGATTTGGTGCTTGATCCAGTCGCGCATGCGCGTAATTTCTGGCAATGGGGGGGTAGCGGAGACTTTTATCATGTGCCATGGAGCAATTTTGCCGGATGGCTTATCGTCTCTGCCCTGCTGTCCCTATGTCTTCCGAAACTTCATGTATCCCGTTCAGCCGCACGGCGGGGGACGCGGCTCTATCAGGCGATTCTGATCCTGTTCGGATTGATCAGCCTGCGTGAAGGGCTGCCGTTATGTGCAGTGATTGCCGGAGTAGGAGCCGCGTTGTCGGAAGGGGGGCTGCGCTATGCTGAAAGCCGCCAAATCCAGAAGCTTTAATCAATTATTCTACCGCTATAATTCGCTTTATCTGCTTCGCCGGCATTTTCATTTCCTGGGCATCTCCGGTGATCTTCAGCCCGAAGCTGCCGCAGGCCGACCTATTCTCTATATTATGAATCACAGCTCCTGGTGGGATGGCCTGCTGGCCTATCATGCCGTAGGACAGCTGAAAGGCAGCTCCCACTATTTCATGATGGAAGAGGAGCAGCTCCGCAAGTACGCTTTTTTCCGCAAGCTGGGGGCTTACTCGATTAACCGTGACCATACAGGCGATCTCAGAGCTTCATTACGATATACAGCGAGTCTGCTTCATGCAGGGGGGAATGTGTGGATGTATCCAGAGGGAGAGATTCTACCGCTCAGCAGTGCTCCGCTTACCCTAAAGGAAGGGGCAGCACTGATCTTGCGCATGTGCCCGCAGGCTGCCGTGGTTCCCGTCACTCTCTTTCATGGCTTGTTCCGGCATTCCAAGCCGGATGCGACACTTCTTGCCGGCGCACCGCTTAAGCATCCTTGGGCGGATATGGACCGAAGCCGCATCTCCGGCATGCTGGCAACGATTCTCCAGACACAGCTGGATACTCACAGACAGCTTATTTTTGAACATAAGGGGCATATGCCCAAGCAGTTCCGTCCGCTGATGAAGCAGGGAAGATCGACCAACGAATGGCTGGATGCTATGCGCGGCAGGGTTAGCCGATGAACTTTTTTCTGCAATTTCTTTTTACGATTTTGCTGCTGCAGTTAATCTTTGCGCTATGGAATGCAGCGCAGCTTCCCATACTTGGAGACCGGCAGCGGAAGAAGCCTTCTGCTCCTTCTGTGTCAGTGTCCGATCAGCCTCTCAAACGGCTGTCTATCCTGATTCCCGCCCGTGACGAAGCGGTTAATATTTCAGCCTGCCTTGCGTCCGTACTGTCCTGTGAGGATGCCGGTGTGGAGCTTGAGATTCTGGTGCTGGACGACCGTTCCACCGATGGAACGGGGAAGCTTGCCGCTGCAGCCGGACGGGGGCAGGTCCGGGTACTCGCAGGCCGTGAGCTGCCTGAGGGCTGGGTAGGCAAAACCCATGCTTGTGCACAGCTGAGCGAAGCTGCGTCAGGGGAATGGCTCCTGTTTCTGGATGCGGACGTGCGACTGCAGCCGGGTGCGCTTAGAGCCGCTGTGTCTGCTGTCCAAATTCAGGGTGCGGGTCTGATTACCGGGTTTCCCCGGCAGGTTACCGGCACTTGGCTGGAGCGTCTGGTTGTACCCCTTATGGGCTTTACGATTATCTCGCATTTGCCAGTTCCTCTCGTCCGGGGATCGAACGATCCACGCTTCGTAGCGGCGCACGGAGGCTTCATGCTGATCCACCGTGGCAGCTACCTCCGCTGCGGAGGGCATGAGGCCATCCGCAGGGAGCTTGTGGATGATATGGCCTTGGCCCGGGCGGTGAAGCAGATACGGGAGCCAGTGGCTCTGGTAGATATTACAGCTGTGGCTGACATGCGGATGTATCATCAGGCGGCTGAAGTCTGGAAGGGCTACCGTAAGAATATTTATGCCGGTCTTGGCCGTAATCCCTTACTCCTGCTGCTCATGCTTGCTTTGTATATGCTGCTGTATGTAGTACCAGTAGGAATGGCTGTCTACAGCATACTTAACGGTCTTGAAACAGCGGCGTTCTGGTCTCTTCTGTCCTATTTGGCAGGTGCTGCAATTAAGAGGACCAGTGATGCTTCAGGCAGACAGCCCATCTGGCTCTGTCTCTGGATGCCGGGCAGTATCTTGAGTCTGGCTGCGATTGCGCTGGGCTCCTGGAGGGGCAGCCGCTCCTCACAAGGCTACGAGTGGAAAGGAAGGCGGTACCGATGAAACAGAAGGCAGTGATTATTGGGGCCGGCTTCGGCGGGTTGTCGTCCGCAGTCACCCTGGCTGCCAAAGGCTGGGATGTGACGGTACTGGAACGTCAGGCCCATCCGGGGGGGAAGCTGCAGCGTATTGAGGAAGCGGGTTATACCTTTGATCGTGGGCCCAGCACCATTACAATGCCTCATGTGTTCCGTTCACTGTACGAACTGGCGGGTGCCAGGATGGAAGATTATGTGCAGCTATATGAACTCGAACCGCGTACACGCAATGTGTTCGCAGATGGTACGGTTGTGGACTTCTCCCGGGATAGTGAATATATGCAGGCACAGCTTGCAGCCTTTAGTCCCGGGGACGCTGCGCGTTATCCAGCGTTCATGGCTGAAGCTGCACTTCTGTACAGACTCAGCGAGAAGCAGTTCCTGAACAGGCTGCTGCTCTCCTGGAAAGATAAAATATCTCCGGCTCTGGTGCGCGATCTGCTGCGGGTGAGGCCTTTTCTTAGTCTTCAGTCCTTGCTGCAACGCTATTTCCGGCATCCCCATACCCTTGCGATGATGGGTCGTTATGCGACTTATGTGGGTTCATCCCCGTACAAGTCTCCCGCAATCTTTGCCATGCTTGGACATGTCGAGAGTCAGGGAGGGGTCTTTGGGGTCCGCGGAGGGACCTATAAGCTGGTCGAAGGCCTCGTCTCTTTGGCACAAGGGCTGGGCGTGCGGGTGATTACCGGAACGGAGGTAACACAGATTTCTGTGGTGAACGGCCGGGTCGAAGGGGTGGAGACGTCAAAAGGCTTCTATCAGGCCCATACGGTTATCGCCGGAGGTGATGTGCTGAGCATTAACCGGATGCTGCTTCCCCGGGAGACCCGGCCGCGAATGAGCGACCGCAGAATCTCCGCTTATGAGCCTTCTTTATCGGGCCTGGTTACCCTTGCAGGGGTCAGGCGCAAATATACAGGCCTGCTGCATCATACCGTATTTTTTCCGGAACAGTATGAGCCTGAATTCAAGGATATCTTTATTCGCAAGCGGCCCCCGCAGGAGCCCACAGTCTACATCTGTCATTCGGGATATTCCGAACAGGATATGGCGCCTGAGGGAGGGAGCAATTTGTTTATTTTGGCGAATGCGCCATATTTGAGCACTGCGACAGACTGGAGCCGGGATACCGAATCCTACGGCGAACGTGTGCTTGAAGTGCTTGCTGATCATGGCATCGATGGGATTGCTCAGGCTGAAGTCCTGAAGCGCTATACCCCGCAAAATATCGCAGACGACACGCTGGCGCACCGTGGAGCGATCTATGGAATTTCCTCGAATTCCGTCCGCCAGACGTTTTTTCGTCCGGGGAACCGCTCCCAGGATATCCAAGGGCTGTGGTATGTAGGCGGCACAACGCATCCTGGCGGAGGAACTCCAGTGGTCTCCTTATCCGGAAGGCTGGTTGGCGAATACATTGCCGATCATACTTAGATTAAGGTGCTACGCTAATGATTCAGCAGGCGAGCATGGATGTAGAATAGGGATATGCTATAATGAAGCTTGCTGGCAGGCGTCCAGTACATGGAAAATCTCATGGGGGACAGTATCTCCCTGCAGATTATAGATCGCTAGAAACGGGGGATGACAGTATGAATCAGATGCCGCAGGATGAATCACTATATAATGTACAAAAGAAATCCGGCTCCACCCCGCCAGCTGCACAACCTGCCGGGCATCAGTCTCTGCTGCCTTCATCCACAACGGGAGAACGCAAGATTGAACACGTGAGGCTTTGCTTGAATGAGGAAGTTGGCGGCAGTGGAATTTCAACTGGCTTCGAGCATTACCGCTTCCGCCATAATGCGCTTCCTGAGCTGAATTTTGATGATATCTCCCTGCGGACGGTCTTTCTGGAGCGGGAAATGCGGACCCCGTTGCTGATCAGCTCCATGACCGGCGGCAGCAGCGCTACCGGTGCTATTAACGCCAGGCTGGCTGCGGCAGCCGAGCGCAGGGGCTGGGCACTTGGGGTTGGCTCCATCCGGGCAGCTGTGGAACGCTCCGAGCTTGCCTCTACCTTCAGGGTCCGTGATCAAGCCCCGGGAATTCCTGTCATTGCCAACATTGGAGCGGTACAGCTGTCCTATGGCTTTGGCGTAGATGAATGCCGGCGTGCTGTAGATATTGCCGGTGCGGATTGGCTGGTACTTCATTTGAACGGGATTCAAGAGGTCTTTCAGCCTGAGGGTAACACAGGATTTGCCTCCTTGCTGTCGCGGATTGAGCAAGTCTCCCGGGCACTGGAGGTCCCTGTCGGGGTGAAAGAGGTCGGCTGGGGAATTGACGGGGAAACGGCTTCCCGGCTGTATGATGCCGGCGTTGCTTTTGTCGATGTGGCAGGGGCTGGTGGAACTTCATGGAGTCAGGTAGAAAAGTTCCGCAGCAGTGACCCGGTCCGGCGGGCCGCCGCTGAGGCATTCGCCGATTGGGGAATACCCACCGCCGAATGCATTGTGGAGGTTCGGGCGGCATCGAAGCACGGTGCGCTCATCGGCAGCGGCGGGCTTAGACACGGCGTGGATGCGGCCAAAGCACTCGCACTTGGAGCAGATTTGGCCGGCTTCGGACGGAATCTACTCGGTCCTGCAGTGGAATCCGAGGAGGCGCTGGATCAAGCGCTGGCTCAGGTGGAGCTGGAGCTGCGGACTGCAATGTTCGGTATCGGTGCACCTAACCTAGCTGCGCTGCGCAATACAAATCGCCTAGTCAAGCATTGAAGTGAATAGAGAATACGGAAACAAGGAAGGGCACAAAACGATGATTAGACTGGTCCAAATGGACGAGACCACATTTCAATTTTTCATGAGCCAATCTACCAGGGATTATGCAGAGGATAAAATAAAGGCTGGGGCCTGGGATACCGAGACGGCCATGCAGCTGTCACAAGATGAGATGAACAAAACTTTGCCCGATGGTCTCCATACCGAAGGGGCATATATCTTTTCCATAGTAGAGACGGATTCGGATACTCAAGCCGGGTATATCTGGTTCAACGTGATCGAGGGACGAAGCGGGCGTGAGGCTTTTATTTATGATTTTTATGTTTTTGAACAGTACCAGGGCAAAGGTTACGGCAAGCAAACACTACTTGCGCTGGATGAGGAAGCCCGCAAGCTGAACATTACCAAAATCGGCCTGCATGTGTTCGGACAGAATAACCGGGCCTTTGAGCTGTACAAAAAAATGGGCTTTCTCGTAACGGATATCACCATGTCGAAAGAACTTTAGAATGGTCCGGCCTAAGCTGGCAGGGAAGAGACCCCAGGCGGGGTCTTTTTGGTATTTTCATACATTAAGGCAGGGGTGAAGCGGATCATCCTTGGCAGGCCGCCCACTAACAGACACATCCGCCTGTTGCTGGCAGTTTTGTTCTAATATATAATGGTTGAGATCAAGCCCTGGAATTTATGCGGTGATCAATCCAACCGAAAATAGGAGTTGTCATATAAATGGCTTTGAAAGCAGGTATCGTAGGACTTCCGAACGTAGGGAAATCCACATTGTTCAATGCAATTACACAAGCGGGAGCAGAATCCGCCAACTATCCTTTCTGTACCATTGACCCGAACGTAGGTGTCGTGGAAGTGCCGGATGAACGTCTGGATAAGCTGACTGAGCTGGTGCAGCCGAACAAGACGGTCCCAACGGCTTTTGAGTTTGTGGATATTGCCGGTCTGGTGCGCGGTGCGAGCAAAGGTGAAGGCCTCGGCAACAAGTTCTTGGCCCACATTCGTGAAGTGGATGCGATCGTTCATGTTGTGCGCTGCTTCGTGGATGAGAACGTTACCCATGTCGATGGTAAAGTGAATCCGATCAGCGACATCCAGACGATTAACCTGGAGCTGATTCTGGCTGACCTGGAGAGTATCGAGAAACGGATCGAACGCTCCCGCAAAAACATCAAGGGCGGCGACAAGAAATACGCCCAGGAAGTTGAAGTTCTGGAGCGCCTTAAGGAAGCTCTTTATCAAGACCAACCTGCGCGCAGCGTGGAATTGTCCGATGACGAGCGTCTGATCGTGCGTGATCTTCACCTGCTGACCCTGAAGCCGGTATTATATGCGGCTAACGTTGGCGAGGATGAAGTGGCTACAGCCGAAGAGAACCCTTATGTTCAGCAGGTACGCGAGTTTGCCGTTGCCGAGAACGCCGAAGTGGTGCCAATCAGTGCCAAAGTGGAAGCAGAGATTGCTGAGCTCGAAGGCGAAGATAAGGCGATGTTCCTGGAGGAGCTGGGCCTGCAGGAATCCGGGCTGAACCGTCTGATCAAAGCAGCCTACAAGCTCCTCGGGCTCTACACCTATTTCACTGCTGGGGTACAGGAGGTTCGTGCCTGGACAATCCGCAAGGGAACCAAAGCGCCTGGTGCTGCTGGTGTCATTCATACAGACTTCGAGCGCGGATTCATCCGTGCAGAGGTTGTTGCGTACGCCGATCTGCTCGCTGCCGGTTCGATGAACGGCGCCAAGGAACGCGGACAGCTGCGTCTGGAAGGCAAAGAGTATCTGGTGCAGGACGGCGACGTTATGCATTTCCGTTTCAACGTATAACTTGCCTGATGAAACCCTTGTTTTACAGGAGTTCATCGTTTTACTGGATAGATTGTTAGTACTCCATAATAGTTAATTAAGTTATAGAAGCAAGAGGAAGTCATCCGGGCTAGAGGTTCTACTGGCGGATGGCTTTTTTGCTCTTCCTGTTGGACTGTGTATATGCATAACATTTCTGCTGTACTTACATAATAAGGAGCGAATTTGGCGGGCTGCAAAAATATACGCGGCTCTGTTCGCAGCCCTGTAGCCAATTGGCGGGTTCGGTGGTATAATATAAAGTCGTATATCTATTTTTATTGTATAAACAATTTAAAGTTTTAATATTGAATCTGAAATTGAATCAGGAGAGGTGAATTCCCTTGTTGGACCGATTGCAATCCCTGGCGGACCGCTATGAGAAACTCAGTGAACTGCTTTGTGACCCGGATGTTGCAAGCGACAGTAAGAAACTGAGGGACTATTCCAAAGAACAATCCGATTTGCAGCCCGCCTTTGAGGCGTATGCCGAATATAAAAATGTTATGGAAGAGCTTGAAGCCGCTAAGATGATGCAGGGCGAAAAGCTTGATGAAGAAATGAAGGAAATGGTCAAGATGGAGATTGACGACCTTTCCTCGCGTCAGGTTGCACTGGAAGAGAAGATCCGTCTCCTCCTGCTGCCGAAGGACCCTAATGACGACAAGAACGTGATTGTGGAAATCCGCGGCGCAGCCGGTGGGGATGAGGCGGCATTGTTCGCATCTGATCTATACCGGATGTACACACGCTATGCTGATGCCCAGGGCTGGCGCATTGAGCTAATGGATGTCAATACCAATGACCTCGGCGGATTCAAGGAGGTTATCTTCTTGATTAACGGACGCGGTGCATACAGCAAAATGAAATTCGAAAGCGGAGCACACCGTGTTCAGCGTATTCCGGCTACGGAGTCTGGCGGACGTATTCATACCTCGACTTCTACGGTATCTGTGATGCCCGAAGCGGAAGAATTTGAAATTGAAATTCACGATAAGGATATTCGCGTCGATACCTTCTGTTCCAGTGGTGCAGGTGGACAGTCGGTTAATACTACCAAGTCAGCTGTACGTGTAACCCATATCCCGACAGGCATTATGGCTACCTGCCAAGACGGCAAGTCCCAGAACTCCAACAAGGAGAAGGCACTGCAGGTACTTCGGGCCCGGATCTCGGATATGAAACGCCAGGAAGAGGAAGCGAAATACGCCGGAGAACGCAAGAGCAAAGTCGGCACGGGTGACCGCAGTGAGCGGATTCGCACCTACAACTTCCCGCAGAGCCGTGTAACCGATCACCGTATCGGTCTTACACTGCACCGCCTGGAGCAGGTAATGAACGGGGATATTACAGAAATTATCTCGGCACTGTCGATTGCGGAGCAAGCGGAATTGATGGAAAAAGGAGAATAATGCTTTGAAACACGACGCTTATGTCATGCCTAACGTGCAAAGCATCCGGGAAGCCTTTGCGGAGGCTTCTTCTTTTTTGGACCAAGCCGGGTGCAATGAGCCCCAGCGCAGCAGCCAGCTGCTGCTGGAGCATGTGCTGGGCTTGTCCGGGGCGGCCTATTATATGGCGCTGGCCGATCCGTTTCCGCCTGCGGTGCGTGAGACTTGGGAGGCCGCGGTGACCCGCCGTGCGGCCGGCGAGCCGGTGCAGTATATCATCGGAGAGCAGGAGTTTTACGGGCGGGCTTTTGAGGTGACACCCGATGTACTGATTCCCCGGCCGGAGACGGAGCTGCTCGTCGAGGCGATTCTGAAGTACGGCGCGGAGCTGTGGCCGGATGGTGTTGTGGCAGCGCCGGGTGAAGCGGCGCAGGACAATGTGACAGTGGGCGAAGCGGCGCAGGACAATGCGGCAGCGGGCGAAGCGGTGCGGGACAAAGCGGAGCCGGGTAAAGCGGTGCAGGACAATGCGGTTGCGGGAGAAGTGGCGGAGGACAATGCGGCAGCCCGCCGGGAGAGCGGCGAAGCAGGCCAGCGCGCGCCGCGTCCGCTGACCGCCGTCGATATCGGCGCCGGCAGCGGAGCGATCTCCGTCACGCTGGCGGCGGAAGCGCCGGCGTGGCGGGTTTGCGCCGGCGACATCTCGCCCGGCGCGCTGGCCGTGGCCGGGCGCAATGCGCAGCGGCACGGCACGGCAGTGGACCTGCGGCTCGGCGACTTGCTCGAGCCGTTTGCGGGGATGGAGACGGATATTCTCGTCTCCAACCCGCCATATATTCCCGGCGCAGAGATCGCCGGGCTGCAGCGCGAAGTGCGCGATCACGAGCCGCGCACTGCTCTGGATGGCGGCGACGACGGGTTGGACCCGTACCGCCGCATGATGGAACAGCTGGCGCTGCTTCCGGCGCCGCCGCGTCTGGTCGGCTTCGAGCTCGGCCAGGGTCAGGCCGGGCAAGTCGCCGGGCTGCTGCGGGCGGCAGGCCATTGGAATGAGATCATCACGATTGACGATCTCGCTGGTATTCCCCGCCATGTGCTGGGGATCGCCAGGTAGCAGCAGGGAAGCCGTTACCGGATGAGGGAGTCACCGGGTGCAAAGTTAACGGTTAATCTCCCAGCCGGTAAATATCATATCTGAATTTATGAGCACGGGAACGATAAGTGGATTTTCTACCGCTAATTTGTTGAAATCAGGCCCCAATTAGGTTCCCTTTTCCCACTAATGACTCAGATACAGGCCGTAGACGCTGATTTAGTTTCACTTTTTCCACTTAAGTTACAGAGGATATCTCCTCCATTCATTAATATGTGAAATACTCCTGTTGAAGAGTGAAATCAAGCTTTTTGGCCGTGAACGCGTAGTCTATCGGTTGAAATTGTATTTTTACTGCCCCTTCCTTTACAATGGAATTGACGGGCCTTCGGTGCAGACAGAAATGAAGAAGACCCAGTACGGAGTAAGGAGACAGATTATGCTTCAGAAGATTAAAAAGATCGACGGTGTCATCGTACTCATTCTATTGCTGCTGATGGTGGTCAGCATATTTTCCATATACAGCGTCACGCATGGACGGGATAAGCTGGATGGGGCGCATCTTCGGATGATCAAGTTCTATGTGTTGGGTATTATTGCTTTTATCGGCCTAACGTTTGTGGATTATCGTCTGCTCGTGAAATATGCACTTTATGTGTATATTGCGGGAGTGGGAATTCTGGTGCTGGTCAGTTTTATCGGTAAAGAGCAGAACGGAGCCCAGGGCTGGATTAAGGCCGGAGGCTTCAGTCTTCAGCCGGCGGAGCTGTTTAAGTTGATATTGATTCTTTTCCTGGCAGCAGTACTTGTCCGTAAGCACAAAAATAAGCTACTGTTCTGGAGAGATGTCGTCCCGCTCGGCCTGCTTACTATGCTCCCGTTCCTGATCGTCATCAGCCAGAATGACTTGGGTAATGCCCTTTCCTATATTATCATCCTGATCGGGCTGCTGTGGATCGGCAATATCAAGTTTTCCCATGCGCTGATCGGGCTGTTGGTGATAGGCGGGACGGCAGCCGGGGGAATTATGAGCTACATTCATTATCACGATGAAATCAAGGATTTCCTTACTGATATCGGACGTTCCCACTGGGTGGAGCGCTTTGATCCGTGGCTGGTCCCGGATGAAGCAACGGCCAAAGCCAGCTATCATACCAAAAATGCCAAGCTGGCCATTGCCTCGGGAGGCATGAGCGGTGAGGGTTACATGCAAGGCAGCTCCGTACAGACGGACCGGGTGCCGTACACCTATTCTGATTCTATTTTTGTAGAGATAGCCGAGGAATTTGGCTTTGTGGGTTCTGCGCTGGTATTGTTGCTCTATTTTATATTGATTCACCGGATGATTCTGATTGCGCTGGAGTCTAAAGACCGGGGTGGACCCTTCCTGATCGTCGGCATTGTTGCCATGATGCTGTACCAGATCTTCGAGAATATCGGTGCATTTATCGGCCTGATGCCGTTGACCGGGATTACGCTGCCGTTCATTAGCTACGGAGGAACTTCACTGATGATCAACATGGCCAGCATTGGCCTGGTTATGAGTGTCCGGCTGCATGGTCAGGAAGTAGAAGAGGATCTGCCGGCTCCTTCTTTATACAGTCCTCCGGCGAAGCAGGGATAATATTTAAGAAGAAACAGAAACCGCTGAAGCACATCTGATGATGGGCTCCGGCGGTTTTTTGTATTGCAGCGATGATTGCAGGGATAGTCCCGATACGGCCCCGCGAATTCATGGGCGGCGATTGAAAAATTGTATTTATATTGCAGCTTGCTTTAAAATGGAAATTAACGGTTTTCCTCTGAATGCATACTCCAGCGGGCAAGCCAAATCCAGGTACAGTTAGGGGTTAGCTCCATGCTGCAGAGGATCAAAAGGATCGATGGTGTCATTGTCGTAGTTCTGCTAATGCTGATGGTCATTAGTATTTTATCGATATACAGTGTCACGCACGGAAGGGATGACGACGGACTGCACATTCAGATGCTGAAATGGTATGGACTGGGCTTCTTTGTTTTCTTCGGATTGTCCCTGTTTGATTATCGTCTTCTGGTCAGGTATGCCCATTATATCTATATGCTGGGCGTGATGATTCTGCTGGTGGTCAGCTTTTTCGGGAAAGTAAAATATGGTGCGCGGGGCTGGCTGGAAGTAGGAGGATTAAGCGTTCAGCCGGCGGAGCTGTTCAAGCTGATTCTGATTCTGGCATTGGCCGCGCTGCTCGTCCGCAAAAATAAAAAAGAGCTACTGTTCTGGCGGGATGTCGTGCCGCTCAGTATGATTGCGCTGCTGCCATTTGTGATTGTCATCAGCCAGAATGATCTGGGCAATGCGTTGAGCTATATGGTCATCCTCTTAGGTCTGCTTTGGATTGGCCGGATCAAAGGGTCTCATGCGTTAATCGGCCTGATTGTTGGCGCTGTGGCAGTGGGAGGTTTTATTTACAGCTACATTCATTATCATGAGCAAATGACTCATTTCCTCAGTGAAACCATTGGCCGCAAGCATTTTGTGGCCCGCTTTGATCCCTGGCTGGTGCCGGAGCTGGCAAGCAGTGATGACAGCTACCAGACGCGCAATGCCAAAATAGCCATTGCCTCGGGCGGGCTTAGCGGGGAAGGATACATGCAGGGCGGATCAGTCCAGTCTGGTAAAATACCGGTACTGTATACGGATGCGATCTTTGCACAGATTGCGGAAGAATTCGGTTTCATAGGAGCAGCGCTGCTTCTGCTGCTGTTTTTTATTCTCATCCACCGGATGATTCTGATCGCCCTGGGATGCAGGGACCGTGCGGGGCCTTTTCTGATTATTGGGATTGTGGCTATGCTGCTGTATCAGATTCTTGAGAACATCGGCGCGTATATCGGCCTGATGCCGCTGACTGGAATTACGCTTCCGTTCATCAGCTATGGGGGGACCTCCATTCTGATCAATATGGCCAGTATGGGCATTGCGATGAGTGTGCTGCTGTATGGCCAGGATGTAGAGGACGACCTGCCGTTGCCTGTGGTGCATTTCTGAATTTTGTTAATTTAATAGATTGATAGGTTTGCAGTCTCTCTTTCCCGGGCATACTGGGGACATAAGCGTTTTGAGGGAGAGGGGCTGCTGGAGATGGAACAGAATAAGACTGGAAGACAGGATTCCTTGCGTGTAACTTTTAAGTATACTGCCATTTTTATTTGCTTTTTTATGATTCTCATGATGGCCTGGGAAGGGCAAAAAACTGATGCCGCCGTAGCAGATGGGGCGATTCCACAGGATTCCATCCGGCTGCGGATTCTAGCGAATTCAGATGCGGCAGGCGATCAGCTCGTCAAACGCCAGATCCGTGACAGTATTGTCGAACAGATGAACCAATGGGTGGCTTTGCTGGAAGATCCGCAGAGTCTGGAGCAGGCCCGGACGCTGATCCGGAGCCATTTGCCGGAGCTTGAAGCATTGGTGGCCCGGGAGCTGGAGAAGCGGGGGATTGATTATGGTTATAAAGTAGAGCTGGGAGTTGTTCCGTTCCCGACCAAAATGTACGGCGGCACGGTCTATCCGGCCGGAGAGTATGAAGCGGTGCGCATTACGCTGGGCGCCGGCAAAGGACAGAACTGGTGGTGCGTGCTGTTTCCGCCGCTGTGCTTCATTGATGCGGGGTCCGGGGATGCTGCGGCACCTGCTCCGGCCAAGGCCAAGACCGTCTCGGCCGCTGCAGCCGGAGACGGGGCCAAAGTGAAGGCTGCGGATCAAGGGGCGGTATCTGCAGCTACTGTTAATTCAAATGCATCTGCTGGAAGCGGAGAAGCGGAAGCGCCGAAGGTGCGGTTCTTCTTCTGGGATCTGCTGCAGTCGTTCTGGAGCTGGATTAGCGGATTATTCAGCTGAGATTCTATGAATCTATAACGGCCTATGTTACGATATAATGTGAACTGAATCGGATTTCATGCGGCGCCACCCTGGTGGGGCCGCTTTTGTTGAACCTATAAGGCTTTAAAGGCTGAATGCTATACAGTCACCCTATTTAGAAAGCTTGTGATAAGAATGACAGAACCTCAAGATTCCATGTTTGCGGTCCAGCGGCACAGCGGATCCATCGAAGCAACCCAGTATTGGAAGCTGTCTCCTGCAGGAGAAAGCGAAGCAGATTGCGCAACTTATCCGCAAAGTGCGGCAGACCGGGAAGCCATAGAAGAGGCGGCGGCTTTGCTGCGCGGAGGGAGCACCGTCGCTTTCCCGACCGAGACGGTATACGGTCTGGGAGCAGATGCCCGCAGCACGGCTGCAGTAGAAGCGGTGTTTGCCGCCAAGGGGCGGCCTTCCGATAATCCGCTGATCGTGCACATTTCCGAGCGGAGCGATTTGGACAGGCTGGTTACAGAGGTACACCCTTCCGCGGCGGCGCTGATCGACGCCTTTTGGCCTGGCCCGCTTACCGTGGTGCTGCCTGTCCGCGTGGGCGTATTGTCTCCGCTGGTGACGGCGGGCCTCGATACGGTTGGCGTGCGCATGCCGGACCACCCGCTTGCGCTGGCACTGATCCGCGCGGCGGGCTGTCCGGTGGCTGCTCCGAGCGCCAACCGCTCCGGGCGGCCGAGTCCTACACTGGCCGCCCATGTGTTAGAAGATCTCGCCGGATACATCGGCGGGGTGCTTGACGGCGGCGCGGCCGGAGTCGGCCTGGAGTCGACCGTCGTGCAGGTGCAGCCGGGCGGGACGGTAGCCGTGCTCCGTCCCGGCGGCATCACCGCCGAGCAGCTCGCGGCGGTGCTCGGTCCCGGGGCCGTCACCGCGGCCCCGGCCTCTGCGGAAGCGCCTGCGGCCGCTTCCTCTCATGCCCCCGGCGCGGCGCATGACGCCGGGGATAGCAGCCCGGCGCCGCGCGCACCGGGCATGAAGTACACGCACTACGCCCCGCGCGGAGCGCTTGGCGTAGTGCGCGGGGCTTCCGCGCAGCGCGTGGCGGAAGCTGCTGCGGGTCTGCTGCAGGCGGCGCACCGCGCCGGCGAGATTACGGGCCTGCTCCTCTTCGAGGAGCATAAGGCCCTATATCCCGCCAGCGTAGCTGCCTGCATGGTTTCCCTCGGCTCGCTGGCCTCGCCGGAGGAAGGGGCACGCTCCCTGTATGCCGCGCTGCGGCACTTCGATGAAGCGGGAGCGACCTACATTCTGGCCGAGGCCTGCCCGGATACCGGCCTCGGCGCAGCGATCATGAACCGGCTGATGAAGGCCGCCGGCGGAACCGTCATCGACGCCGGATAAACGGCCCTGTTTTTTGCCGCTGTACTTTGTGATTTGTACTTAGATCTGCATGCGGATTCGCTGCACATTCCTTTTCTTATCGGCATCTCCGGCCGCTTGCTTCCACTCGCAGTCATGAATCCCTCCTTGTCCGCATATGGTTATGGTACAAGACTTTCGGACGTTGGGGGTATAGACATGGATGTAGGGGGAGTATATGCTGGCTGGGGCCAAATCGTAACGATAGCCATTATGGCAATCGCGCTGGGGATGGACGCTTTTTCACTCGGTGTAGGCATCGGGATGAAGGGGATCCGCCTTTTGCATGTGCTGCAGCTCAGTCTCTTGATTGCTTTTTTTCATGTGCTGATGCCCCTGCTTGGCTTGTTCACCGGCAGTTATGTCGGACATTTTCTCGGACAAGTTGCCACTTATGCAGCCGGAGGGCTGCTCGTTCTACTCGGTGGGCATATGGTATTTAACTCCTTTCGGCCGGTTCATACCCGGCAGGAGCCAATGAATCACCGCAATTTTTGGGGGATGCTGCTGATTTCGCTCAGTGTGAGTATAGATTCATTTTCGGTAGGGGTTTCCCTGGGAATGTTTGTGAATAGCATAATGTTAACCGTGCTCGCCTTTGGCGCCTGCGGGGGGCTGATGTCAATATCCGGCCTGCTGCTGGGTAGAAGAGTCAGCCATGGGCTTGGTGATTACGGCGAGGCACTGGGCGGAGGGATCTTGCTCGCGTTTGGCTTGCTGTTCATCTTCTGATACAATAACGGCACAACAATATTTTATATATCCAATTCATTTGTTCATGGAGGTGGAAAGTATGCTGCATATTTTATTCGTCTGCACAGGTAATACGTGCCGTAGTCCTATGGCTGAGGGGCTTCTCCGGAAGCTTGCGAAGGAACGGGGAATCGACGTGGAAGTGCGGTCTGCAGGCGTTTCCGCCATTTCCGGTACTCCCTTGTCCAGACATGCCGCAGCGATTCTGCGGGACGAAGGAATTCATGATCATATCCTGTCCACGCAACTGAGTGGAGAGACAGTAGCATGGGCGGATCTGGTGCTGACCCTCACGGGAGGGCACAAAAGCCATTTGCTGCAGTATTTTCCGGAAGCCGTTGCGAAGACATATACGCTAAAAGAATATGTCTACGATGAAGAAGCCGTGAATGCGGATATCCGCGAGCTGGATAGCCTGTATGCGGACGCAGAGCTTAGTCTTGCACTGGGGGCAGAACCGAAATCTGCTGATCTGCAGCGGATCATAGAAATCCGTCAGCGGATTCCAAGCTTTGATATTTCCGATCCTTTTGGAGGTCCCAGGGAAGATTATGAGCTGGCTGCTGCCGAGATCCGGACGGCGCTGTACAGTCTTCTGGATAAGCTGGAGTCCTTACGCCGTTTGTAATGGTGGTTGATTTTTCGCAGCCATTCCTTTAAGATGATATTAAATATTATCCGGTTCCGGTGTAACTGGCGACAGATGTGGATCAAACCACGATGGAGCACTGGAATAAACGGCCGGTCGCCTGGGCAAAAGAGCACATCCGCAGTAGGTTGCGGACTGCTCTTTTTTGTTTAAATTGCAGGACTGCGGTTAGGCTTTAGGAATCATCTTTATACTTTTCGCTGAAACGGGACTGTCTTTGTAAAGGGATGGCCAAGCCGTTTCAACTTGCTTGAGGGAGGCGGAAGTAATGGATCAAGTCATGAAGCAGCACTCGGATTCACTAACAGCTGCAACCGCTACGGTGGTGCGGGAATTGGCGGAAGCCGGGAAGCTGGGACCTGGAAAAATCCTAGTCGTTGGTGCAAGCACAAGTGAGGTAGCCGGGGTCCATATCGGTACCGGCGGTGCACTGGAGGTGGCGCAGCAGCTGTTGGAGGGAATTGTTCAGGTTGCTGTGGAGAAAGGGTTTTACCCGGTATACCAGTGCTGTGAGCATTTGAACCGTTCGCTGGTTATGGAGCGTTCATTGCTGGAGAAGCTGGGGCTAAGGGAAGTATCGGCTGTGCCAATTCCGGGAGCTGGGGGGTCTATGGCAGCAGCAGCTTATCGCTCGATGTCTGATCCGGTACTTGCGGAAACGGTGGAGGCCCATGCCGGTATAGATATCGGTGAGACGCTAATCGGTATGCATTTGCGCCGGGTAGCGGTGCCTTTCCGGCCAAGCTTGCGTTACATTGGCTCAGCCCGGGTGAATGCGGCCTGGAGCAGGCCTCCGCTGATCGGGGGGGAACGAGCAGTCTATCGGACTCCGGAGACCAGCGGTACAGGCAATTGCGATTAATCCGTCTTGCTTAACGGAACGCTCCTGAATATTGAGTTAGTCTTTTCACAACATACACTAAAGAGCACTAGGGAGGAAATGAAAATCATGGAACAATTGCGTAAGAATGACCCGGCAGTACTGGAAGCGATGGGACTGGAGCTTAGCCGTCAGCGTGCCAACATTGAGCTTATTGCCTCGGAGAATATCGTCAGCGAAGCAGTCATGGAAGCGATGGGTTCTGTGCTCACAAACAAATACGCCGAGGGTTACCCAGGCAAACGGTATTATGGCGGTTGTGAAGATGTGGATATTGTTGAGAATCTGGCCCGTGACCGCGCCAAGCAGCTCTTCGGTGCGGATCATGCCAATGTACAGCCACACTCCGGTGCCCAGGCCAATATGGCCGTTTATCTAGCTGCACTGAATCCCGGCGACACTGTCCTGGGGATGAATCTGGCACATGGCGGTCATCTCACACATGGCAGCCCAGTGAATGCTTCCGGCCTCTTATATAACTTTGTGGCTTATGGCGTACAGGAAGATACCTTCCTGATTGATTATAATGAAGTCCGCAAGGCTGCTTTCAAGCATCGTCCAAAATTGATTGTTGCGGGAGCAAGTGCATATCCGCGTACGATCGACTTTGAAGCTCTGGGCTCAATAGCGAACGATGTAGGCGCATTGTTCATGGTGGATATGGCTCATATCGCCGGACTGGTGGCTGCCGGCCTTCACCCGAGCCCCGTTCCGCATGCCCATTTTGTAACTACAACCACGCACAAGACCCTACGCGGTCCACGCGGAGGGATGATTCTCTGCAGACAGCCTTGGGCAGCTGCAATCGACAAGGCTGTATTCCCGGGTTCGCAGGGCGGACCGCTCATGCATGTGATTGCATCCAAGGCGGTTTCCTTTGGGGAAGCTCTTCAGCCTTCCTTCAAAACGTATGCCGAGAATGTGGTGAAGAACGCCAAGGTACTGGCAGAAACACTGATGGGTGAGGGCGTTAACATTGTATCCGGCGGTACTGACAACCACTTAATGCTGCTTGATACCCGCAATCTCAATATCACAGGCAAGGATGCCGAGAAGGTTCTCGATTCTATCGGAATTACTGTGAATAAGAATGCTATCCCGTTTGATCCAACCAGCCCATTTGTGACTAGCGGAATCCGTATTGGTACACCTGCTGTCACTTCACGGGGAATGGACGAACAGGCGATGGTTACTATCGGCCGCATTATCGCGAACGTTCTGAAGAATCCATCGGATGAAGGAAAGCTCGCTGACGCCGCACGTGAAGTGGCTGCACTGACTGAGCAATACCCGATCTATCCAGGTCTGCAATACTAAACAAAAGATAACAGCGGAGTAACGTCTCCAGCTTGTGGTACCAAAAGCCTTTACAGACATCGGTCTCCGGTGCTGTAAAGGCTTTTTTATGGTTCGAGAAATAATACTATGTGGCTAATTCAGTTGTTGCATAATGTTCACATTTGCTACACGTGTTTTTACCGAAAATACTCATGAAAAAATCATGAAAGTTCATGGAATTTTCAATAAAATTGGTGAAAGAAATGTGAAAAGTATGAATTGATTAAAATAGCATAAACTAAGCCGGATTACATTTTTAACGAAAAAGGACATTTTCCTGCCCTTTAGCCCAAGCCGGGTCGAACAGTAAGGCAATTCCGTTCTTTGGAACCAGCCTTTCTTAGGTGAAATACACCTCGGGTGATGATATAATAGACAAGATTTAGCCAGGGGAGAAAGCAAAAGCGCTTTCTGCGGCTATAAATAAGACTCACAATTACCGGAGGGACAAGAATGGGAAAATTGGTGATTTGCGATCATCCTTTGATTCAGCACAAATTAACATTTATTCGCGATGTGCGGACGAACACGAAAGAGTTCAGAGAGCATGTTGATGAAGTCGCTACACTTATGGCATATGAGATTACGCGTGACATTCCGCTTGAGACCATTACTGTGCAGACGCCTGTAGCAGAAACAGAGAGTAAAGTGATTTCCGGAAGAATGCTGGGATTGATTCCGATTCTGCGTGCCGGGCTTGGAATGCTTGAAGGTGTCTTGAAGCTGCTTCCTGCTGCCAAGGTAGGACATGTCGGATTGTTCCGTGATCCCGATACCCTTCAACCGGTTGAATATTACATCAAGCTTCCTACCGATGTTCAAGAACGTGAATTGATTGTGATTGATCCGATGCTGGCTACAGGCGGATCTGCTATTGCCGCGATCACCTCGCTGAAGAACCGCGGATGCACACAGATCAAGATGATGAACCTGATAGCGGCTCCCGAAGGTGTTGCTGCTGTACAAGCTGCCCATCCTGATGTTGATATCTATGTTGCTGCGCTGGATGACCACCTGAATGAACACGGTTATATTGTGCCAGGGCTTGGAGATGCCGGTGACCGGTTGTATGGAACCAAGTAAAGCCTTATCAAGAGCAGTAGTATAGATTAACTAAACAGACGAAGTATAATGAAGTGTTTATGAAGAAAGGGTAGGGGTTATGTCCAAAATTAAAGTGATGACGATTTTCGGAGTGCGCCCCGAGGCGATCAAAATGGCGCCTTTGGTGCTGGAGCTTGCCAGACATCCTGAACACATTGAATCCGTTGTTTGCGTAACGGCGCAGCACCGTGAGCTGTTGGACCAGGTGCTGGAGGTCTTCCGCATCACTCCTGATTATGATCTGGATGTGATGAAGGACCGCCAGACGCTGAATGAGATTACCATCCGGGTACTGGAGGGACTGGAGCCGGTGCTTCGGGAAGCTAAGCCGGACCTTGTGCTGGTGCATGGCGATACACTTACCACCTTCCTTGCCAGCTATGCTTCATTCCTGCAGCAAATTCAGGTAGGCCATGTGGAAGCGGGACTTCGGACCTGGAACAAGCTGTCTCCTTATCCTGAGGAAATGAACCGTCAGTTGACGGGAGTTCTTGCAGACCTGCACTTTGCTCCGACGGATTGGTCAGCAGGAAATCTGAGACACGAGAACAAAAAAGAATCAAGTATTTATATCACAGGCAACACTGTAACCGATGTGTTTCAATATACCGTACAGCCGGACTACCGGCATCCTGTACTGGATTTTGCTTCAGGAAAACGACTTATTTTAATGACGGCGCACCGCAGAGAATCTCAAGGCGAACCGCACCGTCATATTTTCCGTGCTGTCAAAAGAATCGCTGATGAATTTGAAGATGTAGCCATAGTCTATCCTGTGCATCCGAGTCCAGCAGTCAAGGAACCGGCTCATGAGATACTCGGCGGACACCCAAGAATCAAGCTGATCGATCCGCTGGATGTCGTTGACCTGCATAATTTTTATCCGCATACCCACCTGATATTGACCGATTCCGGCGGCCTGCAGGAGGAAGCTCCCTCCTTTGGGGTTCCTGTGCTTGTGCTGCGTGATACAACCGAGCGCCCGGAAGGGATTGAAGCCGGAACACTGGAACTTGTGGGGACGGACGAAGAGAAGGTGTATCAACGGACACATGCGCTTTTGACTGATCAGAATCTCTATCAGTCGATGAGCCGGGCCGCCAACCCGTATGGAGACGGTAAAGCCTCACAGAGAATTGTCAATGCGATTTTGCATCATTTCGGTGTTGTCGAAGACCGTCCGGAAGAGTTTCACAGAATGTTCACAAAATGAACAGCAAAGCTTGAAAACGATATTCTGAACACACCAAAATCAACATACAGTAAAACTGTACGGTTTATATGGTTTTGGAATCTTTTGCTGTGATTATTTTCATACTTTCATCCGAAAAACCCATGATTTGCGCTGGATTGACAAACTCTTGTAACATTCAGTAAAATGAATGGGACTTCTAAGGATGTGTTGAAATGAAGGGCCCTGATAAGCCTGAGAAACCGCATAAACCAACGGGTCATGCGCTGAAAGCCATGAGTCTTGTCAGCGCTGTCGGTATTGATTTGGCCGCCTTTACATTGGGCGGTTATTTCTTGGGAGCGTGGCTCGACAAGAAGTGGAACAGCTCCGGTCTCGGTGTGGCACTTGGTGTCATTTTGGGTGTGCTGTGCGGGATAGCAGGTGTCATCTTCATTATTAAAGCTGTCATGGAGGAAAGTGATGGATGATTTGTCTCGATACCGCAAGGTATTGGCACTGGCAACACTTTGCTTCGTGGTTGTATGCGTTCTTGCTGCGTCTGTACTCCCGGATTTTCGGACTATAGGCTTTGGTATGGCGCTCGGCGGAGCCATTGGCTGCATTAATGTGACCTACCTGGGCTACAAAGTCCGGCAAGTGGCGGATACTATGGCAGGTGAAGGCAAGAGACGTGTAAGCCTGGGTTATCTAACCCGTGCTGCGCTAAGTCTCTTGGGTGTAATGGTAGCCTTTAAAGCACCGCAGATCTTCAATATGGTTGCGGTGGCTGGCAGTTTGCTCTTGGCTCCAATTCTTCTTATTATAATAGGAATTGGGTTTTCGCGTAGAGAAAGTTAAAGGCTGCAACGGAGAAAGGGGTGAGAATAAAATGCATAAATCACCAATTATTGATTTGGCCGGTTTTCAAATTGACCTATCTATCGTGTTTATGCTATTAGTGACCTGTACCATTGTTTTTGTGCTCGCGCTTCTGGCAACGCGCAATTTATCGGTTGAGAATCCCGGCAAACTGCAAAATTTCCTGGAATGGGCAGTTGAATTTGTACAGGGCCTGATTTCAAGTACAATGGACCTCAAAAAAGGCAAACCGTTTCTTTCTCTGGGCTTGGCGCTGATCATGTTCTTGTTTGTAGGCAACCTTCTCGGACTTCCGTTAGGGATTGTCACAGATTATCATGATGCGGAGCATGCCAAAGTGTTTGGCAAGGAGATTGTTTCCGTAACCAAAGAACTGGACAAACTTCATGCTGATGCTGAATCGGGAACGGTTTCTACCGACTCCCATGAAGAGATTGAAGTAGGTGTGGCTTGGTGGAAATCCCCTACAGCTGACCCTGCGGTAGCAATGGGACTTGCGGTTATGATTTTCCTGATGACCCACATTGTGGGTATGACGCGCAATACCAAAAACTATTTCAAACACTATTTTGAACCTTACCCGTTCTTCTTCCCGATCAATTTGATTGAGCAGGTATCGAAGCTGCTGACACACGGCATGCGTCTTTTCGGTAATATCTTTGCCGGTGAGGTTCTGATATCCGTTATCCTCAAATTGGCGGCGCTGGGTGTAGGGGGCTGGATCGCTTCTGTGCTTGGCTTGATTGTCTGGCAGGGATTCAGTATATTCATCGGTACCATCCAGGCTTTCATCTTCGTAATGCTGACTATGGTGTATTTCTCGCAAATGCTGGAAACCCATGACGAGCATTAGGGTGCAAAAGATTTACGAATACTAGATTTATGCCAAGGCGGAATCAATTTTCGAGTCTGGCTCATTAATACACACTAAAACATATCTTTGAGGAGGATTTACACAATGGGAGTTATGGCTTATTTGGCAGCTGCAATTGCAGTAGGTTTGGGAGCGCTTGGCGCCGGTATTGGTAACGGTCTGATCGTAAGTAAAACAGTAGAAGGTATCGCCCGTCAGCCGGAAGCGAAATCCACGCTGCAGACTACAATGTTCATCGGGGTCGCACTGGTAGAAGCCCTGCCGATCATCGGTGTAGTACTTGCGTTCATGTTCTATGTTGGAGCTTAATTAATTACACATGTTTGGCGGGGAAGGCCACAGCCCTCCGCGCCTTCTTTTTAGAAAAGACCTAAGATATGAACGTGCAACAGAAAGGAGTGTCTAACATTGTCTTTTGTATGGGAATCTTCCGTGTTGGCAATTATTGCCTTCGGGATTTTATACTTTTTGCTCAACAAGTATGCTTTCGGGCCGTTGTTTTCCGTGATGGAGAAACGCCGCGAGCTCGTGCTGCAGCAGATGAATGAAGCTGCTCAGACCCGCGAACAGGCTGTTTCTTATGTTGAAGAGCAGAAACAGGCGCTTCAAACTGCCCGCAAAGAGGCTCTTGAGATTATTGAGCAGTCCAGACAGACCAGCAGCAAGCAGACTGAACAGTTGATCGGTCAGGCTAAGGTCGAGGCTTCACGCATCAAGGACGAGGCAGTTCGTGATATCCAGAACGAGAAGAACAAAGCGGTTGAAGAACTGCGCGGCGAACTGGGAGCGGCATCTGTCAAAATCGCATCCAAGCTGCTTCAAAAAGAAGTCAGCACTGATCCTGCGCAAGAAGGGCTTGTTGACCAATACCTCAAAGAGGTCGGAGGCCGGTCATGAGTCAGGATACGATAGTCGCCAAAAGATATGCGAAGGCATTGTTCGAGGTTGCTTTTGAAGAACGGCAGACCCTGGAAATCGAAGAGGAGCTGAAAAGCCTGGTTACTGCACTGAATACAGATGCAGAGCTTCAGAGATTTATCAGCTCTCCGAGAATCTCCGGTGATGACAAGCTTGCTGTGCTGAAAAAAGCGTTGGAAGGCAAGCTGTCGGGGGCGGTTATCAACACTCTGGAAATTCTGATGAAGCGGGGCAGAATGGATATTCTTCCGGATCTGCTGGACAGCTATATCAAGATTGAAGGGGATAGTCTTGGTCTGGCAGATGCCACCGTCTATTCAACCTATTCGCTCAGTAGTAGCGAGCTAACCCAGGTTGCCGAGGAATTCGGCCGTTTGTCTGGCCGGAATATCCGTATCACAAATGTGATTGATAAGAGCTTGCTTGGCGGACTGAAGGTCATCATTGGCGATACGCTGTATGATGGCAGCCTGTCCGGCAAACTTACGCGTCTTGAGAAATCTTTTAATGAGAAGCATAGAAGATAGGGGTGAGGATATTGAGCATTAGACCTGAAGAGATCAGCAGTTTGATCAAAAGTCAAATTGAGCAATATAAAGCCGATATCGAAGTGGCCGAAATCGGCACCGTCATTCAAGTCGGCGACGGTATCGCCCGTGTCTACGGTCTGGAAAACGCGATGGCAGGGGAACTGCTGGAGTTCTCCAACGGAGTAGTGGGCATGGCGCTCAACCTGGAAGAAAGCAACGTCGGTGTTGTTATCCTGGGTGAGTACACGGAAATTCGTGAAGGCGATCAAGTAAAACGTACAGGACAAATTATGCAGGTTCCCGTGGGCGAAGCTCTACTGGGCCGTGTAGTAAATGCATTGGGTCAGCCGGTAGACGGCAAAGGTCCAATTGCAACAACGGAATTCCGTCCTGTGGAAAACAATGCACCAGGCGTTATCGATCGTAAATCGGTGCATGAGCCCATGCAGACAGGTCTTAAGGCCGTAGATGCGATGGTGCCAATCGGCCGCGGACAACGCGAGCTCATCATCGGTGACCGTCAGACAGGTAAAACAGCAATCGCTATTGATGCGATTATCAACCAAAAAGGCAACGGCATGAAATGTATCTATGTTGCCATCGGCCAGAAGCAATCCACGGTAGCACAAGTTGTTGAAACCCTTCGCCGCCACGGCGCGCTGGATTATACAATCGTTGTAACCGCGTCCGCTTCCGAGCCTTCACCGCTGCTGTATCTTGCTCCATATGCAGGGTGCGCAATGGGCGAATATTTCATGTACAAAGGCGAACACGTTCTTGTTATCTATGATGACCTTTCGAAGCAAGCCTCGGCTTACCGCGAATTGTCCTTGCTGCTCCGCCGTCCACCGGGCCGCGAAGCATTCCCTGGTGACGTATTCTATCTGCACTCCCGTTTGCTGGAACGTGCAGCTAAGCTTAGCGATGCACTTGGCGGGGGTTCATTAACCGCTCTGCCATTTATCGAAACACAGGCCTCTGACGTATCGGCGTACATTCCTACGAATGTAATCTCGATTACAGACGGTCAAATCTTCCTCGAATCCGACTTGTTCAACTCCGGTCAACGTCCGGCGATCAACGTGGGTATCTCAGTATCCCGTGTTGGTGGTTCGGCACAGATCAAAGCGATGAAGAAGGTTGCCGGCTCACTTCGTCTGGATTTGGCCCAATACCGCGAACTTCAGGCGTTCTCCCAGTTCGGTTCCGATCTGGATAAATCTACGCAAGCCCGTTTGAACCGTGGTGCGCGCATGATGGAGATTCTGAAACAGGGTGTTAACCAGCCACTCTCCGTTGAACATCAGGTTATCAGCTTGTATACCGCTGTCAAAGGACATCTGGATGATATTCCTGTCAAAGACGTTAGACGTTTTGAAAAGGAATTCTTGGCTTATGTGGACAGCAATGCTGCTGATATTGCTAAATCCATTACCGACACCAAGGATTTGACTGCCGATAACGAAGCTGCTCTTAAGGCCGCTATCGATAAGTTCAAGAGAGCTTTCGCAACCAGCTAAGCTCTACAGTCATTCTATGGATATTTCAAACCGAGCTTTGGCCTAGCCAAAGCTCTGGAATATGCTTAAGAACGGGCTTTGAATATCGTCAAAGTTCAGATAAAGCTTGCGAAGTTAGCATTATTTCGTCAAAGCTCAGATTATGCTTACGAAGTTAGCTTTGACTTCGTCAAAGCTCTAAGGTGGTGAAATCATGGCAAGAAGCATGCGTGATATTAAACGTCAAATCAAGAGCGTTCAGAACACCAGACAGATCACTAAAGCCATGGAGATGGTTGCCGCCTCCAAGCTGCGCAAAGCACAGGAAAAGGCAGAAGCGGCCCGTCCTTATTCAGAAAAGCTGAAAGAGGTTGTAACGAGTATCGCTTCCGGCTCACAGAATGCTACACATCCAATGCTGGTCAGCCGTCCCGTGAAGAAAACTGCGTATCTGATTGTTACCTCTGACAGAGGTCTGGCAGGCGGATACAATGCGAATATTCTGCGTAAAGTGACCATGCTGCTGGCGGAGCGCCATAAATCAAAGGATGAGTATGCTCTGTTCGTTATCGGCCGCAAAGGCCGTGACTTTCTGCGCCGCCGTGAATATCCGATCGTGGAGGAAGTTACCGAGCTCTCCGATACACCTAAGTTTGCTGACATTAAGTCGATTGCTTACTCTGCGGTACAGCAGTTTGAAACAGGCGTGTACGATGAACTGTACGTCTGCTATAACCGTTTTGTAAATGCGATCAGTCAAGTGCCTACTGTTGATCGGCTGCTGCCTATGGAAGCGGTGGAACAGCATGAAGGTAAGGCAGAAGGCTTACAAGCCACGTACGAATATGAGCCTTCAGCTGAAGGCGTGTTAGAAGTACTGCTGCCGAAGTATGCGGAAACACTGATTTACAGCGCTATTCTGGATGGCAAGGCCAGTGAGCTGGGTGCGAAAATGACAGCAATGGGCAGTGCAACGAAGAATGCGTCAAAAATGATCGGAGAACTTACGCTTACGTATAACCGTGCCCGTCAGGCGGCTATTACGCAGGAAATTACCGAGATCGTGGCCGGAGCAAACGCGCAGTCTTAAAATATATGCGAAGCCAAACTCTTCAGCTTATATTTTCACAGGAAACGGGTGCCGTATAAGAGAGTTGTTCCGCTTATGCGGTGCGGTGATTTCTTTTTAATGCAACAGCTTTCGAGGAGGGAAATATTATAATGAACAAAGGACGCGTTGTAAGCATTATGGGTCCGGTTGTCGATATTGAATTTGAACGCGGCCAGCTGCCCGAGATTTTCAACGCTATCAAGATTGTAACCAGTCTGGCAAACGGCCGCACGATTGATTTGACCCTGGAGGTTTCCAATCACCTGGGTGACAATCTGGTACGTTGTATCGCCATGTCTTCTACAGACGGTCTGGTTCGGGGCTTGGAAGCACTTGATCAGGGAGGACCGATTTCGGTTCCGGTTGGAGCAGCTACACTTGGACGGGTATTTAACGTACTGGGGAATCCAATTGATAACGGCGCTGAAGTGGTTGCAGACAGAAATCCGATTCACCGTCTGGCTCCGACATTTGATGAACTGTCTACACAGGCTGAAATTCTGGAAACCGGGATCAAGGTTATAGACCTTCTGGCTCCTTACGCAAAAGGTGGTAAAATCGGCCTCTTCGGCGGTGCCGGCGTAGGTAAAACCGTAACCATTCAGGAACTGATCAACAACATTGCCCAAGAGCACGGCGGGATTTCCGTATTCGCAGGCGTTGGTGAACGTACCCGTGAAGGTAATGACCTTTATCATGAAATGACCGATTCCGGCGTTATTAAGAAAACAGCAATGGTATTCGGACAAATGAATGAGCCGCCGGGCGCACGTCTTCGTGTAGCTCTGACCGGACTGACCATGGCGGAGTATTTCCGTGATGTGGAAGGCCGCGATACGCTGCTCTTTATCGATAACATATTCCGCTTTACTCAAGCGGGTTCCGAAGTATCCGCATTGCTTGGACGTATGCCTTCTGCCGTAGGTTACCAGCCTACTCTGGCAACAGAAATGGGTCAGCTGCAAGAGCGTATCACTTCAACCAAAAAAGGTTCGGTTACTTCCATTCAGGCGATCTACGTGCCTGCGGATGACTACACTGACCCTGCACCGGCAACGGCGTTTGCCCACTTGGATGCAACTACCAACCTGGAGCGTAAGATTTCCGAAAAGGGTATTTTCCCGGCTGTAGACCCGCTGGCATCCAGTTCGCGCATGCTGGCTCCGGAGATTGTTGGTGAAGAGCATTATGACGTAGCACAGGGCGTTAAGCAGCTGCTGCAGCGTTACACCGAGCTTCAGGATATCATTGCTATCCTGGGTATGGATGAGCTCAGTGAAGAAGATAAAATCATTGTATCCCGTGCCCGTAAGGTTGAGCGGTTCCTGTCGCAGCCATTCCACGTAGCTGAACAATTCACCGGTTTCAAAGGCAAATACGTGCCGATCAAAGAAACTGTACGCAGCTTTAAGGAAATTCTGGAAGGCAAGCATGATGATCTTCCGGAAGCAGCGTTCCTGTTCGTCGGAACAATCGAAGAAGCAGTGGAAAAAGCGAAAACGATGTAACCCTGAACTATGGCTTTCGATGCGAGCTTTATTTCGTAAAGCTCTGAGGAGGAATGAAAGTGAATACCTTTCTGTTGGAAATTGTCACACCGGAGCATCTTGTCTACTCCAAGCAGGTTAGCAGCTTGACGGTAAAGGGTGCCGATGGTGATCTGGGTATTTTACCGGGACACATTCCGCTTGTAACTCCACTTCAGGTTGCTCCAATGTTCGTCAAAGCGGATGGTGCTACAATCACTATCGCTGTTCATGGCGGTTTCGTGGAAGTGCATAAAGACAAGGTGACCGTTCTGGCCGAAAGTGCCGAACTGCCTACGGAAATCGATGTTGAACGCGCCGAAGCGGCGAAGGAACGCGCCCAGCGCCGACTTCAGACCCGCAGCAAACAGGATGATATTGATCACCGCCGTGCGGAGCTGGCGCTTCAACGCGCCGTTACACGGATCAAAGTGTCCACCGGAAAAGGACAACAATAATAATTACGGTCAAGCCTGCGGCTTGGCCGTTTTTTTTGAGGGTATACTAAAGTATCGTTTAGGCTATGCCCACTTCCTTTGCTGAATTGCCCTGCCTGATTGCTGGAAAGTATGACTATTTTCTGCAAGTAAAGTGAACATCTCGTAAACATCGCAGCTTACATTGCTTGAAAAGTTTAAAAGTTTGTAAAAGTACTGGATTCTTTTCCCCTGCGCAAGTATGATATAAGAGTCGATTTCCGAGTAACCTAATAAACAGGGGGCTAACATGGATACAGGGCTATATGATGAGTTGTCAAGCTCAATCGGCAGCAGCGGTTTGGTTTCAATGGTTGTTTCTTTGTTTTGTGTTGCAATATCTTGGTGGGCACTTCAGAACCTTAAGCTCGATTTGGTCATAAGATATCCCAAGAGCCCTCAGGCAAGGCTGTTGCATTTATTGCTGGCTATTGTACTGGGTCACTTCGTGGCTGGGTTCCTTCTGGATTATCTCGGCTGGAGCGGGCAGATCCGCAACATGTTTTAAGAATAAGCGCTTTGGTTATATCACTCTTAGGCCAAAGCAGTGAAAAAAGTGTCGAATAATACGGTTTTATTATGTCAACACTGATGTTTAAGGAGCGTGTCCGCACCTCGGGCGCAAGTCAAACCATGGTAATGCAAGTATTCTAACTAATCCTTAATTTAAGAAATAATGGACGCGGAGGGAAACCGAAATGAGCAAATTTATCGTCCGCGGTGGCAACAGATTGACCGGGAGCGTGAAAGTAAGCGGCGCAAAAAATTCCGTACTACCGATCATAGCCGCCTCTCTATTGGCAGAAGAAGGAGTCAGCGTCATTGTGGACGCACCTCCGCTAGACGATGTAATGACAATCAGCAAAGTACTGGAATCTCTGGGTGCGGGTGTTACATACCAGAACGATATTATCGAAGTGGATGCCAGAAATCTTACGTCCTGTGAAGCACCATATGAATGGGTGCGAAAAATGCGGGCTTCTTTTTTGGTAATGGGCCCTCTTTTGTCCCGACTGGGTCATACACGTATTTCCTTGCCAGGCGGCTGCGCCATCGGTACAAGACCGATTGACCAGCACTTGAAGGGGTTTGAAGCGCTTGGCGCTGAGATTAGTCTGGGCCAGGGTTACATTGAAGCGAAAATAAACGGACGGCTGCGCGGGGCCAAGGTATATTTGGATGTGGCCAGCGTAGGAGCGACCGAAAACATAATGATGGCCGCGGCACTCGCCGAAGGCGTAACTGTAATAGAGAATGCGGCAAAAGAGCCGGAAATCGTGGATTTGGCCAACTATCTGAATGGGATGGGCGGTATTGTACGCGGTGCGGGAACCGGAGTGATTCGCATCGAAGGCGTTGAGCGCATGCATGGCGTCAAGCACCATGTCATTCCTGACCGGATTGAAGCAGGCACCTATATGGCTGCTGCTGCGATTACAGGTGGAGATGTATACGTGGAGGGCGCAATTGCAGATCACCTCGGTCCTGTGATTGCCAAGATGGAAGAAATGGGCGTGACGATTATCCCTGACGAGAATGGGGTTCGGGTGATCAGCGACAAGCCGCTCAAGGCTGTGGATCTGAAGACATTGCCCTATCCGGGTTTCCCAACCGACATGCAATCACAGATGATGGCTTTGCTGCTTCGTTCCGAAGGCACGAGTGTTGTGACGGAGACAGTATTTGAGAACCGGTTTATGCATGTGGATGAGTTCCACAATATGAATGCTGAGATTAAGATCGAAGGACGTTCCGCGATTGTAACCGGTAATGCAGCATTGGTTGGAGCCAAAGTAACAGCTACAGATCTACGTGCAGGCGCTGCACTGATTCTGGCAGGACTGGTTGCAGAAGGCACGACGGAAGTTGGCGGAACCCATCATATTGATCGTGGATATGTGCATTTGGCCGAGAAGCTGTCGGGCCTTGGTGCGGACATATGGCGGATTTCCATGGAAGAGTCTGAAGTGGCTGCTGCAGCTGCGAAGGAAGAAGTCGTCAAACCGGAATCGGCACAAGGCGAATCCTTCAAAAGCGAAGAGGTTAAGCCCCGCTTTCAGGTTCAGCCAACCTGGGTATAATAAACATTCATAACTTTCCAAGGTCACCTCTATCGGAGGTGGCCTTTTTTCTTTGTTCTAATGCTTGCTACAATAGAGTCCCTCCATCTAAAGAACGTCTCTCTTTCTCTCAGAATAGCGTTCTAGCAGTTGCACGTGATTCATATCTATAAGAATCAACAGTGACTGACGGAAGGAGACATAGAGATGAAAGATTACCGCTACCTGCTGCGGCGTAAAATGAAACCGCCGCGCCGCTTCGCGCGCGCGCGGCGCCCGGGGCCCCCGCTCAGGCGGCTGGCCCCCGCCGCCTGGCTCGCAGCGCCCCTGCTGGCGGCGCTGCTGCTGCCGCTAGCCGTTGTCCCGCTGCGCGGGGGACAACATGCGCCTCCGGCCGTGCCGCAGGCCACGGCCTCTCCGGCGGCGCCGGGTACGGCAGCGGAGGCAGCCCCGCAGCCGAAGGTCGCCGTCTATTTGTCGCATAGCAGACAAATAGAGACGTTGCCGCTGGAGGACTACGTCAGCGGCGTGGTTGCGGCCGAGATGCCGGCCGACTTTGAGCTGGAAGCGCTCAAAGCGCAAGCCGTCGCGGCGCGCACCTTCATTGTCCGCCGCCTGCTGGCCGGCGACCACAGCGGCGTGCCCGTTCCGGGTGCGGATGTAACGGATACGGTAAGCCACCAGGCTTACGTATCGAAGGCCGCACTGGAACGGGAGTGGATGCGCGGCGGCAAGAGCGCCGGGCTGGCCAAGATCCGCCGCGCGGTCCTGGAGACGCGCGGCGTAGTGATGACCTATCAAGGACAGCCGATCACGGCTTCCTTCTTCGCCTCCAGCGGAGGCTATACCGAAAACTCCGAAGATTACTGGAATACGGCAGTACCTTACCTGCGCAGTGTGGCCAGCCCATGGGATCAGGAAATAACGCCGAATCTGGCGGTGACATATACATTCACATCTTCCCAGCTGTTGCAGAAGCTGGGGATTGCAGACAAGGACATCCCGGCTTCCGGCAATCTGGCTGCTTCTTCTCTTGTAAAACCTGTATCCTCCGCTTCTAGCCTGCCTGTGGAAGTACTGTCCATGACAGCAGGACATAGGGTTAAGGAAATCTCCATTGCAGGCACCGTGTTCTCTGGACGGGAGGTGCGCGAGAAGCTTGGGCTGCGCTCCAGCCAGTTCACCTGGAAGCGGCAGGGCGGCAAAATAGTGATTACAACCTATGGAAACGGACATGGTGTCGGCATGAGCCAATGGGGGGCGAACGGCATGGCCAAGGAGGGAAGCACGGCTACGCAAATTCTCAAACACTATTATAGCGGCGTCTCTTTTAACCAAGTCTCAACTCTCCTGAAAAAATAACTTGCAAGATACGTATAAAAGCGAAGCGCCCGGTAACACTGGTTACTGAGGTGATAAACATATGAATGAACAAGACAAAAACAAAACAAACCATGATGAATCTCTCAAAAATAAGCAGGGAGATTCAGGCGTCAAGCCTTCTTCATGGAACAGGCTGTTGTCCAAACGGTGGGTATTTCCGGCAGTCTACACGGCGGCAGCGGCAATTATACTAACCTTGGTGTGGGTCTATCAGGACGCAGGCCAGAAGCCGCTGAAACCAGACAACGCCGCCGTCGTTTCACAGGAATCCGCTGGTACAGGTGCTGAAGCAGGTACAGCAAAAGATGATCCTGCCGCACTTGAAGTCGTTGCTTCAGCAGAAAGCATGGCTTGGCCGGTAGCCAGTCCTGCAGATGTGGAAGTGGTTAAACCGTTCTATGATGAGAATGGGACCGAGGAGAATCATGTGGCGGCCATGGTGCAGTATAATGACACCTTTGTGCCTAACGCAGGAATCGACATTGCCCGTGAGGACAATCAGGCTTTCGACGTCAAAGCTGCACTCAGCGGTGAAGTCACCCGTGTGGAAGATGTGGCGGTATTCGGCAAAGTGGTTGAGGTCACAAGCGCAGGCGATTTGAAGACGGTCTACCAGAGCCTTGGTGATACCAAGGTGAAGCAGGGTGATGAAGTGAAACAGGGCGACACGCTGGCAACAGCTGGCCGCAGTGAGATCGAGAAGAATCTTGGCAATCATGTGCACTTTGAAGTGTATGAGAACGGCAAGCCAGTCAATCCTTCCGATTTACTGCCGCAACGCTAAGCATGAGAATTCCGCAGGAGGCCACAGGGCCTCCTGTTTTTTTGCCTGAGAAGCTCCTTTTCCATCCACATTCCTGTAAGGTAAGGTCATATTTAGGTTGTCCAGGAAATAAAATGAGCCTTCGGAAGCTTGTCACGTCCTGAAAGCGCGAATATATAGGCCCGCCCCTCATATAATGTACCAAACTATCCACAGTTGGGAGGCGGGAGCGTGCACGATTACATCAAGGAACGTACGATCAAAATCGGACGCTGCATCGTGGAAACCAGGCACACGGTCCGGACCATAGCCAAAGAATTTGGCGTTTCAAAGAGCACGGTGCATAAAGATTTAACGGAGCGTTTGCCGGAGATCAACCCTGATCTGGCCGATCAGGTGAAGCACATTCTCGAATATCACAAATCGATTCGCCATCTTCGGGGGGGAGAAGCCACAAAAATTAAATATAAAAAAACAACGGGGAAAAAGCGCGAGGTTGCCGTAGCCTCAAAGCCATAAGATTTTCGGAAATTTAAGTGATAATTCAGTTTTATTACATTGTATCCTTCCCCTAAAGTATGGTATTTTTAAATTTGGGACTAACTTACTATATTCTCATTTAAAATAACACTTTGGGGGCTCTTTCATTATGCTTAGCAAGGATATCGGAATCGATCTCGGCACGGCCAATGTGCTCATACATGTCAAGGGAAGGGGAGTCGTTCTGGATGAACCCTCCGTGGTCACGCTCGAAAGTGATACGAAGAGAGTCCTTGCAGTAGGCGAACAGGCGCGGCGCATGGTAGGCCGCACACCGGGAAATATTATTACGATCCGTCCACTTCGGGATGGTGTTATTGCGGATTTTGCGATTACGGAAATGATGCTGAAGTATTTCATTGACCGCGTAGGTGGCCGCTCGTGGTATGCAAGGCCCCGTATTCTGATCTGTGCCCCCACTAATATTACCTCCGTTGAACAGAAATCAATCCGGGAAGCGGCGGAACGCAGCGGGGCAAAAGAAGTTTTCCTGGAAGAAGAACCCAAAGCCGCAGCCATCGGAGCGGGTATGGATATTTATCAGCCTAGTGGAAATATGGTCGTCGACATTGGCGGCGGAACGACGGATGTAGCCGTGTTGTCCATGGGCGACGTTGTTACCGCCTCCTCGATCAAAGTTGCAGGGGACAAGTTCGACGAGGCCATTTTAAGATATATTAAACAGAAGTACAAGCTGCTGATCGGCGAGCGTACGGCAGAGGATATTAAGCTATCCATCGGCTCCGTCCGTCCGGGCGGCATGAAATCCGAAATGGATATTCGCGGACGCGATATGGTAAGCGGACTTCCCCAGACGCTGACCATTACTTCTGGTGAGGTAAAGGAAGCGTTGTGGGATCCGGTTTCTTCCATCGTGGCTGCAGCCAAATCGGTATTGGAGCGGACACCGCCCGAACTGTCAGCAGACATTATAGACCGTGGAGTAGTATTAACCGGGGGCGGCGCCTTGCTTAACGGATTGGACGAGCTGCTTTCGGAGGAGCTGCATGTTCCAGTCTGGGTAGCGGAGGATCCTATGCATTGTGTGGTTAAGGGAACCGGGATTATGCTTGATCAATTGGACAAGAATGTTAAGAAAAAATTCTAGTCTGCCGATAATAGTAGTTAACAGCACAATCAGGAAGGGGACTTACCCTCATGCTTAGAGGATTATATACGGCCGCTGCCGGAATGGTTACACAGCAGCGCAGACATGATACGGCAACGCAGAACATTGCTAATTTGAACACAACAGGGTACAAGCAGGTAGATAGTGTCAGCCATGCTTTTCCCGAGGTGCTCATTTCTGCAATGAGCGGCGGCATCGTCAAACCCGTTGGTAAATTGAATACAGGTGTATTTGCCGAACAGTCGGTTTCCCAATATTTGCAGGGAGATCTCATTGAAAGCGGCAAGCCGGCCGATTTTGCATTATCCACGGATCTGCAGGTGGCAGACCCGGCTACTGGCGGAAATATTAATTTTGACGGCTCGGGCAAGTATATAACTCCGGAAGGTGAGGTTATTTACCGGCCGCAGGCGTTTTTTACGGTACAGGACAATAATGGTAATAACTTATATACACGCAACGGTAGCTTCACAGTTGATTCAACAGGACAAGTGCTTAGCGCGGGCGGTTTTAAAGTGCTCGACAGTAACGGCAACCCGTTAGTCTTGACAGGTCCTCAGGACAATCTTAAAGTAGACGGACAGGGCAATCTGCTAAATCCTGCAACGGGGCTTCCTTCTGGAACCAAGATGGGTATCAGTGTAGTTACAAGACCGCAGGAACTCGTTCGGGATGGTAACGGTGTTTTCCATGCGGAGGATGTTGCAAATGCAGAGATCCGCTTCGCCAACGGTACGGATAATCTTCAGGTGCGTCAGGGATATCTGGAGAATTCCAACGTTGATGCGACTCAGGTAACGGTGGATTTGAATGCGGCTTACCGGGCGTATGAAGCGAATCAGAAGGTAATTCAGTATTATGACAGCAGCTTGCAAAAGGCTGTAAATGAAGTCGGCAGAGTCTAGGACAGGAGGAGTAGCTAATGAATAACTCAACAATTGGTGCATCTGTCTCTTTGTCCAGTCTCCAGCAGCGTTTGGATATTATTGCTAATAACATCGCCAATATGAATACTGATGGCTATAAGAGCAAAGAAGGTTCTTTTGAGGATGTGTTGACCCGGGTTCAGCAGCAGTCCAAGGATTATGACCAGCCTGGACGCAGCACACCGCTTGGCTTTAACATTGGCTTTGGGGTCCGTGTGCCCACGGTCACAAGCAACTGGGAGGAAGGCACGCTTAGAGAAACTGGGAATCCGACAGATCTGGCCATTCAAGGTAACGGGTTGTTTGGAGTTCAGGTGAACGGTGCTACTGCCTATACCCGCCAAGGGGACTTTCACTTTGTGCCCGACAGTGCGAATAAGGATAAAATGATGCTGGTGGACAACACGGGTAATCCTGTTCTGAATACAGAGGGCAAACCATTGACTGTACCGGTGAATGTAAGTGCGGCTATTGATGAGAGCGGACGGGTGCTGACTAAGACGGATGAGAATGCGCCTGCCCAGGTAGCCGGTACTATAATGATTGTAGAGCCTCTCAGCAAGAGTGCTCTTCAAGCTGTAGACGGAAATTTCTATGTGCTCGCTGACGGAGTTACCACACAGCAGGCTTTTAAAGCGGCTGGAGTACCTTCGACAATAGGTGTACGGTCCGGATATCTGGAACAATCCAACGTGGATCTGAATAAAGAAATGACAGAAATGATGCAAATTCAGCGCACTTATCAGCTTGCCGCAAGAGCACTATCATCTAGTGATCAGATGCAAGGTCTGGCTAATAACATGCGCGGGTAGGTGAAGGAATGGCTCGTCAGAACAATGGTAAGCCGGAATCAACCGAAGAAGAACTGCAGCAGCCAGTAAGACGCCGGGGGATTTCCAAATGGACAATTGTTCAATGGTTTCTTATTCCCGTGCTGCTGGTAGCAGCACTGTCCGGTGGTATGGTGGTTGGCTACGTGGTTCTCGGCAAAAAAGATTTCAGTGATGTGCTTCAATGGAGTACCTGGAAGCATGTCTATGATTTGGTATTTGCGCCATGAATTAACGTTAATATTCAAACTCCCTTGTTGTACAGGGGAGTTTTCTTTTTTATACTGGAAAATGTATAATGATGGAGGCCGCTGAGACAAAAAGGGCCATCTCCGCCATTATGGTGGAGAAAGCCCCTTATCTCAACCTCCACTGCTGCAGGTGGTGAAGGATAATATAATTTTCCCCGTAACTGTTCATATTTATGCAGTATGGTGAAGAATTTTAACGAAATGCTGCAGCAGCAGGGCAGTATAGAAGATGTGGCTTATATCCGAAAGGAGCTTTGTATCCATGCTGAATATCAATGAAATTCAAGAAATAATCCCCCACCGGCCCCCATTTCTGCTGGTGGACAAAATTACCGAAATAGAGATGGGCAAGCGGGCAGTTGGTATCAAGAATGTTACGGTGAATGAGCCCTTTTTTGCAGGACATTTTCCAGGATATCCGGTCATGCCTGGTGTACTAATCACGGAAGCACTCGCTCAGGTAGGCGCTGTAGCGATTCTTGGCGTGGAAGCCAACAAGGGGAAAATTGGTTTTCTGGCAGGCTTGGACGGGTTCCGTTTCCGTGGTCAGGTTGTGCCGGGTGACACGCTTGAGCTGGAAGTAGAGATTACGCGACTTAAGGGCAGTATAGGGAAAGGCCAAGCTACAGCGAAGGTTGCAGGCAAAGTAGTTGCTTCCGGGGAAATAATGTTCGCACTCAGCTAATACCTGTTATAAAATCATATATCATAGATGGAGAAGGAGAGATTTTGATATGACCCAGTTAAGCCCGAAGGCCGCAGAGACCCTGTCACGCTGGCTGCAGGACCCATCCGTTGACGAGAATACCAAAGCAGAGCTTCATGCATTGGAGAATGAGCCGCAGGAACTGGAAGAACGCTTTTACAGAGATCTGGAATTCGGTACAGGCGGTTTGCGCGGGGTTATCGGAGCTGGCAGCAACCGGATTAACCGGTATACTGTAGGCAGAGCGACTCAAGGCTTCGCGAATTATATCCTTGAACAGCACAATGGAGCAGGCAGACCTTCTGTAGTAATTGCGCATGACTCCCGCCGTTTCTCGCCGGAGTTCACGCTTGAAGCTGCATTGGTATTGGCTGGAAACGGTATTGAGGCTCATTTGTTCCCTTCCTTGCGCTCTACCCCGCAGCTGTCTTTCACCGTGCGTCATCTGAAGGCTACTGGAGGCATAGTAATTACGGCAAGTCACAATCCTCCGGAGTATAATGGTTACAAAGTATATAATGCCGAAGGTGGACAGCTTGTTCCGCATGAGGCTGAAAAAGTCATTTCCTACATTATGGAGGTAGACTCTTTTAATGGCGTAAAGCGCATGTCGCAGGAAGAAGCAGAGGCCGGAGGGCTGTTGCACTGGCTGGGCGAGCAAGAAGATGAAGCATTCACCGATACAGTAGCGTCTGTGAGTGTAGCTCGTGATGAGATTTCATCGGGGCTGGGACGTGAATTCAAAATTGTCTACACCCCGCTTCATGGGACAGGCAATCTGCCAGTCCGCAGTGTCCTGAAGAAAATCGGCTTCACAGAAGTGCATGTGGTGCCTGAGCAGGAACAGCCGGATTCGGAATTTTCTACGGTGAAATCCCCTAATCCTGAAGAACGGGAAGCTTTCACCCTAGCGATACAGTTAGGCGAGAAGCTGGGCGCTGATCTGCTGATTGGTACGGATCCGGACGCAGACCGTATGGGTGCAGTAGTGCGCGACAACGAAGGCAATTTCATCGTTCTCTCTGGCAACCAGTCTGGAGCGCTCATGATTCATTACTATTTGAGCCGTCTGCAGGAGCAGGGCAAGCTGCCTAGCAATGGTGCAGTTGTTAAAACGGTTGTAACGAGTGAAATGGGTGCAGCTGTTGCAGAGCATTTCGGTGCTACTGTATTCAATACGCTTACCGGGTTCAAATATATCGGTGAAAAAATGACTCAATTTGAACAGTCCGGCGAATACACCTATCTGTTCGGTTATGAAGAGAGTTATGGTTACCTTGCCGGCAATTATGCCCGTGACAAGGATGCCGTGCTTGCCTCGATGCTCATTGCTGAAGCAGGCGCTTATTACAAAGCCCAAGGCAAGACACTGTATGATGTCCTTCAGGAGCTGTACGAGCAATTCGGGTATTTCCTGGAAAGCCTGGAATCACGTACATTGAAGGGCAAGGACGGTGTGGCGCAGATTCAAGGTATTATGAATGACTGGCGCAGCAATCCGCCTCAGGAAATTGCTGGTGCGGCAGTAAGCGAGGTATTGGATTATTCTCTGGGACTTAACGGCCTCCCTAAGGAAAATGTCCTGAAATATCTGCTGTCTGACGGTTCCTGGTTTTGCTTGCGGCCATCGGGTACCGAGCCGAAGATTAAAGTGTACTTTGCAGTTCGCGGTGAATCTCTGCAGAACGCCAAAGACAAGGTTGCTACGCTCACAGAACAGGTTATGTCCCGTGTAGACGGGAAATAAATAATAGAAGAACAGGATTCAAGCGAAACGGATACCGCTCCTCTTAGGACGCGCATCCGTTTCTGCTTGAAATTAGCCTTGAACAGGCTTTAAGTGAAAGAGGAGGTACTTTGAAGTGCAGCAGAAATGGCAACGTTGGAATATCGCGTCACGGAAGTGGTTATGGATCATAGTGGTGATTGGTGTGCTTGCTGCATTGCCTGTCGTCTATGACCGTCTGCAGACCGAGAAATCTTCCAAAACTGTGGAATTTGTTTTTGATTATCGTGACTTGGTGGAGGTGGCCAGCTACCAGGCGAATCCGCAGGATTATATCTCGCAGCAGCTTGACCGTTTGAAGGCTGCCGGGGTAGGCAGTATGGCTATTTACGAGAATACGCTGGAGGATTATCGCAAATCCCGCCGGCTGATGATATGGGGAGCGGCGGATATCGCCAACCTTATGAACACCGTGATTCCGGAGAATGAGAACTATACATATGTCCTCTTTACCAGCCCGGAGAACAGTGAAGCTCTTGCACCCATCATCCGTGATGGCTTCGGCAGTCTGGAGATAGCTACTGAGGATTGGAGTCTTCGCGGACAAAAGGGGCTAATTATCAAAACTCCGCTGGAGGATGCCACACTCAAGCCGTTGCAGCCGGATCCTTTTACTCTGGAGATGCTTCACGATAAAGGATTTAATATTGTACCTCGTCTGGTGGATTCCCTGCCTTACAATGAGGCCGCCGTTACCAAACTGCTGGATAGATATGAGGAGCTTGGAGTCAAACGTCTGCTTTTTGAAGGCGAGTCTGTCAAAGGATTTAATGATGATGCTGATTTGAATAGCATTACAGCCTTTGCGGATCTTCTTAAGGAACGCGGAATGGGAATTGCCGCCATTGAGAATATCAAAGCACAGCAAAAGGGCTTTAACAAATTAGCGTATCTGCTGGATTACAATGTAACCCGGCTATACTCGCTCAGTGAAGGGGATTCAACCCTTTCTCCGGAAACGATCGCCGACCGTTTTGCCCTTGCAACCAAAGACCGCAACATCCGAATGATCTATCTTAACACCATTCCGTCGCGTGACACATCCAAGGCTCAGATTAAAGACACTTTGGATAATCTCATTACGAGCCTCAGTGATCCCGGCGGTGCGGTGGAGAAAATTGAGAGCAATGGTTTTACATTGGGACAAGCCACCGCCTTTGATGTTGTGGATTCCTCATTCCAGCGTTATTTTAAATTGATTGCAGTAATAGGTGCTGTGGCAATGGTGGCCCTATTGGTTTCTTATTTTATACCTTGGCTCACGTTGCCTGCATGGGCACTTGGCCTGGTAGGAAGTGCCGGGCTGATGTTATTGAAGCCGCAATTATTCGAGCAGGCTTTGGCACTTGCCGTAGCTATTAGCGCACCGACTGTGGCAACCATATTGGCTATACGCAAAATCAATGAAATGGGTCCTCCACTTAGGGTTAATCCGTTGACCTTTGCAGTGATGACACCGCAGCGCCGCCTGACCCACAGTCTAGTACTCTATATCAAAACAGCGTTGATCTCCCTGAGTGCCGTGCCTTTTGTGATCGCGCTGCTAAACAATATCACCTATAGTCTGGTGCTTAATCAGTTCCGTGGAGTCAGTCTGCTGCATCTGGCGCCTATTGCGCTGATTGCTGTATATGTGTTGCTATACCGAGGTGAGTTCGTCCTGAGCAAGACCGGAAAACTTCTCCGGACGCCGATTACTTTAGCTTGGGTGATTGCTGCCGCTGTACTTGGGGTGATGGGGATGTACTATCTGAGCCGGACCGGTAATAACGGTAATGTAAGCTCTTTGGAAATGTCATTCCGCAACTTCCTTGAGAATGCAGTCGGAGTCCGCCCTCGCAACAAGGAGTTCCTGCTGGCCCATCCGCTATTTATCCTGGGTGCTTTTATGGCTTATAAATACCGTAATGCCGCATTTATCATGATTATTGCTGTGATTGGGCAGCTCTCCATGGTGGATACTTTTGCCCACATTCACTCCCCTGTGCTGATTTCACTGGTCCGTGGAGTGCTGGGACTGGCACTGGGACTGATTATGGGTCTGATTGCAGTAGGGGTATGGCAGCTTGTGGAAGGGTGTTGGAAACGATGGTCACCACTTCTCAAAAAATAATAATTTCTGGCTACTACGGTTTCCGGAACAGCGGGGATGAGGCAGTGCTGCAGTCTATTCTTATTGCACTGCATAAACACTCCCTGGCAACGGGAACCGTCATTGAGCCGGTTGTTTTATCGATAGACCCTGAATGGACGACAGCGACCTATGGCGTGAAGTCCGTGCACCGAATGAAGCTTGGAGAGGTACGAAGTGCCATTGCCGGGAGTGCAGGGTTAATCAGCGGGGGAGGCAGCCTGCTTCAGGATGTGACCGGGAGCAAAACGATTCCATACTACCTGGGCATCATCAAATTGGCGCAATGGATGGGCAAACCAACCTTTATTTACGCTCAGGGAATTGGCCCGGTCAACCGCAAACTGTTTTACCCTTTGATCAAATCGGCTTTCCGAAAATGCAAATATATCTCTGTACGGGATGAGCAGTCGCGTCAGCTGCTGCAGTCCATGGGGTTAGACAAGAATAAGATCGAAGTGGTCCCTGACCCGGTGATGGGTTTAAGTCTTCCGGAAGATGAAGGTTCCAAAAGCAAGGGAGATGGTTCACAGCCTGCAACTCAGACAGTCGGGATTTCGGTCCGCTTTTGGGAACAGGAGCGGGGTGAGCTGGATGCAATTGCGGATGGCTTGCTAAAAGCTTGTGAACAGACTCCCCTTCATCTGAGATTCCTGCCGTTCCACCATCCTTCTGATATTGAAGCCTCACGGTATATCATGCAGAAGCTGGAGCAGGAAATCTCTCAGTACGGTGGAGTGGTCAGTATCCGTGAGGATGCCCAGCACCCTCAGCAAATGCTGCGGGAAGTAGAGGGATGTGATGTCCTGATCGGAATGCGGCTGCATAGCCTGATTTATGCTGCGGGTAGACGTGTGCCGCTCATTGGCATATCTTATGATCCGAAGATAGATCATTTTCTGGAACGTGTCGGCTGCCAGCCGATTGGAACCACGTCTTCACTGGACAGCGGCAAGCTTGCTGCGGAAGTGCTGGGACTTTTGGCATCAGCTGATGAGTGGAAGCTTACACGTGAACCGCTTATTGCTTCACTTGTCCAGGAGGCCGAGGCACCAGCCCGGCAAATTGTTGAATATTTCCGCCGTAAAGGGTGATTGATACATGAGAGCAGACAGCGTGATTCCTACTGTGCCGATTTTTGGCATCCGGGTATCCAAAATCGATATGAAGGCGACCGTGTCCTATTTGACCGATGCCATCCAACAACGTGAGCCGCATCAGGTAATTACAGCTAATCCAATCATGGTAATGACGGCGTTGGAGAATCCCGCATATATGGAAATAATGAAATCAGCAGAACTGGTTGTTCCCGATGGAACAGGTGTCGTGTGGGCAGCGGAATATTGCAAACAGCCCGTAGCTGAGCGTGTTGCTGGTTTTGATCTGCTACATGAATTGCTGCACCGTGGAGAAAGCTACAATTGGAAGGTATATCTTCTGGGCTCTACTCCTGAAGTGATTCGCGAGACGGCCTCCCGGTTACAAACTCAGTATCCGGGTATCCTCATCGCAGGATATCACGACGGTTATTTTGGTCCTGAGGCAGATGAAGAGGTTATTAGTGGGATCATCGACGCAGAGCCCGATCTGCTTTTTGTTGCCAGAGGAGCAGATAGTCAGGAGCCTTGGATCGCGAAATACAAATCCCGGCTGAACATACCGGTTATGATGGGTGTCGGCGGGAGTTTTGATGTGATCTCCGGCAAGAGCCGCAGAGCCCCTCTAGCCTTCCAGAAACTTCGTGCAGAGTGGCTATATCGTCTTCTTAAGGAGCCGACCCGCTACAAAAGAATGCTTGCGCTGCCGAAATTCGCAGTAAAAGTACTGCGCGAGAAAGATAAAGTGACAAAAGCTTAGTAAAACGCGGTTTTTTAGTGTGAAAATACGTTTAATAGCCTAGAAACAGAATTGGAATTTGTATTACGTTCAGCGTATAATTCAATGCGGTAGAGAAATGGAGGTCGACTGGTCAAATGTTAATCATATACATCGCCGGATTCATTGTGTGCATGGGACTTGCACTGCTTTTGACACCACTGGTGAAGAAATTCGCAATTAAGATTGGTGCCACGGATGTGCCGAATGCCCGTAAAGTGCATACTAAAATTATGCCCCGCCTCGGCGGACTAGGTATTTTTCTGGCGTTTGTGTTAGGTCTGCTTGCCGTATTACCGCTTGTCCCTTATGATTTTACTCCGCGGGAGGCAAGTTTCATCAAAGCGCTGCTCTCGGGTGGCGGACTGATCGTTCTTATAGGTGCACTGGATGACCGGTTCGAGCTTTCAGCAAAAGTGAAACTGTTGGGCCAAATTGCCGCAGCTTGTATTGTTGTTTTCGGATTTGGAATTACCGTTGATTTTGTAAACATTCCATTTAATAATACGTATTCCTCACTGGAGAGCTGGATTGCCATTCCTCTGACCATCTTCTGGATTGTTGGGGTCACGAACGCCGTTAACCTGATTGATGGTTTGGACGGGCTTGCAGCCGGGGTTTCCGGGATCGCGATTGCTACGATTGCCGTCATGGCCTTTTTGATGGGTAATACGATGGTCGCACTGCTTTGCCTGCTTTTGCTGGGTAGTATTCTTGGGTTCCTATTCTTTAATTTTCATCCCGCCAAAATTTTCATGGGTGATACAGGGTCACTGTTCCTGGGCTTCTGCCTGGCACTGCTTGCCTTGCTGGGATTCAAACAGATTGCCGTGGTTTCCTTTATTACACCGCTATTGATCATTGGAGTTCCGTTATCAGATACGTTTTTTGCCATCGTCCGCCGGAAGCTGCAGAAGAAACCAATCTTTGCTCCGGACAAAGGACATTTGCATCACTGCCTTCGCGAGCTTGGCTTCAGCCACCGCCAGACTGTTCTGATTATTTATGGGATTGCCGCGTTCTTTGGAGTTTTGGCTGTAATTCAAACGTCCGCATCGTTATATGAAGCCAACTGGGTAACCTTCGTCGTTATTTGCGTAATGCTCTTTTTCCTGCAGATCGGTGCAGAGATTACGGGTGTCATCAGCAAGACCAAACGTCCAGTTCTCAACTCCTTGGCAAGACTCCGGTTGAAGGTAACTCAGGAACGCGGTTCTAAGCTTTAGGTTTTGTATGTGATTTAGTGCAGCAATTATTATTTCATATGAAGAGCTCATCCTATAATAGGATGGGCTTTTTTTGCATTTATAGAGGTTAATATTGTAGGAAGCTGACAAAGTAAGAAATAGGAGTGTTTAGGAAATTCGAGATATTCCTTCAAATAATCTGCTGCTGGACCGATAAAATAATTAATATCATCAAAAAGGGAGAGATTAATGACATGCAGCGCATGAGAAAAACATTTGTATGGACGCTTCTTTTCGCTTTACTAGTATCTTTAATACCTACTGGCCTTATGAATACTGCAGTGGCTGCCACCGTTGTGCTTAAGCCTACCAGTTATTTCACACCGGACAATACGACACTGCGCAACACTGTCGATCTGACATTACTGCCTTCAACTAATCAAATCACAAGAACGAATGTATTACCCGTAACGGATGCTAGTTTAGTCGTTACAGGAACGTTCACGAAAGTGACCAGTTCTACGTTGGGAGCGAGTGTGCAACGTTTGAACTGGGAGAGTGGGGCTTGGGTAGAGGATGCTACTCATGTGACACCTGGTGTTGTCCAATTAGATGTTAACAGCCCTGACAACCGATTTAGCGCAAATCTGACTTTATTTCCAGGGATGAACCGTATCACTTTAACGGGATCTCAGGGCAGCAACGACCGTTCCGAGTCCTTTTATGTGCTGTTCGATCAGGTTCCTTATGTAGAGAAACTTCAAGTATTAGGCGGATCATCGACGCTTAATTTGAACGAAGGGGCACAATTAGTTGTAGCCAACGAAGAAATTACTCTTCAAGGTAAAGCAATGAATGCAACGAAGGTTACTGTTGCCATCAATGACGGATCAGCACAAGGCACTTCCTTGCTGCAGGATGGAACATTCTTCTCACAGCGCATGAAGCTTAATCCGGGTGTCAATAACCTGAAGTTAGTAGTACAGAATGGCTCAGATAGCTTAAGCTTTGAATATTCGATCTTTTATTACGATGACAAGAATCCCATAGTCAAAATGTATCTGGTGGATTCGTTAGCACAAGGGCAAGATCTGCTGTACGGGGATCAGCCGGTGATGACTGAAGATAAGGATACTGCGAAGGTAATGGTTCAAATGATGTGGCCTGACAATGCAGGGATTCCATTTGAAGGGTCTGCAGGGGTGAATTTGGATAGTGCAGTGGTAACAAGTGTAACTTATGGGAGCGGAATTACAATTGATAGTTCCACTGGTTTGATATCATTAACTCCCGGAACAGAAGTTATGGTGCCTTCTCCAATCAAGAACGCCCCTTCTTATCGGCTGGTGTCTTTTGAGATTCCTTTGACCCTCAACAAAGATGCTTCAGGCAACAGATTAGAGACACAGACACATAATCTTTCCGTCGGCTATGGCACCAAGACCGTTAACAGATCTTTTGATTTTCAATATATGAAGGGTAAAATCGTAATCACAGATATGAAATATCTGAATGGATACGATGGAACAGGTGTTATTCCACCCGGAGTTACATTGAATGGAGCGAAGGTCGATTCCAGCTCATTCTACATCAAGGTTACAACAAATACCGCAGTTACAGCTCCAGCGGAACTGGTTGCAAGCTATCTGCCTATTTCCACTACAGGATTGACACCGGTACTGGTGCAGTCTTTAACCGCTACGCAGCATATCTTTAAAATATCGGATTTCCAAAATGGTAACCAGACCGTCCGATTCAATATTAAAGGTTCAACTGCCTATAAAGATGTTAATATTTCCTTTGCTTCTAAGAATTATATTTATGTATCCAACCTTACAGATGGACAGACTATTGTTATTGATTCTAAAGCCAGCAAAATCCTAAATGTTAAGGGCCAATACATTGATTTTAATTTGACTAGCACCCATTTCCTAGCTGAAATGTTTGTAAATGGAATAAAAATTAACTCTGCTACAGGTGCTACCACCGGCTGGCTTGATCCTAAAGGTGGATTTGATGTTCCTTTAGCTATTGATGCAACCAATGGACCCTTAGTGTTTGGGGAGAATAAAATTGTCCTTACAGGCACAGGGACGGACGCCAAAGGGCAAACCCGTGAAGTGCGCAAGGAATTGATCATTTACATTCTCGACGAGAACGTATCTACGATCAGTAAGTTTCAACCGGCTGTGAGTACGGGCAGAAGTACATTCCCTGACCCGGCTTATGGACCTACCGATATTGCACTGACCAAGCTCTTTAACTTAACTCCTGATTTTATTTATAAAGACAATAAGTATACTACCAGCTTGAAAACATATGATTTGGTGTTCAGAGGTAGCGGTGCGGTTAAACTCAATTTGAACTTGGGAACCAAAAATATACTCTCACTCGATATTCCAGCGAATGCGAGTACATCAACTACACCAAGCCCGGTTTTTTCAGGTACAACCTATACCACGAGTTTTGCCGGAAGCCAAAAAGACTTTGTCATGCGGATTCAGGATTTTGTGAACGAAACACCAGGAACGTACATTTATACACTTGAGCTTATTAATAGTACAGGAGCCAAGACCAGCCAGAAGTTGGAGATTGTCAGAGAGGTAAGTGCCTATCGTATTCTTTCTCCGCAACCTTCTGTTGGTACTCAGTATGTTGTCAATAAAAACTTTGTTCATTTTGATATTGATGCTGAGGGAGCTACTGGTGTCATTATTGATAAAGATCCAGCAGTCAGACGTACGGATTTGGGACCAGGACGATTTGCACTCGACTATGTAGGATTGAAGCCAAATAAGGCGAACACGATCAAAATTCAAATTGTCCGCGGTGCTACCACAAGTACAGATACGATTTCAATATTCTATACCGGTACAGTAGCAGTTGATGCACAGTATATGGCACCTAAGGTAGCGGATAAATACAGTGTGTTCGATAAGGCGTTAGAATTAAGCTTCCCTAAAGGAACAGTCATGGAAACTACGGATACACGTAATTTGACGAAGTTCTATCCAAATACCAAGCTGCGGTTCGGGATAGCGGAGCCAACCAGTGGTGTCGTTGAGCGGCGTAATGATTACGGGAACGTCATCGGCTTCCCGGAAACCTTTACAGAGAGTGGCATACCAACCTGGAGTATTCCAGATGAATTTATGCTTCGCTTCGGTTCAAATTATGAGAGCAGCAACTTTGGCCGCATTTCGAATGTGTATTGGATCAGCGGGGGATTGGGCGAACTGGGGAGCTCATCAGCAGCAGGCTATGTGCCAGCTACGAATGGTTTAGCGCCTTATTCAGTAGATGGATTGTTCGGTGATCCAGCGACTCCTGCAGAGCGTATTATTACACCTTCTAAACGCGGGACGCTGAAATTGGCTTTTGATCCCAATGTTGTTGATGAAGCAGGAACTGTGATTACGGTATTCAAGTACAGCAATAAACGGGAATGGGAAAATATCGGCGGTACAGTAGATACCGGTAAGCATACGATCTCGGTTCCTTTTGATGAATTTGGTTACTACAAGGTTATGAAAATGAGCCGCGGCTATAATGACGTTACTAATCATCAATGGGCAAGAAATATCTTGAACGCCTTGTACTCCAAAGGTATTATGAACAATCTTCGTTTTGAGCAATTCGGAACGGATGATCAAACGACAAGAGGTGAATTCGCTACCCTGCTTGTTAAGGGCCTGAATCTTCCACTTAACTATGACGATAACAAGACTTATGCTGACCTGGTTCCTGGTGCAAGTTCAATTACTTGGGACTATGCGCATATTGAAACGGCATCCAGAGCAGGTATAGTGACAGGTCTTACCGATGGTGTGTTTGGTCCGGATCAGCCGATTACACGGGAGCAGGCAGCCGTAATGATTGCCAGAGCGCTGAAGTTGAAGCTTGCGACTAACGATCAGAAATTAAAAGATGCGGTAGCCAAATCGTTTGTAGACTCCGGTAAAATCGAATCTTACGCCTTGTCCGCAGTCCAAGCGGTTTCGAAGGCTAAGATTATGAACGGAACTGAAGTAACTATCAGCGGTCAAAAGAAGCCATCTTACAACTTTAATCCTAAGTCCAACATGACTAGAGCAGAGGCTGGTAAAATTGCCGTTGAGTTGCTGAAGAAGAGTACCACTATCTTCCCTAAAACTCTAAGCTAAAGAATCATTTCATAAAAGCAGATACTGTACTCAAATGCAAAATCTAATGGATTCAATTGGATTACAGGGGGGCGATTTAATCGCCCTCCGTTTGTTTATGATCAACTATGTTCAGGATAAGCTTTATTAATCAAACCTCTTTAGATATAATGAATTACGGTTCTTGTTGTTTTTGGGGGATATGACTTCACACAGGTTAATTACCATATAGACATCTTTGTAATTCGCTCCCATTTACGTTACAATAATTATAGAAAATAATATTTATTTGAAAGGTGTTTGCTATCGATGAAACCGATTTTATCAAAAGCACAGCTGGATTACATGAAAGCAAAGAATTCGTTTGAGAATAGAGCAAAGGTTATGGAAAAGGAAATTGCTGCAAAACGTGCACTGCAGGAGATCACGCAAGAGGTTATGGAGGAGCTTGTGCAGGCTACAGGGTTCCATGATGCATACAATGATCTTGTCATTGCCGAGAATGCTCTAATCGAATGGTCGCATACTACAATCAAGCATGAGAAGAGCTACCGCGAGAATCGAGAGGCAATTGATGCTATGTACGAGAACGTAAATGCCAGCCCTGAGAAGCGTCAGGAATTGATTCAACTATCGATGAAAATTCGTTAGACCAATATCTATAGAGAAAAGCGCCGGCAACGGCGCTTTTTGTTTGTCTTGAAGGGAAAAGTAATGGTTTAAAATAGGATAACTGTGTTTATTTACTTAACAAATATTGCTTAATGACGGTTAGAAACTGTCTATGCTATACTGATTCCCGTAGACACTGAGCATTAACAATACTTAGTAGAAAATACATAAGTATCTTCTATTGGAACGGGGCAGGGCATAAGATAAAAAAATAATTTTTCGGTAAAGCGCAACTTTCTCGAAACTTCTGCGTTTAAGGTGTAGAGTCATTTACACAAGGCATTGGAATAATCACCTAAAAAGGGTGAAAGAAAATGCCGAATGGAAAAATTAGCTTTACGTGACTTGAGGCACATTGTATAATACTTAGGTAGAATTAGGAATCTAGTATTACTCTGTCCAAAACCTGTTTACAAGTTTCTGTGATACCCGTCACAGACATTATTTATACTTAACATGCTCAACTCGGGAAAGGGGGTGCATCGGCTAATGAGTAACATGAGCTACCCAACTAAAGAAGAAACTCAGTTCATGAACGTCCAAGGAGGAGAAAAAAAGGTTATGAAGAAAATTTTATCCGTAGCATTATCTACAGCAATGGCATTCTCGATGTTTGCCTCTGTAGCATTTGGTGAAACTGCAACAACTCCGCAAGCGAAATTTGATGCTTTGGCAGTTAAAGGTATTCTTAACGGATACCCAGACGGTCAAGCTCATCTTGAAAAAGATCTGACTCGTGCTGAATTCGCTAAGATCGTAACTAAATTGTTCGGTCTTACTGAAGTAACTGGCAAACTTTCTTACAAAGACAAAGGTTACACAGCCAGCAACTGGGCAGTTCCTTACATCGAAGCTGTTACCGCAGCTAACTTGATGCAAGGTAAAGATACTGTTAAAGGTATCTTCGATTACAACGGCAAAGTAACAGTTGAAGAAGTTGCGGCTGTATTGTTCCGCGCTTTGAAACTTGAAACTCCTGCTACAACTGACAACACTGCATCCGCATGGGCTAAGGGCTATGCTCAAGCAGTAATCAACGCTGGTCTGGTTGCTCAAACAACTAACTTCAAAGCTAACGCTACTCGTTCTTTGGTAGTAGAAACAGCTTATGCAGTTGATCAGAAATCTTCTGTTCCTACACTGACTGTTGCTTCTGCTGAAGCAGTAAGCCCAACAAGCGTTGTAGTAACTTTCTCTGACAAAACAACACAAACTGTAACTTTGACAACTGCTCTGGTAGCAGGCGTTGAGACTACAATCAACTTCAAACACCTTGAAAAAGATTACACTGCAAAAGTAACTCTTCAAGCGCCTAAGGTTGTTTCTGTAGAAGCTCCTAACGCTAAACAACTGGTTGTTAAATTCAACCGTGCTGTTGATGCAGATAGTTTGATCTCTGATGGTGTATTGCTTGACGATATCGTCAAAGTTACTCCGCTTAGTGGTGCTTTGGCTGTAACACCTAACGGTGCTACAACTGAATTGAATGCTGATGGAACAGCAGCAACTATCACATTCTCTTCCCTTCAATACCTTAAAGGTCAGTATACTGTAATCGTAAGCGATGATGTTAAAACAACAGCAGGCGAAACGGTTCCAGCTTACACAACTCTTTTGACTGTAGCTGATACAACTGCCCCAACTTTGGCATCTGTAACTTCTACTGCAAAAGCAACAACTACTAAAGTGTATGTTAAATTCAGCGAGCCAGTGAAAACTGCCGGCCTGATTGCTTATGTTAATGGTTCCGCAGCTTCTGTTGCTCCAGTGACAGCAACTGGTGGTACTTATACTGAATACGTTCTGACTACTGGTACTTTGACAAGCGGTCAAACTTATGATGTATCACTCTTGAACGCTACTGACTTTGCAGGAAACCGTGCAAACCCTAACCCAATCAAAACTACTGTAACAGTTGTTTCTGATGTAGCGGCTCCTGTAATCAAGAGCGTAACACCAGTTGGCGATCGTTATGTCTCAGTAGTATTTGACAAGAAAATTACCCGCGATTCCCTGGTAGGTAATGTTCGTTTGCTTGATTCTAACGGAGAAAGCAAAGGCGTGTTCACAGTTGTTACAACGGCTGATGGTACTACTTTCAAACTGAGATCCCCACTGGGCTCACTGCCTAGCACTGGTACTTTCACTGGTTCTATCGTTTTCGGAACAAGTGTGAAGGATACTTTGGGTAACATTTTGGGAACTGCCGTATCTCAAGCAGTTACATTCACTAAAGACAGTGTTGCACCTACTGTAACAAGTGCTGTTTACACAACTAGCAGAGGTTTGGTTGTGAAGTTCTCTGAAGCAGTTATTAAGGGAACTAGCAAAGAAATTAAAGTAATTAACGATGCTACTGGTGTTGTTACAGCTACACTGTATTCCAGTGCTGGAGCTGTATCCGGTGACACTGTTACTTTTGCTCCAACTACAGCTGGTCTGGTTGGATTGACTGGATCGCACTCCCTGCGTTTTGATTCCGGTTTTGTAACAGATGATTCCTTTGCAACTAATGCTCTGGCATCTGTAGTTGTTCCTGTAACGTTTGGTTCTGCAACCAATGCAGACACTACTGGACCTTCTGTTACTGGTGTAACTTATCTGCCTCTTCGCACTGATGCAGCACCTGCTGATATCACCTTTACCTTTAATGTGTACGATGCTAGTGGATTGAACATTTCCTCAATCCGCGATATCAACAGCTACACATTGAACAGCAAAGCACTTCCATCTGGTGCTTATGTAACATTGAGTGCTGGAACAGTTGCTGGTGGTACTAGCACAACAGCTACTGTAAATATTCCTAAATCCACAATCAGTGAATCTAAGGAATATGACTTTGTTATCAACGGTATCGCTGATACTGCAGGTAACGGCGCTGAAGCTGTAGCAACAAAAGCTTACTTGAAAGACAGAGTAAGTCCTAAACTTGCATCCGCTGCAGTTTCTTCCGGCGATTCTACAGTACTGGTAGTATCCTTCTCTGAAGATGTTAAGTCGTTCGATATTGGTAACCTTGTCTTCAAAATCAACGACAAACTCGTATCTCCGCTGCAAACTGGTACAATTACTCCAGTTGCAAGTGGAACAGATAAAGGCAAAGTATACTTCACATTCAGTAAAGCACTTATTACTGGTGTAGCTACTGACACTGGTGCTAAGGATCTTAACGCTAACGATATTAACACTATCACTGTTAAGGTTAATGACACTATCACCAACACCATTGTTGACCTTGAAGGAAATGTAATTACTACTGGAACTGAAGTATCCGGTAAATAATTAGCTTCCTTACCGAAGCAAAGAATAGCCTCTTCGGAGGCTATTCTTTTTTTATAGCCATTTATCCCTATAAGAGGAGGAACTTTGTTGAAAACAGCATGGAAAATTACAATGACTACGATGGTAGTCGCTGGTGGAGTATGGGCAGGGTCTTTACTTAATCTTACGGCCGAAGGTGCAAGTATTGGTTCTCAACCAGGTACGGCAGATGATCCAGTTGTCACCAAAAGTTATGTGGATCAACAGATTCAGAAAGCACTACAAGGAGGAACTGTTGCCACTCAAGCTCCTTCAGCAACAGCTACTCCTGCACCCACAAGCGTTCCAACCAGCGCTCCAACAAGTACTCCTGCACAGAGTGCTTCTACTGCCTTTGTTATCGTTGATGTAAAACCTGGTCAAACTCTTATTGCCGGAGCAGGGGCTGAATTTATAGTTCGGGCTGGCAAAGCAGTAATCACTACGCAGGATAGCAATGGCGTAGGTGATTTAACAGATGGCGTAGATCTTACCAATGGTGCTTCAGCACCGACCAACCATTTATTATCTTTTCCACGTGCGGGCCGGGGTATAACAGTTCAAGATGGGCAGACTTTAGGGCTGGTTGTAATGGTACGCGGCACTTATACTTTGAAATAATGTAAGAATAAATTGAATTTCAAAATAAACTATCTGTAGAATAGAATGCCCCAGCAATGGTTAGATCATACCTTCGGAACGGATTACCACGTCTGACAAACATTGAGGCGATTCAAAGCGGTGGATCAGGCGCACAATACTTCCTGTAATCTTAAAAATTATCAGGAGGTGCTTGAATATGACACGTGCTAATCGCACAGTAGTACCGGAAAGCCGGGCAATGCTCAAACAAATGCAGTATGAAATTGCTTCGGAGTTTGGGTTGTATAGTGTTCCTAATAGTGGGGGGGCAGATACTGAATTTGCGTCTGAGCTTGGTGTAACAGGTGGTTCAATGGGATATGGATCTTCTTATCTGGGACATCTTAGTTCCCGCGATAATGGATCTGTTGGTGGAGAAATAACCAAGAGGCTTGTGAAGCAGGCCGAGCAGTCTCTTTTCAAATAAGAGTGCCTTTAATTGACACCATCTTGCAAATAAGATAATATGACTTTTGAGGAAAGACATAAACCTTTTCCAATCGGGAAAGGTTCATTTTTTGAACTTATCTGACAAGATTAACTATGATTATGGAGCCGGAAGATTTGCTAATGCTAGTCTAGGTGGACAAACCGGTCTTAATGTTATCTGGAAATCATTTGGTCTGGTATCCGCGAATAATCCCCTTACAGTGTCAGATCAACCATATGGGAGGTTGTTGTATTGTCTATTAAAGGACGTCATTTATTTACTTCAGAATCCGTAACCGAAGGGCATCCGGATAAAATCTGTGATCAGATATCCGATGCAGTGCTTGATGCTTTTTTGGCTAATGATCCTAATGCCCGTGTGGCTTGTGAAGTTGCTGTTGCAACCGGTCTGGTGTTGGTCATTGGGGAGATCAGTACCAAATCGGAATATGTGGATATTCCAGCAATTGTTCGCAATACCATCAAGGAAATTGGCTACACTCGTGCAAAATTCGGTTTTGATTATAATACATGTGCTGTATTGAGTTCATTGAATGAACAGTCCGCAGACATTGCCCAAGGAGTCAATGCTGCACTGGAGAATCGCGACCCTGCACAGGTTGCTGAAGAGACAGCTAATATTGGTGCGGGTGATCAGGGATTGATGTTTGGGTTTGCTACCAATGAAACTCCAGAATTAATGCCGCTACCTATTGCCTTGTCTCACCGTATTGCCCGCCGCTTGTCTGAGGTCCGTAAGAATGGTACTTTAGAATATTTGCGTCCCGATGGCAAAACACAGGTAACCATTGAATACGATAATGAAAAACCGGTTCGGGTAGACACTATTGTTGTGTCTACACAACATGCAGAAGAAATCTCTCTCGAACAAATTCAAGCGGACATTAAGGAATATGTAATTCTGCCGGTAGTTCCTGCTGAGTTGCTTGATGAGAATACAAAGTATTTTATTAATCCTACAGGCCGTTTTGTCATTGGTGGCCCACAAGGTGATGCAGGTCTGACCGGACGTAAAATAATTGTCGATACTTATGGTGGCTATGCCCGTCATGGTGGCGGTGCGTTCTCTGGTAAGGATCCAACCAAAGTCGACCGTTCTGCGGCATATGCAGCTCGTTACGTGGCTAAGAATCTGGTCGCTGCCGGCTTAGCTGAAAAATGTGAGATTCAATTGGCTTATGCCATTGGTGTAGCAAGTCCTGTATCGATTAATGTGGATACATATGGAACAGGCAAAATCAGTGAAGAAAAGTTGGTTGAGTTAATCAGCAACAACTTTGATCTTCGTCCAGCTGGTATTATTTCGATGCTGGATTTGCGCAAGCCGATCTATAGACAAACTGCTGCTTACGGCCATTTTGGACGGACTGATGTGGATCTTCCTTGGGAACGCGTAGACAGAGCGGATATGCTGAAAGCTCAAGCAGGTATTTAATCATAAATTTATAAGTAAGCCCGCCGAACGGACCTCACAGATGAGGGCCGCTCAAGCGGGCTTATTTGTGTTATGGTAGATTTCACTAACCGCTGATCTCCCCTTTCTAAACTTTGGAAGCCCATCAGCCGAAATATAACAATATAGGTTGGATGATAGAATGGCTTGAGAGGAGCTTTTTACGGGATGAAGAAGAAGGTAACAATAGGGGCAGCTATGATCATTGCAAGCAATTTGCTATTCGGTTTGGGCAGTCCAACTATCGGAGTACATACATCAGCAGTATTCGCCGCATCTGAATTTGGAATAAACACATCGCCAACTGCAGGTGCATCTTTTGTGAATGTGGGATCACCCTTGGGACTAAGCTTTGACCGGCAGGTTATACCGCAAAACGGAAAAATAACAATCACTACCCGCGATTCAGGCGCTCTTTTTGCAGAAATCCCTGTAGGCAGTTCTGGATTGATTGGGAATTCGACAGGATATGAGATAAAATTAGACGCTGCACTGAAGTATGCTCCAAATATGACGTATAGTGTAAACATTCCTAAAGGGTTGTTCATAGATGCTTCAGGGAATGTTTCAGCGGAGACCAATTGGTCCTTCACTACCGCTCCAGAAATCAATCCTGCTATATTAGCAACCAGCTATGCCCCTGCTGCCAATACTAGAGTAGATGCGGGGACTTTAACACAGCTGACAATGAAATTGACAGGAGTCCTTACGAGAGGCGGAGGTTCTGTTAAACTGCTATCTTCTGCGGATAACTCAGTCATTCAGGAATTTATAATTAAGGATAGCGAACCCAAAGTAGATTTGCAGAGCGACGCCACTTCAACTACAGTTACACTAACGTTATCCAACAAACTTCCGGCGGGCGGGAATTACTATGTATTAATCGATTCCTATGCGTTTAAAGATGCAAGCAATAAGACTTTCCAGGGAATTTCCAGCGGGAGCACCTGGAGCTTCTCGACGATCGGCAGCAACGCCATTTCGGCATCGACCTCTCCAGTGAATGCATCTTCTGGCGTACCGGTCAGTGGAGCATTAAAACTGTATTTTGATCGTCCAATGAGCCCGGCATCCGGGTATATCTCTGTCTCCCCAGGTGCGCAGGATGACTCCAGAACGAGATGGCTTAATGTTAACTCAACAAGTGTCACGGGCGGCGGAAGTACGGTCATTACACTTCTTCCTGCCACCACCACCTCGCCGCTTTTAAACGGTACATTATATACGGTTACAATTCCGCAGGGGGCCTTTTATGATCAGGATGGAAATGTATTTCCTGCCTCGGGATCGTATAAATGGACGTTCACAACGGCCTCCCTTACAGGTCTATTGATAACTTCGATGACCCCGGCGGACCGGAGCGAATCGGTAGACATCTCAAAAACCATCTCCCTTAGCTTCAATCGGGATGCAGTATTCAATAGTGGAGTTGCCAATGGAGTTAATCTGTATAAAAGCAGTGGGACAAAAGTTGCTGCATCTGTACTGGCGGGTGCCACGGCTAAAGACTTTGTGATTAAGCCGACAGCAGCGCTTGAACCGGATACCATATATTATGTGGATATTGCCAAAGGCGCTTTCTCGGATGCAATTGATTCTACCTCGCAATATGAAGGGCTGTCAGGTGCGAAAGCCTGGAGTTTCCGGACAGTGGCAGTAGACAAAACGGCTCCGGTGTTTACCTCAGCTACACTGGACAATAATCGGACGATCCGCTTGAAATATAATGAGACACTCAATCCATCCATAGCTTTGCTTACTTCGAGTTTTGGAGTTACGGTAAATGATGAAAGCCGAACAATAGACAGTACCTATGTCCAGGGTGACAGTGTCTTAGTCGTTCTTGGTACAGGTATAGCAGTTGGTCAAAATGTAAAAGTAAGCTATGCTGGAGGACTAAGAACGATCCAAGATACTAGCGGGAATGCAGCTTCTACATTTTCAGCAAAACAGGTTACTAATAGTATAGATTCAGCACTTCCTACTCCAAAAGAAGGCAGGATCTCAGGCAGAACCGTAACCTTGACTTTTAATGATTCGTTGAAAACAGTCTCTACCTATGCCCGAGAACAATTTGTGGTGACATCAGGTGGATATTCCCTCAGAGTGGATTCTATCGGATCAAGCGGGAGTAATGTATATTTAACAGTTGGTAGTGAGGCGGGTAACGGAGAGCCTGTGAAGGTGTCCTATTATGCCGGTTCTTATCCTTTGCTCAGTACACTAGGTCAAAATATCGCCAATTTCTCAGACTTTAACATCCGGAATAGTAATGATACCGTCGCACCTGTCTTCCAAAGTGCTTCCGGAGCCGGGAATAAAATGACTCTGACTTATAATGAGGGTCTGGCAAGCAGTAATCTGCCGATGAATAGTCAATTTTCAGTACTTGTCGACGGCAAAGCAAACTATGTAACCAATGTAGCAGTGAATGGTGCGCAGGTTACCTTAACTCTTCAAAGTAATTTGCCGCTTAACGGGGCAGTTACTATATCTTATGTTCCTGGTACTCTGGGGCTAAGTGATCTAAACGGAAATCGTGCAGCATATGTTGATCTGCAGCCAGTAACGGTAACTTCAGACACGGCAGTATCTCAAATTAGCGGGGTTGTGGTGAATGCCGATGAACTTATCGTTACGTTCAGCAAGAGCATGCAGGCTTCTTCGAAATTATATGCTAATCAATTTGGCATAAAAGCAGATGGCAGCAGTGTGGATATTCAGGATTTCACTTTGTCAGGAACCACCCTGAAGATTAAGCTCTCAAAAGCAGTGAAAGCGGGGCAGAAGGTTGATCTGTCTTACCTGTCTGGTGCGGGGATGATTACAGACTCAAGCGGCAATTCACTTCCCTCCTTTAACACACTGACTGTTCAAAATCTGACAACCGAATCTTCCGGGAATGGAGGACGCCCGTCCTATCTTGGAAGTCTGGCATCCGGTGAGTTTGGTCAGGAGTATCCACTTCTGAAAAGCGATTCTGCACTGGCAGTATCCGATCTTTCCGTCTACAAGCAATTGGTTAAAAGATATGATCTGAATGCCGATCGGGTGGCCGCCAGTTATGAATATTTGAATCTTACCGGGGCGGACACATTAGCATTTGAGGTTCCTTCTACCGAAAAGTCGGCCTATGTTACCGTAGCGCTAAAAACTTTATCTGATGCGGTGAATCGCAATAAAAATGCCAAGCTGGTCATCCGTTATGGTGACAATATGTTTAAAGTAGCGCTAAGCGATATTGATATGAATGCACTAGCTACTAATTTGGGATCAGATATTAATAAAGTATCACTTGTTATGCGGATGGAGAATGTACCGAGCGGAACGTTCTATTCATTTGAACAAAAAATTGAAAGTCAGGCTGTACGCAGCGTTACTGGTCTTGTCGATCTGCGTTTGACGGGATCCCTTAAAGATAATTACTCCAATGCAAAGGAAACGAATGTAAAAGTTGACTATACAGTGCGTAATGCAGCTATCCTGAATAGTGCGCAGACGATGGCTGCCAGTGTAGATTCAACGTATAATGATGCTATTCATTTACCGGCCCAAATCAGTAGAGTTGGCAATTATACTGTGATTGGTACACGTACAAACGGAAATCAGGTTGTTGGAATATTTATATCCTTACGCACCTTTTCAGATATGGCTTCGCATTGGAGCAGAACAACTGTAGCAGAGCTGGCTGCCAAGAACATCATTGATAGTAGCTATGGGATAGCATTCAAGCCGGATCAAAAAATCACCCGTTCCGAGTTTGCTGTGATGCTAAGCCGGGGCCTTGGACTACAGACGGTGCGTGGATCAGTGCAGCAGTTCAGAGATGTTCAGCCCTTTAATCAAACCAGTGATTTCATTGATGCAGCTGTTACAGCAGGTATCATCATGGGGAATACAGATGGTACGTTCCGGCCGGCAGATTATATTACCCGGGAACAGATGGCCATCATGATGGTCCGAGCTATGGATTATACGAAACATCCGATTACATTGAACGGAACAGCTTCATCCTCTCTGTTAAAGTTCAAGGATAGTTCTAAGATTCATAGTCAAAATACAGCATTCGTAGCCAAGGCCATACAAGCAGGTATTATCCTGGGTATGACCCCCACGGAGTTCCAACCGCAAGGCAATGCTACACGTGCCCAGGCAGCTGTGATGTTAGAACGTATGCTGAAGCAAGCAGAATCTCTATAAATTCAAAAGACTATTGTTGCTATGGCGTCCGGGGAATGGTCCCTGGACGCTTATTTTACCTTGTCCAGTTTCTTGAAGAATCTATCAGAATCGCAACTTTCTGGTCTGGAATCAGTCTATTAAAGATGTAATGGTAACACAGGAACTAATAGTATGACTTTGATTACGAAGTTTGTGAGTACAAAAGAGATGGGAGAGTTACGCTGAAATGAATGAAGTTTTCATGAGGAAGAAGAGTAAAGAGCAGTTGCAGGGAATGAAGAAGCTGCAAGCCAAAAAGTGGATTGCGGCATCATTAGCAGGAGTATTATGGATCATGCCTGTTTTGGGCAGTGAAGGTTTGCCGCAATTAAGCTTAGGAAAGGCACCTATCGCGAAGGCGGCCTCATCCTTTGCCGTGACCAAGCTGGGTGAAGAAGTAATTACTTCAGGCGCTATTATGATGAAATACAAATATACAACAGCCCGTTCCGGAAAGAACGTAACAGGTCTTGCGGATGTTATCCGCGTAGATCTTAATAATCCCTATGTATCTCTGGATGTAATGACAGGCAAGAAAGGCCAATTAACCACACGGCAAAGCACCGGTGGAATGGCGGCAGAGAATGGGGCGGTAGCCGCAGTGAACGGAGATTATTTTAATACAGGAGGAGAGGGTGCTCCTATCGGTGGTCAGGTTTCTGGCGGAGTTGTGGTATCCACACCTTCACAGCTTGAAGGCATGTATGCTTTTGCCGTTACCAAAGACCGCAAACCTGTAATCGATGAGTATTCGTTCGAAGGGCTGGTTACTGCGGAGGACGGAGCTCAGTTTCCATTGTCTGGTATCAATAAAGGCGCATACAGCCCAGAAGGCGGTAGTTCGACTTATAGCCATGCCAATGCGGCTTATATCTATACGGATGCCTGGTCTGCTCTGGACCGGCCAAAGAACAGCTCGACTACACCTACCGAGGTGCTTGTGGAGAATGACACCATTACCCAGATTTCAGTAGACAAAGCTTTACCTATAGCGGTGCCCAAGGGAGCCTACATTCTGCGGACACATGGGCTGGGAGCCCAGTTCGTCAAAGCTCATCTGACTGTAGGACAAAAGCTGAGCAGTGTCTATACCCTTCGTTCCAAAACCACCCAGCAGGAGCTTGACCCTGCCAGTCTGCAGATGATGATTGGCGGGCATACCATTCTGGTGAATAACGGCCAAGCGGCAACGTTTTCCCGCTCCATCTCCAGTATTGGGGGCTACCGCGCACGTACAGCACTCGGCTATTCACAAGATGGAAGATATGTGTACGTGATTGCTGTCGAGGACAATGCCAACAGTGCGGGCATGTCACTGACCGAGCTTCAATCCTTCATGAAGAATATTGGGGTCTGGAAAGGATTAAATCTGGATGGAGGCGGATCTACAACTATGGTAGACCGGCCGCTTGCCGAAACCTCTACGAGCCTGACCTTCAATACCGAGTATGGCACCGAACAGCGGAGTATTGTCAACGGAGTGGGTGTCTACACCTCCGCTCCGCAAGGCGAAGTGAAAGGGATCAAGATTAGCGGCAGCACGGTAATGCTGATCGGACAAAAGGCATCCTATTCTCTAAAGGGCTATGATACGTATTACAATCCTATTGATGTAGCTGCAGGGAATCCTTCGTGGACTTCTAGTAATGGCAGTGTAACTGTAAGCGGAGGGATTGCTGCCGGGGTCAAAGCAGGTACAGCTACATTGACAGCTGCCAGCGGTGCCGCCACAGCCTCGACAAGGATTACAGTACTGGGTGGAGAAGACCTGTCAGGTCTAACGGTAGCCACAGCTACAGCGCCGCTGACGGTCGGGACATCAGTATACGTGCCTGTGACTGCTTTGGCTAAAAACGGCGCGTCGCTTACCGTTCCGCCAGCATCACTGAAATGGGAGCTTATCGGTTTCAAGGGTAGTGTTCAGGATGGCAAACTGAAGGTGGATTCGGTAGATGCAGGTGTCACGACAGGATATGCAATCGCCCGTTATGACGGCTTCAGCACGGCAGTTGTATTGTCTGCAGCAGCGGCTACGCCATGGGAGAACTTCGAAAGTGTAGGTTATCCGATTGCCTTCACATCCAATGTGGGCAGTGTGACCGGAACGGCTGCAGTTGTGGCCGGTAACGCTGAAAAGGCTGGCTCTAAGGTACTGTCACTCAGCTATGATATGACTGCAGGCAGTGGGAAGATGTATGCCTATGCCCAATTGAACGGGACGAGTGGTAAACAGATTCCAGCAACGGCAACGTCGATGTCACTTGATGTGATGGGTGATATGAGTCTTAACTGGCTCCGGGCTGAAGTTGTAGATGGTAGTGGGACTACCTCCTACATTGATTTGGCCAAAGTAATAGACTGGAACGGCTGGAAGAGTCTCAATATTGATCTGTCAGGCTCAGGGATCAAGTTCCCGGCAACGCTGAAACGCTTGTATGTAGTGAATGTAGAAGAAGGCCAGGATGAACGGGCGAAGACAGGAACGGTTGCTTTTGACAACTTGTCATTCGTAATGCCTTCTCTGTCCAGTGAAGCCGGACTTCCAACGGGAACTGCTGCGATGAGTATCGGGTCTAAGTCCATAACGGTCAACGGTGTAAAGAAGGCGATTGATGTGGCTCCTATTGTTAAAAATGGAAGTACCTATGTGCCGATAAAAGTAGTCCTGGATGCATTTGGCGGGAGTGCCTCTTGGGATCAGATGACCAAAAAGATTCTGGTGCTTCGCGGGGCCAAAGCGCTTGATCTGACGGTTAACAAGAAGGAATTCATACTGAATGGTAAACGTCAGAGTGCTGAAGTAGCGCCTTTAATCCTACAAGGCAGGACTTTAGTACCGCTTAGATTGGTTTCGGAGCAGCTGGGACTCACCGTAAAATGGGAACAGAAAACGAAGACCGTAACTATCGAATCATGATATGGTAATATTAAAGGAAAGTCTTTAATACGATCCGATAGAAATGGGGCAAGCATCCGTGGAATTTCAAGCCGATGCGATAGATCGCGTCATTAAGAATACCATCGACGTGATGGAGAGCAGCAAGTATCAGATTTTTGAAATATTGCAGGTTGCACGGGATGAGCTTGTTGCACTCAACAAAGAACTGCAGCGGGTCATGGATGAAACGGATGAAACATTGCAAAAGGTAGACAAGCTGGAGCTGCAGTATCACCGCTCCCGTATCCGGCTGACAGAGGTCAGCCGGGACTTTGTCCGCTACTCCGAGAAGGATATCCGAATCGCTTATGAGAAAGCGACAGAGCTTCAGCTTGAACTGATGATGACCAGAGAGAGGGAGGTCTATCTTCGGAGCAGGCGTGACGAGCTGCAGCTGCGGGTCCGCAGTGTCGAAAATTCGGTAGAGCGGGCAGAATCGATTGGTTCGCAAATGAGCGTTGTTCTGGAATATCTATCCGGAGAACTAGGACAAGTGACGAGAATTGTCGAATCTGCGAAGAACCGCCAGATGATCGGACTCAAAATAATCCTGGCTCAGGAAGAGGAACGCAAAAGAATTGCCCGGGAAATTCATGACGGTCCTGCTCAAATGCTGGCGAATCTAGTCCTAAGGACGGAAATTGTAGAAAGAATGCTGGTAAAGCAGGAATTTGGGCTGGTACAGGACGAAGTATTAGACTTGAAAGGGCAGGTAAGATACAGCCTGGAAGAAATGCGGAAGGTGATTTTTAATCTGCGTCCGATGGCGCTTGATGATTTGGGTCTGATTCCGACACTCAGGAAATACGTACATGACTATGAGGAAAAGACAAAGATCCGAACCTCTTTTGAAACGAGGGGTAAGGAGCACCGGCTGTCATCAGCTATGGAGGCAGCCGTATACCGTTTGGTCCAGGAGGCATTGTCGAATGCGGCCAAACATGCTTTTCCGAGCTACGTATTAGTGGAGATCACTTATCAGGCACAACTGATCAAGATTGTCGTGAAGGATAATGGTCTAGGGTTCAATGTGAAGAAAATCAGTGAACAGGCCAATCGTGAAAGCTTTGGGCTGGTCGGCATGCGGGAACGCGTGGAACTGCTCGAAGGAAGAATGGAAATACTATCAGCCGAGAATCAGGGTACAACAATTGTAATTCACATTCCGACGAATGTGGAAAAAGGGAAGGAGTAATGTGATGGAAAACCAGAATCCTGGCAAGTCGCCCATTAAAGTTCTTTTGGCCGATGATCATCAGTTGTTTCGTGAAGGGCTAAAGCGGATTTTAAATATGGAGGAAGATATTGAGGTCATTGGGGAATGTGGTGATGGTATTCAGGTGCTTGAATTTTGCAATGAAACCAAACCAGATATTGTCCTGATGGATATCAATATGCCCATTGAAAATGGTGTGGAAGCCACACAAAAGCTGCGGGAAATGTTCCCGGATGTCAAAGTCATTATTTTATCGATTCATGATGATGAGAGTTATGTATTTGAAACGCTGCGCAAGGGTGCCAATGGCTATTTGCTGAAGGACATGGAGGCGGAATCGCTTATTAATGCCATCCGCTCGGTCTGTGAAGGCCATGCCTTTATTCATCCAAAGGTTACTGGCAAGCTTATTAATCAGCTGCGCCGTATGACATATCTCAATGAAACAGGAGCTATTGCTGAAACTGCAGTTAAAGAGGCTGGAGTCAAATTTGTTGCAGGTGACAACAATCCGCTGACCCGGCGTGAAGCAGAAGTGCTTCGTCTGATGGCTGAAGGCAAGAGCAATAAAATGATCGGTGAATATCTGTTTATCAGTGAAAAAACCGTCAAGAACCATGTGAGCAGTATTCTCCAAAAAATGGAAGTTGATGATCGTACTCAAGCTGTTATTAATTCGATAAAGTATGGGTGGGTAACGCTGTAGATAGTAGGTTAAGCTATTACATATAATGACTGCAGCACATTAGAAGGAAAATGCAGTCTGCCCTGGGCAGTCACCGACCTTTTATCACCGGCATATAGTGTCGGTATAAGAGGAGGTGTATCTCCATGGTAGCCCAGTTAATATGGATTGCGGCCATCTATGTTTTTGCGGTAGTGTTGGTTCATATGCTAAGTAAACGGGAGCGATCCCGGCAGGGTAGCCCAACAGGCAAACGGATTCAATATATTCTCATTACTCGTAATCATGAATATGTAGTGGAATGGTATATCAGAGCGCTGACCTTCCATTCTTTGATGAGCGGTAAGATACTGCAGGTAACCTTGATGGACGACGGATCGAGTGATGCAACATTGGACATAGCTACACGGCTTGCACGGAATGGTTCCGCACTGGAATTGATTCCGGCTAGGCCCATCTGTTCTTTGGAGTCAGATCACGAGCTCCAGTCTGGAGTCATAGTGGATTTACGGGGGACTGGACAACCGGTACCGCTGCCTTTTCTGCAAATGCCGTGGAGCAGGGGATGCAGATCAAAGCGAGGCGAATAATCATAACATATGCAGTTAAAGCAGGAAACGGGTGAAGCACACTCTTCAGAAATGGGGGAGTGTGCTTTTTTGTGCTGTTATGAGACAGCTGGGAGGAAATATTTTGAGGAGGTGCAGCAGATGCAGGTGGCTGTATATGCAGTGGAGCTTGGGGGGGACTGGAGTCTATGGGTTTCACTCGATATGAATGTAGACAGGTTATGGTGGAGTAGTAATGGAGCAGAACAGGATGGGTGGAGTAATTGTGCTGCGGACAAGCGGGTACTCCTCTCTATGGCTCTTCCTCTGGGTTGGGCGGTGAAGCTAAGGGAGCAATGGAGCTCCTTCCCGTCAGTAGGGCATTGGCAGGAGCAGGACTGGGGGAGATATATGGCAGATGTACTCAGAGCAGAAATAGATGAAGAGAGGAGAGCCGGCGGTAGCTGGAGTGTAGGTAGACTGTATAATGAAGTCTCTTTCCGGGCGTTATTGGAAGAGGAGGTTAGAACGACCGGAGGCGACCCAAGGGCCTACATTAACTATAAAGAGTACAATATAGCAAATGTAATGGAAGAAGACAGAGCGAAGGCTGCTCTAGGAGATGCGGCTGAACAGTTGATACAAGCGCTTAATGGCCGTTCATTACTCCAGACTGAAGTCGAAGCGCTCCTTGCAGAGCAGCTTCCTGGACTTACTGGGCAGTGGCGGGCGGCAGCACAACTCTGCAATTTGCAGGGGCGGCTGAGCTTGGACGCCGCTGTTGGCGTGTTACCTGCGCTCCGAAGCGCAGGTTCAAGTTCTACGGCGCGCGGCGCAGGCCGGTTCCCTGCGGTCACCAGCCGGTTCTTCTGCGCGGCGGCGCTCCGCCTACCGCAGCTGCGCCTGCCCCGGCGCGGCGTTGCCGTCCGCCGCGCCAGGGAATGCTGCCTGCGCTGCGGCAGCGCTCCCACGGGCCGCACGGCCTGCGCCGCGTGCGGCCTTGCGGGCTGCGCCTATTGCGAGGCCTGCCTCGCACTCGGGCGCAGTCGGGCTTGCGCGCTGCTGCTGCGCAGCGCAGCGCTTCCGGCCGTGCTGGGCACGGCCGGTTTTGACCCCACCGTGGCGGCACGCCGGTGGGGGCTTAGCGCAGCGCAGGCGGGAGCCGCTGGCGCTGCGCTGGAGTTCCTGGCGGAGCCGCGCAAGCGCTTCGCCGGGAGAGGCCCAGAGCGGTTCCTGCTCTGGGCCGTCACGGGAGCGGGGAAAACGGAGATCACGTTCCCGCTCCTGGAGGCGGTGCTCGCCGCCGGCGGCTGCGCGCTCGTCGCGACGCCGCGGCGCGACGTCGTGCTTGAGCTGGCACCGCGGCTCGCCAAGGCTTTCCCGGCAGAGACACTCGCCGTGCTGTACGGCGGCAGCGCAGACCGCTGGATCCGTGGCCGGCTGACTCTGGCCACTACCCATCAGCTGCTGCGCTTTAACCAGAGCTTTGATCTCGTCATCATCGACGAGCTCGATGCCTATCCCTATCACAATAATGCTATGCTGGCCTTTGCAGCGGAATCCGCATGCCGGCCGGGAGGACGCTTTATCTTTTTGTCAGCTACGCCCCCAGTGGTAATGCAAAGGGAGATCCGGGGAGGCCGTTTGCCGCATGCCAAAGTGCCGGCACGCTATCATGGCCATCCGCTCCCGGTTCCCCATCGGATAGAGATCAGACAGGTGGAGGTTTATCTTCGTAGGCAATCCCTGCCCGCATCCTTTGTCCGTTCTCTGGAGGAATCCGATCAGCGAGGCGCACAAATTTTTGTGTTTGTCTCACGGATTCGATATATTGAACCCCTTGTAGCTTTGCTGCGATTGCGGTTCCCTGCACTGCCGATTCAAGGGACATCTTCTCAAGATAAAGACCGTGCTGACAAAGTGCTTGCTTTTCGATCAGGGAATGTGAGGTTACTGGTTACGACAACCATTCTTGAGCGCGGGGTCACGGTACCCAAAAGCGATGTGTATATATTGGACGCAGACTGCAGTTTATTTGATGAGACTTCTCTGGTACAGATGGCTGGCCGTGCTGGACGATCCGTTGAAGATCCCTCCGGCAAGGTTTTATTTGCCTCTCCCTACTGGACCCGGTCTCAACGCTCTGCGATCCGGCAAATTCAGCAGATGAATAAGCTCGCTTATAAAAAGGGATATCTGCACAGCATACAAGAAGTAAAGCTATGACATCATCCTGGGAAAAAATGATACACCCGCTGGGACAATTGTTGTCTCCTTTGTCAAAGGTATGTCTGACCTGCGGACGAACGATTCATACTCATAACCCCAGTTATCCGGAACTCTGTCTTGCTTGCTGCGCATCAATTCCCTGGATAACATGCCTGCGCTGCAGGATATGCGGCCGTCATGTAGGATGTCCAGATTGCACTAGAGACAAAGGGATGACTCGGAATTATGTTATGAATCGAAGTGCTGTCACGTACAATGGGCAAATGCGCGAATGGCTGGCTCAGTATAAATTTCGGGGGAATGAAGCCTATGGGCCGCTTTTGGCTCGTATGGCAGGTTGGGCGGCCAAAGCTATGAAGAGCGAACTGAGCAGCCAGAGGATCGATGCTCCCGCACGGAACTTTCGCTTTGACGCAGTGACTTATGTGCCAGCAAGTTCGGACAGAATGATGGAACGCGGTTTTAATCAGGCGGAGCAGCTTGCCTTAGGTGTGGGGGCGGCTTGCAGGATCCCGGTGCTTTCATTATTGGAACGTATTTGTCATACCGAGAAACAAAGCCTGAAGTCCCGCCGGGAACGCATCCGGGATTTGCAGGGTGTATACGGGATATTGCCGGATTCTTCTGAGAGACTTATAACAGCTATCGGGAATTTGGAGAAGAAGCATGTATTCAAGCGGCCTTATTTTAAGATAAACCTGCGAAGAGAAACTTTCGGCATGGATCTTCTATCTCCTCTGAGAATTATTGTAGTGGATGATGTCTATACCACAGGAAGTACAGTAAACGCTTGCTCCAAGTTGATTCATGATATTTGCACAAGGATAGGGCGGCCGGTTGAGGTTTATATTATAACTTGGGCGAGATCCTGATTAATTTCTTTTGCAACGTGTATATAAAAGATATGGACGAGCCCCCTTGAATGATGTAATCTAACTATAAAATGATGTTAGTTGAAGGGACGAGTTAAAGAGTATGGGTATGAATCTTGGAAATTGCTCGCTCTGTGGAAAGCTATTTACCAATAATTTTAGAGATATTTGTCCTTCCTGCGCTAAACTTATTGATCTCGACTATGATAAATGCGTTAAATATTTACGCGAGATGAGAACAGCTTCCATTCAGGACGTACACGAGGCCACTGAGGTGTCTATTAGTCGGATTACTAAATTCATTAAAGAAGGGCGCATCTCGGTTGCCAACAATCCTAATATAATGTATCCATGCGAGGTTTGCGGGATACTCATCCGGGAAAATAATATGTGCGATTCCTGCCGCAGCCGCCTTACCCGTGAGATATCGGAAGCTGGTAAAGATAAGTCGCAATACAATCAGAATAATAAAAAAAATGGGGGCGCCTACAGCGCTGTTGACAAATTCCGCGATTAATTCCCCGCTTAAGTGACATAATATTCTTTATAAACCTATAGTATGCTATTCATAATATTTTAATTTGCGCCGATAAACTTAGTAAAGATTATCGGCTTTTTTATTCTAGTGAGGTGATTAATTTGAAAATTAATGAGACTGGACGCGTTTCCGGTGTTAACCCTTATCAACGCAATAGTTTTGACAATCGGGAGAGTCAAATTAATAAGAAGAAGCAAGTAGATCAGGTTTCGATCTCTGCAGAGGCCAAGGGTATGCTTGAAGAGACCAATCGAGTTAATGACCCTCAGCGTACTGAACGCATTGCGCAATTGAAGGAAGCGGTTAAAACAGGCGTATATCATGTCGAGGCCAACAAAATAGCTGAGAAGCTGGCCCCCTACTTCAAATCGTCATCCGAATCGGGTAAGCAGCAGTGAGTGTAGAACGGGTCACGGATACACTTCGGCGGATGGATGAATTATACCGGACGATGATTGTTCTAGGTAAAGAGAAGCAGGAAGCAATTATGGACAACAATGTAGATGCCCTGACTAAAGTGATGACTAAAGAGGCTCGTCTTATTAAAAAAAGTTCAGAGTTGGATGAAGAGCGGGAACAAGCGGCGGCTGACTTTTTGAAAGAGAAGGGTATTCGCTCGAAATTGAACTTAACCATTACTGAAATGACACGTCTTGTTTTTGATTTGACAGAGAAGCAAGACTTGCAATTGGCTCAGCGCCAATTGTCGGATACGTTAATTGAACTCAAACATCTGAATTCAATTAACAAGGATCTGCTGGAGCAGTCATTAACGTTTATAGATTATAGTCTGAATCTATTTATGAGCGAGCCCGAGGATGATATGGTCTACCGTAACCCAATGGAGACGGCTCCGGCCCAGAAACCGCGAAGTTTTTTTGATACTAGGGCTTGAGGAAAGATAGGGAGCGAGGATAATACAATGAGATCTACTTTTCATACACTTGAAGTTGGTAAACGTGGGATTTTGGCGCAGCAGACTGCACTTGCTACCACAGGCCATAACATAACAAATGCAAATTCCCCGGGGTACTCTAGACAGGTTGCCAAAATGGCAGCCGCAAGACCGATTGAATTTCCGGGAATGACCCGCTCGACCAATCCGAATCAAATGGGGATGGGTGTTGAGGTAACGAGTATTAACCGGGTTCGTGACTTTTTGCTAGATATTGAATACCGGAATCAGAATTCGGATCTAACCACTTGGAATGTTAAGCAAGAAGCATTGTCCAACATTGAAGGGATCTTCAACGAACCTTCGGATAACAGTATAGCAACAAGTATTTCAGAGTTCTGGAGTTCTTGGCAACAGCTTAGCAAAAACCCGAGTAGCACGGATCTATCAGCGAGAACTGTTGTTCAGCAGAAAGCGTTAGCACTTACGGAGACGTTTAATCATATTGCTTCTCAGCTCAATACGTTAAGCGATAATTTAACTCAGCGTATTGATGTGAGAATTGGCGAAGCCAATAAAGCAGCCACGCAAATCGCGGATTTAACCAGTACTATTAAACATGTGGAAGCGCTAGGTGATAACGCCAATGACCTTCGTGACCAGCGCGACTTATTGGTTGACCAGCTTTCAAGTTTAGGGAATGTGCAAGTGACAGAGACCGGTGATAATTACCAGGTCATGTTTGGTAGTGTTTTGGTTGTAAATGGGGACCAGCCGCCGACAGAGTTTACACTAGCGAACGCATCATCCCTCACCAAAGGGGAGATTGCAGGGTATATAGAATCCAGAGATGTGCATACTCAGAATTATATTAATCAAATGAATATCATGGCTAATACGTTAGCAACCGGCAAAATTGAGGTTACATTACCCGCAGGTTCCATCTTACCTCCAGGAGTCACTATTCCAGGTGCCCAAATGGATGTGACCAATCCGAGCATGTTGGCAAAGGACGCAAAGTATACCGTTGATGGTCTTAATGGACTACATAAACTGGGATATACATTACAGGACCCGGCAACGGTGGGGAAAGACTTTTTTGTGACGGATACCGGGAGTGGCACAATCACGGCTGCGAATATTCGCGTCAATCCGGAGATTGTTGCCAATCTAGCGAATATTGCAGCATCTATGCGAACCGAGAAGGTCACGGTGAATGGGGTAACTACAGAGAAAGTCCTTCAAGGTAATGGGAGTATGGCATTGTTAATTGCCTCATTAGCAGAGGGTAAATTTGATTATAGCAGCCAAAATGGTGCGATTGCGGATGATGGGACCTTTGGTGGATATCTTCAATCTGTCATAGCTCAGCTCGGTACAGATTCGGATAATGCCAGTCGGATGGTACAGAATGGTACATTGTTGTCGGACCACGCGGAGAGCTTGCGTCAGTCCGTAAGCAGTGTTTCGCTTGATGAAGAAATGGCAGATATGATTAAATTTCAGCACGCCTACAGTGCCTCATCTAGGGTAATAACAACAATTGACGAGATGCTAGATAAATTGATTAACGGTACTGGTGTAGTAGGGAGATAGGGGATGATAACATGCGTATAACTCAATCAATGATGAGTAATTCTATGATGAGTAATTTACAGACCAATTATAAACGAATGGATAAATATCAGGAACAGATGATGACCAATCGTAAGCTTAATCGTCCTTCCGATGACCCGGTTGGCGTATCCAGTGCACTGCAGTATCGGGCAGAGATTAGTTTTACAACGCAGTTTAAGGAGAACGCAGAAGATGCAGACTCGTGGATGAAGTTCAATGATAGCGTGTTAACAGAAACAACCCAAATTATACAACGGATGTCTGAATTAGCTGTTCAGGCGGGTACTGATACAGTACCTGCAGATGCTCGTAATAATATTGCTGAAGAGGTAGACCAGCTCTATAAACAGCTTGTGAATTTGGGTAACTCTCAGTTTAAAGGTAAGTATATTTTTAATGGTGAGAGAGTTAATGAAAAACCTTACCCTGACGATCCAGGAGACACCTCAAATCTGGCAAATCAATATAATCTCGATCAAGGTGAAGTCCAGTACCAGATAGGTGCGAGTATTTATATTCCGGTTAACATGACAGGGGATAAAATATTTGGAGCATTTGGTGATAATACTGGATTGTACAAAGTAATTGACGACTTTAAGAAGGCCTTGGTGGATACCAGTCCCGCAGGCACAGCATCTATTCAGAAGATAATCCCTGCGTTACAGGGGAATTTAGAGAAAGTTATAACTGCACAATCAGAGATTGGTGGCAAACAAAACCGTCTAGAGTTCACAATGACTCGCTTAGAAGATTTGAATTTGAATTATACTTCACTTCAGTCAACGACAGAGGATGCGGATATAGCTTCAGTTGTGACTGAACTCAAAACTTCGGAGAGTATTTATCAAGCGTCCCTGGATACGATGGCTCGCATAATAAGACCAAGCTTATTGGATTTTCTGAGATAGGGGTGATAGCAATTGCAAATTCCCCGTATACAAATACAACAAGGCTATAGCAAACTGGCAGTTGAGACTACTCAAGGACAATGGGATATCAAGCAACCTAAGCCTACGCTGAATTTAGATCAAGAATCAGGCGAATTGCAAATAGAGCAAAATGAAGGTAAGTTAGAGATTGATTCACAGAAAGCGTGGTCTGCTCTGGGGCTGGCAAGATTTCTGGAATTTGCAGATCGTGTGGCTCAGAGTTCGTTAGAATCATCTATGCAAAATATTGCTGAGATCGCACAGGCGGGGGATCGAATGATGGCATTTCAAAAAAAAGGAAATGCTTTCGCTGAGATTGCCCGACAGAATGCTTTTAAAGAACGACCTATCGAGTTCTGTGGCCCTCCAAGTTATGATAATGTTGATGTTACCTTCAGCCCAGGTACAATAAGTATGAATCACATCAGTAGTAAGGTGAGCGCTGATCCGGAGATTCATGCCCCTCAAATTGATTACATGCCAGGTAAGATTAAAATATATGTGGCTCAAAAAAACTTTATATCCATGACGGTGACCGGAGAGAATTTGAATAAGGTTGTCTAGTGAGCTTTACAATAGCTATAATGAACAGAAGGTTTCATATAGCTATTTTTTTATGATCTAAGGGGGATGGGAAATGCTAGTGAAGACAGCGAGATTTGGAGATCTAGAAGTAAATCATGAAGACATATGGAGCTTCAATAATCCGATTTTGGGGTTTGAGACGAATCGTCGATATATAAATATTCCTCAAGATAACAGTCCGTTTGAGTTCTTTCAATCGGTAGAAGATGAACACTTGACCTTTATCGTAACAGATCCTTTTAATTTCTGTCAGGAGTATGCGTTTACACTCGAGCAACACTGGCTTGATTCTCTTCATTTGGATAAGGAGGAACTAGTTGCTATACGATCGATTGTAACTGTGAGGTCATCCTCTGATATTTCAATTAATCTCAAAGCTCCTATTGTAATGAATGCCAGAACGAAGGAAGCTGCCCAGATTATTTTGGATAAATTAGAATATAGCACCCGGTTTTCAATCATCGGAAATACAGGGGAGGAGGCAAAGTGTGCTAATCCTATCGAGAAATAAAGGTCAGAAGATTATGATTAATGGGGATATCGTAATTTCTATTGTTGAGGTCACTGGAGACCAGGTTAGAGTAGGTATTGAAGCACCCTCTCAAGTAAGTATATACAGAGAGGAGATTTATAATGCGATTCAATTACAGAATAAAGATGCTGTTATGTCGGGAGATGCTCAACATATTTTACTCGGTATAGCTCCTCAAAAGAAAAAATAAAAAAAAGTCAAAAAACTATAAACAATAGTACAAATTATCCGATATATATTGTAGGACGAAAGACATGGCATTGACGGCCGCAAGCCATGGTTCGATCTTAAATGGGTGAAGCAAGGATGCTAATCACCAACACATTCCAAGGAGGAATTATATTATGCGTATTAACCACAATATCAGTTCGTACAACACTCAGCGTCAATTGGCAACTAACAACACTGCACAAAGTAAATCTCTTGAGAAATTGTCTTCGGGTTTGAGAATCAACCGCGCTGCTGACGATGCAGCAGGTTTGGCTATCTCCGAAAAAATGCGTAACCAGATCCGTGGTCTTGAGCAAGCATCCCGTAACTCATTGGATGGTATCTCCCTGATCCAGACTGCTGAAGGCGCATTGAATGAAACTCATGCAATGCTTCAACGTATGGGCGAGCTTTATAACCAGGCTGCCAACGAAACGTTGACCACTACAGACTCAGCTAAAATTGATGCTGAAATTTCTCAATTGACTCAACAAATTGATGCGGTTGCTAGCCAAACTCAATTTAACACCAAAGCTTTGCTTGATGGTAGTATTACAGATATTACTTTCCAAGTTGGTGCTAATGCTGGTGAAACAATTGCAGTTACATTGTCTGCAGCTGATTCCGCTAGTATTGGACTTACAGGTATGGCGGCGCTTGATGGTACGAATGCGACTGCAACAGGAAACATGACTAAAGTTCAGACTGCAATCGATAAAGTATCCGCTTTGAGATCTGACTTGGGGGCTGTACAAAACCGTTTGGAGCACACAATCAACAACCTGGGAACTACTTCCGAGAACTTGCAAGCTGCTGAATCCCGTATTCGTGATGTAGACATGGCTAAAGAAATGAGCGAATTCACGAAGCAAGGTATTCTACAACAAGCTGCAACAGCAATGTTGGCTCAAGCGAATCAACAACCACAAGGCGTACTTCAATTACTTCGTTAATTGGTTTAAAAGGGCCGGCCGGAAATTCCGGTCGGCCCTTTTTTATAAAATTGTATGGGAGTAGATCAGGATGAAAATTGAGAGTGTCTCTCAACTTCCTTCTCAACTCCATGATAAGGTTAGAGCGGATATTCAAAGTGATGCTCCAACTGAAGTGGGGAATACATACAATAGAAATATGCAGCTCAGCGAGAAGGAAATAAAAAATCGTATAGAACAAGGGAATCGTATGCTGGTGAAATCTGATACCAGGTTAGAGGTTTCCTTTCATAAAGAGACTAACCAGATGATGATTAAACTCATTGACACACAGACGAATGAGGTAGTTAAGGAAATACCGCCAGAAAAATGGGCGGATTTAGTATATAACTTGTGTGAACAGATGGGTATCTTTGTTGATATCAAAGTTGGTAAAGGAGGTGTGGTATGAGTATTAGTACTAGTAGTATTAAATTTACTGGGATGGCATCCGGTATAGACACGGAGAAAATAGTTACGGATTTAATGAAAGTAGAGAAGCTTCCACTAACTAAGTTGCAACAACAAAGACAGACACTTATGTGGAAGCGAGAGCAATATCAAGAGACTAATTTACAATATTCATCCTTGAGAAACTTAGCCGATGGACTGCGCTTTGAATCATCTTTTGATGCTAAGGTAGCTACTTCTAATAACTCAACTATAGTTACTGCCCAATCCACTACTGGTGCTGTAGAGGGCAGCTACTCTATCAAAGTCAATGAGCTCGCATCTACTGCAGTGGTAGCTGGTGAATCATTGGCTGCAGGTACGACATTGACTCAAACAGGGCTTACTGAAGGGAAGTTTACGATAACGGGTCCTGGCGGTCCCAAGGAAATTACAGTAACCAGTACTTCCACAAGACAGTCCGTAATAAATGATATTAATAATGCGGGTATTGGAATTACAGCGAGTTACGATGCGACGAATATGAGACTCATGCTTTCTACTAAGCAAACTGGTGCAGCGGCATCAATCACTATTGATGACACTGCAAATGTCCTAAAATCAAACTTAGGGATTGGAACAACAGCATTGACTTCGGGGAAAGATGCTAATGTGGAAATAAACGGCGCTGCTATGAAAATGGCCACTAACACCTTTAATTTCAATGGCGTTACCTTTTCATTAAAAGGAACCTCAAGTGCGGCTGTTTCTGTAGACGTTGCACAGGACACGGAGAAAATTGTTTCTAAAATTACGGATTTTGTAAATAAATACAACGAATTGATCGATAGCATTAAGTCAAAGCTGGATGAAAAACACAATCGCGAATATGCTCCTCTAACTGAAGAACAAAGAGAAGCAATGACTGAAAGTCAAATTACGATCTGGGAATCCAAAGCTAAAAAAGGCTTGCTAGCTAACGATGATATGCTAGAATCAACACTGTCAACTTTAAGAAATTCATTTATGAATCAAGTCAAGGGGTTACCTATCGGTAAAAACACATTAAGTTCCATAGGTATTGCAACAGCCAGTGGAAAAGATGCATACAAAGAGAACGGGAAGTTGCATATCGATACTGTTAAGTTGAAAGAAGCATTGGCTGCTGATCCGGAAAGTGTTAAAGCGTTATTCTCCAAAGCTTCAACAAGTGACCCCAAACTCAAGTCAGAGATGGGATTCGCAGAAAGAATTAAACAAGATTTAGATCAATCCATTTCCAACATGGCGCGTAAAATTGGTTCGAGCTCTCAATCGGAAACAGTAGATAGCAGTTTAATGGGAACCGAGTTAAAGTACTTGAATACAAAAATTTATAGTACTGAAGATAAGGTGACTGCTGCCGAGACAAGGTATTACAAACAGTTCGCTGCAATGGAAAAGGCTATCCAAAACCTGAACAATAAAGGGTCTTGGTTGACTTCACAATTAAGTTCAAGCTAATCTTCAGACTTTACAATGTAAGAGGGGATATTCATGTCCATATTAAATCATCAGTTAAACTATCTAAAAGTCCGGGTCGAAACAGCAAGCCCAGGGGAACTTACTTTGATATTGTATGAAGAGTTTTGCAAGAAAATTATGATATCTAAGAACCTCTTGTCTAAAGGGTTATTAGATGAGATGAAGGTTCAAGTTTTCAAGGCGAAAGATATTTTAAATGAATTCATTATTACACTAAATATGGATTATGATATCTCTCACAATCTCTACGAGCTTTATATTTATTACAATAATAGATTGGCTAGTTTTTTGGTATCCAAAGATGTTGCTATTCTAGACGAGGCACTTGAATTTGGATACCTCATGACTGAAACCTGGAAGGCAGCTATGCAGTCGTTAAAGCCAGGGAATATGTCATGATGAATGCAATAGACATTGAGGAGCTCTCCAATCTTCGGAAAATCAAAAATCTTTATCAAGAAATACTTCTGAAAATGGACTTGGAATACTTTTTTTCAAAAGAGGCTGAAGTAGAAGAGTTATTCCAGCGAGTGTATCTAACTCAAAGGAATACTCCTTCTTCTGCTGAGCGAATTGAACTATTAAAAGACATTCATCTTATGAACTCACGTATTACAGAGTTTGTACAAATCAAAAAAAACAGGCTGGAAAACCAAGGGAAACTTGTAGAACAGTATTCTTCTTCTTACGGCTCTATTTTTTTTGATAAGAAAGGTTAATGGATTAATAGTAAATAGGAGGGGTAGTATGAAGATAGCGAAAAAATTAACTACACTATTACTTTCAGTGCTTTTAGCTTTATCAGGCGTTGCAGGACTCGGAGGAGGAAATGCTTCAGCAGCAGTGGCAGACTATGTATCAGTAACCAAAACGGTTAATCCAACATCTATAACTGTTGAAGAAGAAGCGGAAGTATCATTAAATATCAAAGGGACACCTCCAGTAGATGTTGTTATGCCCAATGATGTCATATTGATCATTGATAAATCAGGGAGTATGACTACAGATAACCGTATTAGTGCAGCTAAAAGTGCTGCTAAAGGTTTCATTGACTTGATGGATATGACAAAACACCAAGTAGGTATTGTTGATTTCAGTTCAGCCTCAACAGTTTTTCCTATGACTACTGATAAAACTGCAGCAAAAGCATATGTAGATACTATTGCTGCTAATGGTTCAACGGCCACAGGAAGCGCGATTCAAACTGCAGTTACTGAATTAAGCAATCATAGACCAGAAGCGCAACCAGTTATTGTTCTTATGACTGATGGAGATGCTACTGTCCCTACTGGTACAGCTTATGAGTACGCACTAGAACAAGCGCAGATCGCAAAAGATGCGGGGATTGTATTTTATACTATTGCACTGCTAGGACCTAATGATAATCCTGATACAAGTGGACCGAATGCTTTGCTGAAGAAAATGGCGACTACGGACGCGCATCATCATTTTGTACTCGGATCTACTGGATTGTCTGATATATATGCAGCAATTGTAAAGGAAATTGGGGTTGCAAGTGCCTATAATGTAGTGGTTACAGACACAGTAGCTCCAAATTTTGAAATTGTACCTGGAAGCTATACTAATAATATCCCACAACCAGTACAAAATGGCAATACGTTGACATGGAGTTTTTTGGAATTGAAGAATAGTGACCTTACTTTTAAATATAAGATTAGACCGATAGATAAAAGTAAATATGGCACTTTTCCTGTTTCGACAACCTCATCTGTCATTACTTATAAAGATTATGCCGGATCAGCTCGGTCTAAGTTGATTCCTAATGTATCTTTAGGTGTTAAACTTCTTGCTCCTACAATAACTTCAATTGTAGAAAATAAAGGTCACCCGAAGGGTGGAGAAACCGTCACAATTAATGGTGATAATTTCCAACCTAATCCTACAGTTATGATGGGGACTACACAAGTAACAAATGTTCAGTATATCAGTAAAAATCAGCTTGTGATTACAGCGCTTCCTGGAAAGCAGGGTACAGTATCCATTAAAGTTACAAATATTGATGGGCAGTACGCGACAGGGGATTACACATATTTAGCAGACCCCGTAGTTACAAGTTATACGCCTAAATCTGGACCTTACTTGGGTGGAACAACCATACTTATTTATGGAGACTATTTTATTAATGGTATGAAGATCAAGTTTGGTGATAACTATGCGACTTCTACACATTTCTATAACTCCGGTTATGTATCGGTTGTTACTCCTCCGGCAACAGTGGCTGGAGCAGTGGACATCACATTAGAGAATCCTGATGGTACAAAATTAGTTATACCAAATGGGTTCGCATACGATGAAAAGATTATTACTAAGCTAGCTATAACTGCTGTAACTCCTAATACGGGAAAACTAGCAGGTGGTGAAGTAGTAACGATGGATGGAACGAAATTTGAAACTACTTCAAAAGTATATTTTGGAGATACGCAAGTACCGATCAATATTTTTTATTCGGATAAACGAATAAGAGTCTTGGCGCCAACATCAACCGTTTCGGGACCAGTTGATTTGAAGGTTGTTAATGCGGATGGAGAGACGTTTACTCTTGTTGGAGGATACACCTATGAGGCCCCTCCAGTATTGCCGAATCCAACGATTTCAGCGATTTCACCTAATAGTGGTCAACTTCAAGGTGGGGAAATTGTTTATATTGACGGTACAGGTTTTCAAAACGGGTTAAAATTGTTCATTGGAGATAAAGAGGTTCCTGTAAATGTATTTTATAGTAGTACTAGATTCCGAATTATAGTGCCAGCTACTACTACTTCAGGTACTTTTGATGTTAAAGTCGTGAATCCTGATAGTAAGGAAGTAATTGTGAATGGAGGATACACATATTTAGCACCTCCTCCCAAGGCAGCTCCTACGATTACGGCTATCACACCAAATACAGGACCGGCTACGGGTGGTACATTAGTGTACATTGACGGAACGGGAATTGATGCTGGAGCTACGGTGAAATTTGGAACTAAATCCGTACCGATTGGGACTTACTATAGCGCTACGCGTATTCGTGTATCTTCACCTTCCTCGGATGGTATTTTTGGCCCTGTTAATGTAACGATCACGAATACTGATGGACAAGAAGTTAATGTATCAGGTGGATTTACGTATGAAAAAGTTACACCTACTATTACGGCAATCACTGCTAATAATGGTGCTTTGGCAGGTGGGGAAATAGTTTACGTAGATGGTACGAACTTTGAGTCCACTATGACACTCACTGTTGATGGTGTAGTAGTTCCTGTTAATACATTCTATAGCAGTACACGGATCAGATTCGTTGCACCTAGTAGAAGTACAGCTGGAACAGTACCCGTTGTAATCACACTTCAATCCGGAACTAGTGCTTCTACCACATACACATATAATGCACCTCCTGCGGTAGCAGCACCTAAAATAACAGCTATATCTCCGGCATTTGGTCCTCTCAGTGGTGGTACAATTGTGTATATTGATGGAACTGGATTTACGGCTACATCAAAAGTAATAGTTGGTACTAAAGAAGTTGCAATAAATCGATTCTATACGACACTCAGAATAAGAATTATTGTTCCTGCCGGTACTTCTATAGGGGCTACAGGGTTGAAAGTAGTTAATCCTGATGGACAAGAAAGTAATATTGTCTCATACGAGTATAAATGATCTAACTTGGGAAACAGGGTGTCTAGTGGGCACCCTGTTTCCTGAATATTAGGATTAAAATGGAGTAGGTGACAAAAGGTGATTCCCGTTTCTGTTTGTTTAATTGTAAAAAACGAAGAAAAAAATATAGAACAATGCCTTCGCTCTGTGTTTGCTTTTACCCGAGATATTATTGTTGTTGATACTGGTTCGGGTGATGCTACAATAGAAATTGCTAAGAGATTTACTAACAAAGTATTTAATTTTTGCTGGAATGATAGCTTTAGTGAAGCAAGGAATTTTGCCCTCTCAAAGGCTTCACAACCATATATTCTAATTATGGATGCTGATGAAATCTTTGACCAGAACACTGTAAATAACTTAGAAGTATTTTGCCAAAGAAATGATAATGTAGCTGGAAGAGTAATAATAAGAAATTTGACAAGCCATAATGAAGTGACAAGTACAGAGATTGTTCGGGTTTTTCGGAATGATGGGGATTTTATGTATAAGGGGAGAATCCATGAGCAAGTAATAATGAAAAATGGAAACATACCTGTAACGTGTTCAACGGGGATCATTCTGCTTCATTCAGGGTATTTACATGAAGCAATTGTATTGCAAAATAAAATTAAGCGAAATGTAGATTTATTAGAGATAGAATTGAATGAAGATCCGACCAATCCATATACCTGGTACCAGTTGGGAAAAACACACTATGTGAATAAGAATTATTTGGAGGCAGCTTCAACATTTCAAAGTTCAATTGATTTACTGGCAATTCAGGGTGTGATACCTCAATATGTTTCGAGTTTACTCGTGAATTATGCGTATACTTTGCTTAATCTCAAGGACTTCACCCATCTTTTTGCTATTATAGATACAGGTATTGATCTGTATCCTGATTTTACAGATATATATTTTATCTATGGTGCAGCTTTGTTAGAACTAAAAGATATACAGTATATTGATAAGATACAGGAAGTCTTTAAATATTGCATACAATTAGGTGAACCTGATCCATCTCAATACGAGACTGTTGTCGGTGTTGGAAGTTTCAGGTCCTATTATAACTTAGGAGTATTTCATGAGGCGCGTGGTGATAAGGCAGAAGCAATCTCTTATTATAAAATCGCTGAGGAATGGAACTATACTCCTGCTATAGAGCGTTTAAAATTATTGAAAACAGAGTAGAGAGGATACCTGAAATGACAACTAGATCGATTTCATTATGCATGATAGTAAAAAATGAAGAGAAATATATCGAAAAGTGTCTAAAGAGCGTTGAGGGCATAGTGGATGAGATCATTATAGTAGATACAGGATCTACAGATGCAACACTTGAAATTGTAGGGAGACATACAGACGCTATCTATCATTATAAGTGGAATAATGATTTTGCTGAAGCAAGAAATTTTTCTATTTCAAAATCAAATTCTGACTATATACTGGTTCTGGATGCTGATGAGTATCTAGATGAACAGTTTGTTGATAAAGATGCATTAGTTGCGGATTATTACTTTGTGAAAATTAAAAACTATTTATCTTTAGGGAACGCAGTTAATCACTCAGCGATACGGATGTTTAAGAACCATATTGGTCTTAAATATGATAACAAGATCCATGAACACTTAAATATTAGTAACTTCACAGGGCTTGAGCATGCCTATGCTAATTTCATAATTCATCATGTGGGTTATGAGAAGGGGATTGTCAATGAAAGGAACAAAGAGGATAGAAACTTAAAGCTTCTTCTAATGGAAGTTAAAGAGAATCCATCGGGTTATAGTTATTTCAATCTAGGTGCCCACTATAAAATTTATGGAAACTACCCGAAAGCGGTAGAAGCTTATCAAAAATCTTATAACCTAAGTAGAGGCAATATCTTTATTCCAAAGTTAATTTCAGGACTATCAGAATGTTTAATAGAATTAGATAGGAATGCGGAAGCAATAGCAATATTGAAGGATGCTGTTTTACAGTTTCCTGATTATACGGATTTTTACTTCATAATGGGTCGTGCCTATGGCAAATTAGAATATCTGAACGATGCAGAATTTTGTTTCAAAAAGTGTTTGGAAATTGGAGAGGTGAAGGATGCGAACACAACTTCGTATGATGGAGTTGGGAGTTATCTCTCTCTTGCAAAGTTGGCAGATATACAATTAATTAAAGGGAACAGACAAGAGGCGCTGTCACTACTAGGTGAGGCCATTATTGCTAATAGACACCATGTTGTGACCGTCATGAGATTTTTTGAATTAAACTCTTCACTAAACATGATAGAAAGCAAAACCTATATTGATAAGGTGTTTCCAATTGTTGATTCACAGAGTATGAATTCTTTGTTGAAAATACTATATTTACTCAGGTCTCCGCTTTTAGCGTCGTATATGAGTAGTTATGTGAAACATACGGATCTTCAAATGATTGCAATTAGCAAACAATATTCAGGTGATTACACTGGAGCAAAAGAAGATTTACTCCAAGTAACGCAGATTAATGAAGCAAATGTTGTGGATATTATTTTACTGTGCATTTTGTTGAAGGACTTTGACTTATTAAAGCACCTTCGTAGTAGTATAAACATAAGTAAAAAGGATATGGACATAATTAGTTGTCTAATAGAGAATAAAAACTTGAAGGAACCTGTTAAATCCAAAACGGTTGAAAGTGTTTATTTATTTTGTATCAAACATTTGATTTATCTTAAAGAATTTGACTTGTTTCAATATATGTATGATCAGGCCGTCTTTTTTAGATATGATATACAATTATCATTTGCTAGAACTTTGTATGATTTGGGATTTACGGAAGTTGCTAAAGATTTATCTATCAAAATGAGAGAAAACAAAAACTCTACAGATCGGGTCTTGGAAAGATTTATTGGAGATATTTTCATTGCTGAAGGTAAATATCAAGAAGCATTAAATATATACGAAAAACTTATTAATTCAGATGGAATAGCTACACTTCAAAGAATCTATAACCTTTACAAACTTGTTAATTACAAAGAAGGCTGCGAACAGGCCGTTGAATTAATGATAAAGCAGGGGCACAAATCACAATGGTTGCAGATGGTTTCGCGGGAGGGTTAGCATAACCATTCTTATGTTTTTACTTCTCACACTGTCTTCGATCAGTCTCCCTTAAGAAGCAGTGTAGAGATAAGTAATGTTCTTCGAAATTTCTTGGCCTCTATCAGTAGATAGAGGCTTTACTCATTTTTCCAACTATACTTTTATACCATTAAAACCGATATATCCTATATAGTCTACATACGGTTATTTCTTTGATTTCCGAATGTACAAAATGGAATGAGGAGTTATTATATGACTTTAGATAGTAATAATTTGAAAAACAATATTAAAAATGAAATAGAGAAGTTGGCACAAAAGGGTGATTTTACTGAAGCGAAACTTTTAATTCAAGAATTTAGAAGGGCTATACCCGATAATATCGAAATATTTTCTATTGAAGCAGTGGTTGCGTTAATGGAGGGCAATCTTACATTAGCAGAACAAGTGTTAAGAATGGGGCTTGTATTAGATAAAGATAATGCTGATTTAGTATTTAATATGGCTTATCTTTATGAGTTGAAAAGATTATACAACGAGGCGATAGACACATATTATAGGGCACGAGAGCTAGCTGACGATGATTTGATACAACAAATAGACGCGATAATAACAAACATTCAGAGTAACCAATGGATAGAACCGGATACCGAGCGAAGTTCATCATCTGTGAAAAAGCCTAAAGTTAGTGTAGTTATACCAACCTATAATATGAAAGAATACTTGCAGGAAACAATAAATAGTATATTACTTCAGGATTTTGATGATCTTGAGATCATTGTAGGTGATGACTGCTCCTCGGATGGGACTGATGAGATGATGAAGCAATATGTGCTTAATCCCAAAATCAGGTATATACGGAATGAAGTAAACTTAGGTGCTCAAAAAAATTGTCAAACATTGTTGTATGAAAAAGTGCGTGGTAAATATGTCCTAGGAATTAACCATGACGATTATTTGATTAAATCAGACTATATTAGTAAAGCGGTAGATCTTCTGGAAAAAAACCCCAATGTTTCACTTGTCTTTGCTAATATACAACAATTGAATATGAGCACAGAGCTGATCACGAGCTTAACTAATAATCTTCAAGAGATAACAAATGGAATTGATTATTTTTTGAATTATCAAACAAAAGCCTATCCTCATATTCCTGGTACGTTAACTTCGATTTATCGATTAGAGGATGCTAAGAGTATGGGGTGCCTAGCTGAAGATACATTAAGTCAAGATACCTTTTTATATCTAAAGCTCATGTTAATAGGTGATGTAGGCTTTATTCATGATCATGTAGGGGTTTATAGAGTGCACGAGAAGAGCTTAAGCTACAATATGCCATTGGATAAAGACTTACCTACTATAGAAGAATTTGAACGCCTTTATGGCTTTGGAATCACCAAGGGTTTAAGCAAAGAAAAAATGGATACATGGTTGCAAATTAGAGTATTTCAATATATTCAATGGAGATTTTTGCATATATGGAGAATTAATCGAAAACAGGCGCTAGAACTACTTATGAGTCTTTCAAATCGATATCTTCCTGTATTTAATCTAATCACTTCAAATTTGCAGTGGATAAGTAAATCATAAATGTAAAGGGGTACCCATATGATATATGTTTCAAAGCCCCACCTGCCTAATCAAGAAAAATTCATTTCTTATGTGGCACGTATTTATCGTAGTGGAATTTTAACAAATCATGGTCAACTTGTAACCGAATTAGAAGGAAGATTAGCAGAATATTTAGGGGTAGAAAATATCTTGCTTGTAACGAATGGTACAATTGCTTTAAATGTAGCTTATAAACTATTGGAATTGAAGGGAGAGGTTATAACAACTCCCTTTTCTTTTGTTGCTACTACCAGTAGCTTAGTATGGGAAGGACTTCAACCGATTTTCGCAGATATAGATGAGTCCACGCTAAATATGAATATTAAAGAAATAGAAAATAAGATTACAGATTCAACTTCTGCAATTGTACCCGTTCATGTGTTTGGTAATGGTTGTCAGGTTGAAGAGATAGATGCTATTGCTAAGGCAAATAACCTTAAGGTTATTTATGATGCGGCACATGCTTTCGGAGTTCAGTATAATGGTCAAAGTATACTAAACTATGGTGATGTAGCTACCCTTAGCTTTCATGCAACAAAGATATTTCATACAATAGAGGGTGGAGCTCTAATCATCAAAGATAAAGAATTATATCGTAGGGCTAAAAAAATGATAGATTTTGGTATTGATGGCCCTGATAAAATAGTTGCTGTTGGTATTAATGCTAAAATGAATGAATTCCAAGCTGCAATGGGATTATGTGTACTAGATGATATGGATGAACTTCTTAACAAACGGAAAGGATTATATGAGAACTACGCTAAGGCTTTTGAGATGGACTCACCACGAATTACATTACAAAAACATAACGAGAAATGTACCAATAACTATAGCTATTTTCCAATAGTCCTCGAAGATGAGATATCAATGATGCGTGTCAGAGAACTCTTAATGGATGAGGGAATTACACCGCGTCGATATTTCTATCCTTCGTTAGATAGCCTTGATTACGTGGAATCTGAACATATGCCTGTTTCTGGATCAATAACTAAGAGAATCCTTTGCTTGCCACTATATGATTCATTAGCTTTTGAGGATCAAAAACGAATTATTCAAACGGTAAAAGAGGCTTTATTATGAAAATTGCAGTGATGCAGCCCTACCTTTTTCCCTATATCGGTTATTTCCAGCTAATAAATTGTGTTGATTATTTCATTGTTTATGATGATGTTCAGTATATAAAGGGAGGCTGGATAAATAGAAACAGGATACTACTTAATAAGGATTCTCATTTATTTTCCTTTAGTGTAGAACAAGCTTCTCTTCAACTAGACATAAATAAAAGAGTATACTCAACCAAGCTAGTTGCAGAACAAAAAAAATTCATTAAAACTTTACAGATAGCGTATAGGAAGGCTCCGTTTTGTAATGAGGTTATAGATCTCATAAAAAAAATATTTATTTCAACAGAATTTAATGTCTCCTTGTTTAATGCTAGTCAGTTAAAAGAAATAGCAGATTTTTTAGGTGTTAAAACAAAGTTTCTATATTCATCTGAATTAGACATATCGAGAGAACTTAAAGCTGAAGAGCGAATAATAGATATATGCAAAAAATTGGGGGCAGATCAATATGTTAACCCAATAGGCGGGCAAAGCTTATACTCTAAGGATCACTTCTCGAAGGCAGGAATAGACTTGAACTTCCTGAAGACAAAAGATATTTACTATCAACAACTGGATAATGCTTTTATTCCCTTTTTGTCTATTATTGATGTATTAATGTTTAATTCAAAAGATGAAGTAGTGAAAATATTAAATGAATATGAGCTGATTTGATGAAAGAAATAGGAGGATTCTTTGAGTTAGAAATGGGTTCTCATAAGAAAAGATATCATTTAGATGCAGTTGCTTTAAATAGTGGAAGAAATGCTCTTAAGTATATTTTGATGCAAAAAAAGTTCAATAAAATATTTATTCCGTACTATATATGTGAAAGTATAATTGAACCAATTAAAGAACTAGGAATCGAATATGAGTACTATTCAATAAATGATAAGTTTGAACCCATATTACTTAAAGATATTGAGGATACCGATTGTATATTATATGTGAATTATTTTGGTGTTAATGATAGACAAGTAGAGAAAGTTACTAGCAATATAAAAAATATAATTATTGATAATACACAAGCGTTCTTCTCAAAGCCAATTCAAGGTGTAGATACTTTTTATTCGCCGAGAAAGTTCTTTGGGGTTGCCGATGGTGGTTTCGCATATACAAATTCAACAATTAAAATGGATCTTGAACAAGATGTATCCTATGATAAATATGAATATCTACTTAAAAGAGTAGATATTAATGCCCAAGAAAGTTATTCCCAATATGTAAAGAATGAAGAAGATATGACTAATCAACAGCTTAAAAAGATGTCAAGGGTAACAGAGGCTTTTTTACAAAACATAAATTATGAATCATCTATCATTAAAAGAATAGATAACTTTAAACACTTACATTCATTTCTTGGTAATATAAATAAAATGCATATTGATCTCACACATATTCATGGTCCAATGATATATCCTCTACTTATTCATAGTGCGGATTTAAGGAGTTACTTAATCAATAATAAAATTTACGTTGCGACTTATTGGAAAGAAGTAATGAATATTGTTGAGACAAATACAGTTGAGTATGATTTTGCAAAATATCTAATACCTTTACCTATAGATCAAAGATATGATATCTCAGATATGAATATTATTATTGAATTAATAAGAAATTTCAAGTGAACTGGAGTGAGATTTCCTTGCTGAGTAGTGATGATATAATACCATTGATAAACACTAAAAAAATTGTTGTATTCGGTACCGGCCAAAATGCAGATATATTATTTAAAAATTTATCTTATGATATTTCATATGTCATTGACATGGATAAAGATAAATGGGGGATGAATTTTTATGGAAAAACAATTCATAGTCCCGAAATACTCAGTAAAGAAGATGCATCAAATATATTTATTTTATTGACGTTTTCTCCTTCGGGACCCACTTATCATAAGATATCAAATTTACTAACCAAAATGGGTATGGAGGAAAATAAACACTATCTGTCGATGTATTATGCACTACCCGCAGAATTTCCCTATGAAGAAATAAAACCTCAATCAAATTATGCACCGTGGAAAACAGATGTGGATTTTAATACAGTGTATAATACTATCAGAACCCACACACTAGTCGACAAATATAGATGCTACGAGCTATGGTCATTGGTTGAGCAGGTTTCGAAATTGAGTGGTTCCCTTATAGAGATAGGAGTTTGGAAGGGCGGGACAGGCGCCTTGATTGCTAAAAAGGCAGAGTTATGTGGGATTAACGAGAGAATTTATCTATGTGATACATTTAACGGTGTTGTAAAAACATCACCACAACATGACAGTGTTTATGTAGGGGGGGAACATAGCGATACAAGTGAGGAGATTGTTAAGCGGCTTATTTTTGATAATATGCAACTTAATAATGTAAAGTTACTCAAAGGGATATTTCCTGATGATACTAAAGAGCTAGTTCAGGACCAGTATTTCAGTTTTTGTCATATTGATGTTGATGCATATTTATCAGCTAAAGACATTCTAGAGTGGATCTGGGACAAGATGGTCATTGGTGGGATGGTAGTGTTTGATGATTACGGTTTTATGACATGCGAAGGGATAACAAAATATGTGAACTCCCTAAAACAGGATAAACGATTATTATTTCTGCATAATATTAATGGCCATGCAGTATTAATAAAATTATAGTTGGTAAAATTATAAGACCTGTAGATGAACACCTTGAAAAGAGGTGGTCTTCTACAGGTCATTTTGCTAAAGTTAAAGGAATGAACTAGATAAAGTACATCACGGTCTCTAACAATCCTTCTGTGTAGTGTCTTATATATACCTTGTAAGATGGATTATAACTTAAAACTAATTCGGGAATCCTCCAAAAATCTGCTTGATTATGATAGACACATACTGCAAGTTTAGGCTGGAATTTTTTAATTAAATTCTCAGCCCCTTGAAGAGTCTCGAATTCTACGCCCTCAACATCTAATTTAATATACGTAACAGCATCATTGATAACATCATCTAACTTTGTTGTTTTAATCTCAATATTACCACTATTTGAAATACTGCTTGAAGATCCAACACCTGAGTCGAATTTCAGTATAGTATTGCAATTATGAGTAGCCAGATTAAAAAGAGTGATATCTCTATAATTACCCAGATTTTTCTTTGATATGATGAATTGTGATGGAGAGGGTTCAAAATAATAGACATTTTTATATGACGGATGTTTTGAAATAAAGGAAATTGTAGTACTCCCATCAAATCCACCACAATCTACAAAAATTTCATTATCACTAAACGGAATGAAGTCATCAAAATATTGATTATGTAGCTGGAAAGGGAAAAATCTCATGGATTCAACATTATAGTTATATCTAAAATCCAAGATATTTTCTAATGTTTTTTGTGAAAGTTCATCTTCTAAAATAGAATATAGCCAATTATACTTGTTTTCGTTTATTTCAATATCTATAATATTGTTTTCACAAAATCTCACCTGTTTGAATAAATCAGGAGATTGTAACCGTAATTCCAAGTAAGTAAGAATATTATTAATTCCATGGCTCTTTAAATTATCTATTGCTGTTATTAACTTTCCATCTACTACACAAGAAATAGCTAATGCATCTTTCGGTAAACTTTGTGTCTTAAAAATTGGGTATCCCATATAATCACTTTTGTCTGTAAAGTCGTCAACTATTCCCGAAATGTATATATTTTCTTGGTTGAATATATCTATAAGATGATCACACAGGGGATTAATACCTACAATAAATTTCTGTTCATCAGATTGAAGAACTCTAAGGAACAGCTCCCGTTTTTCTTCGATAATAGTAGTTTTTCTATTCGTAATATTTAACATTAATTAGCCTCTCCAATCGACTAAAGATTCTATATTGCTTATATCGAATGTAGGAATGTGAAGTTTTTCCTTCACTTCTCTTCTCTCGGCAAAGGAATTGTCAATGAAAATAGATGGTTTATCAGTGTTCATGAATTGAGATTTACTTTCAGACATATCCAGATGAATAATTTGTGAGAACATCTGAGGATTGATTTTGAATTTTAATAAAGTTTCCTCAACATTTTTTGAGTGTCTAGTTATCAGAACAACTTCTTTATTCTTGTTTAAACATTGAAATAAAAACATCAGTAGATACTCATTACAAAATTGATTACGGAGAATAAGGGTATCATCTAAATCCACGTATATTCTATCATAATTAATAGCTATATGATAACGATTGATAAATGAGCGATCCATCTCGATATTATAGTTATTTGGTAGTATCTCTATGTCTAAATCCATAAAATCTAGTAAAGATAATAAGGGTAGATTGATGTCTCTATTTGCGCTAAGACTGAATGTCCCTGCCATTCTTGTGCATATTTCTAATAATTTATATTTGCCTTTAGAATCTTTTTTTAGCTGAATGAACCAATAGCCCCTAAACTTCAGTCTTTTATTTATTATATTGGCAATTTCGGAAATATCATCACTTATTTCTATCAATTTAGAATGAACACTTATACCACCGAAAATACGCTCTCTTGTTCTAGGACTAATTAATTTTAGACAAGCGTTTCGATCTGTAAAACAATCTACGGTGATCTCCTCACCAGGGAGATACTCGCATATTAAGAGGTCGGAATTCAAACTCGTATGATGCAGTAGTTCTTCATAGTTATGTGCGAGAAGTGTTCCTTTTCCGCCTTGGCCTGAATCTGGCTTTAGAAAGACCGGGAATTCATGTACGTTATTCAAATCATAAATAATTGGTACAAAGCTATTATCCTTGAATTTTTTATATGTAAGTGATTTATAACGACAAATTTTTGTGGTTTCCAATTCAGAGGATACAACTGTTGCGTTAATCTTCTCTTGATTCTCCATAAGAAATAAGGCAACAGAGTCATGAGTGGGAATGATAAATTTAATATTGTATTTGAATATCAATTTATTAAATGCTTCAATAAACTGGTCCTCAGAAATGTTTGGAACATTTCCAATATAATTTTTGTACACGAATTTTCCGTGATCCTCAATACTCGATGCACCATAAACTTCAAATCTCATTGATTCGCGCAGACTAAAATTAATGTCTACAGCCGGTTGTGATCCGCAAGGGAACACTAATATGTTTGTTCTCACGATGTCACCCTATTTCTTTTGTTTTTCTGATATGTATTACTATTTTTGGTCTAGAAGGCTATATCAGTTTATAGCAATTAGTCTTTTATTTTAACCTTGGAGTCTACACCTATGTTACAGTAACTTCTTTATTCTGAATAGTCTTCCTTGGGACGAAGGTTATCAAGTTTCTATAAACGGAAAGTTAAATACTTACTATAAAGTTAAACCATAGGCTTTCCGATAATAGTAAGGCCTACAAAAAAATATATGGGAGTTGAAAATGTGAGAAAATTCACAAATTTATTTATTGTATTAGTATTGTTGTTTATGACTTCTACTAGCATTGCAAACGGTGAATCGGGAGCTGAATTGCAAGGTGATTCTTTTCCTACTGGAACTATAGTCACGGCTAGTACAACGGCTGGTTCTTTTGTTCCTAATAATGTGATTGATAAAGATTTAAGTACAAGATGGAACGCAACTACATATGGTGCAACATTACAACTCGATTTCCCAATGCAGCTGAGTATTTCAGCGCTACAAATAGCTGCACTTGCAACTCCAGAGACTGATGAAGGATATACAATATACGGATTGAACAGTGGAGTGTGGGTGCAAATAAGTGAGTTAGAAACAAGAAGGGTTACTACTACTAGTTCAGTATTGGAACCTATACCTGTCACCCCGGGGAACTATGATGCCATCAAAATTAATGTAAATGGGAATGCTTCGTGGGTAGCGATTAATGAGATTACATACATAAACCAAACACTAAATGCACCACTAAACGCACCACATTTAGAAAAAATAGTAGATGGACTAATTGCTTTATACTGGGAGTCCGTTCCGGGGGCGACAGAGTATGAAGTACAACGATCGGAGACGCCAGGAGGACCCTATACAACTATTGCTATCGTCCCGGAAAAACCTTGGTTAGGCTATCTTGATGAAGAGTCAAATAGTGAAGGGAATTATAACAAATCATTCTATTATGTAGTCATAGCTAAAAATGGAGCGACAAAGAGTTTGGTGTCCAATGAGGTATCCCTAATTCGTCCGACTACTCCTCTAAATGTTCAAGCTGTCCCAGGAGACAGAGAAGCACAAGTTACATGGGATTCAGTTGCAGGAGCAGTGAACGGATACTATGTTAAAGTCTCAACTTCAGTAGAGGGACCTTTCGATTATAAGTACGTAAGTGAAAATAAAGTAACCTTAACGCAACTGGTAAACGGAGTGAAGTATTATGTATCTGTAGTTGCACGTGGTGAAGAAGGAGAAAGTTCCCCCTCTTTACCGGTATCCGTTATTCCAGGCCTGGTAGATGAATCTGCTCCAACGGTTTCAACCATAACTCCGAACTCGGGGTTGTTGGAAGGGAACAATGTCATTTTGATTAACGGCAGTAAATTCGTTAGTGGAGCTAAGGCGCAATTTGGTAGTAAGGAAGTAGCCACAACGTTTGTGAGTTCTACTCAACTAAAAGTAAGGGTTCCAGCGGCTTCTGCTGTAGGAGCAGTTGATGTTAGAATCATTAATCCTGATGGAAGAAGTGCAACAGTCGCTAATGGGTATACTTATCAGCTACCAGCACCATTACCAGCACCGGTTATTACAGGGATTAGCCCTAATTCAGGTGTGCTGTCTGGCACTAACATAATTGTCATCAACGGCAGTAATTTTGTTAGTGGAGCTAAGGCTCGATTTGGTAGTACTGAAGTAGTCACGACGTTTGTAAATTCAACACAGTTTAAAGTACGAGTACCCGCAGCCTCTGCTGCAGGCCCTGTTGATGTTAGTATCATTAATCCGGATGGTCAATCGGCTTTGCTAGCTAATGGATACACTTATGTGCTGCCAGCACCATTACCAGCACCAGCAATCACTAGTATTTCCCCTAAAAGTGGACCGCAAGCAGGCGGTACTCTAGTGTATATCAATGGTTCTAACTTTGTAAGCGGAGCTAAAGTTTATTTGGATAATACTTCAGTAGCTGCAACATTTTATAGTTCTACTCAACTAATTATTCGTACTTCAGCTTGGGCTACGGCGGAATCAGTGGATATTAAAGTTGTTAATCCAGATACCCAGGCCGTAACATTATCAAATGCATATACCTATGAGGCACCGATTGTAAAACCAGCCCCTGTGAATTACTAAGATTGCACCCGCTGTGGGGCCGATAACGGGAGGGCAGATCATTACATTATCTGCTCTGAATATTGAGGCAGGCACTAAGGTTTTCTTTAATTAACATTGGAGTCTACAACCTACTATAATGCAACAACAATTTTGGTGAAAACACCTCAGTGGTCTAAGGAAGAGGCTGTTACCGTTAAAGTGGTAAATCCAGACCAACAAGAGGCTATTCGTTTGAACGGCTTCACATATAACTTACTGCCAGCAGTACCAGCGCCTGCTATAGAGTCAATATCAGTACAAGAAGTAGCCTTAGTCGGTGGTGCGAAATTTACCTTGAAAGGGAAAAACCTCCTGTATGGGACTAAGGTAAAGCTAAAGGATACTGATGTTCCAGTAACGTTCATAAGCAGCACACAGCTGGACATTAAAACCCTGGTATGGCCAGCACCCGAAACTGTAAATTTAACTTTAGAAAACCCAGATGGTCAAGTAGCAACAGTGGTAGGAGGTATTAAGTTCATTACCGCCTTAGGCAAACCGCCCGTTATAACATCGGTAACGCCTAATACTGCAGTAAATACAGGTGGGGATTTACTAACCATCTCAGGAGTTAACTTTAATACGAATAGTAAAGTGTATATAAATAATCTTGAAGCTTTGACAACACTGTATACACCGACAGATTTAAAAGCTAGAGTTCCAGCTTCAACAGCACTTGGAGCAGTAGACATTAAGGTCATTAACTCGAACGATGGACAATTCGCTGTGGTTGCGGGTGGATTTACTTATACGGCTTCAGTACCTAAGCCAAGCCCGACAATTACTTCGATTTCTCCGAACAGTGGGGCTAAAAGTGGTGGCTATATTATAAATGTCAATGGTACTAACTTTACAAGCACATCAAAGGTGTATGTGAATGGAATTCTGGCTCTATCGACTTTTTATAATCCGACATTAATACTAATTCGGGTACCGGCCTCTACTGTTACCGGTCCAGTTGACATCAAGGTTGAAAATTCTGATGGCCAACAAGTTGTTTTAACAGGCGGCTTTACTTTCAATTAGAGCTTCTTCTTTACATGGGAATTAATAATACTACTCAGGCTTTGGTTAATCCCAAAGCCTATTTTGTTTTCATTTTGTATTCAAACTACGGTCTCTAATGATAATTTTTTTACAGCCGATATAAGTAGTGTATGTAAAAAAATATATATGGAGGAATTTATTGCATGAAAAGAGCATCAAGGTCATTTATTTTTATGTGTTTATTGTTTGTATTGACAGCTACGGTTGCTTACGGGGAATCGGTTAATGGAATGCAAGGTCAATCATTCCCTGTTGGAACTAGTGTTTCTGCTAGCACAGCAGCAGAAGGATTTGTACCTGCTAACGTTATTGATAAAGACTTAAGTACAAGATGGAATGCAACTATGTATAGCGGAACATTGCAGCTTAATTTTCCGACAACCATAAGTATGTCCGCACTGCAGATAGCTGCTCTTGCAACTCCAGCAACGGACGAGGAATATACAATATATGGCCTAAAAGATGGGCTATGGGTGCAAATTAGTGAACCAGCTACTAGAAAGGTCAACACATCTTCTGCGGCTCTTGAACCTATTGCTGTTGTACCGGGAAGTTATGAAGCGATAAAAGTAACTGTAAAAGGTAATGCTTCATGGGTGGCCATTAATGAAATTACTTACATAGATCAAACATTGAATGCGCCGCATCTAATAAAAATGGTCGATGGCCCTGTCTATTTATATTGGGATTCAGTTGAAGGAGCTACTAGTTATGAAGTAAAACGATCTGAGACATCTGGCGGGCCCTACTCAGTTATAGCAACTGTACCTCAAGCACAATACCCTATGTATAGAGATGACGATCCATTTAATGGAGAATATATCTATAAGTCTTATTATTATGTAGTAAAGGCTATCAACGGGGCAAAAACAAGTGCCGATTCTAATGAAGTGGCATTAATTCCGCTAAGCCAACCTTTAAATATCAGAACCACAGCAGGAGATAGTGAGGCAAAGGTAGAGTGGGATAGGGTAGAGGGTGCGACCAAATACATGATTAGCATCTCGACTTCTATAGATAGTAACTATCATGATATTTATCCTTACTACACAGACAATAAAGCAACAATAACTAATTTAGTAAATGGGACAACATATTATGTTAGGGTATATGCATTTAATGATGATGGAAGGGGCAGAGGTTCGTTGCCAGCTTCAGTAACCCCAGGTGTAACGGAAACAGATGCTCCAACGTTAATAAGCATTTCGCCTAACTTTGGAACGCAAGCGGGTGAATATGCTGTAGCTATTAGTGGGACCCATTTCGTAGAAGGTACTCAGGTATTATTCAATAATATTTTAGCTACTAGTGTTTTTGGAAGTGATACTCATTTAAATGTCATAGTTCCTTCTTCCTCAGTAGCGGGTTTTGTGAATGTGAGAGTTCTGAACCCGGATTTACAATCGGTAGAAATGAAAAATGGATTTGAATATAAAGAAATTTCTTCTTTGCCGGCACCTACAATAACAAGACTTATCGCAGATAATGGAGTATTGGCTGGTGGGGAACCAAATTATATCGATGGAACAAACTTTCGGGCGGGTACTCAGATTAACTTCGATGGAAAACTATTGTCGACAACTTATGTGAATTCTACAAGATTAGTTGTAACTGTTCCAGCAGGAGTAAAGCCTGGTCTAGTCGAGGTGTATGCTATAAATCCTGATGGACAACGCTCTTCAAGTGTAAACTACCGGTATAATGAACCACCGGTTGTTCCGGCGCCAACTCTGACGAAACTTATTGCGGATAATGGGTCATTGGCTGGTGGAGAAGTGAATTATATCGATGGGGCAAACTTTAAATCGGGTGCACAGATTAACTTTGGTGGAAAACTATTAGCGACAACGTATGTGAATTCTACAAGGTTAATGGTAACTGTCCCAGCAGGAACGAATCCAGGCCTAGTTGAGGTATATGTAACCAATCCTGATGGACAACGTTCTCCAAGTTTGAGTTATCGGTATAACGAGCCTCCTGTTATTCCAGCACCGCGTATTACCACTCTCAGTGTGACAAACGGGGGGTTAGCTGGTGGAGTATTGAACTATATTGATGGAACAGGATTCCAATCCGGTGCGCAAGTTACCTTTGGTGGAAAATTAGTTGTGACAGAATTCATTAATTCTACACGCGTAAGGGTGAGAGTCCCAGCAGGAATAAATCCAGGCCTAGTTGAGGTATATGTAACCAATCCTGATGGACAACGATCTTCAAGTGTAAACTATCGGTATAATGAACCTCCTGTTATTCCGGCACCGCGTATTACCACTCTCAGTGTGACAAACGGGGGGTTAGCTGGTGGAGAATTGAACTATATTGATGGAACAGGATTCCAGTCAGGCGCGCAAGTTAACTTTGGTGGAAAATTAGTCGTGACAGAATTCATTAATTCTACACGTGTAAGGGTGAGAGTCCCAGCAGGAATTAATCCAGGCCTAGTAGAGGTATATGTAACTAATGCTGATGGACAACGATCTTCAAGTGTGAGCTATCGGTACAATGAACCTCCTGTTATTCAGGCTCCTAGTATTAGTTCAGTATCTCCTTCCTATGGTCCAATTAGCGGTGGGACAATTATATATATTGATGGGAAGAATATAACTTCAGGAGCGAAAATTATTTTTAACGGCACTGAATATGCAGTAACATATGTTAGTTCTACTAGGGTCTATTTCAATACTCCGGCAGTAACAGCTGCAGGTATTGTATCTTTCTATATTATTAACCCGGATGGGCAGAAAAGTGGTACCTTGAATTTCGAGTATAAGTAACCTTTTACTATGATTTAATCAACAGAGGCCTGAGAAAGGACACTTTGATAAGAAGTTTCCACTCAGGTCTTTTTTTTTATATTGTTAATAGTGTAATTCGACTCCTTTGGTGTATTTCTGCAGTAGCAAACTGACAATTAACGCCTTATTCTCTAGAAAATCGACAAGGTTCTATTATCCTCTCAAAGGTACAAGTTGGATAAATATTAATAAAATAATTGTAGGGAATTTGATAATTGCCCAACAGTGTTTCAGTGATAGTGGCAGATGGGTATTAATACTCGTCTGCCACTTTTTTGATTTTTATTACTGTAAATATGCTTGTGCATAGGTCAATTAATGAATGGTAAAATATTGAAAGAAAACATTTACTATTCCAATTGACAATGAAGAAGCAGCGGTGGTATAGTCGATTTGTGAGCATGACTCACACATTCATTTGATGACGAAGGGAATGTTTAGTCAATGGAAGGTAAAGTAAAATGGTTTAACGCAGAAAAAGGTTATGGCTTTATCGAAACTGCCGATGGTGGCGATGTATTCGTACACTTCTCCGCAATTCAAACGGACGGTTTTAAGACTTTGGATGAAGGTCAATCCGTAGAATTCGATATCGTTGAAGGCGCACGCGGACCACAAGCGGCTAACGTCATCAAATTATAATCATCCGGCGCAGCCGACCTACATATATGGTAGATGGTTAGCAATTGAGATAACGCTAGCATGGACTCTGGGATTTTTCCCAGGGTCTTTTTTATTGCCTTTTATGTAAATATCTTAGAAAACGTTAACATTATACAATTTCTGGGTAATGGGAGATGTTGGACTTTCTATCTTGCCTCGACGTATATTTTTTAGGCTTAGGTTTATGGACTTCTTGGACAAGACAGGGGTTCAGGAGGAATGACGTAAGACTTTGCCCATCAAACACTCAGGAGGATGAAAAGTAGAATGAAAAAGACGTGGCGAGGATTAATGACAGGAATACTGGGTGCGAGCATGCTGTTTGGATCTCTTGGCAGTGTCTCAGCTGCTCCAGCACCTAAGGACATTCAAGGGCACTGGGCGCAGGCACAACTGCAGGATTGGTTGAATAAAGGATATTTGGGTGGTTATCCAGATGGTACGGTGAAGCCTAACAAGGCGATAACGCGCGGTGAGTATGTAGCACTGATTAATCGCCTATTCGGGTTCAAGGATACAGGATCGATCAGCTTCACCGATGTGAAAAGCACAAACTGGGTATACTCTGAAGTGGCAAAAGCCGTAAAGGCTGGATATATCGGCGGTTATGAGAATAATACTTTCCGTCCAACCCATGCATTGACCAGACAAGAGGCAGCAGTCATTGCCGCCAAAGTACTCAGTCTGAATACCAATTCAACTTCCACAACATTTAAAGACAATGCTCAAATTGCCGCGTGGGCAAAAGGCGCAGTGGCAGCCGCAGCAGGTAAAAAGATTATCAACGGATACCCGGATGGAACTTTTGGCCCTAGGAGATCGCTGACCCGGGCGGAGGCTGTAGGAATTATCAGTAATTCGGTTGTATATAAACCGTCGAATTCTGGAGCTACAGTGCCCCCAACCCCGACCCCGACGGCAACTCCTACCGGTAGTGCATCTCCAACGCCTACACCAACACCAACCCCAATTATAAGTGGAGGTAGCGGTGGTGGAGGCGGAGGCATTATTACGACTCCGACGGTGAGTGGTTTGACCTATGGACATGTAGGTTCAGTCACAGCGGATGTGTATCTCACCCCTTCGGTAACCGGCGCTGTGTATTATGTAGTTGCGCCTTATAGCAGCAGTGCAGTGTTGCCAAGTGCAGCACAAGTAAAGGCAGGGTTGACTAGTACTGGTGCTGCGGGTGTGAACTATGGAGTAAAAGCCACTTCAGCCAGAACCACTACTGCATTCTCCCTTTATGGCCTGTCTGCTAATACGGAGTACGCAGCCTATATTGCAGTTGCGGATACTGCGGGGAATTGGTCAGCGGTATCGACAATTCGCTTGACCACTGCCTCAAGCACTACCACCTCGATTACACGGGTTGAACCAGGGCACATGGGAACAGTAACAGCGGATGTTTATGTAACTTACGGGCAGACAGGCGGTCCTTCGGCTCCGGTAAGATATGTTGTAGTGCCGGCTTCCGCCGCTGATCCCACTGCTGTACAAATCGCTGCCGGACAGGATAGCTCGGGTGCGCAGCTTATTGCGCCTTGGACGGGCTGGATTACACCAGCGCCAGCACCTGGAGTTAGACAGACGCTAAGCTTGACAGGACTATCAGCCAGCACCAGTTATAAGGTTTACTTCATTACAGGTTCCGGAAGTGCCTGGTCACCGGTTGAAATACTGCGCATCCAGACGAAGTAACGGAAGGGGATTTTCAGCGGGTTAGGTTTATCATCACCGAAACAGCAATACTAACCGTAGTTATGCGTGGTCTAGCCGGGGCAGCTTAAGTTGCTCTGGCCGGACCTTTTTTTGTATATCTGAAGCCTGTAACATCTTTTGTCAGCTGGATGTAAACACTGTAATGATTTGTTTTTTACTTAGCTCTGACAATTTGGTATAATGGCAATGTAAACAAAGGAGGAGTGCCCATGCAATTCAGCATTCGAGGTCAACAAATTGAAGTGACCGACGCTTTGAGAGACTATGTTGATAAGAAGCTCAGCAGACTTGAGAAGTACTTCGATGCACCCCCTACCTCAGAAGGATATGTGACGCTAGGCGTTGTTCGCGGCCTTCATACGGTGGAAGTAACGATCCCGCTGGCAGGTGTAACGCTTCGTGCGGAAGACCGCAGCGATGATATGTACGCATCCATCGATGCTGTAGTGGACAAGCTGGAACGCCAGATTCGCAAACACAAGACCAAGCTCAATCGTAAGTTCCGCCAGGAAGGAAGCCTGAAAACGCTCTTTGTGGAAGGAGCACCAAGCAGCATCGCTGTAGAGGAACAGGATTACGATGATTTGGAGGTTGTGCGGAACAAGCGCTTCACCTTGAAGCCTATGGATGTGGAAGAAGCGATCCTGCAAATGAACATGGTTGGACACAATTTCTTCGTGTTCTCCAATATCGACACTTCTGAAGTTAGCGTTGTTTACAAACGCAATGACGGCAAATACGGTCTGATCGAACAAGACTAGGTTTGGGTGTACGAAGCCGGACCTTGACTTCTCGGGAAGAGATTTGCTTCAGTCTGACAAAAAAATTAACCGAGCCCCTATTCGCCTGTGGCGAATAGGGCTCTTGTGCGTATATACATGTGTTTATGACAAAATATCGGCATTTTAAAGGTAATGAGATAACTTGCAAAATAAGGTTGCGGCAGCTTGTATTGCGGCTTCTCTTACAAACTGTTACAATTTATGAAGCAGCGGAATCGAAATCATATATGGCCCTTTCATTATTATTGAGGATGGGCTCGGTTCCACCATCTGTGTTGCATGAAAGGGGTTAACCATGCTAGGACTTGTAAAAAAAATATTCGGTGACACCAATGAACGTGACGTCAAACGTCTCATGAAGACGGTCGATGTAATTAATGGATTGGAGCCCGATTTCGTATCACTTTCGGATGAAGAACTGAAAGCCAAAACCAATGAATTCCGTGCCCGGATTGAGAAGGGCGAAACTTTGGAAGAAATTCTTCCCGAGGCATTTGCAACCGTACGCGAAGCTTCCAAACGGACGCTGGGCATGCGGCATTTTGACGTTCAATTGGTTGGAGGCATGGCGCTGCATGAAGGCCGTATCTCTGAGATGAAGACAGGTGAAGGCAAGACGCTGGTAGGTACACTGCCGGTCTACCTGAACGCTTTGCTTGGCAAAGGCGTACATGTGGTAACAGTCAATGACTATCTGGCTCAGCGCGACAGTGCACAGATGGGACAAATTTATAACTTCCTGGGCATGACGGTTGGGGTGAACCTGAACGGCATGGACCATGCTGATAAGCAAGAAGCTTATGCCTGCGATATTACGTATGGCACGAACAATGAGTTCGGTTTTGACTACCTGCGCGATAACATGGTGCTCTATAAGGAGCAAATGGTTCAGCGCCCGCTCTATTTCTGTATTATTGATGAAGTAGATTCCATTCTGATTGATGAAGCGCGGACACCGCTTATTATCTCCGGACAAGCCGAGAAGTCTACAGAACTGTATTATGCGGCAGACCGTTTCGTAAAGAGACTCACTGCAGAAGAGGATTATACAGTTGATATTAAAGTGAAATCCGTGGCTTTGACTGAAAAAGGTGTAGCTACGGCAGAACGTGCCTTTGGAGTGGAAAATCTGTATGACCATGCCAATGTCACTCTGAATCATCATATTGTACAAGCGCTCAAGGCGAATGTAATTATGCGCCGCGACGTTGACTATGTTGTGAATGAAGACGAGGTTGTAATTGTCGATGAATTCACCGGCCGCTTGATGGCTGGACGCCGTTACAGTGACGGATTACACCAGGCAATCGAAGCCAAGGAAGAAATTCAGGTGCAGAATGAGAGCATGACTCTGGCCACGATTACCTTCCAGAACTACTTCCGGATGTACCGCAAGCTGGGCGGCATGACGGGTACCGCAAAGACCGAAGAAGAAGAGTTCAAGAAGATCTATGGTCTGGAAGTTCTACAGGTACCAACGAATAAACCAAACCAGCGTGTCGATATGCCGGACGTTGTATACAAAAGTGAGAACGGCAAGTTTAACGCAGTGGTTGCAGAAATTGTGGAACGGCACAAAAAGAATCAACCCGTGCTGGTAGGTACGGTTTCTATTGAGAACTCTGAACGTGTATCAGAAATGCTGAAACGTAAAGGTGTCAGACACCAGGTGCTGAATGCCAAGCATCATGCGGCGGAAGCAGAAATCATCTCTCATGCTGGTCAGCCGGGAACTGTAACGATTGCTACAAATATGGCTGGACGCGGTACGGATATCGTGCTTGGTGAAGGTGTTACGGATCTCGGGGGTCTGCATATTATTGGTACCGAACGCCATGAATCACGCCGGATTGATAATCAGCTGCGCGGCCGCGCGGGACGTCAAGGGGACCCTGGCTCCACTCAGTTCTATCTGTCGCTCGGTGACGAATTGATGAAGCGTTTTGGTGCGGACAACGTGCTGAACATGATGGACCGTCTTGGTTTTGAAGAGGATCAACCGATCGAGAGCCGGATGATCACTCGTGCTGTAGAATCGGCCCAAAAACGTGTCGAAGGTAACAACTTCGATATTCGTAAAGTCGTGCTTCAATATGATGACGTCATGAATCAGCAGCGTGAGATTATCTACAAACAGCGCCGCGAGATTCTGGAGTCTGATAATATCAAAGATGTCGTCGTTGAAATGATCAAGCCGGTTATTGACCGTATTGTTCATGCTCACTGCAGTGACGATATTCCTGAGAACTGGGAGCTGCAAGAGGTTGCTGATTATGTGAACAGCAAGCTTTTGGAAGAAGGCGAACTGACACGGGACGACCTGTGGGGCAAGGAAGTTGAGGAGATCATCGAATTTATCTTTGGCCGTGTGCTGGAGAAATACGCTGCCCGTGAAGAACGCCTTGGCGCTGAGCTGGTACGTGAATTCGAGAAGGTAATCGTTCTCCGTTCGGTTGACAGCAAATGGATGGATCATATTGATGCCATGGATCAGCTTCGTCAAGGGATTCACTTGCGCGCGTATGGCGGTACTGACCCGCTTCGCGAATATCAATTTGAAGGCTTTGAAATGTTCAATGCCATGACTGCCACCATCCAGGAAGAAGTTGCGACCTACATTATGAAGGCGCACATTGAAACCAATCAGGAACGGCAATCTGTAGTGGAAGAGAACAAAATCTCCACCAATGGCGAGCCTGCCGAGAAGCAACCTGTGCATGTTGAAGCAGCCATCGGCCGCAACGATCCATGCCCTTGCGGTAGCGGTAAGAAATACAAGAACTGTCATGGACAGAATGCTTAAGTACAGCGGCCTAATACATTTTGGCCTTGCATTCTTAGTAAACTAGTAAGCAGACATTAATCTGCAAAAGCTGTTTACAGAACTGTACTTCATGTCTGTACTCCAGAGTTCAAGGGTTATAATGACAATAAAAGCGGCTGGGCCCGGGGGACTCCCCGTTTGCGGCCCGGCCGCTTTTTTGGATATGAAGACCCGGGTGAATGATCATGTAGAGAAGGTTTGGAACTGATAATCTAAGATGCAGGTGAAAGTAACGGAGGGGAAGTTTGGAACTGTAGGAGCGATAGCGATCGCCTTTAGAATTGGATTCTACCGCAGCCAGCGGTTTGAATAAGGAAATCCAATTATAACAGCGACCGGAAGTCCAAACATTCCCCGCAGTTATGGTCTCCACCGATCTAGTGATCTTAAGTTCGAAGATTCTTGGAATGACATATATTCACCCTGTTATGTCCAAACAGCCGTCCCGGCGCAATGATTCTATTTTGAAAGGTGAAGTGATCACACATGATTGATCCTAATGTTAAGCAGGACCTGCGTGAAATAGGTAAGAAACTAACAGACCTTAGGGGGTCTCTTTGACTTAGATCTGAAGCAGGAGATGATATCCAACTTTGAAGAAAAGATGGCAGCACCCGGGTTCTGGGATGATCCGGAGAAAGCGCAAGGGGTCATCGCCGAGATGAATGCGGTGAAGTCATCCGTGGATCAGTACGAGAAGCTGCAGCAGGAATATGATGATGCAGCCATGATGGCGGAGCTGGCGGATGAAGAAGGCGATGAAGCGCTGGCCTCAGAGGTTGCCGGCACTATTCGTGGTGTCGCTGGCAAGGTCGATGAATTTGAGCTGCAGCTGCTGCTCAACCAGCCGTATGACAAGCTCAATGCGATACTGGAGCTGCATCCCGGTGCTGGAGGCACGGAGTCTCAGGACTGGGGGCAGATGCTGCTGCGCATGTATACCCGTTGGGCTGAGAAGCGCGGCTTCAAGGTAGAGGTACTGGATTATTTGCCTGGCGACGAAGCGGGGATTAAGAGTGTTACGCTTTTGATCAAAGGCTACAACGTCTATGGCTATCTGAAGGCGGAAAAGGGAGTACACCGGCTGGTGCGCATTTCTCCGTTTGATGCCTCAGGCAGACGCCACACCTCATTTGTATCTTGTGATGTGGTACCCGAGATTGCAGATGATGTAGAGGTGGATATCCGTACAGAGGATCTGAAGATCGATACGTACCGGGCCAGCGGCGCGGGCGGACAGCATATCAATACGACGGATTCTGCGGTGCGCATTACTCACTTGCCTACCGGCGTAGTGGTAACGTGTCAGAATGAACGCTCACAGATCAAGAACCGGGAACAGGCAATGAAAATGCTGCGTTCCAAGCTGTATGAGCGCAAGCTGCAGGAGCAGCAGCAGCATCTCGATGAGATCCGCGGCGAGCAATCGGATATTGCCTGGGGTAGCCAGATCCGCTCCTATGTATTCCATCCCTATAGTATGGTAAAGGATCACCGTACGTCCGTAGAAACCGGAAATGTTGGAGCTGTGATGGACGGCGATCTTGACGCTTTTATTGACGGATATTTGCGCAGCCAGATTAAGACAGAAGCAGAATAAGGGTATAATGATAATTCCTACGCGTCTTCGGAGGTGTAGGAATTTTTTTGATAAGTTTAGGATGTATAATGGCTTCAAGTATAAAGTTAAGGAGAATTATTCTGTATGCAAAAAATCAATTCGCGCAACAAACCTCCGCTGATTCCACTGAACGGGCCTTTGCGCCATACGGTGGATATTGTGCTGATCCTGGTAGGCTCGCTGATTACGGGTCTTGCTTTTAATCTGTTTTTTCTGCCGAACCAAATTGCTTCCGGAGGGGTGTCGGGGTTGTCTGTACTTGCGGAAGACTGGCTGGGGGCTGAACCTGCTTTCACCCAGTGGGCGCTGAATATTCCGCTGTTTATCCTTGGGGTGATATTCCTGGGCAAGCAATATGGAATCCGGTCACTGCTGGGCAGCTTTGTGCTGCCGCTGTTTATCTTTTTAACTAAAAATGGGCCTGTTCCGACCACCAATCCGCTGCTTGCTTCTATTTATGGCGGGATTGGGGTGGGGCTGGGTCTTGGGCTGGTATTCCGCGGGCGGGGCTCTACGGGAGGCTTGACCATTTTGGCGCAGATTATCCAGAAGATTACAGGATTCAGTTTCTCGCTGTCTGTGGTGCTTCTGGATGGTACGGTGATTACACTGGCTGCTTTTGTACTGGGCATGGAGCAGGCGATGTATGCGCTAATTGGCTTGTTTGTAACGGGCCGGGTGATTAACGCACTGGAGGTGGGCTTCAGCACAACCAAGGTGGCGTACATCATTTCTGACCAGACGGATGAGATCTCACAGGCGATCTTGAATGATCTGGACCGGGGCCTGACCAAGCTGAATGCGCAAGGTGGCTATACTGGTGATAATCGCATAGTACTTATGGTCGTTGTGGGCCAAAATGAGATTACCCGGTTGAAGGCGATTGTGCGTTCCGTTGATCCCGGGGCGTTCGTCATTATTACGGAGGCTCACGAAGTGCTGGGCGAAGGGTTCAAAAGAGAAGCGCAGTCTCCTTAAAGGGGGCTGTGTTCTTTTTTTTGGGGGAATATAAGTAGTATTGTGCTTTAATAAACTTGACGTTACATGTTGTATTTATATTAATTCGGTCGTATAATAATACATATTTCCAAGGACGGTATTCATGATATTCATAACAGGTAGGAAGCGGGGATGACAGTGACAGGCAAGCTGAGGGCGGCAATTGTTGGATCGACGGGTTATGGGGGCGTGGAGCTGATCAGGCTACTGCAGAATCACCCTGATATAGAGATTACTTCGGTGATTTCTTCTTCAAGCGCAGGTGTGCCTATTGAGGAAGGGTTTCCGCATTTAACAGGAATTGTGCAGCGCAATCTGGATGGAGTGGACGCAGCAGAGATTGCCGGCAGGGCCGATGTGGTATTTACGGCAACGCCGTCCGGTGTGAGTGCGAAGCTGGTGCCGCAGCTGCTGGAGGCAGGTCTGAAGGTTGTTGATCTGTCCGGTGACTTCCGCCTGAAGGACGGCGCCGAGTATGAACAGTGGTATAAGCATACGGCTCCGCCTGAAGCTTATCTGCAGCAGGCTGTATACGGATTATGCGAGGTATTCGGCGATCGTGCGGCTGGAGTAGATTTCGTCTCCAATCCGGGCTGCTATCCGACTGCTACACTACTTGGACTGATTCCGGCACTGCAAGCAGGATGGATCCAACACGACAGTATCATTATTGATGCGAAATCAGGGGTTTCCGGGGCAGGACGAGGTACGAGTCTGATGGTTCATTATGCGGAGATCAACGAGAACTTCAAGGCCTATAAGGTGAATAAGCACCAGCATATCCCTGAGATTGAACAGGCCCTGACGGAAATTGCCGGAGAAAAAGTGACGGTAACGTTCACCACACATCTGGTGCCGATGACCCGCGGGATTATGAGTACTATGTACGCCGGAATGAACGGTGGATATAGCGAGCAGGATTGGGTGGATTTATACCGTAAATATTATGCAGGCCGGCCATATGTGCGGATTCGTGATGCGGGTGTGTTGCCAGCAACCAAAGAGGTCAGCGGATCCAATTATTGTGATATTGGTTTTGCTACAGATGCCCGTACAGGTCGGGTGACCATTGTATCCGTTATTGACAATATCGTTAAGGGCGCAGCAGGGCAAGCGATTCAGAACTTGAATTTGATGATGGGATGGGAGGAAACCCGCGGTCTGGGCTACACACCTGTGTATCCTTAAGGTTCGGCGGTCAACAATACAATGAGTGAAAAGCAAGGTTTTACCGTCGTGGAAGGCGGAAGTGTTACAACCCCAAAGGGATTCAAGGCTGGAGGGCTGCACTGCGGCCTGAAGAAGACCGAACGCAATGACCTGGCAGCCATCCTATGCGAGGTTCCTGCTACATCGGCTGCTGTGTATACAACGAATATTTTTCAGGCTGCGCCGCTTAAGGTGACACGGGAGAGTCTGGTGAATGGTACACTGCAGGCGGTCATCGTGAACAGCGGGAATGCGAATGCCTGCACTGGCGATCAGGGTGAAGCCGATGCCTATGAAATGCGTGCTGCCGCTGCCCGCTGCTTGGGTGTTAATGAACAGGATGTTGCGGTCGCTTCTACCGGTGTGATCGGTGAGCTGCTGAAGATGGATCGTGTGCGAAGCGGTATTGCCGGACTGCCTGAGAAGCTGGATGGAGGAGCCGCCGGAGCGGAAGAGTTCTGCCAGGCAATACTCACCACAGATTTGGTCAAAAAAGAATGCTGCGTGAAAGTAATGGTCGGCGGTGAGGAAGTCACGATTGCCGGAGCAGCCAAGGGTTCGGGAATGATTCATCCCAATATGGCAACCATGCTGGGCTTTATGACCACGGATGCTGTAATTGACGGTGAGGCTCTGCTCGGTCTGCTACGCACTGCGACGAATACGACCTTTAATATGATTACGGTAGATGGAGATACCAGTACTAACGATATGCTGGTTGCGATGGCAAGCGGTCTTGCGGGGAATGAGAAGCTGACACAGCTGCATGCGGACTGGGAAGATTTTGCCGCGGCATTTATACATGTCTGTAAGAGTCTAGCCATGGCGATAGCCCGTGACGGCGAAGGGGCGACGAAGCTCATAGAGGTTCAGATCAGCGGTGCGGTGCATGATGAGGCTGCGGCTGCAATTGCCAAGACGGTTGTCGGTTCAAGTCTCGTGAAATCGGCGATTTTCGGTGCGGATGCCAACTGGGGGAGAGTAATTGCCGCAGTAGGGCGTGCAGGAGTGCCGGTATCACCGGAGCAGGTGGATATTTCACTTGGCGGAATTGAGGTGCTCAAGCAGTCAAGGCCGGTGGCTTTTGATGAAGAGAAGGCCCTGCATTATCTGCAAAAAAGCGATACCGTGTTGATCACCGTATCATTGTCTGACGGAGACGGCAAGGCTACAGCCTGGGGCTGCGACCTGACGTATGACTATGTACGCATTAATGCCGCATACCGTACCTGATTCACGGCTGCATTCGGTTAACTGGGAGGATTTTGGTATTATGACATTAGAACCTGTTGAGCATCAAAAGGCTGGCGGACTGTTCGTCATGAAATGTGGCGGCAGTACGCTGGCGGCGCTTCCGGATTCGTTCTTTGATGATTTGCGGGAACTGCAGGAGAGCGGTGCCCAGCCCGTCATTGTGCATGGTGGAGGGCCAGCGATTTCCGGCAATCTGGAGAAGCTAGGCATTGAGAGCAGCTTCGTGAACGGCCTGCGGGTGACGACCGAGGAAGTGCTGGATGTAGTGGAGATGACACTGGCCGGCAGTATCAACAAGGCCATTGTCCGAAGAATTCAGGGCAGCGGTGGTAAGGCGCTAGGTCTATCTGGTGTGGATGGACGGCTGATCACCGCAAGGCCGGTCGCGAACAGTGATGAAGTGGGGCTGGTTGGTGAAGTGACAGAGGTCAACGCAGATATTGTACGGGGTATTCTGTCGATGGGCTATATTCCTGTAATTGCGCCGGTTGGTGTAGATGCTGGAGGCCAGCGTTACAATATTAATGCGGATACGGCGGCAGGGGCGGTGGCATCTTTTATCGGGTCGCCCCAGATGATCGTTGTTACAGATGTGCCTGGCATAATGCGTACATTGGATGGCCACAAAACCGTGCTCCCCTCAGTGACGGTGGGGCAGATTGAAGATTTGATCGAAAGTGGCGAAATTTATGGCGGGATGATTCCCAAAGTACGCGCGGCGATCGATTGTATTCAGGGAAGCGTGTCCGAAGTAGTGATTGTTGACGGCAAAGAGCCGCGGGTGCTCAGCCGGGTGCTGCAGGGTGAAGAACTGGGAACACGGATTATCCGTTCATAACTAATAACAAGCGCTGACGGGAATACCGGAAGCAGCATGGTGGGAGAGTGACTAAGAATGAGTGAGCTTACGCAAGCGGAAAAAGATTCTTTGACAGGGGCGCCGCAGGACCGTTCAGCAGAGACGGAGGTTCAGGAGGCTGCTCCTGCCAAGCTGAGTGCGGTATTCCCGTCCTACGCCAGATACGACATTAGTCTCGTCAAAGGCAAAGGCAGCTGGGTGTGGGACGATCAGGGCAACAAATATCTCGATTTCATGTGCGGCCTTGCTGTAACAAGTCTGGGCCATGCACCGGAGAAGGTTGGCGCTAAGCTGAAAGCTCAGATTGATACACTCTGGCATGTCTCTAATCTGTTCCATATTCCGGGCCAGGACCGGGTAGCGACGCTGCTGACGGCTAACAGCTGTGCGGATCAGGTGTTCTTTTGTAACAGCGGAGCGGAAGCGAATGAAGCGGCGATCAAGCTGGCACGCCGGTATCACCAGAAAGTGAAGGGAACGGGCCGCTATGAAGTGATTACGTTCGAGCAGTCCTTCCATGGACGTACTTTAGCAACGCTGACGGCTACTGGACAGCAAAAGGTAAAAGAAGGCTTCCTGCCACTCCCGGCAGGCTTCAAGACCGTACCTCTGCATGATCTTCCAGCGCTGAAGGCGGCCATCTCCGAGAATACCGCAGCGATTATGCTGGAAATGATTCTAGCTGAAGGCGGCGTGCTCGAAGTGCAGCAGGAGTTCCTGGATGGGGTTGTAGAACTGTGCAAGGAGCACGGATTGCTGCTGATCGTGGATGAGGTGCAGACTGGTATGGGACGTACAGGCAAGCTGTTTGCACATCAACACTACGGCATTGAGCCGGATATTTTCACTCTGGCCAAAGGAGTCGCCAGCGGCTTCCCTGCAGGTGTTATGCTCGGCAAAGGCTATTTGCGTGAAGCATTCAGTCCAGGCAGTCATGCGACCACCTTCGGCGGAACACCACTGGCGGCAGCAGTAATGGAAGCGACGATCGAAACGATGCTTGAAGATAATCTATCACAACGTGCCGCCGAGATGGGTGAGTACCTGAGAGAGCTGCTTAGAGAGAAATTGGCAGATACACCATTTGTGCAGGAGATCCGCGGTAAAGGACTGCTAATCGGCATCGAATGTGCTGCACCGGTAGGAGATACAGTGCTGGCAGGACAGAAACGCGGGCTGCTGTTCGTACAGGCCGGATCGAATGTCATTCGGCTTCTGCCTAACCTGTATGTAAGCACCGATGAGATCCGCCAGGCGGTGGACATCCTTTCAGAACTGATTCATACTTATGTTAACAATGGAAAATGGGAGGCAGGTTCATGAGCCAGGGAGTACACAGCGATACCGGGAAGCTAGCGCAGCAGCTTAAAGGCCGCGATTTGCTGGAGCTGAACGACTATAGCCCGGAGGAAATCACGTATTTGATTGATTTGGCAATCGAGCTCAAGCGCAAGCAGAAGAGCGGTGAGGTCTATCAGCCGCTGAAGGGCAAGACGATTGGGCTTATTTTTGAAAAATCCTCGACCCGCACGCGCGTGTCGTTCGAAGTAGGCATGTATCAGCTTGGTGGTCATGCGCTGTTCCTCAGCAAAAATGATATCCAGCTCGGACGCGGAGAAACTGTGGGGGATACGGCACAGGTGATGTCACGTTATCTGGATGGCATTATGATCCGTACCTTCGGTCATGACAAAGTAGAAGACCTTGCCCGTTATGCTTCAGTGCCAGTTATCAATGGGCTTAGCGATCTGGCACATCCGTGTCAGGTGCTGGCCGATTATCAGACCGTCTACGAGCACAAGGGCAAGCTGAAGGGCTTGAAGCTGGCTTATATCGGTGATGGCAACAACATGGCGCATTCTCTGCTGATCGGCGGTGCCAAGCTGGGTGTGCATGTCTCCATTGCCGGACCGGAAGGCTACGAGCCGGATGCGGCTGTAGTTGCGGAGGCGCGCGAAATTGCCAAAGAAACCGGCTCTGTGATTGTGATTACCCGCAGCCCGCAGGAAGCCGTGCAGGACGCTGATGTGATCTACACAGATGTATGGGCGAGCATGGGCTTCGAAGCGGAGCAGCTTGCGCGTGAGGCGGCTTTTAAGGACTATCAGGTGAACGAGGAACTGGTCAAAGGTGCGAAGAGCGACTATCTGTTCCTGCACTGCCTGCCGGCCCACCGTGAGGAAGAGGTCAGCACGGGCGTAATCGACGGTCCGAACTCCGTAATCTTCGACCAGGCTGAGAACCGTCTGCATGCGCAGAAAGCGCTGATGGCTGCATTGATGGGCTGAGTAGTGACTCTCCGGGCTACACTAAAGCTCAGAGTAAGCAGTAATATGCAGTGAATCGAGATTGATTATGCAAATCAGGCAAGGGTCTTGCTTGGTCTTATGCTATATAAAACATAATATAGGTTGAACTTAGCATTGAGGGTTGGAATTCTGGTGCCTAGCAACGGAGTGAAAGTTTGGAACTGTAGGAGCGAATGCGTCCGCCTTTATAATCGGATTTCCCCCACAGCCTGCGGGCTTGAAATTACAGAAATCCGATTATAACAGCGGCCGAAAGTCCAAACATTTCACGCAGTTGCGTTCAGACACCGGAGGCTCCATACGCCTGGTGAAGTTCATCCTATACCCCCCACACGAAAGGAAGTTGCAACCCCATGCCCAAAGAAAAAATTGTGCTCGCCTATTCCGGCGGGCTGGATACCTCAGTTATTCTGAAATGGCTGAAGGAAACATATGACGCGGAGATCATTGCTTTTACAGCCGATATCGGCCAGAAAGAAGAGCTGGAGGGTCTGGAGGAAAAAGCCCTCGCTACCGGCGCTTCCAAGGTCTACATTGATGATCTGCGCGACGAGTTCGCAAGTGATTTCATCTACCCGATGTTCCAATCGGGCGCTTTGTATGAAGGTCAATACCTGCTTGGCACCAGCATCGCCCGTCCGCTGATTGCCAAGCGTATGGTCGACATCGCCATCGCCGAAGGCGCGACGGCTATTGCCCATGGCGCAACGGGCAAAGGGAATGACCAGGTGCGCTTCGAGCTGAACGCGGCAGCCTTGTCGCCAAGCATCAAGGTGATTGCACCGTGGCGGCTTGAAGAATTCCGCAACCAGTTCCCGGGCCGTGCGGAAATGATCGCTTATGCGGAGGCCAATGGCATTCCGGTCCAGGCTTCGGCGGCTAAGCCGTATTCCATGGACCGCAACCTGCTGCACATCAGCTATGAGAGCGGCGTACTGGAAGATCCGTGGTTCGATCCAAGCGCACCGGAGAACAAAGAAATGTTCCTCCTCAGCAACGCGCCGGAGGATGCTCCGGATCAGGCCGAATACCTGGAGCTGGACTTCCTGAAGGGCGATTGTATCGCACTGAATGGCGAGGCTATGACACCGCTGCAGGTGATGGAGAAGCTGAATGAGCTGGGTGGCAAGCATGGCATTGGACGCGTAGATATGGTGGAGAACCGGTTTGTCGGCATGAAGAGCCGCGGCGTGTACGAGACTCCGGGCGGAACGATCCTGTTCACAGCCCACCGCAAAATGGAGTCCATCACTATGGACCGTGAAGTGATGAATCTGCGTGACAGCCTGATTACCAAATACAGCACCCTCGTGTACAACGGTTTCTGGTTCGCACCTGAACGTCTTGCGCTGCAAGCACTGGTCAAAGAAAGCCAGAAGAACGTTACAGGCACCGTGCGCGTTAAGCTGTACAAAGGCAATGTTATCGGAGCCGGCGTGAAGTCTCCGGTCAGCCTGTACAATCCGGACATCGCAACGATGGAAGCTGATCCGACACAGGCTTATGATCAAGGAGATGCTACAGGCTTTATTCGCCTGAATGCCCTGCGTCTTAAGGTTTCGGCGGGCGTGGCGGAATCGAACCAATAGTTAAACGTTAGGCATATAGATAAGGCATACTTAAGTAGACAGCCGAAGGCCGTTCCTCCCGTCAGGACAGGAGCGGCCCTTCTAACGTCAATAGAGGAGGATACAACAGGTGAGCAAGCTGTGGGGCGGACGGTTTACCAAAGGAACGAACAAGCTGGTGGAGGAATATACAGCCTCTATCGGATTCGATAAGCTACTTGCTGAAGAAGATGTGCAGGGCAGTCTGGCTCATGTCACGATGCTGGGCAAATGCGGTATCCTGCCGCTGGATGATGTGGAAACGATCAAACAGGGATTAAACAAAGTGCTGCAAAAAGTACGCGCCGGAGAGATTGCCTTTTCCGTAGCGGATGAAGATATCCATATGAATATCGAGAAGAATCTGATCGAGGAGATCGGCCCGGTCGGCGGCAAGCTGCACACCGGACGCAGCCGCAACGACCAGGTGGCTACGGATATGCATCTGTATCTGCGTAACCGTGTAGTGGAACTGGTGGCCTTGCTGCATGAGCTGCAGGAAGCGCTGATCGGGCAAGCCAAGGACAATGTGGAGACCATTGTTCCAGGTTACACACATCTGCAGCGTGCCCAGCCGATCCTGTTCGCCCATCATCTGATGGCATATGTGTCCATGTTTCGCCGTGATGCAGAGCGTCTGATGGACAGCTACAAACGGATCAATGTGCTTCCTCTGGGAGCAGGGGCGCTTGCGGGAACTACGTTCCCGATTGACCGTCATTTTGTGGCAGAACAACTCGGGTTTGACAGTGTCTATGAGAACAGCCTGGATGCCGTCAGTGATCGTGACTTCATCGTTGAGTTCCTGGCCAATGCTGCGCTCGTGATGACTCACCTTTCCCGGCTCAGTGAAGAGCTGGTGCTATGGAGCAGTACGGAATTTAGCTTCGTAGAGCTGGATGATGCCTTCTGCACAGGAAGCAGCATTATGCCGCAGAAGAAAAACCCGGATGTACCAGAGCTGGTACGCGGCAAAACCGGCCGTGTATACGGCAATCTCATCGGCTTGCTGACTGTACTCAAGTCCTTGCCGCTGGCTTACAATAAAGATATGCAGGAAGACAAAGAGGGTATGTTCGATACCGTGGCTACCCTGACCGGTGCCTTGCAGCTGTTTGCACCCATGATCTCCACCATGAAGGTGAACAAAGGCCGGATGCGTGAAGCCGTCAACACAGACTTCTCCAATGCAACCGATATCGCCGACTTTCTGGTGGGCAAAGGTCTGCCTTTCCGCCAGGCGCACGAGGTTATTGGCAAGACGGTGCTGTATTGCATTAACGAAGGCAAATTCCTGCTGGATCTGACACTGGAAGAGTTCACTCAATTCTCCCCGCTGTTCGATGAGCAGATCTACGCGGTGCTGCAGCCGGAGGCTGTTGTGAACGCTCGTAACGTCTATGGCGGTACGGCTACTGTACAAGTCAAAGCAGCGATTGAACGGGCAGAGGCAGGCTTGAACGATGCCAGTGAGTGGATAGCCCAGCATGTGAATACTATAGGGTAAGAAGAGGCCGGTTGGCTGAAAATAGATTGCCGGAATCCAAAAAAAGAACTGTCTTTCTACCACATCACTGGATATGGGGAGGACAGTTCTTTTGCTATATAAGCTCACCTAAAAAATATCGCAAGCTGACTGATGAATTTAGACTTGAATCCAAGTGGGATTATCCGTATGGGTGCCATAGGTTTTGAGTTATTTACCGAGAGGCAGCCAGGCCAGCACGTCACGGATTTTGGCATCCCAATAACCCCATTCGTGTTCGCCAGGGCCTTCCTCATAGGTTAGAGACAGTGAGGTTTTGGCGCAAGCCTTGCGGAAGCTCTGGTTGTCTGTATACAGGAAATCCTCCGTGCCGCAACATTGGTAGAGCATTGGTTTGGGCCCTTTGGAACGGTCTACCTCTTTCAACAGCCAGAGCAGATCATCCGGCGTGTTTTCAATACTCTTATCGCCAAAAATCCGCACGTACTCTTCGGTCTTCTTGGTGGAGTCCTCCCAGTTCATGAAATGATGCGCCATATCGAGCGCCCCTGACAGGCTTGCCGCCGCTGCAAAAGTTTCAGGCTTACGCAGTCCCAGCTTCATCGCGCCATACCCGCCCATCGACAATCCTGCCACAAAGGTGTCCTCACGTCTCGGTGACAGCGGGAAAAAGGATCGGGCAAGCGCCGGCAATTCTTCGCTGATAAAGGTCCAGTACCGCCCTCCCTCAGCCATATCCGTATAAAAGCTCCGGTGTACCTGCGGCATTACCACCGCGATCCCCATCTCAGCGACATAACGCTCAATGGAGGTGCGGCGCAGCCAAATCGAGTCGTCATCCGACAGCCCGTGCAGTAAATAGAGGGTAGGGTGAAGTTTGCCGTTCGTTACATTAGTCATGCCGATCTGTGTAGTGGTCTGCTGGGGCAAAATCACTGTCATCGAGGTACTCAGTCCCAGTACCTCCGAATAAAACCTGCATTCCATCAAAGCCATATAATTATCTCCTTTCCATTCTGCCCAAATGATAGCACAGCAGAAATTAGATATAAATTGTAGAAAGCTCTAGAATTATTACACAGTGCCCCGTCAGGACTATAACAGGCAGCTGTTTGGATCCCATAGTGAATTGGGTATTTTTAGCTTACAGGCTATCGCAAGTTATATAGTACTTTGAGTCGGTAACTTGTTCACAATCCAAACACTATACGAGGAGGAATTACTATGAACAAAAAAGTACTGCTTAGCACATTAGCTCTTTCCCTAGGTCTAGTATCGGCGCAGAGTGGGGTATTCGCGGCTTCGCCAACATTCGGAATCGAAGGCGTGAAGTCCGTAGCGGTATCCGCACCAGGCAAGGAAGGTCCGGCAACGATCAATAATCTGACGGTGAAGAGTATTATTCCACTCCTGGTCCACGCCAAAGCGATATATACATATACCAATCTTGGGGGTGCGACGTATCAGCCGGAAATATTTCAGTATAAGGGGACGGAGTACCGCTATCTCTCCAGTGATTTGGGGACCAAGCAGAAGCTAATGAATTACGTCAAAAAGGCGTACACTCACAATGCTGCAGCGTTTTATGTGCAGACGCAGTTTTTGGAGCAGAACGGTAGAATGGCGCAGATGAATGTGGATGTGGGCAATTCACTTGATTATAGTAAGGCGACAGCCCGCATGCTCTCTAAGAATGCTCAAACTGCCGTTTTTGAACTGAGTGTACCCTCCATTGGAGGAACTGGCTCTACGGAAGGCGTGGTGGTGAAGCTGAAGAAAGTGAACGGGTATTGGAGAATTGATATGTCTCCGGATAGCCTGTTCTAAGATGAACAGAGGCTAGCAGAAGGAAGACCATAACTGAAGCTTTATGCCAAAAAGACGGCGGACTGAGAATGTCCTAGCCGTCTTTTTTTGATGTGGATAGGGGGCAGACAGACAGGTGGCGGTCTTTTAATAAGATCTTGGCTCCATCGTATGCCAATCACCCGTGCACACCATCCTCTATGAGTGGCTGCTTGCTGATGTCTGGCTGGATCGACTTGCCCATGCCGCCCCGGTTGATGGCGATGATACGTTTCTGGGCGTAGTAGGTATCCCGGGAGAGAAGTTTTTTCTCTACGGCTTTACCATCCACGAGACGGGTAATATGGGTTTCGACGATATAGCCGGTTTTCCCGTTCCGGAGAATCCGGGTACCACCGCGCGGAAGTGAAGGGTCACTCACATATTTGTCGGCAGGTGAAAGAACCTCTACGGTCCGGGACTGGACAAGAAAGGTTACGTTCTTCGGGAACGTACCGAACAGCTTCACAGTTAAGGTGCGTCCCTGGACAGCGGCATGGATAATTAGGTATTTGCCGGTGTTGTTGCGGAAGCGGAAATTGATGTTGCCTTCGGAGAAGGTGGCATCCTGTCCTTTCGGAAGGTAACCCACCGGCAGGGAATGATTGCGCCGCTCCACAATTTCGAGACCTGAACGAAGTGCTGCGTTATACAGTGTGCTGGATACCTGGCAGATGCCCCCGCCCGTACCGGGCTCAAGCCTCCCGTTAATAATAACGGGTGCTTCACGGAACCCGGTATCTGCCTGGGCTTTCTGAATGGCTTTCCCGTAGTCAAAGACAGCTCCAGGCGGCAAAACGGTGCCGTTAACGGCCTGAGCGGCAGCCTCAACATTGAAGGTGCGTCCCGGGCCGCTTGCGCCGAGGGAGGTGCTGAACTGCGATATTTTCCGCTCAATACCCTGCTCCTTCAGTGCCTTCAGGGTGACCTCCGGCAGCCGTGTACTGAGCGGAACTTCAAGCTGTATCGTTCGTCCTTTAAGGCTGTCGGCACTACGGAGGGACACCGGTGCAGCCGCCTGCAGCATAAGCTCCAGCGTATGCCAATCCACTGCATAGGTAGTTTTTTCGGGCGTATAGACCACTTGGTCATCTGCGGTGATGCGTCGTTCAGCATTCACGGGAACCCCAAAGGTTTCTTTTTCCCAGGCCGGACTTAGACTTGTCTGAAGTTCAGTTAGTTCCAGATGAACCCCAAGCTCCCAGCTTCGCGGAAAGCTCCAGCGGGAGCGTACCCGTTCCAGAAGTCCTCCCTCGGTGAGCGTGTCCAGTCCATGGAGAAATGCCTCTGCCTCATACGTCATTCCAGCCTGCTGAAGCGTAGCCGGTAGTTCGGTATTAGGCTCTGCCTTCAGCACCAGGGGGAGTGTCTCGAGTGCTTGCAGTTTGGCTGTAAGTCCGGTGCGTACCTCTGTAATATCCATACCTCCCACGTCCCAGCCGGCTAGAACAGTCTTTGGGGGCACTTTGACTGAGCTTCCATATAAATAAAGTCCTCCGGCAATGAGCGAGCCGGCCAGGAGCAGGCCAATCACCGCAATGAGGGTGGCATGGATCTTTTTCATGAATATTCTCCTTTTGCTGGGCGGATTTGCGCTAACGAAGACGCAGGCCAGGGGCAACAGACTTAAGGAACAGCTTCTACAGCCGATATAAATTAATAGATAGAGCGGCATTGGTTAGATTTGTAGATGGTTATGGACGCCTTTTATGTATATGTGCGATATCCGAAAAACTTTCGGGTACTCAAGCAGTTACGAATTTGTTACAATAGAGACGCCTGCGGTATTCATGCAGTTTATGGAAGCTTCTGTAGTTTGCAGCGGAATATGTCAGAATCGGGAAGTGATGAAGTGATCGAAATGCAGGATGTGTGGAAGACCTATCCGAACGGAACCCATGCGCTTCAAGGCGTATCCGTCAAGATCGACCGCAATGAGTTCGTATACGTCGTCGGGCCGTCTGGTGCCGGCAAGTCAACGTTTATGAAATTAATTTATAGAGAAGAAATGCCGACCAAAGGACAGATCTCGGTAGGCGGGTTTAATATAGGCAAGCTGAAGCCACGCAAAATCCCCTATGTCCGCCGGAATATCGGGGTGGTCTTCCAGGACTTCCGTCTGCTGCCAAGACTGACGGCCTATGAGAATGTGGCATTTGCGATGGAGGTTATTGAGGCTCCGAAGAAGGTTATCAGAAAACGTGTCCCTGAAGTGCTCGAATTAGTCGGCCTGCGCAGCAAAGCGAACCGTGAGCCCTCGCAGCTGTCAGGCGGGGAACAACAGCGGATTGCCATTGCCCGGGCGATTGTCAATAACCCATCTGTCATTATTGCGGACGAGCCTACAGGTAACCTGGACCCTGAGACTTCATGGGGAATCATGCAGCTGCTGGATGAGATTAATTTTCGCGGAACAACCATAGTTATGGCGACACACAACAGAGATATTGTCAACAAAATGCGCAAGCGTGTACTGGCCATCGAGAACGGTAATATCGTCAGAGACCAAGTGAGAGGGGAATATGGTTATGAGTTTTAAAACCTTCTTGCGGCATGTGCGGGAAGGCTTCAAAAACGTATTCCGCAACGGCTGGATGTCGGTGGCTTCCATCACCTCCATTGTCGTCTCCCTATTCGTGCTTGGTGTCTTCATATTGCTGGTGCTTAATGTCAACGCGGTCGCCAACAAGGCGGACAGCCAGGTGCAGATCAATGTGCATCTCACCCTGAATACCGATCAAAAGATGCGTGAAACGCTGGAAAATGAAATCGGCAGCATGCCGGAGGTCAGCAAGGTGGAGTTCGTCTCCAAGGAGCAGGGGCTGAAGGAATTCCGTGAGGATATGGGGCCGGATGCCGCCGAGTTATTGGAAGGCTTTGATGAAGACAACAATCCGCTGCCGGATAAGCTGCTCGTGGAGGTTATCCAGCCGACGACAGTTCCGTTTGTAGCGGAGAAGATAGAAGCGCTTAACAAAACCCATGAAGAAAAGCCGATTTATAAGGTGAATTATGGTAAGGGCTCAGTCGAAACGCTTTTTAAAGTGACAAAAGCGGTACGCAATATCGGGTTTATTTTTGTAGCAGGCCTGGCAATTATGTCGATGTTCCTAATCTCCAACACCATTCGGGTAACCATTCTTGCCCGCCGCAAGGAGATTGGAATTATGAAGCTGGTGGGAGCGACGAATTATTTTATCCGCTGGCCGTTCTTTATTGAAGGAGCACTCATTGGATTGATAGGTTCGCTAATTACGTCCGGAGCGCTTTATGTAGGCTATAGCAGTCTCGTGGCTTCCGTGCAGGGAGATCCCATGCTGGGGCTGCAGCTGATCCGGTTCGAAGATATATGGGTTCTGCTCTGCGGGCTGCTTGTCGGCCTGGGAGTGCTGATCGGTGTATGGGGAAGTACCGTATCGATCCGAAAGTTCCTGAAAGTATAATGTCTGGTTCAATCTCAAGGCGAAAGCTGAATATCATACAAGACAAAGGACGGGGAGTGCGAGTTGAAGAAGATTGCCGCCGGATTGACCGCAGTGTTGCTGGCTGTCACACTATTCCAACCCTCTGACGGATATGCCAAAAAGACCACGGTTGCAGAAATTGACAAACAGCTGAAGCAACTGCAGCAAGAGGTGCAAGATGCCAAGGCCGCGCAGGATAAGGCGGCTTCACGCAACCAGGAAGCCAAACATTATCTGAATAAGACGAATCTTAATCTCCAGTATGTTCTGGATCAAATTGATCAGGTTAAAGGCCAAATGAAGGATATTTCCGGTAAAATCACCAGTACAGAGGAGTCGCTTACCGTGACGGCAAACGAACTGGATGAGGCGGAAGCACGCGTGGCATCCCGTGAAAAGCTGCTGGAATCGCGGGTTCGTCTGATGTATACCGACGGTGCGGTCTCTTATTTGGATGTGCTGCTCTCTTCGACAAGTTTCTCGGATTTCGTAGACCGGGCCGATTCCCTCAAAATGATTGTGGATCAGGATCAGGACCTCCTGGTGCAGCACAAGCTGGACAAGCAGATGGTTGTTGCCAAGAAACAGGAGCTCGAAGGGCAATATGCACAAGCTAAGCAGCTGTACACGGATCTGGAGTCCCAGCGCACTGTGCTGAAGGAGAAGGAAGCGGAGAAGCAGGAGCTTATCGCCTACTATGACAAGGAAATTCAGGAGTCGGACGGTCTCACAGAAGAGCAGGATGCCAAGCTGGTGCAGCTGGCCAGTGAGCGTTCGCTGCTTGAGAATAAGAAGGACCAGATCAAAGCTGAAGAAGCTGCACGCAAAGCAGCGGCTGCCAAAGCTGAAGCTGCGCGCAGAGCTGCAGCAGCGGCTGCAGCCGCTGCTGCCCGGGCTTCCAGCAGCAGTTCAAGCTCAAGCTCCGACAGCAGCGGGAGTTCCTCTGAATATGCCGGTGGTGGAGGGCCATTCCTGCTTCCTGTAGGATCGGCACGGATTTCTTCACCTTATGGAGTCCGCACACATCCCGTGACGGGTGAAGTAGGCAAGATGCATACAGGTACGGACTTTGCTGTTCCGCAAGGGACGGACATTCATGCTGCCGATTCTGGTACGGTTATTGTAGCTGAATGGTGGAGTGGCTATGGATATACTGTAGTGATCGACCATGGCGGCGGGGTATGGACGCTTTACGGTCATATTCGCGAGGGTGGCATCAAGGTTAGTGTTGGTGACCGGGTATCACGCGGTCAGACCATTGCTGAATCAGGCGCAACCGGCCGTGTCACTGGCCCGCATCTGCACTTTGAAGTGCGGATTGACGGCAAACCGGTTGATCCGATGCCTTATCTATAGGGCTGCTAGAAGAATGAGATAAGATGAACTTGCAAACCCATAGGGGACAACAGCGGCCGGATGTCCATACATTTTCCAGAGTTAGGACTATCCCCAAATATGAAAATTTAAAGTTCAGCTTCATAATAAATATTAATTAACTTTGCGGCATATACTGGAAGAGATACCGTTCTTTGCAGAACGGCTGTGTCTTGGGCTTCATAAGATGGACAAGAAGGGACGGTGTGAACATCATGTTGAAGAAAAGCACTGCGGCGTTTATGATTGTCGCCGCCCTGCTGTGCGGTAGCCTGCTAACCTTGGGCGTCACCGGCTATGCGGATATATTCGGACATGCTGCGGGTGAAAGTGCGGCAGCAGCGGTCGTGCGGTCTGGTGGCCTGCAGGAGAACGAGTCGCAGAAGCTTGGGACCGCGCTAAGCCTTATAGAAGGGAACTACTACCAGGAGATAGACCGGACGAAGCTGATCGACGGTGCCGTCAATGGAATGATGGAGGCACTAGGCGACCCGTATTCGAACTATATGGGCAAGGAAACTGCTGAGAAGTTCGAGGAGAGCATTGAAGGCTCATTCTCGGGCATCGGAGCGGAGGTCTCCTCGGATAACGGCAAAGTCGTCATCGTCTCTCCGATTAAGGGATCTCCCGCCGACAAAGCCGGACTCCAGGCCAAAGACGTGATTCTGTCAGTCAACGGGGAGACCCTAGAGGGCATGGATTTGAATGCTGCGGTAGCCAAAATCCGCGGGCCTAAGGGAAGTAAGGCTACCCTAAAGATTCAGCGCACCGGCTCTGCAGCGCCACTTGAATTCGTGTTAACCCGCGATGATGTCAAGCTGGAGACGGTATACGCCAAGCTTGGTAAGGATGGCGTAGGCGTCATTGAGGTGACACAGTTCTCCCTGAATACCGCTGATCGGTTCAAGGAAGAGCTTGGGAAGCTGGAGAAGCAGGGCATGAAGGGACTCGTTATTGATGTCCGCAATGATCCGGGCGGTGTACTGCCGGTAGTCATTGAGATGGCAGAGCAATTCGTTCCAAAGGGCAAGGCCATTGTTCAGGTGGAACAGAAAGACAAGCCCGCTGAAGTTAGCAAGTCTACGGGCTCAAGCAAAGATTATCCGGTTGTCGTACTGATGAACAAAGGCAGCGCAAGCGCCTCAGAGATTCTGGCCGGAGCCCTGCAGCAATCGGCAGGAGCCAAGCTGATCGGAGAAAATTCCTTCGGCAAAGGCACGGTCCAGACCAGCTTCGACAAGCAGCTGGGTGACGGCAGTCTGCTGAAGATTACCATTGCCAAATGGCTGACGCCAAACGGCACATGGATTCACGGCAAGGGCATCAAACCGGATATTGCGGTAGCCCAGCCGGATTACTTCTCGGTAGCGCCAATTAACAAAAATGTCACCCTGCAATACAACATGAACAGCACGGATGTCAAAAGCGCGCAGACAATGCTGGATGGTCTCGGCTACAAGCCGGGACGCAAAGACGGGTATTTCGATGCCGCGACGAAGGATGCGGTGAAGAAATTCCAGAGCGCGTCCAAGCTGAAGGTGACCGGCAGCATTGATGCCAAAACCGCCGAAGCACTGGAACTTGCGTTAATCAAGGTGATTCAGAACCCGGTGAATGACAACCAGCTGAACAAGGGAATTGCTGAGGTTCAGAAGGAAATTCAGGCGTCGCCGTCGAAAAAGTAGGAAGGCTGATATCAGCCTTCTTTTTTTAAATGTTTTAGTATACTGTGTGCTATGAGCTGCAGATCATGACCACCCGGACGTAAAGGAGTGTGACGAACGGTTTGAATGAAATGCCGGAATTGCTTACAAGCTGGGGGACAGCAGTAATACATATGCTGATTCAGCCCTATTACTATATTGCAATACTATTTATTGCTGTTTATTACCGCAGACAGATAGCGCTGGAGCGGAAGTTAATCCACGTGAAGCTGCACAGCTGGGGCCAGGAGACCTGGCGCACGGTATGGAGTGGCCTGGTTATGGGGCTCGTCGTTTCTCTTGCAGCGGTGGCTCTCGGGATTTCACTTACGGGTACAGCGGTGGCCTGTATTTGGGTCGTCAGTCTGGTGCTTATGCTCTTTCGTGTCAGATATTTGTGTTTTGCCTATTCCATAGGTGTGCTAGGAATCATTCAATTTGTCCTATCCTTTTTCCCGGGCATCCTGCAGAGCGGATCTGCGGGTACCATTGCTAGTGTGCTGCGTGAGATGGATATACCCGCACTGCTCGTGCTGGCCGCACTGTTGCATCTTGCCGAAGCACTGCTGGCGCGGTGGCAAGGCGCAAGGCTGGCTACGCCGCTCTTTCTCAAAGGCAAGCGCGGCAAGGTGGTTGGCGGCTACCAGCTGCAGGCTTTCTGGCCGCTGCCGCTATTCCTGCTAATGCCTTCTGGCGCAGGAATCGGGGATCTGCCCTGGCACCCGCTGCTGGGCGGCGGGCTGGGCCTGGTGTCCCTGCCGGTCATCATCGGCTTCAGCGAGATGACCCAGGGCATGCTGCCCGGGCGTAAGAGCGCCCGCACGGCAGGACGGCTGCTGCTGTACAGCATCGTCCTGCTGGCCCTAAGCGGGCTTGCCGCCTGGTGGAGCCCGCTGACCGTGCTCGCGGCGCTCGCAGCGGTACTGCTGCACGAAGCTCTGGGCTGGTACAGCGCTCTGGAGGAGCGCAGTTTAAGCCCTGTCTTCGTGCATCCGGCAGCCGGCCGCAAGGTGCTGGCCGTACTGCCGGACAGCCCTGCGCAGGAGCTGGGCATCCTGCCGGGCGAGATCCTGCTGAAGGTCAACGGGGTCCTGTTGACCGATGCCGCGCAGCTGCATGAAGCGCTGCGCATGAATCCCGCGTTCTGCAAGCTGGAGGTGCAGAACCGCGAAGGCGAGAGCAAATACCTCCAGCGAGCGATTTATGATGGCGACCATCATCAGCTCGGCATCATACTGGTGCCCGAGCCGGACGCTTCGGTCACCGCAGAGGCCAAGCCTTCCAGCATCTTCAGCATCCTTACGATGAAGACTGGGGGAGGCCGCCGGAGCCAGCCGCCTGCAAGGCTGGGACGTGCCAAGGGTGCTTCTGCGGAGCAGAAGCAGGAATCCGCCGGAGTGTAGCTCGTACAGTCTCACTATCCATTGAACCAAGCCAAAGGCCTGTGTCCCCTGATAATCAGGGAGCACAGGCCTTTTTTGATAGAAATGTATATGTCCCCTACCCTCAATCATTCTTAGCTTCCCCGCTGATTCTTCCAATAATAGATGGCGATTTGTGTCCGGTCGCGCAGTCCGAGCTTGCTTAGAATATCGGTGATGTAATTTTTGATCGTCCCCTCGCTTAAAAAAAGTTCCGCAGCGATCTCCTTGTTGGTATGGCCTTCTGCGATTGAGGACACCACAGCCAGCTCGGCCTTGGTCAGCCCGTACGATTCCAGTGCCCGGGACGGGGCTTCTTTCGGACGCGCCGCCGGCTGCAGAAAACCCGTCAGCTTGCGGGCGATGTCGGGATGAATGAGCAGATTGCCTTCATGGACGGTTTTGATCCCCTGGATGATCCGGTCCGGCGGTATATTCTTCAGTAAATACCCGCTCGCCCCGTTCCGCAGCGCTTCGATGATGTATTCATCGTCGTCGAAGGTCGTTAGCATTAGTACGGAGGTACCGGGGTGGGATGCTTTGATTAACTTCGTCCCCTCGACACCGTCGCAGCCCGGCATCCGGATATCCATCAGTACTACATCGGTGTGAGGCAGCTGCTCCAGTAAAGATAGAGCTTCATGGCCATTGCCGGCAGCACCAACTACCTCAATGTCCGGGTCGAGAGCAACGAGCACTTTGAGGCTTTCACGGATAAATGAATCGTCGTCTACTATGACTACTTTTATCATAAGAGATCTGTCTCCTTTAGGCTGGATGATCAATATAGCAAGAATTGTGGAAAGAAAAGTGTATGTAAAGTATTATTCGGGCTGCCTGTGTATTGGAATCGTGGTGATCAGAGTAAACTCTGGTTCGAGTTGAAGTGTAAGCGTCCCGCGTACCAGGCGGGTCCGCTCGGTCATTCCCTGCAGGCCCATCCCGCCCGTTCCACCACCGCCTCTGAGTTTGGTTAGAGGGTTTTCTTGCGGGCGTTCTCCGTTGTTGCCCACTGCCATCACCACTTCTTCCGCACTGAACGATATTTGGATCCATACTGCAGTGGCTCGACCATGGCGTAGAGCATTGGTAAGAGCCTCCTGGGCATTTTTGTAGAGTGTAACCTGAATACTGGGATATAGCGGATACGGCATACCCTGTACCTGGTAAGAGGTTTCGATACCCGTATGACGGCCAAGCTCCTCCAGCAGCCGGTCCAGCGCGTAAGCCCCCTCCAGCTGGGAGCCATAATGAATCCGCCGGACGGCAGCACGCATATCGTCCATACTTGCCGACAGCTGGTCCCGGATCTGAATCATCATATCCATCCCCGTCTCTGTAGAATGCGGCAAGGTGTGGATGGCTGCCTCGGACATCATTTTGACCCGGATCAGACGGTGGCCGATGTCGTCGTGCAGCTGACGCGCAATCCGTACCCGTTCTTCCGCTTGCGCGGTCACTTCGATCTGGGCGTTGAACTGCAGCAGCCGGCTACGGGCTTCTTCCAGCTGGAAATGCTGTTTGCGCAGCTCATCATAGAGGAATAAGGTCTCGTCGCGCCCCCTCCCGGATTTCAACAAGAGCCTGTTCAACATAGCGGTCAGCAGAAAGGTAAGGTTCGTGTAAGCCAACACCCGGGGATCGGAGCCGCTGAGAGCTATATTTAGGGTTGCCAGATGAAGAGCGAAGAAGACAAGGACTACTGGCCTGCGCTCCAGCCGGGAGTAATAGAGTAGCGTTGAAATGGCCGGGAAAATCATCAGTCCGCCGTAATGCCGGCATAGCCAGGCTGTATAGAGCAGTTCAACACCCCCGCTTAATGTACCAAGCAGACGCGGGAACCGTTTACCCAGCGTCGCGATTAACAGGAGCAGCAGGAAATGAAAGGTGAACAGCTCATAGTCGGCATAATCATAGAGATATATAGCAATCAGGGCAGGGACGATAATAAGCGCGTAGCGCAGGACATTCATTTCTTTGTTCAAAGGGAGGTCATCCTTTATGGGTTGGTCTATTTATTTTACCATAAGAATCCACTGGTTCAGGAGATGACTTAAGTCACCTCCAAAGAATGACCTTTCGTACCTTCGGCCGCATTCTTCTTACGCTACAATGAATACATAGAAGCATTCAGGAAAAGGAGAGATGAAGCATGGCTTTTGTGGTACTAACCGATGTGGTGAAACGGTATGATCAAAAATTAACGGTGGATTACGTGAACTTCAGCATACAGGAAGGTGAAATCTTCGGCCTCCTCGGCCCGAACGGCGCAGGGAAAAGCACCACGATCAGCATGATCTGCGGTTTGCTGAAGGCAGATAGCGGCGATATCATGATTGACGGGTTATCCGTGATGAACAGACCCCTGGAGGTCAAAAAGCGTATCGGACTCGTCCCCCAGGATCTCGCTTTATATGAAAATATGACAGCGGCGGAAAATGTGAGCTTTTTCGGCAAGCTCTACGGCCTTCGCGGCAAGCTGCTCAAGGAACGGGTGGAGGAGGCGCTGGATTTTACCGGTCTTAGTGACAGGGCGAAGGATAAGCCGTCAACCTTCTCCGGCGGTATGAAGAGAAGGCTGAATATCGCCTGTGCGATTATGCACCGCCCGAAACTGATCATTATGGATGAGCCGACGGTAGGCATCGATCCCCAGTCGCGCAATCATATCCTCGAATCTGTCAAAGCGCTGAACAAGCTTGGCTCAACGGTTATCTATACGAGTCATTATATGGAGGAGGTAGCCGCCATTTGTGACCGGGTAGCGATTATGGACCAAGGCCACATCATTGCCTGTGGAACGGAGCGCGAGCTGCGGGAACGGGTAGCCCATGAAGAAAAAATTGTCGTGAAGGCCTCACGGATCACTCCTGCCCTGATCCAGGAGCTTGGACAGCATCCGGGGATAAGCCGCGTTGAACATATCGAAGATACGGTAGAGTTGTATTTGCCTTCGTCGCAAAGTCATTTGCAGGATATTCTATTTATCTTTGCGAAGCATGAAGGGAATATAGCCTCCCTGAATATTGAAGAGCCGGATCTGGAGACCCTGTTTCTCAACCTGACCGGACGGACTCTGCGCGATTAGAGAAAGGAGGAAGGCTTACATGAACACATGGACCATTATGATCTATGAGCTGCGCAGACTATCCCGCTCCCGCTCAATGCTGTTGAATATGTTTTTGCTGCCGCTGGTGCTGATCTTTCTTCTGGGCGCTTCACTATCCGGGGTGGTTGGTGTCAAAGGTGCGGCTAATATAGACCCTGTGACCGTGGCGGTCGTCCACCCTTTTGGTGAAAAGTCAGGGCCATCGGCCATGATTGCCGCTTTTTTGGAATCTCCTGAAGTTCAGAAGGTTATTATCCCGCAAGAAGCAGAGAGCCGCCAGGCGGCAGAGAGCGGACTGCGCACCGGGAAATACGGATATGCTGTAATCATTCCGGAGGGCTTCGACAGTGAAGTACAGAGCGGCAAAAAGGCGCAGCTGGAATTCATTCTTGGTAAGAACCGTACGGACAATATGGTGGCGGGAACGGCTTTTGATAATTTCCTGAGCACGATGAATTATAAACAGGCGGTGGTGGCGGCACTGGGACCTGAGGCGCTGACGGTATCAGCTTCCTCACCGGGGGCGGAGCACCATGAAGCAGTCAAGCTGGGTGATCTGAATAATGGGGGCAGAACCTATACGGCTTCCCAATTCTATGCGGCATCCATGCTGCTGATGTTTCTGCTCTTCAGCGGAATCACCGTGACCAGTTCGCTGTTTAGTGAAAAGGATAACCATACGCTCTATCGCATCAACTCCATGCCGGTCAAAGGCTCACAGCTGTTTATCGGAAAAATTCTCGGAGTAGGCCTTGTATCCATTGTTCAATGCCTGGCGATTATCCTGCTCAGCGATTGGCTGTTCGGTGTGTACTGGGGCAATCGTCCGGGGCTGCTGATGTTGTTCTGTCTGCTGATGATTATCGCTTCCATGACGTTGTCCATTGTGGTCTGCATGTTCAGTAAAACTGCAGCAAGTGCAAGCAGTATCATCAATATCATCACAGTTGGTATGACTTTCCTGAGTGGGGGGATGGCCCCGCTACCCGATGCCTGGGTGAATACCATCGGTGCAGTTACGATTAATCATTGGGTGCTGCAGGCGGTAATCCGGATGATGCTGCATTCAGAGCTGTCACAGATTTTGCCGAATCTGCTTATTATCTCCGTGATCTGCCTCGTGATGTTCAGTGCAGCCATTCTCTCATACCGGAAGGTGGGTTACCATGAATAAAATAATGACAATCGCCTGGAACATGGTCAAACGGACCATCGGCTCCCGCAAGGGGTTCCTTATGTACATCCTGCTTCCGAGTATTGTGGTCGCTGCTATTATATCGGTTACCGGAGGCATGGAAGACAGTTCGGCTACGGTGTTGTATACCAATATGGATACAGGTGCAGCAGGGCAGCATCTGCTTGCCGAACTGGAGAAGACGGGGGACTACAAGCTTGTTCCGCGAAGTGATGAGGCGGCCCTCAAAGAAGGCGTTATCGGGCAGGAGGGCGGTGTGGGATTATGGATTCCGGCAGAGTATACCGCACAGCTTGCGCATGGGGAGCAGCCGCAGCTGAATATCTATGAGCTTCGGACGACAGAAACCTCCATCATGTTCAAAATGAAAGTGAATACTATCGCTGAGGAAATGCTGGAAACCGCACAGGCGGTACATGCGGTCAGCAGGGGAACGGGGGATGCTGAAGCCGGTTTTGGCACGATTCTGAAGCAGGCCGGGCAGCATAATGTGGGAAGTACGCGTACAGATTATGACCTGTATCCGCGGCAAACACTCGGAGTCATTACAGGTATGACGTTAATGTTCCTCATGGGCTTGGTGACAAGCACGGTATCCATGATTATGGATGACCGCAGGGGGCGGACGATGATGCGGATGTTCAGTGCTCCGGTCCGTTCTTATGAGATTGCGCTGGGGAATTTCCTGGGCAGCTTTCTGGTGGGGGTCATCCAGATTGCGGTTGTGCTGGTCCTCGGTAAATGGGTGCTGCGCTATGACTATGAAGTACCGGCATATCTCTATTTCCTGGTGCTTGCCGCATTTATGCTTGTATCCATGGGTATTGCCAGCACAGTAGCAGGATTGGTCCGCAATCCGCGCAACGCAGGCATGCTGAACGCGCTTATTCTTACACCGACCTGCATGCTGGGCGGCTGCTTCTGGCCCCTCTCGGTGATGCCGGATTATATGCAAAAAGCAGCTAATTTCATGCCGCAGAAATGGGCGATCCAGGCAGTGGATATCGCCGCAACCGGCGGCGGCTGGAGTGAGCTGTGGCTACCTTTTGCCGTCCTGGGCCTTATGGCTGCGGTTCTGCTGGCGATTGGATCGGCCATACTTCGTCCGAGTGAGACGGGAATCAGTGCTTAAGCCTGCACTATAAGTTCAACGTTCATAGATCAGTCTGCTATATCCGGCCATTCGCCGGAGAGCGGGCTGATCTTTTTGTCACTAGAAATGTATTGCATAAAAACATTGTAAGCGTTACCATATTATTGGTAGTGGCATCAGTATATTTTATTTAAATCAAGAGAAGCTTCCGGAGCAAGTCTTGTACGTTCACCAAATGTGTAGGAGGATGAGAATATGGGCAGTAACAAATTGGCCTGGACCTGGCGGGTGAAGGAGGAGAGCCTGGAGGAGTATGTGCAAATGCACCTGAACCCCTGGCCGGAAGTTCTGGAGGAGCATTCCAAAGCCGGAATTAGGAATTATTCGATTTTTCAGAATGGCAATCAGTTTTTCTATTGCTATGAGTGCGATGACCCGGAAGCGGCTTTTGCCTACATAGCCCAGAGTGATGCCTGCAACAGATGGAACGCCATTACGTCGAAGATGGTCGAAGGCTCCTTTGACTTCAATGAGGAGTCACCGGTGGTTCCGCTGCGTGAAGTCTTTTATCTGGAGTAAGGCTATCTTGTCTATATATTAACAATAGGTTCTAAATGAGCTCTCCTTCGTAGGAAGGAGGGCTTTTTTGTCTGTCTCTGGGAGGGGAAGAACCCCGTCTTAAGACTGAGGCCGAAACCCATCGCCGGGAGGTTTTGGAGACCGCCGTTAGGCCCTACAATGATTGAAGACAGCAATACATAAGAATTAGGCACACAGAAACATACCATACAAAAGTGGAAGGGGAAAAGAGAAATGACATGGTTAACAAAGTGGTCGTTCGGCAATAAGGGGGCAGTGGGCCTTCTGGTGGTCATGGCGCTGGTGGTGGGGATACTCAGCTATACTTCGCTGCCGATGGAGTTTATGCCGGAGGCCGATAATCCTCAGGTAACAGTTACGGTGCTTGGCCCGGGCCAGGATGCGCATTCCATGGAGGCGAATGTAACGAAGCCGATTGAGGCGGCAACCTCAGTGGTGAAGGGCAAAACCGAGCAAATGTCTACTTCCGGTGATGGTTATGCGAAGGTGGATATTTATTTTGACGGCAAAACCAATATGAAGGATGCAGCCCAGGAGGTTGAAAAGGCTGTCCGCGCACTGCACTTCCCGGAAGGGGTCATGGACCCGTTCATTGTACAGCTGAACACCTCAATGATTCCGATCTCCGAGCTTACGATATCCTTCGACGAAGGGATAACCAAGGACAATCTGAAGCTTGCGGAAGATAAGATCATCCCCGAGCTGCAAAAAATTGATGGGGTAGCGAATGTAGCTCTATACGGCAAAACGGCTCCGCAGGTTAATGTGAAGCTGGATCCGCAGGCAATGGCCGCAAAGGGCGTGGCTACAGCCCAGGTGCTAGGACTACTTCAGGGACGGAGCGTATCGGCTTCGATCGGAGAGCAGACCCTTGGCGGACAGACAGGCAACGTGAATGTGGTGTCTTCCATAGACAGTATCGATACACTGAAAAAGCTGCCCGTTGTGCCCGGTGTAACAATGCAGGATATAGCTGCGGTTCAAGCAGTGACTGACCAGGAAAGTGTCAGCCGATCGAACGGGAAGGATGTATTGTTCGCCATCATTACCAAGGAAGCCAACGCCAATGCAGTGGACGTGGGTGATAAGGTGCGCGAGGTTGCGAAAGACCTGACCCAATCAAACAAAAATGCTGACGTTTCCGTTATTTTCAGCACCGCGGATATGGTTGTCACCTCCGTCAACAGCATGATGCGTGAAGTGCTGCTCGGTGCATTATTTGCGACGATTGTCATTCTGATCTTCCTGCGCAATGTGCGCGCTACCTTGATCACGGCGGTATCCATTCCGTTGTCGCTGGCGGTTACCTTATACTTGCTGGATGTTTCCGGCATTACTTTGAATATTGTGACACTGGGTGGTGTGGCTGTCGCAGTCGGGCGGCTGGTGGATGACAGTATAGTCGTTATTGAGAATATTCACCGCAGGATGCAGAAAGAGCCGTTCTCCATGGACATGATTATCAGCGCTACCCGCGAGGTCGCAAGGGCAATCACTACATCGACTATAGCTACAGTTGCCGTGTTCCTGCCTATGGGTCTGTTGAACGGAACCCTGCAAGCCTTCCTGCTTCCGTTTGCTCTAACGGTAACCTACTCCCTGCTTACTTCACTGGTTGTGGCGCTGACCGTAGTCCCTCTTTTAAGCTCTTGGCTGCTGCGCAGTTCTTCCCTGAAGGAGCATAAGCCGTCCAAAGGCTTCGGCCGTTTTCTGGAATGGAATTTGCGTCATAAGTGGATTACTCTGACACTCGGTCTGGTGCTGCTGGTGGGTTCTGTTGCTGCTTATGTTACCATGCCCAAGGGAGCGCTGGATGCATCCGATGCCAGCAATGTAACCATACAGTTAGTCTATCCGAATGACGTTCCAGTGAAGGAAGTGCTGGAGAAGGGCAAACAGCTGGAAGCTGAACTGATGAAGCAGCCGCAAGCAGAGACTGTGATCATGATGACCGGCAACAGCGCAGATTCGGCGCAATGGGGTGAAGTGACTTCACTGACCCAGGTCGATTACACCGTCATGATGAAGAAGGATGCTGATGCACAGGTGTTCCTGGACCATATCCGCGGCCTGCAGGATTCCTATGCGGGAGCAACCCTGACTGCAAATGAGTCCAGCATGATGGGCGGCGGCTCGACCAGTGAGTATGTGGATATCGTTGGGGAGGATCTGGAATCCATTAATTCCGTTGCGAAGTCTGTAGCTGCCAAAGTGAAAACAGTAGACGGTGTACAAAAGGTCACCAGCAACATGGAGGATACCAAGCCGGTGTTCGCGTTCAAGGTGAACCCGACTGCTGCCAATGCTCAGGAAATTTCCATGCAGCTGGCGGCGATGCTGAATCCGGTACCGATGGGGCAAATGGAACTGGATGGTTCTTCAGCCGGAGTGGTATTGGAGCCTGTACTGCAGCCAAAATCGCAGCAGGATCTGCAAGATATTACGATCATGACTGCCGGAGGGCCACAGCCGCTCTCGAAGTTAGCTACCCTTGAGGTCACTGATCAGCCAGCCATGCTCTACCATAAAGACGGCAAACCTTATGTGCGCATTACAGCTGAGGTAGATCCGAAGAAAGTATCTGCCATCGGAGCAGATATCAAAAAACAAACAGACAGTATTACACTCCCCGAAGGCGTAACGCTGTTCGCAGGCGGTGCTTCGGCGGATCAAGCCGGAGACTTCAATGACCTTGGCATGACAGCCCTGATCTCGATTGGTCTGGTGTATCTGATCATGGTCTTGACATTCAAGACCCTGCGCGCACCACTGGCTATTATGTTCTCCCTGCCGCTTGCGGCCATCGGTGCAGTAATCGCGTTGATCATATCCGGTGTGACTCCTGACTTCACCGCCTTGTTCGGCGCTTTGATGCTGATAGGTATCGTCGTCACGAATGCGATTGTACTGATCGACCGGATTAAGCAGAATGAAGAGCATATGACTGTGCGCGATGCCATCATTGAAGCAGCCGGAACACGGATGCGTCCGATTCTAATGACAGCTATCGCAACGGTATGTGCCATGCTTCCACTGCTGTTCGGTCATACCGAACAGGGCAGCATCGTCTCACAGAGTCTGGCTATCGTGGTGATCGGCGGCTTGATTGCGGCCACTCTGCTGACACTGGTGGTGGTACCGGCCATCTACGAGCTGCTGTACTTCCGCAAATCAGCCAAGGAACGGAAGAAGCAAAAGGCTGCTGCGGCAGCATAAGAAAGACTGGCAGGTTTAGCAAGTACGGTCTGACGAAAAAAGAAGTGATTAAAAAGAGCAGTGCGGAATTTCCGCACTGCTCTTTGGCATATTTTCGCAAGGGCGATTAGGGTTGAGACGAGCAGAGAAGCAGGCAGGGCAACCGGAGTTACGGCCCCTTCGTTGAGCTCCCCCCTAGTTACCCGTGCTCTCATACTTCGAAAGACCGTATCGGAAGATGCCGTAAGCCGCTGCCGCACTGCCCACTGCCACAACGGGAGCGAGCATCCACCAGCCGGTCCACCCGCTTTTGCCGAAAATGTAAGTTGCCGGATAGAAGCTGATGAAGGCATACGGCAACACGGTGGAAATAAACACCCTTACCGCCTGCGGAAACAGCGTGACCGGGTACTTTGCCAGATCGGCCAAATTATGCACCATCAGGGGAAAGGCGTTCCCGGCATTGCGAATCCAGAAGGCCGCTGAATTTCCAGCCAGATTAATCGATATGCGGATAATAACCGCCGTAATGAGCAGTAGAATAACGATTACCACTTTGGCCAAGCTCCACTGGATATGGCTGTGAACCAGCGATTGCCAGATAATCACTCCGCCGATGAGCAGATTGCCCAGGCCGTTGATGCCGATCCCGGTGCAGAAAACCTGAAGCACAACTGGCACCGGACGAAGAAGATAACGGTCCAGTTCGCCTTGATTGACCAATCTTCCCAGCCGCCAGGTTCCTTCAAAGAACAAAGAGCCGATGCCTTCCGTCAGGAAGATCATCGCATACATGAAGGTCACCTCCCAGAACTGCCAGCCGTTAATATCGGGAATCCGGTCATAGATCACCCAGAGGAACACAAACCCCAGCACCTGTGTCAGAGCGGCGGAACACATTAAGATGTAGAAGTCCTTATTGTATTCCAGGATCGCTTTTAGCTGCTGCATATAGAGCCTTTTATATAGATAGAACATCCGCGACAACGTCATTAACTTTCCTCCTCCCGCCTAACCTCCATGAATAGTGACCTGGCGGACCGCCCAGTTCCACATGAACTTCCCGGCGATCCAGAGCGCCGCTCCCCAGAAGCATTGAATGCCGATCAGCTTCAGACTCTCCAAGGTCCCCGCCTGCTCCAGAAAAATCATGGTTGGCGTGTGGATGATACTCTGAAACGGCAGCAGCAATGCTGTCCTTTCCAGCCAACCGGGGAAGAAGACCAAAGGCACCAGAGCTCCGGACAGCAGATTGGTAAGGGCAATCCGGGTCCAGACAATACCCATGGAGCCGGTGGACCAGAAGCACAGCAGTGCTGCCAGATACACCACGCCGAATTTCACCGCAATGGCCCCCAGCAGACTGAGCGCGAACAGCACATAGACGAGCGCAGAATGGGGAAGGGCCAGACCGGAAATGAAGAAAGAAAAGATCACCAGGATAATCGTGCTTATGCCGCCTTCCAGCAGGCTGGTGCCCAGCGTTTCAGAGAAACGGGCCGTCTGAAAATCAATAGGCTTCAGCAAGTCTACGGCAACGCTGCCATCAAGGATTTTTCCGGAAATCGCGGTTTCGGAATACCAGGACAGCACAGAGTTGGCCAGGAAAGTGACTAGCAGATAGGTTTTCATCTGGTCCCACGTATATCCGCCCACGACCCCGCGGCCCCCATAAATACCTGACCACAAAAAATAAACCGCCAGCAGATTGATCGCATTGGACAAAAAAGTGACGACGTAGGAGAACCGGTAGGATAGAACATTTTGCAAGGAACGGTTGGCGATACTGCGGTATTTCTTGAGCTTGACTACTGGCATGGCTGCCGTCACACCTCCTCATTTCCCATCTTGATTAAGGTCCAGGTTCCCGTCGTACACCGCTTTGATCACCTGCTCAATATTGGCATCCTCCATGCGAAAGTCAATCACTTCGCCGTACTTCATCACCCGGCTGACCACTTCACTGGCTGTATATTCATTGCGGTCGAAGGAGACGGAGAATTCATGTTCATTTTGCAGGTCTAGCTTCATTCCGGGAGTATGAGACAGCAGCGTGTACAGCTCCGGCATTGGCGCGCCCACTTGGAAGAAGATCACCCGGTTTCTGGCAAAACGGGCCTTGACCTCGCTTAGACTCCCGTCATAGATAATAGAGCCGTGGTCGATGATAATCAGCCGTTTGCACAGATCCTCTATGTCGCCGAGGTCGTGGGTGGTGAGCATGACGGTGGTATGCTGCTCCTGGTTGATCTTTTTGATGAACTCGCGGATTTTTTGCTTCACGGAGACGTCCAGGCCAATCGTGGGTTCATCCAGATAAAGAATCGGCGGATTATGTAATAAGGCGGCGGCCAGGTCCGCACGCATGCGTTGACCCAGGGAGAGCTTGCGCGCGGACAGATGGATGAATTCATCCATGCCCAGCAGCTCCGTGAACTGATCCAGATTGGCCTTATAGACAGGCTCCGGGACCTGATAGATATCCTTCAGCAGCGAAAAAGATTCCACAATCGGAATATCCCACCACAGCTGCGTGCGTTGTCCGAACACGGCTCCGATCTGCGCGGCGTTCTCCATTCTTTTCTTATACGGATTGATACCGTTTACAGAAATGCTTCCTGCAGAGGGCATGAGGATGCCGGTCAGCATTTTGATCGTGGTGGATTTGCCTGCACCGTTCGGACCCACATAGGCTACAGTCTCACCGGCTTCAATGCTCAGGTCCAGCGGCTGCACCGCAATCTTCTCGATATGCTTCGGGATGAAGAGATGCTTGACGGCTCCCGCCAGGCCGGGCTCTTTCACCGCTTGCATGAACGATTTGGACAGCCCGCGGGCTTCAATAATACTCAAGAATAGACCCCCTTTACTCCTAATTTCCAAAGACGTATAAACAAATATAGCACCGGATTAATGTCGAAAACTATCGATTTAAGTCGGATACATAAATAAACATACAAGAATATGACGAATGATGAGAAAACAGCTATGCGCAGGCTGGATTACAACCTGGGTTATACCCATGGAAGAAAGGGTATTTTTCAACGGTTTTTCGTAAGAATAGCCCCTGTAAATTGTCTCTTAATTACTCTATGATAGATTTACTGCTATATTAGTAGAACATCAGATATTACATTCCAGTTAAACGTATCTCTTTCCCGAACTTCAGAAAGTTTATAGTATAGATAGGAAATATTGCCATAACAAATATAGATGTAATATTATTAGTGAATATATTCACAATTCTTCCGAATCCATTAACCATAACAACCAGGAGGTGTTTGTGTTGACTACCTTGAATTCCAGAATAAAAATGTGGTGTTCGCCGGATGATCTTCCAGCAGCTCAAGCTGCGTCTTTTCTCCCCGGTCATTCATCCAATACATATAGTGCGTTGCACCCGCCGGTGGTCTCTTGCGTGAAAGAGAACAAAGCGGTATACAGTGAAGCCATGGTATCTTCCATGCGGGCGGAGATGGTGGCGATCAGCCAGTTCATTCCCATTCCTTATGTCGTGTTTCTGGCAGATGAAGAGGGTTGGATTCTCGATCTGATCTGCTCCTCGCGGAGTCTTCAGGAGAACATGGACCATGCGGGGCTGGGTGCAGGCATCAATCTTTCCAAACGGTATTCGGGCCTGAATGCTGTCTCACTGGCGATGGAGATGAACCTTATTGGGGTAGTACGGGGAATGGAGCATACAGATGCTTCTTTTCAGAGCTGGAATTGTGTATGTGCACCCTTAAGTCTGGACGGTGGTACCCTTGGCTATGTGGATATTTCATTTGATTCGAAGCAGCCGATAGATTTTGCAATTCCGTTTGTTCAGCAATTGGCAGATAATGTGGCGTATAAAAGGATGGTTAACAATGCTAGTTTGCAAAAGTTCCGACTCGACATGGTGCTTAGCAAGTATAAGCTGACGGCGAGAGAGAAGGAGGTAGCTGCACTGTGGTTAACGGACAAAAGTGCACTGCATATCTCGAGCGCGCTGGGGATCAGTGAGGGCTCTGTGCGGAATGTAGTGAAGAGTATTTATATCAAAATGAATGTAAATGACCGCTCCCACTTTGCCAAAAAACTTATCTGAACAGCAAAGCGGCTAACCCGCGAAGCCAGGAATGACTTCGGGATTAGCCGCTTTGCGTTATGGTAAACTGCAATTCATTAAGAAAAATGGTGTAACTGTTTCTGTATATGGTTTACGTAGTACTTTACCCGCAAGAACAGTTCAGTACCGGCTTCCGCGCGGCTTGCGTCTCGTCCAGACGGCTGATCTCCGTAGTATGCGGAGCATTGATCACGATCTCCGGCGTTTCCTGGGCTTCCTTGACGATCTGGATCATGGTATCGATGAACCCGTCAAGCGTTTCCTTGCTCTCGGTTTCGGTGGGCTCGATCATCATGCATTCCTCTACCGTCAGTGGGAAGTATACGGTTGGCGGATGGTAGCCGAAGTCGAGCAGCCGCTTGGCCACGTCCAGTGTGCGTACACCGTACTGCTTAAGATTTCTGCCGGACATGACGAATTCATGCTTGCAGATGCCCGGATAAGGGATTTCAAAATACGGTGCGAGCCGGTGCATCATATAGTTGGCGTTCAGCACAGCGTTCTCGGAGACCTCGCGCAGGCCGTCCGGTCCGTAGGTACGGATATAGGCGTAGGCTCGGACCAGGATACCAAAGTTGCCATAAAAGGCTTTGACGCGTCCGATCGATTCCGGACCACCGTAGTTCAGCGAGTAGCTACTGTCTTGCGTTTGAACTACTGTCGGCTGTGGCAGGAACGGGATCAGCTTCGCTTTTACACCGACCGGTCCGGCTCCCGGACCGCCGCCGCCGTGCGGGGTGCTCATTGTTTTGTGCAGATTCAGGTGCACCACATCGAAGCCCATATCGCCGGGGCGGGTAATGCCCATAATCGCATTAGAGTTGGCTCCGTCGTAATAGAGCAGGCCGCCTGCTTCGTGTACGATCTGGGCGATTTCGACGATTTGCGTCTCGAACAATCCGAGCGTGCTAGGATTGGTAAGCATCAGGGCAGCGGTGTCACTGCCGACAGCCGCTTTCAGGGCTTCCAGGTCAACCATCCCTTTGTCGTTGGAGGGGATGGTTACCGTCACCAGACCAGCCGCAGAGGCGCTGGCCGGATTGGTGCCGTGCGAGGAGTCGGGCACGATGACCTTGGAGCGGGTCTCGCCGCGGCTCTCATGGTAGGCGCGGATCATCATCAGGCCGGTCCATTCCCCGTGGGCACCGGCGGCTGGCTGCAGAGATACGGCATCCATGCCGGTCAGTGCAGCCAGATCCTTTTGCAGAGTATACATCAGTTCAAGTGCGCCTTGAATACTCTCTTCGGGCTGGTAAGGGTGAATCTTGGCCAGGCCCAGGAAGCGGGCGACATCTTCATTAATCTTCGGGTTGTATTTCATTGTGCAGGAGCCGAGTGGATAGAAGCCGTTGTCTACACCGAAGTTGCGGCGGGACAGTGCGGTATAGTGGCGGATCACATCCACCTCTGATACTTCCGGCAAGACTACCGGCTCGCTTCTAAGGAGTCCGGCGGGAATCAGGGCATCGATGCTCTCTTCCTGCGGAACATCGCACACGGGCAGGGAATAAGCCGAGCGGCCGGGACGGCTAAGCTCGAAGATCAGACTTTGTTCCGGTTTCATATACAGCCCTCCAATGCGCTTGCGAATTGGTCAATTTCTGTTTTGCTTCTTTTCTCGGTGACGGCAACCAGCATATGACCGGCCAATTCAGGATAATCCCGGCCCAGATCATAACCTCCGAGATAGCCTTCCTTCAGCAGCTTGGAGTTAATCTCGCTGACGCTGCTTCCCTCAGGGAGCTTCAGGACAAATTCATTGAAGAAGGGTGCGCTGAATGCAGGAGCAGCACCAGTCCGTTCACCGAGCTTGCCAGCTGCGTAATGGCTCTTGCGGATGTTCAGTTCTCCAACCTCACGCATGCCCTCTTTGCCCATAACGGATAGGTAGACAGAGGCACATAACGCGAGCAGTGCTTGGTTGGAACAGATGTTGGACGTCGCTTTTTCGCGGCGGATATGCTGCTCGCGGGCCTGCAGGGTCAGTACGAAACCGCGTTTGCCGTTACGGTCAACGGTCTGGCCGACAATCCGGCCCGGCATGCGGCGCATAAGAGGCTCGGCTACGGCGAAGAAGCCGCAGGTAGGCCCGCCGAGTGAAGCCGGAATGCCTAGCGGCTGGGCATCACCGACTACAATGTCGGCGCCAAGCTTACCCGGCGTTTCGAGAATACCGAGGGCCAGCGGATTGGCACTGACGACGAGCAGGCCTTTCACTACATGGATCAGCGGCTCAATGGCGCTGAGATCTTCAATGGCGCCGAAGAAGTTCGGCGACTGTACCAGTACGGCAGCTGTGTCGCCGTCAATCGCAGCAGCAAGCTTGGCCTGATCCGTTACTCCGTCCTTGTAGTCAATCTCTACAACATCCAGGCCCCATGCACCCGCAGAGGTACGCAGCACCTGGCGTGCCTCAGGGTGAACAGTGCGGGAGACAATCAGCTTTTTGCGTTTTGTCGCACCGGCCGCAAGCACAGCAGCTTCCGAGAAGGCGGTCGCGCCGTCGTACATGCTGGCATTTGCTACTTTCATGCCGGTCAGCTCACAGATATAGGACTGGAACTCGAAGATCGCCTGCAGCTCGCCTTGGCTGATCTCCGGCTGGTAAGGGGTGTAGGCGGTATAAAACTCCGAGCGGGAAATCACATGGTTAATAACAACGGGGATATGGTGGTCATACAGCCCTGCACCGAGGAAGCTGGCATGGGTGTCGAAGCTGGCATTGCGGTCGGACAGCTCTTTCATATGGCGGAGCAGGGCGTATTCATCAAGCGCTTCAGACATCGGCATCGTTCCCTGATAACGGACAGCTTGAGGGATGTCGGCGAACAGTTCCTCCACGGACTGAATCCCGATAGCCTCCATCATCTCCTTGCGGTCTTGCTCGGTCATCGGCAGATAACGGTGCTTCATTGCGGCTTCACTCCTTGGCTCTTTTTATAGAATGGCGCTTTGACCACGGCCGCCTTAAGCTGCTTGCCGCGAATCTCCACGTAAACCTCTGTTCCAATCTCTGTATAGGCAGCGTCCAGCAGGGCCAGACCCAAATTGCGTTTCAGCGTTGGGGACTGTGTGCCTGTAGTGACCTCCCCGATCTTCACACCTTCCGCATAGACCGGATAATGTGAGCGTGGAATGCCCCGGTCAATCATCTCTAGTCCCACGAGGCGGCGGGGGAGCCCAGCTTCCTTCTGCTTCACCAGTGCGTCCTTGCCGATGAAGCCGGCTTTATCCAGCTTCACGAAGAACTGTACGCCAGCTTCGAGCGGTGTAATGTCCGCCGACAGCTCCTGGCCGTACAGCGGCAGCTTGGCTTCGAACCGAAGCGTATCGCGTGCCCCGAGTCCGGCGGGAGTCAGTCCGTGTGGTGCACCGGCCGCAAGCAGGCCGTTCCAGAGCGCAGCTGCTGTGTCCAGCGGCGCGTATAGTTCAAATCCGTCCTCACCGGTATATCCGGTCCGGGAGAGCAGAACCTCTACGCCGCAGACCACAGCACGCTCGATGAAATGGAACGGGGCAAGCTCCGCAATGGGAGAAGAGGTGACTTCGGCCAGAATCGTCTCCGCCAATGGGCCTTGCAGTGCGAGGAGCAGCGTCTCGTCAGATACATTCTTCAGCGTTACACCGCTGAATTCATCGGTTAGATGCTCCTGCAGCCAATGGAAGTCTTTGTCGATATTGGAGGCATTGACGACCAGCATGTAATGTTCTTCGCCGAGGCGGTAGACCAGCAGATCATCAACCACACCACCGCTTGTATAGAGCATCAGGGTGTACTGCGCGCCGCCATCCTGAAGACGGCTGACATCATTGGTGGTCATCTGCTGCAGAAAGGCTTCCGAGCCGCTGCCGCTGACCATGAATTCCCCCATGTGCGATACATCGAACAGTCCGGCCTTCTGGCGGACCGCCTCATGCTCCTTCACGATTCCCGTGAACTGCACCGGCAGCTCCCAGCCGCCAAAATCAATACATCTGGACTCCGCATAAGCGGCGTAAAGGTCGTAAAAAGGTGTTCTTTTCAAAGCATCCATCGGCTCACTCCCTTGTCTTTATTACATGCGAAAAAGGACAGGCAAAAGACGAATATGCACAACCCGCATATAAGTCTTCCGCTCTGTCCCTTGTACCTGAGAGTTACCCTGCTATAAGCCGCGCAGGTTTCCCCGTTGGTGATCCGAATCCCGCCAGGCAGGTTCGAATAGCTCTCCAGAGATGCGTCCGGCAAAGGTCCTTTTGCCTGAGAGATTCACCCTTCCGGGCTTACTCCTTCGGCGCTGTCTTCTCGCAGACAGTCTCTCCCTATGCCTTCATTCGCAAACCGTATTGTTTTCTACTGACTCCATTAAACCGGGTATACAACTCCGCTGTCAACATAAAAACGTCAAAAAGATGACAAATTTTATTTTCCTGTCAGCTATATTGACATTGCGCAGCGCAATCACTTAGTCTATAACTAATTTTACAACTCCAAATTTGGAAAAGAGGCGGCTTAAGAATGAGTGAAGTGCTAGACGACCTGTTGTATAGCGAAGAACATGAATGGGCGCAGCAGGGTGAAGGGCGCATAGTACGTGTCGGAATTACGGATCATGCCCAGCATCTGCTCGGCGATATCGTATTTGTGGAGTTTCCTGAAGTGGGGGCAGCCATCTCGGCTGGTGACAGCGTGGGCAGCATCGAATCCGTCAAGACGGTATCCGAGCTCTATTCTCCGGTATCAGGGACCGTGACCAAGATCAACGACGCACTGGAAGCCAGTCCGGAGCTGATTAACGATCAGCCTTACAGCGGCGGATGGATTTTTGAGCTGGAAATCACCGGTGAGTTCGCCGAAGCAGCGTCGGGACTGCTGGATGCGGCAGCGTATGGCAAGTTGATTGAAGAATAGGATATCCTTCGAACTCTAGTTTCGGCGTATAAAATAAAGACAGACTCTCACATCACATTTTGTGCCACTAATGTGTGAGGTCTGTCTTTTTGTGGTCTAATTGTGCGCTACTCCCCTTCCTGAAGCTGCCGCAGTACCGTAATCTCTACGCGCCGGTTTTTCTGCCGTCCTTCTGCAGTAGAATTGCTCACAGCAGGGCGGGTATCAGCATATCCGGCATATTGAAACGTATTCGGATTCAACCCCTCTTTATCCAAAAAGAAGCGCAGCACCGAGAGAGCACGGGCGCCGGACAGTTCCCAGTTGTCGTTATAACGGGAGCCGGCAGACACTGGTGTATTATCGGTATGGCCCTCGATGCTGATGGTTGCTCCAATTCCGCGGAATAGTCCAGACAGCTGCCGCAGCGCGGGGAGCGCGGGTGCTTTGAGCTCGGCCTGTCCGACGTCGAACAGGTAACGGTCACTGAGCGTAATCGCAATGCCTTGCGGTTTATCCGCCACAAAGATCTGGTCTCCCAGATTGTTGTCGTTGACATATTTGGTGATGACGCCCATTAGCGCAGCCAATTTGGCTTCCTGTTCACGGAAGGACTGCTCACGAGCCGAAGGCTCTGTGCTGTCAGGGGATGGGCTGGCCGCATTGTCCTGATTGAGACCGGCTCCATCCTTGCCATTCTCCTCCCCATTCTGACCTTTCCCCGTCCCTTCCGATTGCAGTCCCTTTTGACCATCCAGCACGCCGCTTCCACCATCCAATACCGGATTTCCGCTTCTGAAAGTGTCCGTTAAAGAGCTGGTGACGATGTTGAATTTATGTGTATCCAGACTGCTCATGGCATACAGAACCACGAAGAAAATAAGTAGCAGTGTAATCAGATCGGCATAGGTAATCATCCACCGGTCGCCGTTTTCTCTTCCTCCTGTGCGTGGCTGCCTACGGTTTCTCTGTCTCATGAGGGACCTCTGGTAGTCTCGATACGACGTTCCCTGGTGGAACGGTTCAAGAAGGAACTTAGCTTTTTACGGACAAGCTGGGGATGATCCCCGTTCTGAAGGGCAAGAATGCCTACCATAAGCATTTCCATAGTGCCCAGTTCACTTTGGCTGCGGGATTTGATTTTGGAGGCAATGGGTAAAAATATTAGATTAGCGCTGGCCACACCATATAGAGTTGCTGTAAAAGCAACTGCGATGGAAGCTCCCAGGTTGGAGGGATCGGTTAGACTGCTGAGTACGCGGATCAGACCCATAACCGTGCCGATGATGCCCATAGTGGGAGCATAGCCTCCTGCGGCTTCGAAGATTTTGGCATAGCCCTCGTATTTGAGCTCTTTAGCGTCCATCTCGAGCTCCAGAATCTGCCGGACCTGCTCGGGGTCTGTTCCATCAACAATGAGCATAAGTCCTTCACTGGTAAAAGGGTCGGGATGCTCTTCGGCTTTTTTCTCCAGGGCCAGCACACCGCCGCGTCTTAAGACTGCAGCCATAGCAATCAGCTCTTCTGCCTGTTCTTCTGAAGTATCCTTATGTCTGCCAAAAGCTACCCGTACCGCCGCTGGCACGGAACGCAACCTGGACGCTGTGAAGCTGATTAGCACGGCGGCAAGCGTGCCTCCGAATACGATAAGTGCAGCATTCAGCTGAAGCAGGCCGGACAGGCTTCCGCCTTCCCAGAAAAAACCGCCTATCATTGCGGCCAGACCAGCCAGCAGTCCGATAATTGAAGTAATATCCATGTGTTCAAGCTCCTTAAAGTTCTATATATTATGGTTTGCATGAATCTGGGCAACACTGTATAATAAACGGGAACAAGTATTCTTATCTTCCATATATTTCAGTAGGTATGGAGTGAGAATCATCAGGGCCACAATAATAATATATTCATATATTATAGACGATAGAGGGGAGACGGGCAAATGAATGATATTGTCGTCAGTACGCAGACTTTTCAGTTGGAGTCCGAGTATACACCCCAGGGCGATCAGCCTCATGCCATACAAGAATTAGTAGACGGCATCCGGCAGGGCAAGAAGCACCAGACGCTGCTGGGAGCGACCGGTACAGGGAAGACCTTTACCATCGCACAAATGATTTCCAAGCTGAACCGGCCAACGCTGGTTATTGCGCATAACAAGACGCTGGCTGCGCAGCTGGCGAGTGAGTTCAAAGAGTTTTTCCCAAGCAATTCGGTAGACTACTTCGTCAGTTACTACGATTATTATCAACCAGAGGCGTACATTCCCTCCTCCGACACCTACATCGAGAAAGATTCCAGCATAAATGAAGAAATTGATAAGCTGCGCCACTCCGCGACCAGTTCCTTATTCGAACGGCGTGATGTCATTATTGTAGCCAGTGTTTCCTGTATTTACGGTCTCGGTTCACCGCAGGAATACGGAAGTCTGCTGCTGTCGCTGCGCGTGGGTATGGAGAAGCCGCGGAATCAGATCCTGAGCAGGCTTGTGGATATCCAATATCAGCGCAACGACATTAACTTTGTACGGGGCACTTTTCGCGTACGCGGTGATGTGGTAGAGATCTTCCCGGCCTCACAGGGTGAGCATGCCATCCGCGTAGAACTGTTCGGCGATGAAATCGAACGGATAACTGAAATTGATGTATTGACCGGAGAATTAATCGGCGAACGCGATCATGTGGCAATTTTCCCGGCATCCCACTTTGTTACCCAGGAAGAAACCATGCGTGTGGCCCTGGTGAATATTGAGCGTGAACTGGAAGAACGGCTGGCTGTGCTCCGGGACGCCGGCAAGCTGCTGGAAGCCCAGCGGCTGGAGCAACGGACCCGTTATGATATTGAGATGATGAAGGAAGTTGGTTTCTGTTCCGGGATTGAGAACTACTCCGGACCGCTCACCTTCCGTGAGCCGGGAGCAACCCCCTACACACTTATGGACTATTTCCCTGAGGATATGCTGATTGTAATCGACGAGTCTCATGTAACACTGCCACAGATCCGGGCGATGTACAACGGCGACAGGGCGCGCAAGACAGTTCTCGTAGAACATGGCTTCCGTCTTCCATCTGCGCTGGATAACCGGCCGCTGCAGTTTGAGGAATTCGAAGACAAGGTGAAGCAGATCGTCTATGTGTCCGCCACACCGGGACCTTATGAAATGGAACACTGCGAGACTATGGTTCAGCAGATCATTCGTCCTACCGGCCTTTTGGACCCGATTATCGAGGTTCGTCCGACAGAGGGACAGATCGATGATCTGATCAGCGAAATTCGGGACCGTGTAGAGCGTGACGAACGTGTGCTCGTTACGACTTTGACCAAGAAAATGTCCGAAGACCTGACAGATTATTTCAAGGAAATTGGTATCAAGGTCCGCTACATGCACTCTGACATCAAGACGCTGGAGCGTATGGCGATTCTGCGTGACCTCCGGTTAGGGACCTTCCATGTTCTCGTAGGGATCAATCTACTACGGGAAGGCTTGGATTTGCCGGAGGTATCTCTGGTTACAATTCTTGATGCCGACAAGGAGGGCTTCCTGCGTTCCGAGCGTTCACTCATTCAGACCATCGGCCGTGCGGCCCGTAACTCCAATGGCCGTGTAATCATGTACGGTGACCGTATCACAGATTCGATGGAAAAAGCTATGACCGAAACCCAGCGCCGCCGGGAAACGCAGATTGCCTACAATGAAAAGCATGGGATTACACCCACTACGATCAACAAGAAAGTCAGTGATATCATCGAGGCAACCAAGGTTGCCGAGTCCAAGGCTGATTATCTCAACGGTGTGGGCGGGAAGATGAGCAAGAAGGAGCGCCAGAGCCTGATGCAGCGTCTGGAGGCAGAGATGAAGGATGCCGCCAAGAATCTGCAATTCGAGCGTGCCGCAGAGCTGCGAGACGCACTTCTGGAGCTTCGGGCTGAGTGACGCAGAACCTTCCGCACATGTGATACACACAGTAAAGTACAGGAACGGCGCTATCTAAGGCCGTTCCTTTTGGATAAATTGCTATTACCCTTGCGCATCCCGAAGGGACAGCCCGCAGTCCGCAGTTCGCGCATCCCGAAGGGACAGCCCGCAATACGCAGTTTGCGCATCCCGAAGGGACAGCGGTTTTCCCTGGAGCGCCTAAATTCCAGCGGTCCCGTTAGGGACAAGCGCTCTTCAATCCGCATCAAATAAGTCCATCCCAACCACACTCCTTCGCCAGCAGGCTTGCGGGTGTCCAGAGGGTGCAACCCTTGGGGCCCTCCCTTGGCTAAGGGAGGGTTTGGGAGGGATCGAAAATAAAATTTTTCCAGGAAAATATTCTCCCAATTTTAAAAGGTCTTTAGGAGGTTATACCGTTGGCGAACGAAAATATTGTAATTAAAGGTGCGCGAGCGCACAATCTCAAGAACATTGACGTAACGATTCCGCGTGACCGCTTCGTCGTGCTGACGGGACTTAGCGGCTCCGGCAAATCGTCGCTTGCGTTTGATACGATCTATGCCGAAGGGCAACGCCGTTATGTGGAATCCCTGTCAGCGTATGCCCGGCAATTCCTGGGCCAGATGGAGAAGCCGGATGTAGATTCCATTGAGGGGTTATCCCCGGCGATTTCCATTGACCAGAAGACAACAAGCCGCAATCCGCGTTCAACCGTAGGTACGGTTACGGAGATTTATGATTATCTGCGGCTGCTATTCGCCCGGGTAGGACATCCGCATTGTCCGGATCATGGCATCGAGATTACTTCCCAGACCGTCGAGCAGATGGTAGATCGGATTATGCAGTTTCCCGAGAAGACCCGGCTGCAGATTCTGGCACCAGTCATCTCCGGACGCAAAGGTGAGCATAAGGGATTGTTCAGTGATATCTCGAAGCAGGGTTTTGTCCGGGTGCGCGTGAACGGTGAACTTCGAGAAGTGACTGAGGATATCGTACTTGAGAAGAATAAGAAGCATACGATTGAGGTCGTGGTGGATCGGATCGTCATCAAGGATGATGTCACTACCCGGCTGACGGATTCCCTGGAGACCGCGCTGAAGCTGTCCGGCGGGCAAATTCTGGTGGATATTATCGGACAGGAGGAACTGTTGTTCAGTTCAAGCTTTGCCTGTCCGGTCTGCGGGTTCAGCATCGAGGAGCTTGCGCCCCGGATGTTCTCTTTCAACAGCCCTTTTGGAGCTTGCACGGAATGTGACGGGCTAGGCATGAAAATGGTGGTTGACCCGGATCTTCTGATTCCTGATCCAGAGAAAAGCATTGAAGAAGGCGCCTTTCTAGCTTGGACAGGCAGCACATCGAACTACTATCCGCAGTTTCTGAAATCGGTCTGCGAGCATTTCAAAATTCCGCAGAATGTGCCGGTAAGCAGTCTGTCACCAGAGCATATGGAGAAGCTGCTGAATGGAACGGGCAGCGAGAAGATCCGCTTCCGTTATGAGAATGACTTTGGCCAGCGGAAGGATGCGCTTGTCGCTTTTGAAGGGATTATTCCCAATCTGGAGCGCCGGTACCGGGAGACAGCCTCCGATGGTATCCGTGAGTTCATTGAAGGCTTCATGAGTGCCAAGCCTTGTCATGTGTGCAAAGGCAAAAGATTGAAGAAGGAGATTCTCGCCGTAACGGTCAATGACCGTAATGTTGCGGATGTGACCGATCTGTCGATTGGGGATTGCCTCGAATTCTTCGACAACCTTGTGCTGAGTGAGAAGGAGACAGCCATTGCCAATCTGATTCTCAAAGAAATCAGCAGCCGTCTAGGTTTCCTGGTCAACGTAGGTTTGAATTATTTGACGCTCAGCCGTGCAGCAGGCTCACTCTCCGGTGGTGAAGCGCAGCGGATCAGACTGGCGACCCAGATCGGCTCCAGTCTGATGGGCGTGCTGTATATTCTCGATGAACCGAGTATTGGTCTGCATCAGAGGGATAATGACCGCCTGATCTCGACGCTTGGGCATATGCGCGATTTGGGCAATACCCTGATTGTGGTCGAACATGATGAAGATACGATGATGGCTGCCGACTATATTATCGACATTGGACCAGGTGCGGGGATTCATGGCGGACAGGTTATGGCCCAAGGTACGCCTCAGGAGATCATGAATGATCCGAATTCCTTGACCGGGGAGTACTTAAGCGGACGCAAGTTCATTCCGGTTACCTCCAACCGGCGCGCTACGGATGACCGCTGGATTGAAATCCGCGGGGCCAAGGAGAACAACCTGAAGAATGTGAACGTCAAAATTCCTCTGGGAGTTTTCACGGCCGTAACCGGGGTGTCGGGCTCCGGCAAGTCCTCGCTGATTAATGAAATTCTCTATAAGAGTCTGGCGCGTCAGTTGAATAAGGCGGTCAAGGTACGGCCAGGTCAGCACAAAGAAATCCGCGGCCTCGAAAACCTGGACAAAGTTATTGAAATTGATCAATCGCCAATCGGACGGACACCGCGTTCCAATCCGGCTACCTATACAGGCGTCTTCGATGATATTCGTGATTTGTTCTCCAAGACGAATGAAGCCAAGGTGCGCGGATTCCAGAAGGGCAGATTTAGCTTCAATGTCAAAGGCGGCCGTTGTGAGGCTTGCCGTGGCGATGGCATTATCAAGATTGAGATGCACTTCCTGCCCGATGTCTATGTTCCCTGCGAAATATGCAAAGGCAAACGCTACAACCGCGAGACGCTGGAAGTGAAATACAAAGGCAAGAGCATCTCCGATGTACTGGAGATGACTGTGGAAGATGCAACAGAATTCTTTAAGAACATCCCTAAGATTCACCGTAAAATGCAGACTCTGCTCGATGTTGGACTAGGGTACATCAATATTGGCCAGCCGGGAACCACCTTGTCTGGCGGTGAGGCGCAGCGCGTGAAGCTGGCGTCCGAGCTGTACCGCCGCAGTACGGGCAAGACCTTGTACATTCTGGATGAACCTACAACGGGGCTGCACGTAGATGACATAGGCCGTCTGCTTGAAGTGCTGCACCGTCTGGTGGATTCCGGCGAATCCGTACTCGTCATTGAGCATAACCTTGATGTAATTAAGACCGCCGACTATATCATTGATATGGGACCGGAAGGCGGCAGTGGCGGGGGGACTGTTCTTGCTACGGGGACACCAGAGAAGATTATCAAAGTGGAGGAATCCTACACCGGCAAATACCTGAAGCCGGTATTGCTCCGTGACACCGAGCGCACCAAAGCTCTGGAGCTGCAGACTTCGGATACCGTATAACCGGGGAGGATGCGAAGCAAGGCTGGAACGATTCAGGCTTGTAGCCAACAACAAGAAAGGGCCGTGGCACTGCACCACGGCCCTTTTCCATATCGGCAGACTACTTAAGGAATCTTGTAAAGTATTGATTGCTGATCCCTAGGAACTCCTATATTTCACAAGACATTACTCCTTGGACATCATCACAGCCTCGGCTTCCAGAATGGCGGTAAGCTGTTCTTGAAGCCGAGGCACGCCTACGCGTCCCGTGAACGCATGGAAATTCTCCTGCTCTTGCCGCTCTTCAGTGTAGAAGGAGATGAGCTGTTCCAGAACGGGTCCTACCCGGTCAGCCTTTACGCGGCCTTTCAACGGGCGGGCGAATTCAGCAGCAGGTCCAATGTCACCGCAGCCAAGCGTTCCGCCAACAGCGATGTCGAATGCTTCGGTCATACCGTCCGGTGTCTTCATCAGCGTGCCCTGCAGACCGATATCGGCCACCTGCTTTTGTCCGCAGGCATTGGGGCAGCCGATAAAGTGAATGCGCAGCTTCTCTTCAAGCTGGATATGCTCATCTAGATAGGCTGCGACCCCGACAGCACGCTGTTTGGTCTCCACAAGTGCAAGGTTGCAGAATTCATTGCCTGTGCAGGCGACAGTGCGGCTGATGAAGTTTTTGGCTGATGGCGACAGCCGCTGCAATACTGGTGCTTCCAGAAGAGCGCTGAGTTTCTCGTTCGGAACTCCGCTGATGATGATATTTTGTGACATCGTGGTGCGGAGTTTGCCTTCACCGTACTGATCGGCTAGCTCGGCCAGCTGTTCCAGCTCATCGCTGTTCATTCGTCCGACGGGAATATTGAGTCCAACATAACTAAGACCTTCCTGAACCTGCGAATGGACTCCATCAAAATATGCAGCTTGCCAGCCCAGCGTCTGATCCTCGCCGCGCGTAGGCAGCTCGCCTACGACTTCTATCAGTTTTTCCTTGAATTTCTCCGCGCCCCAGTCGGCGACAAGGAATTTCAGGCGGGCATGATGACGTTTCTCCCGGTAACCGTAGTCCCGGAACAGCGTAACCACACCGGCGGCTACCTTCAGCGCCTCTTCAGGTTTTACGAAGATATCAAGCTTCTGGGCCAGATGGGGTTTGGCCGATAGCCCGCCGCCTACCATCACATGGAACCCCGGCGTTTCAACGCCATCGATTACTTTTACGGCGGGGGTGTAGGCCAAATCGTTAATTTCGGCGTGCGCGTTATTATATGGGTTGGCAGACACAGAGAGTTTGAATTTGCGCGGCAAGTTGGAGAAGTCACGGTTCAGCATGAAAAAATCATTTAGTTGCTCCACAATATCTGTTGTATCAAAAAGCTCATCCTTGTCGATCCCTACCAGCGGGTTGCCGACAATCGTGCGCGGACAGTCGCCGCAAGCTTCGAAGGAGTACAGTCCGGCAGCTTCGAGACGCTGGAAGATATCCGGCAGTTGCTCAACGGTAAGCCAGTGGAACTGAACCGCTTGACGTGTAGTCACATCCACCAGGTTCCGCCCGTACAGTCTGCTGATTTCAGCGATTGCTCTGGCTTGGTGAGTGGTCATAATACCGGTGTTGATCCGTACACGCATCATGAAATGGCCGTCACGCGGCTTTTGCTGATATACTCCGGCCCATTTGAATAAGTCCATATCATCGGCCGGGATAGAGTTGTAGCCCTCCAGAGCATATTTTTCAATAATAGTGCGGATTACATCGAGCCCGTCCGTCTGCAATTTGACGAATTCGAACTTATTCAGTTTATCGGGAGCAGCACTCCATAATGGTTCGTAAGCCATATCTATACATCCTTTCTGCGTATGTATCTGTTCCATCCGAAAGTCATAAGATGATAAGTCTGATGGTAACATGGTCGGCAGTCCTCCGGCAGTGAGGGTTGTAGCACTTCGGTATAACAATTTTTTATAAAAAAATAAGGACTTGCTAATAGGCCAAATAGGCATACGCAAGGCATGTCCGTCGTAAGATTCAAACAGGGGTATATCCGTTGAATGAATAGATAGATGATGAGTTCTTTGACAAAGCGTGCACATAGGCGGATTCGATGATTCAAATCGCTGATGTGCTGTATATTTTTCACGACAAAAAAGTTTTTGTGGCAATTACATAATTTTTTAAGTATTTTCTATTGCGCCACTGAAATGGTAGCGATAACATAGAAGGAGATATGGAATAGATGAACTAGCTTGACAATACTCTTGGGGAGGTAATGCCATGCTGCTTGCTGAAGCTGCCGCGCAAGGACCGTCTAAATTTCATACCTTTGATGTATTTATGATTTTATTCACCGTTCTGATCTTAATCGGAGTGATTCGGCTGCTCCGGGCACCTCAGAAGAACAAATTCGCCATTGCCTTTGGAGTGGTGAGTCTGCTGGTATTCCTGGTTTCAGACTACGCAATGGTGTTGAATTGGATGAGTTAGGTACACTAGTTACAATTGCAGAGTATTCTATTATAGAAAGACACCTTTAACCGCCATTGGCGCTGAAGGCGTCTTTTTATCATTTACTTACAGAGAATCTTGTAGATCCAAGCAATTCATAGATATAGAGAGGGCCGGTGAAGATGAATGTGGTGGGGGAAACGAAAGAATATAAAGCGTCTTAGCCTGCTGTTGTGTGGAATACTGCTGTCTGGTACGGGAAGCGGTGCTTATTCTGCCATGGCAGCGGCAGTTCCAGATAGTGATCCGGCTGCAGCCATGGTTCTCCAGAATGGGGCATACATACAAGTTGCCACTGCAGCAGCCAGCAACAAGAATGCGGAGACGGCCGTTGATGCGGTGCCACAGATTATTAAGGAGGTATCTCCCTCTGTGGTGGGCATTATCGGCAAATATACCGGTGACCGCATGAGCGGACCGGATGACCGGTACAATCTGACCCATGGCTCGGGAATTATTGTCAAAGCGGATGGCTGGATTATAACCAATGCTCATGTGGTACAGGATTTGCAGAACGCGGTAGTGGTGACATCAGATGCCAAAAGTTACAGCATCAAGGCCTCCTATATTGATGAAGTCAGTGACCTGGCGCTAATCAAAATTAATGCCAAGTTTCTGAAGCCTGCCAGATTTGCCAACGCATCGAACAAGATCCAGGTGGGGGAAAAGGTAATTGCCATCGGGACACCCATTTCCTTTTCGCTGCGGAATTCGGCTACAGTTGGGGTAGTGAGCGGTCTGAACCGGGCCGTAGATGCCGCCTATCGGCTGATCCAAAGTGATACGGCCATTAACCCTGGGAACAGCGGAGGTCCGCTGGTCAGCATGAAAGGGGAGGTGCTGGGGGTGAACAGCCTGAAGTATGCTGCGGTTGGTGTGGAAAATATGGGTTTCTCCATTCCAGCGGATACCGTGCAGTACATCATGAACCAGTTGTTCAAATACGGTGAGGTCAGACGCCCCAGCCTCGGTCTGGAGCTCGAGGAGAGCTGGTCGGCAATTGTGGGGCTACCTGCTCAGGATCCGCTGACTGTAACGAAGGTTGTATCTGCAGAAGCAGTACAGGCCGGGATTGCTTCCGGTGATGTGCTCTATGCGATTGACGGACACCGTGTAGCTTCACTGGTGGATATTAATGAGTGGTTCAAAAACTATAAACCGGGGGCAGTAGTAAAGCTCCTGATGCAAAGTGACGGGGACATTGTGACCCGCAAACTGGCGCTTAGTCAAGGTGATCCGCTGAGCGGCGGAAAGGAGGCGGAGGATGATGACAATCATGAGAATTAGGCGGAATGGGCTCTGCATGTTGCTGGCAGTGTTAGTGCTGCTGGCAGGTCTGCCACTCCAGGAAGCGCAGGCATCAGAGCAGAAATTGTTGAAGCTGAATCTCAAGGTAGGCAGCACTACTGCAAGCATAAACGGTGAGAAGGTTGCCATTCAAAAGCCCATAGAGGATAACGGAACAGTGCTCGTACCGCTGGGCGTATTCAAAAAAGCCTTTGGCAGCACCGTCTCTCTTGGAGCGGACAATGTGATTAAGGTGATGTACGGGCCTCATACGGGAGCTATGACCATTGGCAGCACCACCGCCTGGAAGGACGGGGTTAAGATTATGCTTCCGGCTCCTCCGCGTATGGTATCGGGAACGCTGCTGGTTCCGCTGCGTTTTGTGGCTGGAATACTGGGAGCACGGGTTACTCCAGGAAGCGGCGGCGGACTCCAGATTACGCTGTTGCCCCCTGAGGATGAAGAAGTAGACCAAGACAGTAGCGGAATTGACAGTGATGTCGGCAAAACTCGGATAGGCAACAGTTACTATGGGTGGAGCATGAACTATCCATCCGGACTAATTGTCGGTGACAGCGGCGGTAATGAAAGTGTAGCCACTTTTACCAATACAGAGAACCAGTATTATCTGGAGGTTCATGTGTCGCCGATGGAAACCGCTGCAGATCCGGATGAATTGCTGGAGAGACTGGTTCGTGAGGCGGAAGAAGGCGGTGAGACCATTCTGGACCGGGTCATTGTTCCGAATGCGGAGGTTCCCTATGCCCGGATTGTCAGCAAGGATACCAGTGGTGCCTTATGGGAAGGCCGTCAATACTACAGTAACGGGAAAGTATACGAGCTCTACCTGACTGACGATAATGCAGGCAATTATAAGGATCTGAATCCATACGCTTCGCTGCTCAACTCCTTTATCCCTTTCTTTAACGCCAGTGACAAAAGTATCCGCGACCTCTCAACGGTCAAGAACGGATTGCGTGAAGGATACAACGACGATTACGGCATATCGCTACAAGTTCCGGCAGGCTGGAATACGGATGATCAGCACCTGTACTATGAGAGTAACAAGGGAAGCCATCTGCTTGTAAAAGTTTCCTCAGCCCCAGACGGGTCTACGCTGGAAACCTGGAGCCAAGATCTGGATTCGCAGATTCGCGACACCTATGTGCAAGGAGCATATACCATACAGAAGGATACCCAGGCCGTGGTTTCCGGTGAACCTGTGCTCGTGAAGGAGACAGCGCTGAATTCTGGCAACGGCTGGAGTACAAAATATCAGATCCTTTTGCAAAAATCGGGCTACCGCTACTACATCGAATATGTGGTGGCGTCCGGGCAAGAGGAGGACAAGGCGCGATTCAAGACGATTCTAAGCTCAATAGATATTGATTATTCCAGAATCAAGGAGAACTTCGGCAGGCTGGAGACCAATGATTATAAGGCGCTCCGCAGCCAGGCTGTAACCAGAAGCTCCAAAACCTACGGCTACAGCATAGATATTCCACGCCTGTGGGTACCTTATCAGGATGTATTTGAGAGTCAGGGCGTAGAGTACCGGTTCACCGGCGGGCGCTTTCAGATCAATGCCAGCCCGGAGGGTTCAGTGGAGTATGCGGTAAGTCTGCTTCAAAGCTACTACAAGAACAGCAAAAATGATCCCAAAGGTCCACAGCTAATCAGCATAGAGGAGATTACCTTTGCAGGTGTCCCAGCCACGCTGCTGACTGTCCACCAGACGAAGGGCGGTATCCCTGGACAAACGAAGCAATTGGTTTTTGGTAAAGATGATCTGGTCTACACCCTCACCATAACCGTGAATGACGCTAACTCGACAGCTACCCAGCAAGCCGCCTTCGATACGACGCTGAAGTCCTTCCGCCTGACGGAAGGTGGGGAGGGCTCTTGATCCTGCCAGGCAATCCCTCCGGAGGGGTGCTTTCATCGAGGTTAGAGTTTCTGCTGTTTGGTGCGACTCCGAAGCTAGACTGCTTCATATAACGGTTGCTGCCCCTCTTTGGGCAAAAGGATAATAAGATCAGACGAAGAACGTCCCATTGCCTTTTTGGCAGCTTGGGGCGTTCTTTTTTTTGCAAAAGAGATGGATAGACAATGGGTAGAAGTTTTGAATAAGAGCATGAAGTGTTAGTGGAGCGCCATTTAAGGTGAATTCATATAATTCTTGGCAAATCAATGGCGTACTGATGTGATATTTGATACAATAGATAGGTTAAAAAGCTTTAAATGACCCGCCGGCAAGGCGGTTTGGGAGGATATAAATGAACGAGCAAGGAATACGCAGAGAAGACGTGGAGCTGCTGGCTCCGGCGGGTGATTGGGACTGCATGCGTGCTGCGGTGGCGAACGGGGCAGACGCTGTCTTTTTTGGCGTAGAAAAGTTTAATGCACGGGCGAGAGCGAACAACTTCCGCATGGAAGAACTGCCGGAGATTATGGCATTTCTGCACAGCTATGGGGTGAAGGGGTTCCTGACCTTTAATATACTGGTATTTGAAAATGAGCTGCCTGACGCTAAGGAACTGATCGACGCCTGTGTGGATGCGGGTGTGGACGCGGTGATCGTGCAGGATTTGGGATTGGTCCAAATGATCCGCGAAATCTCACCGGACTTCCCGATCCACGGTTCTACACAAATGACGATTACTTCACCGGAAGCGGTGGAATTCACCAAACCTTGGGGGTTGGAGCGTGTGGTGCTCGGCCGCGAGAATAACCTGAAACAAATCCGTACAATCGGGGAGCAGGCCCGTCTGCCGATGGAGGTTTTTGTGCATGGGGCGCTGTGCGTCTCCTATTCCGGCCAGTGTCTGACATCCGAAATGTGGGGCGGACGCTCCGCCAACCGCGGGGAATGCGCGCAGGCCTGCCGTCTGCCGTATGACCTGATGGTGGATGGCGAGATTAAGCCGATGGGCGATGTGACCTATCTGCTGTCACCTAAGGATCTGGCGGCGATTGATCTGATGCCCGAGCTGATCGAGGCAGGAGTAACCTCCTTCAAGATCGAAGGACGACTCAAAAGTCCGGAATATGTCTCGAATGTGGTGAGCAAATACCGTAAAGCGATTGACCGTTATTTTGAAGGGAATTGGTCACCTACTTCCAAGGAGGATATCCGTGAGCTGCAGCAAAGCTTCTCCCGCGGCTTCACACATGGCTTCCTGGAAGGCACCAATAATAAAAAGCTTGTAGACGGTACCTTCCCGAAAAGCCGTGGCGTCTATATGGGGACCGTCGAACAGATTCTGCGCGATGGTGTAGTATGCCGAATTCATGCCCCCCTTAAGCGTGGGGATGGCATCGTGTTTGACGCTGGCGATCCGACGAAGAAAGAAGAAGGCGGACGCGTCTACGATCTGCGCCGCAAAGGTGTCAAGCTGGAAGGCGAAGCCGGAGAAGGCTGGATTATCGATATTGTCCCTGGACGGAATGACGTAGATCTGCGCCGCCTGCATGTCGGCGACCGCATCTGGAAGACGAATGACCCTGCGCTGGACAAGGCGCTGCGTCAGTCTTACGAAACCGAGAAGCCGTACCGGGTCTTCCCGGTGCATGTGAAGGTGGAAGGCCGCGTAGGCGAGCCGCTTGCCACTTGGTGGACCGACGTTCAGAAGAACGTGACGGTCCGCGTGGATTCGGAGCTTCTGCTGGAGGCCGCGCAGAAACGTCCGATGGATGCCGCCCTGCTGGAAGAGCAATTCGGCCGCCTGGGCGGGACCGTATTCCAGCTGGAGGCCATGGAGTCGCATCTGGAAGGCGACGTGATCGTGCCTATGCGCGAGCTCAACAGCATCCGCCGCCAGGCGGTGGAGCTGCTTGCGGGCGAGCGCCCCAAACCTCCCGTCTACGTGAAACGGGAGGTAGAGGTCTACGGCGGCGCTTCCCGCAGGGGCGCCGCAGGTCCGCACGGTGAAGCGGAGCTCACCGTGCTGTGCCGCAGCCTGTCGCAGGTGCAGGCTGCCCTTGACGCCGGCGTTAAGAACATCTACGCCGACTTCGAATTCATCAAGCAGTTCCCGGCAGCGGTAGATGCTGTGCGGGCTGCAGGGGCCAGCATAGCGCTGGCCACACCGCGCATTCATATGCCCGGCGAGAATGGCTACCATGCCAACATCTTGCGTCTGCAGCCGGATGCTGTCCTGGTGCGCAATACCGGGGCGCTCTATTATTACCTGAAGCGCCGCATGGAAGAGCCGGATGCCGTACATCCGCGCCTGATCGGCGACTTCTCCCTGAATATCGCCAATCACAAAGCGGTAGACCTGTTCCTGAACGCAGGCTGTGACACAATAACGCCTTCCTACGACCTGAACATCCAGCAGATGGTTGATCTACTGGAACACAGCGATACCTCACGTATTGAGGTCGTGATCCATCAGCATTTGCCGATGTTCCATACCGAGCACTGCGTCTACTGCACCTTCATGAGCGAAGGCACCGACTACACGAACTGCGGTCGTCCCTGCGAGGAGCAACGTGCTTCCCTTCAGGACCGTATCGGCATGGCCCACCCTGTCCGTGTAGACGAGGGGTGCCGTAATACCGTCTATAACGCAGTGGAACAGTCGGGTGCGGAATACCTGAACAATTTCCGTGAGCTCGGCGTTAACTCCTTCCGTGTCGAGTTTCTGGAAGAGACACCTGAGCAGGTCGCGGAAGTCCTCAGCCTCTACAGCCGTGCGCTGCGCGGAGAGATCTCCGGCACACAGGTATGGAAAAGCCTGAAGGCTACGAATCAGCTCGGGGTTACCCGCGGACAACTGGTTAACGCAAAGTAAACCGATACTAATATTACATCACACCAACAAAGCCAGTGACTGAAGAGACTTGTTAGACAAGCTCTCAGTGTACTGGTTTTTTTGAAAATAGGCTTGGGTTCCCTAACAATCTTCCTGCCAGAACTCACCTAAAACTGCTATAATTAAAGCAAATATGCGAAGGAGCCCTGTCATGAAGATCCGTAAAGCCATTATTCCCGCAGCCGGTCTCGGCACCCGCTTTCTGCCTGCGACCAAAGCCATGCCCAAAGAAATGCTGCCGATTGTAGATAAACCAACGATCCAATATATTGTTGAAGAGGCTGTCGCTTCCGGCATTGAGGATATCATTATTGTAACGGGGAAAGGCAAACGTGCGATCGAAGACCATTTCGACAATTCGTTTGAGCTGGAATTCAATCTGGCCGAGAAGCAGAAGTGGGAGCTGCTGGAGTCTGTACGCAAATCCTCCGAAATGGCCGACATCCACTACATCCGTCAAAAAGAACCAAGGGGCCTCGGCCACGCCATCTGGTGTGCTCGCAAATTTATCGGCAATGAGCCATTTGCCGTTCTGCTCGGGGATGATATTGTCGAAGCTGACAAACCCTGTCTGAAGCAAATGATCGAAATTTACGAACAATACAAATCCTCCATCGTAGGCGTTCAGCCTGTACCATGGGAAGAGGTTTCCCGTTACGGTCTGGTAGATGGTACGGAATTGGCGGATAGAGTCTATAAAGCCAATCGTTTGGTGGAGAAGCCGAAGAGAGAGGATGCTCCGTCCAACCTCGCCATCCTGGGGCGGTATATCCTGACTCCGCGTATCTTTGACATGCTCGGCGAGCAGCAGATAGGTGTAGGCGGGGAAATCCAGCTGACCGACGCCATCTCCCGCTTGAGCGAAGTGGAGCGCATCATTGCTTATGATTTCGAAGGCAAACGCCATGATGTCGGAGAGAAAATGGGCTTTATCCAGACCACCATTCACTATGCGCTACAGAATAGTGAGCTCAAGGAAGGGCTGCTTGAGTACCTCAAATTGGTTATTGACAGTGAGGCGCAGAAGGCGGCGAAGTAATAGGCTCTTAAAGCCTTTTTCTCCAAAACACGACAATCATCATCCTTATAGTATTGTTGTACAAATCAAAGAGCGCCACGCTGAATTCACTCAGTGTGGCGCTCTTTTGATTGACATAAAAATTGAAATTTTTATGTCAATCTATTTACGGCTTATTTAGTACTGCGTATTCGCAATAGTCTCGATCTGAACTGCTTCTGAAGGATCTGCTGCAATCAGCTTATTATAGATTGTTTGATCCTGTTCAAGGTTAGCCTTCTTCAGGGCTGCCAAGTACCAACGGGCAATCTCACGATTAGTGGCATCGCTGAAATCTTCGCTGAGGCCAAGCTTCAGGGTTTCAGAAGCTACCTGGAACTGTCCGCCCATCAGTTGAATTCTGCCTGCATTCAGTGCAATTGCCGGAGTCACTCCAGTCGATTGGTGTTGCAGGTCTCCGAGTAACTGATTATAAGCAGTAATCCCGACATTAAGGTATGTCTCTTTTCCAGCAGCATCTTGCTGTGTAAAAGCCTGTTGAGCCAACTCATAAGAACGGGCAATGAGCGAAGTGTACCATTTTGTATCCCAGAGGGTGCCGCTGCCCATGACATCCGCGTAATTATCGCCTAGTCCAAGCTTCAGGGTTGCCGCCGCATCCTCTTTTTGTCCTGCGATTTGCTGCATTTTGCCTGCATTCAGAGCAATCGTTGGTGTTACTGAGAACGGACGCCCCTGCATCTGCTCAGGAGGCAGAGTCTTCAAATGCTCTACACCATCAGTTACATGTTTATAGGCATCCAGACCTGTAGTAAGGTATTCCTTTGTTTTCGCTTCGTCTTTTTGAACATTTGCAGCACTTGCTAACACCTGAGAGCGGCTGATCAGAGCATCGTACCAATCAATGTCCCAGTTGAACTTATCTGCATTATCCCGATAGACAGCTAAGGCGAGATCAGATTGTCCCTTCAGGTCGTAATAACTAGCAAGCTGCTGTAATAGCTGTTTATTATAAGGTTCGTCCTTGAGGGCGCGATTGACCACATCGAACGACTCGCTTAAGTACTTCTCATCTTTGGTCTGATTGAACACTTGCTGGTCCATAGAGGATAGGTATGCTGCTGCCTCCGGATGATATGGGCGATCCTTGAGCGCAGCAACTAATGGAGCTTTCAGTTCCTCATAGGATTGGCTGACACCAATCAACTGTTTGGCCTTCAATGCGGAACTGCTGGAACTGATTGAACTGATCGACAAGAATATCATGAAGACCGTACCAATCGTCAGTACCGCAAGATATCCATAACGCAGGCCTGTTTTGTTCCAATTCCGGCTCAGCGGTTTGCTGTCCATGGCAACACCCATCCCGGCCAGACCTATAAAGATGAGAATTCCCATAAAAGCATAGCTGAGGTTGAAGTCCAGCAGACTGTGCAGAAGAATTGACAAGGCTAAGATATAGAAAAAGAATCCATTCTCAAATTCATCTTTGTCGCGTCTCAGATAAGCACGGATATATTTGTAGAAGATATAACCAATGAAGCCCATGAATACTATGAATCCGACAATACCAACCTCAATTAAATATTGCAGGAAGAAGTTGTGCACCTGTCGGCTTACATATGGGTTGTTCTGATAATGTTCATACAGCGATGCCCAGCCCCCGCCACCAGTGCCAAGAATAGGGTAGTCTTTGATGACCTTTACGGCATCTTTATAAAAAGTAATACGTTCCAGTACACTATGCTGCTTGAAGTTGATGTTCTCCAGCCGAGTTTCCATATTGGCAGGCAGAATGCTGCGAGCGCTTGTTCCAATCAGTAGGAAGGCAACAACAGCAACCAGGACAACGGAGAGGAGCGGTAGCCACAGCCCCACAAGTGTGCGTGATTCCCAGCCGCTGAGCTTATTCTGTAGCCATGGAGCCATATAACGCTGAATTACCCAACTAAGAGCAGCGACAACTGCAGAAGCGCCAATCAGATAACCCCAGCCTTTGAGAGCCGCAGCAGAAGTGAAGGTAGTATTCAGCTCTGTTCCTAGATTGGTCATCGGGCTGGCAATAGCAACTGAAGCAAGGCCCGCAATAACAAGATGAATAATCCAGAGAATCTGCTTGGAAGGCTTCAATGACAAAAGCAGAAGGATAAAGACTACAGGCAGCATGACCAGACCACCGCGGGACAAGGTCAACAACAAAGATACAATGATAGGTACGAGCATAAATCCATGAGTCAGTGTCCCGTACCACTTCTTGGAGCGAACCAGGGCGAAGACAGCCACGAACAGAAATGCCATCAGAAAAGCTGCATATGTATTCGCATATTGGAAGATGGAGGTCAGCCGCAGGCCATTAGAATCGGTCATGACCGCGTCCATATATTTACCGCTGCGTACAGTATTGGAGAACCAACCAACCAGCCCTCCGGCGAATTTCCAGTTCCCCAGCCAGTTCAGGAGCCCGAAACCTACAATGAAATAAGCAATGGCCAGCACAACATTTTGAATGACAACATTTAGTTGCTTTTGCTTGAGTAGATATAACGCTATAATGAATACTGCAATATACATACTCTGAATAAAGAGAATGTTCATCGCCATATAATGCGAAGCAGCGACAAATAGCGACAGAGCATACGTTACAGGTAGCAGTATCGAAGCCACAACTACAAGGTCCCGCTGCTCCTCAAGCTTGAACTTTTTGTAGTACAATCCTACCCAGACTAGCAGCATAAGGCCGCTTAGCAGCGCAGATACGTAGATCGGTTTCTCAAAATCTATTTGCTGCCCGTTAAACAATCCTACTTGAAATGGGGTCCACACCAAAAATAGAATGAAAGCAACCACCAATGCCCACACCGGGCTGGATATCTTTTCAACATTTCTCGACTGCACTGCATTTTTACCGTATACTGGTTTCGACACGTTATAATCTCCTTTTCCTGTAGGTACGTGGATATTTTAACATATTCATAGGTTTCCCGACCACTCATTGACTGCAGACAATAATAGAGAGGTAAATAGATAGCTTGAAAATATATTTGGCCTAAAAACTTATCGTTCCATTTGGAACAAGTATAAGTTTTTAGGCCGATTTTATTGGAAGTTAAGATTTATTTAATGAAGATTAATATGTGAAATTCAAATTTGCATCTTTTAAAAGAGGTGCTGTTTCATCCTTTGCTGATAACACTGGTACTACATCGATAGGCCAATTAATCCCAATAGAAGGATCGCTCCACAATATTCCTCCATCGCACTGGGGGGCATACAATTCGTCACATTTATACTGTACTTCAACATTCTCAGTTAAAGTCATAAACCCGTGAGCGAAACCTTTTGGAATAAGTAATTGCTTCTTGTTATCGGCTGACAACTCTATCCCAAACCATTTCCCGTAATTGGGACTTCCCTTACGGATGTCCACGGCAACATCAAAGATAGTTCCTTGCGTACAACGAACAAGCTTGCTCTGTGCCTTTGGATTAAGCTGATAGTGAAGTCCGCGAAGTGTTCCTTTAGTTGCAGAGAAGGATTGATTATCCTGGACGAAATTCAGTGAAATTCCTTTATTAATGAATTTACTTTCGCTGTAGGTTTCCATAAACCAGCCACGATGATCGCCGAAGACTTGAGGTTCGACAACCCATACACCCTCTAAGATTGTTTCGATAAATTGCATGTTTCCCACACCTTCTACATTTTTAGTATTGGATTTTTCCGGTTGCTACTTTCATCAGGTACTGACCGTAACCGGTCTTGCTTAGTTTTTGTCCGCATTCCCATAAATGCTCTTTTGTAATCCATCCATTAATATATGCAATCTCTTCTAAGGCAGCGATCTTAATCCCTTGATGATCCTCTATCGTTCTTACGAAGTTAGTAGCGTCAACTAAACTCTGATGTGTTCCCGTGTCTAACCAAGTAAAGCCGCGACCAAGGAGTTCAACATCCAATTCACCGAGTTTAAGATAAGCCTCGTTTATTGAAGTGATTTCAAGTTCTCCACGGATCGATGGTTTCACGTTTTTGGCAATCTCAACAACGCGGTTATCATAGAAATATAGGCCTGTTACTGCATAATTCGATTTAGGCTGAGCAGGTTTTTCCTCAACACTGAGCACTTTGCCTTCCGCATTAAATTCCACCACACCAAAGCGCTCGGGATCCTGTACATGGTATCCAAATACTGTTGCGCCAGCATCCTTACTGGATGCACGTTGCAACATTTTTCGTATGCCATTTCCATAATATATATTGTCGCCGAGAATCATAGCAACTGAATCATTACCAATAAAAGATTCACCCAAAATAAAAGCTTGAGCTAAACCATCTGGATTGGGTTGGACAATATATTCGAGAGAGATCCCAAACTGTGACCCATCTCCAAGTAAATTGGCAAATCTCGGTGTATCCTCTGGAGTGGAAATAATCAGGATTTCCTTGATCCCCGCTAACATTAATGTAGATAGGGGATAATAAATCATAGGTTTGTCGTAAATGGGTAGCAACTGCTTACTTGTGACCATGGTTAGGGGGTACAGTCGCGTTCCGCTACCACCGGCTAAAATTATGCCCTTCATTGTTTATTTCAACTCTCCCTTTGTGAATGATGAATGTTATAATTATTAGTCTTGTAATATGTCTTTCTGAAAGCAAGGTTATTTCCATTTTACTCTGCTTAATAAGAGCCTGTCTATTTTATCTATTTATTAGTACTGTTTAAGCTTCAAAATGTATAAAGCTGATACCTTGCCAAGAAAATTATAACATTATTACCAAACTGCGATGAATCTAACAGTAATATCGTTAAATGAAAGGAGAAATATGGGCTTGTGATCTATTCCGTTAAATAATCCCACTTGTAACGGACTCCGTTTTGTAAATAGAATGTATTTATAGACTAGAGAATGGATATATCTTTCCAACATTTCTCGACTGCATGATCATTTTACCGTATACTGGATTCGACAATGTTTTATGAGATATAAGCTAAAGGACGAAGGGATAGTCGGTTTAATGAAACAAAAAAAGGTATTATTTGCTCTGCTTTTCATAGTTTTTTCTTATATTATGTTTGGTTTTGTAGAGAAGTATCAAACTGGTAATATATTAATTGATTTGAATTTTAAAGTGAAATCCAATGTGGTTGGTGACTATCAGTTATTTTACCTGACTGGTTCAGGAGAGGAATGGTCTGAAGAGAAATCTTTTCATACTACATATACTCATGTCCAAGAGTGGCAAACTATGGACTTTACGGTACCTAAGGAAACGATTGAACTAAGAATTGATTTCGGTACAAAAGCGTCAAACATCGAGCTTGAAGACTTTGCTTTAATTGGAAACTCGAAAGTCGATGTTAAAATGAATGAGTTGGTGTACAAAGAAAATCAAATTTCAACTATTTCTAAAAGTGGTGAATCGTTAATATTTCAAACGAAAAATACAGATCCCTTTATTACGTTTTCGGCGAGATCATTGATAGATGAAGCGATGAAGGGAACCTCTACAGTTAAACTAATTCTGAGCATTGCTCTTAGTTGCCTGTTAAGCCTTCTTATGACTTGGGTTATATTATCTGCTAAGAATATAGTTCATTTCTTGAAGATTATTTTATTTGGAAGGAAAATGATAATAAATCTTGCGAAGAATGATTTCAAGACAAAATATGCCTCGTCATATTTAGGGATAACTTGGGGATTTATTCAACCCTTAATTACTATTGCAACTTATTGGTTTGTTTTTCAGGTGGGGTTAAGGAGTGGTAATGTTTCTGATACTCCTTTTATATTATGGTTATTGGTTGCCATTGTACCGTGGTTCTTTTTTTCAGAAGCTTTTTCAAGTGCAACGAATGTTTTCTCGGAATATAGCTATCTTGTGAAAAAAGTTGTATTTAAAATTGAATTGTTACCCATGGTTAAAACTACATCAGCTTTTTTCGTGCATATCTTCTTTTTACTTTTTATTTTCGTTATTTATAGTATTTACGGATATTATCCCTCATTATTTAATCTTCAAGTTATTTACTATGTGATTTGTTCAGTAGCCTTAGTGACTTCTATAAGTATTCTCACCTCAGCACTAGTGCTTTTTTTCAAGGATCTAAATCAAATTATTATTATCATTCTCCAAGTTGGTTTCTGGTTTACTCCAATAGGTTGGTCTTATACAATGCTACCTACATCATGGGCATTTGTATTTAAGCTTAATCCTATGTTTTACATTGTGGAAGGCTTTAGAGATAGCTTTATCTCACACATTGCTTTCTATAACCATCCTTATCAGACCTTTTATTTTTGGTTATTTTGTTTTGTTTTACTTGTTATTGGTATTAAAACCTTTGAAAAATTGAAACCCCATTTTGCAGATGTCATATAAGAAGGGGAATAAAGCAATGAACACCATGATTGAAGTTAAAGATGTTGTTAAGACATATAAGCTTTATAAGAAACCAGTTGATCGATTGAAAGAATCGGTTTTTCCTACAAAAAAGCAATATCATGAGGATTTTAATGCTCTAAATGGAATATCCTTTGAAATTAACAAAGGTGACGCTCTTGGAATATTAGGAAGAAACGGTTCTGGGAAATCCACACTGTTAAAGTTGATAACAGGCGTATTATCTGCAACTAGCGGTACGATTAGAGTGAATGGTAGAATGTCAGCCATTCTGGAGCTGGGAGCAGGCTTTAATCCGGAGTATACAGGTAGGGAGAACATTTATTTAAATGGACTAATGATTGGATTGAATCGAAATGAGATTGATAAAAAAATGGATGGAATCATAGACTTTGCTGACATTGGGGCATTTATTGATCAACCTGTTAAGATTTATTCAAGTGGAATGTTTGCCAGACTGGCTTTCGCAGTAGCTATAAACGTCGACCCAGATATCTTAATTGTTGATGAGGCGTTAGCCGTTGGAGATGTGCGTTTTCAAATGAAATGCATAGAAAAAATGAAGGAACTTAAATCGAACGGTACTACGATTCTATTTGTATCCCATGCGACTGAACAAGTGAAAAGATTCTGTAACAGAGCAGTTTGGCTGAAAGACGGTGGAATAGAAGCAATTGGTGAGTCCAGTGAAATTGTAGATCTCTATGAAGATTACATGAAGTATAGCAACGGTGACAACGAGAATGATAATGTAAAAGCAGTGGGAACTGAGTTTAATGAAGTTATTGATGCGGACTTGATTATTCCGAGTAATCCGGATATTCTGGCAATGATCACCAAAGTTGATATTAATGAAAGAAAATTCAAGACGTTTGATAAAGTGGAAGTTGAGGTAGAGTATGAAATTTATGAAAAAGTAATTCATGGTTTATTACTAGGAGTTGCTTTGTACACGCCGGACAGGGAATATATTTTTGGGCCTAATACCTACTTAGAGAAAATTGATGTGCCTAATTCACGGGGAAGGCACAAGGTGAAATATGTGATTCCAAAGCTTCCTCTACTTGGGGGTACTTACAATATCGATGTAGGTTTATTTAATAACGAAGGTATTGTATGTCTGGATTATAAACAGGAAATCGTGGGTTTTACTGTTGTAAATAAGTATTTTTCTGAAGGACGTATCTATATTGACCACAATTGGGAAGTGTTAAGATAGACCTTACTGCATTGAGAATTGGAGTTGTTAATGATGATAGTACCATTTGACCAATATCAAAGATATATGCACGCTGCGGATATAATAAACACGGTTCGGGAAAACGGAGAAGTGTTTACTGTCTTGGAAGTTGGGGCCAATGAACACAAAAACTTGGAGCGGTTTCTTCATAATGATAGAGTTACGTACTTAGATATTGTTGTTCCAGAGCATTTGAAACAAGATCCTTCATATATTGAAGGGGATGCAACTAATATGCCATTTGAGGATAATCAATTTGACTTTATTATAGCGCTTGATGTATTCGAGCATATTAGTGACCCGCTCAGAGGGGCATTCGTTTCTGAATTAATGAGAGTTTCAAAAAATGGATTCATTCTTGCAGCTCCTTTTAATACACGAGGAGTTGAAGAGTCCGAAATTAGAGCTAATAAATTTTTTGAAACTATGTATGGCTTTAACTATCAATGGCTCGAAGAACATCGGGAAAATGGATTGCCTGACATTAAGATGCTGACAGATTTTCTTGCTGCTAAACAGTGGCCATATCTCAATTTCTCACATGGAAGTCTTAATGTATGGGAGAAAATGATCAAAATTCACTTTTTAGCTGCGGGTAGATCTTCACTTTATGAATACAGAGCAACCATTGACGATTACTATAACAACTATATTTATAACAACGATTACGGAGATTCTAACTATCGGAATTTCTTTTTTGTCACCCAAAAACAAAATAAGTTAGAAAAGGCAAGACTATTTATTACTGGACGCAGCAAGCAAGGTGTAACTTCATCGGCATTTGAAAAACTCTGTCAACTTGAGCAGGACTTGGTTGTATTAAGTAATTATGATTTGACTCATAAAGAATATATGACTAAAAATGAAGGATTGCTTCAAAAAGACCAAGAACTGAATAATGTTAATCATGAGTTGGGAATTCAGGCGCAAAAAGTGCTGGAATTAAAAGAAGAAGTATTGAGGCTTAACATTGAAACGGAAGGGCTACTTCATAAATTAAAAGAACTGGAACATCTGAATACTGCTTTAAAGGCTGAAAAGGAAAGTAATGAAGTGCAATTCGCTACGAGTATTAATTCTACGCATGAAGAGATTAATATGCTGCAAACAGAGCTAGGAACCTTACAACAAACATTAACAGATAGAGATAGTTATATTTATCAGCTGGAACAGATCTCTCAGCAACTTAGAATTAAAAATAGAATTAAAAAACTAGTTCCTAAAGTAGTCCGTTCAAAGGCTAGACTTAGTTTATCGATAATGAAAAAATTGAAAAACAATCCATCGCTAGCCAAGAAAGGTATTCAGGAAATTCGCCATAGTGGCTTGAAGTCGCTAAATAATAAAATTCAATCTGTGGTGACTGTTGAAGAACTAACCTCTAACTATATGTCTCAGGAGATTAGTGATGAAGAGTTTCAAACAATGAAAGCCGAAATAGAACAGTTTTATAATAAACCTCTAATCTCTATTGTAATTCCTGTTTATAATGTAGAGCCTAAATGGTTAGACATAGCTATCGAATCTGTTAAAAATCAACTATACCCCAATTGGGAAATATGTATTGTAGATGATTGCTCCACGAATACAGAAACTGTAAATTATTTGAATAAATTACAAGATTCCCGTATCAACATTGTTCATCTAGAGGAAAACTCTGGAATTTCCAATGCCTCTAACAAGGCTGTTTCTATAGGAGAGGGAGAGTACATTGCACTACTGGATAACGATGATGAAATTGCTTCTAACGCTTTGTTTGAAGTAGTTAAAGCGATTAATGAGTATCAAGCCGATATTTTATATTCAGACGAGGATAAAGTAGACATACATGGTAATAAAAAAAATCCATTGCATAAACCTGGATGGTCACCTGATCTATTAAGATCACAAATGTATATCGGGCATTTTCTTGTATTCTCAAGAGAATTATTTAATAAAGCCGGTGGTTTCCGGACTGAGTTTAATGGTAGTCAAGATTATGATTTGGTATTGAGGATGAGTGAAATTACTAATAAAATTCATCACATTCCAAAAGTGCTTTATTCGTGGAGAGAGCTTGAAACGTCTACAGCAGCAAATCCATATTCCAAGCCGTACGCACATACTGCTGGCTTAGCAGCATTAAATGAACATTTAGCAAGAGTGTTTGGTAAGATGAATGCGTATGCCACCGAAGATGAACATCTCTTTGTATATGACAGTCGATATAGAGTCGAGCCTGTGAAAGTGAGTATTATTATTCCTACTAAGGACAAGGTTGAATTGTTAGAGCCGTGTGTCTCAAGTATTCTTCAAAAGACAAGCTATCCAGATTATGAAATTCTCATTATTAATAATAACTCTGTAGAAAAAGAAACGTTTGATTGGTTCGAACAGCAAAAGACTAGACCTGCTGTGCGTATCATTGATGCGAATTATGAGTTCAATTGGTCTAAACTTAACAATCACGGTATAAGAGAGGCTTCGGGGGAAGTATACGTATTCCTGAATAACGATACCTTAATTATAAGTGAGGATTGGCTGCAACGCTTAATGGAGAAAGCTCAGCGTGAGGATGTAGGGACAGTAGGAGGGCTACTGCTTTATGAGGATAATACAATTCAACATGCTGGTGTTGTAATAGGTTTAGGGGGATGGGCAGACCATATCTTTAAAAGTATGAAACCTAATCACTTTGGGTCACCATACATATCACCAATGGTTACTCGGAATGTAACAGCGTCCACAGGAGCTTGCCTTGCTATATCCAAAAAAACGTTGGATAAAATCGGATTATTTAATGAGAATTTTATTATTTGTGGAAGTGATGTTGAGATTTCCTTGCGTGCTCTTGAACATGGATTGGTCAATATCTATGATCCACATGTTAGATTGTTCCATTTGGAGTCCAAATCAAGGTCATCATATATTCCACCGATTGACTTTGAACTGTCAAAGTTTTTCTATGGGCCTTATCTGGAAAAGGGAGACCCATATTATAATAAGAACCTAAGTTTAAGAAGCCTAGCACCAAAGTTAGCTCAAGGAGAATGATGAAATATGTCCAGGTTTATTGAGTATATTGCTAGAAAGGCAAAAAATAACAAGACAATAAAGAAGGCCTACCAGTCTACAGTAAGCTCTTATTTAAACACACATATTGGAGAGATAACACCCTTTAATGCCAGAGCTTCCGAGAACAGTGGGAGAAGGCTCAACTTATTAGTCCCATCTATAAACCAAGAGCATTTATTTGGTGGAATTTCTACTGCTCTCCAATTTTTTAATGAATTATACAAAATGGAAGGTGGATCACAACGCCGGATTATTACAACAGATGCTGCACCCAGCGATGAGGATTTACTCAAATTCTCAGATTATATGCTTATACCATCTGAAGATGACTTAATAGAAAACTCATATATTGTTCCTTTCAATGATCGGTACAATAAAACAATGCCAATCGGGAAAGAGGATCTGTTTATTGCTACCTCATGGTGGACGGCGTATTTTGCTCAGCGAATCGTGAAGTGGCAGGCAGAGTATTATGGGCAGAAGCCTAAAAAGATTATTTATTTTATTCAGGATTTTGAACCAGGCTTTTATGCGTGGTCTAGCCAATATTCATTGGCATTAAGCACCTATCAATACTCAGGGGAGCAAATTGCTGTATTTAACTCGAGCTTGTTAAAGGATTTTTTTAATAATAAGGGCTTTAAGTTTACAGAAGAATATTATTTTGAACCCCGCCTTAATTCATCTTTGAAGAAATATTTGGTTCCCTTTGAGATGATGAACAAGAAAAAGAAGATACTTGTTTATGGTAGACCTTCGGTTGCTAGAAATGCATTTTCTATAATTATAGAAATGCTTCGAGTCTGGGTGTGGATTCAGCCCAATCCTATGGAATGGGAGATTATTTCTGCTGGTGAACAGCACAACGATATAGATATCGGCAATGGAGTGATTATCAAATCTAAAGGAAAAATGTCACTGGATGATTATGCGAATGAATTAAAAGAAAGTGCAATAGGAATATCATTGATGATTTCGCCTCATCCTAGTTATCCACCATTAGAAATGGCTCATTTTGGAATGCTAGTTCTTACGAATTCTTATGAGAATAAGAATTTGTCGAAATTGCATGGGAATATCCATTCGGTGGATAATGTTAGCCCGGACTCCTTAGCTAAGGAGCTTACGGTTTTATGCTCAAAATTTACAAACGATAGATTAGTTGGTAATTGTCATGGTATAGAAACCTATTTAGATGACAGTAAACATTTTGACTTTTTAGAGCATTTAAAAGGGGAATTATAAGCGTTAATCATATAGGTCACTATGGGGGGATTCATTTGCTAGAGAGGTTAAATTCAAATGAAAAATTAAAATTGTTTTTATTTTTTATAATGAGTTTTACTCTATTGTTACTGTATCATAGAAATGCAGCTTTTATGGATGAAGCAGATAACTTACTTGGCGCTTTAAATATTGCTAATGGGTCAGATATATATAAAGGCTATTTCTCACAACATACTCCATTTGTTTATTATTTCATGTCTGTTTTTTCAATCGTTGGTGTAAGAGATTATGAAACATTTCGGTTATGCATGAGTATAGTTATTTTGTTGACTTGGGTTTTTATGTATTATCGCTATTCTACATACATTGGGAAGAAATCTCTGCTCATATTTATGTTGCTATATGCACTAACATTAAATATTACATGGGGATACATGATTCTTAGTGATGTCTTCCAAGGATATGCAGTATTAATTTTATTATTCGAAGTGCTTATCTTTCAAAAGCAAAAAACGTTAACGTTAAAAAGTATGATGGTTATATCAATATGTATTTTCATCTCAACTATGTCAGCCTTTGTTAGTGTATACCCTGTTTTTTTTATTGCTCTATTATTTTCATATAATGTCTTTACATTACCAGTTAAAGAAATACGCACAAGGATTAAAGAATATAGTACATTAATTATGATCATAGTCATTCCATTTCTTATTTTAATTATTTGGTATTTAGCCACAGGGAATCTCAAGAATTTTTATGAGCAGGCATACGAGATGAATCGTACTTATTATAGTAAGTACTTAGGTGGATTTGGTAGTAGTGCGATAGATCTCTTTAAAAGTACTCCATTAAACTGGACTGGTCATATAAAAAATTATTTACTAACTATTAATAAAGACTCAATTTTTAACTCCTTGTTGGTTATATTCAACTTACTTTTTGTGTGTGTTCAATTTAAGAAAAGTAAAGTAAGTGGTGTGATTTTCTTTTTCTTTATAGGGTTTACTGGAATGAGAGGGTATACGGATTTTCACTCTTTAAATTACTATATAATTTCATTTTTCTGTGCCTCTTATGTTATTGAGTACTATTTTATAAGGTTTGATGAGATATCCGAGCTTAAGAGAATGGGAATGAAAGTCCTAGTTTTCCTGCTGTTTCTTGTTTCCATAAATAGCTATATCCCTAATGCTGGTCTAAATATTTTTAAGGGAAAGGGGATTTTAGCACAGAATATATATTATGATTCATATATCCAAGAACTCACAAATGAGAATGATCCAGTATGGATAACTAATCTCACAACCCAATCTTATATAAATAATCATAGGAAACCAGCGTCAAGGGTGTCTACCCTAGTTCCATGGTTTTATGACGCATACAAAACAGAAATGCTTAATGACTTGGAAAGAAATAAACCCAAATTAATTATCTTTGAAAAGGATAATGAGGTTTGGGGACATGTCTACTCGGAATTTGCACCTGCAATACTAGAATATATTAATAATTATTATCAATGTCTAAACGAATACGATTCCACTGAAAAAAATATATACGTAAAAAAAGAAAACTATAAAGCAATCAGTGAGAAGCTCTGGCCTGAGACAGCTAAGTTGGAGGAAGGCAAACTTGTTTCGAATCAATCTCGCATTTTTTTAATTGAAAAGGGTTTGAAACGACATATTGCAAGTCCGGATGTATTCTCCGAGAAAGGATATGATTGGAATTCCATTGTTCCAGTCAATGATGAAACAATCTCAAAAATCAAAACAGGGCCAGAAATTTCTAGCTTAAGCAAGTAAAAGAGGTGGTTTATGAGTACTCAAACATTTCGTTTTGTTATTGTTGGAATCTTAAATACAATTGTTGGTTTTGGTGTTTATGCAATCTATCTTCATATTATTAATAACAACTATTTGCAGGCATTGATTGCTTCTCATATTATTGGTGTGGCCCATAGTTATTTTTGGAATAACAAGTGGACTTTTCAACAAAAAAGCTATAATACTAGAAGCGCAATAAAGTTTATATCAGTATACGCTGTTACTTTCTTTGTCAATTTATTTCTATTAACTTTATTAGTTGATACAATAGGAATGAATAAGTTAATAGCTCAAGCGATAGCTCTTTTTCTAACAACATTGATTAGTTTTTTTGGTCACAAATACTGGAGTTTTAGAACCTCCAAAAATTCATAAGGGGTGTAGTAATGTTAAAGCAAGGCCTAATTGTATTAGTCAAAAAATCCGGTGAATATGCTTTGATTTCTTCTAATGTGAGAGGAGACCAAGTTGAGGTTTACAATCTTTCCCCAAATCTTCCCGATGGATTTTCAGAAAAGTATAACTTCGTAGTTACACACGGGGATTTAACGGAAAAATTATATTTAGATACTCGTGTTAAAACAAATATTTCTGAGGAGAATATCACTCCATTTGCCGAAATCAATAAAACTGATTTTGAGAAAATAATCAGACTCGATATATTATCTAAAGTTGAAAATTACTACGAGCTATTTCATTCTGATAGAAACAAAGATTTTGATCCTGAAGCAACCCAAGTATCCTATGGAGGTCGTGTATACGACGAAAAAGAAATGAGAAGCTTGGTGGACTCCTCACTAGACTTTTGGCTAACCGCTGGTCGATATAACAAACAATTTGAAAAGGAATATGCTGAGTTCCTAGGCGTTAGATACGCACTTCTGACTAACTCTGGTTCCTCTGCTAACCTTCTAGCATTTTCCGCTTTAACCTCTCCGAAGCTGAAGGATCGTCAGATCAAACCGGGAGATGAAGTAATCACAGTAGCTGCTGGTTTTCCTACAACTGTAACGCCTATTGTACAAAATGGTGCTGTCCCTGTATTTATCGACGTGGAATTAGGCACTTACAACATTATTGTAGATCGTATTGAAGAAGCAATTACACCAAAGACCAAGGCTATCATGGTTGCACATACAATGGGTAATCCATTTGAACTGGACAAGGTTATGGAAATCGCTGCGAAGTATAATCTATGGGTAGTTGAAGATAACTGCGACGCGCTTGGCTCTAAATTTAACGGTAAATTAACTGGTACACACGGGCACATCGGTACATCAAGTTTTTATCCTCCACATCATATGACTATGGGTGAAGGTGGGGCAGTATATACTAATAACGCTCTGCTCAAATCAATCATAGAGTCTTTCAGAGACTGGGGTAGAGATTGCTGGTGTCCATCCGGTTGTGATAATACATGTAATAAACGCTTTGGATGGGAATTGGGATCCTTGCCTTACGGATATGACCATAAATATACTTACTCTCATATTGGCTACAATTTACGAGTTACAGAGATGCAGGCAGCTATCGGTGTAGAGCAACTTAAAAAAGTTCCTACCTTTACTCAAGCACGCAAAGATAATTTTAATCGTTTATATGAAGGGTTGAAGGATTTGGGAGAACACTTTATTCTTCCGAGAGCTACTGAAAATTCAGATCCAAGTTGGTTCGGTTTTATGTTAACTGTACAGGATGGCGCGAAATTTACGAAAAATGAGATCGTTGAGTATTTAGAAGTTAATCGTATTCAGACACGCATGTTGTTTGCTGGTAACTTAACTCGTCAACCAGCCTTCCATAATGTGAATTATAGAATAAGTGGCGATCTCAAGAATACTGATAAAATCATGCATGATACATTCTTGGTGGGAGTATATCCTGGATTAACCAAAGAGAAAATAGACTACGTGGTTAGTAAGATCAGAAGCTTTGTGTTAGATAAAAAATAGTTCGGAGGCTAATGAAATGAAGGTAGTTATTCTTGCAGGTGGATATGGAACACGGATCAGCGAAGAATCTCATCTCAGACCGAAGCCTATGATTGAAATTGGGCAGAAACCTATTTTATGGCACATTATGAAGTTATATTCTCATTATGGATTTAATGATTTTGTCATTTGCCTTGGATATAAAGGATTTTATATAAAGGAATATTTTGCACATTATTTCTTACATGAGTCGGATGTTACATTCGATTTCACAAGCGATAACCAATTGGTTACACATACTCATACTGCTGAACCGTGGAAGGTAACTCTGGTAAATACAGGTGTCGATACAATGACAGGAGGAAGAGTTAAAAGAATACAAAAATACATTGGAAACGAACCATTTATGCTGACTTACGGCGATGGTGTTTCCGATGTGAATATATCTGAATTAGTTAAGCAACATGAATTGCATGGGCGTATGGCAACAGTAACTACAGTACAACCAAGTGGAAGATTCGGAGCACTGGATATTACGGCGAATAATGAAGTTAAAGGTTTTCAAGAGAAGCCAAAAGGTGATGGATCTTGGATCAATGCAGGCTTCTTCGTATTACAGCCTGAAGTATTCAATTACATTTCTGGTGATGAGACCTTTTTTGAAAAGGAACCACTGGAAGGTTTGGCGCGTGATGGTGAGCTGTTTGGTTACAAACATGAAGGATTCTGGCAACCAATGGATACGTTGCGGGATAAAAATCATTTGGAAGATCTGTGGAGCAGTGGGAAGGCCCCTTGGAAAACTTGGGATACAAAGTCGGTGAATGTGTAATGATTAATAAATCTTTTTGGAATGGTAAGAAAGTTTTTTTAACTGGTCATACGGGATTCAAAGGTTCTTGGTTATGTATGTGGCTGAAGTCAATGGGAGCAGAGGTTACGGGGTACGCATTAGAACCTGCTACTTCTCCTAGTTTATTCGAGTTGTGTAATATAAAAACCTTATTAAAGAATAATGTGATAGGTGACATTAGAGACGGTCAACAATTAAATGCGGCCATGCAGTTAGCTCAACCAGAAATAGTGATTCATATGGCTGCACAACCATTAGTAAGAGAATCATATAGAAGTCCAGTCGAAACCTATGAAGTTAATGTCATGGGGACGATAAATTTACTGGAAGCAGTTAGAAATTGTGAAAGTGTTGTTTCAGTCGTAAACGTTACAACTGATAAATGCTATGAGAATAAAGAGTGGCACTGGGGCTATAGAGAAAATGAGCCGTTGGGTGGATATGATCCATATTCAAGCAGTAAGGCTTGCTCTGAGCTAGTTACCAGCGCTTACCGGAGTTCTTTTTTGAACAACCTAATAGGCGGCAGAAGGATCGCTGTTGCATCAGCAAGAGCTGGAAATGTGATTGGCGGTGGTGATTGGGCAGCAGATCGTCTTGTGCCAGATAGTATACGATCTATTCTTAATGATCAAAAGATTACTATACGTAACCCCCACTCCATTAGACCGTGGCAGCATGTTCTTGAACCATTGAGTGGATATTTATTACTAGCAGAAAACTTATTTAATCAAGGTGAAAAATTCGCAAGTGCCTGGAATTTCGGTCCAGCTGATGATGATGCTAAACCTGTTGAATGGATTGTGCAGGAAATCTGCCGGAAGTGGACCGGAGCAAGTTATGAAGTAGATACCAGCTCCCAGCCTCATGAAGCACAATATCTTAAGTTGGATTGTTCAAAAGCTAATGCTGAGTTGAAGTGGCACCCACGTTGGAACCTGGAACAAGCAATTGACAAAATCATTGAATTTACAATTGCCTATAAAGAAGGGAATAGCATAGTTGACGTCTGTGCGAGACAAATTGAAGAGTATCAACAGTCTATATAAGGAGTGAATCTACTTGAAGTTATCAGACTACGTAATAGACTGTCTCAAGGAACAAGGAGTATCTCATGTATTTGAATTTATCGGGGGAGCAATTGTTCACTTGCTGGACTCTGTCTCGTTCAGAGATGATATGGAATGTGTTTCTGTACGCCATGAACAAGCAGGTGCTTTTGCGGCTGAGGCTTACGCAAGGATGAATGGGAAACTTGGAGTGGCTATGGCAACAAGCGGTCCTGGTGCCTTGAATTTGCTTACTGGCATTGGAAGTTGCTTCTTCGATTCAGTTCCATGCCTGTTTATTACAGGACAAGTGAATACCTATGAGTATAAGTTCGACAGACCTGTAAGACAAATTGGTTTTCAGGAGACGGATATTGTTAGTGTAGCAGAATCATTGACCAAGTATGCTGTTATGGTGACAGATCCCACTCTAATAAGATATGAGTTGGAAAAGGCGATTTATCTTGCACAAAACGGTCGTCCTGGTCCGGTGCTGCTAGATATTCCAATGAATATCCAAAGAGCGCATATTGAACCCGAGACTTTAGTTAGTTTTTTCGATAGTCAGGAATATAAAGTGATTTCAAGGGATTCACATATTGATGACTCGATTATCGCAGATATTATCAGCATGTTAAGCGAAGCCAAGAGACCACTAATTCTAGCAGGTGGTGGGGTTAGAGTAAGTAATTCTACAGACCAGTTATCTCGGTTCATAGAAAAAACAGGAATACCCATAGTTAGTTCTTTAATGGGGTTAGATGTGATTTCACATGACAATCCATTGTATTCAGGATTAATAGGTTCATATGGTAATAGATACAGCAATCTCGTTCTTGCTAACTGTGATTTACTGCTTATCTTGGGCTCAAGGCTTGATAGCAGACAGACAGGAACCCGACCGGATACTTTTGGACGTGGAGCTAAAAAGATACATGTTGATATTGACTATAATGAACTAAACAGTAAGGTGGAGGCTACTCTTGCTGTAAAGGCAAACTTAAATGATTTCTTAGAGAGAATAAACTACGAACTGGCAGGATTTGATAAACCAGATATCACTGAATGGTTGAATACGATTGAGCAATTGAAAGGTCGCTATCCTACTTATTCATTTAGTCCTGAAGGGAATGAAATTGAACCCAATCATTTCATGGAACTTCTGTCATCGAAATCAGATGAATTTGGTGCAATCTGCCTAGATGTTGGACAACATCAAATGTGGGCATCTCAATCTTTTAAATTATCACATTCCCAAAGATTGCTGAATTCAGGCGGTATGGGAGCCATGGGTTTTGCTATACCAGCAGCAATAGGTGCTGCGTTAGCAACTGGTGATGAGACCTTAGTCATTGCTGGAGATGGTGGATTTCAGTTGAATATTCAAGAACTAGATACAATTGTGCGGTTGAATCTTCCCATCAAGATAGTAGTTATGAATAATAGCTCATTAGGAATGGTGAGACAATTCCAAGATCTATACTTTGAGGGTAGACAACAATCAACAGTAAATCCGAATCCTTCATTTATTAATATCGTTAGAGCATATGCAATCCCAGCATTTCTGATGAAATCAATGGATGATCTGCAGGAACTTGAGAGTTTTCTGAATACAGAAGGACCTGCTTTTATCGAAGTAATATTAGAGAAAAAGACTGAAGTTCATCCTAAGCTTGTTGTAAACAGACCGATTGAAGATATGTACCCTTATCTAGATCGAGAAGAGTTGAAAAAGATAATGTTAGTCGATCTTGTAGATGAAATGGATATCCCTAACTAAAGGAGCTCTGGAAGTGTTAAATAAGAAGCTTTTGAATATCGCTATATTGGGATCTACAGGTCATATTGCTAAAAACTTAGTAATCGGTCTTTCAACTACAAACGATTATCAATTGTATTTGTTCGCTCGTTCTAAGGAGAAGCTTACTTCTTTTTTAGATGAGAATAAAATCACAGAACGTGTCCATTTGTGCGAATACGGACAGTTTGAAGAAGCGGCTGTTTACGATGTTATTATTAATTGTATAGGCATAGGAAACCCGCAAGATTTGATCTATAATCCATTCAATGTATTTCAAATTACCGAACAATACGACAATCGGATTCTGCAATATTTGCAAACTATGCCTACTACTAGGTACATCAATCTTAGTAGTGGGGCTGCTTATGGATCTGAATTTGAACTGCCTGCAACAAGCCATAAACATTTGAATTTGAATATAAATAATTTATCTGTCAAAGATTATTATGGCATATCTAAGTTGAATATGGAGGCCAAGCATAGAAGTCTGAAAAACTTAAAAATAGTAGATCTTCGGGTATTTGGCTTTTTTAGTGCTTACATTGATTTGAAATCGAGGTTTCTAGTAACTGACATAATTGAACATATTCAGACAGGGGAAATACTACATACCTCATCAGAGAATATCAAAAGAGATTATGTACATCCAGATGATTTTCTTCGATTAGTGGAGTTTTGCTTTGATGAGAATATACAAAATAATGTATATGACGTATATTCCTTACAGCCAGCAACAAAATTTGAGATCCTGGATTATTTTGCGGATGAGCATGGTTTAAAATACGAAATTATAACAAATGCTGGAAATGATTCTATAACAGGCTCAAAGACCAATTATTATTCTTTATATAATAATGCTCTAACCATAGGCTATCAACCTTACTATACCTCTTTACAAAGTGTTAAGTCAGGTTACCAACAATTTAGAATGAGGAATAACAATGAGAAAAATTAGCATAGTAACGCCTTGCTATAATGAAGAAGAAAATGTCCGCGAACTTTATATTCAAGTAAAGTCTGTTTTTTCGGAGATGCCAGGTTATATTTATGATCATATTTTTATTGATAATGCTTCAACAGATAACACGGTAGCTATTTTAAAAGAAATAGCCAAGGATGATCAAAATGCTAAAATAATTGTAAATTCTCGTAACTTTGGACATATTCGTTCTCCCTACCATGCTTTGTTGCAAGCAGATGGAGACGCTGTAATACTGTTAGTTGCAGATCTGCAAGATCCTCCAGGAATGATTAAGGATTTTGTAGCTAAGTGGGAAGAGGGTTTCAAAGTAGTGCTTGGGGTTAAGACTGAAAGCCATGAGAGCAAAGCAATGTTTGCAATAAGAAAAATGTATTATAATTTTATTAATAGAGTATCGGAGATAGAGCTAACCAAAAACAATACTGGTTTTGGGCTGTACGATAAGCAAATTATTAGTATTCTAAAAGAAGTAGATGATCCATATCCGTATTTTAGGGGATTGATTTCTGATATTGGTTTTGAAAGCTATAAAATTGAATACACTCAACCCGTAAGAAAACGTGGTATAACAAAGAACAACTTCTATACTCTTTATGATATTGCAATGCTTGGCATTACAAATCATTCCAAGATTCCTTTGCGGCTAGCAGCTATGCTAGGGTTTACTATGTCTGCGTTGAGTTTAATCGTAGCTATAGTTTATTTAATTGCAAAATTAATTTTCTGGAATTACTTTTCAATGGGAACTGCTCCTCTTATTATAGGGCTGTTTTTATTTTCTTCCGTTCAGTTATTTTTTATAGGGATTATTGGAGAGTATATTGGATCTATTCATACTCAAGTCTTAAAAAGACCTTTGGTTGTTGAGAAAGAGCGTATTAATTTTTAAACATTAAAGGATTTTGAATACCGAACACCCAAGTCTTATACAAAGTGGACGAATATTATTCCCCTGAGAATGACCGCGGCATATTATGGAGTGATCCGGCGCTTGGCATTGATTGGCCGACGTCTGCTCCTGTGTTGTCGGATAAAGACCAGCGCCATCCGCTATTAAAGGATGCGGAGTTAAACTTTGATTAATACTAATTGTGCATAATCGCTTCCGGGCGGAAGTGGTTCATACATCATTACTTCTAGGAAAAAGGTGGGTACACAAATGAAACTGCTTGTTACCGGCGGAGCCGGATTCATCGGCAGCAACTTCGTAATATACATGCTGCAGCAGCACCCGAATTACAAGATCATCAATGTTGACGCTTTGACATACGCTGGCAATCTGGAGAATTTGAAATCCGTGGAAGGCCATCCGAACTATACGTTTGTTAAGGCGGATATTACTGATGTGGCGGCGATGGATTCGCTGATTGGCCAAGGCGTTGACGTTGTGGTCAACTTTGCAGCGGAGTCACATGTGGACCGGAGTATTCTGGAACCGGAAGTATTTGTGAAGACGAATGTACTGGGTACGCAAGTGCTCCTGGACGCGGCTAAAAAGTACAGTATTACGAAGTTCGTTCAGGTATCTACGGATGAGGTATACGGATCGCTTGGAGCTACCGGGTTATTTACGGAAGAGACTCCACTAACTCCAAACAGCCCTTACTCGGCAAGTAAAGCGGGCGGGGATTTATTGGTACGTGCTTACCATGAGACATTTGGACTGCCGGTAAATATCACCCGCTGCTCCAACAACTATGGTCCCTATCAATTCCCTGAAAAGCTTATTCCGCTAATGATTTCACGAGCACTTGCGGATCAGGCGTTGCCGGTCTATGGCGATGGAATGAATATCCGTGACTGGCTGTATGTTGAGGATCATTGCAGTGCCATTGATCTGGTCATTCATGAAGGTGTGAATGGTGAAGTGTATAATATTGGCGGGAACAATGAGCGCACGAATGTTCATATTGTAAACACAGTGCTACAGGAACTGGGCAAACCGGATTCACTGATCACTTATGTTCAAGATCGTCCTGGCCATGACCGCCGCTACGGCATCGATCCTACCAAAATCACAAGAGATCTGGGCTGGAAGCCTAAGCATACTTTTGAGACGGGGATTAAGGAAACGATACAGTGGTATCTGAATAACCAGGAATGGTGGACCCGTATCCAATCGGGGGAATACCAGAAATATGCCGCGCTCCAGTACGGCAGCCGTCTGGGGGATTCTCTGTAATGCCTAAGATGAAGGTGCTTGTAACAGGCTCAGCCGGGCAATTGGGTCAGGATTTGGTACTGTTGCTGCAGGCGCAAGGTCATGAGGTGCTAGGCTGCGACCGCCAGGAGATGGACATCACCGATCTGGATCAGTGCGTGGAGACCATCGGTGGATTTGAGCCAGATGCTGTGATTCATTGTGCCGCTCATACCGCAGTAGATGTCGCAGAGACTGACATCGATGCTGCTTATCTGATTAATGCGACAGGAAGCCGGAACGTAGCACTTGCTGCGGAGAAGGTGGGAGCGAAGATGGTATGCATCAGCACGGATTATGTTTTTGATGGTACGGGAACACGGCCATACCATGAATATGATAATACCAATCCTAACACTATCTATGGTAAATCGAAGCGGGCTGGAGAAATCCTCGTGCAGTCTTTATCCACGAAGTTCTTCATCGTGCGTACTTCCTGGGTGTATGGTAAGTATGCTAATAACTTTGTGAAAACCATGCTTAAGCTGGGACAGGAGAAACCACTGATCCAGGTAGTAGACGATCAAGTAGGTTCACCTACCTATACGGTGGATCTAGCCAACTTCTTACTGGAGCTTATACAGACGGAGAAGTACGGTGTTTACCACGCTTCGAACAGTGAGTTCTGTACCTGGTATGAGTTCACACAGGCGATTTTCGCTGAAGCGGAGGATATCCTGGGGTTGAAATTTACCGCAAAGCTGGAACCCTGCACAACAGAGCAGTTCCCACGTCCGGCGCCGCGTCCCGCGTATTCAGTGATGGAGCATCTATCCATTCGCACGAACGGGTTTCAGGATATACGGCCATGGCGTGAAGGGCTAAGGGACTTTTTGCTTGAGCTGAAATAAAGGAATGCTCAATAACATGATAATAGATTAACTAAAGTGAGAACTCCTGACCGCGCCTGGCGGTTGGGAGTTTTTTTATGAAGTAGACCCCTACAAGCACACATAGCCGCCCATTCCTGTTTTCGGTATAATAGAGTGAAGCTGGTTCAGCTTTTGGGTCAGCATGCTTACCTGCTACATATACCAGAATCCGAGGACTCTTATGAATAACCAAATAAATAATATCAATCATACGATCAATAACAAAACCGTCAGCGTACATATTGTTACCTACAACAGCGCGGAGGATATTAAGGATTGTCTGACCGCAGTCCTCTCACAGGACTATCCTATTGAACAGATCGTGGTAGTAGACAATGCCTCAACAGACGGCAGCACCGATAAGGCGAGGGAGTTCAGCTATTCAATCGCAGCTGAGGTCCGTTCCGCTCATCAGCAGAGTATCCCAGTTGAGGATACCGTAAAGATGGAGGCAAGCGTGCCTTCAGTCCTTCTCATCGAAAATAAGATCAACACCGGCTTCGCCCCCGCCCATAACCAGGCTATTGCTACCACGAATACAGACTATGTTCTGGTTCTGAATCCGGATCTGACGCTTGCGCCGGATTATGTATCCAGACTCGTCAAGCAGATGGAAGCCAACTCGCAGATCGGGAGTGCTACCGGCAAGCTTTTGCTAAAAGCGGATGACTCTCTTGTAGACAGCACGGGACTGCGGATGAACAGGGCACGGCGTGCCTTTGATCGTGGCGCGGGAGAGCCTGCGGTGAACTGGCCGGAATCCGGGTTAGTATTTGGAGTGTCTGGGGCGGCTGCAATGTACTCCCGGCGGATGATTGAGGACATCAGTGTGAACGGTGAGTTTTTTGATGTGGATTTCTTTGCTTATAAGGAAGATGTGGATGTGGCCTGGAGGGCTGGACTCTTCGGCTGGTTAGCCTATTATGATGCTGAAGCGATTGGTTATCACGAACGGGGCTGGAAAACTTCTGGTCGTGACAGCAAACCAATGTTCATCCGGAGAATTTCCTATATTAACCGCTACAAAATGATCTATAAAAACGAACCTGCCCGCAAGCTGATTTCAACATTCCTCTATGCTTTGCCCTACGAGCTCGCGGCACACGGGTATATGCTGATAAAGGAACCGAAGCTAATCCAAGCCTGGAGCTCCTTTTTTGCACAATGGAAGAACCTCAAGGAAAAGCGCAAGTATATCCAGGCAAAGGTTGAGAGATTAAGAAGTGGGAAATGAGAAGCGAAGTGAAAAGTTGAATAGAAGACGAGCGGGCACTACCACTACGTCCCGCAGTCTACTCTATGCATATGTATAAATTTGTTAAAACCTCCCGGGTCGGCTACGCCTATCAAGGAGGTTTTTGTGTTATAATGGTTGTCGATAGATTACTATATTTGTCAGGAGCGTACCCGCATTGAGTGTAGATGTCAGTATTATCGTCCTAAATTACAACACATGCCGCCTGACGATGGATTGTCTGAGGTCGGTGTATGATTCGGTAACTAATTTTTTCTATGAAATCATTCTAATAGACAATAACTCCCGGGATGACTCGGTAGAGCGGATCAGCCGGGAATTTCCTGGTGTGATGTTAATCGCTAACAGTGAAAATGTCGGGTTTGCCCGTGCTAATAATCAGGGAATGGAAGTGGCTTCAGGTCGGTATGTGCTGCTGCTGAATTCGGATACGGTTGTTCGGAAGGATACGCTGGAGACGATGATCTCCTTTATGGATAACCGGCCGGATCTTGGGGCTTCGGGCTGTAAAGTGATATTGCCGGATGGCTCGCTGGATAAGGCGTGCAAGCGGGGGTTTCCGACCCCATCCGCTTCCTTCTATTATGCCTTTGGCTTCAGTAAGCTGTTCCCGGACAAGCCAAGATTCAATGGTTACCAACTAGGTTATCTGGATCCTGATCAGGATTACCCTGTAGATTGCCTGGTCGGGGCATTCATGTTGCTGCGGCGCAAGACCATCGATCAGGTCGGCGGCTTGGATGAGGACTTTTTTATGTATGGTGAGGATCTGGACTGGTGCTTCCGGATCAAGGAGGCCGGTTGGGGGATTTATTATTACCCGCAGACCTCCATTGTACATCTCAAGGGCGGCAGTGCACGGCGCAGACCGTTCAAGATCGTGTACGAGTTCCATCGGGCAATGATTTTATTTCACCGCAAGCATTATAGCAAGCGGTACAACAGTATGATAAATGGAGCGGTCTATGCCGGAGTGGGTGTGAAGTTCTTGCTTTCACTGGTACGCAATGCGCTGATCCGTCCCCAGGCCGTGCCTTCGCCGGCGCAGAGCCTTACAGTCTCCGGGGAGTCCGGTTCAAGAACGGAATCGAATGCTGAGGTGAGATTATGATTCGCCGTAATCAGAGGTTTTTGACACAGCTGTATATGGTAGCCGATTTTCTGGTCATTCAACTGTCCTTTCTAGTGGCTTGGTGGCTTAAATTCAGAAGTGGTCTACTCGAATCCTACAATACATTGCCTGTGGAATCATATGCTTATTGGAGCGTTATTTACGGCGCAATCTCTGTATTAATTGGAATTGTGCTCGCACTGTATTTACCGAAGCGCAAAAAACGTTTCATCGACGAGTTCATTAAAATTTTTCAGGTGCATATCATGGCCATCTTTATGCTGCTCGGCTTGATGTTCTTTCTGAAAGAAATTGACGTATCCCGGCAATACCTTGCGATCTATATGGGTTTAAATGTCCTGTCTATCATGCTGTACCGCTACGTACTGAAGAAAATGCTGAAGTCCCTCCGCGAAAAAGGCTTCAACCGTCAATTCGTCCTGATTCTGGGGGCTGGTACTTTGGGTAAAAGATTCTACAACAACTTGGTGCAGTACCCGGAGCTCGGGTATGAGACCATTGGCTTTCTGGATGATTACCACACATGGGATGGCATTGAAGGGGAACGCTACAAGCCGATTTTGGGAACAGTGGATGAATTGCCCGGGATGCTGGAAATGCTGCCGGTGGACGAAGTAATTCTTGCTCTGCCACTGGATGCCCATTCTAAATATCCGGCAATTATCGCCGCCTGCGAGAAGGCCGGAGTACGGACGCTGATTATTCCTGATTTCTTCGATTATTTGCCAGCCCGTCCGTACTTTGATAACTTTGCGGGAATGCCGATGATTAATGTGCGTGACATTCCGCTGGATATGACCGGCAACAAGCTGGCCAAACGCGCCTTTGATATCCTTTTCTCACTATTTTCCATTATTGTGATGTCCCCTGTGATGCTCATTGTGGCTCTCGGTGTGCGGCTGACTTCCCCGGGGCCGGTGATTTTCAGGCAGGAACGGGTAGGGCTGAACCGGCGCAATTTCATGATGTACAAGTTCCGCTCGATGAAGATGCAGCAGGATGGGGAGGAAGATACGGGCTGGAGTACTCCCGTTGATCCCCGTCGGACCCGGTTCGGAACCTTTATCCGAAAGACTAGCCTGGATGAGCTGCCACAATTTTTCAACGTGCTGTTTGGCCAGATGAGTGTGGTGGGACCGCGGCCAGAACGTCCTTTTTTCGTAGAGCAATTCCGCGGAGAAATCCCGAAGTATATGGTCAAGCATCATGTGCGTCCGGGAATTACCGGCTGGGCTCAGAGTAACGGCCTTCGTGGGGACACCTCTATTGAGGAGCGGATCAAGCATGATATTTTCTATATCGAGAATTGGTCGCTGCTGTTCGATATCCGGATTATATGGAAGACCATTCGTAACGGATTCAAAAATGCTTACTGAACTTATTACATTCGAATAGTTATACCTGTTGAAACGGGTGCCCTCCTTGAAATTTGAGGAAGACACATCCGTTTCTTCTTTTTTAATCTAACTGTTGCAAAGGAAACCACATCTATGAAAAAAACAAAAGTTATTGCCACAGTCGTTATGATTTTTGCTTTGATCTCTATGTTAGTGATTACCCTCGGTGACCAAGAGAATAAGCCGTCAACCGGCTTCGCATCCCACCGGATCGTTGCCCATGCTATGGGGGGAATCAACGGACATGCGTATACCAACTCTTTTGAAGCCTTTGTAGCCAATTACGAGCAAGGAAGCCGGGTCTTCGAGGTGGATTTACTCCTTACAACTGACGATCAGCTGGTCGCCCGTCATGAGTGGACGAATAATATGAGCAAGCTGCTGGGCCAACAAACGATACTGCCTGCTGCCAGACAAGGTGCTGTGCAGGATTATGCCCACTTTATGAACAGTCCCATTCTGAATATCTATTCTCCCCTGGATGTGGAGAGAATCCTAGATCTCATGCAGGCCTATCCGGATACCTATATCGTTACAGATACGAAGGAGATTAAGCCGGAGCTGATAACACAGCAGTTTAAGCTGCTTACCGAGGCTGCTGAACACCGTGATCCGAACCTTTTGGATCGGGTGGTTCCGCAGATCTACAGCCAGGACATGCTGGGTGTGATTAACAAAGTGCATGTTTTCCCGGAGGTGCTGTATACCCTATACCAGTCACAGGACAGTGATGACCAAGTGATTGATTTTGTGAAAAAGAGCGGTGTGGATATCACCATGCCTGACACACGGGCCACTTATGGTTTTGTACAGAAGCTGAAAAAAGCCGGAGCCCGTATCTATGTGCACACTCTTAATGACGAAGCAGAGATTGTTAAATTATCGCGCATGGGTGTGGACGGGTTCTATACAGACTTTGTTTCTGAGGAAGATTTGAGCCAGTTCAAAGGGCTGCGTTAAAGAGCGGAAAAAGGCGAAAAAATGTTCGCATTTTTCCGCTCTTTAAATTGACACCCCCCTTATTGCTGGCATAGACTAGAGGTACAGCTTTTGCGGGAGCGGAAGTGTTTTTGGCATGAATAAAAAGCATGTAAATCGTACCCAATCTAATCGGTTGAATAAAGAGGATGGACGAAGATGAATGAAATAAGGCAAACGATTCGGCAGTGGAGGCATGTTTTTAAGCTGGATCCGGACCGGGAGCTCGGAGAGTCTGAACTTACTGCGGTTTGCTTATCGGGGACGGACGCGATACTGGTCGGTGGTTCTACCGGAGTGACTTATGAGAATACGGCTGAATTGCTGGCAAGAGTGCGTCAATTCGAACTTCCTTGTGCACTTGAGGTTTCAGACCTTGAGGCGGTTGTGCCGGGTTTTGATCTGTATCTGATTCCCATGGTGCTGAACAGCCCGCAACCAGACTGGATATTGGGTCATCACCGCCGGGCGATTGAGCGTTATGGAAGCTTGATTCCATGGGAGCATTTCCTTGCAGAAGGATATATTGTGCTGAACGGGGACTCTGCTGTGGCTCGTCTTACAGGTGCCGACTGCTCATTGAGCGGAGAAGGTGCCGCTGCTTATGCGCAGATTGCAGACAAGCTGATGAGCCTGCCCATTGTCTACCTGGAATATAGCGGTACCTTTGGCGATATGGAGACGGTACGGACCGTAAGAGAAACTGTTGAGTATAGTCAGTTATTTTATGGAGGCGGGATTACCTCTGATTCAGAAGCCGAGCAGGCTGCTGCCCTATGTGATACAGTAGTGGTCGGGAATATCATCTACCGGGATGTGCAGCAGGCGCTGCTTACCGTACAGGCGGTTAAGAGAACCCCGCAGATGGACTTTACCCTATAAAAGAACGGCGATACCGTTCCTTTAATTCACGTTATTCAGAAAGGAGCATGTCACACATGCAACTTGTTAACATACAGGATGCCGTTAGCCGGCTTAATCCTCCGCAGCGTCAAGCTGTAGAAACCACTGAAGGTCCCTTGCTGATTATGGCTGGAGCAGGAAGCGGGAAGACACGTGTGCTTACCCACCGCATTGCCTGGCTGATTGCGAACCGCAAAGCGCCGCCTTGGGCGATTCTGGCGATTACCTTTACCAATAAGGCCGCCCGGGAGATGCAGGAACGTGTCTCCAAGCTGGTAGGACCGGAAGGCCGGGATATTTGGGTCTCCACCTTTCACTCGATGAGTGTGCGGATTCTGCGCAAGGATATTGAGCGGATCGGGTTCACCTCCAACTTCTCCATTCTGGATTCTACTGACCAGTTGTCCGTTATCCGTAACTGCATGAAGGATTTGAATATCGACACGAAGAAGTTTGAACCCAAGGCTGTCCAGTCGATGATCAGTACTGCCAAGAATGAACTCATTACGCCCGCACAATATGAACAGAAAATCGGCGATTATATGGAAGGTCTCGTGGCCAAAGTATATACCATGTACCAGAAGCGGCTGAGAGCCAACAACTCGCTGGACTTCGATGATCTGATCATGAAGACGATCGAATTGTTCAAGGAAGTGCCGGAGGTATTGGATTTCTACCAGAAGAAGTTCAAGTACATCCATGTCGACGAGTATCAGGATACGAACAGGGCGCAGTATATGCTCTGCCGGATGCTGGCGGACAGCCATCACCGTATTTGTGTTGTCGGCGACAGTGATCAGTCGATTTATCGCTGGCGCGGAGCGGATATATCGAATATTTTGAATTTTGAAGAGGACTATCCCGAAGCCAAGACGATTATGCTGGAGCAGAACTACCGCTCTACCTCGAACATTCTGAATGCAGCCAATGGCGTGATTGCGCTGAATACGGGACGGAAGCCCAAGAAGCTGTGGACGGATTCTGCGGAAGGCGAGAAGATCAAAGTGTTCCGCGGCGACTCTGAGCATGATGAAGGCTACTTTGTTACGGGTGAGATCAGCAAAAGTGTTAAGCAGGGCCAAGCCTACCAGAACCATGCCATCCTGTACCGGACGAATGCCCAATCGCGTGTAATAGAAGAAATTCTGATCAAATCTGATATCCCCTACCAGATTGTCGGCGGGATCAAGTTCTATGACCGCAAAGAAATCAAGGATCTGCTGGCGTATCTGCGTCTCTTGTCCAATCCCGATGACGATATCAGCTTAACGCGGATTATCAATGTTCCGAAGCGGGGGCTGGGAGATACAACAGTAGGCAAGCTGGCTGCAGCCGCTGCCTCTCAAGGTGTATCGATCTTCCGTGCGCTGCAGACGGTGGATGACCTTGGCTTCGCCGGACGGACGCGCAATACTCTGGTGGAGTTCTACGATATGATCGAGGCGCTGCACCGTATGGTGGAATTCCTGTCAGTGACGGAACTTACGGAGAAGATTCTGGAGCTATCCCAGTACCGTCTGGAGCTGCAGAATGAGAACACCCTTGAATCCCGCTCCCGGCTGGAAAATATCGACGAATTCCTGTCAGTCACCATGGAATTCGAGAAGAACAATGAAGATAAGTCGCTGGTCTCCTTCCTGACCGACTTGGCGCTAATCGCAGACATTGACAGCGTGAACGATGATGAAGAGCGCAGTGACGCGGTTGTGCTGATGACCATGCACAGCGCTAAGGGGCTGGAGTTCCCGACTGTCTTCATTATCGGGATGGAAGAGGGCGTATTCCCGCACAGCCGGGCCTTCCAGGACAATGATGAATTGGAAGAAGAACGGCGTCTGGCGTACGTAGGGATCACCCGTGCGGAGAAGCAGCTGTTCCTCAGTTGCGCCCGGATGCGCACGCTGTTCGGGCGGACGACGGCGAATCCGCCGTCGCGCTTCCTGGAGGAGATTCCGGAGGAACTGAAGGAAGATACCGGTGGGGCTTCAGACCGCTTCCGGCGCGGAGCGGAGGTTGGCGGTGCTTATGGCGGCCGCGGCTTCGGGGGTGGCAGCCGGGGGAACTTCGGCAGCCGCAGCGGCGCTGCCGGTAATGCGCCGGCAGGCGGCGGGAGCGCCGGCTTCGGCGGCAGCACTGCGTCCGCGGCGGCTAGTGCGAGCCGCGTGACCGTGGCCACCGGAGGCGCGCAGCGCGCTCCGGGTGCATCGGCGCCCGGCGAATACAAGGCCGGCGACAAGGTCTCCCACGGCAAATGGGGCACCGGCACCGTTGTCTCCGTGAAGGGCAGCGGCAACGATACGGAGCTGCAGATTGCTTTTCCGGCGCCGATGGGTGTGAAGCGTCTGCTGGCCGGCTTTGCGCCAATCACCAAAGTCGAATAATTCGCTTGCGATTAACGAATGCGTTTTTAGTCCACGCTAGCCGTAGGATACTATTTGATGGAGGGATGTTCCCCGATGGATGCTATGCACACTATGGAGGAGCTCGTAGCTGAGCTGAATCAATATAACTATCATTACTATACGCTGGATGCGCCGAAGGTCAGCGACAAAGAATATGATGCACTTTACGATAAGCTTGTAGCCCTGGAAGCAGAGAGCGGCATCGTGCTGCCTCATTCACCTACTCAGCGCGTAGGGGGAGAACTGCTCAAAGGGTTCACACCACACCGTCATCTGGCTCCGCTATGGAGTCTGGATAAAGCGCAGAATATTGAACAGCTTCGCAGCTGGAATACCCGGTTGCTGAAGCTGGTGAATGATTACAATACCAAGAATCCTGATCATCCTCTTCCGGCGCCCTGCTATGCGGTAGAACTGAAGTTTGACGGCTTAACGCTGAATCTGACCTATCGCGACGGAGTGCTTGTACAAGCGGCTACCCGCGGTAATGGGGTGACCGGGGAAGGCATCCTTGCCCAGGTAAAGACCATCAAATCAGTCCCATTAACGATTCCATTCCAGGAAGGTCTCATTGAAGTGCAGGGCGAAGGAATTATGAATCTATCTGTACTGGCTGACTATAATACTAGGGCTGCTGAACCGCTCAAGAATGCCCGTAACGGGGCAGCGGGAGCGCTGCGTAACCTCAACCCTAAGACGACCGCCGACCGCCGGCTGAACGCTTACTTCTATAATGTAGGTTATGCGGAGGGTGTACAGTTCACAGACCATCAGGAAATGATGGATTTTTTGAGGAATAACCGTTTTAAGGTCAATCCGTACCTTACCTACTTTGATAACTTTGACGACGTTACCGAACAATTGGCAGAGATCGAGGAGAGCCGCTCGAGTCTGGACTATCTGATTGACGGCGCGGTTATCAAGGTAACTGACTTCCGTATCCGTGAGGTGTTAGGTTACACCGATAAGTTCCCGCGCTGGGCGGTGGCTTACAAGTTCGAAGCGGAAGAAACCACAACGATCCTGGAGTCGGTCAGCTGGAACGTGGGCCGCACAGGCAAAGTCACTCCTCTGGCACGCGTGGAAGCAGTGGAGCTGGCAGGAGTTACTGTCCAGAACTGTACCTTGAACAACGTTGGAGATATTGAACGCAAGAACCTCAAGCATGCTCTGGGGACACGTGTGTTCATCCGCCGTTCGAACGATGTCATTCCCGAAATTCTCGGCAAGGTGACAGAAGAGAGTGACGGGGGGGAGATTATATTCCCTGAGGATTGTCCGGCCTGCGGTTTCCCGCTGGAAATGCGCGGCGCCCACCTCTTCTGCAACAACAAGCTGAACTGTAAGCCGCAGATCATCGGGCGGATCACTCATTTTGCCTCACGGGATGCGATGGATATTGAGACCTTCAGCGATAAGACGGCCGGACAGCTGCATGAGGAACTGGATGTGCGGGAACCGGCGGACTTATATGAACTGACCTTCGAGCAGCTTGTGAAGCTGGAGCGTTTTGGGGAGAAGAAAGCCGACAATCTGCTTAAGGCGCTGGAAGAGAGCAAAGGGCGGGACCTTGCGTCATTCCTGTTTGCGCTGGGTATTCCGAACACAGGCAAAGCAACCACCAAAATGCTGGCTGATCACTACCGAAGCCTGGAAGCAGTCATGAATGCTACCGCAGAGGAGTTGTCCGGGCTTCCTGACATTGGCGGCATTGTAGCCGAGAGCATCGTAAGCTTTTTCGCAGATCCATTTGTAGTAACCAGTATTAACCGTATGCTTACACTCGGTGTAGAAGCGAAGGCACCGGAAGCTCCGCGCCAAGTGAATACCAATTCCTTCTTCAGCGGCAAAACAGTAGTGCTTACTGGTTCGCTGCAGAAGCTTACCCGTGAAGAAGCAGCAGAGCGGCTGGAGGCGCTTGGCGCCAAGGTGTCCGGCAGTGTCTCCAAAAAAACTGATCTCGTCATCGCCGGCGAAAAAGCAGGCAGCAAGCTAGCCAAGGCTCAGCAGCTGGGTATTCAAGTCATCGAGGATGAGGACGAGCTGCTTCGGCTATTGGAAGGCTAGGAAGAAGGCTGCGGCAAGTATGATTCTGATATCTCATTGTCATAGATAACAAAACGCCCGTCCCCTGCAAATCAGGAGGACGGGCGTTTTGTTATAAGGAATTATAGTGGATCCTTGGAACTTATGAATCCAACTTGCTGTATTGGAAAAATCTTTGATCCACAAGGGTTTCTCAGATCAGTCGTCCATCATGCTTAAGTTCAGCTTATATAGCACAGTTACCTCTGTCCTTATACCCGTTTCGCGTTAGGCAGCCAGGCATCCTTATCATATCCGCGTTGTTCCCAATAGCCTACATGATCTTCTTCAATGAGTTCAATCCGGTTCAGCCACTTCACTGATTTGTAAGCATACATTTGTGGAGTCACCAGACGTACAGGGCCACCGAGCTGGTTCGGAATAGGTTTGCCGTCATGAAGCACAGCGACCATTACATCTTCCATACGCGCTTGAGCCAGAGTCAGTGAATCGGTGTAGACGCCATCACCAGAATAGAATTTCACAGTCGTTGCCATGTTCTTTACTCCGGCCATATCGAGCAGACTTGCGAGCGGGAGGCCTTCCCAGGTGTTTTTATAGACAGACCAGCCGGTGACACAGTGAAAATCGCTAACCTGAACCTCACGCTGAAGCTTGACGAACTCATCCCAATTCCAAGTGAACTTTTTGTCTACGAGACCGTCGATAGTAAAAGACCAATTGCCGTTATCAAAGGCAGGGATATCCGTTACAGTATATACACGGAAACTACCTTCTGCTCCGCCTCCAATGGGAGGAGAGGAATCCGCTAGAGGCACAGGATCAGGAACGAGGATATTAGCATTGCTTGCTGTATACTCGGCGGCTCCAGGAAGCTGCAACGATTTGCCAATCCAACGTACAAAGGTAGGCCCAAGCGTTACCGCAAGACCCGCTCCGACAGCCACTTTAATAAAACCACGCCGTGTATATACTGGCTGAGGTCCACCAGAAGCAGTAGGCTTCTGAGTAACTCTGATATCCAAGGGCTCACCTTCTGTTGCCACTTCTGGCACAATGGAGCGCTTCTTGGGCTCTTTCAGCCATTTCACCCTTGTAATGGAGTGGTAGATGATGACCGGAAGCCCTACCCATGTGAGCAGATCATGAATAAACAGCGCCGTATTGGCCGCTCTCGGACCGGCAATCCTGAACTGCCAGAGGACAATCCCGGATAAAATCCAGCCGATCAGCATCACCATTACAAAGACCACATTGGACTTCTGCGAGTTCTTTCCCTTCAGTCTCTTCCAATGCTTGGCTGCAAGCAGCAAATAATAGAGGACCGGAACAAGCAGCACCAGCCCAAAAGCGATATGCGCCCATTTCAGCCACACCCGCCCCTCCCCAAGCAGCTCCCGCCAGAAACCGCCAACCAGCAATAAACCGCTCACTGCCAGAATCAATACCAGCCATGCATTCCACATGTGAATGGAAACAAGCTTTTTGCCATACCCTTTGCGGAGCCCTGCCAGTGCTTTTTTCAATGGTGTTCCTCCTCTAACCCGAGATCATTGGAATCATTCAACTTTTAACTAATTGTACCGCATAATGCTGTGAATGAATAATTCTCTTTGGGGCGTTCTCAACAGAGGAGAAGCATGGTTCCGTAAGATAGTTTTGAAAATGTTGTTAATTATTCTGCAGCCCATTCCTCCAGTTTTTGATCTCCGGGGAGCAGTAGAGCAAGGAGACCGAGTAGCGGCAGGAACCCGCAAGCTAGGAATACAGACATGATGCCAATCCGGTCAATAAGCGCACCAATGACGACAGAACCAATACCGCCTAGTCCAAAAGCAAGTCCAGTTATCAGTCCGGAGACCGTCCCGATGTTTCCCGGATACAGCATTTGGGCATATATCACGGTCACTGAAAAGCTGGATAATAGGATGAAACCTGATATCACCAGCAGAACAAGCGCCCAGGTTTGACTCACAAAAGGAAGCGCCAGTGCAAAAGGGACGGTTCCCACCATAGAGATCAGGATCAGATTGCGCCGTCCGAAGCGGTCAGCAAGCGGTCCTCCGAAGAATGTGCCAACCGCACCAGCAGCCAAGTACATAAAAATGTAGATTTGGGCATCATCAATGGACATCCCATAATTCTTCATTAAGTAGAAGGCATAGTAACCGCCGATAGACGCACCGTACCAGGAACGCACAAATACCAGGAAGACCAGAATAATAGTGGCCGTCAAAATACTTTTGCTGCGTGCAGGATCAATGGCGCGTGAAGCAGACTTTTTACGGAAGGTATATCCTTCATTCAACATTTTCCGGTACCAGCTGGCTACATAGGTCTGAACAGCGATACCTGCAGCGGCAATAACGGTGAATCCAAGCGCTCCCATCTGTCCGAACGGGATGAATACCCACTTCATTAACAGCGGCCCCAGGGACTGTCCGGCATTGCCGCCAACCTGAAAGATGGATTGTGATAATCCCTTGCGCTGTCCCGCAGCCATATGAGCTACTCGCATGCCTTCCGGGTGAAATGCTGCGGAACCGAATCCGACGAGCATCACTGAGAATATCACCAATACATAATTACCGGCAAAAGCCAGCAGGAATACACCGGCGAAGGTGCAGCACATCCCTAGCGGAAGCAATATTGGACGTGGTTTACGGTCAGCGGCATAGCCGATAACGGGCTGAATCACAGAAGATGTGATATTGAGAGCAAAAGCGATCCATCCTACTTGAGCGTAAGAGAGCAACATATTGTCCTTAAGAATAGGGAACATTGCTGGAATAAGCGCTTGAATCGAGTCGTTAAATAAATGGACAAAGCTGACGGCCAATAAAATACGGTATATGGTAGTCTGTTGCAAATGGCGCTGCTTCGCTTCATTTATTACAGGCGGTGAGTCCTGTATGGATTTGTCGTTCATTGTTTCTCCTTTCCAGACGGATTATGAATGTTGGTATTGCAGATTTTAATTTAGCTTTATTGTAGCCATATATATTGCACTATGGAAATCAATTTGTGCCCTATACGTGCGAATTATGCGTTACTTCAATTATTAATAAAAAAAGCTTGCAAACATCAGATCGGCATGATATATTATCTCTTGTGCTTATGAGACATCGACGCTGAATGAACAAGCGAAGAAGAAATAAGTTGACAAGAAATAATGAAATATGATATGATCTAATTCCTGTGCTTGACATGAGGTGTTAAGATAACAGGAGCAAGTTCTTTGAAAACTGAACAAATGGAACGCGTTAATTTTTAAAAGATTCATTTAATGAATCGTCAGTTTCAAAATGAGCAATCGCTCTT